>CAVTWU010000027.1:0-13261 GCA_963738475.1 uncultured Chloroflexia bacterium
GTCCGCTACGCTCCGTCGATGGCTGCGGGCACGCTCAACGACGACTTCGAACGGCGGTCCTTCTGGCAGGCGACGATGCCCGAGTTGCCGGACCGGGCGGGGCGTGCGTTACCGGACAGCGCCGACGTCGTCGTCATCGGTGGCGGGTATGCCGGGATCAACGCGGCGCGCGTCCTCGCGACACGCGGCGTCGCGGTCACGTTGCTCGAGGCGCACACGCTCGGCTGGGGGGCGTCCACCCGGAACGGCGGCATCGTCCACGCCGGCTACAAGTGGAGTGCCAAGGACCTCATCCGTCGGTACGGCGACGACACCGGCCGCGCGCTGTACCAGGAGACGCTCGACGGCTACCAGACGGTCAAGCGGCTGATCGCCGACGAGGCCATCGACTGCCAGTTCCGCGAGGTCGGCCACCTCGAGCTGGCCTACGCGCCCGCCCATGCGCCCGGAGCTGGAACACGCCCGCGAGGCGCTGGCGTTCGTCGGCGTCGAGAGCACGCTGGTCCCGCACGATCGGATCCGCGAGGAGATCGGGACCGATGCGTACTTCGGTGCGCTCGCGGTCGAGGGGAGTGGCCTGCTCCATCCGGGGCGCTACTTCGTCGGCCTCGCCGAAGCCGCCGCGACGCGCGGGCGCGGACCTGCACGAGGGCGTGCGCGCCCGGACGGTCCGCCGCCAGGGCGACGGCCGCTTCGTGGTCGAGACCGACCGCGGCGCCATCCACGCCCGTGACGTGTTCGTCGCGACCAACGGGTACACGGACGGGATCCTGCCGACGATCCGACGCCGGGTCATCCCGATCGGGAGCTACATCATCGCCAGCGAGCCACTGCCGGAGGACCTGGCCCACGAGCTCTCGCCCGAAGGGTCGGGCGTTCTTCGATACGAAGAACTTCCTGTACTACTGGCACGTGTCGGCGGACCGCCGGATGATCTTCGGCGGGCGGGCGAGCTTCATGCCGACGTCGGTCGACCACACCGCCGCGATCCTGCACAAGGGCCTCCTCGAGGTCCACCCGCAGCTGGCCGACTACCGGATCGAGTACGCCTGGGGCGGCAACGTCGGGTTCACCCACGACCGGATGCCCCATGCCGGCAAGACGAAGGACGGCGTCACGTACCTCGTCGGGTGCTGCGGGACGGGCGTCGCCCTGATGACCCACATGGGCTCGCAGGTGGGGGAGTGGCTCGCCGGGGGCGAGGCGCCGGCCCTGACCCGCCTCAAGTTCCCGATCGTGCCGGCGCCGTACGAAGGGCGGCCGTGGTTCATGCCGGTCGTCGGGGAGTGGTACCGGTTGAAGGATCGTCGTGCCGCGAGGACCCGCGCCAAGGCATAGTGTCCGGAACGAGGACGTTCGTCAGCGTCGCTACCCGGTCGATCAGAGAAGGAGTCACGTACATGTCGGATCCCACGGCGGACATCCTGGCGACCGTGCCGCTGTTCTCGGGGCTGGACAAGAAGCAGCGCGAGCGCATGGCACGAGACTTCAAGGAGCGCTCGATCCCGGCGGGCACGGTCATCATCCGGCAGGGTGACGAGCACGGGATGGGCTTCTTCATCCTGGTCGAGGGCGAGGCGACGGTCACGGTCGACGGAGCCGACGTCGACCGCGTCGGACCGGGCAGCTACTTCGGCGAGATCGCCTTGATCAGCGACCGGGTGCGGACGGCATCCGTCACCGCGGCGACCGACGTCCGGGTCCTGGTGATGATGCTCACCGACTTCCGGGCCTTCGTGCGCAGCGACGCGGACGTCGCGTGGAAGCTGCTCGAGCACGTGGGGATGCTCCTCCACAGCCGCTGACGGTCGCGAGCAACCCGCTGACCGTCCCGCGACGGCGGGAGTCGCCGCGTACGCCGCCCGGTCGTCCGGCCCCAGAGTTTCCGGTCATATGCTGCTGTGGCCGGCACGCGACCACTGCGATCGCCTGCAAGCCCGTGGCCCCGGCCTCTTTGGCGCCTGTCGCCAGTCACCTGCCGGGCTCACCCCACAGCTGACTGAAACCGCGTGGCTCGTGATGGCCGGGACAGCATCTGACTGAAACCGCGTGGCTCGTGATGGCCGGGACAGCATCTGACCGAAACCGCCGGAGGTTGGGCATCGGACAGCACTCGGCACCGCGCCGGCAGGGTGGGGCCGCCACCCCGACGTGGCGACGGTCAGAGGTCCCTGGCGAGGTGCCGTAGCGTCTCGAGCAGGTGGTCGATGTCGTCCTCGGTCGCGAGGTAGTTGACGATCCCCGCGCGCAGGTAGGTCGAGCCGCGCAGGCGCGTGGTCGTCAGCCAGCCATCGCCGGACACTTCGAGCGCCGCCTGGAGCGCGTCCTGGTGGGCGTCGAGCGCGGCGGCGGAGATCGCCGATGACGCCTCGCGGCCGCCGGGCAGGTGTCGAAAGCACACGACCGACAGGTCCGGCTCGGCCGGGACGGCCTCGAAGTCGTCGGACTCGGCACAGCGCCTCGCGAGGTGGGCGGCCAGGTCGTCGTTCGCCTCGATCAGGCGGCCGAAGCCGCTCGTCCCGAGGTGCTTCCACGACATCCACAGCTTGAGCGCGCGCCAGCGCCGCGTCCCTTCGAAGCTCAGCTTGTAGAAGTTGAGCTGGTCGCCGTGGTCGTCGACCGTGGTCGTCCGCGGCTCCGCCGGGGCCTCCCCGCCCCGGTAGTACTCGGGCGAGCGGCCGCCGAACCCGACCGCCAGGTGGCTCCCGTCGCGGACCAGCAGGCCACCGATGTCGTAGGCCTGGAAGAACCACTTGTGCGGATCCATCGTCACCGAGTCCGTCCGGTCCAGATCCGCCACGCGGCTGGCATCACGGGTCGAGAGTCGGGCGCCGCCGCCGTACGCGGCATCGACGTGGAGCCACAGGTCCTCCGCATCGGCGATGTCCGCCAGTTCGCCCACCCGGTCGACGGAACCGGTGTTCGTGGATCCGGCGACCGCCGCGATCGCGAAGGGTGTCAGGCCGGCGGCCCGATCTCGCGCGATGGCCTCGGCGACGGGGGCGCCGCGCAGTCGGAATCGCTCGTCCGTCGGCAGGACGACCAGGGTGTCGGGCGGGAACCCGAGCTCGTCGAGCGCCCTCGCGATCGAGAAGTGCGACTGGTCGCCGGTGTAGACGCGGGCGCCCTCGAGATCACGCCCACGCGGCGGATGACCCGTGTCCAGCAACCGGCCGAGGTGGACGTCGCGCGCCAGCAGCATCGCCATGAAGTTGGCCATGACGCCGCCCGATGTCAGCAGCCCGAACGAGCTCGGCCCGTAGCCGACGAGCGCGCACAGCCAGCCGATGACCTCCTCCTCGACGAAGGCGCCCGTCGGCCCGGCGTGCCAGACATCGATGCCCTGGTTCGTGACCTGCGCGAGCAGTTCGCCCATGATCGACATCGGCAGCGGCGGCGGCGTGAAGTAGCCGAACTGGCGCGGATGCTGGGCGTTCATCTGCATCGGCGCCAGACGTTCCCCGAACTCATCCAGGATCGCGCGAGAGGTGGCTGGCTCGTGCCGGGGCCTGCGCCGGGCCGTTCGCTGCACCGTTCGCCTCACCGAAGAACGCGCGCCTTGCGGCGTCGTAGCCGGAGGGCGCCCCCATCGCTCGGACGGTGGCCTGCTCGAACAGGAAGTCGAGCGCGGCGGTCCACGTGTCGAGGCCCAGGCGCTCGAGCGCGGCACGCGCGGTCGCCGCGTCACGATGGCCGATGAGCGCCGGCTCGGGATGCCAGGCGAAGCGTTCGAGGAAGGCGTCCGGGTCATGGGGAGGGGGCATCGAGCGATGGTAGCCGGACAGGCCGTCCCGTATCGTTGTCGGCATGACCGACGACGCCGCGCGCGACTGGCTCGACGCCCATCTTGCCCCGTTGGGCGTGCCGTACGAACTCTTCCCGTGCGATCCGGCCCTCGCCGACACCGCGGCCTTCTGTGCCGCCTACGGCTTCTCGCCGGACGAGTCGGCGAACACGATCGTGGTCATCGGGAAGTCGGACCCGCCGCGGTATGCAGCGTGCGTGACCCTGGCGCCGTACCGGCTGGACGTGAACCGCGCCGTCCGCGACCGACTCGGCACGCGCAAGGCCTCGTTCGCGCCGGCCGAGGTGACCGCCGAGCTCACCGGGATGCAGATCGGCGGGGTGACCGTGTTCGGGCTGCCGGCCGGGATGCCGATCTGGGTGGACTCGCGGGTGATGGCGCGGGATCGCATCGTGCTTGGCGGTGGGTCGAGGTCGTGGAAGGTCATCGCGGCCCCGTCGATCCTGCTCGCGTTGCCTGGCGTGGAGGTCGTCGACGGCCTTGCGACCGAGCCGCCGCCGCCGGCCCCGGCTGAGTAGCGCCCTTCCCGCTCGTCTCCCGTAGCATTGTCGGTCGTGACCGACACCGGACCGACTTCCCCCCAGCCGACCCAGCCGACCGCGCCCGATCCGCGCG
Source organism: uncultured Chloroflexia bacterium (assembly GCA_963738475.1). Taxonomy (GTDB): domain Bacteria; phylum Chloroflexota; class Limnocylindria; order Limnocylindrales; family CSP1-4; genus SPCO01. Next base: position 4,421 of record CAVTWU010000027.1, read on the forward strand.
CCGACCCGACGCCGCCCCGCCCGCCGCGTCCGACCGGCCCGATCCAGTACAAGGGTGAGGACCTGGAGCCCGAGCGCGGCCCGGGTCTCGGCTGCTTCCGGATCCAGCTGGTCGTGCTGCTGTTCCTGATCATCCTCACGCCACTCAGCGTGGTCTGGCAGTGGCCGGCCGCTGCGAGCGCCGCCCTGCTGTTCATCGTCATCTTCCTGTTGCTGATCACCGGGCAGACGATCATCTTCCTGCTCCGACTCGTGGCCGCCGATCGGCGCGGTCGACGTCGCCCGCTGGCCAGTGGCACGAAGACGGTCGGCGAGCTGGAGGACGAGGCACGCGTCTCGGCCGGGGGCGCGGGCGGCGCCGGCTCCGAGCGCGACGCCAGCCGCCGAGTCGCCGAGCCGCGCCCGAGCCCGACCCCCCGGCGCGAGCCAGCGCGACTAACGCCGCCCGGGGAGCGGTGGGCGGCCCCGCGGCGGTCGGACCCCTTCGAACACGTCTATGCTCGTGGGGCGGCTTGGTCGCGTTCTACACGCTCGACGCCGCCTAGCGCTCCCACGGCGGGCGTTGGTCGGATCGTGATCGGTCGGAGCGGCGCGGGTCGGTCGGCGCGGGCGGCGGTCGCCGGCGGTCGGTCGTGGCGCGGTCGGTCGTGGTGACGGACCGTTACGTCGACCGTCGCCGCATCTGCCGGCCCACCGCCCTACCGTCTCGCATCGCGCCCGGGCCACCGAGCCCGTGCGACAATAGGCGCCGGGTCGCTCGGAGCGGCCGCTCACCGCATGGAGGATCCTGCACGGTGCCGGTGCTCGCGACCTACTTCAGCGTCCGCCGCGGCCGAGATCCGTTCTTCAAGTTCTTCATGCGCACGATCTTTCCGAAGCAGGTGAAGGACTACGAGGAGAAGTTCGGCATCCGCTTCATCGGCTGGTACAACGTCGCCCACGGCTGGGACTTCGACAACGTCATCCTGCTGGACCTGCCCGACTACGCCACACTGGACAAGCTCGAAGCCGACGAAGGCACCCGCGCGCTCGGCCACCGCGCCGGCGAGTGGATCTTCGAACGACACCACTCGATGTTCCTGCGCGAACGGATGGGACCCGATCTCGAGTACCACCCGTAGACGACCCGACAGCACGGAGGCGATCACATGGATAGCCACAACGACCTGCTCGGGGAGCTCGCGGGAGACGCCGCCCTGGAGCGGTCCGACTTCCTGGTCCAGTCCACCGAGCAGCTGCGCAAGTTCCTCGACCGGCATCGCGAGCGGATCGCCACCATCGGCGGCCTGACCCTCATCGACGAGGAGCCCGACTACCTGTCGATCGCCCCGGATCTCACGTTCCGCAGTCGCAGCCGCTACCTCGACGACGTGACCGGCGAGTGGGTGAGCGAGACCGAGGTCATCGAGTCCGCCGCCGAGCTGGTCGAGCTGTACAACCCGGCCGACATCTACGCCGCCTTCGGCGAGGCCGCCCGAGAGGCCGCCGGCATGGACGCCGAGCCGACGGCCGAAGGCGACCTGATGGAGGTCGCCGGGATCTCGGCGGTCGAGACGCTGAGTGGTGGCCTGGGCGAGGACCCGTACGCGGCCGCCGCGGACTCGTGGGCCGCCGGCCAGAGCCAGGAAGCCCCGCTCGATGCCGACGACGACGAGCAGGCCGCCCATCGCCTGTACGACCTCGCGCTCGAGTACCAGGAGAACAGCCAGCGCAGCGAAGCCCGCCTGCTGGAGCAGTTCGAGGGGCAGTCGGCCACCCTGGTGGCGGTCATCGGCGACCTCGTGATCGTCGACGACGAGGACGAGCGGCTCGTCCTGACGGCCACCGGCCGGTTCCGAGCCGAGGTCGTCCCCGAGGACGCCGACGGCATCTGGCGCAACCTCGAGACGACCGACGAGCTGGTCGAGTTCTACGACCCGACCGATGTCTTCGGCGACCTCGCCGATGCCCTGGCCGAGGCGTTTCCCTCGGTCGCGCCGGAACTCGCGGGCGCTGAGGCCGGCGCCGAGGGCGAGGCCGATGCCGACGGGGCCGACGCCGAGACCGCCGAGGCGGGCGACGATGGCGACGAGGCCGACGCGGCCGAGGACGAACCGAAGGCGTGACCATGCGGCTCACGGCTGCGGAGCTGGTCGAGAGCCGGGAGATCCTGCCGGGCCAGTGGCTGCAGTCCTACCACGCCCCCGAGCTGGCGACCGGGTCGCGAGCCGGGCAGTTCATCCACGTCCGCCCGGGCGACCTGTCCGGGATGGTCCTGCGGCGCCCGTTCTCGTTCAATACGACAGACGCCACGACCGGCATCGTCACGATCCACTTCCGGGTCATCGGCAAGGGCACGGACTACTTCACGCGGCTGCGCCCCGGCGACTCGATCGACATGCTCGGGCCGCTCGGTCGACCGTTCGAGGTGGATCCGCGCTCGCAGAACCTGCTCCTGATCGCCGGCGGTCTCGGCATCGCCGGGGTCCGGATGCTGGCCGACGAGGCGATCCGCGACGGGCGCCGGGTCGTGCTGCTGTTCGGGGCGGCCTCGGTGCGCGACGTCTACCCGTCCAGCCTGCTGCCGGACGAGGTCGAATACATCGTGGCCACGGACGACGGCTCGCTCGGTCACCACGGCTACGTCACGGACCTCATCCCCGAGTACGAGACCTGGGCCGACCAGGCGTTCGCGTGCGGCCCGGCCGGCATGCTCCGGGTCCTGGCCGGTCTCGCCGCCGGGCGGCAAGGTCGCCTGGGTGTCGCCAAGCTCGGCCGCAAGCGAGGGGCAGGCAAGGCGGATCCGCCGGGTTCGCCGGGCGCTCGCCGCAAGGCGTTCCTGCAGGTCTCGATGGAGCAGAACATGGGCTGCGCGGTCGGGGCGTGCCTGGGTTGCGTGGTGAAGGCCACGAGCGGTCCGCCGCTGCGGGTCTGTCGCGAAGGCCCGGTCTTCGCGTCGGATGAGCTCGATTGGGAGAGCACCTGGCGATGACGACGCGGGATGCGGCGGCGCGGAGCGCGACCGTCGACCTGACGGTGGACCTGGGTCGTGGGTTCATCCTGCCGAACCCGATCCTCGTGGCATCGGGCACGTTCGGCTACGGCATCGAGTACGGCGACGTCGTGGACGTCGACCGCCTGGGCGGGATCTGCTGCAAGGGGACCACGCTCAAGGCGCGGGTCGGCAATCCGACGCCGCGCGTGACCGAGACGCCCGGCGGGATGCTCAACTCGATCGGGCTCCAGAACCCGGGAGTGGACGCGGTCATCGCGAAGTACAGCAAGACCTGGACGTCCTGGCGCGTCCCGATGATCGTCAACGTCGCGGGCGAGTCGGTCGAGGACTACGTCGAGGTGGCCAGACGACTGGACGGCGTCCCGGGCGTGGCCGCCATCGAGCTGAACATCAGCTGCCCGAACGTCGGGGCCGGCGGGCTCCAGTTCGCCATCGATGCCGGCGCGGCCGGCGAGGTGACCGCGGCCGTCCGAGCGGCGACGGACCTGCCGCTGCTCGTGAAGCTGTCGCCGAACGTCGCCGACATCCGGCCGATCGCCCGAGCCATCGAGGACGCCGGCGCCGATGCCCTGACGGCGATCAACACGCTGTCCGGGATCGCCGTGGCGCCTGGCCGGACCCGGCCGCTGCTCGGGAACACGTACGGCGGCCTGTCGGGGCCGGCGGTCAAGCCGGTCGCCCTCCGGATCGTGTTCGAAGCCGCCCAGGCGGTGAAGATCCCGGTGATCGCCATCGGCGGCGTGACCGACCTCGCCGACGTGCTCGACTTCCTCTCGGTCGGTGCGGTCGCCGTCCAGGTCGGGACCGCGCTCTTCGCCGACCCGACCCTGCCGGTCCGCCTGGTCGATGAGCTCGAGGCGGAGTGCGCGCGCGTCGGCGCGTCGAGCTACCGCGACCTCATCGGGACCGCGCTGCCGAAGCGCCCCGGAGCCCCGTCCGTGAAGGGCGTCGAGTACCGCCCGTAGCCCGTCTGAACGCCGACATGCACATGGTATGGTATGTGCATGTTCAGTGAACGGACCCAGGTCCTGCTCTCGCCGGAGCAGCTCGCCCGCCTCAAGCGGATCGCCGAGAGCGAAGGGCGATCGGTCGGTTCGGTCATCCGGTCGGCGGTCGACTCGTTCGTCGAGGCGGAGCCCGACAAGCGCCAGCGCGCCCTCAAGCGCCTGCTGGCGATGAACGCCCCGGTCGAGGACTGGGAGGTCATGAAGGCCCAGATCCTCAAGAGCCAGCTCGGGAACTGGTGACAGCCTTCATCGATACGGCGGTGATCATGTATGCGGCCGGCGCGGATCACCCGCTTCGGGAGCCGTCTCGTCGCGTCCTCACCCGGATCGGTTCGGGCGAGCTTGACGGCGTCATCTCGTCCGAGGTCATCCAGGAGATCCTCCACCGGTTCATCAGTGTCAGGCGCCCCACGGAGGGCCTGGCGCAAGCCGCCGAGGCGATGGACTTCTTCGCACCGGTCCTGCCGATCACCCACGCGCTGATGCGGCGCGTGCCGGACCTGGCCGCGAAGTACCCGACCCTCGACGCCCGCGATGTCGTGCATGTCGCCACCTGCATCCACGAGGGCATCACGGACATCGTCGAGCCCGGACCGGGCCTTCGACCAGGTCGCGGAGGTGCGCCGCATCGATCCGCTCGCGTTCGCCGACCCGTTGTTCCAGCCCGCGTAGACTTCGGGCGTGACGACCATCAAACCCGCCATCGACATCGCCGCGCGCACCGCGGTCGCCGCGCGCACCGAGGCCCTGTTCCGGTCCTCCGGCGCGTTTCGCGAAGGGCACTTCCTCCTCAAGAGCGGCCGCCATGGCGACGCCTATGTCGAGAAGTTCCACGTCCTGTCCGATCCCGCCGCGACCAGTGAGCTGTGCGGGTTCTGGGCGGCCCGCGTCCGCGATGACGCCGGCTCGCCCGACCGTGGACCTCGTCGCCGGCCCGACGACCGGCGGCGTCATCCTCGCCTTCGAGACGGCGCGCCAGCTCGGGGTCCGCTCGATCTTCGCCGAGGAGGTCCGCGAGGAGGACGGCTCGTCACATCGCGCCTTCCGGCGCGGGTTCCACATCGAGCCCGGCGAACGGGTCCTGCTGGTCGACGACATCCTGACGACCGGCGGCTCGCTGGTGGCGATGCTCCCGGCCGTCGAGGCGATGGGTGGCGACATCGTCGAGTGCGTCGTGCTCGTGGACCGAAGCGGCGGTCGGGCGACCCTGACGTCCCCCACGACCGGGCGGACGTACCCGCTCAGATCGCTCTGGCAGCTGGACCTGCCGACGTTCGAAGCCGGCGCCGAGACGTGTCCACGGTGTGCGGACGGCACGCCGCTGTACGCGCCGGGGAGTACCGGGACCGGTCCGGCCGGGGCGGGTGGGGCCTCGGCCTGACATGGAGCCGCGCTTCCGGAACTATCTCGTCCTTGCCGCGGTGCTGTTCATCGGCCTGGCGACGGCCATGGCGGTCTACGTCGGCCGGCCCGGGACACGCGACCCGAACCAGCCGCCGGACGCGACGCAGGTCGTCGGGGTGATCGTGCGGGTCGACTCCGAAGGCTTGACCGACGTCCGCGGATTCGGGCTCCGGACGGATGCCGACGCGGACATGCAGTTCTCGCTGGAGCGCCTCCAGAACGGCGCCATGTTCCCGCCCGGGCATCTCGTCGAGCACCAGGCGTCGTCCCAACCGGTCGTGGTCTGGTTCGAGTCGGACGGCGGGATCAACTACGCGCTGTGGCTGGCGGACGCGGAACAGTCCGGCTGAGACGCGGAACCGTCCGGCTGACGGGCCGCGGTCAGGGGGCGCTGATCGTCGGCCAGGATGTCCTCGAGTTCCTGGTCCGAGATCGCGACCTCGTACGAGCCTCGGACGATGCCGTCGCGGTCGACCGCGAACATCCACGGCTCGAAGTAGAGGCCCCACTCGCTCGTCGTCAGGGCCGCCTGCAGGTTGCCGTTGGCGTCGAGCTTCGGGGTCAGCTGGCCGGCGATCTCGGCCTCCTCGAGCTGGTAGGGCTCGACGTTGATGAACGTCACGTCCGGATTCGCCGCGGCCACCGGCTTGAGCCGATCGAGGGTCGGTCCGCACTGGGCGGTCGCGCAGAACTTGGGCGTGGCGAAGACCAGGAAGAACGGCTCGTGGGCGTTCAGGGCGTCGGCCACCGACGTCTCGTAGAACGACGGCTCCGGGTGCTGGTCGGTCGAGATGCGCCAGAGCTCGCCGCCGACGTCCTTGAGCGTCGGAGACTTCGAGACCGGGGCCGGTTCACCGACCGCGACCCACGGTGAGTCGTCATGCACCTCGAAGAGGACCCTCGTGGTCTCGGGCGGCGAGCCGGGGGCTTCGGTCGTGAACTCGACGCCCCACTGGCCCGCCTCGGGCAGGGTCACGTTCGCGATGTACATGCCGCGCTCGTCCTGGATCGTCCAGATGAATTCGCCGTCCACCGTGGCCACCGGCGTGTTCGGGTCCTTGCCCAGGTCGTAGAAGGCGGCGGACACCGTCCGATCCGGAGCGCTCACGTCCCGCTGGTCCTTGTCGAGGAACAGGAACAGGATCCGCGCGGGCCCGCAGTTGATGTAGTTCGAGACGAGCAGCGGCGTCAGGGTCGGCGCCGTCGTCGGAGGGCCCCACGCGGCCAGGTCCTCGGTGGCCGGCGTCGGCGCGGTGGGGCAGGTCGCGCCGGCGGCGGGGGATGTCGCCGGTGATGCGGCAGGCGTCGCGCTGGAGCCAGGGGTTGCCTGCCCGGCGCAGGCCGCGACGAGCAGGAGCGCGCCGAGGAGGCTCGCGCCCCTGTGGATCAGTGGCATGCCGACAATGTACCGCCGACGCCCGGAAAGCGCCGGTGGCCCGTCGAGCGTGTCGCCGGGTCCTCCTCGTGGTCGCGCGCGATAGAATGGCCGCCTCGTGACGCGCTTCCAGAAGCTTGCCGCCGTGACCCTCGTGACCGCCCTCGTGCTGGTCACGCTGGGCGTCATCGTGCGGGTCACCGATTCCGGCCTAGGTTGCCCCGACTGGCCGTTCTGCTACGGCAAGATCCTGCCGCCGATGGACGACTACAAGGCGTGGCTGGAGTGGATCCACCGGACCGTCGCGGCCGTCATCGGCGTCCAGATCCTGGCCCTCGCCGTCCTGGCCGTCCTCGACTATCGCGGTCGCCGCTCGATCATCCTGCCGGCCTTCGGGGCCGTCCTGCTCGTCGGATTCCAGGCCTGGCTCGGACGCGAGACGGTCCGCCTCGGGAACAGCGGCGAGTCCGTCACGGCCCACCTGGCGAGCGCGATGCTCCTCGTCGGGTTGCTGGTCTACCTGACGGTCCGGCCGGCCTATCCGGCCCGGCTGACCGGCGGCGCGAGCCAACGGTTCACCCTGCTCGCCGGGTTCGCCGCCGTCGCCACGTACGCGTTGCTCCTGTTCGGCTCGCACGTCACCGCGACCGCGTCCGCGCTCGTCTTCCCCGACTGGCCGCTGATGGGCGGCACGCTCCTGCCGGCCATCACCGACGTGACCTCGGCGCAGGTGCTGCATCGGTACGTGGCGGCCGTCGTCGGCGTCATCGTCCTGGCCGTCGCGGTCATCGCCCGGCGGACGCAGCAGGCCCACCCAGCCCTCGTGCGCCTGGCCGTCTGGTCCGCTGTCCTGTTCGGGATCCAGATCGTCGTCGGTGGCCTGCAGATCCTCACCCAGCTGTCCGGTTGGGCGCAGGTCCTGCACCTCTCGCTCGGCACGGTCATCTGGGCGATGCTGGTCGGGCTCGCGTTCAGCAGCTACTACACGGCTCGCGCGACGGTCCCGGCCGGGTCCGGTCTGGGTTCCGCCGCGGATCCGGACCTCGCGGACGCGAGCATCACCGGCGCGACCCCCGGCGAACGCACCCGCGGTGACAGCGTCCGCGCCTACATCGCGCTGACCAAGCCACGGATCATCGAACTGCTGCTGGTGACCACCGTTCCCGCGATGGTGCTGGCCACGCGCTTCGTCCCCGGCACGGCCGCCGACGGCGGCACGGACTGGGCGGCCTGGGGCGTGCTGGTCTTCTGGACGCTCGTCGGCGGCACGCTCGCGGCGGGCAGCGCCAACGCGATCAACTGCTACCTGGACCGCGACATCGACCTGCTGATGGCCCGGACCCGCCGCCGGCCCCTGCCGGCCCACCAGGTCGAGCCCGAACACGCGGTCGTCTTCGGGTTCGTGCTCGGGGTCATCTCGTTCGCGCTGATGGCCTGGTTCGTGAACCTGCTGGCGGCGTTCCTGACGCTGCTGGCGATCGCGTTCTACGTCGTCATCTACACGATCCTGCTCAAGCGGGCGACGCCGCAGAACATCGTCATCGGCGGGGCGGCCGGGGCGCTGCCGCCGGTCATCGGCTGGGTCGCGGTCACCGGGCACATCGGCATCCCGGCGCTGCTCCTGTTCGCGATCGTCTTCTACTGGACGCCGCCGCACTTCTGGGCGCTGTCGCTGCGGATCCGCAAGGACTACGCCGCGGCCGGCGTGCCGATGCTCCCCGTGGTCAAGGGCATCCCCGAGACGACCCGCCAGATCGGCCTGTACACGATCCTGCTGGTCGCCGTCTCGCTCGTCCTCTGGGCGGTCGCCCCGATGGGCCTCATCTACCTCGGGGCGGCGGTCGGCCTCGGGGCGGTCTTCCTCTGGCAGGCCTACGAGCTGTGGAAGCGCGGATCGTCCGAGGCGGACTCGACCGTCGGCGCGATCGCCCTCTACAAGTACTCGATCAGCTATCTCAGCCTGCTGTTCGCCGCGGTCGCGCTGGACGCCCTGGTCCTCATCCGGATCTAGGCGCTCGCCGCCGGAGCGTCACTCGCCGAGAACGCCCTCGGCTTCGAGCC
>CAVTWU010000028.1:0-699831 GCA_963738475.1 uncultured Chloroflexia bacterium
GATCGTGTACTTGGTGTCCGCGGCGATGGCCAGGGACGCGACTTCGATCGGCAGATCGCGGCGTCGGCCGTGGCGCACACCTTGACGGCGTAGGTGCCGGCGGGGACTTCGGCATAGGCGGTGATCTCGCCGAAGGTCAGGCCGGACAGGGCATCGACCTTGGCGGCGGTGGCCAGGTTGGCGCCGACGTAGACGTCGACTTCAGGCGCATCCGGGGAGCCGTGCAGGACGCGAACCCAGGCGGCGCCGGCGGTGGGGGTACCGGCGTCGGAGGCGACGACGGCGGTGAGCGGTTCGGCTGCGGCCACGGGGCCGGCGATCGCCAGGGCGAGGGCGCCTGCGGCGGTCAGGCTGAGGAGTCGTGCGAAACGACGATGCATGGGATGGGCTCTCCTGCGTCTCGAGGTCCGGGTGGTCGGACCGGGGTGGGGCTCGGGTTCACCCACTCTTCGGGAGAGCTCGCGGTTCGGATTGCGGTTCGGATCGGCGGGCAAGCCGCCAGTCGGTCAGCCGACCGCGGCGGACGTAGCCGCAGATGGGGCAGTGGGCCGACTGGCCCTCGGCGTCGATCACGAGGAAACTCGTGCAGCCGTTCGTGCTGCAGTACGGGCGATAGGCGGCCGATGTGGCCGCGGCGCGCCGGCGAAGGCGACGCATGGAGGAGCCACGTCCGGCGATGGACGCTGTGGCGGTACGGGACATCATGGTTCTGAGGTGCTCTTTCTGGTGCGCGCCATGGCGGTTCAGGCCATCGGCTGCGCGGCCGGTGTGTCTCGCGCCATCAGGTCGTGCTGGGACCCGTGTCGCGATGTTCGATGCGTTCGGGCGGCGCGTCGGGAGCCTCCGCGGAGGTCTCTGACCGGTGCCGTCTCTGACGAACGTGTCGCCATGATGTGCCAGAACAGGCGTTCTGTCAATCGAACCTCGGTCGCCCGGGTGATGCCAGATGGCGACGGCAGCTGCGAATGACCCTTGCCAGCGGGATTCCAGTCGCTACGATGATGCCCGAGCCGACGCTGGCCGCCCAAGGCCGAGCCCGGATCGCACGGAGGTACCGACCGAGATGACTGCACCCGCATCAACGAGACCCACGGGGATCACCATCCTGAGCGTCCTGGCCGGGATCAGCGGCGTCTTCGGACTGCTGTCGGGCTTCGGCGTGATGGCCCTTGGGGCCGTCGTCGGCCGGTGGTCTCGGCGCCGTCCTCGGGCTCGCCATCCTGGCGCTCGCGGGGCTGAGCCTCGCGCTCGCCTGGGCCCTGTGGACGCTCAAGCCGTGGGGCTGGCCGCTCGGCGTCGCCGTCGCGGGCTTCGGCATCGTCATGGCCATCGTGACGTTCTTCCTCGCGAACAACGGCATCGTCAGCCTGATCATCTCGGTCGGCATCGACGGGGCGATCCTGTACTACCTGAACCAGCCCAGCATCAAGGCCCTGTTCGGGAAGTAGTCCGTCCGACTACGCCGGTGGATAGCCGGTGATCCGTCGGATCTCGCGGTAGAGGGGCTTGAGCCGGTCGTACATCGGCCGGTAGACGCCGCGATACAGCTCGTCGTAGATCGCGTGCGTGGCGGGGTCCGGGTCGCGGACCTCGCCGATCCGCCCCATCGCGGCCGCCGCGGCCGGCACGTCGGATGCAGCCCGAGCCCGACCGCCAGGTCCATCGCCGCGCCCAGCCCGGACGTCTCGTGCGTGTGCGCGCGAGCGACGGGTAGCCCGAAGACGTCGGCCGTGAGCTGCACGGCCGCCTCGCTCTGGGAGCCGCCGCCGGCCAGGCGAAGCGACGTCAGCGGCACGCCCGTCCGTCCGGCGGTCCGTTCCGCGCCCTCACGGAGGGCGTAGGCGAGACCCTCGAGGATCGCGCGGTACAGGTGCGCCCGCGTGTGGACGTCGCCGAATCCGATGATCGCGCCCTTGGCCTCCGGCCCCGGGATGCCGGACCCCGGGCGACCAGTACGGCTGCAGGGTCAGGCCCATCGAGCCGGCCGGGACCGCGCGGACCAGGTCGTCGAACAGGGCCTCCGGCGCGACCCCGCGCGCCGCGGCCTGAGCGACCTCGCGGTGGCCGAACTCGCGCTTGAACCACTCGACCATCCAGTAGCCGCGATAGACCTGGACCTCGAGCGAATACCAGCCGGGGATCGCCGCCGGATAGGGCGGCACGAGCGGGATCGCCTCCTTGTAGCGGGCCAGCGTCGTGTTCACGGTCGCCGTCGTCCCGAACGAGACACCCGCCACGTCGGGCGTGATCGCGCCGGAGCCCAGGACCTCGCACGCCTTGTCGGCCGCGGCCGCGATGACCGGCAGCCCGGCCGGCAGCCCGAGCGCCTCGGCCGCGGCCGCCGTCAGCTCGCCGAGTCGAGCCGTCGGCGGCACCAGCTCGGGCAGCCACTCGCGGCTCGACGGGTACGAGCTGCCACTTCCAGTCGCCGTCGTCCGCCCAGCGCTGGCGCTTGAAGTCGAACGGGAGGTAGCCGACCTGGGCCGCGGTCGAATCGATGAAGCGACCGGTCAGGCGATGGGTCAGGAACCCCGACAGCAGCAGGTAGTGGCGGATCGCCGCCCAGATCTCGGGCTCGTTGGCGCGGATCCAGTTGGCCTCGCAGTCGGCCGCGAACGCGGCGACCGTGTCGCGGACGCCGAGGGCGCGGAAGGCGAGGCCGGTGACGCCGCCGATGGGCGGGACGTCCGGCTGGCGGCGCTGGTCCAGCCACACGATGGCCGGCCGGAGCGGGGCGCCGGCCTCGTCGGTGACGACCACCGTCCCGCGCTGGGTCGTCAGGGTCAGCCCGGCGATCGCCTCGCGCCGGACGCCCGGCTCCGCCGAGGACGCGGCGGCAGGCCTCGCCGATCGAGCGCCAGTAGAGCTCGGGGTCCTGCTCGGCCCAGCCCGGGCGGGGCGACACGTAGGGCTCGATCGGGACCTTGGCCAGCGCCGATGAGCGTGCCGGTCGGGTCGAACACGATCGCCCGGACGCTCTGCGTCCCGACGTCGATGGCGAGGAGCTGGTCGCCGCTCACGAGCGGCTCGTCCGGCAGCAGGACGCCCGGCGCCATGAGGCGGCCCGGGTCCACGCGGTCCGACGACCGACTCGAGGACGCCCATCCCGAGCGGCGCCCTTCTCGGCCGCGAGCCACGGTCGCGTGGTCGGCGCCGATCCCGTGCTGGTGGGTGATCGTCGCGCCGTGGGCCGCGATGACGTCGCTCGCCGCGCGCTTGAGCCGGGTCCAGCGCTCCAGCGTCTCGTCCGGATCGGCGCGCGAGGCGGAAGACGTACGAGGTGTACAGGCTCGAGCCGCTCGGATAGACATGCGACAGGTGGCTGAACGCGTGGACGCGCTCGTCGAGGTCGTCGAGCCCGTGGCGCAGCGTCCGGCCGACGGCCGCGGCCAGATCCGGCAGGGTCGACCAGTCCGTGGCGGTCTCCAGCGTGTCCACCGCGTAGCCGGCGGCCCACAGCGTGTCGCGCAGGTCCGGCGCGCGGAAGCGGTCGCGCCGCCAGGCCCGGCCGACGCCGGGCGTGCCGACGCCGCGGAGCTCCCGGACGGCCCGGGCCACCTCGCCCGCCGCGGCATCCACGATGGCGGTCCGCCCCGACAGGCCGACGAGGACGAGGCAGCGTTCGTGGTCCGGCCCGACGCCGCGCAGGCCGAGGTACCGCCGCAGGATCGTCTGGGACGCGGCCTTCGCCGGCCAGCGCGAGCGTCGTCGCCGTCTCGAGCGGGGTCGCGACGCGGACCATGGACAGGGGCAGGCGTCGCTGGGCCAGGGTGCGGGCGAGCGCGAGCGCCGACTCCCAGTCGCGCATCACGAAGGCGTTCGTGCGCTGGGCCTGCGGTGTGCGGGGTCGTCCGGACGATGACGTCGGTCAGGATCCCGAGCCGGCCCTCCGAGCCGAGGACGAGCTGGCGCAGGTCCGGTCCGGCCGCCGAGGCGGGATGCGGTCGGCAGGTCCAGCGGCCCGCTCGGAGTCTCGAGGTGGCCGCCGGCGAACAGCGCCTCGATGCGGCCGTAGCCGGTCGACTCCTGGCCGGCGGAGCGGGTCACGACCCAGCCCCCGAGGCTCGAACGCTCGAACGACTGCGGGTAGTGGCCGAGCGTCCGACCGGTCGGCGCCAGGGCCGCCTCGATCGCCGGGCCGAGCGTCCCGGCCCCGAATGTGGCCAGCCCGCTGGTCTCGTCGAGGGAGCGCAGTCCGGCCGTCCCGGTGAGGTCCACGCTGACGATCGGCTGGTCGCCGGGCCGGGTCGTGACCCCACCGACGACGCTCGTCCCGCCGCCGTACGGGATCAGGCGCGGCGCCGCGGGCCGCGGCGTCGTCCATGACCGCCCGCACGTCGTCGGCCGAGCGTCGGGCGGGCGACGGCATCCGGGGTCGGCCTCGAGGCGGCCGGACCGAAGGGCGATCCAGTCGGGCAGGCTCTGGCCGCGAGCGTGCAGGACCCGGTCCTGGGCGTCCGTCGTCCAGTGCGGACCGTCGTCCAGTCGGGTCGGTGCGACACGCGGCCACGACGTCCGGGAGGGTGGCATCGGGCGGCGGCGTGCCTCGCCCGACGAGCTGGGTCAGCAGATCGAGCGCGCGCTCCGACAGGTGCGCCTCGACGCCTTCCTCGCTCCAGCCGTTCCAGCGCCGCATCGCGACCTCCTGCGTGCGCCTATCGGTGCCCGACCGCTCGGCCGTGGCGCGAGGGCTCGGTCAGAACGGCGGCCACGGGATCGCCGGCCAGGTCGCCGACGGGAAGCGGGAAGCGGCCCGTGGCGAGGAGCGCGTCCACCCGCTCGGCGCGTCGCGTCGACCTCGTCGTCCGCCAGCAGGTCGCGCAGCGAGGCGCCCAGCTCGCCGCGAGCGCCGCGCGGATACGCGTCAGCCCATCGAGCTCGTCGGCCTCGAACGGCTGGTCGCGCCAGCCCCACAGGACGGTCCGCAGCTTGGGCTCGGTCGAGAAGCACACGCCGTGGTCCACGCCCCGGATGAGGCGCCCGCCATCGACCGGCAGGATGTGGCCACCCTTGCGGTCCGTGTTGTTGACGATCGCGTCGAAGGTCGCCATCCGGCGCAGCCGCGGATCGTCGCCAAGGACCATCTCGACGACGTCGACCGTCTCGTCGGCCTCCACGACGACCTGGACCATGCCCTCGCCGAACGGCCCGTCACGCAGCAACGTGGGCGGGACGATGTCCCAGCCGAGGGCCTCCGACACGAGGTACGCCGCGACCTCGCGGTGGGCGAGGGTGCCGTCAGGGAAGTCACCGAGCGGGCGTTCGCCCAGGGTGGGCTTGTAGATCGCCTGGATGACGACCGGCGTCGCGCCGCCAGCCTCGGCGTCGCCGGGCACGGTCGCGTTCACGAGCATCGCGTTGTTGGACGACTCGACGATCCGGCCGACGATCTCGAGGTCGGCCGCGCGCAGGATCGACAGGACGTCGCCGGCGGCGGCCTGGGCCTCGGGTCCCGTGCCGGTCATGGCATGCGCGTCAGTTGACGTAGTGGCCGTTCTTGCGCGGACAGATGTGGCCCTGCGGGTCGAGTGGCTGGCCGCACAGGGGGCACGGCGGCCGGCCGCCCGCCACCACGCGCGTCGCCCGTGACACGAAGGCCCGCGCGTCGGCGGCGGAGATGCGCACCCGCAGGAGGTCGGGGCCGTCCTCGTCCTCGTCGTCATCGTCGTCGGGATCGATCGCCTCGCCGTTCTCGTCCTGGGCGCGCGCCTCGACGAGGATCCGCGAGGCGCCACCGTCCCAGCCGAGGGTCAGCGAGCCGGCCCGGAACGCCTCGTTGAGGGGCTCATCGAGCGGGCCGGTGTCGCCCGCACCGGGCGTCGGGTCCGCCGCCGTCGCGAGGACCTCGGGCACGCCCCGGCGCTCCAGCTCGGCGAGCAACTCACCCAGCCGGTCGGCCAGGACGGCGACCTGGACCTTCTCGAGCAGGACGCTCACGACCCGTTGGCCGTCGCGCGCTTGCAGGAAGAAGGCGCGGTGACCGGGTTCGCCGATCGTGCCGGCCACGAATCGTTCCGGTGGGTCGAAGAGATAGCGTCGTCGGGGCATGTCCGGACTCTATCTCGATTCGCTGGCGGACGACGCGCCGCGGCCAGACCCCGGTCAGGCACCCCGGTCAGGCACCCCGGACGTGCGAGCTGTCCCAGCCGCGAGCCCCGTCCGGGGCCGGTGGCGTGCGCTGGTCGGTCTGGGTCTCGCCGTTGCCGTCGGTCGCCCGGACCATGATCGTGTGGTCGCCGGGGGTCACGTCCCACTCGACCACCCACTGCACCCAGGTCGCGTCGGCGATCGGCGTGGAGAGCCTGGCCTCCTGCCAGACATCGTCGATGGCCACCTCGACCTTCTGGATGCCACGGTCGGGCGCCCAGGCGACCCCGGCGATCGGGACGCGGCCCGACACGGTCCGGCCGCTCTTCGGCGTGTCGATCCGGGCCTGGGTCAGGATCGGGCCGTCCTTGGACCAGCCGAGCGGGATCCAGTAGCCGTCGAACGCCTCCCAGGTGGTCACTTCGAGCTCGGACAGCCACTTGGTGGCCGACACGTAGCCGTACAGGCCGGGGATGATCAGGCGGGCCGGGAAGCCGTGGATCGGCGGCAGCGGCTCATCGTTCATCTTCACCGCGATCATCGGCTCGCGCGACGGGTCCATCACCCAGGCCATCGGCATGCCGGCGGTCCAGCCGTCGACGGACCGGCCGACCAGCTGGGTCGCGTCGGCCTGGACGCCGGCCATCTCCAGGACGTGTCGGAGTCGGACGCCGGTCCACTTGGCATTGCCGACGAGCTTGCCGCCGACCTCGTTGCTGACGCAGGCGATGGTCACGTACTGCTCGAACAGCGGTTGCGCGATCAGCTCGTCCCAGGTCAGGCGTGATCTCGCGATCGACCAGCCCGTGGATGCGCAGCGTCCAGACGCTCGTGTCGACGCTCGGCGTCAGGAGCGCCGTATCGATGCGGTAGAAGCGCTCGTTGGGCATGACGATCGGGGTCAGGTCCGGCACCGACCCGGCCAGGTCCGCGCCGACGGCCAGGGCCGGCGCCAGCTCGGAGGCGGGCGGGATGGCCGCGGCGGCGCCGCTCGGGGCCACGCGCTGGCGTTCGAGGAGCTGGCGTCCGCCGATCCCGGCGATGACCGCCCCCGCACCGACCGCTCCGGTTCGCAGGAGGAAGGACCGGCGCGACCAGTCCGGCATGGGCACGGCGACGCCCGGAGCCGTTCCGGCGGGCCTCGGTCCGACGAACCAGCCGAGGAGCCACAGGGCGAGGCCGACCGAGACCGCCGCGGACACGGCCACGATGGCCGGGTTGGCCAGCGGATCGCCGAGGGCCGCCAGGAAGCCGAGGACGCCGAAGCTGGCGAACCCGAGGGCCGCCAGGTTGAAGCGCCGACGGGCGAGGATGCCGAAGACCGCGCCGATGAGCGTCCCGACCGCGACGACGAACAGCTCCAGGGCGAGCTTGTCGTTCGTCCCGAACAGGGTCACGACGAAGTCCTTGGCGCCCGGCGGCTGGAGGTCGATGACGACCTGGCCCACGGCCGCGACGAGCGATGTGGCGCCGGGCAGGATCCCGGCGATCAGTTCTGAAACGCCGAGCGCGGCCAGGGCCGACACGGCGCCGCCGATCGCGGCGCGGACGTCCGGATGGACGCGCTGCACGCCGCCCACGAGCGCCGTCTTGGCCGCCTGGTCCGCGGATGTCGTCGTCATGCGGGCATCGTGCCTCCTTGTCATGACATTCGCATGTCAGTCGCGTCCGGATCGTCGACGTCCGATACGCTTCGTGCATGGAAGGGCCCTGGCCACATGTCGGCCTGGCGTCGCTCGAAGCGGCGGCGCGCGAGGTCCTGCCGCCCGCCGACTTCGACTACATCGCCGGCGGCGGGTGGGACGAGACGACGGTCGCCGCGAACGAGGCCGCGTTCCGCTCGCGACGCCTGCTGCCGCGTGTCCTGGTCGATGTTTCGGCGATCGACACCGGGACGACCGATCCTCGGGGCCCCGATCGCCGCACCGTTCGGGTTCGCCCCCACGGCGCTCCATGGCATCGTGGCTCCGGACGGCGAGGTGGCGAGCGTCCGGGCGATGGCTGCCAGTGGCCTGCCGTTCGTCCTCTCGACGCTGTCGAACCGGTCCATCGAATCGGTCGCCGAGGCGGCACCGGACGCCCTGCGCTGGTTCCAGCTGTACGTGAACCGGGACCGGGGCATCGCGCGGTCCCACGTGGAGCGAGCGGCCGCGGCTGGCTACGTGGCGCTCGTCGTGACCGTGGACGTCCCAGGTGACGGCCATCGGCCACGCGACCTCGTCAATGGCTTCGAGGCGCCCGGCGAGTTCGGCAACTTCAGTGGCCAGGTGGACTACGACCAGCCCATGGGCGAGCTCCTCGCCGGCCTGATCGATGCCGCGCTCACATGGGCCGACATCGACCGCATCCGAACGTGGTCCGACCTGCCCGTGATCATCAAGGGGATCCTGACCCCGGCCGATGCGCGGCTCGCGGTCGACCACGGCGCCGCCGCGGTCTGGGTATCGAACCATGGCGGTCGGCAGCTCGACCGGGCCATCGCCTCGCTCGATGCGCTTGCGCCGATCGTGGATGCCGTCGGCGATCGGGCGGAGGTGTACCTCGACAGCGGCGTGCGCGACGGGGTCGATGTCGTGACAGCACTCGCCCTCGGCGCCCGCGCGGTCTTCCTCGGGCGCCCGTTCCTGTACGCGCTCGCCGTCGGCGGCGAGGCGGGCCTGTCAGCGGCCGCCGATGGCCTGCGACTCGAGACGACCAAGGCGATGGCGCTGCTCGGGACGACACGCGTCGGCGAGCTCGACCGCACACACGTCGTCGGCGGCATCTGACCTTCGGGTCACGGTCATCAACGGAGGATCCGGCCCGGGCCTTGCATCGCCGCTGAGTATGCGTATACTTCTACGTATCGTCCTAGTCGCCGGATCGGAGTTACGATGCCAACGTGCCGAACAAGACCATCTATGTCTCCGATGGAGACCTGTCCATCTACCAGCGAGCGCAGGAGCTCGCCGGCGGCAACCTCTCCGCGGCGATCGCCGCGGCGCTCCGTCGCTACGTCGACGTCGAGGAGGGCCGCCAGGAGGGGTACAAGGAGTTCACCGTCCGGGTCGGGCTCAAGCCCGGCCGGAAGGTCCGGTTCACCGGCGTCCTCCTGGGTGAGTGGGTCGAATCGCCGAACAGCCGGCCCGAGACCTACAAGGTCTACCGCGGGCGTCGGGGCCGGTTCGTCGTCCACGTCGAACGGAGTGCGGAGTACTCCATGGTGGATGCCGAGGGCAAGCCGGCCGGTTGGCGTGGCCACCTGGGCATCGGCAACGTCAGCTACGGCAGCATCCCGGCCGAGACCACCCTCGAGGTCGTGGACACGATCGACGAGCTTCGCGAGCGGATCCCCAGGCCGTTCTTCGACCGGATCGCCGGCCTCACCAAGCAGCCGACCGTGGAAGACCTCGACATCTGACCGACACGAGTCCGGCCTCGTGGGAGGCCGGGCATGACGGCGGTCGGAACCGCGATCGCGATCCGCGCGACCGGGCTGCGCAAGTCCTTCGGCAAGCAGGTCGTCCTGGACGGCATCGACCTCGCGGTCGCCGAGGGGACGGTCTTCGCCCTCCTCGGCCCGAATGGCGCCGGCAAGACCACCATGGTCAGGATCCTGTCCACCCTGATCGCCGCCGACGGCGGCGAGGTGCGGATCGCCGGCCACGACATCGCCACGGAGGCCGATGCGGTCCGCGGACTGATCGGCGTCACGGGCCAGTTCTCGGCCGTCGACGGGCTCTTCACCGGCGCGGAGAACCTGCAGTTGATGGCGGACCTGCGCCATCTCGGCAAGGTGGCCGGGCGCCGCCGCGTCGAGGAGCTGCTCGAGCGATTCGATCTCGTGGAGGCGGCGAAGAAGCCGGTCTCGACCTACTCGGGCGGCATGCGCCGGCGTCTGGACCTGGCCATGACCCTCATCGGCGATCCCCGGATCATCTTCCTCGACGAACCCACCGCGGGGCTTGACCCGCGCAGCCGACGAGGCATGTGGCAGACGATCCAGGAACTGGTCGCGGGGGGCGTGACGATCCTGCTCACGACGCAGTACCTCGAGGAGGCGGACCGCCTTGCCGATCGGATCGGCGTCCTCGACCACGGCGTCCTGGTCGCCGAAGGCACCCCCGACGAGCTGAAGCGGCTCGTGCCGGGTGGCCACGTCGAGCTGGCCTTCGCCGACACGGACGCGCTCGACCGGGCGGCTCAGACCTTCGCTGGCGCCACACGCGACGACGAGTCGCTGACCCTCCAGGTCCCGAGCGACGGCGGGGTCGGCGCTCTGCGGACCCTCCTCGATGAGCTCGAGACCCACTCGATCGACGTCGGCGCCATCTCGCTCCAGACCCCCGACCTCGACGACGTCTTCCTGTCGCTGACCGGCGACCACACCCAGAAAGCGACGGTCCGATGACTGCGTCTCCCCTCGTCCTGACCGACACCGCCACCATGCTTCGGCGCAATCTCCGCCGGATGCGCCGCTATCCCTCGCTGACGATGTTCATCGCCGGCATGCCGGTCATCTTGCTGCTCATGTTCGTGTACGTGCTCGGCGGCACGCTCGGCGCCGGCCTCGGACTGGAAGCCGGTGGTCGCTCCGAGTACATCGCCTATGTGGTCCCGGGCGTCCTGCTGGTCACCGTCGTCAGCGCCGGACAGGGCACGGCGATCTCGGTCGCGATGGACATGACCGAGGGGATCATCGCCCGGTTCCGCACGATGGACATCGCTCGGGTCTCCGTCCTGACCGGTCACGTCGTCGGCAGCGTGATCCAGACGATGCTGGCGATCGTGATCGTGCTGATCGTCGCGGTGTTGATCGGGTTCCGGGTCACCACCGGGCCGGTCGAGTGGGTCGCGGCCGCCGGGCTGCTGGCGCTGTCGGCGCTGGCGGTCTCGTGGCTCTGTGTCGCCCTCGGGATGTCCGCCAAGAGCGTCGAGACGGCGAGCAACCTGCCGATCTTCCTGGTGCTCCTGCCCTTCCTCAGCAGTGCCTTCGTGCCGACCGAGTCGATGCCGGGCGGCCTGGACTGGTTCGCCGAGAACCAGCCCTTCACGCCCTTGATCGAGACCGTTCGCGGTCTCCTGCTGGGCACCCCGATCGGCGACAGCGGCCTGCTGGCCGTCGGCTGGTGCGTCCTGATCGCGGTCGTCAGCTACGTCTGGTCGCGCCGGCTGTACGAACGCGATCCCGCAGCGTAGAGCGCCGCCGTCAGCGTCGCAGGCGGGCCGTCGCGCGCCCGTCGCGACGGTCGACCCGGATCGGCAGGTCGTAGGCGATCGACAGGACGTCGTCCGTCAGGACGTCGGCCATGGGGCCGCTCGCGACGATCGATCCGTGTCGGAGGACCAGGGCGTGCCCGAAGCCGGCCGGGATCTCCTCGACATGGTGGGTGACGAGGACGATCGCGGCCGGCTCAGGCGCCTCGGCCAGCGTCGTCAGGTCCAGCAGGAGGGTCTCTCGCGCCCAGGTCCAGGCTCGTCGTGGGCTCGTCGAGCAGCAGGAGCTCCGGGTCGGGCATCAGAGCGCGGGCGATCGACGTTCGTCGTCGCTCGCCGGCCGACAGGGTCCCGAATGGGTGCCCCATGACCTCGCCCAGGCCGAATCGGACGGCCAGGTCTCGTGCCCGCCCGCGGTCCGCGTCCGTGTAGTCGTGCCACCAGGGTTCGGTGGCGGCGTGGCGGGCGGTCATGATCAGGTCCGTCGGCGCGAGGTCGTCGCGGAACGACCCCTCGACCGCGCTCCCCGCGAGGCCGATCCGCCGCCGATGCTCGCGCACGTCGATCCGCCCGTAGCGTTCGCCCAGGACCTCGACGCGGCCGGTCGTCGGCCACAGGCTCATGTCCACGACCGAGAGCAGCGTGGACTTGCCGGACCCGTTGGCGCCGAGGACGACCCACCGCTCCCCGGCGTTCACGGACCAATCGAGTGGGCCGAGGATGGTCCGGCCGGACCGGCGGACGCTGACACCTTCGAGTCGGATGATCACGCCGGGATGCTAGCGGAACCCCGACCGGCCGGGGCCGCCGACCTCAGGGCGACGGCGTGGGTGTCGGGGTCGGTGTCGGTTCGGGCGTCGGTGTCGGCGAGGGGGTCGGGGTCGGCTCCGGGGTCGGAGTCGGCGTCACATCCGGGGTCGGTGTGGGCGGCTCGAGCGACGGTGACGCCGATGGGGACTCGGACGGCAGCGATGGTGACGGCGTGGGGCAGGGGAGTGCCGCGACCTCCCCGGAAGCCGACGGCGACGGGACCTCGAACGACGGGATGACCCCGCTCGGATCCGGCGTCGGCAGCACGTAACACGTTGGTGACGGGACAGGTTCACCGCAGCCGGGCCCCTTCACGACGAGTGCGCCCCACGAAGATCCGTAGGGCTTGAACCCGTTGTTGTAGAAGTAGCTCGTCCGCGTGCGATCCGGGCCGCCCACGGTGCCGGGCCCCTTCTTGGCTCGTCGGATCCAGTCCTCGTCCGCCTCCAGCCAGGTCTCGTGGCCGCGCTCGATACCGGTGACGGCGAGGACGGCAACGCCACAGGTGTCCGGGTCGAGACGTGATGTCGGCTCGGTCCCGACGATGAACCACTCGTCGACCGACTCCTGGCCCGGGTCTGCGAGCAACCCGGTCCACGGATCGATCGTGACCCTGGTGAGGCCATCCGGTCGCCTGAAGCTCGTTTCTGGCCAGTCGGCCGTCGCCTCGTTCATGAAGCCCTGCCACACGAACGTCGTCACATCGATGGAGAAGAGCGGATCGCTCGCCGTCGAGACCGGGGTGTTGTCACTGTTCCCGTTCCAGGCCCCCGTGACCAGGGCATACGCGCCGGCTTCGCGGCCCGCGGTCGTCGGCGGGGCGATGTAGCCGTAGGCGTTGAGGTCCTTGGTGTCGTTGTTCGTCCCGGTCTTGAGCGTCGCCGGACGGCGTCCGTCCGGGCCGGTGATGGCGAACTTGCCCCAGAACGGGTTGACGCTCCGGACGGTATTGCCGTTCAGGATGTCGGTGACCAGATACGCGGCTTGCGGGCTGACGACCTGGACGCCGACCGGCGGCTCGTAGGGATCCACGACGTCGTTCCCGGCGACGTCCCTGACGGTGAGGATGGTCGTGTGGCCGATCGCCCGGCCCTCGTTGGCCAGGGTGCCATAGGCGGTCGTGAGATCCACCGGGCGGACCTCCTGGACGCCGAGGGCCAGGGTCAGTCCGGCGTTCGACGTATCGGTCTGGAACTCCATGCCGAATTCCTTCGCCTTGGCGAAGACGTGGTCGACGCCGTTGACGGCACCGACCTTGACCGATGGGATGTTCAACGAGAACTGGAGGGCGCTGCGGGCACGGACGGGGCCGCGCTCCAGCCGGTCAGCGTTGTTCGGCGAGAAGCCGCCGCCGAAGTCGGTCGCGCTGTCCATGATCATCGTGCCCGTGGTGATCGTCCGATCGTCGATGCCGATGGCGTAGTTGAACGGCTTGAACGCCGAGCCCGGCTGGCGGAAGCCCTTGCCGGCGACGTCGTACTGCGGCTGGAACTCGGGGCGGCTCGTCCGGGCGTAGTAGTCGGCGCTGCCCACGTACGCGACGATCTCGCCTGTCTGGTAGTCCTGCGCCACGAGCGCCCCATTGCGCAGGTTCTTGTCGCGCAGGTTGGCCATCCACGGCTCGTACGGCAGTCCGAGGCGCTTGGCCGTGGCCGCCGGATCCTTGGTGTGGGGCACGATCGTGGCCGCCTTGACCCACTTCTCGGCCACCTTCTGGAGCTTCGTGTCGAGGGTCGTCGTCACGCGCAGGCCACCCTGGGCCAGCGTGTCGCAGGTCGCTTCGCCCGCACACAGCTTGACCGCGAGCTCGTCGAGGACCGCCCACACGAAGTGCGGGGCGATCCAGCGCGGCGTCGTCTGCGGGGCGAGGAGCACCTCATCCTTCGTCGCGGCACGGAACTGGGCGGCCGTGTACGTGTCGCCGGACATCGGCGTCCGGCCCTCCGCGAGGAGGCCCAGGATGAGGTTCCGGCGCTCCACCACGGTCGTATCGGCCGGAACGAACGACTCGGTGGCGGCCGTGGGGCACTCGCCCCCTTCGGGGACCTCGGCCGTGCAGCGGTCGACGGCGTTCCGGACCAGGTCGTAGTTGGATGGCGACTTGGGCAGCCCGGCGATGATCGCGGCCTGGGCCGGGGTCAGGTCGGCGAGCGGGATCCCGAAGTACGAGTCCACGGCCGCCTTCACGCCGTAGCTCTGGTTGCCGTAGTAGTTCTGGTTCAGGTAGGCGGCGATGATCTGCTGCTTGCCCGCTTCGCCCGGGAAAGCCTGGGTGACCCGGATGGACTGGATGATCTCCTTGAGCTTGCGCTCGATCGTCCGGTCCGGGTCCTGCACGAGCTCCGGATCGAGGAGCCGGTTCCGGACGAGCTGTTGCGTGATCGTCGACGCGCCGCGGCTGTTGCCGCGGAACGAGTCGACCGCGGCCGCGATGATCGCCACGGGATCGAACCCGGCGTTCTCCCAGAAGGTCTTGTCCTCGACCGCGGTCGTCGCATCGAGCAGGATCGGCGGGATCTCATCGAACGTGACGACCTCACGCTGGCTGTCGCCGAAGCGGGCCAGTTCGATGGTGCCGGTGCGGTCGTAGATGATCGACTGCTCCGCCAACGGGATCTGGGTGAGGGTCTCCGGCGGCTTGAGATCCGACGCGAGGTACATGTAGCCCGACACCGTGAAGATGGCGCCGATGATGCCGAGACCGGTCAGGAACAGGAACCCGATGATGGCGAGCCAGCCGATGGTCGTGGGGCTGGTGCGGCCGGCGGACCGTCGGGGACGGCCGGCGGGCAGGGGTCGAGAGGCAGACGACAAGAGGGACGGACTCCGAGGGTGGGATGGCGACGACCGAAGGATGCCGCAGATACCGGTTTCGTGACGCGCAAGCCCTGTGGTGTGTGATGGCACCGACGCACCGGAGAGATGCTCGGACCCGTAGTCGCGGGGGTACCAGGACCAGTGGTTCGTGACCGCCGGCGACTCCGACTTCAGACTCGGGGCCGAGCCGGTCGATCGGTAGGGCTCGACCTCAGCGACCGGCGCGGCGACGCAGCATCCGGAAGAGCCAGAACAGCGGATACGTCAAGACCGCCAGGCTGATCGCGAGCACGATACCGAACGGACCGACCGAGGCGGATCCGGTCTCATACAGACCGAGCTGACCGAGGAAGCCGCCGCTCTCGCCGCCTCTTGGGGGTGTGCCTCCGACCGGCGACGACTTGGATCCACGACGCTGCTTGGCCATCGATGTGCCTCCTCCGGCGCGGTGCGCTCGCGACGAGGATACGCCGGGAACGGACCCAGATCGCCGTCCTCGGTCGGGTCATCGGTCTGGATCGGGCCGACGCTGGACCGCGTCGGTAGAGTGGGGGTGTGCTCCGTGTCGGATCCATCGTCATCCGCGTCGACGACCTCGAGCGCCAGCGGGCGTTCTGGACGGCCGCGCTCGACTATCTCGCGCGAGGATCGGATTCCGGCGACTTCGCCCTCCTGCACCCGAAGGACGGACTCGGTCCGAACGTCTCGCTCGACCGGGTCAGTTCCACCGTCCAGGTCCCGCCGCGGATCCACCTGGATCTGTACGCGGAGGACCAGGCGGCCGAGGTCGAGCGGCTCATCGCCCTCGGGGCGACCGAGGTCCACTGGGACAAGCGCCCGATCGATGCGGACTACGTGATCCTGGCCGATCCCGAGGGCAATCGCTTCTGCGTCATCGACGCCGGCCCGCCGAAACCGCATGAGGAGAAGACATGACCGCTGCACCGATCGTCCTGGTCCCGGGGTTCTGGCTCGGCGCTTGGGCCTGGGACGAGGTGGCCGCCACGTTGCGCGCCGATGGTCACGACGTCACGGCCGTGACGTTGCCCGGTCTCGACTCCGTCGACACGGACCGATCCACGATCTCGCTGGCCGATCACATCGACGCGATCGTGGCGGCTGTGCGCGCCAAGGACTCGCCGGTCGTCCTGGCCGTGCACAGCGCGACCGGGTTCTCCGGGTATGCCGCAAGCGACCTGGTTCCCGAGCGCATCGCCGCGATGGTCTACGTCGATACGGCCCCCGGGAAGGGGGCGCTGGACCCTGAGTTCGAAGGCGTCGAGAAGCCGATGGTGTGGGAGGACGTGGAGGCCGAGGAGAACCTTGCCGGACTCAGCGAAGAGCAGCTCGTCACGTTCCGCGAGCGGGCGGTCCCCGTGCCGGGGAGCCTCCTGCGCGAGGCGTACGAGTTCACGAACGACGCCCGCACGGACATCCCATCGACGATCATCGCGACCGGCTTCAGCGCCGAGGACTACCGAACCTATGCCGCGGACCACCCGGACTGGGCGTTCCTCGCCGGCATCGCCGACCTGCATGACATCACCTGGATCGACCTGCCGACCAGCCACTGGCCGATGTGGTCGCGGCCGAACGAACTCGCGGTGATCATCGGCGACGTGGCCACGGCGCACGCCTCGAACGGCTAGTTCGCGCTCGCGCGGCGGGCCTTCCGGAACCCGTCGATGGCATCCCAGGCGACGATCACGACGATGACCGTCATCGTGATCGCGCCGGAGACACCGATCCATGTGCTGCCGGTCGAAGCCGAGACCTGGGCCACGAGGGCCGGGTTCAGGAGCAGGTCGTTGGACCACAGGTACACGGCGGGTACCACGAACGCAGCGCCGAGCGCGGCATTGATCGAGGCGAGCCACCATGTCCACCGCCCTCGAATGAAGATGGCCACGGTGAACAAGGTCTCGGCGACCAGGACCACCAGGAACCACGGCAGCCAGAACGCCCAGAGCGCAGGATCGAACAGCGCGAAGGCCTGACCGTCGATGACGATGGGCGGCTGGAGCTGGATCCACAACAGACCGGCG
Organism: uncultured Chloroflexia bacterium; assembly: GCA_963738475.1. Lineage (GTDB taxonomy): Bacteria > Chloroflexota > Limnocylindria > Limnocylindrales > CSP1-4 > SPCO01. The sequence continues at coordinate 16,956 of CAVTWU010000028.1, forward strand.
ATCACCAGTACGTTGAAGACCAACGTCATCCCGAACTCGAAGACCGTCATCCGTCCGTCGTCCGGCATTTCGGGAAGGTCGTCCACGCTCCATCGGCTCGGCGCGACGCCGGTCGTGCCGGTCGTCCGCTCGATGACCGCGAACACGAGCGTCACCCAGAACGCGGTCTGGACGGCGACGCCGATGGAGGTGACGCCAGCCGCCACGATCGCCTCGCCGATGGTCGAGCCACCGATGAGGGCCGAACGCGGCCGCGATGATGGCGATGATCGGGACGAGGATCGGCAGGAGGACCGTCAGCAGGCGACGCCACTCCGGGAACAGGCCCGGACCGATCAGGAACTGGGTCTGGTCCGTGTAGCGCGCCGCCAGGATCCCGGGGTCGCCGAGCTCGATCAGCGCGGCGCGTTCGTCCTCGCCGTGCGCGTCGATGGTGTCGGCGACGAGCGCCCGGACCTCGGGCTCGAGCTCGGGGCGTTGCCGGCCTGGCACGGCGCGAAGTACGGCCTGGACGTAGCGGTCGGTGAGGCTGCTCATGCGGGGTCTCCCTGGTCCAGGCCGCGGATCGAGGTGTCGAGCCGCTGCCAATCGATGAGGAGCTCGGCGGCGAGGCGATCGCCGTCGGCGTTGGTGCGGTAGAACTTCCGCGGCCGGGACTCGTCGGTGTTCCACTCGCTGGTGAGCACGCCCTGCGTTTCGAGGCGGCGGAGCAGCGGGTAGAGCGTGTTGGCGTCCACGGCGAAGCCGAGGTCGCGCAGTCGGTCCAGGAGCGCGTACCCGTAGCCGGGCTGGCGCAGGAGGAGCAGGCACGCGAGCACCACCGTGCCGCGCCTGAGCTCCTGCTGACCGCCCGTCAGGATGTCGGTGAAGTCCATGCCCCGCATAATAGTGTGTAGCGCACACTATTGCAAGACACATCCTATCGCCCGATGGACCGGGTCCAGGCTGCCGCCATCGGCGACCGCGGTCAGCCGGTCGGGCGTGCCCAGAGGTCGATGGCCGGCAGGCCGTTGGCGCCGAGGAGCTGCGAGATCTCGCCGCTGTGGAAGGCGTCGTGGCTCAGGATCCGCAGGAGGACGGACCGGCGGGTGTGCATCCGGCTGATGTCGCCGGAGCGGCGTTCGAACTCCACCTCGAGCATGTCGACGGTCCACGTGTCGAGGCACCGCTCGATGATGGCGCCCGTCGACTCCAGCGCGCCGACCAGCTCCATCGCGGACCGGGGGTGGTCCGGCACGTCCTCCCAGCCGAAGCCCGACAGGGCATCCGGGAAGGGCGTGGTGTCCGCGCCGGGCTCGCCGAGGATGCCGCACAGCCAGAACACGCGGGCGCCGGCGCAGTGCGCCGCCAACGCCCAGATCGGGTCGTGGCCCGGGCCGGCCCTGAGCGCCAGCTGGTCCGGTGTCAGATCACGGATGCCGTCGACCAGCCGCGACCGGTACTGCGTCCCGTCGGCATAGAACGGGCGGATGCCGGTCGCCAGGTCGGTCATCGGCGCCGCGTCACCTAGCGCTCGGCGCCATACGGGCGCGTGATGATCTCGAGAAGGTGGCCGCTTGGGTCATCGAAGTACACCCCACGCCCGCCGTCGTGGGTGTTGGTCTGGTTCGGCAGATCGTGGCCAGGGTCGGCCCAGTGGGCGAGGCCCTGCGCCCGGATCCGACCGAAGATCTGGTCGAACTCGTCCTCGCCGACCAGGAAGCAGTAGTGCTGCGGCGCGATCACCTCGTCGCTGTCGAGGAAGTCGAGCGTCACGCTGTTCGCGACCGCGACCGCCAGGAAGGGGCCCCAGGCGACCGGATCCGGCAGTCCGAAGAGGGCGGCGAGGAAGTCCGACGAGGCGCGCTTGTCGCGCGAATAGACGATCGTATGGTTCAGTTCGATCGTCATGGTCGGCCGGCTCGTCGCGTCATGGCTTCGTCTCCATCGCGGTGTCGCTCGATGTCCGCGAGCGTACACCCCGGGGTCGCCTCGACGACGGCCAAGCCTCGCATCGGCAGGCAGCCGGACGGGTCAGGTCGTCGGGTTGGTCGCCTTGCCATCCAGCCACAGCGTGTCGGATGGATCGCGATGGACACCGTCGGTGCCGACGTGCTTCGGGTCGATCTTGTCGCCGTTCTTGATCACGTAGACCAGGGCCATCGCGTGGCCGCGGCCCAGGTCGTAGTCGGCTTTGAGCCAGTCGACGATCGTGCCCGCCTTGGTAGCCGGGTCGTCATAGCCTCGCTCGTGGGCGAGCGCCACGAACTCGCGTGGGGTCTTGCCGGTCTTCTCTTCGATGTTGTCGAGATACGCCTGGAACGACATGGGGTCCTCGCTCAAGGGCCGCGTCGGCGGCCGTCCAGCGTCAGTATCGCGCGCCCGACGCGTCGATCCGGGCCAGCAGGTGCGCTGTCACGCGGTCCACGAAGTCCTGGACGGGCTTCGACAGGCGTGAGTCGGCTCGGACGATGAGCGCGAACGTGTCGGCCAGGGGCGGATCGAAGCTCACGGTCGACAGCCTCGCATCGAGCGTCCCGCGCAGGATCTGCGGCGCGTACGTGTCACCGAGGCCGTTGGCGGCCAGTTCGAGGGCCGTGTCGGCGGACTCCACTTCGATCCTCGGACGGAGGTGGACGCCGGCCGCCTGCGCGCGGGTCGCGAGCTGCATCCGGGTCGGGTCGGCGATCCCGGCGGATGACTCGTACAGGATCAGCGGCCGCTCGGCCAGGGCCGAGATCGGGACCGGCCGGCGCGTGTGCCGTCGGTCCGCCGACACGTAGACGACCTCGCCGACGAAGAGCGGGCGGACCGCGAGTCCGGCATCGTCGATGGGCAGGGCGACGACGGCCGCATCCAGCGCGCCGGACCGGACGGCGTCCGCGGTGGATGACGAGTTCTGCCCGACGATCCGGACGCGCGAGCGGGGATGGTCGACGAGGAACGCCCGGATGAGGGCGCTCAGCCCGTAGTGATGCGGCGACCCGAAGGTCCCGAACGCCACCGCGCCCTCGCCGACGGTGTCGGCCTGGGTCATCAGGGCGGCGGCGGCGCGGGTGGCCTCGATCGCCTGACGCGCGTGTGGCTCCAGGTCCCGTGCGGCCCGGGTCGGGCGGACGCCGCGGGCCTGGCGGGCGAAGAGGGACTGACCGACCGCATGCTCGAGGCGCTGGATCTGCTCTGCCACCGCCGGCTGGGACACGCCGAGCCGGTCCGCAGCGGCGGTGAACGAGCCGCCCTCGAGCGTCGCCACGAAGGACTCGAGTTGCGACAGGGTCAGGTCCACGGCGACCTCGAAGACACAGGGAAGCCTTGGGTATCCATCAGGAAACACAACCTACCACGGTGGGTTCGAGACAGCTAGGGTGCTCGCATGAGCCACGACGACACGGGTGCGACGCGACCCAGGTACTGCGTCATCGGCGCCGGCGCGGCCGGCCTGGCGGCGGTGCGGGCCCTGATCGCCGCCGGTCACGACTTCGACTGCTTCGAGGCGACCGATCGCGTCGGCGGTCACTGGCACACCGACTATGCCGCCCTGCACCTGATCACGCCGCGCGACGGGTCCGGGTTCAGCGGCGATCCGATGCCGTCCGAGTGGGCGCACTTCCCCCGTCGCTCGCAGATGGTGGAGTACCTCGAGGGCCACGCCGATCGCTACGACCTGCGGTCGCGCGTGACGTTCGGGATCCGCGTGGAGCGGCTGGACCCGGTCGGGCCGAACGGCCAGGACGGCTGGGATGTCACGACGTCCGACGGCGCGACCCGGCGGTATGCGGGCGTCCTCGTGGCCAACGGCCACAACACGGTGCCGTCCATCCCGGCGACGCCGGGTGCGTTCACCGGCAAGCAGCTCCACTCCGGTGCGTACCACGACCCGGGCGACATCGACGGCAAGCGGGTGCTCGTGGTCGGATCCGGCAACTCGGGCTGCGACATCGCCTCGGAGCTGGCGCAGGCCGGATACGACATCGTCCTGAGCGTCCGCCATGGACACCTGTTCCAGCCCAAGACGTTCTTCGGCAAGCCGCGCGGGACGCTCCCGATCATGAAGCTGCCGCCGCGACTCCTGGATCCGGCCCTGCGCTTCCTCATCTGGTTGTCCGTCGGCCGACCCGAGGCGTATGGCCTGCCCAAGCCGGTGGCCAAGAGCCTCAACGACCAGCGGCCCGTGGTGAACAGCCTCGTGCTCCACTGGATCCAGCACGGCCGGGTCCTCCCGGCGCCCGGGATCCGACGGTTCGACGGCAACGAGGTCGAGTTCGTGGACGGGTCGCGCCAGACCGTGGACACGGTCGTCTGGGCGACCGGGTTCCAGGCCGCACTGCCGTTCCTCCCCGACGGACTGATCCGCCGGGAGGCCGGGATCCCGCTGCGTGTCGCCGGTTGCATCCTGCCCGCGCACGGACCGGCCCGGCTGTACTTCGTCGGCCTGTGCGCGCCGCGCGGCCCGCAGTTGCCCGTCTACAGCGCCCAGAGCGAGGTGATCATGGACATGCTCGATCGGCAGGAGCGGATGGACCAGTCCCTGGTCGACGTGTTCAGCGCCGCCGACGCCCCGGAAGCGCGGATCGACATCGTGCGCGCCCACTGGAACGAGCAGATGGAGCGGACGCGCCGTCGCCTGCGAGCGCTCGGGGCCGCCGCGTCGGATGACACGAGCGTGCGCCGCCCGACCGAACCGGTCTCCGCGGAGGTCGGCCGATGAGCGGCCGAGTCGCCATCATCACGGGTGCGGCCAAGGGGCTCGGGCTGGCGGTCGCCGAGCGCTTCGTGACCGACGGCTACCGCCTGGCCCTGGTCGACACGGATGGGGACGGGTTGGCCGCCGCTTCGGCCGCGCTCGGTGCCCGCGGTGTCGAGGTGACCTCGGTCCGGGCCGACATCCGCGCGCGCGAGGCCTGCGCCTCGGCCGTCGCGTCCACGGTCGAGCGGTTCGGGACCGTTGACGTGCTGGTCAACTCGGCGGGTGTCTACCCGCGCCGGCCCGTCCTCGACATCAGCGCGGACGACTGGCAGTTCGTCTTCGAGGTCAACGTGCTCGGGACGTACTTCATGATGATCGAGGCCATCGCCGCCATGGGCGACCGCGGCGGACGGATCGTGAACGTGTCGTCGATCGACGGGTTCAAGGCCCACCCCGCCAACGCCCACTACGCGGCGACGAAGGCGGCGGTCATCAGCCTGACCCGGTCGGTGGCCCTCGAGGTGGCGCCACTCGGCATCCTCGTCAACTCCGTCGCGCCCGGCCCGATGGCCACCGAGACGGCCAAGACCGCCGACTGGTACGCCCCGATGCTGGCGGCACTCCCGACGCGCCAGCCGATCGAACCCGGCGAGATCGCCAACGTCATCGCCTTCCTGAGCCACCCGGACAACGTCAGCATCGCGGGTGAGAACATCGTCGTGAGCGGCGCCGGGGTGATCGTGTGAGCGGCGAGCCGATGGGCGCCCCGACGCCTTCGACGACCGCCCTCGTCACCGGGGCGTCCCGTGGGATCGGCGAGGGGATCGTGCGCTCGCTCCGCGACCGCGGGTACGTCGTGCACGCCCTGGCCCTCGACGATGACGACCTGCGCCGGGTCGCCGCGGAGACCGGCGCGGTCCCGCACGGGCTCGACATCCGCGACAGCGTCGCGCTCGAGGCGCGCGATCGGCGAGATCGCCTTCGACATCGTCATCAACAACGCCGGGGTCCTGCCCGAACTGCGGCCGTTCGCGGAGAACGGCCGCGACACGATCGACCTGCTGGTGGACGTGAACCTGCGCGCGGCCCTCCAGGTGACCCGACTGGTCCTGCCCGGGATGCTGGCGCGCGACCGCGGCCACCTGTTCTTCCTGGGCTCGATCGCCGGCAAGCACCCGACGGCGAACACCGCGGTCTATGGTGCGACCAAGGCCGCTCTGCATGCCTTCGCGGAGGGCCTGCGCAACGACCTGCTCGGCTCGGCGATCCGCGTCACCGTGCTGCTGCCCGGCCGGGTCCAGACCCGTCTCTACGACGGTGCCTTCGGGACCAACGACGCCGCGACGGCGGCGCTATACGACGACTTCGAGGCCGTCCAGCCGGCCGACGTGGCTGCGGTCATCGGCACGGCCCTCGACCTGCCCCCGCACGTCGACCTCACCGCGATCGAGATCCTGCCGACCAGGCAGGTCTTCGGCGGGAGTCGGATCGCCCGAAACGAGTCGGCCTCCCGGGACTGAACGCGCCGATCCGGAGGTCGCCGACCTGTATCGTTCGAGGTGGAGCGTGGCGCCACGAGCCACCCGTCGAAGGAGGTCGCATTGCCCACGGATCCGGTCATCGAGATGCTTGGTCGCCCGCTTCGCCTGGCGGTCATCGGCGGCGGCCCCGGCAGCTTCATCGGCGCGATGCACCGGACCGCGGCGCGACTCGACGGCCGGTACGCCCTGGTCGCCGGGGTGCTCTCGTCCGATCCAGAGCGGTCGAGGAGCGCGGCGACCGGGATGGGGATCGACCCGTCGCGCGCCTACGCCGATGCGATCGCGATGCTCGACGCCGAGCGCGAGCGGCCCGACGGGGCCGAGGTCGTCGCGATCATGACCCCGAACGACAGCCACCATCGCTATGCCATCGCGGCCCTGGATCGCGGGTTCGATGTCATCTGCGACAAGCCGATGACCAACACGCTCGACGAGGCCATGGACATCGTCCGGAAGGTCGAGGCGACCGGGCTGGTCTTCTGTCTGACCCACAACTACACCGGATACCCGATGGTTCGCCAGGCGCGTGCGCTCGTCGAGGACGGGCAGGTCGGCGAGATCCGCCTGGTCCAGGTCGAGTACGTCCAGGGCGGCAAGGCGGACGAGTCCGACCCGGATCCCGCAGACGGGCTGCCGTGGCGGTACGACGCCGTGCGGGGCGGGCCGTCGCTGGTCATGGGCGACATCGGGACCCACGCCCACAACCTGGTCCGCTTCGTGAGCGGCCTGGAGGTCGCCGAGGTCGCCGCCGGGATCGGGCACGTCATCCCGCAACGACCGGTCGATGACTACGGGGCCGCCATGCTGCGGTTCGACAACGGCGCGCGCGGGACCTTCTGGGTGACCCAGACCGCCGCCGGGGTGGAGAACGACTTGCGGATCCGCGTCTCGGGCACGAAGGGCAGCCTGGAGTGGCAGCAGGAGCGGCCCACCCGGCTGTCGTTCAAGCCGATCGACGCGCCGGCCCGCGAGTACACCCCGAACGGACCCGGGACGCTGCCTGCGGCGGCTCGAGCCAGCCGGATCGTGTCCGGCCATCCCGAGGGGTTCCACGAAGGCTTCGCGAACCTCTACTCGGATGCGGCCGAGGCGATCGCCGCTCGGCGGACCGGGCAGGCGGTGGATCCGCTCGCCCTGTCGTTCCCGAACGAACGCGACGGCGCCATCGGCGTGCGGTTCGTCGCGGCGGCCGTCGCCTCGAGCGACGCGAACGGGACCTGGACCGACGCCACGCTCCGCTTCACGGAGGGATCCTGATGCCCGAACGGCGGGAGATCGGACATGCCGAGGCTCGTGCCCTGGTCGCGCTGATCGCGGAGCGGCTCGAGGCCGACGGCCTTGGCGCGGCGGTCGCGGTCGTCGACCCGCATGGGGAATTGGTCGCGTTCCTGCGCACCGACGGCTGTGGCCTGTCCTCGATCGACATCGCCATCCACAAGGCGTTCAGCGCGGCACGCCAGGGCGTCGAATCGAGCGTCCTGGGCGAGCGCTCCCGGACGGAAGGGTTCCCGATGACGAACTTCGGCGACCCGCGCTACGTGGGCTGGGGTGGGGGCGTGCCCATCATCGTGGGCGACGCGGTCATCGGCGCGATCGGCGTCAGTGGCCTGCCAGAAGCCACCGACGTCGAGTTGGCTCGGTGGGCCGCGGCGAGTCTCGCGGCGACCAGCGACTGACGCCACGAGGCCCGGGTCATCGAACGCCCGGGCCCCGTGCAGATCGGCCGAGGGGTCCGGTCAGGGGGCCAGCGCCAATCGCTGCCAGTCGAGGTCGCCGATCGATCCCCACTGGACCGTGGTCCACGGTCCGCCCGCCGGATCGAGCAGATACGCCGACCCGATGTCGGTGTCGTTGGGGAACATGAGGATCTTCGTCGAGTCGGGTGACCAGATCCAGTGGGCGGTGCCCTCGAGCATGGGCCCGGTCTCGACCGGCTGCCCGGTGCCGTCCGCGCTCACGACCGAGATCCCGTGCGGCTCACCGTCGTTGGGGTTGTGCCAGTAGGCGACGAGCTTGCCGTCGGGCGACACGACGGCCGAGCCATCCCAGGCCGGGCCGCGCGGCAGGAACTCGTGCTGGTTCGTGCCGTCAGCGTTCATGACCCACAGCTGGCAGCAGCCGTCGGCGTCGCCGTGCTGGTAGAGGATCCGCTCTCCGTCGGCGGAATAGACGGCGCTGCCGAAGCTGTTGTCGACCGCTTGCGGGACCGTCGCCGGGACGATCGTCTGCAGGTTCGTGCCGTCGTCGTCGATCGTGAAGAGGCCGTACTTCCCGTCGACCAGCGCCCGGAAGAGCATCTGATCTCCGGCAGGCGGCCGGAACTGCATGGAGTCGATCCCCGCGGCGGCCGCGATGCGCTCCGCTGGCTTGGAGCCGCTCGCGTCGAAGAGGTCAAGCTGATTGACCTGGCAGAGCGTCTCGGCACAGGGCTCGCTGGACGGAACGCTCTGGATCAGCGCCACGCGACGACCGTCGGGCATCCAGGAGACCCATCGCCAGTCAGCGATCGGCTCGGTGGTGACCTTGTGGAGCCCGGATCCGTCGAACCCGACGACGTAGAGATCGACCGGAGCCGGTCCGGGGCCCGCGCCGGCTTCGCGCAGGAACGAGATCCGGGTGCCGTCGGGTGATGTCTGCGGCAGGCCGTCGTTCTCGGGGCCGCCGACGACGAGCCGGACCGCCCCCGTGACCGGATCACCGACATAGATGTCGCCATCCGAGACGTACGGGATCAGGCCGTTCGCGGCTGGACCGAAGGGCTCCGGCAGCCTGGTCCGTTGCGACGCGACGAACGCGACCGCGGCACCCGCGATGAGCGCGATGATGATCAGGGCCATCCCGAGCGCCCGCCACGGAAGGCGTGGCGCGAATGCGGGACGGCTGGCGATGTCAGCCATGGGGATCCACCTTTCGGGGAACGTCCACGCAGGCCGCTGCCGCATACGGGCGGTCCGCGCGAAGACGTCATCGAGGGATTCGGTCGGAGGGGACATCGACAGGTCGCCGAGGATCCCCGGGAGGTCGCGCTCGAGGCGCGTCGACTCGGTCATGCCAGCTGCCCTCCGGGGACCGGCGACGTCGGCGTCGCGTCGTTCTCGACGCTGATCCGCATCTCGCCGAGCGCGCGGTGCAAGCGCGACTTGACCGTGCCGATGGGGATGCCCAGGGTCGTCGCGACATCGGTCAGCGGCATCCCCAGGAAGTAGTGCAGGACGACGATCGCCCGGCCACGCTCGTCCAGCCGCCGCATGGCGGCATCGACGACCTCGCGATCCGCCAGCAGGCCGGCGTGGTCGCTGACGGTCGGGGAATCGATCGTGTCGATCTCGACCTCGATCACCCGCCGGCGTCGCCGACGAGTGAGATCGAGACAGGCATTGACGGTCAGGCGGTGGAGCCAGGCATCGAACCGGGCGGGGTCACGCAACCCCGGCAGGTCGCGCCAGGCTCGGATGAGGGCCTCCTGGACCGCGTCGCGGGCCAGCTCCGGATCCCGGAGGATGAGGCGGGCGGCGTGTTCCAACCGCGTGGCGGCCCCGCGGGCAAGCTCGGTGAAGGCGTCATGATCGCCCTTCCGTGCTCGCTCGACGAGTCCTCGCTGGTCCACGATCGCCTCGGCTTCGGCACGCCCTGGGTGGACGTGTTCGATAGGGTATGGCGTCCGGAATGGCGTTTCGGTTCTTGCGAAGCCTCCTGTCCAGATCTGACGCCGGCCGTGAGCGTGAAACGACCGCCTAGACTAGCGCCATGAGCCTCGAGGGCTCCAGGAGGATCCGACCATGCGCGCACTCGTGACGGACGGCTCGGCGACTGGAAGGATCGCGATCCGCGAGGTCCCTGAACCGGTCCCGGATCGGGACGAGGTCGTCGTCGAGGTCCGGGCGTTCTCGATCAATCGCGGCGAGGTGCGGATGCTCTCGACGGCCCCTGATGGGTGGCGTCCGGGATGGGATTTCGCCGGCGTCCTGCGGTCCGATGTCGAGGGCGGCCCGCGAGCCGGGATGCGTGTCGTCGGGATCCGACAGGGCGAGACCTGGGCCGAGCGCGTCGCGGTGCCTGTCGGTTCCATCGGCGATATCCCGGACGGCGTCACGTTCGGTCAGGCAGCCGCGCTCGCGACGGCGGGCGTCACGGCGCTCCGGATCCTGCGGCTCGGGCCCGCCATCCTCGGTCGGCGGGTGCTGGTGACCGGCGCGTCCGGCGGAGTCGGCCGGTTCGCGATCCAGCTCGCACGCCTGGGTGGCGCCGAGGTGACGGCGCTGGTGAGCCCGGGTTCCACACGGGCGGCCGGACTGACCGAGCTTGGTGCCGGCGAGGTCGTCTCGGACCTCGCGGACCTGCGCGGCCGGTTCGACCTCATCCTGGAGTCGGTCGGCGGCGAGACCCTCGGTCACCTCATGGCCATGATCGATCCGCGCGGGACCCTGGTCATGTTCGGTAACAGCTCGGATCAACCGACGACATTCAACGTGCGCGATCTCTACAACGACGCGAGCGTCCGACTCCAGGGCTTCGAACTGTTCTTCGGTGGTGAGCCCTTCGGGCGAGACCTCGCCCATCTCGCCAGTCTGGTCGCCGACGGCGCCCTGGATCCGCAACTCGCGGGCGAGCTGTCGTGGGAGCGGATGCCGGAAGCGATGGAGCTGGTGCGGAATCGGAGCGTCGCCGGCAAGGTCGCCTTGACGATCGACGGATCGCGGGCGGAAGAAGGCTAGGCGTCGCGCGCCGCCGCTGGCAGAATGCGCCTGTGCCGCGCCTCCAGCGAAAGAGCTTCGCGAACCCGGACGAGGTCCGGACATTCCCGCACGGGCGCATCGATATCGTCAACCTGGACGAGACGACGATCGGCCGATTCGTGTGTGAGCCTGGCTGGCGATGGTCGGTCGACATCGCGCCGATCGTCAAGACGCAGGCCTGCCAGAACCGCCACGTCGGGTACGCCATCGGTGGGCAGCTCCACGTTGTGATGGGGGATCGGACCGAACTCGACATCCTGGCCGGTGACGCCTACGAGATCCCGCCGGGCCACGATGCCTGGGTGGTCGGAGACGCCATGTGGGACACCGTCGAGTTCACGAGCGCGCGGATCTTCGGGATCGGGCCGGACGTGCAGGATGAGCGCACGCTGGCGACCGTGCTGTTCACCGACATCGTGGACTCGACCGCGACGCTGGGACGCCTCGGGGACACGGCCTGGCAGCGCCTGCTGCTCGACCACAACGATCGGATGCGCTCGGCGCTGGACGGCTATCGCGGCCGCGAGGTCGTCACGACCGGCGATGGGTTCCTCGCCCTGTTCGACGGGGCCGCGCGCGCGGTGCGTTGCGCGGCTGCGATGACCGACGCCGTCCGCTCCCTCGGCATCGAGATCCGAGCGGGACTCCACACGGGCGAGATCACGATCGCGGGCGGGAACGCGCACGGCGTAGCGGTGCACGCGGCGGCTCGCATCGCGGCGCTCGCCGGCACGGGCGAGGTCCTCGTCTCCGGCACGACGCGCGACCTCCTGGACGGGTCCGGACTCCGGTTCGCCGACCGTGGCCAGCACACGCTCAAGGGCCTCGAAGGCATGCGCCAGGTCTACGCTCTCGAGCGGGACTGAGTCCGCTCGGCGAGCGCCGACCTCAACCCGCCGGGTCCACTGGCACGATGCCGAGCTGCTGCATCATCGTCAGCGCATCCAGGACGCCCCAGTGCTCGCTGATGCGGCCGTCGTCCGCGAACGCGAAGATGTCGACGAGCTGGACATCGACGGCCTTGCCGGTGGCCGGCATCCCGTTGAACGCCCCGAGTTGGGTGCCCGTGTAGCGAACGCGGGCGACGGCCTTGGCCCCATCGGTGATGAGGTCCTCGACCGTCATGCGGAGGTCAGGAAACGCCGCGATCTGCCCGCGGAAGAAGGTCTTGACCCCGTCTTTCGACGGCGCGAGGCCCGGCAGCTCTTCGTGTTCGACGAAGTCGTCCGCGAGGAGGTCGCCGAACGCGTCGACATCTCCGGCGTCGAGCAGGTCGTACACGCGTCGTACGGTCGCTGCGTGATCCATGGTCATGTTCCTCGAACGGTGGGGGACTCGACAACGATACGTCCGGCGACGCCACGGCATCTGCAAGGATGATCCTCGTGATCCGAGGTTGCATCCGGGTGCGTCGGGGCTTAGCATCGAGGGACGCCTGACGAGGCGCGACGGTCGTCGACCTACACCGGTCGCGACGCCACTCGCAGGCTCCGGGGGAGGAGGTGTCTGAAGGATCGGTCACGGGTCTGTCGATGGGCCTCCGCGCCACCGACACCGAGCCCGACGTGACCGACCGCCCAGGGTCCTCGTCGATCGCGACGATGTGACGTTCGATGGGCGCACCTCGACCCCGCCGCGCTCCCACAACCCCCAAACCGTGGTGCCGACAGTCCCTCGAAAGGAGACCGCATCGATGAGTGACGAATATGGTCAGACCTTGGCCGCCTTCATGCTGGATCATCCCAAGCAGGCCCGACGCCTGTTGAAGCGCATCCAGGAGATCGACGACGTCGATCCCAACGTGCAGATCGTCGATGCGGCGATCGCCGACCGGTCGCGGTTCCGGGTCAAGGTCCATCAGACCGAGGATCGCGGGGGCGCCAAGGGCGCGGCGCGTGGCGCCACGCTCGGCGTCGTCGTCGGGGCGATCATCGCCGGACCGCCAGGAGCCGTCGTCGGTGGCGCGGCGGTCGGTGTCCTGAACGGCGTCCACAATCGGTTGCACGACGTCGGGATCGACGACAAGTTCATGCGCCAGGTCACGAAGGAACTCGACCACGGCAAGAGCGCGCTCTTCGTCCTCTATGAGGGGAACTGGTCCGGATCCATCGGGTTGATCGAGCAGGCCATCTCGACCGACAAGGCCCTCCTGATCTCGAGCACCATGGATCCCGCGAAGGCAGCGGCGCTCAAGGCGCTCGTCGACCCGGCGGTGGAGCAGCTCGGTGGCGCCGAGGTCGTGGCGGACTACGAACTGGACGCGCCCGAGGCCGAGCCTGCCGAGGAGGCCGCGCCCGCCGAGGAGGCCGCCCCGGAGGAGGCCGCACCGGCTGCGCCGGCCGCCAGCCCCGATGACCTCACCCAACTCGCCGGTGTCGGGCCGAAGGCCAGCGCGGCGCTCGCGGCATCCGGTATCACCACCTATGCGGCGCTCGCGGATGCCAACGAGCCGGAAGTCCGGCACGCCCTCCATGCCGCGGACATGGCGCCGCCCGCCAATGTCGGGACGTGGCCGATGCAGGCCAGCTACGCCGCCAGGGGCGACTGGCAGGGCCTCATGAAGTACAACAAGCGGACGTCGGAGCCCGCTCATCACGCGGCGACGAAGTCGAAGGCCAAGGCCGCTCCACCGGACGACCTGACCCAGCTCACCGGCATCGGGCCACGGATCTCGTCGATCCTGGCCGATGGCGGCGTCACGACCTATGACGAGCTCGAGCACAGCGATCCGTCGGAGCTGCGCAAGATCATCGCCGCGGGCGGGGCGCTCCCTCCCTCCAGCCTCGACAGCTGGCCGACGCAGGCGTCTTACGCCACCCGGGGCGACTGGCAGGGCCTGGCGAGCTACAACAACCGCAAGTAGGGCACGGGGCCGGGTGCGGCCTCGCGATATGCCGTGCAACAGAAGGGCCCTCCCGCCGGTCGGGAGGGCCCTTCCATGTCGATCCGTCGCTTGTCTTCGGCCAACGGCAGCTGCCGACCCGGCTCGTCAGCCCGCCGGCTCGTACTCCAGCAGGACCGCGCCCGACTCGAACGTGCGCGTGCCTACCAGCCGCAGGTCCAGCGGCCGGGTCAGCGACGAGAACAGGCTCTGGCCCTGGCCGATCGCCTTCGGGATGACGAGCCAGCGGTACCGGTCGATCAGGCCTGCCTCGGCAAGGGTCGCGAACAGGTCCGCGCCGGCACCGAAGCCGATCGGCGGCCCATCGGTGGACTTGAGCGCGCGGACGGCATCGACGACGTCGCCTTCGAGCTTCGTCGCGTTGGGGCCCAGCTCGGGGTCGCCGCGCGACACGACGAGCTTGGGCGTCTCGCGCCAGTAGCGAGCGAACTCGGCGCCGACCTCGGGCGTCTGTGGATCGTCGAGGTCGAGCTCATCCCAGTACGACATCACCTCGTACATCTTCCGGCCCATGATCTCGGCGCCCGCGGTGCGCATCAACTCATTGGCATAGATGTGCTCGTCGTCGGCAGGGTCGTAGTGGTCGAGGCCGCCGTCCAGGTCGGCGTACATGCCGTCGGCGGTCAGGATGATGTAGTACTCGATCGATCGCATGCGTCCAGCTTACCGTCGGCGTCGGACTCGTCAGTCCACGTACTGGAGCGGCGTCACCAGGAAGTCATCCGGCAGCTTCACGCCGGTCGCGTGGTTCGGGCAGTAGCCGTTCGGGTTCTTGTCGAGGTATTGCTGGTGGTAGTCCTCGGCGTAGTAGAACGGCGTCGACGATGCGTCGACGATCTCGGTCTGGATGTCGCCGTAGCCCGCCTTGGAGAGCATCGCCTGGTACATCGCCTTCGAGGCCTCGGCGGCGGCCCGCTGCTCGTCGTCCGCGACGATGAGCGACCGGTACTGGCTCCCGACGTCGTTGCCCTGGCGCATGCCCTGGGTGGGGTCGTGGTGCTCCCAGAAGGTCTTCAGCAGAGCCTCGTACGAGATCCGCTCCGGGTCGTACGCGACCAGGACGACCTCGGCGTGCCCGGTCTGGCCTGTGCAGGTCTCTCGATAGGTCGGATTCGGGGTGGAGCCGCCGGCGTACCCGACCGCCGTGGTCACGACGCCCGGGGAGCTGCCAGAAGTCCTTCTCGTCACCCCAGAAGCAGCCGAGACCGAAGATGGCGGTCTTCGTGCCGTCCGGCCACGGCCCGGCGAGGGGCGTACCGAGGACGGTGTGGGTACCGGGGGTCATGATCGGCTCGGACCGGCCGGGCAGGGCATCGGAGGGGGAGGGGATGGACGCGGGCTTGGACTGGAAGAACCTCATGCCGGCAGTCTAGCCCGGCCCCATGACGGCTCGGTGACGAGCGTCAGCTCGCGCGGGTGATCCGGACGTCGTCGATCTCGACCTCGACGAGGTTGTTCGAGCCGCCGTCCTCCGCCACGAATCGGATGTGGATCGACTGGCCGACCCAGGGGTCCATCGATAGCGAGACCGAGCGCCAGATCCCGTTCACGTCGACAGCCTTGCCGACGGTGGTGAACACGACGGTCTGCGTCCCGTTCTCGGCCTCGACGATGGCCCGGAATCGGTCCGCCGACGTGGCGTTGTCGTCGTGGGCGAAGACGTACCGGAACGTCAGCTTCTGGCCGAGCGGCGACGGCAGCTGGATCGCAGCCGACCGGATCGAGGTCCGGCCGTCCAGGTCGTAGCTGTTCGCCGAGGCTCCGGCGGGTGAACCCGTGACGAGCGCCACGGAACCCGACGTCGTCGTCCCGAGCTGCTTCGGACCTTCCCAGGCGGTATCGGCCGGGTTGCTGCGGGCGAACCGCGCCGTCGAGGGCGCCGTGTCCGTGCCGTCGGGATCGAGGCCCCAGCCGCGTCGGACCTCCATGTCGTCGTCGTATGCACCGCAGCGCGCCGTCATGGTCGCCGCCCCGCTGACGCTGAGCGGGCACCAGGCGCGCTCCATCAGGTACAGCACGGCCTCCTTGTTGCGGCCGGTCTCGGCGGCGATGAGCGAGTCGTCCGGGTAGTCCTTCACGGACATCTCGAACGTGTACGCGAACGTCCGGTACATCCCGTACAGGTAGTCGCGGGTCGTCCCGGAGGTCAGGTACAGGTCGCTCGCCTGTTGGGGCCTGTACCCGCTCGTGGCCGCCATGCGCTTGCCGATGATCATCAGCGCCGCGTGGTCCGCCGTGGTCATATCCGACGGCACGTTGGTGTACGTGTAGCCGTACGGCCACATGACCAGGCGGCCGGTCTCGTGGAACGTGATCGCGGTCCGGATCTGCTGGCGACCGTCGATGACGCGACTGGCGAAGAAGTCGCGCATCACCCGGGTCTCCGGGGCGCTGAATGCCGCCGGGCCGCGGTACGTGATCGCCGCCGGGTTCTTGCTGGTGTTGCCCTCGAGCCCCCAGCGATACCCGTAGTTCCGGTTCAGGTCCGTCCCGATCGAGGTACTCCCCGGCGTCGGCTGGCGGTTCTTGCGCCAGTAGTGGAAACGGCCACCCGAGATGTCGAATTCGGCCCCATCCGGATTGACCAGGAAGACGAGCCACACCTCGCGCGTGTTCACGATGGTCGTGATCCGACTGTCCGTCCCGTACCCGTCGACGAGCCAGTGCATGATCCTGAGCGTCATCTCCGCGCCCATGTGCTCGTCCGCGTGGGTGGCCCCGTCGAAGGAGGACCTCGGGTTCCGCTTCGTCGGTCGCGACGTTGTCGGAGATCTTCATCGCCCACAGCTCGCGGCCCTGGTAGCTCTGGCCGATCGAGAACCGCTGCGCGATGTCGGGATGGGCGGCGGCCACGGCCGCGGTCTCGGCCGCGATCTCGGTGTAGCTGTGATAGCCCGTGAAGCCCGCCGGGAACTCCGTCGCGAGCACGGCGGTGGGCAGCCCGACGAGCAGGCCGAGGGCGACGACGAGGGCGTGCAGTGGCGTTCGGGAGCGGCGGGTGGGGTCGATCACCGACCCATGGTGGCCCATCCGCTGCGTCTTGACCACCGTCCGGATGGTCCGCTGCGGTCGGGTCCGGTCGTCCTGCGGGGCGGACCGGCCGTCCGCCGGAGCGGGGATCCTCGCGTATCCTGAGGCCGCATCGTCAGTCCCGGAGGAGCACATGGCCACGCAGCGCTACTCGCCAGACATCAGGGAGGCCGGCCGGAACTGGGTCCCGCGTCCCACGCTGAGCAGCGCGGACTACGCCAGTCCGGAGGTCTGGGAGGCCGAGCGCGAACGGGTCTGGTGGGGCGACTGGGTCTGCATCGGCCGGAGCGCCGAGATCGAGCAGCCCGGCGAGTACATCGTGCGGGATCTCGCCGGCGAGTCCATCTTCCTCGTCCGCAACCTCAAGGGCGAGCTGCGCGGCTTCTACAACGTGTGCAGCCACCGCGGCACCAAGTTCCTCGACGACTGCGAGGGGACGGGCCAGGCCAGGAAGGCGTTCAAGTGCCCGTACCACGCCTGGTCGTTCGACCTCGACGGCAACCTCATCGCGTCGCCGAACGTGCACGAGGACGACACGTTCGACCGCTCCGACTACCCGCTCTACGGGTTCGCGGTGGACGAGTACGCCGGGTTCCTGTTCGTGAACCTGACCAAGGGTCCGGTCCGGCCGCTGATGGACGCCCTCCTCGAAGGCGCCGAGACGATCACCGCGTACGAGCGCTACCGGATGGACGAACTGCGGCTCGGCCATCGGATCGTGTACGAGGTCAAGGCGAACTGGAAGATCGTCGTCGAGAACTACAACGAGTGCCTGCACTGTCCGCAGATCCACCCGGAGCTGGTGTCGGTCATCCCGCTGTACCGGTTCGGCGAGGTCTGGGACGACGACTCCGGCGACCAGGGCAACCGGATGGTGCCCGAGGCGACCAACTTCAGCGTGAACGGCGCGTCCAGCCTGCCGCAGCTGCCCGGCCTCGATCCGGACGACTACCACATGTACCAGGGCACCTACGAGTTCCCGAACCTCATGGTCAACCTGCACCCGGACGGCATGATGAGCTACATCGCGATGCCCAAGGGCCCGAACCACACGACCGTCATCTCGGAGTTCTTCTACCGCCCCGAGACGATCGCCTCGCCGGACTTCGATCCGTCGGGGATGGTCGAGTTCTGGGATCTCGTCAGCAAGCAGGACTGGGCGGTGGTCGAACGGGCCCAGACGGGCGTCTCGTCACGGGCGTTCACCCGCGGCGTCTTCCCGCGCCAGGACCGGTTCCTGTACTGGTTCAACGAGGAGTGGCGGACGCGGATGGGGCGAGACCGCATCGGCTGACTCGGGGTCAGCGGCGCCGCAGGCGACGATCGGCGCCGAACGTCCCCAGCCCGACCGCCAGAAGGACGAGGGCGATCATCCAGGGTTCGAACGCCGGCCGGGACTGCCCCGGCCGCGGCGGCAGTTCGATCCGCCGGGACGTGTCGGGGACGACGAGCCCATCGGGGACGACCAGGACGGTGTGGCTGGCCGTGTCATCGATGGCGCTCGGATCCGTGGCGTCGCTCGATACGCTCACCGTCATGGTCGCGTTGCCGCCCGATGTGAACGCGGATACGGTGTAGGCGATCGTCACCGTCGCCTCCGAACCGGGGAGCATGGTGCCGAGGTCGCAGGACAGGTTCGAGCCGGGGCCGACCACCGAGCACGAGCCCTGGGACGGCGTCACGACGCCCTGGATCAGGCCCACCGGCCAGGCCACGACGAGGGTCGTGGAGCGAGCGTCAGACGGGCCGACGCTCCCGACACGGAGTCGTCATCTGGTACGTGCGGCCGCTCCCGGCCAGGATCTTCGCCTCGCCGTCCTCGATCGTCACCGAGAGGTCGGCGACGGCGATGACCTCGGTGGTGTCGGATGCACTGTCGTCGCCCGCGTTCGGGTCGGCGACGGCGCTCGAGGCGACGGCCGAGACCGTCATGGGACCCGGGTCCGTCGCGGCACTGACCGCGTAGCCGATCGCCACGGTCGCGTTGCCGCCGTTGGCGATCGAGCCAAGGTCGCAGGTCAGATCCGGGCCTGGACCGACCGGGACGCAGGTGCCCTGCGAGGGCGTGACCGTTCCCTGCGACAGCCCCGCCGGCCAGGTGACCGCCACGACGACCGAGGTCGCGGCCGACGGGCCGGCGTTCGTCACGGTGATCGTGGAGGCGTGGGTGAGGCCGTCGCCGGCGACCACGGTGGTGAGCCCGTCGGTGACCGAGACGGCCAGATCGGCCGTCGGCTCGCCGATCTGGAAGTCGCTGAACGACGTCATCCCCACGGCCTGGGTGGAGAGGGCGGTCCGGGTGCCGACCGCCGGGAGTGTCCAGGTGGTGCCGTCCTGCTTGGCCACGATGAAGTCGGCCGGGGTAGCGCCGGCGTCGATGTCGCCCGCGACGAAGGTGAAGGTCGCGTCGTACGTGTCGAACCCTGTGCCGCCATCGGTGAGGGTCCAGTAGCGGTTCACACTCAGGGCCGGCGCGATCCCGGCATCGACGATGTCCGGGTGGTCGCCCGTCGTCGTCCGTGCGGTGAGGTCGCCGGCGCTGGCCACCGTCCCAAACGCCACGGTCACCGGGGCATAGCGGGTCGCGTCGCCGATCTGGAACGTCACCGTGGTGCCGACGCCCGCTGCTACGTACCGCTGCAGGTTCCCGTTGACGCGCCCGCTGGTTCGAACCACCGACCCCCCGGCCGGGATGGCGATCACCGATGGCCCGGTCGTGATCGGTCCGTTCGACAAGGTCAGGGTCGACAGGACGTCGAGGTCGCCATCCAGCGTCAGGCCGCTCACGTTGTTGACGGTGAGGGCATCGAGCTGGTCGATCGTATCCGGCAGCACGATAGCGGCAGCGGTCCCATTGACCACGATCCTCGACGTGGCGCCCGCCACCAGGTTCTCGATCGTACCGGCGATCGGGTTACTGATCGTCAGCGTGTATGGGCCCACGGTGAGCGGGCCGGCCGATAGCGCCAGCACGTTACTGACCGTGAGGTTCGCGGCCAGGTCCACGCCGCCCGGATCGTCGACGACGAGGGCGTACACCGTCATCGCAGACGGGCCCCCGACGGTCTGTCCGGCAGACCCATCGAGGGTGATCGTGCTGGTCCCGGCGACGAGAGAGCCACTGAGGCCGATGTCGCCGGCGATGGCCACGGCACTCCCGTTCAGCCGCAGCGTGCCGGTCACGGTGAGGTGTCGCGCCGACGGTCAGGGCGTGGTTGCTCGTGGAGGTGGTGAACGTGCCGGCACTGACCGTGAGGTCGCGGTCGATCGTCATCGACGAGCCAAGGGTGGTGGTCCCGCCGTTGTTGACGATGTCGAAGAAGGCCATCCCGGCCGACGTGACGGTCCCGCCGACGAAGACGATCGTGCTGGTACCCGCGTCGACCGTGCCCGCCGCGTACGTCCAGTTGTGACCGGTCCGGATCGGTGCCGACCAGGCTCAGCGTGCCGGACGGCTTGTCGATGACGAGGTTGGGCAGGTTGCCGCCTGTGAGGGTGGAGGCTCCCGTGAGCGTCTGATCGGCTGTCCCGTCGATGAGCAGCGTGCCGGTGTTGCCATCGAATGTCGCCGCCTGGTCGATCGCGCCCTGGGCGGCCACGGTGCCCGTGTTGATGCTGCCGTCGGTCAGGCTGAGGGTGCCCGGCACGCTAAGCGTCGTGCCCGCGCTGACGGTGTACGTGGAGCCGCCGCCGTTGAAGACGACATCGGCCAGCGAGTGACTCCCGGCGATGGTCAGCGTCGCCGCGAACACGACGGTCAGGTGCCCGGGTCCAGCGTGCCCGCGGTGTACGTCCAGTTGCGGCCGGTCCGGATGGTGCCGGCCAGGCTCAACGTGCCCGACGGCTTGTCGATGACCAGGTTGGCCAGGTTCCCGGCGGCCAGGGTCGAGGCCCCGGTGAAGGTCTGGTCGGCCGTCCCGTCGACGAGCAGGATCCCGGTCCCGCTGTCGAACGTCGAGGCCTGGCTGATCGGACCCTGTGCCGCGATCGTGCCGGTCGCGATGTTGCCGTCGGTCAGGGTCAGGCTGCCCGGCACGGTGACGGTCGTCCCGGCGGCGACGGTGATCGTGCCCGTGGCGATGACCAGGTCGTGCAGGCTGTGGCTGCCGCTCACGCCGAGGTTGCCCGCGAACACGACGGTCTGGTGCCCGGGTCCAGCGTGCCCGCGGTGTACGTCCAGTTGCGGCCGGTCCGGATGGTGCCGGCCAGGCTCAACGTGCCCGACGGCTTGTCGATGACCAGGTTGGCCAGGTTCCCGGCGGCCAGGGTCGAGGCCCCGGTGAAGGTCTGGTCGGCCGTCCCGTCGACGAGCAGGATCCCGGTCCCGCTGTCGAACGTCGAGGCCTGGCTGATCGGACCCTGTGCCGCGATCGTGCCGGTCGCGATGTTGCCGTCGGTCAGGGTCAGGCTGCCCGGCACGGTGACGGTCGTCCCGGCGGCGACGGTGATCGTGCCCGTGGCGATGACCAGGTCGTGCAGGCTGTGGCTGCCGCTCACGCCGAGGTTGCCCGCGAACACGACCGTCGAGGTGCCCGGGTCGAGCGTGCCCGCGGTGTACGTCCAGTTGCGGCCGGTCCGGATGGTGCCGGCCAGGCTCAACGTGCCGGACGGCTTGTCGATGACCAGGTTGGCCAGGTTCCCGGCGGCCAGGGTCGAGGCCCCGGTGAAGGTCTGGTCGGCCGTCCCGTCGACGAGCAGGGTCCCGGTCCCGCTGTCGAACGTGGAGGCCTGGCTGATCGGACCCTGGGCCGCGATCGTGCCGGTCGCGATGTTGCCGTCGGTCAGGGTCAGGCTGCCCGGCACGGTGACGGTCGTCCCGGCGGCGACGGTGATCGTGCCCGTGGCGATGACCAGGTCGTGCAGGCTGTGGCTGCCGCTCACGCCGAGGTTGCCCGCGAACACGACGGTCGAGGTGCCCGGGTCGAGCGTGCCCGCGGTGTACGTCCAGTTGCGGCCGGTCCGGATGGTGCCGGCCAGGCTCAACGTGCCGGACGGCTTGTCGATGACCAGGTTGGCCAGGTTCCCGGCGGCCAGTGGTCGAGGCGCCGGTGAAGGTCTGGTCGGCGGTCCCGTCGACGAGCAGGGTCCCGGTCCCGCCGCCAAAGGCCAGGGCGAGATTGACCGCACCTCGCGCAGCGACCGTGCCGGTGTTGAGGCTGCCGCCGTTCAGGTTGAGGGTCCCGGTCGCGACGAGCGTGTCGCCGGCGGCGACGGTCTTCGCCCCGGCCGTGAACGTGAGGTTGTTGAAGGTCTCGGTCGTCGCCACGTCGATGGTCGCGGTCCCGGAGGTCAATGCGACCGTTCCGCCATTCGGGCCGAACGTTCCGCCGGCGGTATGGGTCAGCGCGCCAGCGATGGACGTGGTCCCGGTCGTCGCGGTGAACGAGCCGCCGCTCAAGGTGAACGGACCGTTGACCGTCATCGCCGCGGTCCCGCCGGCGAAGGTCCCAGCCGCCTGGCTGAACCCACTCGCACCGACGGTCAGCGTGGACCCGCCGTGCGTGATCGTCCCCGTGTAGCCGGCTGCGACCACGATGCCGGTGACGTTGACGGCGGCGTTCAGGGTCACGTTCTTGCTGCTCGTGCCATCGAAGGTCAGGACGTCCGCCGCGCCGGGAACGGCACTCGGGGACCAGTTCAGGGCGTCGGTCCAGTTGTTCGTGGGCCCGAGGCCCGTCCAGGTCCGCGCGACGCCGCGGACGGACGATGGACTGGACATGGCGATGCCCGTCGCGACGAGGAATGCGAGGACGAGGAGGGCGACCCTTGGCCCCCCAGCCGAGGATGTCGCGAGGACGCGACGGATGGTCAAGTCGTTGGACCTATAGCGGCGGTGTCGATACTGACGGATGCGATCGCGTGCGCGAATAGGACGTTCGGACTACAGTCAGGTGGCCACATCGCGGCGACCCGGCGATCCTCGCGGACCTTCGCGAATCGCGGGCCGCGGGACGCACGACGTTCACGGAACGAACGCGGTGTACGGTCTCCGACGTGGACGAGCGAGACAGGCTCCTGCGCGAAGCGTCGGCGGAAGGCACCTTCCTCGGCCGCCTGAGCGACGACGTCCGCGAAGCGCTCCTGGCCGATGCGACCATCCTGCGGGCGCGTCGCGGGCAGACGGTCTTCTCGGCAGACTCGACAGCCGATCGCTTCGGGATCGTCGCTCGTGGCATGGTCCGGACCTACATGGCGTCGGGTGACGGCCGACGGCTGAGCGTTCGCTACGCTCGGTCAGGCGCCATGGTCGGCAGCATCACCGCGGGTCGGGCGGCATTGAGCGTGCAGGCGGTGAGCGACTGCGTCCTCCTCGAGATGCGGCTCTCGACCCTCCAGCGGATGATCGCGGCGAATGGCAGGTCGGTCTCGTGCTCATCGGTGAGATCGTCCAACGGCTGCAGGACACGTACGCGACGCTCGCCTCCAACACCTTCGGCTCGATGCGTGAGCGCGTCGCACGACAACTCATGGATGCCTCGATGGAAGAGCCGGACGGCCACGGGCTGTGCGCCACCGTGACCCAGCAGGGTCTCGCCGACGGGGTCGGGACGGTCCGCGAGGTCGTGGCCAGGGTGCTCCGACGGTTCCGGGAGGAAGGCCTGATCACGACGACGCCGGGACACATCCGGATCGTGGATGCCGAACGACTGGCCGCGATCATCGCCCGCGCCGAGGACAGCCACGGGTCCTGAGCCGGGCACGACGGGACCCGCGTGCGGGCCCTGACCGGGATCGGATGGGGGAGCTGGCTGGCGAGCTAGGATTCGAACCTAGGATCTCCTCGTCCAGAGCGAGGCGCCTTACCGCTTGGCCACTCGCCAGTGGGAGCGACCGGGATGATACCGCATCGGGCCGCCTGACCACAGCCGGGCCGTCGGGCGCCCATCCGGCGGTCCTCTGGTACCCTCCCGACCGTGAACCCCGAGCCTGACGAGGCGCTGACGCACCGCAGCGTCGACGCCCGAGATGGACGCGACTGCGTCGCCCCCGCCGCCCCGTCGAGCCCCCGCCGCCGATCGCGCTACGTCCCGGCGGTCCTGGACGCGATCATCCCCGGCGTCGGGCACCTGGTCGCCGGCCGCCGTCGCCGGGCCCTGCTGTTCCTGTCGCCGCTGCTCGTCGCGCTCGCCGCGGGCGTCTGGATCGGCCTGACGACCTCGGGCCCGCGTCTCGCCGCATCGCTCCTCTCGTCCGAGGTCATCTGGGGCCTGATCGCCGCCCAGGGGCTGTTCCTGGTCTGGCGGCTGCTCGCGGTCGGCTCCAGCCTGTTCGACCCGGCGCTGCCGAAGCCCGGGCGTCGGGACGCCATCCCGATCGCCATCCTGCTGGTCGTCATGATCGCGCCGCAGGCCTATGCGGGCTATGCCACCGAGGTCGCCCGCGAGGCCGCCGACGAGATCTTCGTCGAGCCGTCGCCGGTCGCCGTCCTGCCGTCCGCCGAGCCCGAGCCCGACCCGAGCAACCTGGCCACGGCCGCCCCGAGCCCGTCGAGCTCGCCGTCGCTGTCGCCCTCCCCGTCGGCCGCGGTCGCGCCGCGCATCAACGGCCTGATCATCGGCGTGGACGCCGGGGTCGGGCGCAACACGTACCTGACCGACACGATGATCGTCGTCTCGCTCGACCCGACGACCCAGACCGTCTCGATGGTCTCGATCCCGCGCGACATGGTGGACGTGCCGCTGGCCGACGGCCGCTCGTTCCGCGGCAAGATCAACGGCCTCGTGTCGTACGCCCGGCACCACCCGAAGCAGTTCCCGGGCTCGGACGGGACCGGGTTCGACGTCCTCATGGGCGCGCTCGGGACGCTGCTCGAGGTCCCGATCACGTACTACGCGACGGTCAACCTCGGCGGCTTCGTCAAGGTCGTCGACACGCTCGGCGGCGTCGACGTCGACGGTCGCGAGGGCCTTCTGCGATCCCACGTACGACGAGGCTACGGCTTCAACAACGGCTTCTCGATCACGGCCGGTCGCCACCACCTCAACGGCAACCAGGCGCTGGCCTTCGCTCGCGTGCGCAAAGCCTCCGGCGAGAGCGACTTCACCCGCGCCGCCCGCCAGCAGGAGGTCCTCTCCGGGCATCCGCGAGTCGATCGTCCACGGCGGCTTCCTCAACGACCCGGTCGGGCTGCTCAAGGCCATCGGCAAGACGGTCACGACGAACGTGCCCCGCAAGATCCTGCCGGACCTCGCCGACATGGCCAGCCAGGTCGGACGCGAGCAGACCTACCGGGCGGTCATCACCCATCCGCTGGTCGGCTCGGGCAACGACAGCCGCGGCTCGATCCAGATCCCGGACGTGAAGGCCATCCGCAAGCTGGCCGCCAAGCTGTTCCCGACCGACGGGTCGCATGCCGGACGACAAGTACGCCCTCAAGGCCGCGACCGGGCTCGGTGAAGGGCAGCGGGGTGGGCAGCTGCGCCCCGAAGCCGACACCGAAGCCCACCGCCAAGCCGACGCCCGAAGCCGACGCCGAAGCCCACCGCCAAGCCGAGCGCCACGCCCGAGGTCACGCCGAGCCCGACGCCCGAGCCGACGCCGACGCCGACCCGCCCGACGCCCGACCCCGTCCCCGTCGCCGTAGGTCCTGCCTGGTACGTTCGGGGGAGGCGACGGATCTCGCCCCGGCTGGCAAGATGGGGACATGACGGCGACGAAGGCGCCGCGGCTCACCCGCGGGACGCCCGACCACCGATCCACCCGACCGCGCCTGGTCGCGCTCCTGCTCGTGGCGATGCTCGCGACCGGACTGGCCACGACCGTGGTCTCCGCCGCGCCGGCCCTGCCGTCCTGCAAGATCGCGGACGTCTACACCGCGCACCGCGGCTACAGCGACTGGGCGCGCTCGATCCTCGACACGCGCTACCGCCTCTCGAGCGCCTACAAGCCGTCTGACCTGCGCAGCACCGCCGCGGCCGGGCTCAACGGCGGGCTCACCGTCCGGTCGTTCGTCGTCGCCGACCTCAAGGCGATGGCCGCTGCCGCCCGGGCTGCCGGCGCCCGGCTGTCGGTCCAGTCCGCCTATCGAAGCTACTCCACCCAGGTGTCGACCTTCAGCTACTGGGTCCGCGTCTCGGGCTACGCGGCGGCGATCAAGGCGAGTGCCCGCGCCGGCCACAGCGAGCATCAGCTCGGGACCACGCTCGACTTCAAGAGCTACGGCGGCTCGGCGGCGTGGAACTACACGGACTGGGGCACGTCCGCCGCGGGCAAGTGGCTCAAGGCGAACGCCTGGAAGTACGGCTTCGTCATGTCCTACCCGAAGGGCAAGACCAGCGTCACCTGCTACGACTACGAGCCGTGGCACTACCGCTATGTCGGCAAGTCCGTGGCGGCCGCGGTCAAGACCAGCGGTCTGACCTTGCGCGAATACCTGTGGCGCCAGCAGACCGCCCCGGTGGCCACCCCGACACCGACCCCGGTCGTCACGCCGACGCCGGTCGTGACGCCCACGCCGACCGTCGAGCCGACGCCGGACCGACCCCGACGCCCGCGCCGACCCCGACGCCCGAACCGAGCCCGACCGAGAGCCCGAGCCCGACGCCCACGCCCGCCTGAGTCGAACCTCGCCGGAACGCGACCGTCAGCGCTGCGGCGATCCCCTCCGGGGCTCAGCCGTGGGCGTGGATCCGGCGCTTGACGTCGGCGACGAGGCGATCCGCGTCGCGATGGTGATCCGATGCGACGAACACGCTGGTCGTGTGGCCGCCCGTCGTGATGAGCACGCGGCCGGGTTGCGAGCCGGACGGCGTCGAGCGGATGGACAGGGACGTGTCGAGGGGCCAGACCTGGACGCCGCTTCGTGGGCGGAAGGAGCGACCTTCGCGGACGAGGACCAGGTGGCGATCGGTCAGGACGAGTTCACAGCCGATGGCGTGCAGGACGCCGGCAACCTGCTCGCGCGGCTCCAGCACGGGCTGGAGCGCGATCCGCGTGTCCTCGGTCAGAGCGTCCATGGTCGGCAGCTCGCCTGGGCTCCCGACATTCCGGACATGAGTCGCGCGCACCGGTCCGCCTGGAGTCGATGGCGGGAGTGTAACGCATGTCACACGCTGTCAAGGGCCTCCCTGAGCGTGGCGCTGAGCTGGTCCCACTCGACCAGGAACGCGTCGTGGCCCTTGGTCGAGCGGATCTCGCGGTAGCGCGGCGTCGACGCCCGCGGCGGTCGCCGCGTCGACGATCGGCGCGGACCTGGCGCGGCCCGTACAGGATGTCGTCCTGGATGCCGACGCCGGTCAGCCGCGTCCCCGACGCCGCGAGCCGGGCGAAGGCGCCGGCTCGAGCCGCCCCAGCGCGACGCCGATGTCGTGGCGGTCCATCGCGCCCACCAGGACGCGGTAGGTCGCCGGGTCGAAGCGCTCGACGAGCTTGTCGCCCTGGTGGTCGAGGTAGCTGACGATCGAGGCCGTGCCGTCGGCGCTCGACGTTCGCGCCCGAAGCGCTCGTCGAAGTCGGCCTCGCTCCGGTAGGTCGTCATCGCCAGCTGGCGGGCGAGCGCGAGGCCCTCGAGCCCGAGCCGGTCGATGAGCTGCGACCTGGAGGTGGTTCCAGGCGACGGCCATCGGGCCCGGTGGCGGCCGGGGCGGCGATGGGCATGCACCGTGCGCGACCGCGTCGGGCCGGTCGAGCGCGACCTCGAGCGCGACCATGCCGCCGAGCGAGCCGCCCGACGACGAGGGCGAGCCGGTCGATGCCGAGGGCGTCGAGGAGGCGCCACTGGGCGCGCGCCTGGTCGCGCGGTCGAGATCGCCGGGAAGGCCGCGCCGTACGGGCGCGCCGGTCCGCGGGTCGATGCGACGTCGGGCCGGTCGTCCCGTAGCGGCCGCCGAGCAGGTTGGCGCACAGGACGCCGATACCGGTCCGTGTCGAGCGCCCGGCCCGGCCCGATGAGCGGCTCCCACCAGTCGCCGGCGGCGTCCGCGGAGCCGGTCAGGGCGTGGATGACGAGGACCTGCGGCGCGCTCGCCCGGCGCCGGGCCGTCGTGCCGGTAGGCGACGGTCAGGTCGGGCAGCGTCGCTCCCCCGGTCGAGTCGAGAACGGCCCGAGGGCGACGTGGTCGAGCCGGCCGGTCCCCGTCGGGGAGGCCGGCCGGCCGTCGTCGCGATCGGGTCTCGACGGTCATCCGGCCGCGCCGACGAGGGCCTCGTCGTCGGCGGCGTCCGGCGGTGGCCGCGTCGAGCGCCTGCTCGAGGTCGGCGATGAGGTCGTCGACGTGCTCGAGGCCACCGACAGCCGGATGAGGTCCGGCGGTGACGCCGGTCGAGGCCTGCTCCTCGGGCTCCAGCTGCGAGTGCGTCGTGGAGGCCGGATGGATGATCAGCGACTTGGCGTCGCCGACGTTCGCCAGCAGGCTGAAGATCTGGACGTTGTCGATGAGCTTGCGGCCGGCCTCGACGCCGCCCTTGACCCCGAACGTGACGATCCCGCCGAAGCCGCCGGTCAGGTAGCGCTTGGCGAGCTTGTGCGACGGGTGCGACTCGAGGCCCGGGTAGCTGACCCAGGTGACCTCGGGCCGGGTCTCCAGCCACTTGGCGACCGCCAGGGCGTTCTCGCTGTGGCGGGTGATGCGCAGCGGCAGCGTCTCGAGGCCCTGCAGGAACAGGAACGCGTTGAACGGGCTGAGCGCGGCGCCGACGTCGCGCAGGCCCTGGACGCGCAGCTTGAGGATGAACGCCAGGTTGCCGAAGGCGCCCGTGTAGCTGATGCCGTGGTAGGACGGATCCGGATCGACGAAGTCCTGCTTGAACCGCTCGCTGGCGGCCCAGTCGAACGTGCCGCCGTCCACGACGACGCCGCCGATCGCCGTGCCGTGGCCGCCGATCCACTTGGTCGCGCGAGTGGATGACGATGTCCGCGCCGTGCTTGATCGGCTGGGCGAGGAGCGGCGCGAACGTGTTGTCGACGATGACCGGCACGCCCCGGGCGTGGGCCACGTCCGCGATCGACGCGAGGTCGTGGACGTCCAGCCGCGGGTTGCCGATCAGCTCGAGGAAGACCGCCTTGGTCTTCTCGTTGATGGCGCGCCCGAACGCGGACGGATCGGAGCCGTCGACGTAGGTCGTCGTGATGCCGATCTTGGGCAGGGTGTGGGTGAACAGGTTGTACGTGCCGCCGTAGAGCGACGACGACGACACGATGTTGTCGCCGGCGCGGGCGAGGTTGAGGATCGACAGCGTCTCGGCCGCCTGGCCGGAGGCGACGCCCGAGGGCCGCCACGCCGCCCTCGAGCGCGGCGACGCGCTGCTCGAACACGTCGGTCGTCGGGTTCATGATCCGGGTGTAGATGTTCCCGAACTCCTGGAGCCCGAACAGCCGCGCGGCGTGCGCGGCGTCGTCGAAGACGTAGCTCGTGGTGGCGTAGATCGGCACGGCGCGGGCGTTGGTCGTCGGGTCCGGCTTCTGGCCGGCGTGGAGGGCCCGGGTCTCCGGGCGGAAGGTGGTCGGGTCGAGTTCTGCCATCGCTGTGCTGGTGCCTCCTGCGGTGCTGGACAAACAAAAAGACCGCGGCTCCTCTGTGGAGTCCGCGGCCCCGGGACCGAGTCTTCGGTCCCGCTCCTACGTCATCTCGAACGTGCGCGTGACCTCAGACCCGATCCTCTCGGCTGGGCCGCCTGCGCATACACATGTTCGAGCGGTAGGTGGTCATCGCCCGGCGATGGTGGCGGACGACGTAGCGTCCCGTCAACCGACGCCACCGAATCACAACCATCGGCCCGCGCTAGGCTTGTGCGCATGAGCGCCATCCCGAGCACGTTCCGAGCCTATGTCGCCGAGAAGGTCGAGCGCGACGGCGCGCCGGCGATGGATCGCGGCGCCGCGCGAGTTCGCGGAGGCGGACCTGCCGGCCGGCGAGGTCGAGATCCGCGTCGGCTGGTCGAGCGTCAACTACAAGGACGGGCTCGCGACCCGGGTGGACGGCAGGGTCGCCCGGATCAACCCGCTCATCCCGGGCATCGACCTGGCGGGGAGGTCGTCGGCAGCGTCGGACCCGGCCATCGCGGTCGGCGACGCCGTCCTGGCCCACGGCTACGACCTGGGCGTCGCGCGCCACGGCGGGTACAGCGAGTACCAGCGCGTGCCGGCCGGCTGGGTCGTGCCGCTGGCGCCCGGGCCTGTCGGCCCGCGACGCGATGGCCATCGGGACGGCCGGGTTCACCGCGGCGATGTCCGTCGTCGCCCTCGAGGACCGCGGCCTCAGCCCGGACGACGGGCCGGTCCTGGTGACCGGGGCGAGCGGCGGGGTCGGCGGGACGGCGCTGGCGATCCTCGCCGACCGCGGCTACGAGGTCTGGGCCGTGACCGGCAAGCCGGACGAGGCCGCGCGACTGACCGACGCTCGGGCGCGGCCGGGATCCTGACCCGGGACGAGGTGGCCGCCGAGGGCAAGCCGCTCGAATCCGAACGCTGGGCGGGCGCCGTGGACGCGGTCGGCGCCGCCACGCTGCCGTACGTGCTGCGGACCCTCAAGACCGGGCGGCGCGGTCGCGGCCAGCGGCAATGCCGGCGGCCCCAAGCTCGAGACGACGGTCTTCCCGTTCATCCTGCGCGGCGTCGCGCTGCTCGGGATGGACTCGGTGACCGTGCCGATCGCGCGCCGACGCGCCCTGTGGGACCGCCTGGCCACGGATCTGCGACCGCGCGAGCTGGGCCGGCACGTGACCGAGGTGGACCTCGACGGCCTCGACGTGGCGCTCGACGGGATCGTGGCCGGCACGCGCCCGCGGCCGCTGGATCGTCCGCGTCAGCGGCGACTGACCCGTCGATCGCCGGTACCGACGGTCCCGGCGCCGGGCCCGTGGTCCGCGAGCAGCTCGCGGTACAGGGTCTCGTAGCGATCCACCATCCGTCCGACCGAGAAGCGTTCGAGGGCGGATGCCCGGATCCCCGCCCGGTCCAGGTCGTCGAGGCGGTCGTCGAAGTAGGCGAGCTGCTGGGCGTCGTCGCCGATGAACCCATCGATGCCATCGCGCAGGATCTCGGGGATCGCCCCGGAGCGGCGCGCCAGCACCGGCGTCCCGCAGGCCAGCGCCTCGATGACGACCAGCCCGAACGGTTCGGGCCAGGCCGACGGGATGATCGAGGCCCGGCTCGAGGCGACCAGGCGGTCGCGCTCGGGCTCGGTCAGTTCGCCGAGGATCTCGACGTCCGCCCCGACGAGGGCCGGCTCGACGGTCGATCCGCCAGTACTCGATCTCGCCCGCCAGGGTCGGCACCTTGGCGGCGACGAGCAGGCGCCGCCCGGTGAGTCGGGCCACCTCGATGGCGTCCAGGATGCCCTTCTCGGGCGTGATCCGGCCGACGAAGCAGAAGGCATCGCCCGGGTGCTCGACCATCGGTGGCAGATCGAAGGTGAGGCCGTGGTGGATGACGGTCCAGTCCGCCTCGGGATGGACCCGCGCCTGGTCCTCGCTGACGGCGACCAGCCCGCGCGGGGCATCGGCGAAGGCGTGCGCGCGCCCACGGGACGTCCAGCCGGCCGTGGAACGTCGAGACGACCGGCACGCCGGTCCGCCGGGCCAGCTCGAGGTTCCAGCGCTCGATGTGCGAGTGGATGAGGTCGAACTCGCCGGCGCGCTCCAGGACCATCCGCACCGTCGCCTCGAAGGCGGCCGCCGGGTCGTCGGCCAGGCCGGCCGGTCGGAGCGCCTCGGGCACCGTCACGACGTGCTCGCCGGGGATCCGCGAGTCGCCGCTGGCGAACGTCGTCACGTGGTGTCCGCGCCGGTCCAGCTCGTGGACGAGCTCCGCGACGATCCGTTCCGTGCCGCCGTACGCGATGGGCGGGACGGCCTCCAGCGGCGGAGCGACCTGGGCGATCCGCAGGGGACGAGCGGCGGCCGGGCCGCCGCCGCTCACAGGCGGACGATGACCTCGAGCGGGCCGTCCTTGCGCAGCACCTCCGCGCTCGTCAGGCCGCGCCAGCGGTGGAGCAGCAGGTCGCAGCTGGCGTCGCCGACGCGCAGGCCCTTGACGACGACCTTGGTGATGTCCTTGGGCAGGTCCGGCTTCTCGAGGGTCAGCTGGCCGAGCGAGGCGTCGGCGTGCAGCCCGAGCATCGTCCGGATGAGCATGAGCGGGGCCCCGGCGGCCCAGGCCTGCGGCGAACAGGCGACCGGATAGGCGACGGGTGCGCCGGTGGAGGCGCGATCGAAGCCGCAGAACAGCTCCGGCAGGCGGTAGGCCGGGAAGTGGTGCGCGGCGGCGAGCAGGTCGCCGCTCAGCCGGCCGCCGATGGCATCGAAGCCGTACCGTCGCGCCCCGGCGGCCGCGATGGCCGTGTCGTGCGGCCAGACGGTGCCCGTGTGGTAGCCGATCGGGTTGTAGCCCGGGCTGGTCCGCCGCGAGCGTGCGGACGCCCCAGCCCGACGACATCGCCGCGGATCCCGAGGCCGTCCGCGACCGCCGTGGCCGCGGCGCCGGGCTCCACGATGCCGCTCCACAGGCAGTGGCCGGCGTTGGAGCCCACCGTGTCGACCGCGCGCTTCGTCGCCATCGAGGGCCATCGCGATCTGTCCGTCCGGCAGGCGTGAAGGCCTCGGCGAAGCGGCGCTTGAGCTGCGGCCGCCTGGTGCTCGAGGCGGTCGGCCAGGTCGAACTCGCCGCGTCCGCGCGCCAGCCGGGCGACCCGCCGCTTCGCGTCGAAGACGTAGCCCTGGACCTCGGCCAGCGCGATCGGGTGTCGCGGCCGGCGTCCCATCGGACCAGCGGATCGCGTCGCCCGAGTCCTTCCAGCCCTGGTTGAGCAGGCCGGTCGCGGCGCGCCGCTCGTATTCGACGAACCCGTCGCCGTCGCGGTCGCCCCAGTCGTCGATCCAGGCGAGCGCGGCGAGGACGTTCGGCCAGAGGCGCTCGACCAGGGCGTCGTCGCCCGTCCAGTCGTGGGTCTCGCCCAGGAGGATCAGCCACAGCGGCGTCGAGTCGATGGAGCCGTAGTACGGCGAGAACGGCAGCTCGCCGGTCCGGGTCATCTCGCCGGTCCGGAACTCGTGCAGGATCTTGCCGGGCTCCGCGTCCCGCCAGGCATCCACGTCCTGGGCCTGGTGGCGGGCCAGGATCGTCGAGCGTCTCCACCGCGAGGCGCGGGGCGAAGGCGATGGTCTGGAGCGAGGTGACGATGCGCGTCGCGCCCGAACAGGGTGGCGAACCACGGCACGCCCGCCGCGATGAACTCCTCGCCGTCCTGGGTCGTCGAGCGCAGGAGGCACAGGTCGTCCATCGAGCGGCGGATGACCTGGTTGACGACCTCGTGGTCCGTCTCGATGTCGACGGTCTCGGCGTGCCATGCGGCGTGGATCGCGCTCGGGTCGGTGGAGGCCGGGTCGCCCGCGAGGTCAGCGGCCGGCGGCAGCAGGCCGGGGCTCGGGTCCGCGGGTCGTCGCGACCGTCCAGCGTCACGACGCGGCTGTCGCCCGGGGCGAGGAGGCCGTCCCAGCTCGCGACGATCGCCCCGCCGTCGTAGTCCGGCGGTGGCCGCGACGGCCGGGCGAGGGTCGAACTCGATGCGCGTGCGGACCGTCGACCGCGTCGAGCCCGACGTAGCGCGAAGACGACCGCCCCGGTCTCGTCCAGCCTCGATCGGCAGGAGCTTGCCGCGGGTCGGCGCGGGCGTAGCCGCGGACTTCGAAGATGTCGGCCGCGTCCATGTCCAGTTCGAGCTCGACGTCGAGGTCGAACGCGAACGAGCCGTGGTTCTGGATGACGAGGCGCTCGCGATAGGCGTCCGACAGGGTCCGCTCGCGCTCGATCGAGATCGTCCGCCGGGCGATGGACCCGTCCGAGCCCATCTTGTCGCCGGGGTCCTTGCGCAGCTCGGCGTTGGTCGCGATGACCGTGCCGCGCCAGCTCCCGCCCGGGTCGGAGTGGAGGACGACCGGCCGTTCGCCGGCGACGCGCAGCACGCTGCACGAGAGGACCCGCGTGTCGCCGTCGTACAGGCCGAGGCCGCGGCTGTCCGGGTGGATGTCGCCGAACGCGTCGGACAGCAGGAACAGGTCCCGATGCTTCAGGACCTGGGCGGACCCGAGGTCCGTCGCCCGGATGATCGGCCGGGGACGGGCCGGGAAGGTCTCGAGCGGGGTCGCCGACCGCGCCGCTGCGTCGTGCACCACGCCCCGAGTCTAGGCCGGGCGGCGTCTCGCGTCGACCACCACGGCTCGCGGAGGCGTCAGTCCAGCTCGCCGCGGAGCTGGGCGAGGGTCCGCTCGAAGGCCGGGATGGCGTGCTCCGGCGGGAGCTCCGGGAACGGGTGGGCGGCGATGGCGTCGTCGAGCGTGCGCGCGCCGGCATGGACCTCCCGGGCAAGGGCGACGAGGCGCTGCGACCGATGTCGGCCTGGAGTCGTCGGCGAAGGCCCGGCCGAGCGTGGTTGCCGTGACCGGGGACGATGACGCCGGTCACGCGCGCGGCGAGCGCGGCGGACGTCGCGACCCAGTCGAGCGGATAGCCGTCGCCGAAGAACGGCACGTTGCCCTGCTCGACGAGGTCGCCCGGCGAACAGGACGTCCGTGCCCGGGCACGGTGATGACGATGTCGTGGTCGGTGTGGCCGCGGCCGAGGTAGGCGAGCTCGACCGGCGCGCCCGCCGACCTCGATGGTCGGCGGTCTCGGCGAAGGTCCGGTCCGGCGGGTCGATGACGACCTCGGCGAGGTCCGGCGCGAGCGTCGGTTCCTCGCGGCCGATCGCGGCCTTGCGCGCCTCGCCGGTCCGCTCCATGAACGTCACGCAGCGCTCGTGGCCCCAGATCGTCGCCGGCCGGAACAGCGCGTTCCCGAAGGCGTGGTCGAAGTGACCGTGCGTGTCGACGACGACCGTCACCGGGAAGGCGGTCAGTTCGCGCAGGTGGGCCTGGATCTCGCGGGCCTGCGGGTAGGTGCTGCGCGTGTCGATGACGAGCGCCTCGCCGTCGCCCAGGACCACCCCGATGTTCTGGTCGTAGAACTCGTAGCGGCGGACGAACACGCGATCGCCGATCTCGACCCAGCCATCCTCGACACCCATCGCGCGCATGGTATCCGGGCGTCCCGTGGCGACGGCGCGAGTCGCGTACGCTGCACCCATGCCCTCGATCGTGAGCCACGCGACCGTCACCGACGGCACGGACCTGCTCGTCCGCCACTGGCCGGCCGACGAGGCCGAGGCCGGCGGCGCGTGGGCCGGGACCGGCCTGGGCGTCCGTCCTGATCGTCCACGGCCTCGGCGAGCACTCCGGCCGCTACGAGCACGTCGGCGACCAGATGGCCTCGGCCGGGCTGGACGTCTGGGCGTACGACCATCGCGGGAACGGCGGATCGGGCGGCCGGCGCGGACACGTGGACCGCTGGTCGCAGCTCCACGACGACCTCGAGGAGCGGCTCGTCGCCATGCGGGCCGGCGCCGGCGGGCGCCCGGTCGTCCTGTACGGCCACTCGATGGGCGGGCTCGTCGTCGCCGGCTACCTGACCCTGCCGGACGAGCCGTTCCCGGACCTGGCGGTCCTGACGGCGCCCGGCCTGGACTCGACGCTGCCGGGCTGGAAGAAGTCGCTCGCGCGGGTCCTCGGCGGCGTGACGCCGACGCTGGCCGTCCCGAACGACATCGACCCGTCGCACGCTGTCGCGCGACCCGGCGGTCGGGGTGAAGGTCGCCGCCGATCCCGCCGTGCGCCACGTCCACGCACCGCCCGGTTCGGGGCCGAGGCCCTCGCCGAGCAGCAGCGCGTCGTCCGCGAGTGCGGCCGGATCACCATCCCGACCCTCGTCCTCCACGGTCTCGACGACGGCCTGGTCCCGGCGCGGGCCTCCGAGGTGCTGGCGGCCCTGCCCAACGTCGAGCGGCGGACCTATCCGGGCCTCCGCCACGAACTCCACAACGAACCCGAAGGGCCGCAGATCATCGACGAGGTGATCGCCTGGTTGAGGGAGCGTGCTAGAGTCACGGCCTAACCGAATATCGCCTCCGGGGAGCGCAACGTGCGCTGAGAGTGCGGCCGCTGGGCCGCAGACCCGCCGAACCTGATCCGGCTCGTACCGGCGAAGGAAGCAGGCCGTAGACCACCGATCTGACGCCGTCCCCGGCACCCGGAGGCGGCGTTTCGCGCATCCGACATCGGGAGGTCCAGGGTCATGACGACGATCACGAGCGACGGCGCATCAGGGGCCGTGCCGGACACGCGCTGGCGGACGCGCGACATCGTCGTCGCGGCGGTCATCGGCGTCGCCTTCGGGGTCGTGTTCTGGGCCTGGGGCCTCGCCTACGCGGCGGTCGACCCCGTCTTCGCCTTCGCGCCGTGGCTCAAGGACCTGATGTACGGCGTCTGGCTGATGCCGGCGATCCTCGCGCCGCTCATCATCCGCAAGCCGGGCGCCGCGATCTTCGCCGAGATGGTCGCCGCCGGCGTGTCCGCCCTCCTGGGCAGTACCTGGGGGCCGGACGTGCTCCTGTCCGGGTTCATGCAGGGCGCGGCCGCCGAACTGGTCTTCGCGTTCACGCTGTACCGGTCGTACGGCGTCGTGACGCTGGTCCTCGCCGCGAGCGCGAGCGCCCTGGCCGCGTTCGTCCACGACTGGGTCATCTACTACCCGGCGACGGACCAGACGATCCAGCTCCTGCGGGCGATCGCGATGGTCGTCTCGGCGGCCGTCGTGGCGGCGGGCGGGTCCGTCCTGCTGGCGCGCTCCCTGCGCCGGACCGGCGTGCTGGACGGGTTCCCGGACTGACCATGGCCGGGGTGGGGGAGGCCGCCGCACCGCTCGAGACGCCGGTCGAGTCCGCGCCCGAGCGCGCCGGGGCCACGGTTCCCGGCGCGATCCGGGCGTGGGACCTCGGGTTCTGGTATCGGACGGGCGACCGG
The DNA here is from genome assembly GCA_963738475.1 of uncultured Chloroflexia bacterium. Lineage (GTDB taxonomy): Bacteria > Chloroflexota > Limnocylindria > Limnocylindrales > CSP1-4 > SPCO01. The sequence goes on from CAVTWU010000028.1 coordinate 53,661, forward strand.
CCGGCCTTCCACGACGTGACCTTCGACCTGCCGGCCGGCCAGTGTCTGCTGGTCGTCGGGCCGTCCGGGTCCGGCAAGAGCACGCTGGCGCTGGCGATCGCCGGCGTCGTCCCGCGCGACATCCCGGGTGAGCTGACCGGGGCGCTGAGCGGTCGACGGCTCGGTCGGGGTCGTGTTCCAGGATCCGGCGTCGCAGCTGGTCATGGAGCGGGTGGAGGACGAGGTCGCGTTCGGCCTGGAGAACCTGGGCTGGTCGCGCGAGGCGATGGTCGAGCGGATCCCGGAGGTCCTGGCGGACGCCGGGCTGGCCGGCCTCGAGCGTCGGCGGTCCCAACGGCTGTCCGGCGGGCAACAGCAACGCCTGGCCCTGGCCGGCGCGCTCGCCCCGCGACCGGGGATCCTCGTCCTGGACGAGCCGACGGCGAACCTGGACCCGGACGGCACGGCGGCGTTCTTCGAGCGCCTCGGCGGACTGATCGCGTCGAGGGCGGCCACGGTCGTCCTGGTGGAGCACCGGGTCGAGCAGGCCTGGCCGCTCGCGGACCTCGTCCTGGCCCTGGACGGGACCGGCGCCCCGATCGATGTCGGGCACCCGGCCGAGGTGCTCGCGAGGTCCGCCGAGCGGATGGCCGCCGCCGGGATCTGGCTGCCGCCCGACGACGGTCAAGCGACCTCGCCGATCTCGTGGCGCGGCGCGCCGCGCCGAACGCCGAGTTCGCCTCCCGGGCTCCCGTCCTCGCGGCCGACGGCCTGCGCTTCGGGTACGAGCGTGACGTGCCGGTCGTCCGCGACGTGACCCTCTCGATCGGGCCCGGCGAGCGGGTCGCGCTGCTGGGCCCGAACGGCGGCGGCAAGTCGACGCTCGCCCGGCTCCTCGTCGGCCTGTTGCGGCCGGATCACGGCACCGTGTCGCTCGGCGGTCGCGATCCCGCGCGCCTGTCGCCGGCGGAGCTGTCCCGCCTCGCCGGCTACGTGTTCCAGGACCCCGAGTCCGGGTTCCTCGCGAACACCGTGGCGGAGGAGGTGGGGCTGGGGCTGTCGGCCGAGGACGCCGAGCGGGTGCCGAGCCTGATGGCGGCGCTGGACCTGCCGCTCGAGACGTTCGGCGCCCGCAGCCCGTACCGGCTGAGCGGGGGAGAGGCGCGGCGGCTGTCCCTGGCCGTCGCGCTGGTGCGCGACCCGCTCGTCCTCGTGCTCGACGAGCCGACGTTCGGCCAGGACCGCCACGGGTACGACGGCCTGCTCCGGATCCTGCGCGACCGCGCCGGTGCCGGCACCGCGCTGGTCATCGCGACCCACGATCTCCGGCTCGTCCGCGACCTGGACGCTCGCGTGATCGAGATCGATGACGGCTGGCTGGTGACCGGATGATCGCCGCGCGCGACCTCGCGCCGTCGCAGCTGGACTCGGTCCTCGGGCGGACGAGCCCGATCCTGAAGCTCGCCATCGCGATCGTCTGGTTGCTGGGCCTGGCGACGACGGTCGCGTTCGCGCCGCCGCTGGTCCTGGCGGCGCGTCGCGCTCCTCGCCGGCCTGTGGCTCGGCGGGATCCCGCGGCCGGACCTTGGGCGGGCGCTCGCCCCGCTGTGGCTGGCGGCCCTCGGGCTGGCGACCTTCAACACGCTGTTCGGGGCGGCCAACGGCGACCCGACCGTCGCCACCCTCGTCCAGCTCGGTCCGTTCCGGATCACGGGGCCGGCGCTGGCGGCGGGCATCGGGCTCGGGCTGCGCGTCGCCGCGATCGGGGCGGTCGGGCGCGGTCTTCGCGCTGACGACCGACTCGACGCGGCTCGCGGACTCGCTCGTCCAGCAGGGGCACCTGCCGGAGCGGTTCGCGTATGGCGCGCTCGCGGCGTACGGCGCCGTGCCGCGGTTCGGCGAGGACCTGACCACGCTGCGCCAGGCGCGTCGGATCCGCGGCCTGCGTGGGGGCTGGCATCCACGGCTGCTGGTCAGCCTGCTCGTCCTGGCGATCCGCCACGGCGACCGGATGGCGATCGCGATGGACGCCCGCGGGTTCGGGTCCGGGCCGCGGTCGCGCTACCGGGAGGTCCGCTGGTCGTGGCTGGACCTGGCGATCGGGATCGGGGCCGCGCTGGTGCTCGTCGCGGCGCTCGTCGGAGGCGCTAGGCTGTCGCTCTGACGACCCCTCACGAGCCAGGAGTGACCCGCCCGTGACCGATGCGCGCACGATCGTCTTCTTCCCCGAGGGCGCCTTCGGGCCCACGAACAACTGCGTCGGGATCGGCCAGGTGCTGAAGGCGCGCGGCCATCGCGTCGTGTTCATCGTCGAGGAGTCGTTCGCCGGGACGCTGGAGGCCAAGGGCTTCGAGGAGCGGCTGATGCGGCTCGGGCCGCCGCCGGAGGTGCCCGAGATCCCCGGCCAGTTCTGGATCGACTTCATCCGCGACACGTCGCCGGTCTTCCGCAAGCCGACCATCGAGCAGCTCGGCGAGTTCATCGCGCCGACCTGGCAGGCGCTCATCGACGGCTCGAAGTACGTCACGCCGCGGCTGCTCGAGATCATCGACGAGCTGGCGCCGGACGTCATCGTCGAGGACAACGTCGTCGCGTTCCCGGCGCTGGCCGGGTCCGGCCGGCCGTGGGTCCGGATCGTGTCGTGCAACCCGGCCGAGATGAAGGACCCGGCCATCGCGCCGTTCTCGTCGGGCTATCCGGTCGCGGATCGGAGCGCCTGGCCGGGCTTCCTCGAGGAGGTCGAGCGGACCCATCGCGACATGTGGGCGGACTTCGACGCCTTCGCGCGCGAGCACGGCGAGACGGGTCTGTCGTGGGGCGAGCTCGGGCCGGACTTCATGGCCGAGTCGCCGTGGCTGAACCTGTTCCTGTACCCGGCCGAGGCGGACTATGCGCGCGAGCGGCCGCTCGGGCCCGACCTGGCACCGGCTGGACTCGTCGGTCCGGGCCGCCGAGACGACCTGGGAGCTGCCGGAGCACCTGCGGGAGCGCGACGGGTCGCTGATCTACCTCTCGCTCGGGAGCCTCGGCTCGGCGGACGTCGGGCTGATGCAGCGGCTGGTGGACCTGCTGGCGACGACGGAGCATCGGGTCATCGTGTCGAAGGGCCCGCTGGCCGACCAGATCACGCTCCACGACAACCAGACCGGCGAGGGCTTCCTGCCGCAGCCGGCGATCCTGCCGCAGGCCGATCTCGTCATCACGCACGGCGGCAACAACACCGTCACGGAGTCGTTCCACCACGGCAAGCCGATGATCGTGCTGCCGCTGTTCTGGGACCAGGTCGACAACGCCCAGCGCATCGACGAGACCGGGTTCGGCGTCCGGCTGCCGGCCTACGACTTCCGCGACGAGGAACTGACGGACGCCATCGACGACCTGCTGGCGAACGACGCGCTGCGCGGCGCGGCTGGCGGCCGTCTCGACGCGGCTCAAGGCGAACCCGGGCAACGTCCGCGCCGCCGACCTCATCGAGCGCGTCGCCCGGACCGGCGAACCGGTGACTGGCGGCTGAGCTAGAGCCTGAACAGGGCGGACCGTCCGGCCCGATCGGCGGAGCGTCGCCAGTCGCGACACCGTCGGCGGTCACCAGCATCCACAAGGGCAGCTCGGAAACGGTGCCGGCCCACAGGACCTCGGACCCTCGAACGACCTTGAGATCCCACGGGAGCGGCGGCTTGTCCCGCAGGCCAGGGGTCATCTCCACGAACGCGCCGCAACCGATCTCAGCCACATTCTTGGTCCCGATCCGGATGTCCACCGCCTGTCCGCTGCGGACTTCGATGGTCATCGGTCCCGCGGCTCGCGGCGGCTCGACGTCTTCGACCATGCTGCATCCGAGGAGCACGGCGCTGAGCAAGCGTGAGGAGCGATGACCTGGCGGATCACCATCCGATCCTACCGAGCCGAGCGTCGACCGGCCTCAGTCGGGCTGGATCGCGCTCCAGGACGACGACCGGGATGATCCGGTCGGTCAGCTTCGGGTACTCGCCGATGCCGACGTGGATCGCGACGTGCTGGTCCCACAGGCGCTGGCGCTCGGCGCCTTCGGCCGTCGTCGCGCGGACCTTGATCGTCTGCGAGGTCGACTTCGATCGTCGCCGTCGGGTCCGCAAGGAGGTTGAAGTACCAGGCCGGGTTCGTCGGAGCGCCGCCCTTGGACGCCGTCACGACGAACGCGGTCGCCGTCGCGGGAGTAGGCGAGCGGGATCGTCCGCGGCTCGCCCGACCTGGCGCCCGTGGTCGTGAGCAGGAAGACGTCCCGTCCGACGAACCAGCCGGTCTTCGGGTGGCCGTACTCGCGGATCTCGGCCATCAGGATGCGCGTCATCTCGTGGTAGTCGGGCTCGGGGACGGGCTCGGGCACGCCTTCGACGGTCTCGGTCGCGGTGTCGGTCACAGGGGCTCCTGCGCAGGTCGCGTTCGTTGACGATGCAACGAGCCTACACCTGCGGGACCGGCACCGCTCCGCGTGGCGGAACGGGCTAGCCGGGCTGGACTACGATGTCCGGACTCAACCCACGGACCCGAATCGTCCCCAGGAGGACCCTCCGTTGACCGACACGCTCGAGGCAGTGAAGACCTACAAGCAGTTCATCGGCGGGGACTTCGTGGATGCCGCCGACGGGCGCACCGCGGACGTCATCAACCCGGCCAACGACCAGGTCATCGCCAACGTCCCGGCGAGCTCGCAGGAGGACGTCAACCGCGCGGTGGACGCCGCGGCCAAGGCCTTCGAGACCTGGAAGAAGACGACGCCGCAGGATCGCTCGCTCCTGATGCTCAAGGTCGCCGACGCGCTCGAAGCCAACGCCGACAAGCTCGGCCGCCTCGAGAGCGCCAACGCCGGCAAGCCGGTCGGCGCCGCCATCGACGAGATCGGCGTCTGTGCGGACCTGTTCCGCTTCTTCGCCGGCGCCGCGCGCGTCATGGACGGCCTGGCCGCCAACGAGTTCGTGGCCGGCCACACCTCGATCATCCGGCGCGACCCGATCGGCGTCGTCGCCTCGATCGCGCCGTGGAACTACCCGCTCTACATGGCCTCCTGGAAGCTCGGTCCGGCCCTGGCGACCGGCAACACGGTCGTCCTGAAGCCGTCCGCCCGGACGCCGCTGAGCGCCCTCGCCTTCGCCGAGATCCTGTCCGAGATCTTCCCGGCCGGCGTCGTCAACGTCCTGTCCGGCTCCGGCGCGGACATCGGCGACGCGCTGGTCGGCGCACCCGACCGTCCGGATGGTCTCGATCACCGGCGACACGGTCACCGGCAAGCGCATCGCCAAGCTCGCCGCCGACAGCGTCAAGCGGCTCCACCTGGAGCTCGGTGGCAAGGCGCCGGTCATCGTCTTCGACGACGCGGACGTGGACCTGGCGGCCGAGACGCTTCGGTTCGCCGGCTACTGGAACTCCGGCCAGGACTGCACCGCCGCGACCCGCGTCCTCGCCGGGCCCAAGGTCTACGACAACTTCGTGTCCGCCCTGTCCGACCAGGTCCGCACCATCAAGTGGGGCGACCCGGCCGAAGGCGACGACATCGAGATGGGCTCGATGATCGCCCAGGCCCAGGCCGAGAAGGTCCAGGGCATGGTCGATCGGGCGCGCGCCGGCGCCGAGGTCGTGGTGGGTGGCGAGCGGCCGGATCGAGCCGGCTCGTACTACACGCCGACGGTCATCGCCGGTCCGGACCAGAAGTCCGAGATCATCCAGGACGAGATCTTCGGCCCGGTCGTCACCGTCCAGCGCTTCAGCGACGAGGACCAGGCGGTCGCGTGGGCGAACGACACGCCGTTCGGGCTCGCGTCCTCGATCTTCACGACGCGACATCGGCAAGGCCATGCGGGTCGCCAAGGCGCTCGAGTTCGGCCACGTCTGGATCAACGAGCACTTCACCCTGGCGTCCGAGACCCCGCACGGCGGCGTCAAGCAGTCCGGCTGGGGCAAGGACGGCTCGAAGTACGCGCTCGAGGACTACACGTTCGTCAAGCACGTGATGATCAACACCGGCAGCTGAGCGCGCACGGGGAGGTCGCGGCCGAGCTCGGTCGGCTCGACCGCGACGACCTCACCGCCAGTCGCTGGTTCGGCGGCCACGGCCGGACGATCACCTCGATCGAGCTGCAGGACGCCTTCGTCCTGGATGAGGACGCGCCCGCACGTCCTGGCGGTCGCCGGCGTGCGGCTGGACGACGGGACGGAGCGGCGGTACTCGTTCGCGCTGACCGGGCGCCCGTTGCGGATCGCCGCGGCCGGGGATGGGGCGTGGGGCGCCCTCGTCGCGGCCATGGCCGAGGGGCGCACGATCGCCGGGTCTGCGGCCCGACGCGGATCCCGGCGCGGCACCGACGGCCGCGCTCGTGTGCCGGCCGGCGAGCGCGATGGTCGGCGGTGCCTGGGCGCTCGGGGAGCGCGCGCTCGGCGCGGACCAGTCGAACACGTCCGTCGTCCTCGGCGAGGCCGTCCTGCTCAAGGCGTTCCGGCGGCTCCAGCCGGGGCTGAACCCGGAGCTGGAGCTCGGCGCGTACCTCAGCGAGGAGGCCGGGTTCGCGGCGGTGCGCGCCGTTGGCCGGGTTCGCGGAGCTGGTGTCGTCGCGGCACGGGACGGAGACCGTCGCCGTCGCCCAGGCGTTCATCGCACGACGGCGCGGATGCCTACGAGTCCATCGCCGAGGCGCTGACGGCCTGGATCCTGGCGCCGGGCGAGGTCAGCGTGGAGTTCGCGACGGAGGTCGCCGCGGATCTCGGGACGCTGACCGCGGGCCTGCACGGGGCGCTGGCGGCCGCGCGGGGCGTGCCGGACCTGGAGCCACGGGACGCGTCGCGCGCGGAGCTGAAGGCGTGGTCGCGGGCGGCGCGGCGCGGGCCTGGCCGGGCGCGATGGAGGTCGTGACCGGCGAGGCGGCCACGGTCCTGCGCGACCTGTCGCCGCGGATCGCCGAGGGGTTCGAAGCCTTCGAGGCCTCCGCGACGCTGCCGCTCCTGACCCGGATCCACGCCGACTACCACCTCGGCCAGGTGCTCATCTCGCGACGACGGCTACCGGATCGTCGACTTCGAAGGCGACCCGTTGCGGACGATCGAGGAGCGACGGGCGCTCGATTCGCCACTGCGCGACGTCGCGTCGATGCTGCGGTCGCTGGACCACGTCGGGCGCTCGGCGGGACGGCGGGCGGTGGCGCGGAACGAGCGGGCGGGTGGAGTCGCCGGGGCTGGACCTGCCGGCCTGGCTGCGGCGGTCGCGCGAGCGGTTCCTGGCGGCGTACCGGGCGGGACTGCGCGAGGCCGGCGCGCCGATCGTCCTGGACCCGACGCTGCTGCGCGCGTTCGAGCTCGACAAGGAGTGCCGCGAGTTCATCTACGCCGCCACGTACCTGCCGTGCTGGCTGTGGGCGCCCACCGAGGGCCTGCGCGGGCTGTTCGAGACGGACGCGCCGCGATGACCATCGACCGCGCGGAAGCCTTCGAAGCCGACATCGGCGGCCTCGCCCGCCGCGTTGGCCCGATGCCTCGAGGCGTGGCGACCGGTCGCGCTGGGTGGACGATCGCGGTTCGCGTTCACGGGTCTCGGCAGCTCCCGGTACGCGGCGCTCATCGTCGCATCGGCCCTGCGAGCCAGCTGGCACGACGGCGTGGGCCGAATACGCATCGAGCTCGACGCCGACGGCCCCCGCGGATGACCTGGTCCTGGTCGCGATCTCGGCGTCGGGACGGACGCCGGAGGTCGTCGCGTCGCGCGGCCGCGCATCGTGGGACCAGCCTGGTCGTGGCGGTGACGAACGTGCCCGGATTCGCCGCTGGCGGCGCAGGCCGACATCGCGGTCTCGCTCGAGGCGGGTGAGGAGACGTCGGGCATCGCCTGTCGGACGTTCCGCGCGACCATCGCGTCGCTGGCCCTGCTGACCGGCCTGGCGACCTCGACCGGACCTCGACCCGGTCGTGGACGCACTGGCGGCGCGTCTCGACACCGCCGATGGGTGGCAGTCGCGGTTCGTCGACGCGCTCGATGGGGCGGCCTCGATCGATGTCCTCGCGGATGCCTCGCTGCTTGGCCTCGCCGAGCAGGCGGCGCTGATGCTGCGCGAGGGCCCGCGGTTGCCGGCCACCGCGTACGAGACGGGCGACTGGCTCCACACCGGCGTGTACCTCGCCCTGCCGGGCCACCGCGTCCTGCTCTTCCCGGGGGCGCCAGCGGATCCGGACGTCATCGCCACCGTCGAGCGTCGCGGGGGCCAGGTCCTGATCGTGGATGCCCAGTCGGGCGGGACCGACGCTCACGGGATCATCCGCCGCGCGATCGTGGACTCGATCGTGGCGGAGCGGATCGCCGCGGCGTCGTGGGTCCGAGCGAGGGCTCAAGACAAGGCACCTTGAGTCACTAGAACAGGCAGGGTTGACTCATCCGCGATGGTCCGGGTACCATCCGCGTCGTCACACCCACCTGGAGGTCCCTCGCTTGCGTCTCGTGTCCTGCCGCTCGACCGCTCTCGTCCTCGTCGGCCTGTTCGTCGCCGCGTGTGGCTCGAGCCCTGCGTCGTCAGCGCCCAGCGAAGCCCCGGTGACCGCCGCACCGTCGGCGGAGCCATGCCGTCCGAAGCCCTCGCGGGCACGTTGACGATCTACTCCGGTCGGAGCGAGTCGCTCGTCGGTCCGCTCATCGAGCAATTCGAGGCCTCGACGGGCCTGGACGTGCAGGTGAACTACGCGGGCACGACGGACCTCGCGGCGACGATCCTCGAGGAAGGCGATGCATCGCCAGCGGACGTCTTCTTCGCCCAGGACGCCGGTGCGCTCGGGGCGATCGGGGCCGAGGGTCGGCTGGCGACGCTGCCCGCCGATACGCTGGCCGAGGTGGACCCGCGGTTCGCGGCTGACGACGGCTCGTGGGTCGGCGTCTCGGGTCGCGCGCGGGTGGTCGTCTACGACACGAGGACGCTGGACGAGGCCGATCTGCCGACCTCGATCGACGCCTTCACGGACCCCGCGTGGAAGGGCCGGATCGGCTGGGCGCCGACCAACGCCTCGTTCCAGTCGTTCGTCACGGCCTACCGCCTGCTCAAGGGCGACGAGGCGGCCAAGGCATGGCTGGAGGGGATCGCCGCGAACGAGCCGAAGGTCTACGACGGCAACGACGCGGTCCTGGCCGCGGTGGCCGCGGGCGAGGTCGAGGTCGGTTTCGTCAACCACTACTACCTCATGCAGCAGCTCGCCGAGCAGGGTGAGAGCTTCCCGGTCCGCAACCACTTCCTGGCCGGGGACGATCCGGGCTCGCTCGTCAACGTGGCGGGTGCGGGCATCCTGTCCACCGCCAGGAACCCGGTCGCGGCGCAGGCGTTCGTGGACTACCTCCTCAGCGAGGAGACCCAGACCTACTTCGCGACGCAGACGCACGAGTACCCGCTCATCGCGGGCGTCGCGGCCAACCCCGCCCTCCCGACCCTCGCGGAGATCGAGAGCCCGGACATCGACCTGTCCGATCTCGCGGACCTCCAGGGAACCCTCAAGCTCCTGCAGGAAGCTGGCATCCTCTAGGCACGCACAGGTGACCCACCGACCGTGACCGTTCTGTCCCGCCCGCAGCTCCCGCTCCGTCCGTTCACCCGGGCGGAGCGGTCGCGCGTCGCGGACACGACGCGACGGGCGCCATGGCCCCTGGTCCTGGCCGGGCTGGCCATCGCCTTCCTGGCCCTCCTTCCGCTCGTGTACCTGGTCATCCGAGCCCTGGGGGCGGGCGAGACGGCGTTCGACTTCCTGGTGCGGCCACGGACGATCGCCGTCGTCGGCGGGACCCTCGCCCTGGCGGCCCTGGTCGGCATCGGCACGATCGCCGTCGGGGTCCCGGTGGCGTGGCTGACGACGCGCACGGACCTGCCCGGCCGTCGAACGTGGGCCGTCCTGACGGCGATCCCGCTGGCGCTGCCGTCCTATGTCGTCGGGTTCGCGTTCATCGCGTTCTTCGGGCCGCGCGGCGCGCTCCAGGGACTGCTCGCTCCGCTCGGCGTCGATCGCCTGCCCAGCATCGGCGGACTGTTCGGTGCCGTCCTGGTCCTGACCCTCGTGTCGTTCCCGTATGTCTCGCTCGCCACGCGGGCGGCACTGCTCCGGGTCGACCCGGCGATGGAGGAGTCGGGGCGGTTGCTTGGCGATCGGCGGATGACGGTGTTCCGCAGGATCACGCTGCCGGTCGTCGTGCCGGCGATCGCGGCCGGCACCCTGCTGGCGGTCCTGTACGCCCTGTCCGACTTCGGCGCCGTCTCATTGCTGCAGTTCGACAGCCTGTCGCGGGCGATCTACCTCCAGTACGGGGCGTCGTTCGATCGGTCCCTGGCCGCGGTCCTGGCGCTCGTCCTCGTCGGGCTGACGTTCGCGATCACCTGGGGCGAGGTCCGCCTTCGGTCGCGGGCCGGGACCTACGCCAGCCCCGCCCGGCGCCGACCGCCATCGGTCGTGCACCTCGGCCGATGGCGCTGGCCGTCGATCGCCTTCCTGACGCTCGTGGTCGGCCTGGCGCTGGGGATCCCGGTCGGGACGATCGCCTGGTGGCTCGTCCGCGGCATCGGCCAGGACCAGGCCCTTGGGATCGTCGGTGGGGTCGTCGTGGACACGTTCCTCCTGGGTGCGATGGCGGCCGTCCTGGCCGTCGTCCTCGCGATCCCGGTCGCCCTGCTGGCCGCTCGCTACCGCTCGCGCCGCTCGACGTTCATCGAGTCGAGCACGTTCGCCGGCTACGCCCTGCCTGGGATCGTCGTGGCGCTGTCGATGGTCTTCCTCGCCACGCGCACGGTACCGGTGCTGTATCAGACGCTGGCGCTGCTGGTGATGGTCTATGCGATCCGGTTCACCCCCCAGGCGATCGGTGGGCTGCGCAGTTCGCTCGGCACGGCGGGGCCGAGGATGGAGGAGGCGGGCCGGACCCTGGGCGACGGACCGCTCCGGGCGTTCGCGATGCTGACGGTGCCGTACCTGCGGCCGGCGATCGTGGCGGGCGCGGCGCTCGTGTTCCTGACCGTGGTCAAGGAGCTGCCGCTCGCGCTGCTCCTCGCGCCGATCGGGTTCGAGACCCTCGCGACGGAGATCTGGGACGCCGCCTCGTCCGGGTTCTACGCCCGGGCCGCGGTCCCGGCGGCGCTGCTCCTCGTCCTGTCCATCGCCACGGTGGCGATCCTGCTTCGCTCCGAGGAGGGCTCACGTGTCTGACGCGCCGGCCGTCCGCATCCGGGGCCTGCGTCGAGCGTTCGGCGACGTGGTCGCCGTCGACGACGTCGACCTCGACGTGCTGCCGGGCGAGATGCTCACCGTGCTGGGCCCGTCGGGCTGCGGCAAGACGACGGTCCTGCGCCTGATCGCCGGGCTCGATACCCCCGACTCCGGGACGATCGAGATCGGCGGCCGGCGGATGGCCGGCGCAGGCGCCTCGATCCCGCCCGAGCGTCGTCGCGTCGGGATGGTCTTCCAGGATGTCGCGCTCTTCCCGCACCTGTCCGTCCGCGACAACATCGGCTATGGCCTGCGACGGGATCCCGATCGCGCCGTCCGCATCAGCGAGCTGCTGGACCTCATCGACCTGCCCGATGCCGGCGGCAAGATGCCGCATCACCTGTCGGGCGGCATGCAGCAACGGGTCGCGGTCGCCCGGGCCCTCGCCCCGCGTCCCGATGTCGTGCTGCTGGACGAGCCGTTCTCGTCGCTGGACGCGGCCCTTCGGACCCAGCTCCGGGGCGACGTCCGCGAGATCCTGCGGGCCGCGGGAACGGCCGCGGTCTTCGTGACCCACGACCAGGACGAGGCGCTCACGCTGGGCGACCGGATGGCCGTCATGGTTCGCGGTCACGTCGAGCAGGTCGGACCGCCGGAAGTCGTCTACGGCGAGCCGGCGACGCCCTTCGTGGCGACGTTCGTGGGGACGGCCAACCTCGTCCACGGGACGTATCGCGACGGCCGTGCGATCACCCGCCTCGGTTCCGTGCGGCTCGTCGGCCGGCGTGGGGCGGATGCCTCTGCGGGCGGCCTCGTCGTCATCCGTCCGGAACACGTGGACGTCGCCGAGGCCCCGGACGGACCGGCCGATGCGGGTGCATGGCGCGTCCAGCGGCGTCGATTCACCGGTACCGAGATCCTGTACGACGTGGTCGCCAGCGACGGCGAGCGTCTGTGGGTGGAGGCCGGACCGGCCGTCAGACGGCTGCGCGTGGGCGATGCGGTGGTGCTGCGCCTCCGAGACGTCGAGACGGTCGCGTTCGGGAGCGGGCACCCGTCGGCGCAGAGCGCCCGTGCCGACGGATCCGCGGAGCCCGTGGCGGTGCCGGTCGGCCCGACAGGGTCAGGGGACGGACCTACGTCTCAGGCCTGATCGCGGCCAGCGCGGCCCGCAGCTCGCCGAGCCGCTCGATCGTCTCGAGGTCGAACGGGGAGCGGAACACGAAGATGACCTCGCCGACCCCGTTCCGCCGGTAGCCGTCGAAGTAGGCGGCCAGCTCGTCCGGTGGGCCGCCGACCGCGAGCCCGCGCTCGCCGCCGTCGGAGCCGACCCGACCTTCCAGGCCGTGGATCCGCGCGATCTCGGCCCAGGCGGCGTCGGCTTCGGCGGGCGTGTCGCGGATGACGGCGTGGATCGTCACCGTCCGCTCGATGTCCTCGAACGGCCGGCCGATCCTCGGCGCAGCGCTGGGCGAGGATCTCGCTGGTCGCCGCGATCCGTTCCGGCGTGCCGTAGGCGTTCCACAGGTCGGCGTACCGCGCGGTCGTCCGGAGCGTCTTGGTCGGCCCCGAGCCGCCGATCAGGATCGGCAGGCGCGTCTGGACGGGTCGTGGCTCGCAGACGGCGTCGCGCATCGTGTAGAAGCGGCCCTCGTGGGTCACCGTCTCGCCGTCGAGCAGCCGGCGGATGAGCCCGACCGCCTCGTCAAGCCGGTCCAGCCGCTCGCCGAACCCGGAGCCGAAGTCGATGCCGAAGGCGTCGTGCTCGCGCTCGAACCAGCCACCGCCGATCCCCAGGACCACCCGACCGTTCGACAGGTGGTCCAGGGTCGTGGCGAGCTTGGCGGTCAGGCCCGGGTTCCGGAACGTGTTGGCGCCGACGAGCAGGCCGAGCCGGACGCGCTCGGTCAGGACGGCCAGGGCCGCCAGCGTCGTCCAGCCCTCGAGCTTGGCGTCGCGCGGGTCGCCCTCGTCGGCGAGCAGGTGGTCGTCGACCCAGAGCGAGTCCCAGCCGGCCGCCTCGACCGCGCGGCAGGCCGCCAGCAGGTCCGCCCAGGACGTCCGGTTGATCCAGAACGCCGCTCCGAATCGCACGCTGGCGCTCAGGCCTGGATCGTGGCGAGGAAGCGGAAGACCGGCATCCCGGCAGCGTACGCGTCCGCGAGCGTGTCCGGGAGGGCCGGCGACAGGACCTCGTCGTCCGACAGGCGGCGCCCGAACACGACGTCCTTGTAGCGGAGCAGGTCCGCCTTCGGGTGGTCCGGCGGGAAGCCCGGCGGGACGCGCTTGAGGTGCTCGTGCGCGCTGACCGACCCGAAGGCGGCCACGAACCCGGGCTCCTCGAGCGCGGCCCGGACGCGGTCCGGCTCGTCCACGACGGCCCGCCGGAAGGCATCGAGCCGCGCCTTCTCGGGCATCCACATCCCGCCGCCGACGTACATCTCGCCCGGCTGGAAGTTGAAGTAGCCGCCGTTGGCGTGGGCCAGCCCTCGGCGACGACCGGCTGGCCGTCGGGGCCGCGCCGCGAGCCACGGGAAGCTGGCGCCGAGGTTCGTCTTGTACGGCGACTTGTCCTTGGCGAACCGGGTGTCGCGGTAGATCCGGAAGATCGAGCGCTTCGGGTCCGCCTGGAGCGGGATGTCGCGCGCCGCGAGCCGCTCGGCGAGGGCGGCGACGAGCGCCTCCATCGGCGCCTTGAGCAGGCGCTCGTACTCGGCCTTGCGCGGGTTGAACCACTCGCGGTCGTTGTTCTCGGCGAGGTCGGCGAGGAAGTCGATGGCGTCGGGTTCGAAGCCGGTGAACGTGGGTGTCGCGATCGACCATGGCGAGGTCCTCCGATGCGACTGCGGGCCCGAATGCTACGCCGATGCGCTCACCGCGTCGATCACCTCGGCCGTGCACCCGTCGCTATCCTGTCGCTCGTGCCCCGATCCGTGCCCGACGCCCACCCCGGTCTCGGCCGAAGCGCGCGAGGCGATCCTCGACCTGGTACGCCGACCGCGGCCGGCCGCTGGCCTTCCGCGACACGACCGACCCGTACGCGATCCTCGTGTCCGAGGCGATGGCCCAGCAGACCCAGGCCGCGCGGGCCGGCGAAGCGCTGGAAGCGGTTCATGGCGCGTTCCCGACGGTCGCAGGCGCTCGCCGACGCCCCGCCGGCCGACGTCCTGCGCGCGTGGCAGGGTCTCGGCTACGACCGGCGGGCGATCAACCTGTGGCGGGCGGCGCGGGTCATCGTCGACGAGCACGGCGGCCGCGTCCCGTCCGACCTCGCCGAGCCTCGAGGCCCTGCCGGGCGTCGGGCCGTACACGGCCCGGGCGGTGGCGGCGCTCGCGTTCGGCGTGCCGGTCGGCGCGGTCGACACGAACGTCCGGCGCGTGCTCGGGCGGATCGTCGGCCGGCGACGTCGGCGTGCTCGATCGCGGCGGCCCTGCAGCGCGTCGCCGATGCCGCCGTCCCGCCCGATCGCCCGGGGCCTGGACGCACGCCCTGATGGACATCGGGGCGACGCTGTGCAAGCCGCGCAAGCCGCTGTGCGAGGCGTGCCCGGCCCAGCCGTGGTGCCGGTACGCCGCCGCTCGCCGACGCCCGAGCCTCGCGCGTCCGCGCCGTCCGCGAGGCGCCGGCCCCATTCACGCTCGACCTCGCGCTGGCTGCGCGGCCGGATCGTCGACCGGCTCCGTGCCGCCCCGAACGGCGAGTGGGTCGAGCTCGACAGCACCGATCGGCGAGCACGATCAGGACGCCGTGGACCGGGCGCTCGATGCCCTGGCGCGCGACGGGGTCATCGAGCTCGACGCGGGTCCGACGGCGCACCGCCGCGCTCGCCTCCCGACATGACCGGGCCGGTCGGCTACGCTTCGGCGAGCGATGCCCACGACCGTCCGACCCGTCCTCCGATGCCGCCGTCCCGCTGCCCGCCGACGACCCGTCGATCTTCGAGATGGACCTGCGCGGCCTCGCGCGGCGCTGGGCCGCCCAGGCGGCGCTGCCGGCCGATCTCCGCCGAGGCGATGGCCGGCGCCGACGCGCGCGCCCAGGCCCTCGGCGTTCCCGAGGAGCGGCTCATGGAGCACGCCGGGACCGCGGTCGCGGCCGCCGTCAAGGCCCTCGCCGTGGACCTCGACCGCTGGGGGACCGGCCCCATCGTCATCCTGTGCGGCCCCGGCAACAACGGCGGCGACGGGTTCGTCGCGGCGCGCCGGCTCGCGCTCGCCGGCGCCCAGGTCATCGTCGCGGTCGTCGCGACCGACACGCACCCGACGCGGCGCGTCCGCGGCACGGAACTGGGACCGGATCGCGCGCGACGCCGGGATCGCCAAGGTCCACCTGCCGGTGCCGCGCGACGTCGCGATCTTCGGCAAGGGCATCGCGAAGGCCGCGGTCGTCGTCGATGCGCTGCTCGGGACCGGCGTCCGCGGCGCGCTCCGCGAGCCGATCCGCGCCGCGGTCGAGCTCATCGCCGCGGCCCGGGCGGCCGGCGTCCCGATCGTCGCCGTCGACACGCCGACCGCCGTCGACCTCTCGAGCGGCGAGCCGTCCGATCCGGTGGTCCACGCCGACCTGACCGTGACGTTCCATCGAGCCAAGACCGGCCTGCATCACCCGCGCAGGGCGCCGCCTACGCCGGCACGGTCCTCGTCGCGCCGATCGGGATCCCGCCGGAGGCCGACCGTGGCTGAACCGGCCTCGAGCGGTCGTCAGCCGGGCTGGCGCGAGGTCCTGCTCGTCGCCGTCGGCGTCGTCGCGGTCGTCCTCGGGCTCGCCGTCGTCACCAGCGTCCTGCCGACCGCGGTCCAGGAGGTCGTCTTCCACACGCCGCTGCTGATCGTCGTGCTGATCGTCGGGACCGGCTGGCTGCTGTGGCGCGTCTCGCGGCGCCAGTCCGGCCCGCGCGAACCGTGACCGAGCCGGCGCCGTCGTCGGCGATCCTCGACCGCACGCGCGCGCGGACCTCGCGACGCTCACCGAGCGAGACCTGGGACGTCGTCATCGTCGGCGGCGGGATCGTCGGGCCGGGCGCCCTGCTCGACGCCGCCTCGCGCGGGATGCGGGCCGCCCTCATCGAGCAGGACGACATCGCCGCCGGGACGTCGTCGCGCTCGTCGCGGCTCATCCACGGCGGCCTCCGCTACCTCGAGCAGTTCCGGTTCGGGCTCGTCCGCGAGGCGCTCGCCGAGCGGTCGCCGGCTGCTGCAGCTCGCGCCGCACCTCGTCCGCATCGAGCCGCTGCTCTTCCCGATCTACGGCATCCCGTTCCTGTCGAAGGCGTTCTACGACGCCGGCCTGACGCTGTACGACATCCTCGGCGCCCGCCACGACGGCGGCTGGCATCGACGGCTCTCGAAGGCGGCCACGCTCGAGCTGGCGCCGACCCTGCGCCAGGAGGGCCTGCGCGGCGGCCTCGTCTACCACGACGGGGTCGAGGACGACGCCCGCTACACGCTGGCCGTGGCTCGGACCGCGATGGCCGCCGGCGCCGTGGCGGTCACCCGGGTCCGCGCGACCGGGCGTTCGGACCGACCCGCGCAGCGGCGTGCTGGACACGCTGCCTCGCCACGGACCTGCTGACCGGCACGGACCTCGAGATCCGGACGCAGGCCGTCGTGGATGCGACCGGCGTCTGGGCCGCCGAAGCCGACCATCCGTTCGGCGGCGGCTCGATGCGGATCCTGCCGAGCCGCGGCGCCCACCTCGTCGTGCCGCGCGAGCGGATCCCGAACAAGACCGGCCTGACGATCCGCGTCCCGGGCAAGATCGTGTTCCTCGTGCCGTGGCCGGACCACTGGCTGATCGGCACGACCGACGCGCCGTTCGAGGGCCCGGCCGAGCATCCGGCGGCCGACGGCTGGGAGGTCGACCACCTGCTCGACACGGTCAACGCCACGATGGACGTGGACCTGACGCGGGCCGACGTCGTCGGCACGTACGCCGGGCCTGCGGCCGCTCATCGCCCCGTCGGACGGCTCGACCGTCAAGGCGTCGCGCGAGCACCGGGTCACGGTCGAGTCGAACGGGGTCGTCCGCATCGGCGGCGGCAAGTACACGACCTACCGGGTCATGGCGCGCGACGTCATCGATGCCGTCCTCGGGCGGCGAGGCGCAAGGCGCGCCCGAGCCGGACGGCGCGACTGGCGACTGGTCGGCGCGGCCGATGCCGACGCCCGGGCCCGGATCGTCGCGGAGCTCATGACGATCCCCGCGATCGCCGGCCTCGGCGCCGGACGTCGCGGTCCGGCTGGTCGCCCGGCACGGGACCGAGGCGCCGGGCGTCGTCGCGCTCGGGCGCGGACCTCGGGCTGCTGCGGCCGCTCGTCCCGGACCGGGTCTTCCTCGAGGCCGAGGTCGCCTGGGCCGTCCGCCACGAGTCGGCGCTGTCGCTCGACGACGTGCTGGCGCGCCGGACGCGGCTCGCCCAGGAGCTGCCGGATCGCGGCGCGGCGATCGCCCCGCGGGTCGCGGCGATCATGGGCGCCGAGCTCGGCTGGGGCGAGACCCGCCAGGCGCGCGAGGTCGAGGCGTACCTCGCGACGGCCCGGCGCGAGTTCTCGGTGGATCAGACCGGACCGTAGGCACCGGGCACATCCACGCTCGGGCGGCGTCATCGGACCGTCACGCTGGACCGGCAGGCTTCCCGACCATGACGTTCATCGCTGCCTTCGACGCCGGCCTGACCGGACTCGTCTACGACCTTCGCCTCCCGATCGCCGTCACGACCGCGCTGCTCGCGGTCATCGTGGCGATCGTCGCGTACCGGCTCGGCTGGTTCGCGGCGGCGCGGCGGCACCCGGCTCGCGCTGCGGCGCTGGCGGTCGTCGTGCTGGTCGCGGCCCTGCCGCTCGGCTTCTACACGATCTCGCCGCTCTTCATCCGTCGACCCTCGTCGAGGCCGGCCCCGGTCGGCCGTCGCGGATGTCTCGCCGTCAGCCCGGTCGCATCGGCCGACACCAGCGGCTCCATCCAGCCCGTCCGAGCGCCACGCCGTCGCCGACCGCCAGCGACGCCGACGCCGACGCCGTTCGCGCCGTCGACCGTCGCGACCGGCGTAGTTCCACGGCACCGACGACTTCCACTTCGGGTCCGGGACCGCCTCGATCATCGAGACGGCACCCGGGCCGTACACCTGCGGCTCGAGGACTTCTCGGTCCGCAACGGGCCGGACCTGTTCGTCTACCTCTCGCCGGATGCCGACGGCTACACCGACGGCGCCCTGGAGCTCGGCCGGCTCAAGGCGACCGACGGCTCGTTCGGCTACGAGCTCCCGGCCGGGACGGACCCCGCCGACTTCGCGAGCGCGATCATCTGGTGCAAGCAGTTCACCCACCTGTTCGCGGTCGCGCCGTTCGTCGCCGACTGAGGGCTCCGACGGGCGGTCCGTTGAGCGTGCAACGAGCGTGGATTCGGGGCTATGCAACGCTCAGACGAGCGCGTACCATCCCGCCAGAAAACGCCACGGACGGGTCCGTGGCCATAGCCGAAGCTCGACACACTCGGACTCCTCTCACGGCTGACGCGAGAAACCCGACGGGATCGCGCCGGCTACCGAGAGGAGTTTCGTTTTCGTGTACAGCGACAAGAACCTGACCTGTGCGGACTGCGGACAGGAGTTCGTGTTCACCGCGTCCGAGCAGGACTTCTACGCGCAGCGCGGCTTCACCGAGCCGCGCCGCTGCCCGTCCTGCCGCGCCAGCCGCAAGGCGGCCCGGAACGCCGAGGGCGGCGGCAGCTCGTACGGCGGCTACGGCGCCGGCGGCGGCTACTCGGCCGGCGGCTCCAGCTACGGCGGCGGCGGCGGCGGCGGCTACGGCTCGCGCGATCGCGGCCCGCGCGAGATGTTCACGGCCACCTGCTCGACCTGCGGCAAGGAGGCCCAGGTCCCGTTCCGCCCGACGAGCGGCAAGCCCGTCTACTGCAGCGACTGCTTCCGGAGCCAGCGCGGCGGCTGACCGGTCCTCTCGGTGCGGGCCGACTCACGGCCCGCCGAACCAGCGTCGATCCCGACCCGGGTCGTCAGCCGACCCGGGTCGTTCGATTCCGGGTCCTCGCACGCAGACCTCCCGGGATCCCGCTCCAAACACCATCCGACGATGGTTTCATCAACACATCATCCACCACTCATGACTCCGTCCCCGTCGCTCCGATCTCATCTGCGCTACTCCTTCGATATTCGCTTGATCGAACATCTCGACGTCACTTCTGCGATCACCCTCGACCCCGCCGCCGACTACGGCGCGGGCCGCTTGCCCGCCAGCAGCCCCAGGTCGAACTTGCGCTCCGTGCCGTGGAGCAGGCGGTCGATGTTGTCGGCGTGGGCCAGCCAGATGAGGGCGGCCCCGACCGCGGCGTAGAGCACGTAGGGGAGCGGCGTCTCCGGGCACGACCAGCAGCACCAGCAGCATCGCCGGGAACATCGCCGCCGACCCCAGCAGCGACCCCAGCGACACGTACCGGGTCAGCAGGATCACGCCGACGAAGACCGGCGCCGCGAGCAGCACGGCGATCGGCTGGATCACGAGCATCGTCCCGACGCCCGTCCCGACGCCGCGGCCGCTCCGGAACCCGGCGAAGACCGACCAGATGGCGCCGGCCACGGCGGCGGCGCCGCACAGGACCTCGACCGTGCGGGTCGCCGGTCACGATCCGTGCCAGGAGCACGGGGAGGGCCCCCTTGAGGAGGTCGCCGACGACCACGACCGCGGCCCACTTGCGACCCGAGGGCCCGCAGCGCGTTCGTGCCGCCGGTCCGCCCGGAGCCGACGTCCGCGGGTCCGTGCCGTGCGCGAAGCGGGCGACGATGACCCCGACCGGGATCGACCCGGCGAGGTAGGCGACGAGCCATCAGCACGATCGTCTGGAGCACGAGGGCCTGATCCATCGACTCGCTCCGACTCGGGTCCCGGGTCCACGATGTCGCCCGGCGGCCTGAGGTCGGAGTCTAGCACCGGGTCGCGGCCTCGTAGCCCGCGACCGGCCGGCCGCGGCCACCCGCGCGTCGGTTGCGCGGCGCCGCGACGGCACGCGTACCATCGACCACGATGACCCCTCCCCCCGCGCGACCTGTGGTCGACACGCCCGAGGCACCCTGACCCATGGCCGTCGGCTCCTCCAACGACTTCGATCTCGTCGTCCTCGGCGCGGGCACCGGCGGCTACGCGGCGGCCTTCCGCGCCGCCCAGCTCGGCCTCAAGGTCGCCCTCGTCGACGAGGACAAGATCGGCGGCACGTGCCTCCACCGCGGCTGCATCCCGACCAAGGCGCTGCTCGAATCGGCCGCGTTCGCCGAGCGGATCCGCCACGCCAAGGACTACGGCATGGTCCTGCCGGGCGAGGCCGACCGTCGACTACGCCGCCGATGGCCGCCCGCCGCGACAAGGTCGTCAAGCGGATGTGGACCGGGCTCAAGACCCTCGTCGACAAGAACAAGGTGACCTGGGTCCAGGGCCGCGGCCGCCTCGACGGGCCCGCAGAAGGTCCGCGTCCTCCAGGCCGGCGAGGACGGCACGCCGGGCGCCGGCGGCGAGCGCGATCCTCCAGGCGACCGACGTCATCCTCGCCACCGGCTCGCGGGTGAAGTCGCTGCCCGGCCTCGACCCCGGACGGCAAGCGCATCGTCACCAGCGACGACGTCCTCAAGATGGACACGCTGCCCAAGGACATCATCATCGTCGGCGCCGGCGCGGTCGGCGTCGAGTTCGCCAGCATGTTCCACGACGTCGGGGTCAAGGTGACGCTGCTCGAGTACCTGCCCGCAGATCGTCCCGCTCGAGGACGCCGAGGTCAGCAAGGCGCTCGAGCGCAGCTTCACGCAAGCGCGGCATCACGGTCATGACCAGCGCCCGCTTCGACGCCGCGAGCGGTCAAGGCCGACGAAGACCGGCGTCAGCCTGATGGTCGGGCCCGAGGGCAAGGACGCCAGCCGAGATCTCGCGCCGAGCTGCTGCTCGTCGCGACCGGCCGCGCGGCCAACATCGAGGACATCGGCCTCGAGACGACGAAGGTCGAGACCGACCGCGGGATCATCAAGGTCAACGGCCACATGCGGACGAAGGAGCCGCACGTCTACGCGATCGGCGACATCGTCGGCGGGCTGTGGCTGGCCCACACCGCCGCGCACGAGGGGATCATCGCCGCGCACACGATCGCCGGCGAGCCGGACGTCCACGAGATGGACTACGACGAAGCAGCCGCGCGCGACCTACTGCCGGCCCGAGATCGCCTCGATCGGCCTGACCGAGGAGCAGGCCAAGGAGCGCGGCCACACCGTCAAGGTCGGCAAGGTCCCGTTCCAGGCCATCGCCAAGGCGATCATCGGCGGCGAGTACGAGGGCTTCGCCAAGGTCATCGCCGACGCGGACACGGACGACACGCTCGGCGTCCACATCATCGGGCCGCACGCGACCGACCTCATCGCCGAGGCCAGCGCTCGGCGTTCGCTGCTCGAGGCGACGCCGTGGGAGATCGGCGGCGCGACCCACGCCGCACCCGACGCTCTCGGAGGTCCTCGGCGAGGCCGCCATGGCCGTCGACGGGCGGTCGATCAACTTCTGACGGCCAGCGAGCCGGACGCCGAGCGGACGGCCGCGACCGACGGCGATGACAGTCGACCGAGGCGCAGCGACGGCACTCGGCGCCGTCCGTCGGCCTGTCCGACGCCGACCTCGTCGAGATGTACCGGATGGTCGCGCTCGCCCGCGCCGTCGACGAGCGGATGTGGATCCTCAACCGGGCCGGCCGGATCCCGTTCGTCATCAGCGGCCAGGGCCACGAGGGCGCGCAGGTCGGCGATCGCCTGGGCGTTCGAGAAGGGCCACGACTGGATCGCGCCGTTCTACCGCTCGATCGCGACGTGCCTGACGTTCGGGATGAGCGCCCGCGACATCATGACCGCCCAGTACGCGACGGCCGGCGACCCGTCGTCGGGCGGCCGCCAGATGCCCGGCCACTACGGCATCGCACGAGCACAACCTCGTGTCGGTCAGCTCGCCGGTCGCGACCCAGCTGCTCCACGCCGTCGGGATCGCCCTGGCGGCCAAGATCCGCAAGACCGGCCAGGTCGCGATGGCCAGCATGGGCGAGGGCTCGTCCAACCAGGGCGACGTCCACGAGGGCCTCAACTTCGCGGCGATCCACAAGCTGCCGTTCGTCTTCGTCGTCGAGAACAACGGCTACGCGATCAGCGTGCCGGCGGCGATGGAGGTCTCGGTCGCGGACGTCGCGACCGGGCGGCCGGCTACGGCATCCCGGGCGTCGTCGTCGACGGCGTCGGACGTGCTGGCCTGCTACGCGGCGGCGCGGGACGCGGTCGCGCGGGCGCGGGCCGGCGAGGGCCCGACGCTCATCGAGGCCAAGGTGACCCGGCTCACCGGCGCACTCGTCGGACGACCAGCAGACCAAGTACCGCTCCGCCGAGGACCTCGCGGCCGGGCCGGGCCACGACGCCGCTGCCGCGCTTCCGCGACCAGCTGCGCGACGGCCGGCGTCCTGACCGACGAGATCGAGGCGGCGCTGGCGGCCGAGATCGCAGGCGGTCGTCGAGGACGCGACCGACTACGCCGAGGCCGAGCCGGACCCGGATCCGGCGACCGCGATGCGCTACGTCTACGCCGAGGACGTCGAGCCGGCGGGGCCGGACTGATGCCGGCGCTGACGTTCATCGAGGCGATCCGCGACGACGCTCGCCGACGAGATGCGCCGCGACGAGTCGGTCATCGTCCTGGGCGAGGACGTCGGCAAGAAGGGCGGCGTCTTCCTCGCGACCGACGGCCTGTGGGCCGAGTTCGGCGACGAGCGCGTCATCGACACGCCGCTGACCGAGTCGATGATCGTCGGGGCCTCGATCGGCGCGGCCGTCAACGGCCTGCGCCCGGTCGCCGAGATCCAGTTCGCCGACTTCATCTTCCCGGCGTTCAACCAGATCGTGTCCGAGGCGGCGCGGATGCGCTATCGCTCGAACAACGGCTACGCGCGTGCCCGATGACGATCCGCGCGCCGTACGGCGGCGGCGTCCACGGCGCGCTCTACCACTCGCAGTCGGTCGAGGCGTTCTTCACCCACGTCCCGGGCCTCAAGGTGGTCGTCCCGTCCACGCCGTACGACGCCCGCGGCCTGCTGCGCTCGTCGATCCGCGACGACGACCCGGTGCTCTTCTTCGAGCACAAGAAGATGTACCGCTCCGTCCGCGGCGACGTCCCGGACACGGACTACGTCGTGCCGCTCGGCAAGGCGGCGGTGACCCATCCCGGGCTCGCAGGTGACGGTCATCGCCTACGGCCTGATGGCCCACTACGCGCTCGAGGCCGCCGACCGCGTCGCGGAGGAGGGGATCAGCGTCGAGGTCGTCGACCTGCGCACGCTCCGCCCGCTCGACCGCGAGACCGTCCTCGACTCGGTCAAGCAAGACCGGCAAGTGCCTGATCGTCTACGAGGACAACCGGTTCGGCGGCTACGGCGCGGAGGTCGCGGCGATCGTCGCCGAGGAGGCGTTCGACTACCTCGACGGCCCGGTCACCCGGATCGCCGGCCCCGAGGTCCCGGGCGTGCCCGTACAACCACGTCCTCGAGGACTGGTTCATGGTCAACCCGGAGAAGATCGCCGACGGGATCCGGAAGCTGGCGGCGTACTGAGCCGGCCGATGGGGACCGACACCTTCGAGGACGTCGCCGCCCGATTGCGGGCGATCCTGATGGCGCACGTGCCGCCGCTGTACCTCGCCGAGGACGGTCCCACCGGGATGGTGCTGGACCTGGCGCCCGAGGGTGAGCGGAACACGTCCACCTGGTTCGGTGGCGTCCGGGTCGGGAAGCGGTACGTCAGCTACTACCTGATGGCGGTGTACGGCGAACCGGCGATGATCGGCACCATGTCACCGGCCCTGCGCAAGCGGATGCAGGGCAAGTCGTGCTTCAACTTCACCAGCGTCGACGACGAGCTGTTCGCCGAACTCGCCACGCTCACCCAGGCGTGCCTCGACATCACCGGCGGCGACCCGGCGTGGGGGGTCGCGAAACGTGCGGAGCGAAAGGCCATGGCGACCGACGAGCGACTGGCGCGCTGAGGAGGGCCTGTCGCTTCCACATCCCCGGAGCCGGATTCGTACGGATAGGTGACACTCCGCGGAACGAACTCGTGCGGGACCGGAGGTCGCGAGTGTTCCAGGCCAGGCGCACCGCCGCCCTTCTCGCGATCATGGTTGCGGCTGTCGGCGTCCTCGCCGCCTGCGACCCGGGCTTCTCCTACTGGATCCGGAACGACACGGATCAGGAGCTGACCGTCTCGTTCGAGGGCCAGTGGTTCGTTGTGCCGGCCCAAGGCGCTGGTCGAGGCGTGTCGTCCCTGGGTGTATATGAAGGCTCGATCGAGATCGCGGACGCCACCTGCGCGTCGATGACCGTGATCGAGGCGACCACGCAAGAGGGCCTCGTCGTCATCGACGGCGCGGGGACCCGGCTCGAGGACCAGTCCGGCAACACCTCGGAGCAGTTCGATGCCTTACCGCAGAACGGACTCGAAGAGACCGACCGTTGCTATGGGATCGTCCGTCCCGGTCCGTCGACCACTGCGTCGTCAGACATCTCGAGCCAGGGCCTCCTCCTGATCGGAGGCCCGAACAAGGACATCCAGCGGATCGCCACTAACGGCTCCGGCCTGTCCGTCCTCTCGGCGACTGACACCTGGGAGCAGCTGCTTTCCACCGACGCGGCGGGACGATCAGTCGTTGCAGACACGGTCGGGGCCGCGGGTGTCGGCGCGATCGTGCGCAGCGACGACGACGGCCCGCTCAAGCCGGTCGTCGCGGCAGGATGGGGTGCCGATCTGTCTCCGGACGGAGCGTCCATCGCGTTCCTGCGTGGCGCCGACGCCTATGAGCACGGGCACCTGTTCGTGCTGGGACAGGACGGGACCGAGCACGAGGTCGCCGCCGATTCGCTGGCGGTCCATTGGTCGCCTGACGGCGGCTGGCTGGCCTATGAGGTTTGGGTCGGCCCGACCTACGGCGACAACGAGTTGTGGGTGGTCCACCCCGACGGGACCGGGGCGCGGCGACTCACGTCGGCGACTGAACGCGGGAGCCACGCGGTCTGGGCGCCGGATAGCCGGCGACTCGCCTGGACCCACTATCCGCCTGGTGAGGCGTCGGTCCCGTCCATCCTCCTGTTCGACCTGGACGATCCGACGGACACGGTGGGCCGCACGCTCTCGGGCGGCCCGGATGGGGGCTGGGCGCCCGACGGTTGGTCGCCCGATGGGCGCCGATTACTGGTGGAGCTGTACGGGGCAGGGGACCAGGGCTCGACGGCTCGCATAGCCACTGTGGACCTGGCCTCGCAAGCAGTCGTGACCCTGAGCGATCCGCCCGAGTTCGTGGCCGACGGGCAGGCACGCTGGTCCAGTGACGGGACGTCGATCTTGTTCCTGCGCGGCGGCGAAGGCGAGTACTTCGAGCTCTGGGTGATGGATGCGGCCGGAGACGCCGAGCATCTCGTTGCAACCGGTGTCGCCGAAGCGCTGTGGGATCCTGCGCAGACTCCCTGACGAGATCCGACCGACCCGGGCCGATCAGAGCCGCCCGGCGAGGTCGATCGGGAGCGGGCGATCCAGGAACGCGGCGAGGCGGTCGACTTCGGCCTTGAGCTCGGCCTTGACGCCGGAGCGCCAGCGCTCGAGCGGCTGGATGGCGATCCCGCCCCGCTTGCCGGCCGTCAGCTCCCAGGTGCCCTCGACCCGTCCGTCGACGATCACGACCGGCGTCACCCAGCCGGCCACCCGGTAGATCCGATCGTGGTGGGCCGAAGTCATCACCGCGTCGGTCCGACGGGGCAGTTCGTTGATCCAGGGGTCGAAGCCGGGCAGGAGGCGGACGCCCTCGAACGGTTCGGTCGCCTTCAGCGCCTCGACGTCGGCCGGGAGGATCCACTGGCGCGTCCCCGCGACGTCGATGTCCACGACCTGCTCGCCAAGCAGCGCACGCGCCTCGTTGATGAGACCTGCCCGGACGGAGCCCCACCAGCGGGCCGTGGCGTCGCGGCCGGAACCGGGAAACGCCGTCAGGAAGCTGCGGATCAGGCCGGCGAGCGCCTCGAGTGGGACCAGCGGGACGTCGCCGCGCTCGCCGGGCGCCGCGGCGGCCAGTTCCTCCGGCGAGATGGGCCGGCCAAGCCAGGCGCTGGGGCGGACGAACGTCACGTTCCGGCCGGCCGGTGGCCCGAAGCGTCAGCAGGCCACGCTGGGCGACCGGCCCCAGGAAGGTGCCCCAGCCGGTGCGCAGCTTCGTCGCCGCGACCGGGTCCGAGACGTGGGTCGGCGATCGCGTCGGCCAGGTCGGCTCGGAGCATCGGTTCGGCGCTGAGCGTCTCGCCGGCGGCCGCGATGATCGCCTCGACCTGCTCGAACGTGATGTCGAATGCCTTCTGCCACGACGCCTCTCGCCAGCGCTCGCGGGTCCCGGACGCCATGACGACGCGGGCGAGGTCCTCGGGCGTCAGCAGGTGCAGCGTGCCGCGCATCGACCAGGCCTTGACGAGGGAGCGCTCGCTCGCGAGGGCGTCGCGGACATCCGCCGGCCGTAGTCCATCGATGCGGGCGGCCAGCTGCAGTTCCGCCGAACTCGCGACCTGGGCGTGCATGCCGACCATCTCGCGGACGACGTCCACGAGCCGATCCGGCGTCGTCCGCTCGACGACGTGGTGCTTGTGCAGTCGATACGCGACGACCTGCGGCCACGAGACCGAGGCGACCGGCGGAGGCGGGTGCGGACGGGCATGCCGCGACCATACGAGTCCGGCCGCCACCGATGTCGCCAGATACGAGCTGGCTTCGTGATATGCGAAGGATGACAGCTGGACCGTGTGCGGGCGGTCCGATCGAGCGTGGATCGGGCACGGACGGCCCCGAACGGGCGTAGATCGGCCTCGGATCATCGCCGAGCACGAACCACGTTCGTATCTGGCGGAGAATTGGCGAGTGAGCCGCCGATAAGGCTCGCCGGTCAGAGTCCACGGATGAACGACATCCAGTTCGGGCGGACCTGCGAGCCCTGCGACATCGCGCCGGTCTGACGCAGGCCGAACTCGGCGCACGGGTCGGCGTCAGCCAGGGAACGATGTCGATGCTGGAGCGAGGGCGACTCGGTGGGATGACCGTCGGGAAGGTCCGACGGATCGCCGGCTGGACTCGACGCGGACCTCGTCCTGATCCTGACTTGGCGAGGCGGGGATCTGGGTCGACTGCTCGATGCCCGCCACGCCGACCTGTGCGAAGCGACGGCTCGGATGCTCGATGGGCTCGGGTGGGAGGTCGTTCCGGAGGTCTCGTACTCGCAGTTACGGCGAACGTGGCTCGATCGATCTCATCGGGTGGCACGAGGCGACGGCGACGCTGCTCGTCATCGAGGTGAAGTCGGAGATCACCTCGGTCGAGGAGACGCTGCGCAAGCACGACGCGAAGGTGAGACTCGGCCCCGGCATCGTCCGGGATCGATTCGGCTGGCGAGTCCGCGACGACGGCCCGACTGCTGGTCCTGCCAGAACATCGAACGGTCCGCCGCCAGGTCGAGAGCCAAGCGTGCGATCGTTCGGCCGCGCGTATCCCGACACGGAGCGTGGCCGTTCGCGCGCTGGCTGCGAGCGCCCGGATCGACCGATGGCGGGCCTGATGTTCCTGCCAGATAGCAAGCGTGGGTCGTGGTAATGCGAGAGCGTGACGACCCGCAAGCGCGTCCGGTACCGCTCGCCCGAGCGTGGATGGCGATGGCGGCGGCGGGATCTGAGGGTGATCCGGAGCCTCGATCGCCGAGTACGCACGCTATCTGGACGATCGGTGCGGGACGCGATGCAGCGCCGGCGTCGGGACGGTCCACGCGAGGGCGGCTCGCCGGAACCGCGCGAGATGGGCGACACTACGCCGAACGACCCGCGCGCGACCGGAGGATCGGATCAGTGGCCAAGGTGACGATGCCCCAGCTCGGCGAGAGCGTGGCCGAGGGGACGATCGGCAAGTGGCTCAAGCAGCCGGGCGACCACGTCGCCAAGTACGAGCCGCTCCTCGAGGTCATCACCGACAAGGTCAACGCCGAGGTGCCGTCGCCGTTCGAGGGCATCCTGCGCGAGATCCTGGCCGAGGAGGGCGCGACCGTCCCCAACAACGCCGAGATCGCCGATCATCGAGACGGCCGACGAGGCGCCGACGCCGCCGCCGCGCGCCGACCGGGCCGGTCGTCACCTCCGAGCCGCGCCGCGAAGCCCGGCCTCGAGCCGCGCCGATGGCCCCGCCGGCTCCGACGAGCGCCCGTCGCGCCGCCCGCGGCCGCCGCGCCGCGGCCCCCGCCGCGCCGATCCCGGCCGCCGATCGCCGCGGCCGCCGCGCCGCGACCGGCGACGCCGACGCCCGGATGACCCCGGCCGTCCGGCGCCTGCTTCGCGAGCACGACCTGACGCCCGCCCAGATCACCGGCACCGGTGGCGGCGGACGGATCACCCGCGAGGACGTCCTGGCCGTCGTCGAGGCGATGCGGACCGGCAGCCCGGCCCCGAGCGCCGCGGCCGCCGCGCCGCCGCCACCTCCCGCGAGCCCGTCGCGATCCCGGTCGCCCCGGCCGCCAAGGCGCCCGACCGGCACGCCGATCGTGTTCCCCGCCGGCGCCGACGAAGTCCTCCTGCCGATGACCCAGATGCGCAAGGGCATCGCCGCGCAGATGACCCGGGCGCTCGCTCGTCCCGCACGCCTACGTCCACATGGAGGTCGACGTCAGCGGCCTCGTCCGCGCCCGCGAGGCCGCCAAGCGCGAGTACCAGGCCCGCGAGGGGATCTCGCTCAGCTACGTCCCGTTCGTCATCAAGGCGACGGTCGAGGCGCTCAAGCAGTACCCGACGTTCAACGCCCACTGGACCGAGGCCGGCCTCCTCGCCAAGCGCCGGATCCACATGGGCGTCGCGGTCGCCGTGGACGACGGCCTGCTCGTGCCGGTCGTCCGCGACGTCGACCAGCTGTCGATCAGCGGCCTCAACCGGGCCATCGCCGACGTCGCCGCGCGCGCCCGGGCCGGCAAGCTCCGGCTGGACGACTACGGCGGCAGCGACCTTCACCATCGACAACACCGGCTGGTTCGGGTCCAACCTGACGATGCCGATCATCAACGTCCCCGAGGTCGCGATCCTGACGATGGAGGCGATCACCAAGCGCCCGGTCGTCGTCGAGACGCCCGAGGGCGACGTCATCGCCATCCGCCCGATGATGAACATGGTCATGGCCATCGACCACCGCGCCAACGACGGCGCCCAGGCGGCCGCGTTCCTGCGCGACGTCAAGGCCGCGCTCGAAGCCGTCGGACCCGACACGCCGGTCTACTGATCCGCGGTCGATCCCGCGATCGAGGACTAGACTCCGACCGATGGCTCGCGAGCTCCCGATGTTCACCCCGCGACGACGGCGCCAGCGGCCACGCGCGCCCCGAGCTGTCGATCGCGATGGGCGGCGGCCGCTCGACGCCGCGGCCGACGGCTCGCCGCCGCTCGCGCCGCCACCCCGACTGGATCCGGGCCCGGATGCCGTCCGGCGAGAACTACCACGACCTCAAGGGCCTGCTGCGCGGCCTCGAACCTCAACACGGTCTGCGAGGAGGCCCACTGCCCGAACATCGGGGAGTGCTGGGACCAGCGCACGGCCACGATCATGATCCTGGGCGACACCTGCACCCGGGCCTGCGGGTTCTGCGCCGTCAAGACCGGCCGGCCCACCTGGTTCGACGACGACGAGCCGCGCCGCGTCGCCGAGGCGGTCGGCGCCATGGGCCTCGAGCACGTCGTCGTCACCAGCGTCGCCCGCGACGACCTGCCCGACGGCGGCTCGGGCATCTTCGCCGAGACCATCCGCCAGATGCAGGCCCACTCGCCCGGGATGGGCATCGAGGTCCTCATCCCGGACTTCGACGGCTCCGACGACCGGCTGCGGACCGTCATGGACGCCCGGCCGGACATCCTCAACCACAACCTCGAGACCGTGAAGCGGCTCCAGAAGCCGGTCCGCAAGCGCGCCCGCTGGGATCGCAGCCTGTACGTCCTGCGCCGGGCCAAGGAGATGGCCGGCGAGATCGGCTACGCGGCGCACACGAAGTCGAGCCTGATGGTCGGCCTCGGCGAGACGCGCGACGGAGCTGCACGAGGCGTTCGAGGCGCTGCGCGAGGTCGACGTCGACATCCTCACCATCGGCCAGTACCTGCGCCCGTCGCTCAAGCACCTGCCGCTCGAGCGCTACTACCACCCCGACGAGTTCGCCGAGATGAAGGTCGAGGCGCTCGCGCTCGGCTTCAAGCACGTCGAGTCGCGCGCCGCTGGTCCGCTCGAGCTACCACGCCCGCGACCAGGTGCCCGGCGCCGAGCTGCAAGCGCCTGCGCCGCCAGGCGACCATCGACGCCGACGGCCGGGTCGATCCCGCTCGCCGGCTGACGCAGGCCGGGCCATCCGTCTGGAGGGCTGGGGCGTATGACGGATATGGACGATGGACGGACGCGGACGATGCCTGCCTGCCGCACTCGTGACACGATGACGCGGTGACCGAACGGGATCCGCGCCAGCCCGTCGAATTCGAGCCCGTCGCCATCCGACCGCGCCGAGCCCGGTTCGACCCGCTGATCGTCGGCGTCATCGTCGCAGCGGTCGGCCTGACGACGGCCGTCCTGAAGCCGTGGGACATCGGGACCGATCCGGCCGACGGCGGAGGCGTCCGACCGCGAGCGCGCCGGCCGCGACGGCGGCGGTCGTCGTGGCTCCGAGTGCCCCACCCGCACCCGCCGTGGCCGCCGTCGCCGTCCCCGCCCTGGCCTGGGCGATGTCGCCGGGATCGTGCGTCCGCGCGACGCCTGGGGGATCCGGGCCATCGTCCGGACACCGGGTCGGACGTCCACCGGAACGCGGACGTCGTACGACGAACGCTGGATCCCGATGACGATGGGCGATGCCACGGTCCCGAGCGCGGTCGCCCAGGTCGGCGATCGCGCGATCGTCGCCCTCGGGATCACGTCCCCGGCCGGCGAGACGCCACTCGACGTCCGGATCTGGCGCCGGTCGTCGACGCGGCTCGCTGCACTGGCTCGATGCCCGCCCCATCGGGCGTCTGCCCGGCCCAGGGCGGCCTGGTCTTCGCGCCCCCCACGACGGACCCGGGGTCGCCGGCCTGGGGCGCCGGGGAGTACCGGATCGACGTCCTCACCGGCGCCGGCGACGATCCGACGCTTCACGCCTGCGACATCCCGGACCGCTACGAGAACGTCCGACTCGGTTCCCTCGACCCCGTCGGTGCGTCGGAACTGGTGGCCCCGTCCGAGGTGGATCCGACGTCGGTCCGGTCGGGTCCGTTCGCGACGATCGATCGGTCGGACTGGCCCTCGAGAGCGTCGAGGGCCCGCGCTCGACGAGGCGGCCGCCTGGCTGGACACGGAGCCCGGCTCCGGCCGGGTGCCTCCGGACCGGGTCGCGGTGGCGTACCTGCCCCGGGCCACCGGTCTCGGCGTCCGACTTCCCGATGGATCGCGGGTCCGCTCGGCCGCGCTCGACCCGCCTCTCGCCCGGCCCGTTCGCGGGCGGCACCGACGCGCGTCGGCGGCGGCATCATCGACCGTCGCGACGACGACCCGTGGATCGTCTTCGCCGCACGACGTGGCGAGGCCTGGGATCCCGGCACGTACCGGATCGAGGTGACCTGGTCCGACGGGACGGCCGTGCACGAGGGGACCTGGCACATCGAGCTTCGTCCGGGCCGACCACGGGTCCGCCGCCGCTCCTGGCGCTGACCCGGGCCTGGGCGAGGCATGCGGCGCGACGGGGCTCGTGGTCGGCCGCGCCGAACCGCTCGAAGGCGGGCCGCGCAGCTCGGCCATCCGCCTGCTCCGGATCCCGGCCACCGACACGGCGTCCGCCGGGTGCGACGGCACGGTCGTGGACGGCAGCCCCGAGGCCTTCGGCCTGGCCTATCCGGTCGACGCCCCGCTCGAGGTCGTCCGCGTCAGCGTGGATGCACCAGGAGGCACGACCAGGGACATTTCGCCACTGACCGCCCGTGGCGCCGTCCCGGGCTCGCCCTCGTGGCCCCGACCGACGGCGCGACGTTCCTGCCCGGGATCTACCGACTGACGATCAGGGATGGAGCGGGGTCACGGGTCATCACCGCCTGCGTCGGCGGCGCGACGACGCCGTGAACCCGCTTCGAGCCGACACATGAGCGATCTGGATCCGCGCGGTCCGGCCGAGTTCGAGCCGGTCAGGATCGGTCCGCGCCGGCGCCGGGTCGACCCGGTCGCATTCGGTGTCGTCCTCATCGTCGCGGCGCTGGCCGTCGCCGTCATCAAGCCATGGGGCGGCGCGGAGCCGCAGGTCGCGGCCGCCCCGACGGCGAGCCCGGCGACGTCCGGCGTCCCCGCAGCCCTCGATCGATACCCGCGGCGCGCTCGTCCCGCCGCTCTGGGCCGACATCCGCGCGGTCGTGCAGCGCCACCCCGACTGGGGGATCCGGACGATCGTGCTCGGCGCAACGCCGGATCCGACGGTGCTCCCGCCGCGATCGCCGACCCCCGACGGCGCGCTCGGCCGCGACCGCTACGCCGAGCGCTGGTTCCCCGCGGACGTGGACGGCGGCGAGGACGGCACGGCCATCGTCGACGAGCGCGAAGGACCGATCATCGCCCTGGGCGTCACCTTCCCGCCGACCGAGACGCCGCTGGACGTGCGGATCTGGCTGCGACCACGAAGGCGGCGAACTCGAGTGGATGGACGTCGCACCCGGTCAACGACGTCCCCGGCCGCGGCGCGTACCTGTACCTGCGTCGCGGCGTCGCCGGGGCGGCCGTCCGTGCCTGGGCGCCGGGCCGCTACCGGATGGACGTCCTCGTGGGCGACGGGATCCGCCGGATCGACGTCCTCATCCGCGACCACGACCGGGCGCCTGCCGGACCCGGACCCGTGGCCCGACGCTCGAGCCGCGCGCTCGAGCCGTTCGACGGCGCGCGCGCTGGCCGGCGCTGCCGCCGGGCCCGTTCGTCCAGGCCGACGGCGCGGTCGATCGCCCTCGACGCGGCCGGCGGGCCGGCGCTGGACGACGTCGGAGCGTGGCTGGACATCGATCGCGTCCGGTGGATGCGCGCGGCCCGGCCTCGTTCGTGGCGCGGACCTACCAGCCCGGGGCGACCCACCTGGGCGTCGTGCTGCCGCCATACCCGACCGTCCGGTCGGCCAGCGTCCGTCGCGCTGGCCCCGTTCGACGACCCGGACTTCCAGGACCGCCAGACGGCGATCGGCTCGCTCGGCCCCGGTGTCGTTCGTGGCGTTCGGCCCGCCGCGACGGCGCGACCTGGCGACCCGGCGTGTACGCCATGACCGTGGCGTGGGACGACGGCGACGGCCCGCACGACCGGACGTGGCACATCGAACTGCGACCCGGCCCGCTGCCGGCCACGCCGGTCATGCTGTCGGCGACGCGTGTCGTGGGCGCGCTTCGTCGGCTCGCTCGGGCGTCCTGCTCGGTTCGACCGGCGGCCTCGACGGCACCGGATCCGCTCGGGATCCGCCTGCTGGACATCGTGCCCCAGATCGAACCTGGCTACCCCGGTCTGAGCGGCTCCGACCTCATCGGCTGCGGAGCGACCATCATCCGCGGCCGGCCCGAGGTCATCGGCATCGTCGGCCGGCCGAGCCAGTCCCTGGCGCCCGTCGCGTCACGGATCCTGTATCCGTTCCCGGACGTCGGCCCGCTCGAGGTCCTGACGGCGTCGGGTGCCGTGCCCGGCCTGACGCTCGTCGCCCCGGTCGTCACGGCCGAGTTCGGCGGCCCGGCGTCCTATGGGTTCCGGGCCGGCACGGGACCGGACGCGCCGGGCTACACGATCTGCATCGGGATGATCGCCGGCCGGCTGATGACGCGCCCGTCGGCTAGACTGCCCTCGATGACGCGCCTCCTCTCGCGCAAGGTCCCGCTCGCGGAGCTCCACTGCCATCTCGGTGGCGCCGTGACCCCGTCGATCATGTGGGGCATCGCCCACTCGCAGGGGATCAAGCTCCCGACCAAGGACTACTGGGAGTTCCGCGACATGATCACCGTGTCGCCGCGGCGGAACCGCTCGTTCGACGGCTACCTGCAGCTCTTCCACTGGACGGAGCTCATCCAGAGCTCGCCGCTGGCCGTGGAGCGCGCCGTCTACGAGGTCGTCGGCGGCGGCTACCGCAAGAACAACGTCACCACGATGGAGCTCCGCTTCAACCCGATGAAGCGAAACCGCGGCGGCGAGCAGGACCTGGACCACATCATCGCGGCGGCCGTCCGCGGGATGGACAAGGCGACGCTCGAATACCCGGTCAAGCCGGGCCTCATCTTCTGCCTGGACCGGGCGTTCCCGTTCGAGCTCAACGAGATCATCGCGGAGAAGGCCATCACCTGGCGCGACCGCGGCGTCGTCGGCATCGACATCGCCGGGCCCGAGTCGGCGACCTTCCGCGTCGCCGACTACCGCCGCCTCTTCCGGCGGGCCCGCCAGTACGGCCTTGGGCTCACGGTCCACACCGGTGAATCCGGGCCGGCCGACGAGGTCGCCCGGGTCGTCGAACTGCTCGAGCCGGACCGGATCGGCCACGGCGTCAAGGCCGCCTACGACCCGCGGGCGATGGAGATGATCCGCGAGCGCGGCATCGTCCTGGAGATCTGCCCGACGTCCAACCTCAACACCCGGGTCGTGTCCGGCTGGGACGAGTTCCGCTGGATCTTCGACACCTTCCGGCGCAACGAGGTCCGGTTCACGATCAACACGGACGGCCCGGAGATGCTCAAGACCTACATCCGCGACGAGATGGCCCAGCTCGGGCGGCTCGGGATCCTGTCCGTGGGCGACCAGGAGGATGCGGCGGCGACGTCGCTGGCGGCCTCGTTCGTCCCGAACGTCACCGATGTGCCCGCGCCGCGCCTCGAGCCGGCCGCGCGCACGGTCGTGGAGCGCGAGGAAGCCTAGATCCGCGCCTAGTCCGCGCGTTCCGAGATGCGTGTAGGAGCAGCAGCGGTCGCCGGCGGCGATGTGGGTCTCGCGCACGACATCGGCGCCGAGCACCTCGCGGAACAGGTCCAGCTCCGCCTGGCAGGCCGACGGCGTGCCCTTGGCCACGTGGTAGATGGCGCAGTTGTGCTCGCGCAGCTGGATCGTGCCGTCCGGCTCGACGAGGCTCTCGGCGAGATAGCCCTGGGCCGCCTGGATCTCGGCGAGCCCGCGGACGCGGTCCTCGATCGGCGCATCGGCCGGCGACGCGATCGGCCAGCTGGTCGCGGACGCGGTCGCTGAGCTGGCGGCGTCGGGCGGCGAAGACCTCCTCGATCAGCTCGTCGCCACCGACCGCGCCGATCGCGGACAGCAGGCCGCTGGCGAGCGCGTCGTAGGTCGACGGGAAGAGGTCCTGGGCGTCCGGCGTGACGTCGTACAGGTGCCGCGGCCGACCGACGCCGTGCTTCACGGTCTGGCGGCTCACGAGGTTCGGCGTCCTCGAGCGCCCGGAGCTGCTGCAGGACGCCGGTCCGGCTGGCCCCGAGGCGGGTCGCGAGCTGGTCGGGCGAGCTCGGGCCGTCCATGCGCAGCCGGACGAGCAGGTCGCGCCGGAGGCCCGACGGGCCGCCGGATGCGCCACCCGGGGTCGGGTCGTGGACGGCGTCGGGCGCGGGGGCGTGCGGCATCGATCGCAGCCGTGGGCTCGGACATGCCCGAAGGCTAGCATCGGTCGGCGCGATGCGCTGTCGGGGCCGATGCGGCCGGACTAGACTCCAGCGATGGACCTCGACCTGCCCGTCGAACACCGCCTGCTGCGCGACACGATCCGCGACGTTCATGCTCGACGAGGTCGCCCCGGTCGTCGAGGAGCACGAGCGCGAGCGACGCTTCCCGGTCGACATCGTCCGGCGCATCGGCGAGCTCGGCTGGCTCGGCATCCCGATCCCCGAGGACGAGGGCGGCGCCGGCCTCGACACGCTCGCCTACGCCATCGCCATCGAGGAGATCGGGCGGGTCTGGGGCTCGCTCGGGCTGATCGTCGCGGCCCACACGAGCCTGGGCTGCGGGCCGCTCCACCTGGCCGGCTCGCAGGACCAGAAGGACCGCTTCCTCGTCCCGATGGCGCGCGGCGAGGTCATCGGCGCGTACGGGCTGACCGAGCCCGGCGCCGGCAGCGACTCCGGCGGGACGCGCACGACCGCGCGGCACGAGGACGGCCCGGACGGCGGGACCTGGGTCATCGATGGCGCCAAGCGGTTCATCACGAACGCCGGCCAGGCGGGCACGTACATCGTCACCGCCCGGACCGGGACGCGCGACGACGGCGGCGCCGGAGATCAGCGCGTTCATCGTCCCGGCCGACACGCCGGGCTTCTCGGTCGGTCGGCTCGAGGAGAAGCTGGGGCTCCACGCGTCGGCGACCGGCGAGCTGCTGTTCGACGGCGCCCGGGTCCCGGCCGCGAACCTGCTCGGCGAGCAGGGGAGCGGCTTCAAGACGTTCCTCAAGATCCTCGACGGCGGCCGGATCAGCATCGGGGCGCTGGCCGTCGGCCTCGCCCAGGCCGCGCTCGACGCGAGCGATCCCGTACGCGCAGACGCGCGAGCAGTTCGGCCGGCCGATCGGCTCGTTCCAGGGGGTCGCGTTCATGATCGCCGACATGGCGACCGAGATCGAGGCGGCGCGCGCGCTCGTCTGGAAGTGCGGCCTGGCTCAAGGACCAGGGCCGCGACTACGGGCTGGTCGCGGCCCAGGCCAAGCTGTTCGCCTCGGAGGTCAGCTCGCGGGCCACGAACGACGCCATCCAGATCCACGGCGGCTACGGCTACGTGACCGACTACCCGGTCGAGCGCTACCTGCGCGACGCGAAGCTGACCGAGATCGGCGAGGGGACCAGCCAGATCCAGCGCCTGGTCATCGCCCGGCGGATCCTGGGGCTGCGGGTCCTGTAGCGGTCAGTCCGTCCGGACGAGGCGGACGACGAGCCGGAACTGGCTCTTCGCCCCGACGCAGGTCTGGAGCGTCAGGCTCGGGGCCGACTGGGCGGCGAACGCCCAGGCGCCCTTGTCCGGCGTCGTGACCTTCCACCAGCGCACCGTGTAGCGTGTGGACGACGCCGTCGTTGCCGGCGTAGTACAGGACCATGCCCTTGCGCAGACGCCCCGTGACGTACGCGTCGTGGAGCGGCTTGAACACGCTGTGGGCGTGACCGAAGAGGTAGACGTTGTTCGAGCCCGCACAGCCCCAGCGGTACACGCGGTCGCCCGGGTAGGCCTTGCTGGTGCAGGCGAAGAACGAGATCGACCGGCTGACGCCCAGGCCGGGATCCAGACGTGGTTGCGACCGCGGTACGACGCGGCGGCGGTCCCCGCCCCGGCCCCGGTCGAGTCGGCGGTCGCCTTCGGGACGGCCACGGCCTTCGCGACGGGGACATCGGTGGTCGGAGGTCGGACGGCGGCCTGACGCTCGTCGAGCGACGGCTCGCGGTGGGCCAGCTCGGCCTGCAGCCACGACGCGCGGGTGCCGGTCAGCCCGGCCGCGTCTGCTCTGCGCCCGCGGTGCGTCTCGTCGCTCGGTACCACCGAAGGCGCCGCCACCGTCGCTCCCGTTACGGGCGATCGCGGGCGCCGCCGAGCCGGAGACGAGCGCGAGCGCCAGCAGGAACGAGGGCGTCGCGAGCCGGAACGACGGGCGGTGGGAGGTCATGAGCCGAGCATCCCGGCCGGCGCGCCGACGCACCGTGGCCCGGACGTCCCATCGACCCATGGGAAGGAGGAACGGTCATGGTCCGGGCCCGGGACGAAGGTCTGGTCGCGTGGGGCGCGGTCCGCTCCGGTCCGGTGCGGTGGGGGGTGGTCGGGGTCTGGACAGGCCTATCGAGCGCGGTTCGACGCCTGGGTCAGCCGCCGGTGCCGGCCGCGACCTCGAGGGCCTCGCGCAGGGCCGCCTCGAACTCCGGCGCCCACGGACCCTGGCCGACGAGGACGAACGGCGAGTCGTCGATGGTCTCGAAGGTGGCCGGGTCGGTCACGAACGCCTCGACGCAGGCATCGATGGTGCTGCGCAGCCGGGTGTACGCCTCGGCGTCCCGGAAGATGTAGATGCGGATCCGGTCCACGGCCGTCTGGTCGAGGCCGCTCGCATCGAAGCCGATGGCCGTCTGGGTCAGGGTGTGGTCCGTGCAGCCCGCGTCGCCCGAGACGAGGTCGTCGATGACGATCCCGCGGCTGACGATCTCGGCGGCGAGACCCTGGAAGTCGGCCGGGCGTCGGCGCCGGCGGCAGACGTCGAGATCGTGCCGCACCCGGCGACCACGGACGCCGCGAGCGTCAGCACGGCCAGCGCGGTCGGGAGCGGGCCGAGTCGGGGACGCGGGTAGGTCACGGGCCGGAGGCTATCACCGACCGCGTGGACGTGCCGCGGGCGCGGCTGGCGGCGAACGACGCGCGCCGGTCAGCGCTCGCGGGCGCGGCGCTTGGCTTCGCGGAGGCGGGCCATCGTGTCGGTGTCCGCCGGGTTCGCCGGCGCTGCAGCGGGCGGTGTGGACGGCTCGGCGGGGGACGGTGCCGACGGCTGGGCCGGTGTGGGGGCGGGCGCCGGCGCGGACATGCGGCGGCGCCGTCGTGACCGGCGGGCCGGCCGTGGTCACCACCGGCGCGACCGTGGCGACCGGTGTCGCGTCCGCGCGCATCGCCGATCGTGCGGCACTCCCGGTCCGGCCGCGGGCCGCGAGCAGGCCCTCGTTCGTGGCGGTCCGCGGGGCGCGCCGTCCGCGCCGCCCGCCGAGGCTCGTGACCCAGCCGCGGGCCGACGCCAGCTCGCGACGGCCGATCGAGACGCGCCGGAGGGCGATGTCGAGCGGCCACAGCAGCAGCGCCAGGACGAGCAGCAGCGGCCACAGGTCCGTGTAGCGGCTGGTGACGGTCAGGTCGTGGATCCACGGGTCCTCGGCGGTCAGCGATCTCGCCGCCGCCGGTCGCGGAGCGCAGCGCCGCCAGGAACGGCTCGTTGGCGCCCAGCAGCCGGTACTCGGCGGCGGTCGGCGCCACCAGCCCGAGCGTCCGCCCGAGCGGCGACGTCCCGGGCTTGGTCTGGGTCACCCGCACGGCGTACGCGCCCGGGTCGACCTCGCCGAGCGGCGCCTCGTAGACGCCCGGCGCGACCTGGACGAGGTCCACGTTGACCGGCTCGAGGTCCGGGCCCGACGACGACCGCGCTGGTCGCGTAGAAGTCGCGCGGCGAGCCGTCCGCCTCGACGCTCTCGACGTGCAGGGTCGTCTTGCCGCCGACGGCGTCGAAGGTGGCCTCGATGCCGTCGGTCTCCTCGCCCGGGAACGTCCAGCTCACCAGCTGGCTGAAGAACCGGGAGAAGCCGTTCCAGCCGAGCCAGTTCTTGGCCCAGCGCCCGGTCGAGTCCGACGTCCAGGCCACGGACCGGCCCAGGCCGTACTGCCACTGGGCGAGGAGCGGATCGTCGCGGCCGGTGACGAGGACGGTCTGGGCGGCCGGCTTGGCCGTCGTGCCGTTGTAGCCGAGGAGCTTCGGCAGCCGTCGTCGAGGCCGCGCAGGATCGGCGACGACGAGGTCAGGATCGGGAAGAACGGCTCCTCGACGATCTGCTGGCCGGAGACCTGCTGGGTCTCCTTGAGGAAGATGTCGGGGATGCTCGCCGGGTTGGCGGCCGCGTAGAAGCGGCCGCCGCCCTTGCTCGCGAGCTGCTCGAGGAACGGGTTGGCGCCGCCGCCCGCGCCGACCGTCGAGAGGGTGATCCCGTCGGCCTTCATCTTGGCCAGGATCGCGTCGTACTGGCCGGACGCTCGACCAGCCGTCGGTCAGCAGGATGATGTGGCGGCGGGTGGCCGTCGACGCCCTCGAGCGACTGGACCGCCTGGTCGAGCCCGGCGTAGATGTTCGTCTGGCCGTCGGCCTGGATGCCGGCGATCTGAGCCCTGCAGGTCCGCCGACGTCGCCGAGCGGCTGGGTCTTGACGACCCAGTGGGCCGCCTCGTTGAAGGCGACGACGCCCAGCTCGTCGCGGGCGGTCATGCGCCGCCGCGGCGCGCAGGATCGCCTCCTTGCCGATGTCGACCTTCTGGACGCCGCCGATGCCGGTCCCGCCGCCGGCCCCGTCGTCGAACGTGTTGCAGTGGCAGGCGGCCATCGAGCCGGACTGGTCGATGACGACGACGAGCGCGATGTCGGGCTGCTTCTCGCGGTCGCGCACGCCCATGTCGACCGGCAGCGTCTCCTCGAGCGGCGGTCTTCTGGTAGCCGCCGGCGCCGTAGCTGCGCGGCCCGCCGACCATGACCAGGCCCTTGCCGAGGTCGCGGACGTAGACCTGGAGCGCGGCGAGCTGGCGGTCCGACAGCCGGAGCCGCGGGACGTCGACGAGCACGACGCTGTCGTACGTCGCGAGGCTCGGCGAAGTCGGTCGGGAGCGCCTCGGGGATGATCGTGTCGACGTGCTGGCGCTGGTCCTCGAGCGCCGCGACGAGCTCCGCCGCCACGTCGTCGTCGCCCGCGAGGACGAGCGTCCGCGGCTCGCCCTTGACGATGGTGTTCGAGTCGGCCCGGTCGTTCTGGCTGAACGTGTCGCGGGCCGCCTCGACGACGGCCCGGAACGTGTGGAACCCGGCCTCGGTCGGCGTGAGGTCGAACGTGACCCGGGTGATCCCGGCCGCGAGCTCGACCGGCTGGGTCGCGACCAGCGCGCCGTCGGCGAACAGGCGGACCGTGGCCGGCTGGGCGACCGACGAGCGGATCTCGACGACGGCCTCGACCGACTCGCCGAGGCGGGCGGTCGACGGCGTCGTGAGCCGCTCGACGAGGACCTCGTCGACGGCGCCGAGGCCGATCCGGCGCGTCTCGATCTGGATGCCCGCGGTCGGCCGCGAGCGCGGCCTCGGCCTGGCCGCCGCCGGTCGTGTCGTTGCCGTCGGAGAGGAGGACGATCCGCTTCTGGGCGTCGTCGGGGAACAGCGCCGAGGCGAGCCGCAGCGCCGCCCCGATGTCGGTCGCGCGACTTGACCGGCGTCGAGGCGATCCGGTCGATCTCCTCGAGGTCCGACGGCAGCCGCTCGACGAGCGCGTCCTTGCCGAACGCGACGATGCCGGCGACGTCGCCCTCGGGCTTCTCCTTGAGCGTCTCGCGCAGGAAGGCGAGGGCGTCCTCGCGCCCGGCGTTCCCGACCGAGTCGGACAGGTCGACGACGAAGACGGTCGCGAGCCGGTCGACCGGCAGGACGAGCTGGAAGCCGGCCAGGGCGAAGACGAGGGCGGCGAGCAGCAGCGAGCGGACGACGAGCGCGACGCGACGCCGGCCGGCGCCCATCCGCCGGCGCGCGCCGAGGTGCAGGACGACCGTGAGCGCGAGCGCCGGGATGAGCAGCAGCAGCGCGAGCGGCGCGTCGAACGAGACGCCCATCAGGCGCTCCCGTCCGCGGACGGCGCGCCCGAACCGGGCGCCGAGGCTCCGGCGCAGCCGGATGAGCGCGTCGCGGTGGTAGACGGCCCACTCGACGCACAGCGCCGACGAGGACGAGGAGCACGATCGGGATCCACAGCTCGTCGCGCGTGGTGGCGGGCGCACCCGGTGCCGGCGCCCGGGGCGGGGGAGGCACCGGGCGCGGTCCCGAGCCGTTCGAGGGCGGCCGCGGAGCCGGGGGCGATCGTCGATTCGTCGACGTCGAAGAGGTCGACCGCGAACCGGACGGGCGCGTACGGGTCGACCACCGGCGGGGGGCTCGGCGCTGGCGCCCGCGCCGGTGCCGGCGGACGCACCCGGCGGAGGCGCTGGCGGACGGTCCGGGGCTGCTGGACGGGGCCGGCGCTCGGTGTGCCCGCGCCCAGGATCGGCGTGACCGTGTAGATGCCCGAGCAGCTCGGTCCGCGGCGAACGTGACGCTCGCGCCGCCCGTGGCGGACGGCACGAGCTCGGTCGTCGGAGCCGTCCGGCCGCGCGACGGTGAGGCCGGTCGCGCCCGGTCGGGATGGTGAGCGTGACCGGCGTGCCCGGGCGCGACCGCCTCGGTCGGGGCGGCCGAGCCGCCGAGCAGCTCGCCGGTGAGGTTGGCGAGCAGGATCGGGAAGCGCGACCTGGAGCGGCAGGTCGGACTGGCGCGGCTCGAAGGCGAGGACCGCCGTCGGCAGGCCGGCCCGGATCGCCGGCGTACAGGAGCGGCGCGCCCTTCGGGCCCGGGATGACCGTCCGGGCCCAGTCCGGCAGGACCAGCTTCGTCGCCTCGGCGATGTGGGTCGTCGACAGGTCGACGTAGCGCAGGATCGGCTCGTCCGGGCTCGAGCGTGCCGATGCCCGGGTCCTTGAGCGTGCCGTCGACCTCGCCGAGCGGCGCTCGTCCGCGGCGGGGCGATGGCCAGGATCGGGCTGTCCGGCAGGGTCGCCGGCAGGGCGCCCTCGAAGATGACCAGGTCCCACGGCCGCCCGTCCGTCGCGGTTCGACTCGGCCCGTACTCGGCCGGCGTGACGCCGTACAGCTCGACGTTCGGGCAGGTACGACAGCGCGGTCTCGAGGTACGGGTCGCCCTCGCCGACGAGGAGGATGAGCCGGGTCCGGTCGGGCGGGATGACCGCCCAGGCGCGGTCGTCGATGGCGAGCTGGTCCGGGCGCGACGCCGACGGCCGGGTCGCGCCCGACGAGGCGGACCTCGACCGTCCGGATCTCGTCGGGCACGTCGTCGATGACGACGTCGGAGCGGGCCTGCGGGTCG
The DNA here is from genome assembly GCA_963738475.1 of uncultured Chloroflexia bacterium. Lineage (GTDB taxonomy): Bacteria > Chloroflexota > Limnocylindria > Limnocylindrales > CSP1-4 > SPCO01. Next base: position 96,565 of record CAVTWU010000028.1, read on the forward strand.
AGCGATCACGTCGCGGGCCTCGAGGAGGTGGCCGTCGCCCCAGACCTCGATCCGGCGCTGGGCCGACTCGAGGTCGAGGTTCGCGACGCTGACGAAGACCGAGCGGGTCACGGCCGACGGCGCGGTCCGGACGGCGAGCGCGACGATCGCCTGGTTCTTGCGGTCGCGGCCGACCGGCAGGACCGTGACCGGCGCGTCGACCTTGGCCGTCGGGACGGCTGGCGAGGGCCGCGTCGGTCGCGACGAGGATCTGGGCGTCGCCGGACCGGGCGGCGAGCTTCGAGGCGAGCTCCAGCGCGTCGCCGAGGTCGCCCGGCATCGGTCGACGGCTCGAGGTCGTCGATGGCCTGCCGGACCCGGCCGAGGTCCGACGGTCTCGTTGACGACGATCCGGGCGGTCCGGTCGGCGGCGATGACGCTGACCTTGCCGCCGGTCGGCAGGTCGCGCAGGGCGTCGATGGCGGCGGCCTTGGCGGCGTCGAGCCGGGTCGGCGCGACGTCCGTCGGCGGCCATGCTGGCCGACGTGTCGACGACCAGGACGATGTCGCGGGCGAGGCCGGCCGGCCGCTCGAGGAACGGCCGCGCGGCGAGCAGCGCGAGGATGAGGACGAGCAGGAGCTGGAGCAGCAGCAGGAGGCTGCGCCGGAGCCGCTGCCACGGCGCGTTCGCCTCGACGTCGGTCAGGAGCCGGCTCCACAGGAGCGTGGACGGCACGACCGCCTCGTCCCGGCGCAGCTTGAGCAGGTACATCGCGAGGACGGCCGGGATGAACAGCAGGCCGAGCAGGGCGAGCGGCGTGGTGAACGGCATCGGTCAGCCCAGGACCCGGCGCCGGCGCAGCTCGGCGAACATGAGGTCGGCCAGGTTGGCGTCGGACGGCAGGTCGACGTAGGTCGCGCGGCGCTTGGCGGCGAGGTCCGCGAAGCCGGCCTTCCAGCGCCGCCAGGCGCGCCTTGTAGGCGTCGAGCGTCGCGAGGTCGACGGTCACGTCGATGCCTTCGCCGGTCTCGACGTCGACCAGGCGCAGGTCGCCCTCGAGCGGCGGGTCGAGCTCGTCGGGCGAGAGGATGTGCAGGACGATCAGCTCCGAGCCGGTCGCGGCGAGCTCGCGGATGACCCGGTCGGCGGCCGGGTCGAGCAGGTCCGAGAGCAGGACGACGACGCCCCGGCCGTGGAGCTGCGCCGCGGCGTGGCGGGCCGCCGCGAGCGAGGTCGGTCGGGCCCTCGGCGGCCTCGATCGCGGACAGGTCGGCCAGCAGCCGGAAGACCCGGCCGGAGCCGCGCAAGGCCGCCCGCCGCCGGGCGATCCGGCCGGACAGCGCCGTGACCGCGACCCGGTCCTCGCTCGCGAGCCCGATGTAGCCGAGGGCGGCCGCCGCCCGCTTGGCGAACAGGAGCTTGGCCGGCGCGCCGAACGCCATCGACGCCGAGGCGTCGACGAGGAGGGTGACCGTGACGTCCTCCTCCTCGACGAACAGCTTGACGAACAGCTTCTCGAGGCGGGCGTAGACGTTCCAGTCGAGCTGGCGCAGGTCGTCGCCGAGCGTGTAGTCGCGGTAGTCGGCGAACTCGACCGACTGGCCGCGCTTGACGCTCCGCCGGCCGCCCTTCAGCCCGCCGCGGACCGGCGAGCGCATGAGCAGGAGCAGGCGCTCGAGCTGGCGCAGGAACGCCTCGTCGAAGACGGTCGGGTCGACCTCGCTGGGCAGGAACGCCTGGCGCGTCCCGGCCGGGATCGGCGCGCCGGAGGGTGAGGTGGCCTGGGGGGACGGACCGTCCATCGCGTGGTCGCCGTGGCCGGAGGAGGTCGTGACGCTACTCGACCGTCGGCGGCGACGACCGCGTCGAGGATGGAGCGGACGACCGCCTCGGTCGTGATGCCCTCGGCCTCGCCCTCGAAGTTGAGGATGATCCGGTGGCGGAGCGCCGGGAGGGCGACCGCCCGGATGTCGTCGATCGAGACGTTGAACCGGCCGTCGAGCAGCGCGTAGATCTTGCCGCCGGTCACGAGCGCCTGGGCGCCGCGCGGCGAGCCGCCGTAGCGGACGTAGTCGCGGACGAGGCCGGGCGCGCGCGGCTGGTCCGGGTGCGTCGCGGCGAGGACGCTGACCGCGTAGGCGGTCACGTGCGGGGCGATCGGCACGGCCCGGGCGAGGCGCTGCATCTCGACGATCTCGGCCGCCGTGCAGACCTTGCGACGCCGTCACGGACTCGGCGCCGGTCGTCCGGTCCATGATCGCGACGAGGTCCTCCTCGGACGGGAACGGGACCATGACCTTGAACAGGAACCGGTCGAGCTGGGCCTCGGGCAGGGGATAGGTGCCCTCCATCTCGAGCGGGTTCTGGGTCGCGAGCACGAAGAACGGCGGCTCGAGCGGGAAGCGCTGGCGGGCGACCGTGACCTGGTGCTCCTGCATCGCCTCGAGCAGGCTCGACTGGGTCTTCGGCGTCGCGCGGTTGATCTCGTCGGCGAGGACGAGGTTGGCGAAGATCGGGCCCGGCTGGAACCGGAAGACCCGCTGGCCGTCCTCCTCGATGAGGATGTTCGTGCCGGTGATGTCGGCCGGCATCAGGTCCGGCGTGAACTGGATCCGGTTGAACGATGCAGTCGATGACGTCGGCGATGGTCCGCACGAGCATCGTCTTGCCGAGGCCGGGCACGCCCTCGAGCAGGACGTGGCTGTTGGCGAGGAGGCCGGTGAGCGTCTGGCGGACGAGCTCGCGCCTGGCCGACGATGACCCGGCCGACCTCGCGTTCGATGGCCTGGGCGCGTTCGGCGAAGGCCTCGGGGGCGAGGCGGGCGCCCTCCGGGAGCGTCGTTGGTGTGGTCACGTGTCCTCCTGCGTGCGCGCCGGTCGAGCGGCGGTCACCTCGTGGGATCGAGCGAGCTGAAGTAGTCGCGGACGTAGTCCTTGACCGAGAGCGGGACGTAGCCGCGCTCGAGCGAGGTCTGGGCGTAGCGGTAGAAGTCGGCGTAGACGTCCTCGTACGGGCGTCAGCGAGCCGTTGTTCGAGCCCTGACCCGGTCTGGTTGCCCTGCTGGGTCTGGCCGTCGCCGCCGGTCCCGGCGATGTACGACGGGTCGCCCGGCTCGCCGAGGCGGTCGAACGGCGCGAAGACGGAGCTGAGGTCCTCGCCGAGCTCGGACGGCCGGTTCGGGTTGGTCGGGCCGGCCGGCCTGGCCGTTGCCGCCGGTGCCGTTGCCGAGCGAGCGGGCGTTCGAGCCGCCGCCGCCGATGGCGCCCTGGCCCTGGCCCTGACCCTGGCCCTGGCCTTGACCCTGGCCCTGACCTTGACCCTGGCCCTGACCTTGGCCCTGACCCTGACCTTGACCTTGGCCCTGGCCTTGACCCTGGCCCTGACCTTGACCCTGGCCCTGACCCTGACCCTGCCCTGGTGCCCGGGCTCTGGCCCTGGCCCTGACCCGTGCCCGGGCTCTGGCCGGCGCCCTGCTGGCCCTGGCCCTGCGCCCTGGCCCTGCTGACCCTGGCCCTGCTGGCCCTGCGCGGCGGTCTGCCGGCCGGCGTCCGCGAGGTCGCGGCGAGCGTCCTGGAGGCGCGACGCGGCGGTCGAGAGGTCGCGGTTCGTGGCGACCTGCTGTTCGGCGTCCGTGAGCGCCTCGCCGAGGTCGATCGAGGGCGGACTTGGCGCCCTGCGGTGTCGCCCTGGGCCAGGCTCTGGGCCGCGTCGCGGAGCGCCGTCGCGGCGGCGCCGCTCGGCCTGCGACGCGGTGGCCTGCATGCTCGGCGAGCTGGCGCGCCGAGGTCGGCCTGCTCTCGGCGTCGGTCATCTCGTCGAGCTTGTCGCCGAGGTCCTCGAGGTCCTCCTGCGCCTTCTCGGGATCGCCGTCCTGGTTGGCGTCCGGCTTGCCCGGTCGCGGCCCGCGAGAGCGACGCGGCTCAGCGACGTGAGCGACGCGGCCCGCTGCTCGTTGGCCGGGTCGATCTGGGCGCGGACGTCGGCCTCGACCGCGCCGAGCCGGGCGAGGTTGACATCGAGGTCGCCGGGCTTGTCGCGCAGCTGGCGAGCGAGCTCGCGGAGCTCCTCGGCGAGCTGCGTCCGCGGGTCCTGCGCGTCCGCGCCCTTCGCGTCGAGCTCCTCGGCGAGGTCGTCGAGGCGCTCGGCCTGGCGCTCGGCGGCCTCCTCGCACCTGGCGCTGCTGGGCGATGACCGCGTCCTGCGGGTTCGGGAGGAGCAGGACCGGGACCAGCAGCAGCGCCGACGACGACGAGCGCGATCGCCGGGCGCTGCGACAGGCGCGGCTTGAACAGGTCCGGTGGCGCGACGCGGATGGCGTGCGAGCGCGTCGGCGCGCTGGCGGCGGACGAAGCGGTCCGTCTCGGCGCGTCGTCGGCCGCGCAGGTCGCTCGTCGGCCTCGGGGTCGACCGGGCCGGCGGACGCCGGGAACGCGACCGCCAGCTCCAGGGCGCTCGAGACGCGGTCGCCCAGGCGGCCCTCGCCGTCGACGGCCAGGGCCGTCTCGCCGAGCGACGGGCGGGCCCGGACGACGGCCACGAGGAGGCCGAGCGCGCCCGACGACCGGGATCGCGGCGCCGACGAGCGGCGCCCAGGTCGAGCGGGATGAACCGGGCGACGGTCCACAGGACCAGCTCGGCGACGAGCGACCGCGGCCAGCGCGAGCCAGGTCCGGCGGACGATGCGGCGGAGCCACAGCCGCTGGCGCTGCGGGCCCGAGGGCGCCCAGGACGGCGGCAGGGCCGGGTCGAGCGGGCCGTCGACCACGGTCCGCGGGTCGGCGGGCACGACGAGCGGCGCCGGCCGGCTGGCGGTCGCGGTCGTCGGGACAGGCGTGACGGGATCCGCATCAGGTCGGCCTCCGGACTCGTGGTTCGCGAGCGACGGCGGCGCAGGCGCCAGCGCCGGGTCGGTGAGACGAACTGGACGGAGAGGAGCAGGAAGACGACCGACAGGATCAGCCAGGTCGCCACGGCTCCGCGGCCAGAAGGCGTCGCGGACGACCCCGAAGGCGACGACGTCGGCCGCCACGACCTGGCGTTCAGGCTGACGACCACGCCGTCGCCGTCGATGGCCATGCCCTCGTCGTCGACGATGACGCCCTTGCCGGGATCGATCGGGACGGGCATCGGGCGCCGGGACCGGGACGCCGCCGCCGCCCGTGTTGTCGTCGAACGATGATGCCCGTGCGCGCTCGGGACGAGGCCGGTCAGGATGCCGCACCACGTGCCACCGAACGATCTCGGTGCCGCACAGGACGTCGACCTGGGCGAGGAACGGGTTGACGTAGGCGATGACCTCGGGCGGGCTGCCCTTGATCGGGCCCGTGGCCGCTGGCCGTTGTCGTCGTTGGCGAGCACGTTCCAGAAGATCGAGCATGAAGGCGGACCCGACCGTGATGGCGAGGACGCCGAAGATCGAGATCGCCGTCGCCGCCTGGCGTCCGCTTGACGAGGCTCGAGCAGAACAGGCCGAACGCCCCGAGCCCGAGCGCCGTGACGAGCAGCACGACGTAGCCGCGGACGACGTCCTCGGGGCCGACGCCGCCGAACACGAACACGATCGCCGTGAGCGGGATCGAGGCGAGCGATGAGCAGGAAGACGTAGGTCAGGGCGCTCAGCAGCTTGCCGAGGACGATCGCGAGCGACGAGATCGGCGTCGTGACGAGCAGTCGAGGGTCTGCTTCTCGCGCTCGAGGCTGATCGCGCCGGCGGTCGACGCCGGGGCCAGGAAGACGACCAGGAGCGTCTCGAGCATGAGCAGCGCGGCGAAGATCGCCCTGGCCGATGGCCGCGGACGCGAACGCGGCCGACTGCGCCGAAGCCGTTCGGGTAGGCCGTCTCCATCAGCAGTTCGACCATCCAGGCGAAGCCGCCGAGCAGGAACAGGTAGAGCGTCAGGATCACGAACGCGCGCCGGCCGCGCATCCGGCCGCGCAGCTCCTTGACGCCGACCGCGGCGATCCCGCCGGCGGTGTGGCGCAGCGCGGCGATCGGGTGGGGCGGCTCGCGGTGAGCCGGCGTCGGGCCGGGCGGCAGCACGGCGGCCGTCGCACGGCGCACGGCTCGGTCTCCGACGGCGTCGGCACGGCGGCTCGCGCGGCGTCGATCGCCGATCGGTCGGCGCGTCGGTCACGATCGGCTCGTCCATCGGGTCCGTCATGACGCGACGTCCAGGGGCGCCGGTCCGGCGCGGTGACCTGGAGGAACAGCTCCTCGAGGTCGCTCGCGGCCCGGGCGAAGCGTCACGACCGGCAGGCCGTCGCGGACGATGTCGGCGAGCAGCCGGGCCGACGCGGCGTCGTCGCCGCGGAAGCCGAGCTCGATCGTGCCGTCCTCGAGGATCTCGGCGGTCGCGACGTCCGGGTCCGGCCGCGAACCGCGTCGCGGGCCGCCTCGAGGGCCTCGCCCTCGAGCAGCAGGACCGGATGCGCAGCACGGCCCCGAAGCGAAGGCGCCGCTCGATGTCGCTGACCGTGCCCTGGGCCAGGACCTGGCCGCGATCGACGATCGCGACGCTGGTGCACAGCTCCTCGAGCTCGGGGAGGATGTGGCTGCTGATGAGGATCGTCTTGCCGAGCGACCCGCAGCTCGCGGAGCAGCTCGCGCAGCTCGACCCGGGCGCGCGGGTCGAGGCCGGACGCCGGCTCGTCGAGGAGCAGGACCTGCGGGTCGTGGACGAGGGCGTGGGCGAGGCACAGCCGCTGCTGCATGCCGCGCGAGAGCGTCTGGACGTAGTCGTCGCGCTTGTCGGCGAGGTCCACCAGCTCGAGCAGGTCGCCGATCATCCGTCGCCGCGTGGCGGCCGACAGGCCGTAGCAGCGCGCGAAGAAGTCCAGGTACTCCCAGACCTTCATGTCGTCGTAGACCCCGAAGACGTCCGGCATGAACCCGAGGACGCGCCGGACCTGGTCCGGGTTCCGTGTCACGGACCAGCCGGCGATCTCCGCGTCGCCGGCCGACGGCTGCAGGAGGGTCGCCAGGATCCGGAGCGTCGTGGTCTTGCCGGCGCCGTTCGGCCCGACCAGGCCGAAGATCTCGCCCTGCCTCGATCGACAGGTCCACGCCGGCCACGGCGAGCGTCGTCGCGTAGCGCTTGACCAGGCCCTCGGTCCGGACGATGGCGCGTCATCGGACCGTCCCGCTGATCGACAGGCCGGCACTGAACCCGACGCCGTCGCTCTGGTCGTTGACGAAGCGGATCAGGACCGTGCCGCTGTTCTCGTCCACGTACCGGGCGGGCTCGACGACGCTGTAGCGGTTGCCCGCCGCGAGGTGCGGCAGGCGAACCCACTCGGAGGTCGTCAGGTCGAAGAGCTCGGTCTCGGGGATCCCGTCCAGGTTCGGCTGGACGCAGTCCTCGGTGACGTCGGCCGAGCAGACGACCGGGATCGCGTCGAGCGGCGAGACCTCGGTCGGCTGCCCGAAGCCCGATGTCGCCGCCGAAGTTCAGCCCGATCAGCGAGTTCGTCGGTCGTCGATCGTGCCGTTCATCGCGATCGGACGGTACGCCAGGGTGGCGCTGCCGCGCCCGAAGTTCATGCTGAACGGGTCCTTGCTGAAGAACGCGGCGTCGGAGGCGACCACGCTGGAGCGCAGCAGGTCGTTGTTGAACGTGGTCTTGCCGCTGACGTCGACCGAGGTCGGCAGGTAGTAGAGCGTGTTGCCGGTCCGTCGCGGTTCCTGGCCCTCGATCTCGACGGCCAGTGCGCTCCCGCTCGTCCAGGCGAGGATGACCGCGCCATCCGCCGGAAGCTGGTTCGTGGAGCCGAAGTTGGGGTCGAACGTCAGCTGGTCGATGACCGCGTGACGGATGTACGTCTCGCTGTCGGGGTTGCCACCGTTCCCGTCGAAGAACAGCTGGCCGACGACGAGGTCCGACAGGGGCTGGCCGAACTGGTTCGCGCCGCCGTTGATGGCGACGTCGACGGTCTGCTCCGTGCCCGGCTCCAGGTCCTTGAGGATCGCGACCGTGGCCCCCAGGACGACCGCCGGTCGCTCGAGCGTGACATCGGAGGCGTTCCGGACCGTGCCCTTGAGCCGGCCGTCCTCGAGGCGGAGCGTCGGCCTGGACGAGCGGCACGTCGATCGGCCGTCTCGGCCCGCACCGTCCGCAGTGACCCGAAGCCGACCGTCAGGTCGCGCACGCGCGATGGGTCGCCCTGCAGGACGTCGAGGGCGGTGCCGGACGCGTCCGTCCCGAACATGTCGCCGTTCACCGGCGGAGACAGGAGCGCCCCGCCCGGGACGCGCACCTGGTACGTGCCGCGTGACGGGGAGAAGATGCCGATGTAGACCTGTGCCGTCCCGTCGGTCGCGCCGGGCGCGCCGCGGACGAGGGCGATCTCGTTGACGATGACCTCGCTGCCGCGAAGGCGTTGCCCCGAAGGCGTACGCGCCGACGGCGAAGATCGCGATGAGGGCCGGGATCGTCGCCCACGCCCACTCGCGCCGGCCGATGCGGCGCAGCACGAGGTAGTTGATCGGACCGACCAGCAGGATGTAGGCGCCCAGCAGGGCGAACAGGCCACCGATCGGCGGCAGCGCGAGCGACGGCAGTTGGGCCACGGCTCCCACGAGCTGGCTGTCGTCCGACAGCGAGAGGCCGGCGTTGAGGCGCTGGGGCAGGAGACGCCGCCAGAACGTGTCCGCCGCCGTCCCGCCGGCGATCCACTCGACGGTCGGGTCGAAGCCGATCAGCGTGGTCGAGCCGCTGCCGTAGGCGCGTTCGGCGGCGATGACGCGGTCGCCGACACTCACGAGCGCGCGTCCCGCGATCAGCTCGCCGCCGAGCGCCGGCAGGTCGGTCGCATCCGACGGGGCGGCGCCGAGGAACGCGGTCAGCGACGATGCGGGGACGTCGAGGGTCGCGGCTGGGTCGGTACGGGAGCAGCTCGTCCGGGAAGGTGCCGAGCGCGCCCGGTCCGCTCGTCCCGCCCACGATGACGAGGCGACCACCGCCGGCCACCCAGCCGCGCAGGGCCGCGACCTGCTCAGGGCTGAGCTGACTGGAGTCGACGTCCTGCCAGACGAGGCGATCGAGCGCCTGCCAGGCCTCGACACGGTCGGGCAGCTGGGTCGGATCGAGCGGCAGGATGACCGGCGCGACCTGGTTCTGGTTCGGGAGCAGGTCGATCCCGGCGACGATGTCCTGCGATCGCTCGGCGATGACGCCGACGACGAGTTGCGTGCCGTCGTGGATCGTGAAGGGCACCTTGGAGCTGACGATGGTGTTCGCCCCATCGACCAGGCTGAGCGTCAGTTCGCGACCGAACGCAGGCGGCTGGACGTACAGGGTGTAGGTCTTGTCGGACTGGGTCGGCAGGTCGACGACGGTCCCGAACCGGGACGTGCCCTGCGAGCCGCCGGACAGGCGCAACTCCCCGGTGATCGGCGGCCCGTCGTTCTTGAGTCGCACCGACACGGCCATCCAGGCGCCGATGCGCGCATGTCCGTCCAGCATCGCGCGGGCGTCCATCGTCAGCCCGTCGGCGGCGGCGACCGGCGCGGCCGCCGGCAACAGGAGCGCGGCGACCAGGCCGAGGCCGGTCAGCAGACGTCGCGCGCGCGACGTCACGCGGCGCTCGTGGCGGCGTGGTCTGCGAGAGCGTGGCTCCGCGTCGGGGAGGGCGAGATCACGGCGACTCCGAGTGCATGCGGGGAGCGGGTCGCAGCAAGGACGCCCGAACCCCCCAGAAAGTTGCGTGGGCGTCCCGGTGGCCATCCACGTCGCCGCTATCGTACGATGCGGGCGTCCCGTGACCCGTCGGCCGGTGTGCCGTCCACCCGAGGGTAGTGTGCCCGTCATCCGTCCCTTCCGAGCGCTTCGCTTCGATGCGACCAGCGTCGGCGATCTGGCCGCCGTGATGGCCCCGTCGTACGACGCCATCGATCCGGTCGCCCACGAGCGCCTGCTCGCGCGTCACCCGGCGAACGTCGTCCGGGTGGACCTGCCCGAGACACGCCACGGCGACGAGCCGGACGACCGCTTCCGGCGGGCCGCTCGGTCCATGGCCGAGTGGCGCTCCGGGGCGATCCTGCACAAGGACCCGCATCCGTCCATCTACCTGTACGCCTGCGATCCGGTCGACAGCGAGCTCCCGGGCGTGCGCGGCTACTTCGCCCGGCTTCGACTCGAGGCGCTCGACGGCGCGACCGGTGTCGAGGCGGCGTCGGCCGACGCCGCGGGCTTCGACGACCGCTACAAGCTGCTCCGTGCGACCGGCGTGAACACGAGCCCGGTCGTGGCCGTGTACGACGACCCGGATGACGTGACGGGCGGACGACTCGCCGCCATGTCCGCTCGAACGCCGGAGATCGACCTGGTCGACGAGGCCGGCACGCGCCATCGCGTCTGGGCGGTGGCGGCCGACGGCGGTGGCGAGACCGCGGCGGCGGTCGACGCCCTGCTCGGGCCGGCGGCCACGGGGCCGGTCAGGGTCGTCGCCGGCCGTTCGACGTACGATGCCGCCCTGCGCTACCGCGACGAACGGCGCATGAGCCGGTCCTGCGAAGAGGACCCGGCCTTCGACTACCTCCTGGCCCTGCTGGTGGCCGGGACCGACCGCCCGACCATCCCGACGGCCCCGACGGGCCTCGTCATCAACCCGCACGAGTGGTGACCGCATGACCGACAAGACTCCCGAGGCGATCCTCAACCAGGCCCAGGTCGCGCCAGTCAACGGCCGACCGGTGCGCAAGGACGAGATCGAGCTGCACGACCGCGGCCTGTACATCGAGTCATGGCTGCCGGAGCGCCGATCCCGCCGCAAGCCGCTGCTGTTCATCCACGGCGAGCTGACCGGCTCGTGGGTCTGGGAGCGCTACCTGGGGTACTTCGCGGGTCGCGGCTGGGAAGGTCACGCGCTCAACCTGCGCAACCACTACTGGTCGCAGACCGCGGATCCCGCGACGCTGTCGTTCGACACCTACACCGAGGATGTCGTCGCCGCGATGGAGCGGCTCGGGCCGTCGGCCGTGGTCGTGGGCCACGGGATGGGCGGCCTCCTCGCGCTGAAGGCCGCCGAGCGGATGGCCATCTCCGGCATCGTGCTCATCAGCCCCGAACTGCCGCGCGACCTGCGGCCGGGCGGCCGGTCCCATGAGCTGCGCGAGATCCCCGAGGTCTACGGACGCTCGATGATCGGCTGGGAGACCCTCCCCGAGCGCCTGCTCCGGGACGATCGCGACCTGACCCTGCCCGACGTCCTGCGCATCCAGCACATGCTCGGCCAGAAGCCACATGAGGCCGGCGCGGCCCGACGCCAGATGATCGCCGGCGTGCCGGTCGACCGGCGCGGGGTCGACGCCATCCCGCGCCTGGTCATCGGTGGCGGCCTCGATCGCACCGTCAGCGCGGACGATTCGGAGCGGCTGGCCGAGTGGCTTGACGCCGACTACGAGCCGTATGGCGCGCACTCGCACTACGGCCTGATCGCCGGCGAGAACAGCTACCAGCAAGTGGCCGACGGCATCCGCAGCTTCCTGGACGCGAACCGCCTGTAGGCGAGGTCTCGCCTCCCTCTGGTATCATCCCGAACCGCGACGCCGCATTCGTCTAGAGGCCCAGGACACCGCCCTCTCAAGGCGGAGATCATCGGTTCGAATCCGATATGCGGTACCAACTCCCGGTCCCCGGATCGGTCGAGTGCGTGGCGATCCCGAGTCCGTCCTCCGGCTAGACCACGCCCCGTGCGGCCCAGGCGCGCGCCTTGATGATGAACGGCTCGTCCGGAGCGAGGGCACGACATCGCTCCCGCTGCGTCGCCTGCGCGTCGCGATCGAGGCGGCCCAGGTGCGCCCCGGCCGGTCCGACGCCGTGCGTGAACGGCTCCCACCACTCGTCGAAGGTCGCCATCTCCAGGTCGGCGACGAGCACCGTCGACTCGATGTCGCCGAGGCCTGCGGCCTGGAACAACGACGCGAGGTGGCCTTCGCGCACGCCGGCGAGGTTCGACTCGTCGTGGACCGTCGGGTCCGAGCTGCCGGGCGGCCTGCCAGTAGAGGCTGAGCGGACCCTGCTCGCCGCCGTGGTCCCAGACGCACGCCGCGACGACGCCACCGGCGCGGGTCACGCGAGCCATCTCGGTCAGCCCGCCGACCGGGTCCTGCATGAAGTGGACGACGAGCTGCGCCAGGGCGACATCGAATGCGTCGTCCGGGTACGGCAGCGACTCCGCCGAGGCGAGGCGGACGTCCACGCCCGGATGACGCTCCCGGGCGGCCTCGACGAAGGGCTCCGACGGGTCGATGGCGGCCACGGCGTCGGCGCCGAGACGCTGCACGAGTTCCGAGGTGAGGGCCCCCGGTCCGCAGCCCACGTCGATCGCGCGCTGGCCGGCCTCGACCGCCGCGAGGTCGGCCAAGCCGGGCGACAGGAGCCGCGAGAAGCGGCCCATGAAGCTGTCGTACGACTCGGCGGCGACGTCGAAGCTCACCCGGCCAATCTACACGCTGTCGAGCCAGCCGCTGGCGAGTCTCACGCCAACGATCCGTGAGCGGGTCCAGGCTCGACGGCCCGCTGCCCATGTCAGAGCTCGACCGCACCCGCATCCACATCGCATCTCGGCACGACGGCCACGCGGCGAGCTCTGGTAGCCTCAGTCGATGGTCACGATCCGAGCGTCCCTCCGATGACCGGGAGCGAGCCGGAGGGCGACGCGGCGCCACCGAAACAGGGCGGCGACCCGAGCGGCGACCCGACCACGGACGGCTGGCGCGCCAGGATCCCGCCGCAGGCTGCCGCAGCTGGTGCCGATCGTGGGATGGCTGCCGCGGTATCCGGCCGCTGACGGGCGCCCAGACCTGATCGCGGGCGTGACCTCGTGGGGCGTGATGGTCCCCGTGGCACTCGCGTACGCCTCACTTGCCGGGCTCCCGCCGGAGTACGGCCTGATCACCGCGTTCGCGGCCCTGAGCGCCTACGCCGTCTTCGCGACGAGCCGCCACCTCAAGGTGACGACGAGCTCGACGATGGCGGTCATGTCCGTGTCCCTCGTCGCGCCGCTCGCCGCGGGCGATCCGGGCCGCTTCGCAGCGTTGTCGGCGGCGTTGGCCCTCGTCGTCGGCGGCCTGCTCATCGCGGGCGGCCTGCTGCGTCTTGGCTTCATCTCCGAGTTCATGGCCAAGCCGGTCGTCACCGGCTTCGTCTTCGGTGTCGCCGTGACGGTCATCGTGGGACAGCTGCCCAAGTTGCTGGGCGTGCCCGCCGGCAGCGGGAGCGTCATCGATCAGCTCCGCCAGCTGCTCGTGGAACTGCCCGAGACCAACGTGTGGACGCTCGCCATCGGGGCGGCGTCGCTGGCGCTCATCCTGGTCCTGCGCCGCGTGGCGCCCCGCATCCCGGGCGCGCTCGTGGCGCTGGTCCTGGGCATCGTCGCGGTCTCCGCCCTCGACCTCGACACGACGTACGGCGTCGCCATCGTCGGCGAGATCGCCACCGTGCGACCGACGCCTGGCCTGCCCGCGATCGCGCTCAACGACGTCCTGTTCCTGCTGGCCGGTGCCGCCGGTGTGGTGTTCCTGGCCGTCGGGGAGTCGCTTGGCGCGGCCCGTTCGTTCGCGACCAAGCATCACTACGAGATCGACGGTGACCAGGAACTCGTGGCGCTGGGTGGCGCGAACCTGGCCTCGGGGCTGTTCGGCGGCTTCATCGTGGACGCCAGCCTGTCGCAGTCGGCGACCGCCGAGGCGTCGGGCGCCAGGACCCAGGTCTCGTCGCTGGTGACCGCCGGCCTGGTGCTGGCGACGGCGCTCGTGCTCGCGCCGTTGTTCCAGAACCTGCCCATGACCGTCCTGGCGGCGGTCGTCATCGCGTCGGTGCTGGGGCTCCTGGATACGGCGGCGATCGCACGCTACTGGTCCTGGCGGCACTCGGACGCCGTCCTGGCCGTGATCGCGCTCGTCGGCGTCATCGGCACCGACGTCCTCACCGGCCTGACGATCGCCGTCCTGCTGTCGGTGAGCCTGTTGCTCTTCCGGGCGAGCCGGCCCTATCTGGCGGTGCTCGGGCGGCTGCCGAGCACGCCGCCGGCCTATGTCGACGTGACCCGCCACGAGACGGCGGAGGCGGTGCCCGGCCTGCTCCTGCTGCGCATCGATGCGCCGCTGTACTTCTTCAACGCCACGGTGGCGCGGGCGCAGATCCTGGCGAGCGTCGACCAGGTGGATCCTGTGCCGCGCGCCGTGGTCATCGACGTCGGCTCCACCACGGACCTGGATGTGACGACGGCGGAGATGCTCCGGCAGCTGACCGTCGACCTCGCGGACCGTGGCACCGTCCTCGCACTCGCGCAGGCGCGCGGCGCGTTGCGTGACCGCCTGGCGCGGACGGAGCTGCTCGGCGTCATCGGCGGGGACCATATCCACCTGTCGATGTCCGAGGCGGTCGCCGTGGAGAGCCGACGAGCCACGAGCGCGGACGCGAGCCTCGAGGCGCCGCCGCCAGCCCCTGGCCTGGAGGCCCCGCAGGCCACCGCAGAGCCGGTGGTGCCGCCAGCCGCGACTTGACCCGGTCGTGGGTCCGGGACGCGGCATCCGACCCGACGGGCCCGGTGCCCTCTGGTAGCCTCCACCGATGGCCACGATCCACCCATTCCGAGCCCTGCGACCCGAACCGGACGAGGCCGCGACGGTCGCTGCGGTGCCCTACGACGTCGTCAACGCCGCCGAGGCCAGGGCCCTCGCCGCAGGCAACCCGCTGAGCTTCCTGCGCGTGTCGCGGCCCGAGATCGAGCTGCCCGACGGCACGGATCCGTACTCGGATGCGGTCTATGCGGCGGCGGTCGCGAACTTCGCCCGGCTGCGCGACGGCGGCGCCGCTCGTCGAGGAGGCGGCCGCCGTCGGTCTACGTCTACCGACTCCGGATGGGCGAGCACGAGCAGACCGGGGTGGCGGCGTGCTTCACCGTCGACGAGTACGAGTCCGATGTCATCCGCAAGCACGAGCGGACGCGCAAGGACAAGGAGGACGACCGGACGCGGCACATCCTCGAGCTTCGGGCGCAGACCGGCCCCGTCTTCCTGACGTACCCGGCATCGGCGGCCGTGGATGCCGCGGTGGCGTCGGTCGTGACGGACGCACCCCTGTTCGACTTCACGGCCGCGGATGGGGTCCGCCACACGGTCTGGCGGGCGGACGCGAGTGCCGGAGAGGCCCTTGTGGCCGGGTTCGCGGCCATCCCGCTCCTGTACATCGCGGACGGCCACCATCGGGCGGCCAGTGCGATGCGCGCTCGCCAGGCGCTGCGCGAGCGAACACCCGGCAGTGGCGCCATCGAAGCGGACCTGTTCCTGGCCGTGGCGTTCCCCGACGACCAGACGCAGCTCCTGCCGTATCACCGGGTCGTGAAGGATCTTGCCGGCCACTCGGCGGCGTCGCTCCTCGACGGGCTGGCGGAGCGCGTCCAGGTCGCGCCCGGCACGGACACGCCCGAGGGTCCCGGCGAGGTCTCGATGTACCTCGACGGGGCGTGGTACCGGCTGACCCTGCTCCCGGCCGCGGACGGCGCACCCGCCGCGGATCGGCTCGACGTCCAGCGCCTGCACGACCAGGTGCTGGCGCCACTGCTCGGGATCGGCGACCCGCGGACCGACAAGCGGATCGACTTCATCGGTGGCATCCGCGGACCCGGGGCGCTCGTGGAGCGGGTGGACTCGGGTGCCGCGGCCGTCGCGTTCGCCATGGTCCCGGTGAGCGTCGCGGACCTGATGGGCATCGCCGACGCCGGCGGGATCATGCCGCCCAAGTCGACCTGGTTCGAGCCCAAGCTTCGCGATGGCCTGCTGACCCACCTCATCTAGGGAGTGACGCCGATGAAGGTCCTCGTCGCCGATCCGTTCGAGGCGTCCGGTCTCGATGGCCTGCGGGCCGCCGGATGCGAGGTCGTGCACGACGCGGCGACTCAAGGACGAGGCCCTCGTGGCGGCCCTGGCCGAGACACGGGCGGATGTCCTGGTCGTCCGGTCCACGAAGGTCACCGCCGAGATGCTGGACGCCGGTGCCCTCGGGCTGATCGTCCGGGCCGGGGCGGGCTACAACACGATCGACGTGGCGGCCGCGTCGTCGCGTGGCATCTACGTGTCCAACTGCCCCGGCAAGAACGCGGTCGCGGTCGCGGAGCTGGCGATGGGGCTGATCCTCGCCCTGGACCGGCGGATCCCGGACAACGTCATCGAGCTGCGCGCCGGTCGCTGGGACAAGAAGACGTTCGCGAGCGCCAGGGGCCTGGCCGGCTCGACGCTGGGCCTGCTCGGCTTCGGCAACATCGCCCAGGAAGTGGCTCGCCGCGCCCAGGCGTTCGGGATGCACATCGTCGTGTGGTCGCGCCGGTTCGCCGAGCAGCCGGACGTGGACTTCGCCGCCTACGGGCTCGAGTCCACCCGCGAGTCGCGGATCAGCGTGGCCGCGACGCCCGGGCGACGTGGCCGCGCAGGCGGACGTCCTGAGCATCCACCTCGCGCTCGCGCCCGACACGCGGGGTCTCGTCGGGGCGGACGTCCTCGCCCGGCTCCGGCCAGGGGCCCTCGTCGTCAACACGGCCCGCGCCGAGGTCGTGGACCACGACGCGCTGGCCGCCGCGGTCCGCGACAAGGGCCTGCGCGTCGGCCTGGACGTCTATCCGGACGAACCGACGACCGGCACCGGCGAGTACTCGCTGCCCTTGCTGGACCTCCCCGGGGTCTACGGCACGCACCACATCGGGGCGTCCACGGACCAGGCCCAGGAGGCGATCGCCGCGGAGACGGTCCGGATCGTCCGCTCGTTCAAGGAGACCGGCCGCGTCCCGAACGTCGTCAACCTCGCGCGGCGGACGCCCGCGACGCACATGCTCGTCGTCCGGCATCGGGACCGGCCGGGCGTGCTCGCGCACGTCTTCGATCACCTGAGCGGCGGCGGGCTCAACGTCCAGGAGACCGAGAACATCATCTTCGAGGGCGCCGAGGCCGCGGTCGCCCGGATCAACCTGGACGGCGAGCCGACGGCCGCCCAGCTGGCCGCCATCGAGGCCGGCAACGACGACATCCTGAGCCTCCAGCTCGTGGCCATCTGAGGAGCATCGACATGACCGCCGTGGACCGCGTCTACAACTTCTCGTCCGGCCCGGCCGTGCTGCCGGTGTCCGTGCTGGAGCAGGTCCAGCGGGACCTGGTCGCGCTGCCCGGCGTCGGCATGTCGGTCATGGAGATCAGCCATCGCTCGTCCACGTTCGAGGCGATCATCGGCCAGGCCGAGGCGGACATCCGCCGGCTGGCGGGCGTGCCGGACGGCTACAGGATCCTGTTCCTGCAGGGCGGGGCCAGCCTGCAGTTCAGCATGGTCCCGATGAACCTCCTGACCGAGGGGACCACGGCGGACTACATCAACACCGGGTCCTGGGCGGAGAAGGCGGTCAAGGAGGCTCGGCGGGTCGGGAACGTCCACGTCACGGGGCTCCCGGACGGGGCGCCGTTCGACCGCATCCCGACCGATGCCGAGTGCGAGTTCACGCCGGGTGCGGCCTACGTCCACATGACGTCGAACAACACGATCGAAGGCACCCAGTGGCATCGGCTGCCGGACGTCGGGGACGCGCCACTCGTCAGCGACGCCTCGTCGGACATCTTCAGCGGGCCGATGGACATCGCGCGCTACGGCCTGCTGTACGCCGGGGCCCAGAAGAACCTCGGCCCATCAGGCGTCGTGCTCGTGATCATCCGCGAGGACCTGCTGGCGCGGTCCACGAAGTCCCTGCACACGATGCTGAGCTACGCGGTCCAGGCCGAGAACGGCTCGCTGTACAACACGCCGCCGGCGTTCGGGGTCTACGTGCTGGGGCTCGTCATGCAGTGGCTGCTGGCGCTCGGCGGCCTGCCGGCGATCGCGGCCATCAACGAGCGCAAGGCCGGCAAGCTCTACGACGAGCTGGACCGGACCGGTTTCTGGCGACCCACCGCCCAGGCCGACAGCCGCAGCCTGATGAACGTCACGTTCCGCCTCGCGACCGAGGACCTCGAGAAGGCGTTCATCAAGGAGTCCACGGCGGCCGGGTTCGATGGGCTCAAGGGCCACCGTTCCGTCGGCGGGATGCGCGCGTCGATCTACAACGCGTTCCCGGAGGCGGGGGTGGACGACCTGGTCGCCTTCATGCGCGAGTTCGAACGCCGGAACGGCTGAGGATGCGGCCGACCGCGACGCGCCGCCTCGTCATCCTCGCCGAGGGCTACTTCGGCGACAGCCACGCCAAGACCGCGTACGGCGTCATCCGCTTCGGGCGTGACGAGGTCGTCGCCGTCCTGGACTCCGAGCAGGCCGGCCGGGACGTCGACGAGTTCCTGCCCGGGCATCCGGCGCCGATCGTCGCGACGCTGGCGGAGGCCCTGGACCTGACGCCGCGGCCCGACGCCCTGCTGATCGGGATCGCGCCGACCGGCGGCAAGCTTCCCGACGTCGTGGCGCGCGACGATCCTGGACGCGATCGAGGCCGGCCTGGATGTCTCGTCCGGGTCTCCACACGTTCATCGGCGACGACCCGGAGTTCGCGGCCGCGGCGGCCCGGCGAGGGACGCGGATCGTCGACTACCGCCGGCCGCCCGAGCGCATGGAGACGTCGGTCGGGCGGCGCCACGGTCGCGGCAAGCGGGTCATCCTGACGGTCGGGACGGACTGCGCGATCGGCAAGATGTCGGTGGCCCTGGCGCTGCGGCAGGCCGCCCTGGACCAGGGCGACGCGGCCGTCTTCGTGCCGACCGGCCAGACGGGGATGATGATCGACGGCTGGGGCGTCGCGGTGGATCGGCTCATCGCCGACTTCGCGCAGGGCACGGTCGAGTGGATGGTCGAACAGGCCGAGGATCGCGGTGACTGGATCCTGGTCGAAGGCCAGGGCTCGCTCGACCACCCGGCGTACTCCGCGGTGACGCTCGCGCTCATCCACGGCGCGACGCCGCACGGGATGATCCTGGTCCACAAGCCCGGCACGACCGAGCACGACTTCGACCATCTGCCCGACGTGTCGTTCCCGATCGCGTCGCTGCCCGGGTTCATCGCGATCCACGAGCAGGTCGCGGGGCTCGTCGCGCCGTCCAGGGTGGTCGCGGTCGCCCTGAACACGTCGCTCTACCCGGACGACGACGACGCCCGGCGGATCATCGCGGAGATCGCGGCCGAGACCGGCTTGCCGACCGACGACCCGGTCCGGTTCGGGGCCGAGCGGCTGTGGGGGGCCGTCCGCGACCGGATGCTGGAGCTCGTGCCGTGAGTCTCCACCTGACCGCGGAGACGCTCCACCTGTCGCTCCGGGACCCGTTCCGGATCGCTCGCTCCGACGAGGCCGCGGCGGGTCACGCGACGACGGTCATCGTCGAACTCCGCGACGACCGGTATCCCGGGATCGTCGGGGTGGGGGAGGGGTTCCCGGACGCCTACTACGGCGAGACGCCCGAGACGATGGACGTCGTGATGCCGATGCTGGTCGCGGCGATCGGCGAACCGGATCCGTCCGAGGCGGGGCTCGTCGCGGCCGAGCTGGCGATGGACGCCTGTCATCCGGGGTCATGGGGCGGCCAAGTGCGCCATCGACATCGCCCTCCACGACCTCGTGGGCAAGGTGGTCGGGACACCGGTCCACGTCCTGCGCGGCCTGTCAGCCGACATCCCGCCGACCGACTTCACCATCGGCATCGACGAGCCGGCGGTCGTCGCGGAGCGCGCGTCCCGAGCGGCGGCGTTCCCGGCGCTGAAGATCAAGGTCGGCGGCCCGTCGGATCTCGCGACGCTCGAGGCGGTCAGGGCGGTCTTCGCCGGTCCCATCCGGGTCGATGCCAACACGGGCTGGAGCCCGGACGATGCCGTCGCGCTGCTGCCGCATCTGGAGCGCCTCGGCGTCGAGCTCATCGAGCAGCCGTTCCCGGCGCGCCGGCTCGATCAGCTTCGATGGCTCCAGGAGCGTTCGTCGTTGCCGATCGTGGCCGACGAGAGCTGCATCTTCCCGGAGGACCTGGACGCCCTGGTCGGCGTCGTCGATGGCGTGAACGTGAAGCTCGCCAAGTGCGGCGGGATCGGCCCGGCCAAGCGGATGCTCGAGCGCGCCCGCGAGCTCGGCTTCCGATCGTTCCTCGGCTGCATGGAGGAGACCCAGGTCGGGATCGCCGCGTCGGCGGTCGTCGCGTCGCTCGCGGAGTGGATCGACCTGGACGGCTGCCTGCTGCTGGCCGACGACCCGTTCGAGGGCCTGGAGCTGGGTCCGGATCATCGGTGGCGGCTGTCGTCCGCGCCCGGGCTCGGGTTGTCAAGAGCGGACCATCTGACGCGATCCACGCTCGTATCGCACGGGTGTTCGGTGAACGTCCGTTCGTGTGGATAAGTTGGTGGACGAAGTGGTGGACAAGCCCCCTTCCCGGTCCGGCGGCGCAGGCCTACGATGGACGGCACACCGGTCGGGGGCCCTCCGAGGGAATGACGACCGCAGCCAAGGCCTACGTCAGGCCGCCGATCCCGCATCGATCGGACGGCAGGACCGGGCATCGTATTGCCATCGCGCGCCCGACCGGACCCCAACCGGACGACCGCCGATGCGGAGGGAGGACACCCCATCGATGGAGCCGCGCGCCGCCGCCAGTCAAGGCTCGGACCCGGAGGCGGTCGAGTTCATCCGCTTCTGCTACAAGCGCCGAGGCGTGGGGTGGCCGGAGCTGTATGACGAGATGTGTGCGGTCGCCGCGCGAGGGCTCTATCGCGGGTATGGGTCGGACGACCTGGCCGCGTTCGGGATCGGCTTCAGCCTGTTCGAGATGCCGTCCCTCGCCGCGATGTCGGCCGTGGTCGTGGCCGAGGAGCAGGCCCGCCGCCGGCCGGTGAGCGTGACGATCCGGGCGGATGTGCCCGCCGCGCCCGAGGTGTCGGCGGAAGCGGCGGAGGCCTCGGTCCTTCCGGCGACCCCGGTCGAGGAGATCGTCGTCGAGGTGCCGATCGCGCCTTCGTCGATCATGGTCCCGGTCCGTCCCCAGGCCGTCCCGGTCATGGAGGCCGAGGCAGAACGGGTGGCGCCCACCGTCCGCCTGACGTTGGCACCGACCCGAGCCTGACCCTTCGACTCCGGGCATGTCCACCATCCGGATCGCGGTCGCCTCGACGCCGCTGACGTCGACGCTCGACGACGCCGTGCCCGCGGCCGTCGCGGCGATCGAGGAGGCGGGGCGACTCGGGGCACGGATCGTGTGCCTGCCGGAGACCGGGATCCCCGGCCATCGCGTCCAGCGAACGCCGGTGCCGGACGTCTCGAACGAGGCGCTCGAAGCGGCTCTGGCCGTGGTCGCCGACGCGGCACGACGTGCCGGGATCGCCGTCGATCGTCGGCACCGAACGCCATGTGCCGGGCGGTCGGGAGATCGTCTCGGTCGTGTTCGGCGCCGACGGCTCCCGGCTCGGCGAGCAGGTCAAGACCCAGATCGATCCGACCGAGGAAGTCGACTACGTGCCCGGTGCCGGCCGACGAGTGTTCACCGTGGACGGCCTGACCTTCGGGATCGCCATCTGCCACGAGGCGTTCCGCTACCCGGAGATCACGCGCTCGCTCGTCCTCGCGGGTGCGCAGTGTCGTGTTCGTGCCGCACTTCGTGACGACCGGCGACGGGTCACTGCCGACGCGCTGGTGCGATGCCGGGAACCCCTACAACGAGAAGGCACTGATGCTCCGCGCGTTCGAGAACGAGGTCTACATCGCGCAGTCGAACGTCGCCGGGCCGGACCAGGGGTCGATCACGGGGATCGTCGCGCCGGACGGGGCGCTGGTCGCGAGTCTGGCCTACGGTGAGGTCGGCGTCGTCGCGGCGGACATCGACCTCGACACTGGCGACTCGCCGGCTCGCCCTGCGCTGGGCGCCCGAGCGGAACGCCTTCGCCTGAGGGTCAGGCGCGGATGTGGCGCCTCGCCATCTCGCCTTCGATCTGGCGCTCGGCATCGACGTAGCGGTCGATCTGCTCGCGGAGCTGGTTCGCCTCGGGGACGTAGAGGTGGACCTGCTGCTGGAGGATGTACGACAGCCGCCGGCTGGTCATCCGCACGTGGTCCAGGTTCTTCATCAGGACGAGCGGATCCATCGAGGCCAGGTCGGACGGGTGGTACATCTGCTGCATGGCCGCATTCTAGCGGCCGACGAGGGGCATGAGCGGCCGACGCGACCGGACCGGCGAGCGGCCCGGACTACAGCGGGCGCAGGGCCCTCGGTGGCCAGGTCCAGTCGACGTCCATCGCGGCGCCGGACAGCGCGCGGCGACGGCCGGCTTCGGTGGCGCCCAGGACGAGGATCCGGTCCGTCTTGGTCGCCTGGCCGGCCTCGTCGCCCCAGAGCTTGGTCATCTTGCGGTTGGCGGCCACGTCGTCCAGCGCGACGCCCGCCAGCTTGTAGCCCTCGGGCTCGGCGGCCGACTCCCAGACGCGCTCGGCCAGGCCGATGCCGCCCCGGATCCGCCGACCACGGTCGGTCTCGACATCGCCGATGACCAGCACGACGACGGCATCGTCGGTGAGGATCGGCCGGAGGCCCGCCAGCGAGTCGCGCAGGAAGGCGAGATACGGCTCGCGGTGATGGGCGTCGTCCAGCGTCGCGTCGATCTCGCGGGCATCGAAGCCCAGGAACCACGTGCGCAGCCAGTTGTAGTAGCCGTACTTCACGACGCGCAGGTACGGCGGCGACGTGACCACGAGCCGGGCCCGATCCGGGCGACCCATCGCCCGCAGGCCCGCCTGCGCCCGCTCGGCGACGTCGCGCGCGTCACCCAGGAGCGCAAGGCCCTCGGTCCGTGGGCGGGAGCTGGCGGAAGAGCCGGTCGAGCTTCTTGCCGAGGCCGTCGAAGACGTCGCGCTCCGGCGAGGCGAAGTCGGTCCGGGCCGCGAAGTCGCGCACGTAGCGCGGCGCCATGCTGAACGTGTTCGGCATCAGGACGGACAGGTAGCTCGCGCTCTTGCCGTGCAGGATCCCGGTCACGGCGGCGGCCAGGAAGCGATCCGTCCGGTCGTCCAGGCGCAGCATCGTCCGGACGTACAGCAGCTGGGCGAGCGTCCGCGGATGGAAGGCGAGCGCGACCTCGAGCGGGACCGATTCGGTGCCGGCGGACGGGTCCGCCGACGCCCGAGCCCGCCTGCGGGACCATCGCCCGGGCGCTCGTCGGATCCGCCGCGACGCGCGCTCCCGAGCGCGAGCCACTCCCCGGAGACCGCGTTCCAGCCCAGTCGAAGCTGGGCGAGCCGGGTGACGGCCTCGGCCTTGGTCGCCGGCTGGACCTTGGCGGCCGTCAGGAGATGGGCGAACGGGTTGAGGTCGTTGCCGACGCCGATCCGGCCCTCGGCGCAGGCCTGCAGTGGCGTCGTGCCGCGTCCGGAGAACGGATCCAGGACGACGTCGCCGGGCCGCGAGTAGCGGGCGATGAACGCGTGGGTCAGGGCCGCCGGGAAGCTCGCGAGGTACGAGCACATCGGGTGGAACGCGTGGCCCCACAGGCGCTGCTGGTCCTTCCACTCGGGCGCCAGCTCCATGGCGGGCAGTTCGAGCGGCCGTTCGAGCGGCAGTTCCAGGGCGAGCTGGCCCGCGGCGAGGCTGCGGCTACGGCCGCCGATCGCGCGTTCCGGAGGTGCCGACATGGGCGTGCTGGTCCTCGCTGGCCACGCTCCGATCCCGGCCGGGGCGATGGGTCGCGGAGCATAGCACGGCGGAATCCGTGCTCAGGAGGACCCGAAGAACGAGACGGCACCCTGACGCCTTGGGTGTACCGTGCGTTGTCAAGGCAGGGACGCCATACGCTGACTGGAGGCCTCGATGGGCATCCGACGCAACGCCCGACGGTCGATCGCCGTCGGCCTGAGTGCGATAGTCGCCGTATCGATCCTGGGCCTCACGGAACCGCCAGAGGTGAACGCCGCGTTCCCGGGTGCGACCGGTCGCATCGTGTGGCAGCGGAACGACGCGGTCAGCGGCCACATCTGGACGATGCGGCCCGACGGGACCGACAAGGTCGAACTCGCCGAAGGCTACTTTCCGGCGTGGTCACCCGATGGTTCCAAGCTGGTCTTCACGTCGCCGTCCGGCCTCGAGATCATGGATGCCGACGGAACGAACAGAAGCCTCATCGCCGCGGATGGATCCTGGCCGACATGGAGCCCTGATGGCACGAGGATCGCATTCGCCCGGTTCGACACGATTGACAGTGGTTGGGACATCTACACGATGAACGCCGACGGCACCGGCGTGGTGGGTCTCACGAACGTGATCGCGGAAGAGATCATGCCCTCGTGGAGCCCGGATGGGACGAGGATCGCGTATCAGTCCAACCTGAGCGGGACCCCGAGCGTCTGGACGATGAACGCCGATGGCTCCGACGCGACCAACCTCACGCCGACCGGAGGTGGCGCGCCGGACTGGTCGCCCGACGGCACGAAGATCGCGTTCGACTGGGGCGGCATCGATGGGATCTGGGTCATGAACGCGAACGGATCGGCCAAGGTCAGGGTGGAGAGCACAGGGAGTACACCCGCCTGGTCACCCGACGGGTCGCGCATCGTCTACACGGATCGTGACACCGTCAATGACGAACTCGTTTCGATGGCCGCCGACGGGTCGGATTCCGATCCGTCTCACCAACGATGACGCCAGCGGGAGCACCTACCCTGAGGACTGGAACGCCTCGTGGCAGCCGGCACCGTTCGCGATCACCCCGTCCTCGCTCGCCTTCGGGACCGGGTTGATCGGCGTTCCGACGGCCGCCAAGACGGTCGCGTTCAAAGCTGGCGCGGATCCCGTGAGCGTGACGTCGGTGACTGTCGGTGGCCCCAACGCCGCGGAGTTCCAAAAGACGACCGATACGTGCTCCGGGGCGGTCGTCGCGGCTGGCGCCACCTGCACCGTCGCATTGCGACTCGTCGCGACATCGGCCGCGGTCAAGGCAGCAACGGTGAACTTCAACGGGCCTGCGCCACTCGGGACGGCCACCGTGGCGCTCTCGGGCACCGGACGGATCTTCCTTTGGGGGGCGACCCACGCCGCGGGACCCTCCTACACGTTCAACGGCGGCCACTCACTCGCGAGCACCACCTCCGGGTCGACGACCTACCTGCAGGGGATCTACAACGGCATCCGCGTGGGCTCGTCGTGGGTGACGGACACCGGGCCATACGCAGGCGTCTACTACATCCGGAGCTCGAACCATGGCACGACGTGGACGACCGCCAAGCGCCTCAATCCGACGAGCCAGCACGGCTCGGAGCCGACGATCGCGTCGTATGGGAGCTATGTCTACACCGCGTGGTACACACAGACGAAGTGGATCAAGTACAGCGGCACCGCGCCGCGAGTGCTGTATTTCCGACGGAACACGAGCCATGGATCAACGTCTGCCTGGAGTACGCCGATCCGCCTGACG
Source organism: uncultured Chloroflexia bacterium (assembly GCA_963738475.1). Classification (GTDB taxonomy): domain Bacteria; phylum Chloroflexota; class Limnocylindria; order Limnocylindrales; family CSP1-4; genus SPCO01. The sequence goes on from CAVTWU010000028.1 coordinate 121,937, forward strand.
TCCACGACGGGCCGTGTCGACGCCCCGACGATCGCCGCCAGCGGCTCGTACGTCTACGTGACGTGGACCGATGCCAAGACCGGGGCGATCCGGGTCGCCATCAGCGCTAACCGGGGCGCGACCTGGCGGCAGGTGACGATCGGGACGTCCACGAACTTCGGTCCATCAGGGCGCCGCGGCGTCCCGAAGATCGCGGCATCGGGTTCGACCATCGCCGTGGCGTGGGTCGCCTCCAACGCCCACACGGTCATGGTTCGGACCGCGAGCGCGTACGGCTCCACCTGGGGAGCCACGACGACCATCGGCGACACGGATTCTCCCCCGGACATCGCGGTCCTCGGGAACCGGGTCGGTGTCGCCTGGGACAAGGCGGGCGTCATCCAGGTCCGCATCGCGACGGCTGGTGCATGGGGTCCCGATAGACCTCTACCGGCCAGCGACGGGTACGCATCGGAAGTGCAGTACGTGCCGGCGATCGCGCTGTACGGGACCGCTGCGGTCGGTGTCGCCTACTCGGCTTGCATCGCGGACTGCGACGAGTCCGTCGCCGGGGTGATCACACGCAGCGACCTGATCTGGCGTGAGTCCTTGAACGACGGCTTGACATGGGCCCCGAGCGACACCCTTGCGACATCCTCATCCGCCACTCGGCGTCGAAACGACTACCCGTCCCTCGTTTGGAAGTCAGCGAAGCGGCCGTACGTCATGTGGGGTGGATGGACCGAGGCTTCGAACTACTTCAAGCTCTACATCCGGGCCGGATCGTAGGGGCTCCGGAACGAACGACCTGGGCGACTGCCGTGGCGTCCTCGCTGGGCGTGCGTAGACTTGTGCCAGCCACGCACGTCCCCGTAGCTCAGTGGACAGAGCAGTCGCCTTCTAAGCGAAAGGTCCCAGGTTCGAATCCTGGCGGGGGCGCCACCCCGACCTTTGCCTTCCCCGTCGATCGTGGTCGCCCCGACACCGTCTCGTTGTCGGATTCGGCCAGACGCGTTCGTAGTACGGGTGAGCGGCCCTCACGAGAGGGGCCCCGAACCACAGGAGACGATCCCAGATGCAGTACCTGGTTTCCGTGATCACCGACACGGCCGACCTCGCCACCGCCGACGAGATGGCGGTCATCGACGTCTTCAACGATCGGCTCCAGGCTGAGGGTCACTGGGTCTTCGCCGGCGGCCTGGGCTCGCCCGACGTGGCCACCGTCATCGATGGCCGTGGCCGGGAGGCCCTGATCACCGACGGGCCCTTCGTCGAGTCGAAGGAGTTCATCATCGGCTTCTGGGTCATCGAGGCCCCCGACCTCGACGTGGCGCTCAAGCTTGCGGCCGAGGGGTCGAAGGCCTGCAACCGAAAGGTCGAGGTGCGCCCGTTCCTGTAAGCGTGGTCGGCGTCCGGGAGGCCATCGATCGGGCCCATCGCGAGGAGTGGGCCCGGATCGTCGCCGCCCTCGCCAGACGGTACGGGGATCTCGACATCGCCGAAGAGGCGACGGCCGAGGCGTTCGCGATCGCCGTCGAGCGATGGCCGGTCGACGGCGTCCCCCCGAACCCGGGCGCCTGGCTGACCACCACCGCCAACCGCAAGGCCATCGACCGCATCCGGCGCGAGAACAAGCGGGACGACAAGCAGCAGGAGGCTCGGATGGCGTTCGTCGACGACCAGCCTCAGCCGCAAGGCGCCATCGAGGACGACCGACTCCGGCTGATCTTCACCTGCTGTCACCCGGCGCTCGCGATGGAGTCCCGCGTGGCGCTGACGCTGCGCATGGTCGGCGGTCTGACGATGCCCGAGATCGCCCGGGCCTTCCTGGTGCAGGAGGCCGCCATGGGGCAGCGGATCACCCGCGCGAAGGCCAAGATCAAGGCGGCTCGCATCCCGTATCGGGTGCCGTCTCCGGAGGACCTGCCGGCGCGCATCTCCGGCGTCCTTGCCGTCCTGTACCTCGTCTTCAACGAGGGGTACCTCGCGACCGGACCCGGCACCGATCCCGTTCGCCAGGACCTGACCGAAGAGGCGATCCGGCTCACGCGCCTGGTCCGCGACCTCATGCCGGACGACGGGGAAGTGGCCGGTCTGCTGGCCCTGATGGTCCTCACCGACGCGCGCCGCGCCGCCCGGGTCTCGGCCGGTGGCGAACTCGTCGCCCTCGGCGAGCAGGACCGCGGGACCTGGGACGTCGCGATGGTCGCCGAGGGGCATCGGCTGGTTCGTGAGCGCCTGGCATCCGGCGTCGCTCCGGGTCGCTACCAGATCCTCGCCGCCATCAACGCCGTCCACACGTCCGCCCGCGACGTCCGGGACACCGACTGGTCGCAGATCGTCGCCCTGTACGACCAGCTGATCCGCCTCGACCCCTCGCCGATCGTCGCCCTGAACCGGGCGATCGCGGTCGCCGAGCTCGACGGGCCGGAGGTGGCGCTGGCGGCCGTCGACGGCCTGGAGGGCGACCTGGCGGGGTATCACGCCTATCACGCGACCCGCGCGGACCTGCTGCGCCGGTCCGGGCCGTCGCCAGGACTCGCGCGCGGCGTACACGCGAGCCATCGACCTGGCCGGCAATCCCGCCGAAGCCGCCTACCTCACGCGCCGCCGCGACCAGCTGGGGACGGACCGGCGCGGACTAGCCGATGACGTTGCGCTCGATCACGCGGCGGCCCTCGATGAGGCGGTCGTAGCCGAAGATCGAGAGGTCCAGCGTCGTGTAGCGGCCGTGGACGATCTGCTCGGCGATGGCCCGGCCGACCGCCGGGGCGTGCTGGATCCCGTGGCCGCTGAAGCCCGTGGCGAAGAGCAGGTTGTGCAGCTCCGGATGCGGACCGATGAAGGCATTCCGGTCGAAGGTCGAGTACTCGTAGTAGCCGGCCCAGGCGTTGCGCTGCTTGATCGCATCGAACGCCGGGCACCCGCTCGGCCAGCGCGGGCCAGATCCGCTCCTCGAACAGGGCGTGGTCGACGGTGAGCGGCAGCCCGTCGTGGTCCTCCTCCGGGGGCGGCGAGACGGCCGTGATGAACGCCTCGCCCTCGGGCCGGAACCAGATCCCGGACGTATCGATGACGAGCGGGCAGTCCGGCACCGCCGCCTGCGCCTCGAAGCCGAAGACGCACCGGCGCCGCGCCTCGACGGGGAGTGGCACGCCCGCCATGGCCGCGACCTCGCGCGACCACGGCCCGGCGGCATCCACCACGTGGCCAGCCGCGATGGCCGTCCCGTCGGCGAGCCGGACGCCGGTGACGCGCCCACCCTCCAGGTCCAGCCCGACCGCCTCACCGGTGATGTGGTCCGCGCCGAGCGCCCGGGACTTGCGCCGAAACGCCTGCATGAGCCCGTAGCCGTCGAACCAGCCCTCGCCCGTCAGTCCGAGCGAGCCGAGCGCCACGCCATCGGTCGCCATCCACGGGAATCGGGCGACGATCTCGGCAGGGGTGAGCAGGACCACATCGGCGCCTTCTGCCGTCTGGGTCGCGTGGTTGGCGCGCAGGGCGCCCTCGAAGTCGGGCGTCGCGAGGTACAGGTAGCCGCCCTCGCGCAGGCCGACGTCCACCTCGGGGCCCGCCATCGAGCGAGAGATGCCGGCCGACCTGGCGAAGGAACTCGATCCCGAACAGCGACATCCGGATGTTCTCCGGCGTGGAGAACTGCTGGCGGATCGAGCTCGCCGAGAGGGCGGACGACGCCCGGGCGTAGGTCGGGTCGCGTTCGATGACGGCGACGCTGCCGTCGAATGTCGGGTCCGAACGCAGGAAGTAGGCGATCGCGCTGCCGATCGCGCCCCCGCCGATGATCGCGACGTCGTGGTTCGTGCTCACGGGCGCGCGTCATCCGTCACCGAAACGGGCACCTGGCCGACGGTCGCCAGGGCGTAGACGGTCGCCGCCTCGACGTCCATCGCGGCCACCTCGTCCTGCGCTGCGGCGAGGGCCATCGCATCGAGTGCTGCCTCAAGCGTCGTCCATGCTCGGCGCGCCGCTGCCTCATCGGGCGGTCGGATCGGAACGCCTTCGCGCCGGCGGATGGCATCGGCGGCACCCAGCAGCCTCGCGGCGACAGCCGGAGCCTCGACGATCATCGCCTCGCCGAGCAGCTCGAGGCACTCCGCGACCCCATCTGCGTCGCCCAGATCCGCGAACGTCCGAAGGCCCTCCCGGATGAGGGCGAGACCCGCAGCGCGCTCATCGGTCCTGATCAGTACGGTCCCGAGCAGGCTCGAGGAGTAGGCGACGACGCCACGCGCTCCGGTCGCGCGGTCGAGGTCGACGGCTTCACGGAGCCGGACGAGCGCGACATCGTATCGACCCAGATCGATCGCAACGACCCCCAGGTTCGACAGCGTGGTCGCCGTGCCAGGCTCGTCCCCGAGGGCTCGGCGCATCGCGAGGCTCTCCTCGAGCAGCGCCGTCGCTCGATCGGTATCACCGCTGTTCCTGGCCACCACGCCGAGACTGTTGAGCTCGCGGGCGATCCGACGCCCGTTGCCGATGGATCGCTGGAGCGCCAGGGAGGCCTCGAGGCGTTCCCGTGCCACGGCCGGATCCCGTAGTTCGTCATGCATCACGCCCGACAGGTGCAGCGCATCGGCGATCAGTTCCGGTGGGGCCGAGGTGTCGGCCGCCAGCGCTCGGTCGAGGTAGTCCACGGCTTCGCGGGCTCGACCGTGCAGATACCAGGCCCGACCGAGCGCCACGCTCGTCCGAAGCGCCAGATGGTCGCCCTCGTCGACGGACTGGGTCGGATCGGCGAGCAGCCATCCCAGGGCCGCCCGGATGTCGTCGGCGATCCGGTCGAGCTCGGCGAGGGCATCGAGCTGATGCGGACCGTCGAGCGTCGCGGCGGCTGTCTCGGCGACCTTCAGGAAGTGGCGTGCATGTCGCAGGCGGATGAGCCCGGCCTCTGGGCTTCCGATCGCCCGCTCGGCGGCGAACTCGCGGATCAGGCCGAGGAGCCGGAGCTCCGTCCTCGTCCCGCGGTCGATCGTCGCGACGAGGCTACGATCGATGAGGCGCTCGATCGTGTCGACGACCTCCGTGGCCGCCGGCCGGGTGTCGGGCGCGACGCACACGTCGATGGCTGCGTCGAGGTCGAAGACGTCAGCGAACACGGACAGTCGCTGCAGGAGTGTCGCCTCCTCCTGGTCGAGCGATTCGTAGCTCCATTCGATCGTCGCCGTCATCGTCCGTTGTCGCTCAGGGGCATCCACGGCGCCACTGTGCAACACCGGGAGTCGCTGCTCCAATCGCGCCAGGATCTCGCCCGGCGCCAGCAGGCGGCTCCTGGCCGCCGCCAGTTCGATCGCGAGCGGCAAGCCGTCCAGGCGCGTGACGACGGCCGCGATGGTCACCGCGTTCGAGGCGGTCAAGGCGAACTGCGGTCGCACGGCACGAGCGCGATCGACGAAGAGCTGGATGGCCGGCGATGCAGCCAGGGCCGCGGCGTCGGAGCCGCGCGACGACGGGAAGTCCAACGCTCGGAGCGGATACTCCCGCTCGGCGATCACATGGATGGGACTACGGCACGTCGCGAGGATCCGCAGGCTTGTGCATCCGGCGAGAAGGCGCGAGGCGAGCGGTCCGAACCCGGTCAGTCGATCCACGGTGTCGATGACGAGCAGGGCCGATCGACCGACGAGTTGCTCGAGCAGCGACTGGACCGGGTCGCCATCGGTGGGCAGTCGGATCCCGATGGCGGCCGCCATGTCCGACAGGAACGGACCGATCGACTGATGTGGAGCCGCGTCGACATAGAACACGCCGTCCGGGAACTCGTCGATGATCGAGCGTGCGACGTGGACCGCGAGGCGGCTCTTGCCGATCCCGCCGACGCCCGTGACTGTCACGAGTGGGGACTCGTGGAGCAGAGCGGTCAGGGTGTCCGCATCCGCGTCTCGGCCGAACAACGACGTCTGTTCGACCGGCAGGTTCGTCGGATGTGCCTCGAGCGACCGAGGGGGACCGAAGTCATCGAAGAGACCCGGCGCCTCGAGTTGCCAGAGTCGCTGCACACCGACGTCCTTGAGGCGATGCCGGCCAAGGTCCTTGACCCGCAGTCCGTCGGGCAGTCGCTGACCGGCCGCCGACCGAGTGCCGTCCGAGAGGACGATCTGGCCGCCATTGGCCGCGTTCGCGATCCGTGCTGCCCGATTGATGTCCAGCCCGACGTAGTCATCGCCGGCCAGGACCGCCTGACCTGTGTGTATCCCGACCCTGACCCGGATCTCGCCGTCGATCGGCCACGTGTGATCGGCCAGGCCTCGCTGGACCGCGACCGCGCAACGCAGCGCGTCAAGGGGGACACGGAACACGACGAAGAACGCGTCGCCTTCCGTGGAGACCTCCGTTCCGTCGTGCGCCGCCACAGCGGCGCGAACGATCGCTTGATGGTCGGCATGGACCGTCGGATACGACTCCCCGAGGGCCGTCAGGATCCGCGTGCTCCCCTCGATATCCGTGAACAGGAACGTCAGCCAGCCGGTCGGAAGGGCCATAGCCCGTCAACTCTAGCCTCGTCGTCGGGTCGCCGGCAGGTGACCGGTCCCGTCCCTCGCGCAGGCCGACGTCCACTTCATCGCCGATGTCGAGATAGAACAGTTCGGCTGCCCGGAACGCTCTATCCACTGTACGGTCCACTGTGGGCCGGCCGCCACGGAACGGAGTGACGGGTGCAGGACGGATTGGTCGAGCGGGCGCAGCGGGGCGACGCGGAAGCGTTCGACGCCCTGGCACGCCTGGTCGGCGACCGATGCCTGGCGATCGCGGTGCGGATCCTCCGCGATCTCGACTTGGCCGAGGATGCCGTGCAAGGCGCGCTGATCACCGCCTGGCACGAGCTCCGCACGCTTCGCGACCCATCCCGCTTCGAGCCGTGGCTCCACCGCATCCTCACCAACGCGTGCTACACCGAGGCCAGGCGTCGCAAGCGATGGGCCGAGGGCCTGAGGATCCTTCCCGTCGCGGGCGCGTCCAGCCCGGACGAGTACCTGACCGTGGACGACCGTGACCTGCTCGAACGGGCCTTCCGGAGGCTCACCGTCGAGCAGCGCGCCGTCCTGGCCTTCCACCACTACCTCGGACTTTCGATCTCCGAGGTAGCGGACCACCTCGATATCCCCGTCGGGACCGCCAAGTCCCGGCTGCACCACGCCACCCGGGTCCTCCGGGCCAGCATCGAAGCTGACTCCCGGTCGACCGCCGAGTCCCAGGAGCGAATGGCATGAACCCGCACCGAGACCCCGATCGCCTGATCCACGCCTTCCTGATGGAGGGCGCGACCGAGCTCGCGGACGAGATCTACGACACGGTTCGTGACCGCATCGACCACAAACGACAACGGACCGTCATCGGCCCGTGGAGGGAACCTGACGTGAATCGATATCTCAAGTTCGCCCTTGCGGCGGCGGCCGTGCTGGCCATCGCCGTGGTCGGCTACCGACAGTTCGGCAGTGCCAACGAGGTCGGGCCAGCGGCCAGCGGGTCCCCGGCGCCAAGCTCCACGCCTGCCGTGACCGCGACGCCGGCCGCCTCGTCCGCCGGTCCCGCGTTGACCGAGACGTTCACCTCGGACGCCTATGGCATCACGATGTCCTACCCGAGCGGCTGGGTGGCACGACCCGCGACCGAGGCCTGGACGACGAGCGTCCCCGACTACCTCTCGAACGCCGGCGACGTCGTCTACGACCCGACGCTCGGGGAAGGCCAACCTCTGGATCTCCGTCGCGTCGCAGCCGCTCGGCGAATCCACGCCTGACGCGTGGGCGGCCGAGACGATCGCGCTCGACGACGGATGCACGGCGACCGAGCCGATCACGATCGACGGGGCCAGCGGACTGGTCGGGGCCGACGGATGCACCAGGGCGGCCGTCACGACCGACGGTCGCGGGTACTTCTTCTGGCTCTACACGGGCGGAGACGCGTCCTCGCTCTCCGTCTACGACCAGGCGTGGTTCGAGGAGGTCCTCGCGACCGTCCAACTCCAGCCTGCCGGTCCCGCGTTGACCGAGACGTTCACCTCGGACGCCTATGGCATCACGATGTCCTACCCGAGTGGCTGGACGGCACGGCCCGCGACCGAGGCCTGGACGACGAGCGTCCCCGACTACCTCTCGAACGCCGGCGACGTCGTCTACGACCCGACGCTCGGGGAAGGCCAACTCTGGATCTCCGTCGCGTCGCAGCCGCTCGGCGAGTCCACGCCTGAGGCGTGGGCGGCCGAGACGATCGCGCTTGACGACGGATGCACGGCGACCGAGCCGATCACGATCGACGGGGCCAGCGGACTGGTCGGGGCCGACGGATGCACCAGGGCGGCCGTCACGACCGACGGTCGCGGCTACTTCTTCTGGCTCTACACGGGCGGCGACGATCCCTCGCTCGCCGCTACCTACGACAGGCGTGGTTCGAGGAGGTCCTCGCGACCGTCCAGCTCCAGCCCTAGGCGGAATTCCCTTCCAGGGAACATTGCGCCGGTCCGCCGGCCTCCGCGCCCATACGCGGTGAGGGCCTGATCAACCTGGCCCTCACCGTCCGCCTCTCCCAGTAACGGAGCGTCCGCATGACTGGCCCTCGCTCGCGCATCCTGGTCGCATTCGTCGTCCTGACCGCGATCGCCGGGTGCGGTCCGTGGCACCACGGCATCGCCATCGCCATCGACCACCGGCGCTGCGACACCGAGCGCCGCGGCGACGACGTCGGCGCCCGCTACGCAGTCACTCGTCATCGTCGGTCGGGTCATGACCATGAGTGACCCGCCCGTCGCCGAGGCGCTCTTCATCGAGGACGGGACCGTGGCGGCCGTCGGCACACGGGACGAGGTCCTGGCCCTCGCCGGGGACCAGGTGCCGGTCATGGACATCGGTACGAACGTGGCCTACCCCGGATTCATCGACGCTCACGCGCACTGGATCGGCGACCGTGAGCTGTACGGCGCCGCATCGGCAGGCGGAGGCCATGGACGCCGCCCTGGCCCACGGCTGGACCTCGATCAGCGAGCAGTGGGTGAACCCGGAGCGCCTCGTCGAACTCGAGGGCCTCGCCGCTGACGACGCCCTTCCGCTCCGGGTCGACGCCTACCTCGCCCTGAACTTCGGTGACGAGTTCTTCGGCGACTGGTACGACGACCACGAGCGCGGGCCGGTTGGCGACCACCTACGCGTCCAGGGACTCAAGATCCACCTCGACAACGGCGAGGGCACCGTCATCAACTGGGATCCCAGCCGAGGTGACGGACACGATCGGTCGGGCGAACGCGGCTGGCTGGCAGGTGTCGGTCCACACCGTCAGCACCGAAGCCATGGACATGGTGCTGGACGCCTACGAGGCGGCGATCGGGGCGAACGGTCCGAACCCGCTCCATCATCGGATCGAGCATGCGATCCAGGTGTCGGACGACCAGCTGGCCCGGATGGTCGCGATGGATCTCGCCGTCGTGATCCACCCGGACGGCGGCGGCGGGCGACTGGGTGCTGTGGTCGAAGTACATGGGGCACGTCGATCCCGACACGATGCCGGGCGGCACCGACTGGCTCACGCGCTGGCGCGACTTCGTGGACGCCGGCCTGCACGTCGCCGCCGCGACCGATATGCCCTGGTTCCTCGTGGACTCCACCCTGACCGACGACATCAGCCGGCCGATCGACCAGATCGCGGGTGGGATGGACGGCCGTGGTCGGTCCTACCCGGGCACGCCTGGGTGGCTGCTCGACCAGCTGCTGACCGCCGAGCAAGGGCTGCGGGCGGTCACCGTTGACGCCGCTTACGCCCTGGGGGACGAAGAGCGGCGCGGCCACCTGGCCCCCGGAACGCTGGGCGACGTCACGATCCTCAGCGGGGATGTCACCGCGGCCACGCCCGACGAGATCCGCTCGATGTCCGTGATCGCGACCATCGTGGGCGGCCATACCGCGTTTATTGCGCCGTAGGACGCACTCGCCCTCCCGTAGAGGGTGAACAGACCGGACGCCTCAGTCGCGCTCGCCGATCCGGGGTCGGGCGACATCGAGGGGATGAGGCGTCCGGCTCGATACATCGCTGAGAGGAGCCGCACACGATGTCGTTCTCGACCACGGCCCGCCGATCGCTCGCTGCTGCTCGCCCTGAGTGCGATCGTCGCCTGTTCCCCGAGCGAGCAGGCGTCCCCGCCATCGTCGGCGAGCGACGCTGCGTCTCCGGCTGCGACTCCGTCGGCGACCGCGAGCCTCCCGGCGTCCGGCGGCGGGTCTCTCGTCATCGTCGGCCGGATCGTGACGATGGACGACCCACCCGTCGCCGAGGCCCTGCTCATCGAGGACGGGACCGTGACCGCAGTCGGCACGCGGGACGACGGTGCTGGCGCGGGCCGGAGACGACGTGCCGGTCATGGACATCGGCCAGAACGTGGCGTACCCCGGGTTCATCGACGCCCACGCCCACTGGATCGGGGACCGCGGGACCTACGGGTTCGATTCGCCGGCCGAGGCCATGGACGCCGCCCTCGTCCGTGGCTGGACCTCCATCGCCGAGCTCTGGGTGGACCGCGACCGCCTCGACGAACTCACGACCCTGGCCGATGCCGATGCGCTGCCACTCCGCGTCGACGCCTACCTCGCGCTCAACGCACCGAGCGGCGAGCACTTCGGCGACTGGTATGCGGATCGCCAGCCGGGGCTCGTGACGGACCGCCTGCGGGTCCAGGGCGTGAAGATCACGCTGGACAATGGCTGGGGGACGGTCTTCCATTGGGATCCGGCGGAACTGACCGAGACCATCGGTCGGGCGAACGCGGCCGGTTGGCAGGTGGCCATCCACACGGTCAGCCGCGAGGCGCACGCGATGGTCCTCGATGCCTACGAGGCGGCGCTCGGGCCCTCGGGGCCGAACCCGCTGCATCATCGGATCGATCACGCCATCCAGGTGACCGATGAGCAGTTGGCGAGGATGACGGCGCTCGATGTCGCCACGGTCATCCACCTTGACGGGGCCGCGACCGACTGGGTGCTCGAGGCGGAGTACCTCGACCACTTCGGCCCCGCCAACCCGGGCGAGGAGGTCGGCTGGCTCGCCCGTTGGCGCGACTTCGTCGACGCCGGGCTGCACGTGGCGGCGGCCACCGACACGCCCTGGATCTACCCGGGCTTCGAGCTGACCGACACCGTCGGGCGGCCGTTGGACCAGATCGCGGGCGGCATGGACGGGCGTGGGCTGGCCAATCCGACGACGCCGGACTGGGTCCTCCGCCAGCTGCTGACCGCCGAGCAGGGGTTGCGCGCGGTCACGCTGGACGCGGCCTATGCCCTGGGGGACGACGCGAGGCGCGGCCACCTGGCGCCGGGCACCCTCGGCGACGTCACGATCCTGAGCGGGGACGTCCTCGCCGCCACGCCGGACGAGATCCGGGCCATGTCGGTGATCGCGACGATCGTGGGCGGCGTCATCGAGTCCTGCCCTGTCCCGGCGGCCTGCCCGACGAGCAAAGAGTGAGTCGATTCGAGCGATGGCATGCCCATACGCTGTGAGTGCCCGGATCCACCGGGCGCCGATGGGGAAGGGTGATGGATCCCGAACTCGTGATCCGAGTGCAGCACGGCGACGAGGAGGCCTTCGCGAGCCTCGCTGTCGCCGTGGGCGATCGGCTCCATGCGGTGGCACACAGGATCCTGCGTGACACCGATCTCGCCGAGGATGCGACGCAGCAGGCGCTGCTGAGCATCTGGCGGGACATCCGCCAGCTCCGCGACCCGGCGCGCTTTGACGCCTGGTCGTATCAGATCCTCGTGCGCGCCTGCTACACCGAGGGTCGCCGAAGTCGGCAGTGGTCGCCAAACCTGCGCCTGCTGCCCACCGACGTGCCTGCGCCGGACGAGCTCGACCTGGTCGTCGATCGCGACCAGTTGGAGCGCGCCTTCCGCCGGCTTTCCATCGATCATCGCGCCGTGGTCGTCTTGCACCACTACGCCGACCTGCCGCTGGAAGGGGTCGCCGAAGCGCTCGGCATCCCGACCGGGACGGTCAGATCCCGTCTACATCATGCGATGCGCGGACTGCGGGCGGCCCTCGATGCCGACTTGCGTCCGACCGCGCAGGAGGCCACTCGATGAGTACCGATCGCGAAGTCACACGCATCGTCCGGTCGTGGCTGGAGGAGGGCGCCACGTCGCTCCCGGACCGAGTCCTGGACGTCGTACTCGACCAAGTCCCTGCGACCCCACAGCGTCGGCCTTGGCGGCCGGCGTGGAGGTCCGCCCACATGAACGACATGCTCAAGATCGCATCGGGGGTGGCTGCCGTGGCGGTGGTCGCCGTCATCGGTATCAACCTGCTGCCCGGCGGGAGTGGACCGGGCGCAGCGGTAGGCAGCCCTTCGGCAGCAGCGCCATCGGCTTCTGCTGCCCCAACGACCAAGCCGACAGCCGAGGCTGGTCTCCCCGCAGGCCCGTTCGTCGTCACCGGCACTGACGAACCCGTGCAGGTCACGCTCGACATCGCGTCGTCCGGTTGGTTCCACGTGCCGGAATACAATCTCTTGGCGACGAACGACGACGGCCTGGACCCGCCGGAATCCATCGGCGCGGGCCTGCTGGCCTGGGGGTACGCGCCCGGGACCGGATTCCACGTGTACGGAGATCCCTGTCGATGGGAGACGACCATCCCGAAGACGGCCGCCACCACGCCCGACGAGATCGCCGCGGCCTTCGCCAGCCAGGTGTTGAGCGATCCGACCGCGCCGGCGGATGTGACCGTGGGCGGGTACGCCGGCAAGAAGGTCACGCTGCACGTGCCGATGTCGTACGAGGTCCCGGGGGCGACCCGGGACGAGAAGTTCGGCGACTGTGATCAAGACAAGTTCGCGAGATGGGGGATCGCCGAGGACGGGATTCCCACGGCGGTCCATCGCAATGCCCAGGGACCTGGTCAGATCGATGAGCTGTGGATCCTGGACGTGAACGGTGCGATCGTGATCCTTGACGCGGCGTACGGTCCGGCGACGCCGGCCGAGGTCGTCGACGAACTGCGGGCCCTCGCCGAGTCGGCGACCTTCGAGCAGGCAGCCGCCCCTTGATCGTCCACGGACCGATGCGTGGGCGGCCTTCGGGCCGCCCGCGCTCGCCCCACCACTGGAGCGTCCGAATGACCGCCCGTCGCGCCTGCAGCCTCGTCGTACCTGGTCGCCCTGATCAGCTGTCAGCGCCTGCTCACCGAGCGCGACGACGTCCCCGTCGCCGGCCGACAGCGCCACGGCGCCCGTCGCCACGGCGGCGGCCGGAGCCGGACGCCCGATCCTCATCGACACCGATGTCGCGCCAGACGATCTGGTGGCCATCGCCTTCCTCCTCGCATCGCCCAACGTCGAGATCGAGGCGATCACCGTCTCGGGCACCGGCGAGGCGCACTGCGACGCTGGCGTGGACGTCGTCCTGCGACTGCTCGAACGGCTCGACGCACCCGCGATCGACGTCGCCTGCGGTCGCGAGACGCCGATGGCCGGCGACCTGGCCTTTCCGGATGCCTGGCGAGCGAATGTCGATGGAGGGTCTGGCCTCGCCCTGCCCGCAACGACGCGCCAGCCGTTCGCCGGTGACGCGGTGCAGCTCATCGCGGAGACCGCCGACCGAGGTCGATGGGCTGCGCGTCCTGACCCTCGGGCCCGCTGACCAACCTGGCCGACGCACTCGGCAGCCATCCGGACCTCGCCGATCGACTGGAGTCCGTGTACGCGATGGGCGGCGCGCTCTTCGTCCCCGGCAATGTGAGCGCCGGCGGCCCGCCGGACAACGAGGTCGCCGAGTGGAACATCTACGTCGATCCGACGGCCCTCCAGATGGTGATCGACGCCGGGCTGACGGTCCGCCTCGTCAGCCTCGACGGGACCAACCAGGTGCCGGTCACCGAGGCGTACGTGCAGCGGGTCCGACAGGAGGCGACCGGCCCGGGCGCCACGGTCCTCACCGAGCTCTTCGATGCGCAACCGTTCATGACCGGCGGCAGCTACTTCCTGTGGGATCCGCTCGCCGCCGCGCTGGCCGCCGGATACCCGCTCGGGACCTTCAGCGCCGCCCGGGTGGACGTCGAGGAGGCCGAGGGCCCCGAGGTCGGCTTCACGCGGCCGGTCGAGGGGACGCCGAACGTCGAGTACCTGAGCGCCGCCGATCGCGCCGCCGCCGAGGACACCTTGCTCGAGACGCTGAACGGATCGACCAGCCCCTAGACGCCCGTCCGCCTCGGAGTTGCTAGGGTTCACGCGTGGACATCATCCTCGCGCTGATCCCGGGCTACCAGGAGGGCCCGCGTATCGCCACCGTCGTGGGGGGAGCGCGGGCCTTCCTCCCTGTCCTGGTCGTGGACGACGGCTCCACCGACGACACCGCCGCCCAGGCCGAGGCCGCCGGCGCGACCGTCCTCATCCAGTCGCCCGAACGCCGGCAAGGGGGCGGCGTTGCGACGCGGGTTCCGTCACGCCCTGGAGGCCGGGCTGCGAGGCGGTCGTCACGCTGGACGCGGACGGCCAGCACGATCCGGCCGAGATCCCGCTCTTCCTCGCCGCCTGGGAGGCGTCACGGCCCGAGTTGATCATCGGCCGGCGAGACTTCGGCGAGATGCCGCCGGTCCGTCGTCTGTCGAACTCGATCGGCGGCTGGGTCTTCTCGGCCGCTGTGGGCCGCAACATCCCGGACAACCAGTCGGGCTACCGGCTCATCGGGCGCCAGTTGATGACGGCCCTGCTCGATAGCGACGAGCAGGGCTTCGAGTTCGAGGTCGAGATGATCGCGCGCTGCATCGCGCTCGGCCTCCCGATCGACTGGGTCCCGATCCGGACGATCTACGAGGGTGAGCCCAGCCACATCCGGCCGTGGGCCCACTTCACGAGCTTCCTGCGGGTCAGCCGCGACGCCCGGCGCATCGTCCGCGGCAAGCGCTGACATACCATCGCGGGATGGACGCCTCCCGCGCTCGCTGGCTTCCCGTCGCCCGGGTGGCGGCCCTCGTCGCCGGCAGTCTCGCCCTGGCCACCGCCCTCGTGTGGATCCTCGAGACCCAGGTGGATCTGCCCGACGCGTCGCCGGCGTACCTCCTGGCCGTCGTCGCGGTGGCTGTCGTGGCCGGCACCGGCCCGGCCGTCGCGACGGCATTCGGGGCGTTCCTGCTCTACGACGTCCTGTTCGTCGAGCCGCGGTTCGCCTTCAACGTCGCCGATGCCGCCGAGTGGGTCACGCTCCTGCTCCTGCTGGTCGTCGGTGTCGTGGTGGGACGGCTCGCGGGGCAGGAACGCGATCGGGCCGAGGCCGCCCTGGCCGACGAACGCGAGGCGCGCGCGCTCTTCAGCGTCAGCCGAGCCCTCGCGACGGCCACGACGACCGCGGAGGCCCTGCCCGTCGTCGTGGATCGGTTGCGCGCACGACACGCGCATGACCAGGGTCTGGGTGACGGACGGCGAGGGACCGACCGAGCGGGTCCTGGCCGACACCGCGGGCATCGGGGTGACCCCGCCGACCGCCGTCCAACACGTGCTGAGCCGGAAGCCCGGCGACGAGCCGGCGGTATGGGTCCGCGTCCACGCCCCCGCCCGGACCGGACGGCCAGGGACGCGACCAGCGGACGGGCAAGCGACCGAGGAGGCCTACCGCGTGGCCATCGAGGTCGACGGGGCCGCCCGCGGGTCGATCTGGGCGCTTCGACCACGTGGCCTGGGTCAGCCGGTCCGTGGCGAGAACCGTGTCCTGGCCGCGGCGGCGGACCAGATCGGCCGCTCCATCCAGCGAGACCGCCTCCTGCGCGAGGCGACCACGGCGGAGGTCGTGCGGCGCGGCGATGCCCTCAAGTCCGCCCTCCTCGACTCGGTGTCGCACGACCTGCGGACCCCGCTGGCGTCCATCCGCGCGGCCGCAGGCACGCTGATGGATCCGGACGTGTCGTGGCCTGAGGACGAACGGCGGGAGATCGCCGCCTCGATCGATCGTGAGGCGGACCGGCTCAATCGGCTCGTCTCGGATCTGCTCGACATGAGCCGGATCGAGGCCGGCGAGCTCCAGCCGCATGCCGGGCTGTTCGCCCTGCGGGACCTGGTCGACGATGCCGTCGCGCGCCTGGCCGTCCTGCGCGACCGGGACGTCCGGACCGACATCCCCGAGGGCCTCCCGCCCGTCCTCGTCGACGAAGTCTTCATCGGCCAGGTCCTGACCAACATGCTGGACAACGCCGCGAAGTACGCCGGACCCGGTGCGAAGGTCGCGGTCGAGGCGGTGGCCGATGGCCCGGACCGGGTCCGGCTGACGATCGAGGATGACGGGCCGGGCGTGCCCGACGACGCCCTGCCTCGCCTGTTCGACAAGTTCTATCGGGTCCCGCGCAGCGGCGAAGGCGCCCGACGCGGGACCGGCATGGGCCTGGCCGTGGTCAAGGGCCTGGTCGAGGCCATGGGCGGGACGGTCCAGGCGCGCCGCAGCGTCCTCGGCGGGCTGGCGATCGACATCGCCCTGCGGGCTGGTCCCGTTCGGGAGGATCCGGCGTGAGCGTCGGGGCCGTCCGATCCGGCCGACCACCCGGCCGGCGCCGCCATCCTGCTCGTCGAGGACGACCTCGACACGCGCCAGGCCGTCGCGACCTACCTGCGCGGCAGCGGCCACGTGGTCACCGAGGTCGGCACCGTCGCCGCGGCGATGCTCGCCTGGGAGGCGGCCCGGCCGGACCTCATCGTCCTGGACCTGGGCCTGCCGGACGATGACGGCATGGCCGTGGTCCGGCGCATCCGTCGCGAGGCGACCACGCCGATCCTCATCCTGTCGGCCCGCGATCGCGAGGCGGACAAGGTCGCCGCCCTGGAGCTGGGCGCCGACGACTACGTCACCAAGCCGTTCGGGATGACCGAGCTCCGCGCCAGGATCCGAGCGCTGTTGCGCCGGGCCGCCGGACCCGCGGCCGAGGCCGACGGCCTCCTTCGCGTCGGGACGTTGACCCTCGACGTGGCCCATCACGATGTCAGGGTCGGCGACCGTCCGGTCCACCTGTCGCCGCGCGAGTTCGAGGTCCTCAAGGTGCTGCTGTCGCACGTGGGGCGGCTCGTCACCCACGGTCGGCTGCTCCGTGCGGTGTGGGGGACGGCCTACAGCGACGAGGCGCACTACGTGCACGTGTACGTGAGCCAGATCCGGCGCAAGATCGCGGCCGCCGATCCGGACGGCGCCCTTGACGGCCTGATCGTCGCCGAGCCCGGGGTCGGGTATCGCGTGGTCGACGTCTTGAGTGCTCCTTGAGCGCCTGACCGGCCTCGAGCCCGACCTGCCTCTTGGGGGCCGGTGCGACGCTCGAGACATGACACATGAAGGAGCCGAGGACGTCCGTCTGACGCTCGACCGCGAGACCGACCTGCTGCTTGGCGCGATCCGCCTGGTGGCCACGGGCGGGGCGCGATCCGCGGAGGTGGCCGGACTGCGACTGGCCGAACCGGCCATGGCCATCGTTCGCCCCGCCGCCGATGCCGCCGGCGTCATCCTTCGCCCGCTGTGGCGGTCGGACGAGGCTGGCTGCGACGTTCGCGTCGTCCTGCCGGCATGACCGAGCTGGCCGGGGGGACCGGCGACCCATCGACGCCACGGACGGGCGTGTCGGTCCTCCTCGTGGAGGATGACGATCTCCTGGCCGGGATCCTCGCGCGACACCTCGGCGCGCACGGCCACCAGGTCACGGTCGCCCCGACCGCGGAAGAGGCACTGACCGTCCTCGATGCGGGGTTGCGTCCGTCCATCGTGCTCCTGGACATCAACCTGCCGGGTGAGACCGGCTGGTCGCTCATCGGCAGCTCGTCGCTGGTCGCCGCGGGCGACCCGCCCGTCGTCGTCGCGAGCGCCATGGCCGTCTCGCCGGACCGACTGCGCGCCGCCGGCGCCGCCGGCTTCCTGCCGAAGCCCTATCCCCTCGAGACCCTGCTCGACACGGTCGAGCGGCTGGCGCGATGAGCGGCATGGACCTGCTGGGCCTCGTGCTGGCGATCGCCGTCGGCGTGTATCTCCTCATCGCCCTGATCCGCGCGGAGTCGTTCTGATGCCACCGATCGTGGCCGGGATGCTGGTCCTGGCCAGCCTGCTCGTCGTCCTCCTCGCCATCGCCCGGCCGCTCGGGTCGTACATCGCCCGGGTCGTCATGGGCGAGCGGACGGTCCTGTCGCCGATCCTTGGACCCGTCGAACGCGGCACCTACCGGGTCCTGGGGATCGACGCCGACGCCGAACAGACCTGGGCCGGCTACGCGGTCAGCGTCGTCGTGTTCGCCCTGTCCTCGATCGTCTTCCTGTTCGTGCTGCTCCTGTCCCAGGGAGGCCTCCCGCTGAACCCGACCGGGGCCGTCGGCATGACGCCGGACCTCGCGTTCAACACGGCCGTCAGCTTCGTGAGCAACACGAACTGGCAGAACTACGCCGGCGAGACGGGCGTCAGCCATCTCACCCAGATGGTCGGGCTGACCGTCCAGAACTTCGTCTCCGCGGCGACCGGCCTGGCCATCGCGATCGCGCTGGTCCGCGGCCTCGTCCGTCGGTCCGCGTCGACGGTCGGCGACTTCTGGGTGGATCTCGTGCGGATCACCCTGTACATCCTGCTGCCGATCGCCACGGTCGCTGCCGTGTTCCTGGTCAGCCAGGGCGTCATCCAGACCCTGAGCGGCTCGGTCACCGTGGACACCATCGTGGGCGGGCAACAGACGATCGCCCTCGGGCCGGTGGGATCGCAGGAGGCGATCAAGGAGCTCGGCACGAACGGCGGCGGCTTCTTCAACGCCAATGCGGCCCATCCCTTCGAGAACCCGAACCCGCTGACCGACTGGGTCCAGCTCGTCCTCATCCTGGCCATCCCATTCGCGCTGACCTACACGTTCGGGCGCCTGGCCGGGGATCAGCGCCAGGGCTGGGTCCTGTTCGCCGCGATGGCGGTCATCCTCGGGACGGGCGCCCTGGTGGCGATCGGCAGCGAGATCCGGCTGAACCCGGAGTACGCCGCCGGCATCGATGGCGCGCTCGGCAACATGGAGGGCAAGGAGCTCCGCTTCGGCGCGGTGGATGGCTCGATCTATCGCCGCGGTCACGACCGGCACGAGCACCGGCTCCGTGAATTCGATGCACGCCAGCTACCTGCCGATCGGCGGGGGCGTGGCGATGGTCCTCATGGTCCTCGGCGAGATCGCCCCGGGCGGCGTCGGAGCCGGCCTGTACGGCATCCTCGTGTTCGCGATCCTGGCCGTGTTCATCGCCGGCCTGATGGTCGGACGGACACCCGAGTACCTCGGCAAGAAGGTCGAGGCCTTCGAGATGAAGATGGCGATGATCGTCGTCCTCGTCGTGGCGGCCAGCATCCTCGGGTTCACGGCACTCGGCGTCCGTGACGCCGGCCGGCCTGGCCGGCCCGTCCTCCGATGGCCCGCACGGCTTCAGCGAGATCCTGTACGCCTTCACGAGCCAGTCCGCCAACAACGGGTCCGCGTTCGCGAGCCTGACCGGCAACAGCCCCTTCTACAACGTGTTCGGCGGCGTGGCGATGCTGGTCGGCCGGTGGGGGATGATCCTGCCGATCCTGGCCATCGCCGGGTCCATGGCGGGCAAGCGACGCGTGGCGCCATCGCTCGGGACCTTCCCCACGACCGGTCCGCTCTTCGTCGGTCTGCTCATCGGTGTGATCGTCATCGTCGGCGCGCTGACCTTCTTCCCGGCGCTGGCCCTTGGCCCGGTCGTCGAGGAGCTGCTCATGAACGCGGGGGTCACGGTCCCATGAGCTGGCAGCAGTCCGTGATCGATACGACCCGTGGCAGTCGTCGAGCCCAGCGGGCCGAGCGCGAGGCCCAGGGCAGCGGGCGGCAGTGGCGGTGCGAGTGGTCAGCCGAACCCATCGCGGTCGCGCGGCATCCTGGATCCGACACTGCTTCGGGCGGCCGTCCCGCAAGCCATCCGCAAGCTCGATCCGCGGACGCTCGCTCGCAATCCGGTCATCTTCATGGTCGAACTGGCGGCCGTCATCGTCACGCTCGTCTGGGTCGCGGACCTGACCGGCGTCGCGACGCCGCCGGCCGACGAGGTCGGGCGCGGCCTCGGCTTCGAGTTCCAGATCGGCCTGTGGCTGTGGTTCACCGTCCTGTTCGCGACGTACGCCGAGGCCATCGCCGAGGCGCGTGGTCGTGCCCAGGCCTCCAGCCTTCGGCGCACCCGCTCCGAGACGAGCGCGAGGCGGCGCGGCCCGGACGGCTCGCTCGTGGACGTCGGCTCATCCGAGCTGCGGGCCGGCGACGTCGTCGTGGTCCGGGCCGGCGAGACGATCCCGGGCGACGGCGACGTGATCGAGGGCGTGGCGTACGTCAACGAGGCGGCCATCACCGGCGAGTCCGCCCCGGTCCTGAAGGAGCCGGGCACGGACATCCGGAGCACGGTCACCGGCGGCACGACGCTGACCAGCGACGAACTCGTCATCCGGATCACGGCCAACCCGGGCGAGACCTTCCTGGACCGGATGATCGCCCTCGTCGAGGGCGCCAAGCGCCAGCGGACGCCCGAACGAGATCGCGCTGTCCATCCTGCTGACGGGGTTGTCGCTGGTCTTCCTCCTGGCCACGGTCACGCTGCGCCCGTTCGGCGAGTACGCGGGCACGACGCTCGGCGTCGTCGTGCTCGTGGCGCTGCTCGTCTGCCTCATCCCGACCACGATCGGCGGGCTGCTGTCCGCGATCGGGATCGCCGGCATGGACCGGGTCGCGCGGTTCAACGTCCTGGCGATGAGCGGGCGGGCCGTGGAGGCCGCCGGGGACGTGGACGTCCTGCTGCTCGACAAGACGGGCACGATCACGTTCGGCAACCGGCTCGCCTCGAGCATCCAGCCACTCCCCGGGGTCGCGGAGGCGGCCGCACTGCTCGCCGCCCTGATCGCCTCGCTGGATGACGAGACGCCCGAGGGCCGGTCCATCGCCGAGCTGGCGCGCGAGCGACTGACCGCGCTGACCGGCTCCGCGCCGGACGAAGCGGCGCATGCGCACGACGATCGTCGAGGCGATCCCGTTCAGCGCCGAGGAGCGGACGAGCGGCGTTCGCCTCGTCGATGGCTCGCTCGTGCTGAAAGGTGCGGTGGACGCCATCCGGGCGCAACTCGATGGCGAGGCGCCGGTCGAGCTGGGCACGCTGAGCGATGCCATCGCCTCCCGCGGTGCGACGCCACTGGTCGTGCGGAGCGGTGGTCAGGCGCTCGCGGTCATCGAGCTCAAGGACACGGTCAAGCCGGGCCTGGCCGAGCGGTTCGCCGAGCTTCGCCGGATGGGCATCCGGACGATCATGATCACCGGCGACAACCCGCTGACGGCCCGGACCATCGCCGCGGAGGCCGGCGTCGACGACTTCCACGCGGAGGCTCGACCCGAGGACAAGATCGCGATCATCCGGCGCGAGCAGGCCGAGGGCCACCTCGTGGCGATGACCGGGGACGGCACCAATGACGCCCCGGCGCTCGCCCAGGCGGACGTCGGCATGGCGATGAACAGCGGCACGTCGGCGTCCAAGGAGGCGGCCAACATGGTCGACCTCGACTCGGACCCGACCAAGCTCATCGAGGTCGTCGCGATCGGCAAGCAGCTGCTCATCACGCGCGGCGCGATCACCACGTTCTCGATCGCGAACGACGTCGCCAAGTACTTCGCCATCGTGCCGGCGCTGTTCATCGCGGCGTATCCGGAGCTGGACGCACTGAACGTCATGGGTCTCGCGACCCCCGAGAGCGCGATCCTGTCGGCCGTCATCTTCAACGCGCTGGTCATCGTCGCGCTCATCCCGCTGTCCCTGCGCGGCGTCGCGTACCGCGCGGCTCCTGCCGGCGAGTTGCTTCGGCGCAACCTGCTCATCTACGGCCTGGGCGGCCTCATCGCCCCGTTCATCGGGATCAAGGTCATCGACGTCGTCGTCGCCGGCCTCGGTCTCGCCTAGGAGTCACGCGTCATGTCCTCGTTCATCCGGGGTCAGCTTCGGCCGGCGATCGGGGCTCTCCTGGTCCTGACGCTGCTGACGGGCGTCGCGTATCCGCTGCTCGTGACCGCGATCGCCGGGGTCGCCTTCCCGTCGCAGGCGAATGGATCGCTGATCGACGGTGGACGGCCGGGCCGTGGGTTCCGTGCTGATCGGCCAGGCGTTCACGGACGATCGCTACTTGTGGGGCCGCCTCTCGGCGGCGGGTGACGGGTACGACGGCGAGGCATCGTCCGGATCCAACCTCGGCCCGACGAGCCAGACCCTGATCGACCGGGTCGCCGCCGAGGTCGCCCGCTACCAGGCCGCCAACGGCGATGCGCCCATCCCGGTGGACCTCATCACGACGTCCGCATCCGGCCTGGACCCGCACATCAGTCCAGCGGCGGCGGCGTACCAGGTCGCGCGGATCGCCGCCGCCCGCGGGATCGAACCGGCCGTGGTCCGGGCCGCCATCGACCGGCACACCGAAGGCGCATCGTTGGGGTTCATCGGGGCGCCCCGCGTGAACGTCCTGCTGGTGAACCTTGACCTGGACGGATCCCTGACGCCATGACCGACCGAGACGACCGACCCACCGCCGACGAGATGCTGGCCCGAACGGCCGGAGATCCGGACACGCAGGGTGGCCGGGGCCGGCTGCGCGTGTACCTCGGCATGGCGCCGGGGGTCGGCAAGACGTACCGGATGCTGGAGGAGGGCCACCGCCGGATCGAGCGCGGCACCGACCTCGTCGTCGGCTTCGTCGAGACGCATGGGCGTCCGGGGACCGCCGCGCTGATCGACGGGCTGGAGGTCGTCCCGCGCCGCCGGGTCGAGTACCGGGGTGTCGTCGTCGAGGAGATGGACACCGACGCCGTCATCGCTCGACGACCCGAGGTCGCCCTCATCGACGAGCTCGCCCACACGAACGCGCCCGGATCCGCACGAGCCAAGCGCTGGCAGGACATCGAGGCGATCCTCGAGGCCGGGATCGACGTCGTCAGCACCTGCAACATCCAGCACCTCGAGTCCGCTGCGGATGCCGTCGCGACCATCACCGGTGCACCGGTCAACGAACGCATCCCGGACGAGGTCCTCGCGCGCGCCTCCGAGATCGAGCTCGTCGACATGAGCCCGCACGCCCTGCGCCAGCGGATGCGTCACGGCAACGTCTATCCGCCCGAACGGACCGCGGTCGCCCTCGACCGGTTCTTCACCGAATCGAACCTGACCGCGCTGCGCGAGCAGTCGCTGCGGTTCGTGGCCGGGCGGGTCGATGCGCAACTCGAGACGATCGGCGGCGGGACGGGGGCGAGCGCCCTCACCGAGCGGATCCTGGTGTACGTGGACGACGCTCCCTCGACACCGCGGGCGCTGCGTCGAGGCGCGGCGATGGCGGCGTCCCTTCGAGCGCCATTCCTGGCCCTCGTGGTCGACGCCCCGTCGACGGCCAGCTCCGGCTCGCGTGACCGCCAGCGCGACCTGCGCGAGCACCTGGACGACGCGGTGGACCTTGGGGCGGAGGTCGTCTATGTCGAGGCGGACGATCCCGTCGAGGCGATCCTGCGTGTCGCTCGAGATCGGCGGATCAGCCAGATCGTGCTCCCGTACCGTCCGACCGGATCCGTGGAGCGATTCCGCAAGGGGACCGTCGTGGATCGCCTCCTGACGGCGCTTCCGGACGTGGAAGTCCACGTCGTGGCGGCGGCGCGGGGCGTGTCCGATGCGTATCGAGTCGGCCGCGGCGACTGAACTCGAGCGTGGCGGCGACTGAACTCGAGCGTGGCGGGGCCGCTCCCGAGCGTGGCCACGGACGGTTGGTACTGGCGGGTACCCCAAAGTACGGCTTCCCGCTACCCACACTCCACCCATACGCTCTGCCTCGCAGCGGCACGGACCATACCCCTGACCACCGTGGGGTCCCGGAACCGCCGACAAGTGCACTGAATCGAGGCAACGACCACATGGCATCGATGGCCGTCAACGAACTTGGACCGATGCTCACGGCGACCGAGGTCGCCGAGATGCTCCACCTGCACGTCAACACCGTGAAGCGCCTGGGCGACCGTGGTGAGCTGCCCTTCTACCGCGTCTGCAAGCGCGGCGATCGTCGCTTCCGCTACGACGACGTGATCAAGTTCCTGTCCCAGAACCGCTGATCCCCGGCCGCTCGTAGCGGCCGTCCACCTGACCCACGCGATCCACGCCGAGCGTCCGACCCTGTCGGGCGTTCGTTGCTGTCCGGGACGTAGCGCGCGGCGGAAGAGGCGGGCGATGAGGCTTCGGCGGCTCGGCGGGGTCGCAGAGGACCGAGGGGCGGCCGTCGCGGCCGTCGTGCTGGAGCGTCGCGTAGAGCGACCGCTCGAGATCCCGGAGCTCCTCGGCATCCAGGGCTGCGCGCTCGCTGGCAGACGCGTCGTTGTGATTCGCGTCCAGTCGATCGTTCTCGACGAGCGCCCGACGCGCCGCGTCGGCCGCGAGGGGATTGGGACCGATATTCATCGTGTCACGAGCGTGCGCCGCCGGGCGATGAGTGTCAATGGCGTCGGCTCCAATGCGCCGTCGACCGCGCGCCCGCGACCCGGCGCCGCGACCGGCTAGACCCTCGGTTGCGCCGCGAGCGTCTCCCCGAAGATCTCGACCGCCTCGGCGATCTCGGCCGAGGTGACGTCGATCGGCGGCAGCCAGCGGATGACCTCGTGCGAGCGGCCGGCAGGTCAGGACCAGCAGGCCGGCATCCGCGCAGGCCGCGCTCAGCCGATCCGGCAGCAGGCCGTCCGGCTCACGCGTGGTCCGGTCCCGGACGAACTCCACGCCCACCATCAGCCCGGGTCCCCGGATGTCGCCGATCCGATCGTCCTCGGCCGCGATCCGCCCCAGTCCGGCCGTCAGCTCCGCCCCGCGCGCGGCCGCGTTCTCGATGAGCGACTCCTCGCGGAACGTCTCCAGGACGGCCAGACCGGCCGCGCACGCCACCGGGTTCCCGCCATACGTGGACCCGTGCGCGCCACGGCCCCAGCGCTCCTGGAGGTCGCGCGACGACACGATCGCCGACAGCGGCAGGCCGTTGGCGATCGCCTTCGCGACGCACACGACGTCCGGCACGATCCCGGCGTGCTCGAACGCCCACATCTTCCCGGTCCGCCCGTAGCCGCACTGGACCTCGTCGGCGATGAGCAGGATGCCGTGCTCGTCGCACAGCTCGCGCAGCCCCTGCAGGAACGCCGCCGGCGCCGGGTTGAAGCCGCCCTCGCCCTGGACCGGCTCGATCAGGATCGCCGCCGACCTTCGACGGGGCGATGACCGTCTCGAAGAGCGATCGCAGGACCGCCAGGCAGGCCTCGGTCGCGGCCGCCTCGTCCCCGTCGAACTCGTCGTACACGAGCGGGAACGGGGCGAAGTAGACGCCGGGCAGCAGCGGCTCGTAGCCGGTCCGGTAGTTGAGGTTCGAGGTCGTCACGCTCGTCGCCCCGAACGTCCGCCCGTGGAACCCGCCCCGGAACGCGATGATCCCCGGTCGGCCGGTGACGCGGCGGGCGAGCTTGAGCGCGCGCGTCGATCGCCTCCGACCCCGAATTGAGGAAGAACACCGAGTCGAGCGGGTCCGGGAACGTCGCGGCGAGCTCGGTCGAGAGGCGCGAGATCGGCTCGGTGAAGCCGAGCGCGGAGACCGGGCCGATCAGCTTGTCGACCTGGGCGTGGATCGCGGCCGTCACCCGCGGATGCGCGTGGCCGAGCGACGTCACGGCGATCCCGTTGGCGAAGTCGAGGTAGGCCTTGCCGGCCGTGTCGTACAGCCGATGGCCGCTGCCGTGGCTCCACTCGCGCTGGTAGTAGCGGCCCAGGACGGGCGTCAGGTTGGGGGCGGTGTCCATGGTCGCGAGTGTATCGGGTCGGGCGCCGACGCCTACAATCGCCGGAGCACCGTTGACGATGGAGGACCCGTGGTCGAATTCGCCCTGACCGATGAGAACAAGCTCGTCCGCGACAGCGTTCGCGCCTTCGCCGAGGCCGAGATCCTGCCGCACATCCGCGAGTGGGACGAGAAGGGCGAGGTCCACCGCGAGATCTTCGCGAAGATGGGCGAGATGGGCTTCCTCGGCGCGCCGGTCCCGGAGGCGTACGGCGGCGCCGGGATGGACTACACGAGCTTCGCCATCCTGTGCGAGGAGCTCGAGCGCGCCGACACGGCGTTCCGGGTCGTCCAGAGCGTCCACGTCGGGCTCAACTCCCTGGCCCTGCTCCAGTGGGGGACCGAGGAGCAGCGCCAGCGCTGGCTCGTCCCGCAGGCCCGCGGCGAGAAGCTCGCGACGTTCGGCCTGACCGAGCCGGGCGTCGGGACGGACGCCGGCAGCCTCCAGACCACGGCCCGCCGCGACGGCGACGTCTACCGCCTCAACGGCTCGAAGCTCTGGATCTCGCTCGCCGACATCGCCGACCACTTCCTGGTCTTCGCCTCGGTCGACCGGACGAAGAAGCACCGGGGCGTGACCGCGTTCATGCTCGAGCGCGGGATGGCCGGCCTGACGACCGGCACGCTCCACGGCAAGCTCGGCATCCGGGCCGGCAACACCGGCCTGATCAACCTCGACGACGTCCCCGTCCCGGTCGAGAACCGGATCGGCGAGGAGGGCGAGGGCTTCCTCATCGCCATGAGCGCCATCGACCAGGGCCGGTTCACGGTCGCGGCCGGCGCCGTCGGGCTCGCCCAGGCCTGCCTCGATGCGAGCGTCAAGTACGCCCACGAGCGCGAACCTTCGGCCAGGAGATCGGCGAGCACCAGCTCGTCAAGCAGATGATCGCCAAGATGGCCGCCGGCACCGAGATCGGCCGGCTGCTCGTCTGGCGCGCCGCCTGGCTCAAGAACCAGGGCCTGCGCAACACGCGCGAGACGAGCCTGGCCAAGTGGCACGCCACGGAGCACTCCGTGCAGGCCGCGCTGGACGCGATCCAGATCCACGGCGCGAACGGCTACAGCAACGAGTTCCCGGTCGAGCGCTACCTGCGCAACTCGAAGGCCGCCGTGATCTACGAGGGCACGAGCCAGCTGCACACGCTCATCCAGGCCGACTACGCGATGGGCTATCGCGAGGACAAGCCGCTGCGCTGCCAGCCGTGGCCGGCCCAGGGTTGGGAGCGCCCGACCGCGTGACCGAGGCCGCCTCGACCGCGGCCTCCGCGCTGGGCTGGACGGAGCGCGAACTCGCGACCCTCGCCGACGCTGGCGGACACGTTCGTCAGCGGCGACTCGGCCCGGCGCGCCACCCTTGCCGCCGAGGCGTTCACACGAGCCGCCGACCCGGAGCAGGTCGCCCAGCTCAAGCTCGTCCTCGGCCTCATCGAGCGACCGCTCGTCAACCTTGCCCTGGGTGGCGGCCCGCGGGCGTTCGGGGACATGTCGCCGGAGGCCCGCGAGCGCTACCTGCTCGGCTGGGCCGGCTCTCGGCTGGGCCTGCGACGGTCCGCGTTCGGGGCGTTCCGCAAGCTGATGACCTTCCTGGCCTATGCGGATCCCGGCCTTGACGCCCCGAACCCGCGGCTCGCCCGGATCGGGTACGAGGCGGATCCGCGCCCGATCGCCGCCGAGCCGACCCCGATCGTGCCGACCCGTCTGCCGTTCGACGACGGCTCGCCGGACGACCCGCTGGTCATGGACGCGGACGCCGTGGTCGTCGGATCCGGCGCGGGCGGCGGGATCGCGGCGGCGGCGCTGGCCGAGGCCGGGCGGTCCGTCATCGTCCTGGAAGCCGGACCGTTCGCCGACGAGCGGACGATGCCGACGAACGAGCTCGATGCCTTCGACCGGCACTACCTGAACCACGGCCTCCTCGCCACGTGGGACGGCGCGATCACGATGCTGTCCGGGCAGTGGCGTCGGCGGCGGCACGCTCGTCAACTGGATGACCAGCATCGCGGCCCCGGAGGCCGTCCGCGACGAGTGGACGACCGAACACGGCTTGCCCGGCGTGACCGGCACCGCGTGGGAGCAGGACGTCGACGCCGTGGAGCGCGGAGCTGGGCGTCGACCGAGTCCACCGGGATCCCGCCCAAGGACGCCGCGATCCTGCGTGGCGCCGAAGCCCTCGGCTGGGAGGCCGCGTCCGACGCGGCGGAACGCGACGGACTGCGACGAGTGCGGCAGCTGTCCGTTCGGGTGCACGAGGGGCACGAAGCAGTCCGGCATCCGGGTCCATCTCGCGCAACGCCCACGCGGCGGGCGCCCGGATCGTCCCGCGGGTCCGCGTCCTGCGCGTCCTGCTCGAGGGCGGTCGCGCGGTCGGCGTCGAAGGCAACGCCCTGGTGACGGACGCGCTGACCGACCAGCCGCTCGACGCCCCCGGGCGCCCCGGCGTGCCGCTCACTCGCCGGATCGTCGTGCGTGCCCCGATCGTCGTCCTGTCCGCCGGGCGCCCTGCGGACCCCGGCGATCCTGCAGGCGACCGGGATCGATCACCCGTCGATCGGCCGGCACCTGCGACTGCACCCGGTGCCGGTCGTGGCCGGCCGCCTGGCCGAACCGGTCGACATGTGGCGCGGCACGATGCAGGGGGCGCGGTCGCTCGAATTCGGGGACGCGACGGCGGACCGGAACGGGTACGTCGATCGAGGCGGCGCCCGGGCATCCCGGCCTGCTCGCCCTGGCCCTGCCCTGGGAAGGGCGGGCGGCCCACGAGGCCACGATGGATCTGGCCCGCTTCCTGACGCCGCTCATCGCGGTCACCCGTGATGGCGGTGAGGGTCGGGCGACCCTGACGAAGGCGGGCCGCGTCCGGCTCGACTACACCCTCGACGCCAAGGGGATCGCGACGATGCGCCACGGGCTCGTGTCGATGGCCCGGTTGGCCCGGGCCGCCGGCGCGATCGGAGATCGTGGCCGCCGGGTCGCCACCGGCCTGGTTCGGCCGCGACGGGACGGACTTCGCGGCCTTCGAGCGGCGACTCGCCGCCTTCGACTTCAGCCCGAACCGTGCGGCCGTCTTCTCGGCCCACCAGATGGGCTCGGTCCGGATGGGCGCCGACGCGGCCACGCATCCGTGCGACACGGGCGGCCGGGTACGGATGAGTTCGAGGGGTGATGCCGTGATCCCCGGCCTCTACGTCGCGGACGGCTCCCTGTTCCCGACGGGGATCGGGGTCAACCCGATGATCACGATCATGGCGCTCGCACGACAGGTGACGCGGACGATCCTGGCGGAGGCGTGACCGCAGCCACGGTCTGTGACGCGGGGCCGGGTCATCCGTCCGCGCGACGGTCACGATGAGCGCGACGGCCACGACGATGATGGCGCCGGCGATCAGCGTCCGGGCATCGATCGGCTCCTGCAGGATCAGCCAGCCGAGGATCACCGCGACGATCGGGTTCACGTAGGCATAGGTCGAGACGAGGGGCAGGGGAGCGACGCCGAGCAGCCAGCTGTACGTCGTGTAGGCCAGCAGGCTGCCGACGATCGTGAGGTAGACGAACGCGAGGAACGAGTCTCTCGAGATCGCCGCCGGGTCGAACGTCTGCCACTCCCCGGTGACCAGCGCCCATGACCGCGAGGACGGCGCCGCCGGTGACCATCTGGGCGCCGGTCGGCGACCAGCGGTCGGTTCGGCAGGGACGCCCGATGGGAGGCGAAGAGCGAGCCCGAGGCCCACGCGACCGGTGACAGCAGGATCGCGGCGACGCCGGCTGGATCCATCGCGCCGACGCCGCCGAATGCGGACGGACCGACGAGGATGGCGACGCCGGCGAATCCGACGAGGATGCCCGCGACGGCCAGCCGTGGCAGCCGCTCGCCCGAGGAAGATGCCGCCCAGGACGGCGATCCAGACGGGCATCGTGGCGATGATGAGCGCCGCGATGCCAGACGGGATGGTCTGTTCACCCCACGCGACGAAGCCCATCCCGCCACCGAGCAGCAGGGCGCCGACGATGGCCGAATCGCGCCACTCGCGTCGTGTCGGCCAGACGAACGAGCGACGCTCACGAAGGATCGACCAGGTGAGGAGGATGATCCCGGCCAGGCCGAATCGGATCGCGGCCATGATGAACGGCGGGAACGTGTCGACCGCGATCGCGATCGCGAGGTAGGTCGAGCCCCAGACCACGTACAGGACGAGCATGCCCGACCCAGATCAGGGACGGCCCGGACCGGGTCTCGCGATGCGGTTGGCATAGCGTGCTGGTCCAAGCGGGGAGTCTACGATGCCGGCACGTGGATGTCCACGGCCGGCGTCCGCGTGCCCGTCAGGCGGCCGCGAGGCTCGCGCCGGAGTCGGGCCGGCAGACCCGGCACGGCCGGTAGCCGGCATCCGCCGCGCTGGCGAGCGACCGGAACGGCACCCGGTGCGGCGCCGTGATGCGCTTGGCGTTGTGGCACGTCGGCAGGCACACGATGTGGGTCGTGTCGGACCCGAGGTAGCGGACGCCCGCCCGGGCCTGGTCCTCGAGACCCTCGGGATCCAGCCCCTCGGCGCGCAGGATCGTCCGCTTGTTGGCCGGCCCGCCGAGCGAGTACTGGCCGATCGTGCCGTCCGTGCGGACGACGCGGTGGCACGGGACGATGAGCGGGACCGGGTTGTGACCGAGGGCCGTCCCCACCGCCCGGACCGCCTTCGGGCGGCCGATCTCGCCGGCGATCCAGCCGTACGGCCGGACTTCGCCGCGCGGGATCTCGAGGGCCTTGGCCCAGACATCGCGCTCGAAGTCCGAGTGGCCGCGCAGGTCGAGGTCGATGCGGACGCGCCGGTCGCCGTCGAGCCGACGGGCGATGGCGGCTTCGAGCTCGGCCGGCATCGTCGCCGGCCCGGCCGGGCGCCCGGTCCGTGCCTGGTGGTTCCGCTCGAACGTCGCGTCATCGGGTGCGGCCTCGACGGCCGAGACGCCCGAGCCCGTTCCAGGCGACCACGAGCGGGCCGATGGGGGAGTCGATGCGGGCGAAGCGGTCGGCCAGGCCGACCTGCGACGAGGACGGCCGGGGCGAGGGTGGACGGTGCGGTGGTCGCGAGATCGGTCATCGCCGCCTCCAGGATGTCGTCGGTGGTCATGCGGTCATCTCCTCGGGATGCAGGCGCGCGTCGGCTTCGTAGGCGGCGCGCAGTTGGGCCAGGCCGCGATGGACCTGCGCCTTGACGGTGCCCTCGGGCCTGCCGAGGGCGAGGGCGACTTCGGGATAGGTGAGGCCGTCGACATGGCGCAGGACGACCGCCTCTCGGTGCGACGGCGAGAGGCGGAGGAGCAGGTCCGCCCAGATGGCCCGCTCGGCGTGCCGATCGGCCACGGCCGTCGGACTGGTCGCCGCGCCGGCTCGCGGTTCCGCGGCGAGCGGTAGCGGTGCATCCAGCGACAGCGTCGCCCGGGTCGCCGCCCCGCGGGTCCGCCGGGACCGGCACAGGTTCAGGACGATCGTCGCCAGCCACGGCCGAAGCCGCAAGCTCGCGGATCCGGGCCGCGTCGTACCCGGCCAGCGCTCGGTAGGCCCGGACCAGGGCGTCCTGGGCGGCCTCCTCGGCATCGGCCGGGTCGCCGAGGACCCGTAAGGCGATCGAGTACAGCCGATCCTGGTGCGCCAGCACGAGCGCCTCGAACGTGCCGTCCAGGTTCGCGGTCAATCCCGCGATGAGTGCGTCGTCGGTATCCATCGAGCTCCAGAACCCGGTCAGGTGGCAAACCGTTGCGACGGGCCGCCAGGTCCGGACATCCCTAAGGTACCCGGCCCGATACGCCTCCGAAGAATGAGGCCGAGGGGTCCGGCCCAGTAGGCACGCGACCCGATGGCGCTCGGGCCGTGCCCGGCGAGAGTGCACCTAGACCTCGGACGGATCGACCGGATGTTCCGGTCCCGGCCCGGGAGCAAAGGAGGTACGGACGGATGTCCGCCATGAGCAGCACGGCCACCACTGGCCGCATCAACCACGTCAGCCCGCTCGCGGCTGTCGCACTCGTCGGGATCGTCGCGGTCAGCGCGGTCGGTCTCGCCATCAGCCAGGGCATCGGGACCACGTCCACGGTCGCCCAGCCCGCGGCCGGCCCGGCCGTCGTCACCGGCGACACGATGTCCGGTCCGCAGACCGCCGCCCAGAAGGGCCTCGGCGCGAACCAGGCCGCGATCGCCGCAACCAAGGATGCCGACGCGTCCGTGTCGCTGGGCACCGGCCTGGCCACCCCGTACGGCGGGTCCGACTTCGGCGCCCAGTACGCGGCCTGGCTCGCCGCCCAGAACGCGCTCGCCGCCGACTTCCCGGACTACTTCGAGCGCATCGACCGAAGCCTGGTCACGCCGTACGGCGGCTCGGACTTCGCGGGTCAGTACGCCGCCTGGCTGAAGGCCCAGAACGCGGCCATCGCGGCCGACTTCCCGGACTACTTCCAGCGCATCAACGGCTCGAACGGCGCCGCCGCCCCGATCGTCGATGGACGGATCTCCAACCAGCTCCGCCTGGCCCAGTGACGCCCGGGTGCCACCGGCACCGGACCGCGACCCACTCGACACCGCCCCGACTCGTCGGGGCGGTGTCGCTGCATGTCCGGCGCATGCGACAATCCGGCGCACGATGGCCCTCGACGATCGCTTCGACGACCTGGTCGGCAGCCTGGCCGGCTTCCACCGGACCTGGCTGGTCTACCTCGGCGTAGAACTCGGCCTGTTCGCGCGGCTCCACGCCGCCGCTCCTGCCGGCTTGACCGCTTCCGAACTCGCGACCGCCACCGGCTGCGTCGAGCCCGCCGTCGATGCCTGGCTGTGGGCGGCCGACGCGCACGAGCTCGTCACCATCGATGACGGGCGAGCGACGGTGGACGATGCGATCGTCGCGGTCCTGCTCGATGAGACTCGCCCGGAGTTCCTCGGCGGCCAGTTCGTCCACGCCGTGGTCGCGTCGCTCGACTGGGCCGGGATGCTCGACTTCTTCCGGATGGGTCGTCCCATCGCCGACCGCCCGGATCGGTACCGCGAGTCGATCGAGCGGCTGACCGTGCAGGACATCGCCGTCTTCTTCGGGGAGGCCCTGGCAGCGCTGCCCGAGCTCGTGGTGACGCTGTCGCACGGTGGCCGGGTCGTGGACGTCCACTGCGGTGGCGGACGCTGGCTCATCGCCATGGCCCGCCGGTTCCCGGAGCTCGAGCTCGTCGGCGTGGAGTTCCAGCCGGACTCCGTGGTCCGGGCCACGGCCAACGTCGCGCAGGCCGGGCTGGCCGACCGGATCGCCATCCACCAGGCGGAGGTCACGAAGCCCGACAAGGTCGACGCGTACGACCTGGCCTACTTCCAGTACGCGCTCCACCAGCTGGCGGACCCGGTCGAGTCCCTGCGGGCGGCCTGGCAGGCCCTGCGGCCGGGCGGCTGGCTACTCGTCCTGGATTGGCCGCTCCCGTCCAGCCTGGACGAGTTCCGGACGCGCCATGGCGAGCTGATCGCCGGGGTCCAGCTGGACGAGCTGTACCAGGGCACCGCGCTCGCGACTCGCGAGCGCTTCCGTGCGTGGTTCACCGAAGCCGACCTGGACGCCCCGGAACTGATCGACCTGCCGTCGGGCGCCTCCCTGTTCGTGGCGCGGCGCCCGAGCTGACCCGTCGGCCGGGGCGCGGCCCCGGCACCCGGTCGACGCCTACTGGATCTCGATCGTCCCGGTCATCGACGCGTGGACCGCGCAGTGGTAGGCGTACGTCCCGGCCTTGCTGAAGGTCAACCCGCCCGCCCCGCCGGCCGGCAGGATCTCCGTGCCGCAGTCGCCCTCGTCGAGCGTCGCGGTGTGACTCTTCTCGCCATCGTTCGTGAACCCGATCACGTCGCCGACCTTGGCGCTGATCGCGGCGGGCGCGAACTCGAAGTCCTTGATCGAGACCGCGACCGTGCCCGGCATCGCCGCTCGGGGCGCAGGCGGCCTCGACCGGTGGCGCCCCGGAGGCCACCGCGCTCGGGGCCGCACTCGTGGCGCTCCCGCCACAACCGGCCAGGGCGAGCGTGGCGAACAGGGCGAGGATCCGGATCGGACGGGTGGTCATGCGTGCCTCCTGGGCGATGTCGTCGGGCGGACGGGTCATCGAGGACCGTACCAGCCGATACGTTCGTCACGCTCGGCCGGTTCTCGCCCGGTATCGTTGGCCGATGCGCGGCATCCGGACCACTCCGCTCGACGTGGACGACGCGACGATGCGCCGCCTGCTCATCCACGAGGCTCGCGTCCACGCCCTGCCCGGGCGCGAGATCCGCGACCTCGGCGACGCCATCCTGCTGCACGACCCGCTGGACCCGGAGCCGTTCTGGAACCGTGCCGAGGCGCTCCGCTGGCCGACCGATCCCGATGGGTTCGACCGGCGCCTGGCCGAGTTGCTCGTGCTGTTCACCTCGCTCATGCGCCAGCCCCACATCTGGCCGGCGCCGCTGCACGACACGCCCGACGACCTGGTCGCCCGACTCGAGGCGAACGGCTTTCGCGATGTCGGCGGGGGGACCGTGATGGTGCTGACCGACCCCGACGCGGCCACGCAGCGGGCGTCCGCCCCGCTCGCCCCGGGCATCCGGTTGCACCGGTTCCACGGCCTGACCGGCGAGCCGGCACGAGGACGCCGCCAGCGACGTCGTCGAGCGTGCTCCTCGACGCGTTCGCCGTGGACCCGGATCGACGGACCGCCATCGAAGCCGAGACCGCCGCCTCCATGGGCCACGCGGCCTTCACCTACTACCTCGCCAGCCTGGACGGCAACCCGGCGGCCGTCGCCCGGTGCGCCACGTTCGATGGTGCCAGCTACCTGTCGTCCATCGGGACGGCGACCTGGGCACGCGGTTGGGGGCTCGGGACGGCCGTGACGGCGGCCGCGTCCGTGGACGCCATGGCGGCCGGCAGCGACTGGACCTACCTGGGCGTGTTCAACGAGAACGATGTCGCCCAACGCGTGTACCGCAACGTCGGGTTCAGCCAGGTCGGTGGCCCGTGCCCGGACCTGCTCCTGATCGGATGACGCCTGACGTTCGCGAGCCGGGCGCGGCGCTGCTCGAGGCGCTCGAACGGATCGCGCAGGATGCGCCGCACGCGCCTGGCGCCGTGGCGTTCGCGCTCGGCTGGGCGACGGTCGAGCTCGATCGGGCGGAACAGGCCTTCGCCGACACGTTCGGTCCGTCGGCGAGGGCGGCTCGTCGCGGCACCGGATGACACCATC
This sequence comes from uncultured Chloroflexia bacterium, assembly GCA_963738475.1. Lineage (GTDB taxonomy): Bacteria > Chloroflexota > Limnocylindria > Limnocylindrales > CSP1-4 > SPCO01. The sequence goes on from CAVTWU010000028.1 coordinate 157,006, forward strand.
CTCGGGGCGTCGTGCCGGATCGTCGACGCTGGATCTGCCTGGACTGCCGCTCGTCGTCCTGCTCGAGCCGAACACCGAGGGCCGACTCGCGGCGACCCTGGCCCGGCACGGCGAGGGTCCGGTGGCGGTCTGGCTCGCGCCCGGTCGCGCCCGCCGATCGACATCGCCGGCGGACGCCGTCCGATCGGGACCGACGGCGACGGCCCGTTCGGTCCGCAGGTCCTCCTGCCGGGCGGCCCCGTCACCGGACCGCACCGACTCCTGGTGCCGGCCGGGCCGGGTACCATCACGCCATGACCGATACCGCCGCCATGACCCTCCGGGCCGCCACGACGGCCGACGCGGAGGCGATCGCCACCCTGTTCACCGACGAGGGCTATCCGGCCGGCCCATCCGACATCGCCGAGCGCCTGGCCAGGTTCACGCCGCCCGACGGCGCCGTGATCGTGGCGGAACACGAGGGCGCGCTCCTCGGGTTCATCGCGCTCCACGCGTTGCCCCGGTTCGAGCATGGCGACTCGATCGTCCGCATCCTGGCCCTGGTCGTGGATGCCGGCGCGCGCGAGCGCGGCGTCGGTCGTGCCCTCATCGGCGAGGCCGAGCGCCTGGGCACCGAGCGAGGCGCGGCCTTCGTCGAGCTCACCGCCGGCCACCATCGACCGGACGCGCGCCACCTGTACGAGTCGCTCGGGTACGACGCCACGGTGGCCGCCTACCTGCGCAAGAAGCTCTGACCGAGCCGACGCCGGTCGTCTCGCCGATCCCGCGGCTCCGGCTGCGCGACAGCGCCGGGGCGCTCCTCGATCTCCCCTGGGAGCGGCCGCTCGAGGACTGGCCGACGGACTCGCTCCAGTTCCGTGAGCTGCCGGTCGGGCCCTCGCGGCACCTCGTCCGCTTCCTGGTCTCGGATGGCCGGACCTACGCCCTGAAGGAAGAGCCACTCAAGGTGGCCCGCTCCGAGTTCGATGTCCTGCGTCACCTCGAGGTCGCCGGATTGCCGGCCGTGACCGCCGTCGGCCTGGCCGAGGCACCGGCCCGCGACGCGGCCATCCTGATGACCGAGTACCTCACGTACTCGATCCAGTACCGGCGCCTGTTGATGCGCTTCCCGCTCGGTCCCGGTCCGTACCGTGAGCGCCTGCTCGATGCGATGGCGTGGCTCCTCGTCGACCTGCATCGCTCCGGCGTCTTCTGGGGCGACTGTTCGCTCGCCAACACGTTGTTCCGGCGCGACGGCGACCGCATCCAGGCATTCCTCGTGGACGCCGAGACGAGCGCCATCCACCCGTCACTGTCCGACGGCCAGCGGAGCTACGACCTGGACATCCTCGTGGAGAACGTCGCGTTCGGCCTGGCCGACCTGGGCGCCATGCAGGGTCGCGAGGATGCGTTCGACGACGCGGTCCAGGCGGCAGAGACGGTGCGGACGACGTATCTCGGGGTCTGGTCCGAGCTGACCGACGAGCCACTCGTCTCGCCCGAGGACCGCCACAGCGTCCGAGCCAGGATCCGTCGGCTGAACGACCTGGGCTTCGCCGTGGACGAGATCTCGCTCGTCCCGAGTCGCTCGAACGAGGGGTCGGTCCGGGTCCGGGTCGCGGTCGCGAATCGACGATTCCATGCGCACGAGCTGCAGCGCCTGACCGGCATCGTCGCGCTCGAAGGCCAGGCGCGCCTGCTGCTCAACGACCTGCGCGAATACCAGGCATGGCTGGAGGCGCAGGGCCAGCCACGCCTCGACGACCGCGACGCCGCCCAGCGCTGGCTGCGCGACGTCCTGGAGCCGAGCGTGGCGGCTCTCGTCCCGGCGATCGGTCCGGGCCGCGACCCGATCCAGGCCTACTGCGACGTGCTCGAGGAGAAGTGGATCCTGTCCGAGCTGGTCGGTTCGGACGTGGGCCTTGAAGCGGCCACCGACGCGTATCTCGGGCTCGGGGCGCCGGCGCCAGAGGACGATGTCGCCTCGGTCGAGGGCTCCACGGCGCTCGACCTCGACTGATCCGATCGGCGCGGTCCGGCTCGACGGGCGGCAGTGCCCGCGTGGCACCATCGGAGGATGTCGACTCCCGCTGCGACGGCCAGCACCACCCAGGCCGCCACCGCGACCGACGCCGTCATCCAGGTGGCAGGCCTGACGAAGCGATACGGCGACCTGGTCGCGGTCGACGGGATCGACTTCGAGGTCTCGCGTGGTGAGGTCTTCGGGCTGCTCGGCCCGAACGGCGCCGGCAAGACGACGACCGTGGAGATCCTGGAGGGCCTGCGGGTCCAGGACGGCGGCACGGCGGTGGTCCTGGGTCTCGACGTCGCCACGAACGCGGAGTCACTCAAGCCGCGGATCGGCGTCAGCCTCCAGACAGCCGCGATGTACCCCAAGCTCACGGTGACGGAGCTCATCGACCTGTTCCGGAGCTTCTACCCTGACCCGCGCCCGACCGCCGAACTGATCGACGCGCTCGAGCTCGGCGAGCGTCGGAACGCCCGAACGAGCGAACTGTCCGGCGGGCAGCGCCAACGCCTGGCCGTGGCCCTCGCCCTCGTCAACCGCCCCGAGCTGGTCTTCCTCGATGAGCCGACGACCGGACTGGACCCGGCCGCCCGGCGCGCCCTGTGGGACCTCGTCCTGTCGCTCAAGCACGACGGGCGGACGGTGCTCCTGACGACGCACTACATGGAGGAGGCGGAGATCCTGTGCGATCGGCTGGCCATCATGGATCACGGCCACATCCTCGAGATGGGGACCGTCGATGAGCTGGTGTCGAAACGGTTCCGCGAGCGCGCCGTGCGGTTCGATCACCTGCCCGAGCTGGACGACGCGACCCTGGCGGCGCTGCCCGCCGTCGTGAACGTGAAGCACGACGACGACGCCGTCCTGCTGTACACGACCGATGTCGCCCCGACGATCGGTGCGCTGCTGGCGGCCGCGGAGGCGCACGGCGTCGAGCCTGCCAACCTGGGGGTCCGGCGCGCCACGCTCGAAGACGTCTTCCTCGACCTGACCGGTCGAGCGCTGCGGGACTAGGCGACGATGCATGCCCTGATGGCCCTGACCCGGGCCAATATCAAGAGCTACATGCGGGATCGCGCGGCCGTCTTCTGGACGCTGGCCTTCCCGCTGGTCTTCATCGTCCTGTTCGGGCTCATCTTCCAGGGCGGATCGTCCAACCTGACCATCGCCTGGGTGGACGACGACGGCTCGACCGAATCGGCCCAGCTGCGGGCCGACTTCGCGGCCCAGCCCGGGGTCGCCCTGGTGGACCTGAGCCAGGACGCCGCGATCTCGGACATGCAGGTCGGCAAGGTGGACTCGGTCATCGTGGTCCCGGCCGGCTACGGCGCGACCGTCGTGGCCAACAGCCAGGGCACGCCCGGCGCGCCGGCGCAGGTGGAGGTCTACACGGACCCGTCCCGGCCGAACGTGACGGCGGAAGTCTTCCAGGTCGTCGGCAGCGTGTTCGGCGTGGTCAACCTGGCCGGCCGGCCGCCGATCGTGATCCCGGTGGTGGAGACCGTCCAGACCCAGAACCTGAGCGCGATCAGCTACTTCGTCCCGAGCATGCTGGGACTGTCGATCATGCAGGTCGGGATCTTCGCGGCCATCCCGCTGGTCGCGGACCGCGAGAAGCTCATCCTCAAGCGACTCGCGGCGACCCCGCTCCGGCGCTGGCAGCTCGTCGGCTCCAACGTGCTGATGCGCCTGCTCATCGCGATGGTCCAGGCGATCATCATCGTCGCCGTCGGATCGCTCTTCTTCGGGGTCGAGGTCGTGGGGAGCCTGCTCCTGACGGCCGGGTTCGTGGCGCTCGGGGCGGTCGCCTTCCTGTCGCTCGGCTACGTCATCGCCTCGTTCGCCAAGACCGAGGACGCGGCCAACGGGATGACCAGCATGATCCAGTTCCCGATGATGTTCCTGTCGGGCGCCTTCTTCCAGATCGACCAGATGCCGCCGTTCCTGCAGGTCATCGCCCGGCTCATCCCGCTGACCTACCTCGCCGACGCGCTGCGCCAGGTCATGGTGGACGGGGCGGCCTTCGCGCCGCTGTGGGTGTGCGCCGCCGTCCTGCTGGGCTGGCTGGTCGTCTGTTTCGGGATCGCGTCCCAGAAGTTCCGCTGGCAGTAGACCGGGCGGTCGAACGCCCTACCAGCGTTCTTCGTGGACGATCTCGGACAGGGGTCGCCGACCGCCGACCTTCTTCGGACGGGTGAGGTCGTTCGGGTCCGCCGGATAGCCGAACGACAGCAGGTACTCGCAGGTGTGGTCGTCCGGGTAGCCGAGGACCCGCCGGGCGACATCGAAGTCGTAGACGGTGGCTGGCACGCTGCCGATCCCGAGCTCCCAGGCCGCCAGCATCATGTTCTGGGCGGCCTGTCCCAGGTCGAACCGGATCGACTCGTGCGCATCCGGCGCCCCGGGATCCGGCGTGACGAGGGCGATCCCGGCGGCGGCTCCGGCCAGGTGCGCGGCCCAGTCGCCCACAGCCGTGAGCTCCTGCAGGCGCGCTCGGTCCTGGACGACGATGAACGCCCAGCGCTGTCGGTTCTTCGAGCTGCCGGACCGGCGACCCGCCTGGAGGATCCGCTCCAGGTGTCCCGGGTCCAGCGGGCGGTCCTCGAAGGCGCGGATGGCCCGCTTGGCGTCGATCGCGGCCCAGACGGGGTCGGTCGCGTCGGTCATGCGTCGGCTGCGTCGGTGGCGACGGCGACGAGCGTCGCCTCGTCGCGGATCGTCGGCTGGGTGGCGCCTGGCAGGGCGACGCGTGCGAGGGTGCGCAGGCCACCCGGCTCGTCGGCCACCGCGGCGAACGTCGCCTCGCCGTCCGGGATCCGGTCCGCGGGGGTCGCGGCGGCGACGCGACCGGCGTCAGCCGGCGAAAGCGGGCCACCCAGCGCGGTGGCAAGGAAGGTGGCCACGATCCGGCGGTAGCCTTCGTCCTCGTACAGCCAGGAGTGCTGGCCGCCTGCGACGATCAGGGTCTCCACGGGCCCGGCGCCAGTGTCGTCCGCCCGAGCCGACCCGGCGGCCTTCGCGAGTCGCTCGAGATGGCTCGGCTGGACGACGACATCGTCCGCGCCATGCGCGAGCAGGACCGGACCGCGAAAGCGGGCGATCGCGCGGGTTGCGTCGATCTCGCGCACGACATGGCGGCGCGGGTGGACGTAGACGTGGGTCGTCAGCCAGGCGAGTGGATAGGCGACGACGTCGGGGATCGGGAGCCGGGCCAGGCGGAACGTCTGGCGCGTGAGCCGGTATGGATCCGCCGGGGCCGACGTGGACACCACGGCGGCGACACGCGCATCGGCGGCTCCAGCAAGGAGGGCCCCGATGGCGCCCATCGAGTGGCCGGAGATGGCGGCGTGCGTCACTTCGGGGCGCTCCAGGATGGCGATGAACCCGGCAAGCGCGTCCAGACCGAACTCGCCGGCGCTGATCGGCATCGTCTCGGCCGGATTGGCGCCGTGGCCGCGGACGTCGAAGGTCAGGCAGTGGAACCCGGCGGCATTGAGGAAGACCGCCATCGGCAGGGTCCGGTCGCGGGCGGACTCCCAGCCGTGGACCAGGACGACGCCAGGCCCGGGCGCGCCACCGTTAGCCGGGATGAACCAGGCCGGCAGGTCCTGGTCGCCCGAACGGACCACGATCGTCTCGTACGGCAGGCCGAGCTCGGCTGGGGTGATCTTCGGCGGCTGTCGGCGCGGATAGCCGGCCCGGGCGCGATAGACCAGCGCGAACCGATACGCGAGTCCGAACGGAGCGATGGCCAGCGCGGCGAGACCGGCACGGCGAAACGATGGCATACGAGTAGGGGACGCCACGCGACCCGGACCTGTCAAGCGAGGGGCATCGTCGCCCTTCGGCCCGACGGCCGCCAGGGCGCGTGCGACCGTCAGGCGCCGCCGGCGTCCGTCACCGGTGCGTGCAGCGGTGATCCCTCGGCGGCCCCGCACATGGCACAGGTGTTCGCGCTGAATTGGCGAGCTCCCGCGAGCTCCGCCGTTCGCCGGAACGGCGCGAGTGACGACCCGAACCAGCCCGAGGAGGCCGGCCGGAAGGCATGCGGTCGGTTCGGGTCGGACGCCGTCGACGTGGCGGGCCGGCGGGTCAAGGCGATCGCGGCGATGGCATAGGACGGGAAGGTGAGCCACAGGAACCCGACGGCCGACATGAGGCAGCGCAGAGCCAGCCAACCGAGGCCGAACAGGCCGAGCCGACCCGCGCCACGCGCGCAGCGGCGACGATCGCGTCGAGGAGGCAGCCGAGCCCGATCAGAGCGATGAAGGTGAGATCCGCACTTGGCGGGACGGACACCGCGTCGGCCTGGAGGACGGCCACGGCCAACCCGATCCAGATCGCGATCGCGGTCGACGAGGCGGCGATCCCGATGACGGTCGACTTCGGCGCGTCCGCATGCGTGCCCTCCGATCTGCGGCTGGATGGTGCGATGGTCTGCCCGGCCCAGGGCTTCGTCAAGATGGATCGAGGGATCACGACACCTGGCAAGCGGCTGTCCGTCCCCGACGTAGGATTACCGGATGCCGAAACGAGACCCGCACGTCGTCCTGGGGGTCCAGGCCGGGGCCAGCTCTGCGACCATCAAGGCCGCCTGGCGCCGGCTCGCCCGCGAGAATCACCCGGACCTGACCGGCGACGATCCGGCCGCCTCGCGCGTGGCGACGCGCCGCATGGCCGAGATCAACGACGCGTACGCCGCGCTCGTCCGGTCCGGCGACGCGACCTCGGACGGCCAGCGCCGACCGGATGGGACGTCCTTCGACGACGAGCCGCCGGCTCGACGCGGCGGCCCGCCGGCCCCGAAACCGACCCGGCCGGTCACCGGGCACGTGGACACGAGTGCGACCTACCAGGCCCGGAACGAGGCGAGCTCGGACCGATCCAACGGGGTCCCGCTCAGTGGCCAGCCGCCGCTCCGCGCCGATATCGCCGGACGCGAGACGCCGCGGGCCTCCGACCCGAACGGACCGCTCGTCCGTGATCGCGTCCGCGGGTTCAAGCGGCCGAAGCCGCCGTCGCTCGAGGACGCGTCCGCGCACGTCCTGGAGTTCGGCAAGTTCCATGGCCACACCCTCGGCCAGGTCGCGGCGTTCGAGCCGTCGTACGTCGACTGGCTCGTGGGCACGGTGATGCGCGATCCGGACATCGCCGCGTCCGCGCGGGTGGTCCAGGCGGATCTCGACCGACGAGGCGTCCTGCGCCGTCGCCACGTGTCGGCGTCCGGCCGCTCCGCCTGACCGGCCGACCTCCGACGACCGGTCGCCAGACGCGAAGAAGCCCCCCGATACCGGAGGGCTTCCTGTCGCTGAATGATGAGTTGCGTATGACTGCTGCCGTCCCGACGGTCCACCAGGCCTGCTGGCCGTCATCCTGTTACTCGGCTCGTGAACCTGGACCGGGATCGTGCCCCTCGAACCTTCCTCGAGACGTACGACCGTTCCCTGTTCCGTGACCGACGCCCCAGGTGGTTCCCGGTTCGATCGCGGGTCGGCGTAGGCAGAACGGTACGCCCCGATCGCGAGGTCGGGGCAATACGCCTCTCGTCCCGATTCGGCATGGTCGATGGTCGGGCGCATCCGGGCACCGGACCGGGTACCCCTGTACCAGGTGTCCGAACGCACCGGCCGACGACTCCGGCTACGCTTCGTGCGTGCCACGTCTCGCGCGCCACGTCGCGCCCCTCGTCTTCGGCCTGCTCATCGTCCTCGTGGCCGGCGCCTGCTCGGGATCGGCGGCTGGCCTCCTTCGATCCCGCCGGCCCGTGCACCGTCGATGGGTCCGCGCCGGGCGCCTACCCGGATCTGGAGGCGCTGATCCCGACGAGCTACATGGACCAGGCGCCGGAGACGCTCGACTCCGGACGCAACTGCAGCGACGCCAACCTCGGGTCGCTGCAGGACGCCGGCATCGGCGAGGTCCGGTTCGCCGGCGGGACGTGGACGTTCGGGGCCGAGCGGGCGGCCGTGCTGGCCGTGTTCACGGCTCCCGGACTGACCGCCGCGGACCTCGCCGACCTGTACCTCGAGAGTGCGCAGACCGCCAATCGGACGAAGATCACCGATGCGTCCCAGCCGCTCGTCGAAGGGCGCTCCGGGCGCCGGCTCGACACGAAGACAGGCGAGCGCACGCAGACCGTCCTCGTCTGGCCATCGGCCACGACGGACGTCGTGAACGTGGTCATCACGAACGACCTGCCGGATGCCCGCATCGACGATGCCGTGGCCGCGTTCGAGGGACGCTGACGGCAGCCTCGGCGGCGCCCCGAGCCCGTGCTAGAGTCGGCCGCATGACGGATCAGCCGGCCGGCCGGAGCGACCCGGCCGCCAGACGACGGCGCTGGCAGGTCGAGCGACTGGAGCCGGCCCTCGAGCGATCGCCCGAGCGTCGCGCGCGCTTCTCGACCATCGGCGACACGACCGTGGACGGGCTGTACGGCCCGTGGTCCGTGCCCGATGCGGACCCGCTCGACACGATCGGCCTCCCGGGCGAGCCGCCGTTCACCCGGGGGATCCACCCGACCGGCTATCGGAGCCGGCTGTGGACGATGCGGATGTTCGCGGGATTCGGCGCCGCCGAGGACACGAATGCGCGGTTCCGCCAGCTGCTCGATGCCGGCCAGACCGGCCTGTCGGTCGCCTACGACATGCCGACCCTGTACGGCTACGACACGGACGATCCCGAGGCGGAAGGTGAGTTCGGGACGTGCGGCGTGGCGGTCAGCTCGCTGGCGGACATGGAGGTCCTCCTCGGCGGGCTGCCGCTGGACCGGGTCAGCACGTCCATGACGATCAATTCCCCGGCCGCGCCGATCTGGGCGATGTACATCGTGGCCGCGGAGAAGGCCGGCGTCCCGCGCGAGCGCCTGGAGGGCACGACCCAGAACGACATCCTGAAAGAGTTCGTGGCCCAGAAGGAGTACCTCTTCCCGCCGGCGCCGTCGATGCGCCTCGTGACCGACACGATCGAGTTCGGGACGCGGGAGCTGCCGCGCTGGAACACGGTGAGCATCAGCGGCTACCACATCCGAGAGGCAGGATCGACCGCCATCCAGGAGCTGGCGTTCACGATCGCCGATGGGATGGCGTACGTGGAGGCCGCCCTCGCGCGCGGCCTGCGCATCGACGACTTCGCGCCGCGTCTCAGCTTCTTCTTCAACAGCCACAGCGACTTCTTCGAGGAGATCGCCAAGTTCCGGGCGTCGCGCCGCGTCTGGTCGAAGCTCATGACCGAGCGCTACCACGCCGAGAACGAGCGGTCGGCCTGGATGCGCTTCCATACCCAGACGGCCGGCGTGTCGCTCACCCCGCAGCAGCCCCTCAACAACCTGACCCGGGTGGCGATCCAGGCCCTCGCCGCGGTCCTTGGTGGCACGCAATCGCTGCACACGGACGCCCACGACGAGGCGCTCGCGGTCCCGACCGCCGAGGCCGCGCTCCTGGCCCTCCGCCAGCAGCAGATCATCGCCGAGGAGACCGGCGTGGACGCCACCGTGGATCCGCTCGGCGGATCGTGGTTCGTGGAATCCCTCACCGACGAGACCGAACGGGCCGTCTGGCGCTACCTCGACGAGATCGACCGGCGTGGCGGGATGGTCGCCGCGATCACCGAGGGGTACCCGCAGCGCGAGATCGCCGATGCGGCCTACCGCTACCAGCGTGAATTCGATGCGGGCGAACGTCGGGTCGTCGGGGTGAACGCCTACATCGACGAGTCGGAAGTGACGACCGTCCCGGTGCTGAGCGTCCCGCCGGGGTCATTCGAGGCGCAGATGGCGCGCCTCGGTCGGACGCGCCGCGAGCGGGACGCGTCGGCCGTGGAGAGCGCCCTTGCCGGACTGCGCGATGCCGCCGGTCGACCGGAGAGCAGCGAGACCAACCTCATGCCGCACTTCATCCGCTGCGCCGCCGCGTACGCGACGCTCGGCGAACAGTGCCGCGTCCTGCGCGAGGTCTTCGGGGAGTACCGCGAGCCGGTCTCGGTCTAGGTCACGTTCCGGGCCGCGCCGGCCCGAGCCGCGCCGGGCCGAGCGGGTCAGGCCTCGGGTGACGAGGCTGCCAGGACGCCATCGGCGAATGCCGCCGCGCCCGTGAGGGTCGTGCCACTCCAGTCGAGGCCCATCGACTCGGTCAGCCCGCGTGAGCCGGCGAGGCGGCCGCCGAGCATGACGGGCACGCCCTCGGCCGCGGCGCGGACCATCGCCACGGTCTGCGCGACCGACTCCAGCCGGGCCGGATCCGAGGCGGTCAGCGCCACGAGCTTCGCCTCGTTCTTCCCGACGAACGCCGCCAGATCCGCGGCCGGCACGTCTGCCCCGAGGCGGGCGACGGTCCAGCCGTGCTCGCTCAGGACGTGGTCCAGGCAGACGAGCCCCAGCATGTGGTGTTCACCGGCGACCCCGGCAAGGACGGCGAGTGGCCCGATCCGTCCGCTGGGGCCAAGGTCCGGCGCGACGCGATCGAGTGCCCGGATGAGCGTCCCACTCGCCAGGTGCTCCTCGGCGACCGTCCAGCGGCCGGTGGCCCACCGCTCGCCGACGAGCGCCATCGCACCGGCCAGCAGGCCGTCGTAGACCTCGGCCCGGGAGCCTTCCTCGAGGGCGTGGCGCAGGGTCCAGGCGGCGAGTTCGTCATCACCGTCGGCCAGCAGACCAGCCAGCAGCTCGGGAGTGAGGCTTGACGACGGCACGTCGTCGGCGGCATCGGCGTCGACCGGCGGCAGGGGTGGCGGCGGATCGAAGGTCACGCGTGCAATCTAGCACCCGACTCGTATCGATACGCCTACCATGGCGGCATGTACCTTGATGCGCTCGAGTTCCTCGAGGAGGAACGTGATGCCTGGGCCCCGTACGAGGCCCTCGCGACCCTGACCGACGACCAGCTCGATGTGCCCGTGGAAGGCGCTCACGGCTGGTCGGGACGCGACCTCATGGCCCACCTGCTCGCGTGGCAGGGGATCGCCCTCGAGATCGCCCAGGAGCTCGCGGTCAACGAGACGAGCCCGACGATCGCCCGCGTGGACGCGGAGTGGGAGGCGAAGGGCGACGTCTTCAACGACGAGATCCAGGCCGACTGGGCGGCGCGTCCGATGGCGGATCTGCGCGAATCGTTCCGGACCCAGCCGGGAGACCTGCGGGGCTACCTGACGGTGGTGCCCGAGACGCGCTGGGTCAAGCACGCGGACCATCTCAAGACGTTCCACGACGAGACGATCGCGCACTACGAAGAGCACATGCCGGAGCTCGAAGCGATCCTGGCGTCGGCGAGGGCGTGACGCTCGCGGACCTTCTCACGGAGGCGGCCAGCACGTGACCCTCTCGGACGTCCTGAGCGGATCGGCGGAGGACCTGGCCGGCGTGTCCGCGACCATCGAGACGGCCGGCGGCGTGCTGTGGGACCGGACCGGACGAGCGTTCGCCGCGGCGGGAGCGGATGGCGCCTCAGCGGAGTTCCGACTGGACCCGGCGGTCGCCGCGGCGGCCCTTCGGACGCCCGACACGAGTCCGTCGCGCCGCGGGCCCGACTGGGTCCGCTTCGCCCCGGCCGAGCTGGACGATCACGCCATCGACCGCGCCGAGGCCTGGTTCGGATCCGCCTGGCGTCGCGCCGAGCGACCCTAGGCCAGGCTCGCATCCGGGCCCGGACATGCGATGACCCCGGTCGGAGGAACCGGGGCCATCTGCGGGAGGAGGCGAGAGCGGAGGTCAGTCGGCGGGTGCGACCGCGAATTCGGCCAGCCCGAACTGCTGCTCGAGCTGCTCGAGGGGCTTGAAGCCCACGACGCCCTGCGGCTGCGCGCCGGGCTTGAAGAAGGCGATCGTCGGGATGCTCATGATGTTGAAGGCCTGGGACAGGCGCGGATTCGCGTCCACGTCCACCTTGACGACATCGACCGAGCCGTCGTACTTGGCGGCGAGCTTCTCCATCTCCGGGGCGACCAGCTTGCACGGCGTGCACCAGGCGGCCCAGAAGTCGACCACGACGGGTCGCTCGGCCTTCAGGACGAGCTCCTCGAAGTTGGCGTCCGTCGCATGCTTGATCTCGACCATGAGATCCGATCCCTTTCTCCCGCCTCGCGGGAAATGTCTGCCGGGCGATCCGCCCGGTGCGCCCTTCAGCGGGCGATGTCCTGGATGAGTCGGTAGGCCTCGAGGACCCGTGGGTCCGAGAGGCGATACAGCACGGTGTTGCCGTCGCGTCGGCTCGTCACGAGTCCGGCGCTGCGCAACACGCTGAGGTGCTGGCTCATGTTGGGGACCTGGCAGCCCACCGTCGCACTGAGGTCGCTGACCGACAGCTCGCCCGAGGCGAGTGACTCCAGGACACACAGGCGCTTGGGGTCGGCGAGGGCCTTCCCGACGGCGGCGTACCGCTGTCGATCCGGCTCGGCGGAGACCGTCTGCTGTTCCAACACCTCGTCAAGGTATCAGTGTTTGCGCAAGTACGCAACCGTCTGGCGTGGGCGCGGGGCGCGGGCGTGGTAGCGCGCGCGGGCCGCGGGCGTGGTCGTCGGGTCACGCGCGGACCGACGGGCCCTGCATACTCCGCCGATGCGCGAGTCGTCCGACCACCTGGTGCCGCTCGACGAGTTCGAGGCGGCCCGGGAGCGACTGATCGGTCGGGTGGCCCGAACGCCGCTGCTCACGTCGTCGACCGCCGCGCGTCGTGCGCAGGCCGCGTCCGGTGTCCGACTCGGTGACGACACGCTCTATCTCAAGGCCGAGCACCTCCAGCGCACCGGGTCGTTCAAGGCGCGCGGGATGACGAACCGGATCGCGACCCTCACGCCGGAGGCGCGCGCACGCGGCGCGATCACGCTATCGGCGGGGAACGCCGGCCAGGCGTATGCCTATGCCGGTCGGGCGAGCGGGGTCACCGTCACCGTCGTCATGCCCGCCGGAGCCGTGGCGTCGAAGGTCGCCGCCTGCCGAGGGTACGGTGCCCGGATCGTGTTGCACGGGGAGCACGTCGGCGAGGCGTTCGCCGAGATGGAGCGGATCCGCGACGCGGAGGGCCTGACGTACGTGCCGCCGTTCGACGACCCGATGGTCATCGCCGGGAACGGGTCGGTCGGGGCGGAGATCCTCGAGGACCTGCCCGATGTCGATGTGGTCGTCGTCGGGGTCGGCGGAGGCGGCCTGATCAGCGGTGTGGCCGCGGCCATCCGTGAGGTGCGGCCCGCCGTCCGTGTCTATGGCGTGGAGCCCGAGACGTCCGATGCCGTGTCCCGGGCGATGGCGGCCGGGCGAGATCGTCACGATCCAGCCGCGCAGCGTGGCCGACGGCCTGGGAGCGCCGTTCGCGGGCGTCTGGACGCTCGCGATGGTCCAGCACTACCTGGAGGACATCGTCCTGCTCGACGACGCCACGATCCTGGCCGGACTCCGGTTTGCCATGGAACGGATGAAGCAGGTCGTCGAACCGGCCGGTGCCGCCGCCCTGGCCGCCGTCCTGGCCGGGCGGATCCCGATCCGCGAGGGCGAGCGAGTCGCTGTCGTGCTGTCGGGTGGGAACGTGGCGGTCGAACGACTCGGCGATCTGCTGGCGGCCGCAGGCCCGTTGCCGGGGGCGGACCAGTGACCGACCGACCGGAGCCGCCCGACGCGACGGAGATGCCCATCGAACCCGAGCGACCCGTCGAGCCCGCGCCGATCACCATCGACCCACAGCCCATCGCCCCGCCGCTCGAGCCGCCCGGCCCTGGGCGGGAGCCGGTGATCGGCGCCGCGCCTGCCCGCGCCGATGAGCCCGCCCGTCAGCCCGCCCGCTCGCCCGCCCGCCCCGCCCGTGGACCCGGCCCCAGCCACCCGCCGACTCATCGGTGCCAGCTTCGACCTGCTGTCGCGTTCGTCGGAGGAGATGCGACGTGCGTCGTTCTACATCGGAGCGATCGTCCTCGGCACCGCCGGCGGCTACGCGCTGGCGTTCTGGGCGCTCGAGATCGTCAGCGTCCACGCCACCGTGACCGAGGTGAACCTGGCGATGACGGGGGCGCTCGGTGGCTGGATGGGGTTGCTGATCCTGGTCGCCGCGCTCGGCGTCATCGTGGCCAGCGTCGAGAGCCGGGCGATGGCCGTCGCCATCCTCGGGGCGCGATCGGCCGGTCGCCCGATCGGCATCAGGACCGCGCTGGCCCGCTCTCGGGGCACGTTCTGGCGGGTCATCGTGGCGTCGATCATCGTCGCGATCCCGCTGGGGCTGGCCCAGGGTGCGGTCACGCTCCTCCTGGTCGCCATCCTGCCGACGGCGACCGAACTGTCGACCGCCGTCACGGTGGCCGTCGCGGCGTTGGTGGGTGCGCCCTTCGCGTACCTCCTGACCGGCGTCGTGCTGGGCGACGTGGACCCGTTCGAGGCGACACGCCGCTCATTCAAGGTGTTCCGCGCGCAGGCGATCGGCGGCGGTGCTCGTCGCGATGTTCGAATCGATCGCCCAGCTGCTCATCCTGCTCGGCGTCAGCGCCGGCCTCGACATCGCGCTCCGTGTGTTCTCGACGCTCGGCCTCGGCGTCCATTCCGGAGCGGCCGGGATCATCCTGACCACGCTGATGATCGTCGCGGGCGTCTTCGCGGTCGGGACGTTGCTCTTCACCGTGACCGCGATCAGCATCGCCCCGCAGGTCGTCATGTTCGTCGGTCTGACGCACGCCACGATGGGCGTCGACCGGGTCCGCACCGGCGGCGATCGCGATCCGGACCACCCGCTCCCAGGTCAGCGCCGGTTCCGCCGGTTCACGAGGCCGATGCTGGCCGGATTCGTCTTCGCGATCGGTGGACTGCTCGGCGCGCTGAGCGCGCTACCGGGCTGAACGATCCGGCCCGGCTACCCGACGCCGAGGTCGTCCAGGCGGGCATCGTCGATGCCGAGGTGGTGGGCAAGTTCGTGCAGGATCGTGATCCGGACCTCGTCGGCCAGGTCGTACGGATCCGGGAAGTCCTCCTCCAGCGGGAGTCGGAAGAGCGTGATCCGGTTCGGCATCGCGACATCGTCCGAACCCCACTCGGTCCGGGGCACGCCCTCGTACAGGCCGTAGAGCGTGTCGTCGGGGCCAAGCTCGTTCTCGCGTCGCTGGTCCGGTGACGGATCGTCCGCGATGACGATGGCGACCTCGTCCAGGGCCGCCGCGAATGGCATCGGGATCGATGCGACGGCGCGCTCGACCAGCACCTCGAACGGGCGATGGTGAGCGTGGGACGTGCGGGCCGTTCGGGAGCCGCGTCGGCGTTTGACCATGACCGCCCTATCCTAGGTGGGTGAACGCCCCATCGACGGACCCGGACGGCTTCGTGGTCGTCGTGGACCCGGGCGACCGGATCCACTTCCTCGACTGGGGCGGACATGGGAGACCTGGCGTCCTGCTCATCCACGGGCTGTCGAACACGGCATGGAGCTGGGCGCCCGTCGCGCGTCGGCTGGCCGAGACGCGGCGCACGGTCGCCATGGACCTGCGCGGCCACGGTCTGTCGGACGCACCGACCGAGGCGTATGCCGCCGAGCTCCTGGCCGAGGACGTCGTCGCGGTCGCTGAAGGGTCGGGGCTCCTGGCGGCGGACACTCCCGGGGCGGATCGGGTGGTCCTGGCCGGCCACGGGTTCGGGGCGATCGTGGCCGCGTGGGCCGCCGTGGCGCTCGGCGATCGGTGTGCGGGGCTGGTCCTCGTGGACGGCGGCTGGGAGCACCTCGAGGACGCCACGGGGATGGACGCGGACGAGTTCCTCCGCGGCCTGGACGAGCCGCCCGAGGTCATGCGCTCGCTCGAGGCGTTCCTGGCGGACCGGGCGGCCTTCGATCCGGCCACGTGGGATGCGGACCAGGAGCGTGCGGCGCGGGCGACGGTCGTGGAGACGCATGCCGGCAAGGTCGTTCCGGCGACCCGGCCGCACGCGCTCGAAGCCTGCGTCCGCACGATGTTCGAGTACGACCCGGAGGCCACGCTCGCGGCGATCGACGCGCCGGTCGTCGCGTTCGCGGCCGCCGACGACGAGACGGCGTCGCGGGCTCGCGCGCTCGAGCGGGCGCTCGGCTGCTCGGGTGGCCGCCGGTCGCGGACCCATCCGCGCCTTGTCGTTCGGGCGAGACGGGCACAACCTGATGCGCTACCGTCCGGAGGCGGTCACCGCGGCCATCCTGGAGGCCGCCGACACCGCCTGATCAGCGGAGGCGGAACGTCGCATGCAGGTCGTCTACTCGCCGGTCCACCTCGCCCACGACATCACCCACGAGACGTACATGGGCGTCGCCGTGCCGGCCAATGAGGTCGCCGAGCGCGCCGAGCGGATCCGCGCGGCCCTCGAGGCCGACGGCGGATTCGCCCTGACCGGACCGACCGAGCACGGCGAAGCGCCGATCACCGACGTCCACGACCCCGGTCTCGTCCGATTCCTCGAGGTCGCCTGGTCCGAGGTGCGACGGCAGGGGATCCCGCGGGCCTTCCTGTCCGCGGACACGTATCCGAACCGCTCGATGTTCGAGGGGATGAGCGACGAGGCGGTCAAGGCCCTCGTCCGAGAGCCGGACCACGTCGGCGGCCGGGCCGGCTTCTGGGGGCTGGACTCCGCGGCGCCGCTGGTGGCCGGGACCTATGTCGCGTCGCGCGCGGCGGTGGATGTCGCCCTGACGACGGTGGACCTCGTGCTGGGCGGTGAGCAGGCGGCCTACGGGCTGTGCCGGCCACCCGGCCACCACGCCGCCCGCTCGATGTACGGCGGCTACTGCTTCTTCAACAACGCGGCCATCGCCGCCCACGCGATCACCCAGGCGACCGGCGAGCGGGTCGCGATCATCGATGTCGACTACCACCACGGCAACGGCAGCCAGCAGATCTTCTGGCGGCGCGGCGATGTCCGCTACATCTCGATCCACGCCGATCCCGAGCGGCAGTATCCGTACTTCCTTGGCCGGGCCGACGAGACGGGCGAGGGCGATGGGGCCGGGGAGAACCTGAACATCCCGCTCCGGGCGGGCGCCACGAACGAGGACTACCTGGCCGCCACGGACCGGGCGGTCGAGGCGATCCTGGCCGTGCCGGGATCGGTGGTGGTCGTCTCGCTCGGGTTCGACACCTACGGACTCGACCCGATCGGCGACTTCGCGCTCACGACCGACGTCTACCACGAGGTCGGGACGGCGGGTGGCCGCGACCGGCCGTCGCCTCGTCATCCTCCAGGAGGGCGGCTACCACCGGCCGTCGCTCGGCGAGAACGCCCGGGCGTGGCTGCGCGGCGCCGAGGGCCGGCCGTTCGAGCCGATGCCCGCCGCCGGGTTCACCGAGGGCGGCTCGGTCGTCGGGTGACTCCAGCGGGCGTCGTCATCCGGCCGCAGCGCGACGGGGAGCGCGAGGCGGTCCACGAGGTCGTGAAGGCCGCCTTCGATGACGTCGTCGTGGCCGATCTGGTCGACGCCCTGCAGGCGGACGAGGCCGGCCGAAAGGGCGCGTCGATCGTCGCCGTCGCGACAGGCGAGCGGATCGTCGGGCACGTGCAGCTCTCGCGGTCGTGGCTGGACGCGCCCTCAAGGCTGGTCGAGGTGCTCGTCCTGAGCCCACTCGCGGTCGCACCTGACTCGCAGGGTCACGGGATCGGCGGCGCCCTCGTCCGCGCGGCGATCGACGCGGCCGACGGACTGGCGGCCCCGCTCCTGTTCCTGGAGGGATCGCCGCGCTACTACCCGCGGTTCGGGTTCGTCCCCGGCGGTCCGCTCGGGTTCATCCGGCCATCGGTGCGGATCCCGGAGGCCGCCTTCCAGGTCATCAAGCTACCCGGCTGGGAACCGTGGATGACCGGCCAGCTGGTCTACTCGGAGATCTTCTGGCGCCTCGATGCGGTGGGCCTGCGCGGCTAGTCCGTCTCGCGGCGGTACGGGGCGAGACTGCTCGATCGGCCCGACGAACTGCGGCACGTCCGCGTGCCCCAGGATCTGCCGGATCGCCGACGACTCGCCGCAGTGCGACCAGTAGTGGTACGTGATCCGCTGGAGCTGGTCGCCGGCCGTCGGGGCGTTGTCGCGGCCGTCGTGCGGGCAGCGCGACCTCGAGCGCGGACGAGGTCAGGGCGTCCAGGAACGGATCGGCGACCGCCACGACACGCTCCCACGCGGCCCACATCGCGGCCAGGTCCGGCGTCGATGCCGGCGCGCCGTTCGCGACGGCGTCCAGCTCGGGTTCGATCGTCAGGCCCTGGCCGCGGATCGCCCAGACGAGGCGCTCGTGCCAGGCCAGGTGGCCGACCATCCACGAGATCGAGTTCATCGGCCCGAGCCGTCGGAGGGCGTCCTCCGGCGAGACGCCGACGAGCCCGCGCTGGAATTCGGAACGGGCGAAGCGGAGCTGCTCGACGCGCGGGTGAGGCATGGGCGAAGGATAGCGGCACGCCCTCGGCGGGTTCGGGCGTACCATCTGGCCCCACGCACGCTGGCCCACGCACGGAGGACCGCCTTGCCCAGCCCAGACGACCTGCCCCCACACGTCCGCCGGATGGTCGATGAGATCGAGACCGAGATCGGCGAAGAGCCCGGCCGAGCCTCGAGCACCATCGAGGGCCAGGGCAGCGATCACGAGGCCAACGGCCGGGTCGAGGCGGCCGTCCGCCACATCCTCCTGGAGATCGGCGAGGACCCGGATCGGCAGGGGCTGGCCGGGACGCCGGAACGCGTCCACCGGATGTACACGGAGCTGACCGCGGGCTACCACGTGGATCCCGAGCGGCTCATCAACGGCGCGATCTTCGACGTCGACTACAGCGAGATGGTCGTCGTCCGCGACATCCCGTTCTACTCGCTGTGCGAGCACCACCTGCTGCCGTTCTTCGGCACGGCATCGGTCGCGTACATCCCGCGTGGCCGGGTCGTCGGGCTGTCCAAGATCCCGCGCATCGTCGAGATGTACTCGCGCCGGCTGCAGGTCCAGGAGCGGCTGACCCAGCAGGTCGCCCAGTTCCTCGAGGATCGGCTGGACCCGCAGGGCGTGGGGGTCGTCATGGAGGCGACCCACCTGTGTGCCGCGATGCGCGGCGTGCGCAAGCCGGGCACGATCATGACGACGTCGGCCGTGCTGGGCCTGTTCCGGACCCGCGACCGGACTCGCGCCGAGTTCTTCGCCCACCTGGAGCGACGGCCGCCGGAGGCCTGACCGCATCGCGTGGTCGACCGCCGCCGGCACGTGGCCGCCGCCCGCCGCTGGTGCGCCTACAATCCGGCCATGACCGACCGACCGCTCAAGGTCCTCATCGCCAAGCCCGGACTCGACGGGCACGACCGGGGGGCCAAGGTCCTCGCGCGCGGCCTTCGAGACGAGGGCTTCGAGGTCGTCTACACCGGCCTCCGCCAGACGCCCGAGATGATCGCCACGGCCGCCCTCCAGGAGGACGTGGACGTGGTCGGCCTGTCGATCCTGTCCGGGGCGCACATGACCCTCGTCCCGCGGGTCACGGCGCTGCTGAGCGAGCGGGGCCTCGGCGACATCCTGGTCACGGTCGGCGGGATCATCCCGGACGACGACATCGCGGCGCTCAAGGCGGCCGGCGTGTCCGCCGTGTTCGGGCCCGGGACGACGATCGCGTCGGTCGCCGACTACCTGCGGGCCAACGCCCGGCCACGCGACTAGGGTGGGGGAGGCCCGCGAGGCCGTCGATCCCGTCGCCCGCGCGACCGAGCTGGCCGACGCGGCCGTCGCCGGCGACCGGCGGGCCCTCGCCCGACTCCTGACCGCGGTCGAGAACCGCAGCGCCGTCGCCGAGCACGCGCATGCGGCGGCTGTACCCGACGGCCGGTCGAGCGCATCTCGTCGGGATCACGGGGCCGCCCGGGCGCCGGCAAGTCCACGCTCGTCGCGGCACTCATCGGCGAGGTGCGGCGCGCCGGGCGGTCCGTGGCCGTCGTCGCGGTCGATCCGTCGTCGCCGATCACCGGCGGGGCGCTGCTCGGCGATCGTGTCCGGATGCAGTCCTACGCCGATGACGACGGCGTCTTCATCCGATCGATGGCGTCGCGCGGACACGCCGGCGGGCTGGCCTCGACCTCAGCCGCCGCGGCGTCGCTGATGGATGCGGCCGGGTTCGATCTCGTGCTCATCGAGACGGTCGGCACCGGCCAGAGCGAAGTCGAGGTCGCCGCCGCCGCGGACACGACCGTGGTCCTCGAGGCGCCCGAGATGGGCGACGAGGTCCAGGCGATCAAGGCGGGCCTGCTGGAGGTGGCGGACCTGGTCGTCGTGAACAAGGGC
This sequence comes from uncultured Chloroflexia bacterium, assembly GCA_963738475.1. Classification (GTDB taxonomy): domain Bacteria; phylum Chloroflexota; class Limnocylindria; order Limnocylindrales; family CSP1-4; genus SPCO01. The sequence continues at coordinate 177,230 of CAVTWU010000028.1, forward strand.
GACAAGCCCGGAGCGCAGCGGACGGCCGCCCAGCTGCGCGCGATGCTCGTCGCGACGGCGCCGAAGGCCGACCCAGGCGATCGCTCGGAGGCGGCAGCCCGTCCGCGTCCCAAGCGACCCGAGGTCCTCATCACGACCGCGGCGACGGGCGAGGGCGTGCCGGAGCTGCTGGTCGCGCTCGACCGGCATCGCGCGGCCGGGCGCGGCGGAGCGGACGGTTCGGTGGCGCGGCTCGCCCGTGCCGAGACGCTCGTCTGGGCGATCCTCGCCGATCGGCTGCGGGCCGCGCTGCACGATCCGGATCGGCAGGCCGCGACGGACGGCGCGTCCTGGCCGACGTCGCCGACCACCGCCTCGACCCGTATGCTGCGGCGGACCGCCTGTCGGTCGTGCTGCAAGGGGAGCGCGAGACGTGACGATCCAGCGGGTCTTCGTGGCCGGTGCGGGGCTGATGGGCCACGGCATCGCCCAGGTCCATGCCGCGATCGGCCTCGATGTGGCGCTCGTACGAGCCGGACCTGGCCCGGGCCGAGGCCGGCCGCGACCGGATCGCCGGCAACCTGGATCGCGCCGTCGCCAAGGGCCGGCTGACCGCCGAGGAGCGGGACGCGACGCTGGCCCGGATCGTGCCGACGGCGGACATCGCAGCGGCCGGCACCGCCGATCTCGTCATCGAGGCCGTCTTCGAGGACCTCGCGGTCAAGTCGGCGCTCTGGCGCGAGCTCGATCGTGTCGCGCCGGCGGGCGCCATCTTCGCCTCGAATACGTCGTCGATCGCCATCCACCGCCTCGCCGAGGCCGTCTCGAAGGAGCGGCGCGCACGCTTCGCCGGGATGCACTTCTTCAGCCCGGTGCCGGTCATGCCGCTCATCGAGCTCATCCGCGGCCGCGACACGGCCGACGAGACCGAGGCGGCGATCCGCGAGCTGTCGGTCCGCCTCGGCAAGCAGGTCATCGTGTCGGCCGACCGGCCCGGGTTCATCGTCAACCGGATCCTCATGCCGTTCCTCGCCGAGGCGATGCGGGCGTTCGAGGAGGGCCTCGGGACGGCCGAGGACATCGACACTGGCGCTCGCGTGGGCCTGAACCACCCGATGGGCCCGCTCGAACTGGCCGACTTCATCGGTCTCGACGTCTGCCTCGGGATCATGCGCGTGCTCGACGACGGTCTCGGCCAGGAGCACATGCGACCACCGCGAGTCCTGCTCGAGCTCGTCGAACGCGGGCCACCTCGGCCAGAAGACCGGGCGCGGGTTCTACACCTACCCGCGCGACGCCCACGGTGAGCGGATCCACTGACGCCGGAGGAGGAGCTCCTCCAGGCCACGGCGCGCGAGTTCGCGACCCGCGAGGTCGCTCCAGGTGCGATGGAGCGCGACGAGACCGAGACATACGACCGCTCCCTGTTCGAGGAGATGGGGGCCCTGGGCCTGACGGCGGCGCCGTTCCCGGAGTCGATCGGCGGGGCCGGCTTCTCGTACCTGGGCTGGTCGCTCGTCATGGAGGAGTTGGGGGCGGTCGACATGGCGATGGCCGTGTCGCTCTCGGTCCACATCCTCTCGCAGTACCCGGTCGTGACCTGGGGGACGCCCGAACAGCAGGCCCGCTGGCTCCCCTCGATGCTCGCCGGCGAGACGCTGGGCGCCTTCGCCCTGACCGAACCGCACGCCGGCAGCGACGCCGCGGCGATCCGGACCCGCGCCGAACGCGTGGGTCCGGCCGACGCGCCCGAGGCGTACACGCTGACCGGCACGAAGGTCTGGATCTCGAACGCGCCCGAGGCGGACCGGTATCTCGTGTTCGCGACCCTCGATCCGACCGCCGGGCCCTCGGCCATCACGGCGTTCCTCGTGGAGAAGGGGACGCCCGGATTCCGGTTCGGGGCGCACGAGCGGAAGATGGGGATCCGAGCGTGCCCGGCCTCGGAGCTGCTGTTCGAAGGCGCCGAAGTGCCCGCCGCGAACCGGCTCGGCGCCGAAGGTGAGGGCTACAAGATCGCCCTGTCGGCATTGGGCGAGGGCCGGATCTCGATCGCGGCCGGCTGTGTCGGGATCGCGCGGGCCGCGCTGGAGGCCGCGACGCGCTATCTCGTCGAGCGCCAGGCGTTCGGGGCACCGCTCGCGGAACAGCAGGGGCTCCGGTTCATGCTGGCCGAGATGGCCCGGGACGTGGCGGCGGCCCGGGCGTTGACACGCGACGCGGCCAGGGCCAAGGACCGTGGGGAGTCGATCGCCGTCGCCTCATCGCTCGCCAAGTGGACCGCATCGGACACGGCGATGCGCGTCGCCACGGACGCGGTCCAGCTCCTCGGTGCGACCGGCTACTCGCGTGAGACCGGCCTCGAGCGCCTCATGCGCGACGCGAAGGGCGCCCAGATCTACGAGGGGACGAACCAGATCCACCGGATGATCGTGGCCGACGACCTGTTCCGCTCCCTCGCTCCCGGCTGAACCGAGCGCGGCGCCGCGACCCGGCTGGTCCGGCGATGTAGATTCGGCGCATGACCCAACCACCGTCTGGCCCGAACGGCCACGTCTACCTCGTCAGCGCCGCCCGCACGCCGATCGGCAAGTTCGGCGGTGGGCTGGCCGCCGTGCCGGCCGTCGAGCTTGGCGGGGTCGCGATCCGCGCCGCCGTCGAGCAGGCGGGGCTGGACCCGGCCACGACCGCATTCGACGACGTCCTCATGGGGCAGGTCCTCCAGGGTGGCGCCGGACAGGCGCCCGCCCGCCAGGCGGTCCTGCGCGCCGGCCTCCCGGACACGCACCTCCGCCACGACGATCAATCGCGTCTGCGGCTCCGGCCTGAAGGCGATCATGCTGGCCGCGGCGGAGATCCGGGCCGGCGACGCGGAACTGGCCGTCGCCGGAGGCATGGAGTCGATGAACGGCGCGCCATACCTGCTACCCGGCGCGCGCTTCGGCTACCGGCTCGGGAACGCGGAGATGAAGGACTCGACGGTCAGCGACGGCCTGTGGTGCGCGGTCGAGGACTGCCACATGGGCACGCACGCCGAGCGCGTCGCCATCAGCGACCACGTCAGCCGCGAGGACCAGGACGCGTTCGCCCTGGCGAGTCACCAGAAGGCCATCGCCGCGATGGACGCCGGTCGGTTCGCCGCGGAGCTGGCGCCCGTCACGATCCGGGACGCGAAGGGCCGCGAGACCGTCATCGCCGAGGACGAGAACCCGCGCCGCGACTCCACCGCCGAGGCGCTCGCCCGGCTCCGCCCGGTGTTCGCCCTGCCGGACGGCGACGACCGCGGCGACGCGACGGCCGGCACCGTGACGGCCGGCAACGCACCCGGCATCACGGACGGCGCCGCGGCCACGGTCGTGGCGAGCGAACGGGCCGTGGAGCAGTACGGCCTGACGCCCGCTGGCAAGGATCGTCGGCTACGCCCAGGCGGAAGTCGCGCCCAAGTGGCTGTTCCTCGCGCCGGTCCAGGGCGTCCGCCGCCTGCTCGAGCGCATCGACCTGCCGATCGACGCCTTCGACCTCATCGAGATCAACGAAGCGTTCGCCGCCCAGGTCCTCGCCGACGGCCGTGAGCTCGGCTTCGACTGGGACAAGGTCAACGTCAACGGCGGCGCCATCGCCCTCGGCCACCCCATCGGGGCCAGTGGCGCCCGCATCGTCGCGACACTCCTGCACGAACTCGCCCGTCGCGACGGCCGCTATGGTCTCGCCACCCTGTGCCTCGGCGGCGGCGGATCCGTCGCCATGGCCTTCGAGCGGATCCCCGCGTGACGCTGCGGATGGATGCCGGCGTGATCCCGGGCGGGGATGCCGAGATCGTCCGCTACCCGGCCGACGAGATCCGCCTGCTCGCCGTCGACCGGGGCGAGCGTCCAGGTGATCGAGTACGTCAGCACGGACCACGACGGGTCGCCGGTCCACAGCCATCCGTGGGACGAGATCGAGGTCGTCGTGGACGGCGAGGCGGAGTTCCTGGTCGGCACCGAGCGGGTCTGCGGCGGGCCCGGGACCGTCCAGCTCCTCCCGAGTGGCGTCCCGCATTCGGTGCGGATCCCCGATGGCGAGGCCCGCATCATCATGGTCACGATCGGGGCGCCCTACGACGGGTTCGCCCGGGAGATGGCGCGGCTCCAGGGCGATCGTGCATCCCTCGAGGAACTCGTGGCCGCCGCCGCCGCATTCGGGGTTCGACTGACCCCTTCGCACCCTGAAGGGGAGATGGACGCATGACCGCCACCACCGAATCGACCGCCGTCGAGACGCCGACGTTCGGGCACTACATCGCCGGGCGAGTGGTGTCACTCCGACTCTGGCGAGACGTTCGAGAGCCGGAACCCGGCCGACACGCGCGATATCGTCGGCCGCTTCCAGCAGGGGACGAAGTCGGACGTCGCGCGCGCGATCAAGGCGGCCGAGACCGCGTTCCCGATGTGGCGCCGGACGCCCGCGCCGAAGCGCGGCGAGCTCCTGTACGCCTACGGCGCGATCATGGCGCAGCACAAGGAAGAGCTCGCCCGCGCGATGACCCGCGAGATGGGCAAGGTCATCGCCGAGGCACGGGGCGACGTGCAGGAGGGCATCGACATCGCCTTCCTGATGGCCGGCGAGGGTCGTCGGATGGCCGGCGAGACCGTCCCGTCCGAACTGCCCGACAAGTGGGCGATGAGCGTTCGCCAGCCACTCGGCGTGGCCGGGATCATCACGCCCTGGAACTTCCCGATGGCCATCCCGTGCTGGAAGATGATGCCGGCGCTGGTCACGGGCAACACCGTCGTCTTCAAGCCGTCGAGCGACACGCCCCACTGCGCGACCCTCCTGGTCGAGCTCATGCACGAGGCGGGCTTTCCGGCCGGGGTCGTGAACCTCGTCACGGGCGCCGGCGGTGAGGTCGGCGACGCCATCGTGGAGAGCCCGGACGTGCCGGTCATCTCGTTCACCGGCTCGTCCACGACCGGGCGCCACCTCGCCGAGAAGGCCGGCAAGCAGCTCAAGCGGCTCTCCCTCGAGCTCGGCGGCAAGAACGGCGTCGTCGTCCTCGCCGACGCGGACCTGGATCTCGCCGCGGAGGGCATCCTGTGGTCGGCCTTCGGCACGACCGGGCAACGCTGCACGGCCTGTTCGCGGGTCATCGTGGAGCGAACGGTCGTGGAACCGCTGCTCCAGCGCCTCGAATCGAAGGCGAAGACCCTCCGCCTGGGCTCGGGCCTCGAACCGACGACGGACGTCGGGCCGCTCATCAACGGCGGCGCCGTCGACAAGGTCGCCGGGTACGTGGACGTCGGCCGTGGCGAAGGGGAGCTGATCGTGGGTGGCGGCCGCGCGACCGACGGCGACCTCGCCCACGGGCACTTCTACGAGCCGACGATCTTCGCCGGCGTCGGGGCCATGGACCGCATCGGCCAGGAGGAGATCTTCGGCCCGGTCCTCGCGGTCATCCCGGTCGACGACTACGACGGCGCGATGCTGGCCCTCAACCAGACCCGCTACGGCCTCTCGTCGAGCATCTTCACCCAGGACGTGAACACGGCCTTCCGGGCGATGCGCGACTTCGAGACCGGGCTCATGTACGTGAACGCGGGCACGACCGGCGCCGAGACCCACCTGCCGTTCGGTGGCTGGAAGGAGACCGGCAACGGCCACCGCGAGGCCGGGCACGTCGCCCTCGACACGTACACCGAGTGGAAGTCGATCTACGTCGACTTCAGCGGCCGCCTCCAGCGCGCCCAGATCGACAACCAGCCCTCCTAGTCGAGGGCGCCTACTCCTCCGGGCGCGCCGGCGTGCGGTCGAGGATGTCCGCGTCCGAGTCGGCCTCTTCGAGGGTCGCTCCGTCGACCTGATCCGCTCCGTCGACCTGATCCGCACCGTCGACCTGATCCGATCCGGAGCCGACGACGGCGCCCTTGACGGCGCCGGCCATCGAACCCGCCGCTCCGGCAGCCGCTCCCACGACCGAGGATGCGGCACCCGTGACCGACGCCACGGCCTGGGTCCCGGCGCCGATCGCGCCGGTCGTCCCGGCGACGACCGCCTCGACCGTGCGCTGCGCCGTGTCCGAGACCAGTCCACTCACACCGGCGAGGCCACTCCGCCGCGCGGCCATGAGGTCGTCGGCCTGCGGATCCGTCGGGCTCCCCGCCGCGTCAGCGACCATCGAGGCGTCCAGCAGCAGGTTCGACAGGCCGGACCTCGTCGCCACCACGACGACCTCTTCGTCGGCGTCCAGGACCTCGTCGGCGGGGATGTCCCAGCGCGCGGTCTCCGAGCCCGGATCGGCGACGGCCAGGAGCCGCAACGAGCCCGGCGTGTCGAGCGACCTGGCCAGCCGGCCCTCCAGCCTGGACCCGGCCGGGACGCGGAGCCGGGCGAACAGCACGACTCGGCGATCGCCCAGGGGCACGGTCGCCACCACCTCGGATCGGACGGCGGCGGCGGCGAACGCGGGAGCCGCCAGGTGCGACACGCTTCGCGTGAACCGGATGCCGAAGCCGCGTTGGATCCGCATCGCGAACTCCGGATCGAACAGCCGCACCACGACCCGCAGGTCCGGCCGGATCGCCCTGGCGTTGAGCGCGATCGCGAGGTTGACGAGGTCGTCGCTGGTGGCCGCCACGAGGGCCCGAGCCGTTCCCAGGCGGAGGTCGTCCAGCACCTCGCGATGGCGGGCATCGCCGACCATGACCGGGATGCCGGCGGCTCGGGCGGGCGAGGTGAAGCGGCCATCCTCGCTGACCTCCACGACGACCACCGGGACGCCTCGGGCGGCGATCCCGTGGGCCACTCGATACCCGATCGAGCCGAGCCCCGCCACGATGACGTGGTCGTGGATGTTGCTGGGCACGGTCCGCCGGCCCAGGGTCTGGAGCAGCCGCGAGCGGATCAGCGCGTCCGTGATGAACGCGTAGACGACGGCCACGATCGCCGCGCCGACGAGGCTCAGGAAGATCGCATACACGCGCAGGGCGCCGTTCTCGGCGGCGCGCGTCAGGTCGATCGGCAGCGAGGCGCCGGTCAGCAGCGTGATGGCGTAGGACACGGCGTCGAACGGATCCAGGCCCGCCACCACCCAGAAGAAGATCGCCGACAGGATGGCCAGGCCGAACAGGATGGTCACGAACCGCACGAGGCGACGCTCCGGCCTCGACAGGCGCGCGCGGGTCGTCGCCAGGAACCGTCGCGATCGGCCCGGCCCCCGGCGGCGCGCCGGACCGTCGCGTCGCGGCCGGATCGATCGCCGGCGCGCCGTGGTCGGGTCCGCGATGTCGATGAAGATCAGGCCGGGACCCGCACCGTCGGTCTCGGGCAGGACGTCGACGGTCCGATCCGGGTTCAGCCGGGCGATCGGTACGGACCGCTCGCCGACGGCGGGATCGTCGGAGCCTCGCGACGACAGCACCCGGCCGGCCAGGTGGAATCGACTGCCGGCTTCGCCATCGATGGCGGCGGACACGAATCCCGGCGCCGCCAGGGCCGATGACGACAGCGCGACCGCGTCCGGGAACAGGTCCGGGATGTGGGCGCCCACCTCCTGGTCGAACAGGCGCATCACGATCCGGATGGTCGGGTTCAGCTCCGTCGCCGCGAGCGACGTGTTGAGGTTGGCCAGGTCGTCGTCGCCGGTCATGACGATCGAGTCGGCCCCCGCCACGTCCGCTTCACGGAGGATGCGCGGCTGGCGCGGGTCGCCGACGACGAGCCGGACGCCGAGGCCCGCCAGCGTCTCCTCGGCCTCGTCGGATGCGCCGATCGCGACGACCTCCTCGTCGCGCGCCCGCAGCTCGATGATGGTGCGCACGCCGAGGTGCCCCACGCCGCAGACGATCACATGCCCGCTTCGGATCATCCGGGCAGTCTATGGGCTCGCGTGGTCCCCGGAACGACCGTCGCGGATGACATGTCCCGGTGGCTGCGGTATCATCCCGGCCTCGTGGGCCCGTAGCTCAATGGCAGAGCAAGTGACTCTTAATCACTTTGTTGAAGGTTCAAGTCCTTCCGGGCTCACCACCACCCCGAACCCACCGACCGACCCCTGACGATCCGTCAGGGGTTTCGTCATCCCGGGGCTGGCACCTACCGGAACAGGTCGCTCATCCAGCGCCACCGGCGCGGATGATCCGGCGGGTCCTGGGCTCGCTCGACGAGTCCGGCGACGTGTGGCGCCAGCAGTCCCGCGAGCGCCTCGACGGCCGCTCGGGCGGCGTCGAGCTCGGCCTGCGTACCGGGGGACGGTGCCTCGGATAGCCCAGCCAGCTCGAGCGCCGTCGTCGGCGGCAGGATGCGCAGGCCGACGCGTCGTCCCCGATAGAGGACCTGCGTGCCGCCCAGGGCGACCGGCACGATCGGCGCGCCCGGTCCGCAGGCCGATGACCCCGACGCCGCGCCGGAACGCCGTCATGGCGCCTTCCTCGCCCGCTCGCGTGCCCTCGGGATAGATCCCGAAGATCGCACCGGCATCGAGGATCGCCCGAGCCGCCTCGACGTGGACGTCGATGTCGACCCCGCCGCGATGGACCGGCACCATCCCGCCGAACCGCCGCATGACCCACTCCATGCCCGGGAACTTGAAGATGGCCCCGGCCGACGCGATGTACCAGATCCGCGGTGCCGTGAACTCCGACATCAGCAGCGGCCCGTCGAACCAGCTCCGATGGGAGGCGCAGGCGACGATCGCCCCGCCGGTCCGGGAGGTGTTCGCGGCCCTCGACGGTCACCTGCGATCGCGGCCACGCGGGTCATGACCCAGCGGAACAGCCGCAGCAGGCCGCGCACGACCGGGCCGGCCCGGGCCGACGGCGCGCGTCCGAGCCAGGCGAGACCCTCGCGGGTGTCGGTCGAGGCTCCATCGTTCGCACGCGGCATGTCGGGATCCTCCAGCGACCGTGCGCCGCCGCCGATCGTCAGCGCAGGATGATCGTGCTCGCCTTCGTGAGTGACGCGCGTCCCGTCCTGCGTGCTCGAGTCCGACCATGGCCGGCTCCCACGCGTACGTCCCGGGCGTCACGACGCGGGCGTAGTAGCGCATGACGAGCACGCGGTGCTTGGCGTCCGGCGCCGCGCAGAAGAAGACCCGGGCGCCCGACTGGTCGTACGGCGAGATCGCCGCCGCCGGTCGAAGTCGCTCTTCCTCGGCTTCCGGATCGACCCAGCCGGCGGTCGCCCCGACGGGTGCGAGGCCGCTCGGGACCAGGTCCGTGACCTGGTAGCACTCGGCGGCGGCCTGCGGCCCGAACGTGGCCGTGAGGGTGACCGTGACGAGGTCCGAGCCCTTGACGGCCCCGGTCGGCTCGACGGATCGCACGATCTTGACGTCCGGGTCCGGCGCGCACGCTCGCGGCGTCGACCGGTTCCCGCCAGGCCGTGGTGACGCCGAGCGTCCCCGTGAGCGGCTCGACGGTGAGGGTCGCCAGGTCGGCAGCGGACAATGTCAGCCCGAACGACCGAGCGTCGTCGAGCGACGCGACGGTCCGCACGCCCTTGACGGTGTAGGCGAACGTCGCCGGTGCTGACCGGCGCGCGCTCGAGGACGGCCTGGACGTAGGCGATCGCCGGCAGGGACTGGAGCTGGTCAGCGGCCGGGTTCGCTTCGACATAGGCCCAGAACGACGCGGCGAGCGGGTCGCCGAGGGCCGCCGCGAGGACGGCCATGTGCGCGGTCGCCCAGGTGATGTCCGCCGCGGACGCGCCGACGCGGAGTCGAGCCTGGCCGTCCGCCGCTTCGCCGTACGCGTCGACGAGCGTCGACGCGAGCGTCCGCGCGGTGTCCGCGTCGCCGAGCGCCACGGCCCCAAGCGCGATCATGAGCTGCTCACGGATCGTCAGGGCCGGGTCCGCGGCGGCCGTCCGGATCGCCGGCAGGACGGCCTCGCCGAGACCGGCCAGGCCGGCCAGCGCGAACATCCGGCCCTCGCGGGTCGAGTCCGGCGAGGGAGCGGACGCTCGTCGCAGGTACGCGCCAGTGCCGAGCGCGATCCACCGAGTCCGGGGCCACGATGGCGACCATCGCCGAGGTCTCGAGGTCGTTGCTCGCATACGGCAGGACGGCGAGCCCGCCGTCGTCCGTCTGGTAGCGGTCGGCCAGGAACGTCCCGACCTCCGCGCCTCGCGTAGGCGGATCCGAACTCGCGGAGCAGGATCGACTGGGCGATCTCGGCCGCCAGGCCGCGCTCGAGGCGGGCGCCACCGCCAGCGGCGAGCTCCTCGAGCAGCCCGAGGTACCGACCGGCGCTCGGCGTCGGAGATGACGACCGTGGTCAGGCCCTCGCCGCCGCTGGAACGGTCCGGTCGCCGGCAGCTCGACGTAGGCCGTCCGCGACGACGTCAGGCGAGTCGCGACCACGTCGAACGTCCGGACCAGCGTGTCCGTGCGCTTCGCGGTCCCGCTGCCGGTCGTCGCCGTGATCGTGACGGTGTGGCGGCCCGGCTTGAGGGCGGTCAGCGGCACGGTCGTCGGTCGCGAAGGCGGTCGACGCGATCGGGCCCGAGTCGAGGCCCAGGGTCGGCGCCGTCAGCCGGATCGTGACCGGATCCCCGGCCGCCACGGCCGACCCGTAGACGCGGATCGGGAGCGACGGTCGGTCGGCGACGAGGTACTCGGGCGCGATCGTCGCATCGACGAAGAACGGCAGCCCGACCGGCACGAGGACGGATCCGAACCCGGCCTCGAGATCGGCCGAGATGGCCGACGCCGAGACGTGCCACGACGTCAGGTCGTCCGGCAGGCTGGAACGTGACCGTGCCGCGACCGTCGGGCCCGGTGTCGACCGACTGGAACAGGACGAAGTCCCGGAAGTCGTCGCGGCCGTCGTCGCCGCCCCCGGTCGTGTCGCCGCCCTCGAACTGGCTGCGCGGTGTCCGATGCGACGCTCGACTGGCGACGATCATCGAGCCGACCGGCTGGTAGAGCTCGCTCGAGCGGGTCGTCGTCGCTGGCGCGCGCCCATCGCGAACAGCTTCTCGTCGACGGCCCGCAGCACGACCGTGGCCGCCGCCGGTGCACCCGGCGCTGTCGCGTGGTCCGGATGTCGACGGTCGCGGTCTCGCCCGGCGCGTAGCGGGCCGCCCGCACGTCGAGGTCCACCCCGAGTCGCGCGGTCGGAGGCGCGGAACCAGGCGTCGAACGCGACCGTCCCGACGTAGCCGTGCCTCGGTGAACCGCACCGCACTGACGAGCAGGTCCGGCGACGGCCCAGCGCTGGTACGTCGTGACGAACCGGGGCGACGACTGGACCTTGGCCGTCCGGATGCCGCGCTGGGCGACGATAGAACAGGTAGCGCGTGCCGTCGCGGGAGGTCTGCGCCGTGTCCGGATCCTCCATCGTGAGGTCCAGGCGGTCGCCGATGCCGTACGCCTGGACTTCGCGTCGCCGGATCGGTCGTCTGGAGCACGGCCTCGGCCTGGTCGCCGTACGCTCCAGGCGTCGCGGCCGGCGTAGCGTCGACGCGCGGGCGACGTGCTTGTCCGGGTCGTCGACCGACACGCGCACGAGGTAGTCGTGGTCCGTTCGGCGTGGCCTTGATCGACGCCTTGTAGGAGCCGTTCGCCGCCGTCTTGACCCGCACCGTCCCGGCGTCGCGTTCGCGCACCTCGTACTCGTAGACCGGGACGACGCGCTTCTCGATGAAGTCGTACTCCGTGCCGGTCTGGGTCCGGATCGGGATCTGCTCGATGAATCGGACCGTGACCGTGGCGCCAGCGACGGCCGCGCCGCGCGGGTCCACGTCCCACAGCGACTGTCCGCCGGCGAGCTCCGTCTCGAGCCGATCGACATCGACCAGGTGGACGCCGCCCGTGACCAGGACGCGGCCGCCCGCGATCGACGACTCGGCGTCGATCCACCGGCTGCTCGGGATAGATGCCGATCTCGCGGGTCGCCCCGGCGATCTCGCCCTCCTCTTCGCGTGCCGGGCACCACATAGAAGTTGCCGTACGTCGGGCCCTCCTGGTCCGCGTCCGGGACGGCGGTGGTCCGGTAGATGGCCGTGCCGGTGGCGTCCGTCGTGACGTCGCGCTCGATGGTGCCTTCGATCCGAAGCGGGACGCCGGGGACCGGCGTGCCTTCGAAGAACGTCGCGGTCGTCGTGACCTTGATCCGGTCGCCCGCGATGTAGACGTGATGGCCGGTCGTGACCTCCAGCTGGTAGGCCGGCTTCACGATCGGGCGGACCGTGAACGACGCCGAGCGGATCAGGTCGTCGCCGACGCACCAGTTCGATCGTGTAGTCGCCCTCGGCGACGCCGACCAGCGGGATGGAGGCGGTGAAGACCCCGGTCGGTCCCGGCTTCACGGTCCGGCGTGACGAGCGGTGCGTGGACCACGTCGTCATCGGTCTGGGCGACGATGCGGAGCGTCACCGCCGGCGGGACCGTGTCGTCGTCCCGGCCGCGGATCGCGCCCCACACGTTGACCGTGTCGTCGGAGCGGTACCAGATGCGATCCGGGTGCATGAGGCTCCAGAACCCCGGATCGGACTCGGACCACCAGTAGGCGCCATCGAAGGCGTCGAGCTTCTCGTGGCTGGACGCGACCGGCAGGAACATCGCCCGGCCATCGCGGGCCGAGATCGTGATGACGGGGTCGCACGGCCGGGCGCAGGCCCGTGACGGGTCGGGCAGCAGGTCGGCGGGTGTGGTCGCCAGGAGGAGTCCATCGGCGTCCGTGGCGCCCATCCGTGTCCCGTTCCCGAGGACCGTCGCCCCCGAGACCGGCGCTCCCGCCGTCAAGGTCGTTCGCCCAGACGACGGTCCGGGTCGTCGAGACGGCCATGTAGCCCGCGAGATCGGTGACCTGCAGGACGGCCTGGATCGGCCGGGTGCCATCGTCGTGCTGGAGCAGGTACCAGCCGGCCGGGAGCGCCTTCGGCAGGCGGACGTACGACGCGTTCTCGAACGGTTGGAGGGGCGCGTTCACGTTCACGACCCGTCGAAGTGGCGCCGTATCGACCAGGCCCTCGGTGGACCAGGACGCCCAGTCGGGTTGCGTGCGCAGCGAGCGGAACGCGGCGACGGCGGCGTCCAGGTCGGGGAGCCGGTAGGCCTCCAGGTGGATCCGCTTCGGGGGCGACTCGGTGTCTCCGTACCACCACAGCCCGATGACGGGACGCTCGGCGGTCGGCGACTCGAACACGTCGTCCTGGAACTCGAACCGGTCGGCGCGGCTGGCATCGCCCTTCGCGGCCGTCTCGAACTGGAAGCGGGTCGCCACCGCGGAGGCCTCGCCGGTACCCGGGACGGCCACACCCGGGCTGACGACCACCGAGTAGATGCGTGGCCGGCTTGAGCGGCCGGTCCGGGATGAAGACCGTCGTTCGCCCGTGCTGCTCGAAGCGGCCCGCGGTCTTCGGCGAGACGGTGATGTGTGAAGCGGCGTCGACGACGCCGTCCTGGTCGAACGTGACCTCGATGCCGGTGTCGATCGGGACGCCCTCGGTCTGGTCGCCGGGCACCGTCCCGACGACGCGGACGGGCTGGCTGGCCTGGAAGGCCCAGGTATCGAGCAACTCGCCGGTGGGTCCGGCCAGTTCGAATCGATAGACGACGCCAGGCAGGAGCGGCTGGGTCGGGCGAAGCCGCACGACGCCGGCATCGGCCTCGGGCGCGATGGCGAAGGCGAGCTCCGGTCGGATCGTCAGACGTGCCGCGAGCTCGGCGGCCGGCGTGGTGCCGGTGCTCGTGAGGCGGAACTCGGCATCGACCGGCACGACCCCGCCGGTCGAGGCACTGGCCTCGAGGATCGCGGTCCGCCGGACCGCCGTCGGACGGCGTCGCGGAGGGGGATGGCGCGAGGCTGACCCAGGGCGCCTCGCTGCTGGCACCGCCCGATGGGCGGGCGGCTGGGCCCGGTCGCCGTCGTCAGTGGGCCGCTGCGCCACCTGCCAGGCGAGCCCGCCGGCGATGACCGTGAGGGTGACCACGGCGATGGTGAGCAGCACCGCCGGTCGTCGAAGGAGCGTCCTGGAGGTCGCGATCCCGTCCGCTGTCGATCATGTCCGCGCTCCCACCGCATCAGCGGTCGAAGCAGGTCATCCGGTGGCGCCTCGGCGGGTGCCATCCCGATGGCGATGCTCGGCCCGTGAGACGCGTTGCCGGTCGGCATGTGACGGCTGGCGACGCGTCTCGACCATCTCGAATCGTACGCCCCGTCGGGCAAGCCGGCCGGCCCGAGCGGGTCGGTTCGGTCGTCCGGCCCGGCGGTGCCCCGTGCTACCCTGACAGCGTCCTTTCATGGCCGGTCCTGTGAGGCTGGCGTATCGGTCCCGTGAGGCCGGCGAAGGAGGCTTCATGTCAGCGCATGTCCTCGCCCACCACGCCCCTGGGGCTGGTGGGTTCGTTGTGTCCGCCGTCGCGTGATCGTCCCGCCGCGCCGCGCGCCTCGGCCGTCGTGGATCCCCGGATCGGGGACCTGGGGCCGGCGTTGCTGGCATTGGAGGACGGCACCGTCTTCCCCGGCATCGCGTTCGGGGCTCCCGTGGCCTCCGGTGGCGACCTCGTGGTGAACACGAGCCAGACCGGCTACCAGGAGGTCTGCACGGACCCCTCGTACGCGGGCCAGGTGGTCGTGATGACCTATCCCCTCATCGGCAACTACGGTCGCCTGCTGTCCGACGACCAGTCGATCCGGCCCTGGCTCCGCGGCCTCGTGGTCGCCAACGCCACGGCGGCGGTCCTCGACGACGCGCGGCAGCTGGCGGCCCTCCTGCGCGATGCCTCGATCCCGGCCATCGCCGGCGTGGACACCCGCGCCCTGGCGCGGCACCTGCGCGCCAACGGCAGCCTGCGGGCGATCGTCACGGCGCCCGGCGCCGTGGACGTGGAGCGCGCGCTGGCCGCGGCCCGGGCCGTCACGCGCTGGGAGGACCAGGACTTCGTGAGCCAGGTCTCGCCACCGGACGTCACCGAGTACGGCGAGGCAGGCGATCCGGGGCCGCGGATCGGGATCGTGGACCTGGGCCTCAAGACGAACATCGTCCGGGCGATGCGCCACCGCGGCGCCGTCGGTCCGCGTCTTCCCGCACACGGCGACGGCGGCCGAGGTCCTCTCGGCCGACATCGACGGCGTGATCCTGTCGCCCGGGCCCGGCGATCCGGCCCGGCTCGTCGACCAGGTCGCCCTCGCCCGCGCGGTCATCGACGACGGGCGTCCGCTGCTGGGGATCTGCCTGGGCCACCAGATCGTCGGGCGGGCCGCCGGCGCGGAGACGAGCCGGCTGCACGTTCGGGCATCACGGGGCGAACCACCCGGTCCAGGACCTGGAGCTCGGACTCGTCCAGGTGACCGCCCAGAACCACGAAGTCCAGGTGGTGGGCGCAGACCCTCCCGGAGCGAAGCGGGTTCCGGGTCAGCCAGGTCAACCTCAACGACGGATCGGTCGAGGGCCTGCGCCATCGCGACCTCCCGATCGAGACCGTCCAGTACCACCCGGAGGGCGCGCCCGGCCCGCTGGACGCGCTGGCCGTGTTCGACCGGTTCGTGGCCGCGGCCGAGCTGCGACGATCGGGGTCGCGCTCGTGACACCGCCCGGTCCGAAGCCGGCGTCCGTCCTGATCCTCGGATCCGGGCCGGTGGTCATCGGCCAGGCCGCGGAGTTCGACTACGCCGGCACGCAGGCCTGCCGCGCCCTGCGCGCCGAGGGCGTCCGGACGATCCTCATCAACAGCAACCCGGCCACGATCATGACCGACCCGTCCGTGGCGGACGTCATCTACCTCGAGCCGCTCACCGTCGAGGCGGTCGAGGCGGTCATCGCCCGCGAGAAGCCCGAGGGCCTGCTGGCCGGCCTCGGTGGCCAGACGGCGCTCAACCTGGCGATGGCCCTCTCGGAGGCCGGCGTCTTCGAGCGCCACGACATCAAGCTGCTGGGCACGCCGCTCGAGGCCATCCGGATGGCCGAGGACCGCGAGGCGTTCCGCGACCTGCTCGATCGGATCGGCCAGCCGTACGCCCCCAGCGTCATCGTCGAGGGCGCGACGGACGCCGAGCGCGAGGCCTCCGCCGACGGCGCCCTCGAGACCATCGGGCTGCCGGCGATCATCCGGCCGGCCTTCACGCTCGGCGGGACCGGCGGCGGCATCGTCGAGACCGAGCCCGCCTACCGCGAGCGGATCCGGGCCGGGCCTGCGGGCCAGCCCGATCAAGCAGGTCATGGTCGAGCGCTGCCTCGTCGGCTGGCAGGAGGTCGAGTACGAGGTCATGCGCGATGCCGACGACACGTGCATCGCCGTGTGCTCGATGGAGAACGTGGACCCGCTCGGCGTGCACACCGGCGACTCGATCGTCGTGGCGCCGGTCCAGACCCTGACCGATGCCGTCCACCAGCGCCTGCGCAGCGCCGCCCTCGCCATCATCCGGGCGCTCGGCGTGGAGGGCGGCTGCAACGTCCAGTTCGCGCTCTCGCCGGACTCGACCGAGTACGCCGTCATCGAGGTCAACCCGCGCGTCTCGCGCTCGTCCGCCCTGGCGAGCAAGGCGACGGGCTACCCGATCGCCCGGGTCGCGGCCCAGATCGCCATCGGGCGCCGGCTGGCCGAGATCCCGAACGTGGTGACCGGCACGACCGTGGCGGCGTTCGAGCCCGCGCTCGACTACGTGGTCGTCAAGCTGCCGCGCTTCCCGTTCGACAAGTTCCCGGGCGCGGACCGGACGCTCGGCAGCCAGATGAAGGCGACCGGCGAGGTCATGGCCATCGATCGGACCTTCGGGTCCGCGCTGAACAAGGCGCTCCGCGGCCTGGAGCAGGCCGGCGTCGGGCCGCTCGCCGAGGACGACGCGTGGACCGCGTCGTTCGACTACCTGGCGGCGGTCTACGCCGGCACGGACGAGCGCTTCGACGACGAGCCGATCCGCTGGGTGGACGAGGGCGGCCAGGCCTGCGAGTCGACCCGCCATGCGCAGCGCTCGGCGGCGCCCATCGTCCTGAAGCGGTTCCTCGAACCGTCCGACAGCCGGCTGTGGCGGTTGCTCGGCCTGCTCCGCCGCGGCGTCCCGGAGGCGGTCATCGGGGAGGCGACCGGGATCTCGTCGTGGTTCCTCGCCGAGATGGGCCGGAACGTGGCGCTGGAGGCCGAGACGACGCGCGATGGGCGCGCGTCTGGCGGATCCCGCCGACGGCGAGGCGGCCACGCTCCTCGCCACGGTCAAGCGGGCCGGGTTCGGCGACCGCGAGCTGGCCGGGCTGGCCGGGACGACCTCCGAGGAGCTCCGGGCCGCCCGCCTGGCGCTCGGGCCTGCGACCCGGCTACGCGATGGTGGACACCTGCGCGGCGGAGTTCGCGGCCGATACCCCGTACTTCTATTCGACCTACGCCGCGGCGGGCTCCGCGCCGGAGGCACCGCCGGTCGAGCGGCAGGCCGCGCTCGTCATCGGCTCCGGGCCGGTCCGCATCGGCCAGGGCATCGAGTTCGACTACTGCGCCGTCCAGGCCGCCGACACCCTCCGGAAGGCGGGTTGGCGGGCGGTGATGATCAACTCGAACCCGGAGACCGTGTCGACCGACTTCGACGCCTCGTCGCGGCTGTACTTCGAGCCGCTGGACCCGGAGAGCGTCCGCAGCGTCATCGATGCCGAGAGCCCCGACCAGGCCGACCTGCTGCCGGCCGTCGTGGCGTACGGCGGCCAGACGCCGCTCAACCTGGCGGCCCCGCTGGCGGCCGGGGGCGTGCCGTTGCTCGGCTCGGACCTCGAGGCGATCGACCAGGCCGAGGAGCGCACCCGGTTCTCGGCCCTGCTGGACCGGCTCGGCATCCCGCAGCCCGAGGGCGGCATGGCCCACAGCGTGGATGAGGCGCTCACGCTCGCGGACCGGATCGGCTACCCGGTCATCGTCCGGCCCGTCGTTCGTCATCGGCGGCCTCGCCATCGACTTCTGCTACTCGCCGACGGACCTCGCCCGGCAACTGGCGACCGCCACGGACGTGGACCCGGACCGGCCCGTCCGCATCGACCGCTACCTCGAAGGGCATCGAGGTGGACGTCGACGCCATCTCGGATGGTCGGCTGGTCCTCATCCCGGGCCTGCTGGAGCACGTCGAGCTGGCCGGCGTCCACAGCGGCGACTCGGTCGGGCATGTTCCCGCCGCAGACCGTGTCCGAGGGCGACCAGGCGCTCATCGTGGCGACGATGGAGCGGATCGTGCTGGCCCTCGGCGCCAAGGGCCTGGTCAACGCCCAGTTCATCGTCCGCGACGACGGCGTGTACCTCATCGAGGTCAACCCGCGCGCCAGCCGCACGGTCCCGTTCCTGTCCAAGGTCACGGGCGTGCCGATGGTGGAGCTCGCCGTGCGCATCTCCCTCGGCGCGACGCTCCCCGAGCTGGGCTGGGGTGGGGGACTGTTGCCGCCGCCGGCCTTCGTGGCGGTCAAGGCGCCGGCCTTCTCGACGGCCAAGTTGCGCGGCGTGGATCCGTCGGTCGGGCCCGGGATGCAATCGACCGGCGAGGTCATCGGCATCCACACCGATCCGCGCGTCGCGCTGGCCAAGGCCCTCGTCGGGGCCGCCCTCATCCCGCCCCGGCCCGGTCCGTCGGGCGAGTTGGCCCTGCTGTCCATCGCCGATCGCGACAAGGGGACGCTGATCCGGCTGGCAACCGCCCTGACCACCGCCGGCTATCGGCTGGCCGCGACGCCGGGCACGCGGGTGGCGCTCGCCGAAGCCGGGTTCGTGGCGGCGCCGGTCGCCAAGCTGGGCGAGGCGCCGGACCTCGAGCTCGATGAGCGACCGATCCTGGACCTCATCGCGTCGGGCGACGTCCGCCTCGTCGTGAACACGCCCACGCCGCGGTCCGGGGCGGTCCGCGACGCCGCCGAGATCCGTCTCGCAGCGACGTCCGAGGGCATCCTGTGCCTGACCGCGATGGAGACGGCCGTCGCCGCCGCCGAGGCCCTCGATCCCGCGATCGCCGGCCGGCTCGCGGACGTCCGCTCGCTCGACGAGTGGGTGCCGGGGGCCGTCGCGATCGGCGTCTGATCGCCTGGCTGGCGTCGACCGACGACCGCGAGGCGCGACGACCGGGACTACCGCGAGGCGACCTGGGGCGGGCCCGACGACCCCTCGGCGGGCGCGTCGACGACGATCGCCTGACCCAGCGACCACAGCGTCAGCGTCGTCAGCAGCACCATGACGACCGCCAGGGGGATCTCCCGCGCCCGGACCGCGCGATGGTCCAGGCCCGGCGGGGCGTACAGCGTCGGCCGCGACGTGGCCCGCCCAGGCGCCGAGCATGTGCCCGCCGACGACCGCCGCGAGCTGGACCGTCCAGACCAGGCTCGGTGGCAGCCAGCTGCCGTCGGCCTCGTGGAACGCGGTCCCGAACAGGTCCCAGCCGCGCTGGAACGGGTCGGAGATGGCGATCAGGATGTTCTGCCCGTCGACCAGCAGGTAGGTCAGGTAGTGGGCGATGAGATAGCCCGATGGCGATCGGCAGCAGGCCCGCCCCGGTAGCCGGGATCCCGACCGCCCGCGTGACGGCGAGGGCCGCCAGGACGATCGCGCCGAGGAAGATCGTGAGGTAGACGGTCGTCCCGCCGATGCCCGGAGCCCCGAACACGTCATAGAACGGCTGGGTCTGCGACAGGCCGTCGAACAGGATGGACCCGATGCCCGAGGCCGACCAGCGCGACATCCGGGATCGGTCCAGCCTGGCTCCAGCAGGCCGCTGGCGAACGGCCGACGTCGGACGCGACCGTCCTCGTCGACCAGCGCGAAGGCCGCCAGCCGGCCGAGCAGCCGGAACCAGACCGTGAAGACCTCACCGTTCGCCCGCCATGGATCGCGGCCGAACTGGGCCATCATCGCGAGCGTGTAGGCCGTGTACCCGATGAGCACGATGAACAGGACCGACGGGCCGCCGCCACCCATCGCCAGCTCCAGCCAGACGAAGCCGGCGAACCCGAGCACGCCCGGCCAGCGACCGAGCCGCGCCGGGTACTCAGCGGGCTCCCAGGCCGACACGCCCAGCCGCCGGAGCAGCGGCGGCTCCCAGGTCATGCAGCGTGGAGAAGGGATCGAGGAAGTGCCAGGCCGGCCCGATGAGCGCACAGACGAGGGCCAGGCCGACCCAGCCGTAGACCCACAGGAACAGCGTGGCGACATCGCCGGCCGACGACCCACCCGCCACGCCCTGGGCGACGATCCAGAGCCAGGCGACCAGCCCGATCGCCGCGAGACCGACGCGGATCGGGCGACGGGGGAGGGCGGACGGACCCGTCATCGACGGTGCGCGTCGCGCGGACGTCGCGGGCGAGCACGAAGATGAACGACAGGGCGACGGTCATGGCGGCTCCGACGACGTAGATCGCCAGCGGCAGGCGACTCGTGTACGTCGGGTTCATCGCATGGGCGAGCACGCCCTGCGGCACGGCCAGCCCGACCGCGCCGACGCCGGCAAGGGTCGCGCCAAGGCGTCCCGAGTCGCCCGAGCGGGATCACGATGGCGTGGAGGTCGAGTCGCGTCGTCGCAGGAGGAAGACCGCGAGCGCGCCCACGATGACGACCGCGGCGACGATCGGCAGGAGGACGTCACTCCCGGACGACGTGGCGCTGCCGTCCGGAGCCGTGCGTCGGGACCGGCCCGTCGGACGTCGCCGGGATCGCGGATGGCGTCCCCTCTGGGCGTCGCCGTCGCCGTCGCCTCGGTCGTCGGGCTGGCCGTCTCTTCCGGTGTCGGCGTCGGGGATGCGGTGGGTTCGGGCGTCGCGGCGGGCAGGACGGTGAACCGGAACGACCCGCGCTCGATGTGGCCGTCGTCCGCGGCGGCCGTCCAGCGGACCTCGTACTCACCGTCGGCCAGCGCGGCGTCAGGCGTGAGGCTGATCGTCGCCCCGTCGATCGCGGCCGTCGACGCCACGCGGCCGGCGCCGTCGCGCAGCTCGGCGCTGCTCTCCGCCTCGAGGTCCTCGGAGAAGGTGATGACGATCGGCCCGGCGAACGGGCCCTCGACGCTGGCCCCGTCGGCCGGATCGGAGGTCTCCAGTTCCGCGTGGCCCAGGACGACGGCCGGCGCGATCATCGCCAGGGCCAGGAGGAGCGCGACCGAGAGCGCAACGACGGTGTGGACGGGGTGCCGAGCCGGCAGGTGGGTCATCATGCCCCCGAGTCTACGGATTCAGCCGGAACGGCGCCGCCGGCCGGCCGGCCCGTCGGCCGAGGGCCATCCGGCCCGTCCTCGCGGACGAAGGACGGGTGGATGCGCGGCGACCATCGCGCGCGTGACGGGACCTGGGATCGGAGAGCATCGACCGTGGAGATCCAGTACCTGGACCAGGGAACGTCCGACTATCGGCCGGGTGTCTGCAATATCGGACCGAAGGAGATCGCCCGTCGTCGACGGAGTGGGCTGGTGGGCGTCTCCATCGCCGTGGGCCTGGCCGTCGCCCTCGTGGCGATCGGGGCGCCGACGTGGGCCAGGGGGCTCGTCCTGCTGCCGCTGTGGGGTGGCCTCGTGAGCCTCGAGCAGGTGCGACGCCGGTTCTGTGTCGGGTTCGCCTTGGCCGGCATCCGCAGTGCGAACCCGAGCGAGGTCCGCGAACGCGTCGAGGACGCCGCCGATCTGGCCGCGGACCGGGCCGCGGCTCGCTGGATGGTGATCTACTGCGGCGCGCTTGCCGCGATCATCACGCTCGCCTACGCCTTGCTGCCCATCTGAGGCAGGTCCGGGCACGGGGGACGCCGAAGCGTCTCACCCGCGACCGCCTGTCCGACGCCGACGAGGTGTCGGCCGATCCAGCCGCGCAGCCCACGGCGCGATCCGCCCGACGAGTCGTGCCCGTCGTGCTTGGCTGCCGGACTCGCGCTGCCGCCGCAGGTCGTCGCCCACGTGCAGCAGGTCGTCCGTCCGCCAGTTGCGTGGCTCTTGTGCTCCGGTCAGACCGTGCATCGGTATCTCCCTTCTGTAAGATGGATATCTAACTCTTGCCCGTGACCGGTGGCCGCGGGACGCTGTGGGGTGGTGGCTAGGCGCCGAGGAAGCGCTTGAGCTCGACGGATGCGTCGTCGAGTCGGTCGCGCCGGAGGCTGTAGTAGACGACGGCCCCGGACTCGGTGATGGTCACGAGGCCGGCGGCGCGCAGGAGCGCCAGGTGGTGCTTGATGGTCGGCTTCGACAGCTCGAGTTGCTGGGCGATCTCGGTCGCGTACAGGTCGCGACCGGCCAGCAGCTTGAGGATCCGCATCCGCGTCGGGTCGCCCAGGGCTCGATGCAGGCGGACGACGGACGGCGGCGGGGCGAGGGGATCCGCGACGTCCAGCGCATCGTCCGACACGGGATAGCCGAAGAAGCGCCAGCCCTCGCCGCCCAGCAGGAAGTTGTACGGGCGGCTGAAGTAGGACGGCCCCAGGATGACGCGGCGGATCCCGGCCGCCGGCAGCCAGCGAACGCCGCCGGTGGTCTTCTCGATGAGGTCCAGGCTGTCCATCGTCGCGCGATCCTCCGCGCGGAGGGCGTGATCGCGTTCGCCGATGGAGGCGACGCGCGCCTCGATGGTGCGGAAGGGGACGGCCCAGGCGGCGAGGACGGCCTGGAGCCGGCGACGCGTCGACTCCGGGTCCTCGAGCAGCGCCCGCAGGCCCTTGCCGTGATCGCGGTTCGACGCGACGAGCTGCTCCAGGGCGTCGCGGTCGCCGGCGATGGCGGCCCGGGCGATGACATCCATGGCGCTCCCGATCTCGAAGTCGCCGAGCATCGCCAGCATCAGCTCCTCGGTCGACGCCGCTTCGACGGCGGCGAGGAGGTCGTCCACGGACCGCAGATCCTTCCGCTCCACGGCGAACGAGGCGACGTGGATGGCCATCTCGGTCTCGTTGAAGGCCTTGATCTCGGCTCGGATATCGGCCGCCAGGCTCGCCCTCGCCTCGGTCAGCCAGCGCCGATCCTCGGCGGGCAGGTCGTCCGTGCTGCCGGCCTCGGTCGACAGGCTGAACATGAAGTCGAACACCGGGCGGACGTCCCACTCGACCGTGAACGTGCTGCCGCCGGCGAAGTCGCGGACAGGCGGACGGGTCCGCGCCGCGCCGGTCGGGGCCGGTCGCGGGGCTGCGGGCTGGGTGGAGGGTCGGGCCGCCATCGTCTGTCTCGTCTCGCTCTAACAGGTGTTAGATACATATCTAACATCGGCTCCGACGCGATGTCAACCCCCGGATCGTCCGAAGGCGCTACGATCGTCCGCGATCGACCCCTGCCGGCCCTGGCCGGCCCGTAGCCTGGAGCGCCGCGTGCCGACGACCGTGCCGACCATCGCGTTCAGTGACGAGCGTCTGGCCAATGGCCTGCGGGTCATCGTGGCCGAGGATCACCTCGCCCCGGTCGTGGCGATCAACGTCTGGTACGACGTCGGATCCAAGCACGAACAGCCGGGCAAGACCGGCTTCGCGCACCTCTTCGAGCACGTCATGTTCCAGGGGTCGCGGCATGTCGCCAAGGCCGAGCACATCGCGCTGGTCCAGGCGGCCGGCGGCACGATGAACGGCACGACCTGGCTGGACCGGACGAACTACTTCGAGACGCTGCCCGCGCACCAGGTGGAGCTCGGCCTGTGGCTCGAGGCGGACCGGATGGCCACGCTGCTCGACGCGTTGTCCCAGGAGAACCTGGACAACCAGCGCGAGGTGGTCAAGAACGAGAAGCGCTGGTCGTACGACAACCGGCCCTACGGGTCGTGGCAGGAGAAGCTCCAGGGCCACCTGTTCCCCGAGGACCATCCGTACCACCACTCGACGATCGGTTCCATGGCGGATCTCGACGCGGCCTCGCTCGAGGACGTGAGCGCGTTCTTCCGGACCTACTACGCCCCGAACAACGCCGTGCTGTCGATCGTCGGCGACGTGGACACGGCCGAGGTCCGCGCGGCGGCCGAGCGCTACTTCGGTGGGATCCCGGCCAACCCGGCCATCCCGCCGCTGGGCGACCTGTCCCTGCCGCTGACGCTCGGCGGCGAGATCCGCGAGACGGTCCACGACAAGGTGCCGCTGCCGCGGGTGTTCATCGCGTTCCGCGCGCCGGCGTTCGGGGACACGCGCCTCGACGCGCTCGATGTCGCCGGGCAGATCCTCGCCGGCGGCAAGGGCAGCCGGCTGGACCGGCGCCTCGTCCGCGAGGAGCGGATCGCCCAGGACGTCGCCCTGTTCACGCTCGGGTTCGTCGGCGGCGCGTCGGTCTGCGCCGGCTGGGCGACGGTGCGACCCGGGGTCGACGTGGCGCTGCGTGGAGGCGGCCTTCCTCGAGGAGCTCGACCGACTTGCCACGGAGCACATCACGGACGACGAACTGGCCCGGGCCCGGGCGCTCGTGGAGGCCGACGAGCTCGGCGCGCTCCAGCGGGTCGAGGAACGAGCGGACCGGTTGTCCATGTACGCGACCCTGTTCGACCGTCCCGAGCTCATCAACCAGATGCTGCATCGCTACCTGGCCGTGACCCCGGAGGACATCCGCTCGGTGGCGGCCACGGTGTTCCAGGCGGACAACCGGCTCGTGCTGACCTACCTGCCCGAACCGTCGGGAGCCGATGGCACGGCCGACGCGGCCGAGGGGGCGGCGGCATGACCGCGTCGAACGAGGTCCGGCGCGACGGTCCGGTCGTGGCCGAGCGACCCATCCCCGGCACGCCCCGCCCGTACGCCTTCCCGGCCGTCAGCCAGCATGTCCTGCCGAACGGCCTGACCGTCCTGGTGGCGGACCTGCCGGGCCGTCCGCTCATCTCGGCGTCGCTGATCATGGCCAACGGCGCCGCCGACGAGCCCGCCGAGCTGGGTGGCGCGACCGTCCTGGCGGCGCGGGCCCTGTCGGAGGGGACCGAGCACTACGACGCGATCGGACTCGTGGAGGCCGCCGAGCGGCTCGGGGCGTCGCTCCACGCGGAAGCCGGCTGGGACGCCTTCTCGGCGGGCGTCGATGTCCCGGCCGAGCGTCTGCCGGCCGCCCTCGACCTGCTGGCCGAGCTCGTGCTCCGGCCGACGTTCCCGGCGAGCGAGGTCGAGCGACTGCGCGAGGAGCGCCTCAACGACCTGCTCCAGGCTCGGGCCGATCCGCGCCGGCGGGCGGAGGAGGCGTTCATCGAGACCATCTACGCGCCGTCGTCGCCGTACCACCGGCCGGCGGGCGGGACCCGCGAGACCGTCGAGCGACTCGGCCCGGCGGAGCTGCGGGCTGCGTACGAGCGCGGCCTGGACCCGGCCCGCGCGACGCTCATCGTCGCCGGTGACCTCGGGACGCTCGACGTGGCGACGCATCGCGGGCGACCTGTTCGGCGGCTGGACCGCGCCGGCCGCAGCGGCCACCGCCCGCCCGATCGACGACCGGGGCCGGACCGGCGGACGGACGATCCGGATCGTGCATCGCCCGGGCTCCGTGCAGACGGAGATCCGCATCGGCCATCCAGGGCTGCCGCGACGGATCGCGGACTTCCACGCCGTGTCCGTCATGAGCGCGATCCTCGGCGGGCTGTTCAACTCGCGGCTCAACATGCGCCTGCGCGAGGAGAAGGGCTACACGTACGGCGCCGGCGCCGGGTTCGACCTGCGCCGCGCCGCCGGACCGTTCGCCGCCCGGGCCGCCGTGAACACCGAGGTGACCGTCCCGGCCATCGTCGAGTTCCTCAACGAGCTGACCCGGATGCGCGACGAGCCGGTGACGGCCGCCGAGCTGACCGCGGCGCGCGACTACCTCATCGGCGTCTTCCCGCTCCGCTTCGAGACGGCCGGGGCCGTCGGTGGCGCGATCGGCGGGCTCGTCGTCCACGGGCTGTCGGTGGAGGAGCTGGTGTCCTACCGCGAACGGATCGAGGCCGTGGACGGCGACGCGGTGGCCGCCGCCGCCCGGGCGCACCTGCACGTGGACGACGCCGCGATCGTGCTCGTCGGCGACGCGGACGCGTTCGGGGCCGAGCTGGAGGCGGCCGGCCTGGGACCGATCGTCATCGAGCGCGATGAGGCCGACGCGGTCACCGCGGCCGGCGAGGACGGCCGACGTTCCCGGGCCCGTCGACGACGACGAGGAGGCCGGCCCGACGGCCGGGGCCGAGGAGCCGACCGTCACCGGCGCGGACGAGCCCGTCGACCCGGAGGGCATCGCGGGCGAGGTCGGACCGGCCTGACCGGCCTGACCGGCCCGTTCACGGCGATCGCTACAGGCCTGGCGATGCTGACGTCCACGAGCCGGCTCGGCGATCGCTCTCGGCCCGGGCTGAAGAGCCGGAACCGGCAGATGTTCACTAGCCGGGCACTCGGCAGGAAACAGGTGTCATCTGACCGCCTGGTGGCGCATCAGCTGGTTTGGCGAACCACGCCATCCGGCGTATCACGCTTGGGTGCAGCGTGAGGGCGTCGCCGTCTTCTGACGAGCGCGCGGGTGACGACCATCTGCCGGCTGGGGTCCCGGCTCCCGGGTCCCGGTCCCGTGAACCGCCCGGCTGAAACCTTCTTCGGACTCGGTGTCTCAGGGTGGTAGCAGACCGGTCGAGCGACCGGCGCCCGAAGGAGAACCGATCCGATGCGAACCGACGTCCGACTGATCCGAGGCCTGGGTGTGGCCGCCGTGTCCATCTTCCTGGTGGCCGGTGCCGCCTTTGCCGCTGACGGCATCGTCAACCCGACCCGCCAGGCGGACCCGGCCGTGGTCAGCGCCACCGACGACCCCACCGCCGAGCCGACGGCCGCCGCGGCGACCGCCGAGCCGACCGAGTCCGCCGAGGCCGACCGAGACGGCCGAGCCGACCGGCACCGCCGAGGCGCTCGAGACCGCCGAGCCGACCGCGACGGCCGGGGCCACCGACGACCACGGCAGCGGCGGCAACGGTGCCGACGACGCGACCGAGACGCCGGGCGCGACCGACGACAGCGACGACGACAGCGATGACGACGACGCGACCGCGACGCCGGGCGCGACCGACGACAGCGATGACGACGACAGCGACTGACGACAGCAGCGGTCGCGGCGACGACAGCGGCCATGGCAGCGACGACAGCGGCAGCGACGACAACGGCGGCCACGGCGGCGACGACGACGGCGACGACGACTGACCCGCCTCGTCCCGGGACGGTCGCGCTGACCGGACTGCCGGACGATCCCATGGTCCGGCTCGCCCTCCGGCATGATGAGGGCGAGCCGGACCGCTCCTGCCTCTCCTTCGGATCCGGCCTCGAACCTATCGGAGCGATCCCATCCTCGGTGTCGAACCCACCAACCAGCCCGAGATCGACCGCCGCGACGATCGAGCGATCGTCGATGCCGTCCTCGCCGGCGACCGGGACGCATTCCGCGTCCTGGTCGAGCGCGAAGGCGCATCGGTCGTCCGGGCCTGCCATCGAGTCCTCGGCGATCTCCATGAGGCCGAGGACGCAGCCCAGGAGGCATTCGTGACCGCCTATCGATCGCTCGCCAGCTGGCGCGGCGACGGACCGTTCGGAGCGTGGCTGACACGCATCGGCGTCCGGATCGCCCTGCGTCAGGCCGGCAAGCGGCGTGCGGTCACCTGGCTGGACCCGGTCGCCAGCGCGGACGGCGGGAACCTCGGACCAGGCCTCGGCCGCGGCCACGGGCGCCGCACTCGCAGCCGTCGGGTCGACCGACCCGTCGCACATCACGATCCGCGAGGAACGTGCCTCCGACGTCCGCATGGCCGTCGCCGCGCTGCCCGAGCCGTATCGCGAGGTCGTGACCCTGCGGTTCTTCGGCGAGCTGTCGCTCGAGGAGATCGCTCGCCAGACGGAGCGACCGCTCGGCACGGTCAAGACCCACCTGCACCGGGGCCTGTTGCGCCTGCGTGGCACCGTCGAAGGGCGGTCGGACGCATGACCGGCCCGACCCGTCGGTTCGATCCCGGCGAACTGCGCGTCCCCGGCGAGCCCGATCTGTCGGTCGCGGAGCAGGCCGATGCGCTGCTGGCGGCCCGCGAACTCGAGGCGCGTCGCCTCGAGCGCGATCGTCCGCCCGACCGAGGGGTTCGAGGACCGGGTCATGGCGGCGATCGCCACGGAACCCGCCCCGCGGCTCGTCGCCCGGCCGGCATCCGCCGTCCGCGGCGGCCTCATCGCCTCGTTCCTCATGACCGTCCGCGACTCGTGGGGCGTCGCTTCGTCCGGCGGCCGGCCGATGGCGGTCCGTGCCCAGGCGATGGCGTTCGTCCTCCTCGTGGTGGTCGCGGCGACCGCGCTCGCCGGCGTGGGAGCGGTGGGTGTCGGCAGCCTGCTCGACCGGGGACGCAGCCCGGCCCCGTCGGTCGAGCCCGGCCCATCGGTCGCACCGACCCCGTCCGTTCCGACGCCGTCCGCCTCCCCGTCGCCGTCCCCGAGCGTCGAGCCCTCGCGTCGTCCCCGGACGCCAGCGAGTCGACCGAACCGACCGAGACCGCCGAAGCCGACCGGAGACGGACGACTCCGAGCTCCGAAACGGCGCGGCCGACGAAGACCCCGAGGCCGGAGGACACCGACGAGCCCGACGAGACAGATGACAGCAGTGGCAGCGGGTCCGGAGACGACAACAGTGGCAAGGGGTCCGGGGACGACTCGGACGACGGCTGACCCCAGTGGGCGGGGCCAGGCCCCGTGACCGTTCGCCGGTCATCGCGCCCGGTACTCTGAGCGGGTGATCGTCGTCGTCGGTTCTCCGCTCGGCCAGTCGACGGGCGGACGTGTGGTCGCCGCCGGCCGGTCGGCTGGGATCGCTGCCGCCATCGCCGCTGCGGCGCCCGGCCAGCCGGTCCAGCTCGTCGGTCGGATCGGCGACGACCCGGTCGCCGACGCGGTGCTCGGCGATCTGTCGCGCCGGGGCGTCGGCCACGTGGCGATCCTGCGCGATGCCGCGCATCCCGACGCCGCTCGCCGTCGCGCCGTCGGACCCGGGCACGGCGTCAGGGACGGCCAGGGGCTGGACGTCGATGCCCAGGACGTCGCCCTCGCGCTGCGCTACCTGACCGACATCGCGGTCCTCGTCGTGACCCCGGGCCTGTCGAGTGCCGTGCTGGCGGCCATCGCCGAGGCCGGCGGCTGGAGCGGAGCCGCCGTCGTGCTGGTGGGTCCCGGAGCTCAGCGCGGACGCGGCCGTCGTCCGGCCCGCGGCGATCGCCGTCGAACCGGCGCCTCGGCGAGGACGGGGCCGCCTTCGCCGCCCGGGTCGCCGCCATCGCGGTGCGCGAGGCGACGCTCAGATCGGCTCGATGAGCTCCGGTCCGTCGTTGCGGACGTCGTTGACGAGCCGCGAGACGGCCTGGATGTCCAGTTCCACGCCTTCGGCCGGGGCGAGGAGACCGAGCAGTTCACCCGGATCCGTCGGCTCCGATGCCAGCCACCGATCCCACGCGTCCTCGCCGATGACGACCGGCATCCGGTCGTGGACGGACGCCATGGCCTCGGTCGGGGTCGTGGTGACGATGGTGAAGGTCCGTCGGACCTGCTCCGTCGACGGATCCTTCCAGCCCGCCCACAACCCGGCAAGGGCCAGCGGGCGTCCGTCCGCACGGGAGATCCAGTAGGGCTGTCGGATCGTCCCCTCGCGCTTCCACTCGTAGAAGCCGTCCACCGGGACGAGGCAGCGCTTCCGCCGGAACGCGTCGCGGAACGCCGGGCTCGTCGTCAGCGTCTCCGCGCGGGCGTTGAACATCCGCGAGCCGGACTTGGCGTCCTTCGCCCAATGGGGGATGAGTCCCCACCGGTAGGCGGTCAGGCCGCGCCGTTCCTCGCGCTGGACGACCACCAGCGCTTCATCGGTCGGCGCGACGTTGTAGCGCGGGCCCAGGTCGTCGACCAGCGGTTCCGCGGCGAAGATCTCGGACAGCTCCGACGCCGGTCGCTGTTGGCTGAATCGCCCGCACATGCGGGCTATCGTAGCCCGCCGAGCGCGTCTTACGGCAGGACGAGGTGGACCGGGTTGCCGCGCAGGCTGACCTGCCAGGTGGTCGTGTCGTTGGCCTGGCCGACCTGGTACTCGATCTTCCACCAGCCCGCCTCGGTCTCGCCGGCCGGCGTCAGGCCGGCCTGGCCATAGGTCGCCGGCAGCGGGATGTTGATGGTCAGGACCGAGTTGTCGAACGAGCTCCCGCCGCCACCGTACGTCTGGATCGCCGTTCGATTCGTGCCCGAGCAGGAGTCGCTGTTGCCGTTGACGCAGACGCCGTCGGCCGTGTAGCTGAACGTGGCGTAGCTGTACGTGTTGCCGTCCGGGCTCAGGACGCGCAGCCATGAGTTCTGAGCCCACGTCGCCCGGGTCGAACAGCTCGATCACCAGCGTCTTGCCGGCGTGCACGGCATCGATCTGGGCGAGGTAGAACCGCTGGTAGCCGGTGGTCGAGGTGATGTTGTTGTAGCCGACCATCCGCCCATCGCCGTAGACCCGGGCGAGCCCGGCCCCGCCGTCGGCCCCGACATAGATGGACCACAGGTTCTCGGCGCCGGTGTTGGCGTTCCCGGCCTGGCTCGTGCTCACGTTCAGCCGATACCGTCCCGCGGGCAGGTTGTTGGCGATCTGGTGCCAGGCGTTGTGACGCGGGTTGGTGGAGCAGTCGGCGATCCCCGCGCCGCCGCCGACGGCCGGCGAGCCGACCCATCCACTTCGGTCGGCCTGCTGCTGTCCGGCCTCGCTGAGCGTGGTGACCAGCGACGTCGTCGGTCAGGTCGAACGGCGTGCTGAGGGCATCGCTGTAGAGCCGTGTACTCGGTCGTCACCGGCCCACCCGGGTTCGGCGTCGAGCCGGAACTGGCCTGCGTCGTCCAGTGGTCGCCGGCACCGTACCAGGAGCCTGATGCGTTGGCCCCGACGGCGCAGAAGGGCGCGTCGAACAGGAACACGCGCCCGTTGGACGCACCGGGCTTGAATTCGATCGTGTAGTCATAGCCGCCCGAGTCGTACTCGACGTTGGCCACGCCCGGATCGAAGCTGGTCGGGGCGAATCGATCGCCGTTGCGACGGACGCCGCCACTCGTGAAGATGGCGCCCCAGAAGCCCTGGCTGGTCGGGGCGACGGTCTCGCCCGGCGGGGTGGGGAGGGCGGTCGGTCCCGTGGGGGCCACCTTGGCGCCGGTCGAGTAGACGGTCACGTCGAACGAATCGAGCGACGAGGTCGCGCTATCCGTGCAGGTCGCGTTGGAGCCCGGATCCGGGTCGTCGTCGCGGACACGCACCCGGAACTGACCGGTCGCGAAGTTGCCCGGGCGTCCAGGTCCGACCCCACAGCTCGGTCGTGCTCCCGACCGAGAAGTACGGCGAGGCCGGGTCCGATCCGGTCAGCACGGCGTTCCGCTCCGTCGTCCAGTTCGCCCCGTTGTTCCACGACAGGGCGATCGCGATCCGACAGCCGTCGGGATCGGTGGAGTTCCCGCGGACCCGGACGTCGATCCCGTCGATCGTGTCGGTGCCGGGCACGGACAGGCCGAAGGTCGTGTACTGCTGGGAGGCGCCCGTGCTGTTGGTCGCGTAGGCCGTGGCGCCCGGAGCGTTGTACGTGTAGGCCCGGGTCGGGTCGGTCCAGGTCGGTCCCGGAGGTGCCGGTCGGCAGGTTCGGACCGGTCACCCGTGGCGGGCCCGGCGAGAAGACCTCGTAGTTCCCGACGCCGTACCACTGCTGCGGGCTGCCCATCGGGACCGGCAGGACGAAGTCCGCCTTGGCATCGCGCGAGGCCCGGAACGAGGTGATCCCGACGACCCGGGCGAAGTACGTGCCGATCGGCCCGGTGATGTTGACGAGGAGCCGTCGGTCGTTGGCCGGATCCGGGACCGGCGTGACGGTGAATCCGCCGACGCCGTTCGTGTAGCCGTTCTTCACGGCTTCGGCCCGCGCGGTGGCGATCGCCTGGGTCGGATTGCCCGGCAGCCAGACGACTCCGGCGAGGGCGGCGGCATCCGCCGCCCGCTGCATCCGCAGGTTGTTCGTCCAGTACCAGGACAGGTCGATGACGGCCGCGGACAGCGTCGCGAACAGCAGCATCGCGCCAGCGAAGATGACCACGACCTGACCGCGCGATCGCGGCAGTCGGTCCCTGGATGGATCGTCGGATGAGTGGCTGGTCCACGGTGTCGGCTCCCGAGCAAGGCGTCGAGAGACGAGCCTATCGGGATGACCTTGCGCCGCAACTTGCACGAACGTACCGGACCATCGCCGAGTCCATCAGGCGCTGGTGACGCGTCGCACCGAACCTTCGGTGCGACGCGTCCCTGGACCTACGGCAGGACGAGGTGGACGGGGTTGCCGCGGATGTTGACCTGCCAGGTGGTGAGGTCCGTGCTGTAGCTGCTGGCGCTGCCGCTCATGTTGTAGCTTGATCTTCCACCAGCCTGGCTCACCGGAGGCCGGGTCGTTCGGGGCGGTGTACAAGGGGCGGATGTCGACCTCGATGGTGAGCCAGCAGCCGTTGAACAGGCTCGTCCCGCCGGTGTTGGTCGTCACGGACGTCACGCCGCTGCCTGATCGACCGCCACACCCGGACGAGCTGCCGCCAGTGCCGGAGACGCCCTGGTAGCTGAAGCGTCGCCGGCGAGAAGCGCCGCCGTCGGCTGCAGGATCTGCAGGTTGGCGGCGAGGGCGCCGGTGTCGCCCGGGTCCCACAGGTTGATGACCATCGTCTTGCCGGCGTGGATCGCCTCGATCTGGGCGAGGTAGAACTCGGAGGCCTGGCCGCCGGGCAGGCGCATGTACGCCTCCATGGTCCCAAGGCCGTAGACGCGCGGGCTGCCACCCGGTGAGCTCACATAGAACGCGAACGCGTTGAGGGCGGTCGTGTTGTTCTGGTCGTTCGGCGAGCTGAAGTCGGTCGAGTAGCTGTGCAGCCGGTACGTCACCGGCGGGGAGGCCGCTGGCGAAGCTGGATACCACCCGAAGTGCCACGACTGGGACGAGCAATCGGGCACGTTCGTGCTCTGCCCGAGGGCGTTGAAGATGTCGTGATCCTCGTAGTTCAGGCGACGGAACGTGTTTCCGGTCGACGCGACGCATCGTGTCGTCGCCCAGGTCGAACGGCGTGCTGTTGCATCACGCAGGAGGTCGAAGTAGGCGCTGACCGGCTGGCGGGTGCCGTTGCCGTTCGAGCCGCCGACCGTCCAGTTCTCGCCGGTCCCGGCCGTGCTCGTGCCGTCGCAGAAGCCCGGGTCGTAGATCCAGACGGCGCCGCCGTCGGCCGGGGATCTCGACGCCGTAGTTGTAGTACTTGTTCGGATCGTAGACGGCGTCGGGATCGGAACCGCCGGCGACGTTGTTCACGGTCGTCCGCGTGGCGTACTTGGTCATGAATGCGTCGCCCTGGATGTTCGGCGCGCCCTGGCTCTGCATCGCGCCCCAGAAGTTCTGCGGCGTCAGCGCGCCGCCGGACGGCGAGGTGACGTTGGTCTGCTGGAGGGTCGTCGTCGTCGTGGTCGTCGTCACCTGCGAACCAGGCCTGGACCTCGGATCTGGTCCACGCGGATCTCGGTCGCCGTCGCGCAGCCCTTGACCGCGGTCAGCCGGATGCGGAAGTTGCTGTTGCTGAGGTCCGCCGCCGGCCCAGGTGTGGCCGCCCCACGCGCGTCAGTGTCGAGACTGTCGCCGAAGGTAAGTACTGGCTCTGGGTCGTGGTCAGGTTCGGCGTCTCGGTCGTCGTCGTCGTCCAGTTGGCGCCGTTGTTCCACGACAGGGCGACCGCGATCCGGGTGTCGGCACAGCGTGCCCGAGATGCCGCACGTCCGACAGGCGGACCTCGATACCGATCGACGGTCCCGGCGACTGGTTGCCGGTCAGGCCGGAGAGCAGGCCGAACTTGCCCCACTGCTGGGCCTGGCCGTTCGTCGGCTCGATAGGCGTAGTCAGTTGTCGTCGTTGTCGACGACGTTCCAGATGTTGTTGCTGAAGCCCGAGTTGAAGCTCCACTGGCCGCCCGACGGGCCGCGGACGTCGTCGCGATGTTCGTCCGTGACGATGCCGTTGGAGTTCGTGTCGTCGTCGTGGTGACCGGTTCGATCAGGTAGCCGACGCCGTAGTAGTTCTCCGGGCTGCCCATCGGGACGGGCAGGACGAAGTCCGCCTTGGCATCGCGCGACGCCTGGAACGAGTTGATGCCGACGATCCGGGCGAAGTACGTGCCGACCGGGCCGGTGATGTTGACCATCAGGCGCCGGTCGTTCGACGGATCCGGGACCGGCGTGACGGTGTAGCCGCCGACGCCGTGGGTGTAGCCGTTCTTGGCGGCCTCGGCACGGGCGGTCGGCGATCGCCTGGGCACGGATTGCCCGGCAGCCAGACGACGCCGGCGAGGGCGGCGGCGTCGGCCGCGCGCTGGATGCGCAGGTTGCTCGTCCAGTACCAGGACAGGTCGATGACCGCTGCCGACAGCATCGCGAACAGCAGCATGGCGCCGGCGAAGATGACGACGACCTGGCCGCGCGACTGCGGCACGTGCGAGTCGGGTGGCGAGTCGGGAGCGGCGGGACAACGTCGGTGGGCTCCTGGTTGCGGCTGATCATGGCTGGGCTCCGATCGTCGTCTCGGCTGGTACTTTCCGCAACGGTCTGGGAGGACTTTCGGGGCTGAATCCGGTGCCGCGCGACACCGACAGTGCGGTCTTGTGGCGTGCGGAGCGGGCATGGCGGTCAGCTCTTAGTTGATGGGGTTGAGGGCCATGACCGTGCGGTCACGGATCGTCAGGCCGGCGCCACCGGGTGGGCCGAAGAAGCCCAGGGCGGCCGACAGGGGGGTCACGAAGCGGTAGTTGTAGACGATCGACACGCCGAGCGAGGCCGGGCTCGAGTCGTTGTCGCGGGTGCACGCGTTCCACTGGACGGCGCCCTGCACGAAGTCGAGGTTGGACCCGTCGACCGACGGGCCGCCGCCGGCGCTGTAGGTCCACACGTTCGAGCGGTTGGCCACCGGCGTGCCGTTGGTCTGGGCTTCGTAGATGGTCACGTTGGCGATGTCGCTGAGCTTGACCAGCGAGCCCGGCGCCTTCAGCACGCGCTGGACGGCGGCCACGATGTTCTTGTCGATGTCGGCGCACGGGATGGTCGTGGCGTTGCCCTGGGCGAAGGCCGCGCCGGACGCGGGCGCCCTCGCGGGTGGCGTAGCTGACGGTCATCGTGTGGTCGAACACGAAGCCGAACTCGAGCAGGCCGAGCAGCAGGAGCATGAACAGCGGCACGAGCATGGCGAACTCGACCAGGCCCTGGCCGCGCTCGGTCCGCTCGTGGCGGCGACGCAGCGCGGATCACAGGACGGGCTCCATGCGCATGACGCTCGAGCGATCGAACGTGAGCGTCGTGCCGCCGCCCAGGAAGTTCTGGAGCGGGGTCACGTAGCGGTGGGTGTAGGTGACCTTGACCGCCACGTTGTCGACGGTCGGGTGGCCGACCCCGCAGCCGCCCAGGATGTTGCAGCGGTTGGCCTCGGCGTAGTTGTTGCTGGTCCGCGTGTACGGGACGGTCAGGCTCGTGCCGTCGACGAACGTGCAGGTCGTCGAGCCGGTCCGGGTGTACAGCGTGGGCGAGCCGATCATCACCCCGTTGGGGGTGGCCTGGTAGATCTCGACCGTGCCGATCCGGTTGTCGCTCGGTGGGCGGCCCGACCGACGTGTCGACCGTATCGAGGATGACGCAGTCGGCGCCGACCCCGTCGCCCGCCTCGGCCGCCGCCAGGGCGGCATCGCGGGCGCTGTAGTTGACCGACAGGAGGGCGTTGAACAGGAACGCGAACTCGATGATCCCGAGCAGCAGGACGACGAAGATCGGGAAGACCAGGGCGAACTCGACCAGGGCCTGGCCGCGGCCGGCTCGGCGGGTCGACGGATGCGCGTGGGTCGCGGACGGAGGTTCAAGCGGACTGGCCCTCTGCTGATGGAGGGCTCAGCCTAGGGGGCGCACCTTGCGGGAGACCTTACAGAAGTACTACCCGGGTCCTGTCCGCAGGGTCCTGGTGCGCGACAGCACCGAGCGCCGACCTCGCGCGGTGTCGGAGTCGGCGATGAGTCGTGGTCGGCGGGACGCGCGGCTCGGGACCTACGGCAGGACGAGGTGGACCGGGTTGCCCAGGATCCGGACGGTCCAGGTGGTCACGTCGTTGGACGTCCCGGTGCCGTTCATCGTGTAGCGGATCTTCCACCAGCCGTTCTGGTCGGCCGCGTAGCCGGTCGGGACGACCACGCGGATGGTCAGCCAGCAGCCGTTGAACGTGCCGGTCGTGTTGCCGACGTTCGTCTGGACGGACGTCACGCCGGTGCCGGTCAGCGCTGTTGCAGGCGGCCGCGCCCGAGTTCGTCGTGCCCTGGGCCGCGGTGTAGTTCATGGTCGTCGGTCGTCCAGCCGCCGGAGGTCGGCCGCAGGATCTCGAGCGAGGCGCTCAGCGGGTTCGTGTCGCCCGGGTCCCACAGCGAGATCTCGACGGTCTTGCCGGCGTACTGCGCGGCGATCTGGGCCAGGTAGAACTCCGAGCTCACGGCCGAGCCGGCCGCGGACAGCGGCGTGAACGCCTGCATCGCGCCGAGGCCGTACAGCTTGGGCGTGCCGCCAGTGGCCGAGGCGTACAGGGCGAAGCTGTTCTCGCCGTTGACGCTCTGCTGGGCGGCGACGTTGGCCGGATCCGTCGAGGTCGTGTGGATCCGATAGACGTGGCCCGATCGCGCCGCCGCTCATCCCGCTGTAGAGCCGGTACCAGTTGTTGTGGTAGTCGCGGCCGTCGCCGTAGGCGGCGTCGGTCGACGTGCAGGCACTCGGAGCCGCCGCTGCCGCCCATCGTCGTGTCGGCGGCCGCGATGTTGCGGAACAGGCCGCTCGACGAGGCGAGGGCCGCGCCGTCGTCGCCGATGTCGTACAGCGTGTTCTGCGTGTCGTAGACCTCGAAGAACGAGCTGACCCCGTTGGAGCCGCTGAACCAGCGGTCGCCGGTGCCCTTGTTGTTGGCCGTCTCGCAGAAGACCGGGTCGTAGACGTAGATCGACCCGTTGGTGGACCCGGCCGGCATCTCGATGGCGTAGTTGTAGTAGTCGGTGGCGTCGTAGGCCGGGTTGGTCGCGCCGCCGGTCGTGTCGTAGAACGCCTGGAAGGCGTCGCCGTTGACGTTGGCCGCGCCCTGCGTGTTCATCGTCGCCCAGAAGCCGCGCGGGTTGAGGGCCACGCCGTCGGCGTTGTAGCAGTTGGCGACGCTGAACGAGCAGGCGGTGCCCGGACCCTGCAGGTTCGGCGTCCGCGATCGGCGTCGTCGTGGTGGTCGTGGTGGTCGTGGTGGTCGTCGTGAACATGCGGTAGTAGACGCGGACCTGGAGCATGGTCGACGTTGAGGTGGTCGCCCGCGGTGCGCGCAGCCCTTGACGCCGTGACCCGGAGCCTGGAAGTTGGCGTCGGTGAAGTCGGCTGCGGACCCAGGTGTGCGGCCGCCCCACGCCGCCGTGGTCGTGGTGCCGTCCGGAGGCCGGCAGCGTGTAGTCGCCGGTCGTGGTGTTCGTCGCGAGGTTGGGCGTCGCGACCTGGGTGGACCAGGTCGTCCCGTTGTTCCAGCTCAGGTCCACCTGGATCGTTCGAGCTGGCGCAGGCCGCCGAGACGAAGGCGTCCGTCAGGCGGACCTCGAGGCCCACGATCGACAGTGACTGGTTCGCGGCCGGGCTCGGGAGGGGCGGCGAGCCGCCGGTGGTGAAGCCGAAGGTCCCGAACTGGTGGGTCGCGCTGTTCGTGTTCGTCCGGACGTAGATCGTGTTGTTCGGTCGTGACCGCGGCCGGGATCGTGCCGGTGGACGCCGTCCAGGTCCCGGCCGGGGCCGTCGTCGGCGATGCGCCAGCCGGTGTCGCCGTCGCCGGACGTCGTGTTCGTGGTGCGTCGTGGTGGTCGTCCCGGTCGTGGTGAGGCCACGGGTCAGGCCGAACACGCCGTAGTAGTTCTCCGGGCTGCCCATCGGGACGGGCAGGACGTAGTCCGCCTTGGCGTTGCGGCTGGCGTTGATCGAGGTCAGGCCGGCGATCCGGGCGAAGTACGTGCCGACCGGGCCGCTGATCTTGACGAGCAGGCGGCGGTCGTTGGTCGGGTCACTGGTCGGGGTGACGGTCGACGCCGCCGACGCCGTCGGTGTAGCCGTTCTTGACCGCCTCGGCCTGCGCGGTGGCGATACGCCTGGGCCGGATCGCCCGGCAGCCAGACGACGCCGGCGAGGGCGGCGGCGTCGGCGGCGCGCTGCATGCGCAGGTTGTTGGTCCAGTACCAGGACAGGTCGACGACCGCGGCCATCAGCATCGCGAACAGGAGCATCGCGCCGGCGAAGATGACGACGACCTGGCCCGCGCGAGGCGGACCGGCGAGTCTGGAGGACGGATGGCGTGCGGAGCGGGCATGGCGGTCAGCTCTTAGTTGATGGGGTTGAGGGCCATGACCGTGCGGTCACGGATCGTCAGGCCGGCGCCACCGGGTGGGCCGAAGAAGCCCAGGGCGGCCGACAGGGGGGTCACGAAGCGGTAGTTGTAGACGATCGACACGCCGAGCGAGGCCGGGGTCGAGCCGTTGTCGCGGGTGCACGCGTTCCACTGGACGGCGCCCTGCACGAAGTCGAGGTTGGCCCCGTCGACCGACGGGCCGCCCCCGGCGCTGTAGGTCCAGACGTTCGAGCGGTTGGCCACCGGCGTGCCGTTGGCCTGGGCCTCGTAGATGGTCACGTTGGCGATGTCGCTGAGCTTGACCAGCGAGCCCGGCGCCTTCAGCACGCGCTGGACGGCGGCGATGATGTTCTTGTCGATGTCGGCGCACGGGATGGTCGTGGCGTTGCCCTGGGCGAAGGCCGCGCCGGAGCGGGCGCCCTCGCGGGTGGCGTAGCTGACGGTCATCGTGTGGTCGAACACGAAGCCGAACTCGAGCAGCCCGAGCAGCAGGAGCATGAACAGCGGCACGAGCATGGCGAACTCGACCAGGCCCTGGCCGCGCTCGGTCCGCTCGTGGCGGCGACGCAGCGCGGGTCACAGGACGGGCTCCATGCGCATGACGCTCGAGCGATCGAACGTGAGCGTCGTGCCGCCGCCCAGGAAGTTCTGGAGCGGGGTCACGTAGCGGTGGGTGTAGGTGACCTTGACCGCCACGTTGTCGACGGTCGGGTGGCCGACCCCGCAGCCGCCCAGGATGTTGCAGCGGTTGGCCTCGGCGTAGTTGTTGCTGGTCCGCGTGTACGGGACGGTCAGGCTCGTGCCGTCGACGAACGTGCAGGTCGTCGAGCCGGTCCGGGTGTACAGCGTGGGCGAGCCGATCATCACCCCGTTGGGGGTGGCCTGGTAGATCTCGACCGTGCCGATCCGGTTGTCGCTGGTGGGCGGCCCGACCGACGTGTCGACCGTATCGAGGATGACGCAGTCGGCGCCGACCCCGTCGCCCGCCTCGGCCGCCGCCAGGGCGGCATCGCGGGCGCTGTAGTTGACCGACAGGAGGGCGTTGAACAGGAACGCGAACTCGATGATCCCGAGCAGCAGGACGACGAAGATCGGGAAGACCAGGGCGAACTCGACCAGGGCCTGGCCGCGGCCGGCTCGGCGGGTCGGGATGCGCGTGGGTCGCGGACGGAGGTTCAAGCGGACTGGCCCTCTGCTGATGGAGGGCTCAGCCTAGGGGGCGCACCTTGCGGGAGAAATTGCCCGGAGGTCCTAGGACGGATGGCTGGGCGCCGGCGCTCGCGGATGGCTGGTATCGTCCGGTCGATGGACGACGCTCGCTCGCCCGACCCCTCCGTCTCCGGTCCGCTCACGCGCGAGGCTGCCCGCGCGCACCTCGATCGCGGGGTGCGAGCTGCTGGCATCCGGGGACTTCGACCGCGCCGCGGTCCACTTCAACCGGGTCATCGGCTTCGACGATCCCGAGATCACCGCCGCCGGCCTGCTCGGGCCTGGGCGAGGCGCGCTACCGGATGGACGACGAGGACGGCGCGCTCGCCAGCTGGACGGCCGTCACCCAGCTGACCGAGACGCCCTCCACCTATCCGGCGTGGCGGAACGTGGCGGCCGCGCGCGTCCGGTCCGGCGACCTGCGCGGCGCGATCGCGGCCTACCGCGAGGCGGATCGACGCGCCCCGGCCGCCGACAAGGCCGAGATCGCCAACCGGCTCGGCTGGCTGTCGAAGGAGACCGGCGACGCCGGCGCCTCCCGCCGGTACTTCGCCAAGGGTCGAGGCGACGGCCCGCTCATCCCGATGGCCACGGTCATCCTGGCGGCCACGGTCATCGTGTCGCTGACGGTCTTCCTGTCGACCGAAGGCCCGCGCCTGGAGGCGTTCCTGTGGCTCGACAAGCTGGCCGTCGCGGCGGGGGAGTACTGGCGGCTGTGGACGGTGACCCTGGTCCACGGCGACCTGCTGCACCTCTTCTTCAACATGTACGCGCTGTTCCTGGCCGGACCGGTCGTCGAGCGCTGGTACGGCTCGATCCTGTTCGTCGTCTTCTACCTGGCCTGTGCGCGCGGCCGGCTCGGTCGCGAGCTTCGTGTTCGGCGGCGACATCCCGTCCGTCGGCGCGTCCGGGCGCGATCTTCGGGCTGTTCGGGGTCCTGCTGGCGGCCGGGCAAGGTCCACCACCCGATCGACCGGGCCAGCCGGGGCCTCGTCCAGCAACTCGGCGTGCTGATCATGATCAACCTCGTGTTCGGGTTCGCGTCCGCCGGGACCATCGACAACGCCGCGCATCTCGGCGGCCTCGCGGCCGGGCCTGTGGCTGGGGGCCGTGCTGCGCCCGACGAAGGTCGCGACGATGTCCGCCGGCTGGTCGCATCCCGGGTCGGCCGTCCGAGGACCGGGCTCGCGGCCGTCGCGT
Organism: uncultured Chloroflexia bacterium; assembly: GCA_963738475.1. Classification (GTDB taxonomy): domain Bacteria; phylum Chloroflexota; class Limnocylindria; order Limnocylindrales; family CSP1-4; genus SPCO01. The sequence goes on from CAVTWU010000028.1 coordinate 217,907, forward strand.
CCGTGGCGGGCGACCGGCCCGTGGCGAACCCGACGGCGAGCGGGACGGCCCGGCTGCTGATGCCGCTCGCGCTGGCCGTCGTCGTCGTCGTGCTGGTGGCCGGCATCGCGATCGGGACGGCCGATCGGCGCGGACGATCCCGGGCGGCAGACCGGCGGTCGAGATGGCCGCGGCCGCGACCTACAGCGTCGCCGAAGACCACCTGAGGTCCGGGTTCGCCGACGGCCCCGCCGTCGGGCTCGAGGGTGATCATCGCCGCGTCGCTGCTCGCGAGGTCCACGCCGAACGGCGCCACGAACGCGGCCGTCGCCGGCGTGGTGGAACGTCCCGAGCGGGTGGACCCCGGCCGTATCCGCGTACCACAGCTGGTAGACGTGCCCGGCCGGCGTGGCCGGCAGGTTCGCCACCATGACGTACGACTCCGTCGTGCCGGGCTGGAAGACGGCGACCGCGACGGCGTCGGGCGCCAGGGCGTCCGGCTCGAGCGTGGCCGTCTCGTGATCCGGGGAGACCAGCACGGCCATCGCGCCGTCACGGGCCTCGAGCTGGGCCTGGGCGTCCTCGAGCGGCGGCGACCGCGGCCGCGTTCTCCTGGGTGAGCTGGGCCACCCGCGCCCCGAGACCGATGGCCACGACGCCGAGGACCGCGGCGAGCGCGAGCGGCGCCGAGCGTGTCCAGCCGTCGGCGCGGGCGTCCGGATGGGCGTCGGCTCGGGCGTCGGCGCGATCGTCGGTCCTGGCGCCGGACGCCGGGCCGCGCAGCGACCCGGTGCGCATCGATCGACGTCGGCTCGTCCAGCGGCTCGGACGGCATCGACGACCGCCGCCAGCAGCGACGCGGCGGCGCGACATCCGGGGCGAGCAGGGCGAGGTCCCACACGACGTCGTCGAGCTGGCGGCTGACCGCCACGGCAGGACGGGCAGGTCGCGAGGTGCCGCTCGAGGCGGTCGCGCTCGGCCGGATCCAGGTCGTCGAGGACGGCGCCGGCCGCCAGTTCGCGGTACTCGAGGTGGTCGATCACGACGGGAGCCCCGTGAACGCATCGTCGCGCTCGTCCTCGGACAGCGTCGTGCCGAGGACGTCGCGCAGCCGGAGCAGCGCGGACCGGATGCGGGTCTTGGCGGTCCCGAGCGGGATGCCGAGGCGTTCGGCGACCTCGACGTGGGTCAGGCCGGAGAAGAAGGCGAGCTCGAGGGCGACGCGCTGGGTCTCGGTGAGCTCGCCGATGGCCTCGCGGACGCGGTCGCGCCGGAGGTTGAGCCAGGCCTCGCGATCGACGTCGTCGGGCGCCTCGCGGAACTCGAGGTCCACGTCGGCCGTGTGCTTGCGGACGTTGGCCTCGCGGCGGACGAGGTCGATCGCCTTGTGCCGGGCGAGCGAGAACAGCCACGGCGCGAGCGCGCCGCGCGACGCATCGAACCGTGCCGCGTCCTTCCAGACGGCGACGAAGACTTCCTGGACGACGTCCTGGGCGAAGCGGTCCGCCTTGGTGACCTGGTAGGCCAGCGAGTAGAGCGGCCGGCTGTATCGCTCGTACAGCGCCTCGACGGCTCGTTCGTCGCGGTCGACGATCCGGGCCAGCAGGGCGGCATCCTCGGCTCGGCGCGCTTCCCGGTCGCTGTCGATCGGCTCGGGCAATCGGCTCTCCATGGACCCGGACGGGTCGGCTGGCGGGAGGGCGTCCGTCGGGGCGACGGTGGTCGTCCGACCGTTCCGCTCTGCATGATAGCCCGGGCACCGCGGCGAGACCCGGCGTGCGGCGGAGGGGCAGGGCCATGGCGTCCATGCCCCCGGTTCGTCCGGCGGCGCGTGCCGGATGGGTGCGGACCCGGGTCGCCGGCCACGGATGCGGCTCGCGGCGCGTGCCAAGATACGGACGCGCGACTCGCGCGACCGAGGAGGAGGAACCGGGCATGGGACGGACACCGGTCGGGGTGGCGATCATCGGGTTCCTGGTCCTGATGGCGGGCGTCGCGCACGTCTTCGCCGGACTGACGCTCATGGGCTACGTGGCGTTCTGGGACGGCGAACTCGGCAGCGGGTTGTTCCTGTGGGGCGCACTGACCCTCGTCCTCGGCATCGTCTTCGTCATCAGTGGGGTCGCCCTGTGGTGGAGGTTCTCGTGGGCCTGGACCCTCACCAACTTCGTCGCGGTCCTGGGCCTGCTGGATGCGGTCTTCGTCCTGTTCGCCACCCACGACGTGTCGCAGGGGCTCGCGGTCGCCCTGCTGCCGGCGTCGTGCTGTGGTACCTGAACCAGCCCCACATCAAGGCCGCGTTCGAGGTCGACGCGACCGACGGATGAGCGGCGCCCGGCGAGTGGTGGCGGGTCGAGCCGGTCAGTCGCCGGGCGGGACGACGAGGACGGGGATCGGTCGACCGATGGACGAGCTTGTAGGTGACCGACCCGAGGAGCGCTCCGGTCAGCGGGCTCTCGCCGCGTGACCCGACGACGATGACCCGCGCCCCCGCGGCGACCGCGACGTCGATGATCCCTTCGGCCGGCCGGTCGTGGATCAATTCCACCGTCACCTCGACGCCGGCCGCCTGGATGTGCTCCTCCGCCTCGTGCGCGATCGTCCGGCCCAACTCCCGGACGACCGCTTCCTGGTCCTTGTTCTCGCCGCCGACCGGGTTGGTGGCGTAGCCGTACGCCACGATCACCCTGGTCCCGAAGGCCTTCGCCAGCGCGATCGCCTGCTCCATGGCTGCCTTGGACCCGCCGGATCCGTCGAACCCCAGGACGATCTCGCCAGCCATCTCAACCGCCTCCCGCGCTGCCGGACGAGGCGCCATGGATCGCGACGTGGGGATCCACGACCTCTGGCCTTCCGCTTGAAGAACTCCGGTTCGCGCATGCGCTGCAGGAGCATGAGCACCACGCCGAACAGCATCATGCCCGACGCCGATGACGAGGGGCGGCCCGACGCCGAACCACGAGTCGCCGGACTCGGAGTTCGCCGGATCGGCCAGGTCGATGATCGGACTTGACCAACGCGAACGTCAGGATCAACGCCGCCGATCACCGGCAGCACGCCGATGAACAGGAAGTTCTTCACGCTCTTCATCAGTTCGTAGCGGTAGTAGATGGCGCAGGCGAACCCGGTCAGGCCGTAGTAGAAGGCGATCATCAGGCCGAGCGCGGCGATCGCGTCGTACAGGATGTTCTCGGACACGAGCTTCAGCCCGACGTACCAGACGATCGACAGGGCGCCCATCCAAGCGTCGCCGGCTCCGGCGTCAGGTAGCGCGGATTGATCCTCGCCCAGTACGACGGGACCGCCTTCTTGGCGCCCATCGACAGCAGCGTCCGCGCGGTCGGCAGGATGGTGGTCTGGGTGGAGGCGGCCGCCGAGGTCAGCACGGCGATGATCAGCAGCTTGTCGAGCGGACTGCCCATGCACGTCGGACGCGAGGGCGCCGAGGACGTCGCCTGTGTTCTCGTCGAGCGTCAGGAACTCGATCCCGTGGACGGCCTGGGCGGCCGTGGACACGAGCAGGTAGATGCCGAGCAGGATGAGCGTGGACACGATGGCCGCCTTGCCCGGACCCTCGGTCGAGTCCTCGCTCTCCTCGTTGACGGTGACCGTCGAATCCCAGCCCCAGTAGATGAAGATGGCCAGGATCAGGCCGGCCGTCAGCGCCGTGGCATCCGGGATGAGGAACGGGTTGAACCACTCGAGCGACGGCTGGACCGAGTCGGCCCACATCGCCGCGTGTAGACCTGGTACGAGCGCGATGACCGCGAACAGGGCCAGGGTGACGAGCTCGGCGCCAAGGAGCAGGACCTGGGTCCGGGCCGACAGCTCGATCCCGATCCAGGTGATGATCGTCATGACCGCGATCCAGGCGACGCCGAGCCCGAGGACGACCCAGCTGTTCGGGTCCGTCGATCGCCGAACAGGCTGAAGCGAGTAGATGGCGGCGATCTCGGCCAGGTTGGCCATGACGATGATGTCGGCGACGATGATCCCCCAGCCGCCCATCCAGCCCCAGTACGGGCCCATCGCCTTGGTCACCCACGAGAACGTCGTCCCGCAGTCGGGATCGGCCCGGTTCATGTAGTAGTACGACGACGCGATGAACAGCATCGGGATGAATGCGAGGAGCAGGACCGCCGGCGCCTGGTAGCCGACCGCGACCGCGACCAGGCCCAGGACGGCCGCCAGGCTGTAGCCGGGCGCGGTGGAGGCGACCCCGATGACGACGCCGGAGACGAATCCGAGAGCGCCGCCCTTGAGGCCCTTCTCTCCGGGCGCGCCAGCTTCGGCTGTGTCGCCCGTGGTCCGACCAGCTCCGCCATCCTGCCCTCCTCGACGAGATCGCGTCGGCCCGACGTCCGGCGGACAGTGCGCCTTCGCGGTGGCCGCGTCAACCAACTTGATTCCGTGGCGCGACGGTGCCACCATCCGCGTACCTCTCCCGAGTCTCCGTTCCCTCGATCCAGCCATCCGTCGCAGGAGGTCCAGTCCGTGGGTGAGCACATCTCTTTGATGGTCAACGGGACACAACGGGAGCTGGATGTGGAGCCGAGACGGCTCCTGGTCCAGGCGTTGCGCGAGGACCTGGACCTGACCGGCACGCACGTCGGCTGCGACACGAGCCAGTGCGGCGCCTGCACCGTCCATGTCGACGGCAAGGCGATGAAGTCGTGCACGATGCTGGCCGTCCAGGCCGATGGATCCTCGGTCACGACGATCGAGGGCATGGCCGACGGGCGACACCCTCCATCCGCTCCAGAACGCGTTCTGGGAGAAGCACGGGCTGCAGTGCGGCTTCTGCACGCCGGGCATGATCATGACCGCCGCGGACCTGCTGGCCCGCAACCCCGATCCGTCCGACGACGAGATCCGGCACGCCATCGAAGGCAACATGTGCCGCTGTACCGGCTACCAGAACATCGTCGCAGCGGTCCGCGCGGCCGCCGTGGCATTGCGCGACGGGGCCGCCGCCCCGGCCGGCGCGTAGCGAGCGGGAGACGACGATGACCGACGTACTTGGGAAGCCGATCAAGCGCACCGAGGACCCGCGCTTCATCACCGGCGGCGGCCGCTACGTGGACGACATCAAGCTCCAGTCGATGGCCCACATGGCCATCCTGCGCAGCCCGTACGCCCACGCCAACATCCGCTCCATCGACACCGCGGCGGCGAAGGCGATGCCCGGGCGTCGTCGCCGTCTTCGTGGGCGCCGACATCCCGTACAACCCGATGCCGATGGCCTGGCCGGCCGGCGGCAGCGCCGGGATCCAGAACAACGTCAGCACGCCCCGGACGCTCGCGACGGACAGCGTGAAGTGGACCGGCGAAGGCGTGGCGGCGGTCGTCGCGGAGACCGAGGCCCAGGCCTTTGATGCGCTCGATGCGATCGTCGTGGACTGGGAGCCGCTGCCCGGCGGTCGTGGATGCCGAGAAGGCGATGGCGCCAGGCGCGCCGCAGCTCCACGAGAACGCGCCGAACAACGTCGTGTTCGAGTGGAACGTCGGCGACAAGGCCGGGACCGATGCGGCCGTGGACGGCGCCGAGGTCGTGGTCCGCCAGCGGATCGTCAACCAGCGCCTCATCCCGAACCCGATGGAGGTTCGCGGCAACATCGGCTGGTACAACCCGGGCACGGACGAGTACACGATCTGGATGTCCAGCCAGACGCCGCATATCCAGCGGCTGCTGCTGGCGGCGTTCGTCATGGGCATCCCGGAACACAAGATCCGCTGCATCAGCCCGGATGTCGGCGGCGCCTTCGGGACCAAGATCTTCTGCTACCCGGACTACGCCCTGTGCTGTTCGCCAGCAAGGCGCTCGGCGGCCGCGCCGGTCAAGTGGATCGAGGGCCGGCGCGAGAGCTACGGCAGCACCATCCACGGCCGCGACCACATCACCTACCTCGAGATCGCCGGCAAGAAGGACGGCGAGGTGACCGGCCTCCGGGTCAAGACCCTGGCCAACCTGGGCGGTCGCCTCTCGACGATCGGCCCGGGCATCCCCACCACCCTGTACGCCCGCGTCCTGAGCGGTTGCTACAAGATCCCGAACGTCTACGCCGAGGTCACCGGCGTCTACACGAACACGACGTTCGTGGACGCCTACCGCGGCGCCGGGCGGCCGGAGGCCACGTACGTCATCGAACGGGCGATGGACCTGTTCGCGGCGGAGATCGGGATGGACCGGGCCGAGGTCCGGCGCCGGAACTTCATCCAGCCGGACCAGTTCCCGTACGAGAACCCGTCCGGGCTCGGGACCGCCAGTGGCGGCGCCAAGATCTACATCGACTCCGGGAACTACGAGCCGGCCATGGACATGGCCCTCGAGACGGCCGGCTATGCCGCGCTCGACGCGAAGAAGGCCGAGGCCAAGGCCCGCGGCAAGCTCCTTGGCATGGGCTTCTCGACCTACATCGAGGTCTGCGGCGTCGCCCCGTCCAAGTGGATCGGCGCCGTCGGCGAGGGCTGGGGCGCCGCGATGTGGGAGTCGTCCAACATCAAGGTCCACCTGACCGGCAAGGTCGTCGTCACGATGGGCACCCAGCCGCAGGGCCAGGGCCACGAGACGACGTACGCCCAGATCATCAGCCACGAGCTCGGCGTCCCGATGGAGGACGTCATCGTCCAGCACTCGGACACGCAGGGAACGCCGTTCGGCTACGGCTCGTACGGCAGCCGGACGTCGTCGGTCGGCAGCACGGCCGCGATCAAGGCCGCCGACAAGATCAAGGACAAGGCCCGCCGCTACGCCGCCCACATGCTGGAGGCGTCGCCGGACGACATCGAGATCGACGGCGCCAACTACTCGGTCAAGGGCTCGCCGGACCGGGTCAAGACGTTCCAGGAGATCGCCTTCGCGCTCGACCTCGCGTTCGATGCGCCCGAGGGGATGGAGCCGTACCTCGACGAGACGGCCTACTACGACACGCCGAACTGCACGTGGCCGTTCGGGACCCACATCGCGGTCGTCGAGATCGACGAGGAGACGGGACACGTGGACCTCGTCCGCTACGTCGCCGTGGATGACGTCGGCAACAAGATCAACCCGATGATCGTGGACGGCCAGCTCCACGGCGGCATCGCCCAGGGCGTCGGCCAGGCCCTCTGGGAGGGCGCCATCTACAGCGACGAGGGCCAGCTGCTGACCGGGTCCATGCTGGACTACGCGATGCCGCGGGCCTCGATGTTCCCGCAGTTCGAGCTTGGCGAGACGGTGACGCCGTCGCCGGTCAATCCGCTCGGCGTGAAGGGTGTCGGCGAGGCCGGCGCGATCGCCAGCACGGCGGCCGTCGCGAACGCCGTCATCGATGCGCTGAGTCCATTGGGGATCAGACACCTGGACATGCCGTACACGGCCCAGACCGTCTGGCGAGCCATCGATGGCGCGAAGGGAGGCCAGGCATGATCCCGGCGGCATTCGGCTATCACCGGGCGTCGTCCGTGGACGATGCCCTCGGCGCCCTCGGGGGCGGGGCCAAGGTCATCGCCGGCGGCCAGAGCCTCCTGCCGCTCCTGAAGATGCGGCTCGCCAGCGCCGAGACCCTCGTGGACATCGGTCGCATCGCGGAACTCCGGGGCATCCGGCCGCAGGCGGACGGTGGCCTCGAGATCGGCGCGCTGACGACCTACGCCGAGGTCCTCGACTCGACCGAAGCTGCAGATCGCCATCGAGGCGATCTCGGACATCGGCGACGTCCAGGTCCGCAACCGCGGGACCGTCGGGGGCGCCATCGCCCACGCCGATCCGGCCAGCGACCTGCCGGCGCTCGGGCTCGCCCTCGACTACTCGGTCGTGCTGCGTTCGAGTCGTGGCGAGCGGGTCGTGCCGCTCGACGGGTTCTTCCTGGGCGCGTTCGAGACCGCGATGGAGCCCGATGAACTCCTCGTCGCGATCCGGCGCGGCCCGTTGCCGGCCGGGATGGGCGGCGCGTACCTGAAGCTGGCCCAGCCGGCCTCGGGCTACTCGATCGTCGGCGTGGCCGCGGTCGTCGCGAAGAGCGGAGGCACGGTCAGCCACGTCCGCGTCGCGATCACCGGCGTCCACGAGCACGCCTACCGCGCGCCGGAAGTCGAAGCCGGCGGTGCTCGGGACGGACGGGTCGCCGGCCGTCCTGGCCGCGGCCGCCAGCCATGCCACCGACGAGGTCGAGGTGATGTCGGACATCCATGCCGACAGCGCCTACCGGACGCAGATGGCGGCCGTCTACGTGCGTCGGGCCCTGGAGGCGGCGCTGGGTCGCTCCGCCTGAGGGCCGAGATCCCCAGCGTCCATCGGTGCGGGTCGAACGGATCACGCCCGGCCGTCGCGCTCCGGCGCGCCTGGCCGGGTCCATCCTCGCGCGCGACCTGACGATCGGTGGCGAACGCTGGTCCAAGGGCCGTCGCCTGACGGTCGAGGACCTGCACGCGGTCGCGGCCGCCCCGCACGGTCCGGCGATCAGCGTCGTCGTGCCCGAGGCCGGCGAGCTCCACGAGGATGACGCCGCGCTCCGATTGGCCACGGCCGTCGCGGGACCCGGTCTGACCGTGCGCGGACCCGCCCAGAGCCGGGTGGACCTCCTCGCCGCGCACGCCGGCGTCCTCAACGTCCGGATCGCCGAACTGGAACGGGTCAACCGGATCGATCCGCTCGAGGTCTTCACCGCGTTCGACGGCCAGGTCGTCGACAAGGGCGACCTCGTGGCCAGCGTGAAGGTCGCGCCGCACGTGGTGGACGCGGCGACCGTGGACGAAGGTGCCCGGGTCGCCCGGTTCGCCGGCCATCCGCTCGTGTGGGTCGCGCCGTTCATCCCGGCCCGGGTCGGGGTCATCGTCAAGGAGTCGCTCCGGGCGGCGGATCGCCAGCGGTTCGAGGCGAGCGTGCGGGCGAAGGTGGAGGGGCTCGGCTCGGAGCTGGTCGCCATCGACTACGTCGAGGACACCGTGGATGCGGTCGAGGCGTCGCTGGCGGTGTTCACCCAGCCGCCCGACTCCGTGGAGCTGATCCTGACCGCCGGCGGCGCCAGCACGGACCCGTCCGATGCCTACTACCTGGCGATCGCGGCCCTCGGCGGCCGGATGGTCCGGCGCGGCGTCCCGGCCCACCCGGGATCGATGCTCTGGCTGGCCCGCATCGGGCGGACCGCGATCCTGGGGCTGCCCACGTGCGGGGCGTACTCGAAGGCGACCGCCGCGGACCTGCTGCTGCCGCGGCTGCTCTCGCGGTGAGCCCGCCTCGGAGCGCACCGTCGCGAAGCTCGGCTACGGCGGATTGCTGACCCGGAGCCAGCGCTTCCGCTTCCCGCCGTACGCCCGGGAGTTGGACGCCCCCGATGGCTGATAAATTCCCTCGATGACCGACCGTGACACCCGGCCCGCCGGGACCCGCTCCATCGAAGCGCTGACCGACGAGTTCCGCGAGCGCGACTACATCACGGACCGCTCGCTCGCCACGGCCGTCTTCCTGGCCCTGGAACTGGGTCGGCCGCTGCTGCTCGAGGGCGAGGCCGGCGTCGGCAAGACGGAGCTGGCCAAGGTCCTCGCCGCGAGCCTGGGCGCCCCGCTGATCCGCCTCCAGTGCTACGAGGGCCTGGACGTCAACACGGCCGTCTACGAGTGGAACTACCCGCGCCAGATGCTGGAGATCCGGCTGCTGGAAGCCCGCGGCGAGGCGGAACAGGCCACCGCGCACGACATCTTCGGGCCGGACTTCCTCATCCGCCGGCCGCTCCTCCAGGCGCTGGAGTCCACGGACGGCATCGCGCCGGTCCTGCTCATCGACGAGATCGACCGGGCGGACGAGGAGTTCGAGGCGTACCTGCTGGAGATCCTGTCCGACTTCCAGGTCACGGTCCCGGAGATCGGCACGATCAAGGCCGAGCTCCCGCCGCGGGTGATCCTGACGTCGAACCGGACGCGCGAGGTCCACGACGCCCTCAAGCGACGCTGCCTGTACCACTGGATCGACTACCCGACGGCCCAGAAGGAGTTCGAGATCGTCCTGGCCCGCGTGCCGCAGGCGCCCGAGCAGCTCGCCCGCGAGGTCGTCGGCTTCGTCCATCGCCTGCGCGAGGCGGACCTGACCAAGGTGCCGGGCATCGCCGAGACGCTCGACTGGGCGGCGGCGCTCCTGTCGCTCGGCGCGCGCGAACTGACGCCGGAGATCGTCGACGAGACGCTCGGCGTCGTGCTCAAGTACGAAGAGGACATCCGCCAGGTCAAGGGCGAGGGGACCAAGCGGTACCTGGCGGAGACCGCCGCCGGCGGCTGAGGACCCACCCGTGACCGACCCAGCGATCGTCCAGGCACCGTTCGGCCCCGAGGTGGACGGCCGCCGTCTGCTGGGTGAGGCGGTCGGGTTCGCCCGGGCGCTGCGCGCGGCGCGCCTGTCGATCGATATCGGGGCGTCCGTCGACTTCGCCCGTGCGCTGACCCTGGTCGAGATCGGCGACCGCGAGCAGGTCCACGGCGCCGGGGCCGCGATCTTCGTGCGACGCCGGGACGACCGCGAGACGTATGACAAGGTCTTCGACCGATGGTGGAAGCGCCGCGGGTCGCGGGTGGGGGCGGACTTCCAGGCGCCACCGCTCCGACGTCCCGAGGACGACGCGGACCAGCCGGACGACGACGCGGCCGGCGCCACGCAACCCGAACCCGGCACGGAAGCGCACTCGGCGCGGCCCGGAGGAACGTGGCACGCCGCATCCCCGCCGAGGGCGAGGACGCCGGCGGACGACGAGGCGCCGATCGAAGGCGTGGTCGTCGCGCCGGACGCCTACTCCCAGGGCGAGGTCCTGCGCCATCGCGAGTTCGACCGGATGACGCCCGGCGGAGCTGCGCGAGGCGGAGCGCCTGGTGGACGCGCTCATCCCGCGCCTGGAGCGTCGCCGGACCCGTCGCTACGAGCTGCACTCGCCACGGTCGCCGCCTGGCGCCACGGGCGATGTTCCGGCGCAACCTCGGGACCGGCGGCCAGCTCATGTCGTGGGTCTGGCGGCGGCAGATCCGGGAGCCGCGCTCGCTCGTGGTCCTGTGCGACATCTCGGGCTCGATGGAGCGCCACTCGCGGCTGCTGCTGCGGTTCGTCCAGGCGCTGTCGGCGGCGTCGGAGGTCCGGACGGAGTCGTTCGTGTTCGGGACGCGGCTGACGCGGGTCACGCGGCTGCTGCGCGACCGGGACCGCGATCGGGCCCTCGCGCGCGTGTCCGATTCGGTCAACGACTGGGCCGGCGGGACGCGCATCGGGGAGTCGTTCCGGACGTTCAACCAGCACTGGGCGCGGCGGTCACTCCGGACGTCCGGCGTGGTCATCGTCGTGTCGGACGGCTGGGACCGGGGCGACCCGGCGCTCGTCGCCACCGAGACCGCCCGCCTGCGCCGGAACTGCCATCGACTGGTCTGGCTCAACCCGCTGGCCGGCACGCCCGGCTACCAGCCGCTCGCCGGCGGGATGCGGGCCGCCTATCCGTACATCGACGACTTCCTGCCGGCCGGGACGGTCGCCAGCCTGGAACGGCTCGGCGAGATCCTGGGCGGCGTGCGGGCCGGCGACACGCGGCGGGGGAGCGAGGCGGCCGCGCACGCGTCGCTTGCCGGGCCAGGTCGGGCCGGCCGTCGGCGCCGCCCCGACCGTCGTCGGCGGCGACGTCGATCGATCCATCCGCAGCGAGGCCGTTGCGATGAAGGAACTGCTCGAGACCCTCGCCGGCTGGGAGGCGTCCGGCGCGGACGTCGGCCGGGCCGTCGTCGTGCGGACGTTCGGCTCCGCGCCGCGGCCCGAGGGCGCCGTGCTGCTGTACGCCACGGACGGCCGCATCGCCGGATCGGTGAGTGGCGGCTGCGTGGAGGGCGCCGCGGCCGAGGAGATCGATCACGCCCGCGCGACCGGCAACGCCCGGGTCATCCGCTACGGGATCAGCGACGAGCAGGCCTGGGACGTGGGCCTGGCCTGCGGCGGCACGATCGACGTGCTCGTCGAGCCGGTCGCCCCGGCCGCGGTCATCGCGGCGGCCCGGGCCTCGATCGGGGCGGGCGGCCACGGGTCCGCGGTCATCACGCCACTCCCCGCCGACTCGCCACCGGGCGTGTTCGGGCCGCACGAGCCGGGGACCGGGGCGCCACCGGAGGCGGAACTGGTCCTCGGCGACGACGGCACGCTGGCCGGCACGCTCGGGTCGCCCGCCGCCGATGCCGCGCTCGCCGCCGCCGCGACCGAAGCCCTCAAGCGCGGCCTCTCGCGCACGGTCGAGATCGAGGGCCGCTCCCTGTTCATCGAGGTCTTCCCGGTCCGGCCGCGGCTCGTCATCGTCGGCGGCGTGGAGGTCGCCCGGTCGCTCGTCCGGCTGGCGCGCGAACTCGGCTTCGAGACGGTCGTCGTGGACGGCCGCGAGGCGTTCGCGACCAAGGAGCGCTTTCCCGAGGTGGACCACCTGGTCATCGGCTGGCCGGACGAGGTCGCCGACGAGATCGGGCTCGGGCCGAACGATGCGGTCGCCGTCCTGTCGCACGACGTGAAGTTCGACGAGCCGGCGATCGTCGAGGCGCTGCGCCGGGGCTGTCGATACGTCGGCGCGGTCGGCTCGAAGAAGACCCAGGGCGACCGACGCGCCCGACTGCTCGAGGCCGGCGTGAGCGAGGCGGACCTGGCGCGGCTGCGTGGTCCGGTCGGGCTGGACCTGGGCGGCCGCGCACCCGCCGAGACGGCCCTGGCCATCCTGGCCGAGATCGTCGCGGACCGATACGGCGGCAGCGGCCGCCCGATGCTGGACCTGGTCGGCCCGCGTGCCTGACCGGTCACCCGAGGAGCACCCGATGAGCCCAAGCGAACCGAGCGTCGTCCGTCATCCCGTCGACATCGAGCGCGAAACGCCGGACCTGCTGCGACGCACCGCCGAGATCGCCATCGACTATCGGGCGTCGCTGCCCGAGCGCCGGGTCGGGGCCAGGCCCGGCCTGACGGCCGACGACCTGCGCCGAGCGCTCGGCGGCCCGATGCCCGACCACGGTGAGGCGCCGGGCGACGTCATCGACGCGCTCGTCGCCGGCGTCGAGCCGGGCCTGGTCGCGATGGGCTCGCCGCGCTACTTCGGGTTCGTGATCGGTGGGTCCGTGCCGGCCGCGCTCGCCGCGGACTGGCTGACGTCCGTCTGGGAGCAGAACGTCGGGCTGTTCCTCGGCACGCCGGCCGCCTCGACGATCGAGGAGATCGCCGCCGAGTGGCTGATCGACCTGCTCGGCCTGCCCACGCACGTCATCGGTGGGGTTCACGACCGGTGCGACCGTGGCGCACCTCACGGCCCTGCTCGCGGCGCGGCATGCGGTCCTGGCCGAGGCCGGCTGGGACGTCGAGGAGGACGGGCTCATCGGCGCGCCGACCGTCCACGTCGTCGTGGGCGCGGACGTCCATAGCTCGCTGTTGAAGGCGCTCAAGATGGTCGGCCTGGGCCGCGGGCGGGCGATCCGGGTCCCGAGCGACGACGAGGGCCGGATGCGCCCCGCGGAGCTGCGGCGCGTCCTGGCCGAGTTGCCGGCCGGCCCGACGATCGTCTGCGCCCAGGCCGGGCGAGGTGAACACGGGCGCGTTCGACGACCTCGACGCGATCGCCGATGTCGTCGCCACGCGGCCCGGGACGTGGCTCCACATCGATGGCGCGTTCGGCCTGTGGGTCGCCGCGACCCCGTCCATGCGCGGCCTGATCCACGGCCACGACCGGGCCGACTCCTGGACGACCGACGCCCACAAGTGGCTGAACGTGCCGTACGACTCCGGGCTCGTGTTCGTGCGCGACGCGGCGGCCCATCGGGCCGCGACCGGGGTGGCTGCCGCGTACCTGCCGCCGGCGCCCGGGGCGGAGCGCGATCCGTTCGACTACGTCCCCGAACTCAGCCGCCGCGCCCGCGGGTTCGCGATCTACGCCGCGCTCCGGTCACTGGGCCGTGATGGGCATCGCCGAGATGGTCGAGCGCGACTGTCGCGTGGCCCGCCACATGGCGGACGCCCTGGCCGCGATCCCCGGCGCCGACGTCCTGAACGAGGTCGTGCTGAACCAGGTCATGGTCCGTTTCGATGACGACGATGCGATCACCCGCGACGTCGGTGCCCGCGTCCAGGAGGACGGCACCGCCTGGATGGGCGGGACCACGTATCACGGCCGGGTCGCGCTCCGGATCTCGGTCTCGAACTGGGCCACGACCGAGGACGACGGCGACCGGACCGTGGCGGCGATGGCTCGCTGCCTGGCGGATGCCCGCGCCGCCCGCGCCAGCCGCCGGGTGAGCGACCGCGTCACGGCGATCGTGCTGGCGGCCGGTGCCGGCTCCCGGTTCGGCGGCGGCAAGCTGCTGGCGTCGCTGGGCGGCGTGCCGATCCTGCAACACGTCCTCGACACGCTCGCCGCCGCGGGCCTCGAGGACGTCGTCGTCGTCCTGGGGCGCGATCGCGACGGCCGTCGAGGCGGCGATCCGCTGGCGGAGCGAACGCCGGGTGACGAACCCGGAGCCGGAGCGCGGACTGTCCAGCTCCCTCCAGGCCGGGATGGCCGCGCTCGATGCGGGCTCGGACGCCGCGCTCATCGTCCTCGGCGACCAGCCTCGCGTGTCCGTCGACACGATCCGGGCGCTCCTGGACGCCCCGGACGACCCGGCCCGACCCGTCGTCGCGCCGCGCTACGACGATGACGGCGCCCGGAACCCGATGCTCATCCGCCGCTCGGTCTTCGCGCTCGTCGAGGAAGCGGTCGGGGATCGCGGCCTCGGTCCCGATCCTGGCCGATCGAGGCGACCTGGTCATGGACGTCAAGGTCGCCGGATCCAATCCCGACGTCGACACGCGGGCCGATCTCGCGCGCATGGTCGAAGCGGCCTGGGGCGACCAGGTCCGGGCCAACCGCGAGCAGGTCGACCGCATCCGCGAAGTCCCCGACGGCACGGACTTCTACGCACCGGTCCGGTCCATGTTCCGGGCCGACCCGACGCGGACCGGCGATCCGGTCCTGGCGGAGCTCCTCGAGCACGTGGAGCCAGGCGACACGTGGCTTGACGTCGGCGCCGGCGCGGGGCGGTTCGCCCTGCCGATCGCCCGTGCCCTGGCCGCGTCGGGCGGATCCGTGATCGCGCTCGACGCGTCCGCCTCGATGCTGGAGGCGGCTCGGGAGATCGCGGCCGAGCACGGCATCGAGAACCTGCAGACCATCGAGGCGTCGCTGGCCACCCGCCGACGCGGCGGCCATCGAACGCGTCCGCTCGGACGTCGTCCTCATCGCGCATGTCGGCTACGACGTCGAGGCGATCGGCCCGTTCCTCGACGCGATGGAGGCGGCGGCACGACGCGAGCTCGTCGCGGTGCTCATGGAGCAGATGCCGGCCTCGGCCGCGGACCCGTTCTGGCCGCTCGTCCACGGGGAGTCCCGGGCTCCGCTGCCGGCCCTGGACGACTTCGTCGCGCTCCTGGACGTCCGCGGTCGAGCGCCGATGGTGCGCCGGGTGACGGACGAGCGCCGTCGATTCGAGTCGCGCGAGGCGCTCGAAGGCTTCGTCCGCCGGCAGCTCTGGATCGATCCCGCCGGGCCCAAGGAGGCGCGCTTCCAGGCAGCGATGGATGCAGCTCGCCGTCCCGGACGGCGAGGGCTGGACGATCCGTGGCCGCGGACCGGTCGACATCGGCGTCGTTCGACCTGGCTCGCCCCGGCCCAGCCCGGGCTGCTACTGCCTGGCCCGACCTGATCACCCTTCCCATCGGCGGCGCGAGGAGGTACCGTGGGTTCGGGTTGAGGCGCGGGAGCGATGGCTTCCGACCTGCGAGGCATTTCGATCCGGTCGTCATAGACCGTCACGCGGTGCCAAGTGACGAGACCGCCAGCCACTGGGGGAGGTGCTCGAGTGCGCGAGTCACGACATCCACGACGTGCACGGCGCGGCTGGATCTTGATCTACGCCGTCGCCCTCGTCGTCGTCACGATGGGGACCTCATTCAGCGCGCGCGAGGTTCGGGCCGGGGTGGCCAGTGAGGCGACCGGCGCAGCCCAGTTCATCGATGGACTGACGACCGTGCAGGTGAATGGCTCGGCCTTCATCGATGCCTCTGGCGTGGTGTCCGGCTCGATGCAGATCCAGTGGGACCCCGGCATCACGGCCAGTGGGCCGGTGACGTGCCTGGTCGTCACCGGCTCGAGCGCAGTCATCGGTGTGGATCTGTCGTCCGGCGGCGGACCTGAGCCGTATGTCGTGATGTTCATCACGGACATCTCGCCGGTGGACACGATCTGGATCGATCCGCCGTCGAGCACGCCACCGACCTGCCTCGAGCTTCCGGGTGGCACCCCGATCGAGCTGACCCTCGGCGACTACTCCGTCGGCCCATCACCGACGGAGACCGAGGAGCCGCCCGACGAAACGGAGGAACCGACCCCTGAGGAGACCGCCCCCGAAGAGACGATGCCAGACGCCAACGGCGACGGGATCATGGACACGCTCCAGCCGAGTGGGACTCCGCTCGGGTCGTTCGCGGACACGTCACTCGTGCCGCCGACGACGGGCACCATCGTCAGCACGGCTGGCTTGAGCGTCTCCATCTCGGATGCGACGGACTCCGCTGACGGTGTCCAGGTCACGGTGGGTTCCGGGGCACCCGGATCGCAGGTCGAGCTGTCGACCTGTGGCGGATTCCCGACCTTCGTCGATGCCGGCAGCCAGGTCACGATCACCTGCGGGAGCGTGACGCTCAAGGTCTCGACCGGCACGGCACGGATCCTTCTGGGCGGCGGCATCACGATCGTGTCGGTGCCGGCCGGTGGCGCCGCCAAGGTGTCGGACACGGGTGGCGGTTCGTATGCCGTCCAGAACCAGGGTGGTCCCGGGAGTCCGGCGGTCAGCCTCACGGTGGACGGCGTGACGACGACCGTCGCCGCGGGCGCGACGACGACGGCAGGCACGACCGACTTCGTGGGCTTCGCTCAGCCGATCGACGCCAGCCCGGTCGTCAATCGAGCCGAGGCCGGCGAGGTGATCCCGGTCCGCTGGCGCCTGCTCGACAGTTCGGGGAAGCCGATCAAGAACCTGCGGACGGCCGTCATCACGGTCACGTCGGTGGCGTGCCCGAACCGGCCGAAGACCGACAGGATCGAGGAGACGGCGTCGCGCGCCTCGGGTCTCAAGGACCTGGGTCGTGGCTATTACCAGGTCAACTGGAAGTCGGAGAAAGCCTGGGCCAGATCGTGCCGAGTGATGCACCTGGACATCGGTGACGGCGTCCTCCACGACGCGCTGTTCGAGTTCACGAAGTAGCCGGCGCTGACTTCATCGTCGCACCCCATGACAACCGAGGAGGTCGCGCCCGACGGTCGCCCGATGATCCACCCACCGGATCGGGCCGCCTGGCGCGCGTGGCTCGCGGCCAACCACACCCGCCCGACCGGGATCTGGGTCGTCATGGATCGCCGTGGCACGAACCCGACGCAGGTGGACTACGAAGCCGCGGTGGAGGAGGCCCTGTGTTTCGGCTGGATCGACTCGAAGGTCGTGAAGCTGGACGTCAAGCGGACGCTGCAATGGTTCTCGCCCCGCCGACCCCGAGGCACGTGGGCACGCACCAACAAGGCGCGGGTCGAACGGCTGACCGCCGCCGGCCTGATGACGCCGGCCGGCCTGGCGGTCATCGAGCAGGCGAAGCGGGACGGCACGTGGACCCTGCTCGATGACGTCGAGAACCTTGTGGTGCCGGACGACCTGGCCGCCGCGTTCGCGGCCGCGCCACCGGCGCAGGCGAACTGGGACTCGTTCAGCCGATCGGCCAAGATGGCCATCCTGTACTGGGTCATCCAGGCCAAGCGCCCGGAGACGCGAGCGGCCCGCGTGGCCGAGACCGCCCGCCGCGCGGCCGTGAACGAGAAGGCCAACGAGCCACGCTCGAGGGACTGACCGTCAGGCGATGACGCCCGGGATCGCCGTGGCGCCGGCCCGGGCCGTGGCACTGTTCCAGCCCGTCCGGCGTCCTGACCGTGTCGCGGCATCAGAACCACTGGTTGCCCCTCCCGCCGCGAACCGAGATGCCTGAGGTCCGATCCATGTCCCGTCGTTCCGTTGCCATGGCCCTGGTCCTGTCGTCGCTCGCCGTCGCGGCGTGCGCGACGCCGGCGCCATCGGCCGCTCCGTCCAGCGCACCACCGTCGAGCCGAGCGCCGCGCCGTCGGCCGAGGGTCAGCCCGAGCCCGCGGTCTGGTGGGTCGCCCCCGGCGAGACGCATGGTGCCACGACCACCATCGTCAAGGCGATCCTCAACGAGCGCGCCTGCGCGAGCGGCCAGTCCCCGGAGGGTCGTGTCCAGGAGCCCGTCATCGAATACACGGCCGAGTCGGTCACGGTGACGATCTCGGTCACGAGCCGGGGCGGCGCCCAGGATTGCCCGAGCAACCCGGACTTCCCGATGGAGATCACCCTGGCCGAGCCGCTCGGCGAGCGCGTCCTCCTGGACGGTGGCTCGATCCCGCCGCGAGACGCGACCACGACCCCGTAGCGGTCGCCGCCAGGCTGCCCAGCCCATCTGTGCGATCGAACGCACCCTGGCGAGTCGGTAGGCGCGTCCGGTGCCCGCCTGCCTTGCAGGTATGGCCGGCCGCCGTGTGGCATGAGATGCGCGTTAGCGACGTTGGATCGGTGCCGCGTCGAACATGCGGCATCGGATGCGACAGTTCCGACCCCTCGAGCGGTTGGGAGCTGGTCGCTGCACCAAAGGCGGCATCGGGCGCCTCATCTCATCCATCGCTGTCAGCGCCAGAGCCTGAGATCGCACGTTACGCGCATCTGATGCGACATCGGCCGGGGTGGCGCCCGGCCTGGGCCCAGGGCGCCCGGCTTGAAGCGCCCCGCCTCGCCCCCAACCAGTCCCCGTGCAGTGGCACTGGACACCCTGCGCGAATCCCGTTGACGCCGGACCGACGCCGGGCCGATACTGAACGGCAATCCCCGAGCTCCGGACCCCGGTCGTCAGGGCCTCACGAAACGCCCGCCGCCGACCCCGTCCGCGATCGTCGCCACAGCTCTGAGCCCGTCCGGGCTGGACGGGCCGACATCGTCACCGCGCACAGCGGTGGAGGAGGGTCGCAGCGCGATGATTCCCGGCCAGTTCGACTATGTCCGCCCGGGGAGCCTGGGCGAGACGCTGCAGATCCTCAAGGATCGGGAAGGCGAAGCGAAGCTGCTGTCCGGCGGCTACAGCCTCATCCCGTTGATCAAGTTGCGCCTGGCGCAGCCGGCCCTGCTCGTGGACATCCGGAACCTGACCGGCCTCGATGGCATCGGCGAGACCGACGACCACCTCGTCATCGGCGCGAAGGCGACCCACCGCCAGATCCACGAGAGCGACATCATCCAGGATCGCTACCCGGGCATCGTCGACATCTCCGCGACCATCGGCGACCCGCAGGTCCGCAACTGGGGCACGATCGGCGGCTCGGTCGCCCACGCGGATCCCGCCTCGGACTGGCCGGCGTTCCTCATCGCGACCGGCGCCACGATCATCTGCACGAAGCCAGGCCGGCGAGCGGGCCATCCCGGCCCGCGAGTTCTTCCTCGACACGTTCCAGACGGCCATCGAGCCGACCGAGGTCCTGACCCAGATCCGGCTGCCGCGCCGGCCGAAGCACTCCGGCGGTGCGTACGAGAAGCTCGAGCGCAAGGTCGGTGACTTCGCCACGGTCGGCGTCGCGGTCATGGTCCGGCTCGACGCGGACGGCACGATCAAGGGCGCCGGCATCGGCGTGACCGGGGTCGCGGCGTCGCCGTTCGCGGCCACCGAGGCCGAGGCCATCCTGGCGGGCAACGCCCCGTCAGACGCGCTCTTCCGGCAGGCCGGGGCGGCCGTCGGTGCGGCCAGCAGTCCGGGCGGCGACGTCCGGGGTCCCGTCGAATACAAGCGGGCGATGGCCGCGGAGATGACCCTCAGGGCCCTCCGCACGGCCGTCCAGCGCGCGCTCGCGTACGTGTAGGGAGACCGACCACCGATGAGCACCCAGCACATCAGCGTCACCGTCAACGGGACGGCCCAGGAGGCGGACGTCGAGCCGCGTCTCCTGCTCGTCCACTTCCTGCGCGACACGCTCGGCCTGACCGGCACGCATGTCGGCTGCGACACGAGCCACTGCGGCGCCTGCACCGTCCACCTCGACGGCGAGAGCGCCAAGTCGTGCACGGTCCTGGCGGTCCAGGCGGACGGCCGGGAGGTCAAGACCATCGAAGGCATGGCGGACGGCGCCACGCTCCACCCGCTCCAGCAGGCGTTCTGGGACCAGCACGGTCTCCAGTGCGGCTTCTGCACCCCGGGGATGATCATGCAGTCGGCCTGGCTGCTGGGGGAGAACCCGGACCCGACCGAAGCGGAGATCCGCGAGGGCATCAGCGGCAACCTGTGTCGCTGTACCGGGTACGTGAACATCGTGAAGTCCATCCAGCAGGCGGCCGCCGAGATGGCCGCTGCCGCCGAGACCCAGACCGGTTCGCCGGTCGCGGCCGGTTGAGCGGGGAGACGAGATGACGACAGAGGCTGAACCCCGCACCAGCGCCGCGATCGGTGGCATGGGCCATTCGGTCAAGCGCAAGGAAGACCCACGGATGATCCGTGGCCAGGGCGAGTACATCGAGGACGTCAACCTGCCGGGCCAGCTCTGGCTCGACATCGTCCGCAGCCCGTACGCCCACGCCAAGATCAAGTCGATCGACTCGTCCGAGGCCCTGAAGATCCCGGGCGTCGCCGCCGTGGTGACCGGCAAGGATCTCGAGGGCTACAAGCTCCACTGGATGCCGACGCTGGCCGGCGACATGCAGATGGTGCTGCCCGTGGACACGGTCATGTACCAGTCGCAGGAGGTCGCGGCGGTCATCGCCACGTCCCGCTACGCCGCCGCCGACGGCGTGGCCGCGGTGCTCGTCGACTACGAGCCGCTGCCGGTCATCGTCGATCCGTTCAAGGCGCTCGAGCCGGACGCGGCCGTCCTTCGGCCGGACCGCGGCCCGGACAAGCAGACCAACCACATCTGGCACTGGGAATCGGGCGACCGAGCCGCGACGGATGCCGACCTCGCGGCCGCCGAGGTGCCACATCGAGCAGGACATCTACATCCCGCGCATCCACGTCGCCTCGATCGAGACGTGCGGCTGCGTCGCCGACTGGGACGCCGTCCGCCAGCAGCTCACCCTGCACATGACCAGCCAGGCACCGCACGCCATCCGGACGGTGCTCGCGCTCGTCGCCGGCGGCGCCGGCCTGCCCATCTACGAGCAGAACATCCGGGTCAAGACCCACGACATCGGCGGTGGCTTCGGCGGCAAGGTGCCGGTCTACCCGGGCTACGTCCTGGCCGTGGCCGCGTCGTTCCTCACCGGCAAGCCGGTCAAGTGGATCGAGGATCGCTCGGAGAACCTGCAGGCCGACTCGTTCGCTCGCGACTACCACATCCACGCCGAGCTCGGCGCGACCAAGGAAGGCAAGATCACGTGCGCTCAAGGTCAAGACCATCGCCGACCACGGCTACACGGACGCCGCCGCCGATCCGTCCAAGTTCCCGGCCGGCCTGTTCAACGTCATCACCGGCAGCTACGACTTCGACAACGCCTTCGTCGAAGTCGACGGCGTCTACACCAACAAGCCGCCCGGCGGCGTCGCCTATCGCTGCTCGTTCCGCGTGACCGAGGCGGTCCACGCCATCGAGCGGATGGTCGACATCCTGGCCCACGACATCGGCAAGGATCCGGCCCAGCTCCGGATGGAGAACTTCATCCAGCCCGAGCAGTTCCCGTACAAGACGCCCGACGGGCTGGTAGTACGACTCGGGCAACTATCCGGCCGGCGCTCCAGATGGCGCATGGACATGATCGACTACGTCGGGCTTCGCAAGGAGCAGGCTCGAGAAGCGCGCCAACGCGGCGAGCTCATGGGCATCGGCATCTGCAGCTTCACCGAGATCGTCGGTGCCGGGCCCTCGCACGACTTCGACATCCTGGGCCTGAAGATGTACGACGGCGGCGAGATCCGGGTCCACCCGACCGGCAAGGTCCTCGCCCGGATCGGGTCGCAGACGCCAGGGCCAGGGCCACGAGACGACGTTCGCCCAGATCATCGCCGAGGAGCTCGGCTTCCCGGTCCAGGACATCAAGATCGAATACGGCGACACGGACACGGCGCCCTATGGCCTCGGGACCTACGGCGTCGCGCTCCACGCCCGACGTCCGGCGCCTCGACCGCCATGGCGTCGCGCAAGATCCTGGCCAAGGCGCGGACCCTCGCGGCGCACCTGCTCGAGGCGTCCGAGGAGGACCTCGAGTGGGAGCCCGGCAAGTTCAGCGTCAAGGGCTCACCGGACCGCTTCAAGACGATCCAGGAGATCGCCTTCGCGGCCTACACCAACTATCCCGCAGGGATGGAAGATGGGCCTCGAGGCGGTCGACTACTACGATCCGCCCAATCTCACGTTCCCGTTCGGCAGCTACATCTGCGTCGTGGACATCGACAAGGGCACCGGCCGGGTCAATATCCGCCGGTTCGTGGCGATCGACGACTGCGGCAACATCATCAACCCGATGATCGTGGACGGCCAGATCCACGGCGGCCTGAACGATGGGCCTCGCCCCGTCGCTCTACGAAGAGATCACCTACGACGAGCTGGGCAACAACATGGCCGGCACGTTCATGGACTACCTCGTCCCCACCGCGATGGAGACCCCGACCTGGGAGACCGGCAAGACGACCACCCCATCGCCGCATCACCCGATCGGCGCCAAGGGCGTGGGGGAGTCCGCCACGGTCGGCGCTCCGCCGGCCATCGCCAATGCGGTCGTCGACGCCCTGTGGCACCTCGGCGTGCGCAACATCGACATCCCGATCACGCCCCAGAAGGTCTGGGCGATCCTGCACGAGAAGGGTCTGGCCTAGGCCCCCACGGGGTCGAGGTCGACGCGTCATGGCCGGACGGTCCGTCTTCGTCCGCGCCGCCGAACTCGAGGCGTCCGGGCGGCCCTTCGTGGTCGCCACGGTCGTCGCGGTCCGGCGGCCGACGTCGGCGCGGCCCGGGGCGTCCGGCCTGGTCCATCCGGACGGCACGATCGAGGGCTGGGTCGGCGGCAGCTGCGCCCAGCCCGTCGTCGTCCGCGAAGCGCTTCGATCGCTCTCGGACGGTCAGCCTCGGCTGCTCCGCCTGAGCAAGGACGCACCCGCCGAGGGTCGGCGGGGCGACGGGATCGTCGAACTGGTCATGACCTGCCACTCCGGTGGCACCCTGGAGATCTACGTGGAACCGCATCTGCCCGCCCCGCTCCTCTGGATCGCCGGCACCACCCCGATCGCCGGCGCGCTCGCCACGCTCGGCGCCGCGGCCGGCTGGCGGGTGACGGTGTTCGATCCGATCGCCGACCCGGACGCGTTCCCGGACGTCGAGCGGGTCATCGTCGGGACCGACCTCAAGAACCAGGATCCGGGCGCCGCGCCGGCCATCGTCGTCGCGACCCAGGGCATCTGGGACGAGGAGGCGACCGCCCTGGCCCTGTCACGGGACGCCGCCTACGTCGGCCTGGTCGCCTCGCCGACCCGGGCCGCGGTCGTCCGCGAGTGGCTGACCGAGGAGACGATGCTGGGGCCGGAGCGGATCGCCGCGCTGCGCGCGCCGGCGGGCATGGACCTCGGCGCCGAGACGGCCGAAGAGGTCGCCATCTCCATCCTGGCCGAACTGGTCCAGGTCCGGCGCGGGACGGCCAGCTTCGTCGCGTCGCCCGGTCCCGCCACGCTCGCGGGCGTCGGCGGGGAGATCCAGATGGCGGCACCGGCCCCCGCCGCCGACGACATCGTGCTGCTGGATCCGGTCTGCGGGATGACCGTGGATCGAGCCCACGCGCGTCACCTCGCCGAGCACGACGGGATCGTCTACGCGTTCTGCTCGATCGGCTGCCGGACGAGCTTCATCCGCGAACCCACCGCCTATCTGCCCGCGTCGGTATCATCGCCCGACTGATCCGGCGCCGGCCACGTCCAGACACCCGACCCCGTATCCGCCCAGGAGGGCTGCATGAAGTTCGAAGGTTCCGTGCCGATCAACGCATCGCGCGAGAAGGTCTGGGCGTTCGTCACGGACCCGGAGCAGGTGGGCCAGTGCGGCCCCGGCGTCGAGAAGATCGAGGTCATCGACGCGACCCACTTCAAGGCCGTCGCCAAGGTCGGCATCGGATTCATCAGTGCCCGCTTCAACGCGGACATGGAGTTCGCCGAGACCCAGCCACCGGACCGCGCGCTCATCAAGGCCCACGGCCAGGCGCCGGGCAGTGCCGTGGACGCGACCGCCGAGATGCGCCTGTCGGACGGGCCGGACGGCACGACCGTCATGGACTGGAACGCCGACGTGAACATCGCCGGCACGCTGGCCAGCGTCGGTGCGCGCCTCATCGAAGGCACGGCCAACAAGATGATCGGCCAGACCTTCGAGTGCATGAAGGGCAAGCTCGAGGCCTGACGGGCACTCGGGATCGACGCCGCCGTGCAAGACACGGCGGTCCTCGCGCGTAGATAGGTCGTGACGGACGAGCAGCTCCGGGTAGACGCTGTCGAACGGGCGTACCGCGACCATGCGGACGACGTCTATCGAGTGGCGTACGCGATCCTGCGCGACCCCGATGGCGCGATGGACGCGACCCACGACGCGTTCGCCCAGGCGTTCCGCCGCTGGGAGCAGTACGACACCAACCGGCCGGTGCGACCCTGGCTGCACGGGATCGTCAGCCACCTCGCGCTGGACGCGCTGCGTCGGCGCCGGGTCCGGATCAAGGCCATCGACGCGATCGGTCGCGTCCAGGCGGTCCAGCCCGAGCATCGGGCCGGGCAGCGAGGAGATGGTCCGCCACGTCGCGGATCGCGACCTCGTGGAGGTCGCCCTCGGCGACCTGAAGCCGGACGTCCGGGCCGCCCTCGTCCTGCGCCACTACTACGGCTACGACTACGCCGAGATCGGGGCGTTCCTGCGGACGAGCCCCGGCAACGTCGGCTCGATCCTGAGCCGCGCCCACCGGACGCTCCGCGAGCGCCTGACCACCGAACCCCACAGCGCCCCGGTCGATGACGACATCGCCCGGGGCATGACCCGTTGAGCCGAGGAGACCCGATGGAGCGGAACCCGACACCCCTGACCGACGGCACCACGCCGCCGGACGATGCCGAACTCGGCGCACTGGTGCGCGCCGTGGCCGAGGACTGGCACCGACCGCCGCAGCGACTCGACCAGCCGACCTGGCGCGAGCGCGTCGAGGTGGGCCGGCGTGGCTCGCGGTCGTCCGGTGGTCGCCGCTGGTTCGGGAAGGTCGCCGAAGCCGGGGTGCTGGCGGTCGTCGCCACGCTCGTCCTGGCGGTGTCCGCGATCTTCCTGGTCGGCAACGGCCGGGATGGTGGCGTGGGCACCGTGCCGTCGACGAACCCGA
Organism: uncultured Chloroflexia bacterium; assembly: GCA_963738475.1. Lineage (GTDB taxonomy): Bacteria > Chloroflexota > Limnocylindria > Limnocylindrales > CSP1-4 > SPCO01. The sequence continues at coordinate 243,311 of CAVTWU010000028.1, forward strand.
CCGAAGGGGCGACCGGGAGCCCGGATCCGAACGCCACGACGCGTCCATCCGGCAGCGCGCCGGCGCCCGCCGCGTCGCCGCTGCCGGCCCTCTGGGTCAACGGCGATCTGCCCAGCGTCACCAGCGTCCTCATGGCCGGCAACGGGTATCGATTCATCGACCTGTCGACCGGCACGCCGCAGGCGTCACTGCCGTGGGAGCGAGGCGGCTGGAACGCGCCGTTGCCTCGGCCCGGCGGTGGCTGGGTCTGCGTCTGCGGCACCTACACCGGGACCGGCTCGGCCGGGACGTCGCGCCTCGCCATCACGCTCGATGCGGTCGATGCCGACAGGCTCGCCGGCCGGTCAGGCCGACCTTCGGACGCTCCAGTCGGAGATCGATCCGGCCCAGCCGGCCGACGTCGGACAGCTTCACCGTGGACGCTCGCGCGGTCGCGTCCGCCGACGGCCGCTACGCGTTCGTCGGGTGGAGCGAGCGGACCGCCACGGGCTGGCACGCCGGCGTGGATGTCGTGGACCTCGTCACGCTGGCCGTCGTCGATCGCCTGGACCTCCCGGACGTCGACCGGTCGGCCGTCGCCCAGGGCCGGTCTGGGCTCGGTCGGCACCGCGTCGTGGATACGGCGCCGGGCACGGATACCGCCCTGATCACGGGCGACTGGTTCGTGGAGGAGCCGACCGGCGATCGCGCCGTCCGGTGCCGACCACTGGACGACGCCGTTCAGTGGCGGGAAGTCCTCGGGCGGGCCAGGTCCGCCGGCACCGCGGTCGGCCGACGGCTGCTACGAGTGGGAGCGGGGCGTCATCGACGACGCGTCGTTCTACGTCGCCTGCATCGTGGACACGAACGGCACCGTGCGGGTGGAGCGCTACGGCGCTGACGGTTCCGCCATCGACGACACCGAGGTCGGTCGGTTCACCGGGTTCGGCTTGTTCGCGGCGCGGCCGGACCACCGGCTCTTCCTGTGGGATCCGCAGAGCCTGGTCCTCACGCGCCTACGACCTGCAGACCGGGACCACGACCAGCGCCAAGGCCCCGGACACCGCGAGCACCGGACCGCTCGATGCGCATCGGAGCGATCGGTCGGGCGATCGGCGACTGGCTCGCGCCGATCGGCGACGGCCAAGATCCTGCTCGAGCCGGCGCTCGCGATCAGCCCGGACGGGACCACCCTGTATGCGCTCGGGATCGCGGGCGCGTTCGAGTCGATCGGGTCCGCCGGGATCTTCGCCTTCGACATCAGTGGCGACACGCCGACCTTCAAGAGCCACTGGGAGCCGACCGCCGACTTCATCTCGCTCGCGGTGAGCGAGGACGGCGCGTTCGTCTACGCGGCGGGCATGTCCGGCGTCGACGCCCAGGGAAACCAGGCGCCGGCCATGCAGGCGTCCGTGACGGTCTTCGATGCGGCCGATGGGTCGATCCGTCTCATCGCCGGCCAGCTCGGCGCCGAGAACGCCGCCGGTGTTCCCGGAGCCCATCGTCCGGTAGCGCGGTCCCGCTGCTACGATCGGGGCGTGGAAGGGATCACGCGCGTCGTCGGGCCGGTCGCGACGAACGTGCATGTCCTCGCGGATCCCGCCACGCGCGAAGCGATCGCCATCGACACGGCGACGCCGTCGCTGGCGTGGATCGCCGAGGAGCTGGCCGCCCGGGACTGGACGCTGAAGCTCATCGTCTCGACCCACGGGCACTGGGACCACATCGGCGACAACGCGGCGGTCGCCGAGCACACCGGCGCCGACATCGCGGTCCATCCGCTCGACCGCGACCGCTTGACCGCGCCGCAGCCGCTCTGGGCGCCGTTCGAGATCCCGCCGTCCGTGCCGGCGGTCGAGCTGGCCGAAGGCGGGCTCATCCGGTTCGGGTCGATCAGGCTGCGCGTCCTGCACACGCCGGGGCACACGGAGGGGTCGGTCTGCCTGCTGGCCGAGGACGAGGGCCTCCTGTACAGCGGCGACACGCTGTTCGCGGGCGGGTGGGGGAGGGTGGACCTGCCGGGCGGGGACCCGGCGGCCATGGCCGAGTCGCTCGCGCGGCTGTCCGGCCTGGAGGATCGCGCTCGCCGTGTTCCCGGGCCACGGCCAGTCGACGACCATCGGGCGAGAGCGGGCCTGGCTGGAACTGGTCCGCGACGGCGGCCGCCTCTTCGCGTGAGCGACCTGGACCGATATCTCGAACGGCTAGGCGTGCGCGGACCGCTCCGCCCCGACATCGAGACGCTCCGGACCCTGCACGCCGCGCACCTGCGGACCGTCCCGTTCGAGAACGCCAGCGTCGTGTTCGGCGAACGCGTGGAGCTCGATCCGGACGCGTTCGTCCACAAGCTGGGCGTCCTCGGTCGCGGCGGGTTCTGTTACGAGCTCAACGGCGCGTTCGCCGTGCTCCTGCGCTCGATCGGCTTCGAGGTCGACCTGGTCGAGGCACGCGGCCATGAGGACGAAGGTCGACTCGGGCCCCGATTCGACCACCTGGCGCTGCGCGTCACGCTCGACGAACCGTGGCTGGTGGATGTCGGCTTCGGCTACTCCTTCGTCGAGCCACTCCGGCTCGAGGTCGGCCCGGAACAGGACAGATCCGGTCGGTGCGTTCCGGCTCGTGGACGCGCCCGATCGGCGAGCTGGACCTCGAGTGGCGCCACCGGGACGGCCGGTGGGTGCCGCACTATCGCCTGGACCCGACGGCTCGCGACCTGGACGAATTCGCCGAGACGTGCCGCTACCACCAGACGTCGCCGGACTCGCCGTTCGTCGGGCCGCTGGAACTGCGTCATCTTCACGGCCGGCGGCGCGACGAGCCTGTCCGGCCGGCACTACGTCTCGACCGACGGTACGGCCACGCGACGAGCGCGACCTCACCGACGACGAGCTCGCGCCGGTCCTCGACGGCGGCGTTCGGGATCCGGGCGCGGCTGGTCGACGGGCGCTGGGAGCGGGTCGAGCCGGCCTAGCCCTCGGTCGTCCCGGTCGCTCGACAGCGCCGTCGAACGGGCGCTCGTAGGCGATCGAGCGCTGGTGGACCTCGAAGCCGAGCCGCTCGTACAGGCCGAGCGCCCCGGTCGGGTTCTGCGAGTCCACGCCGAGCATCGCCTCGGTCATGCCCGGCGTCGCGGAGGTTGCGCAGCGCAGCGGCCGTCAGCGCCCGGCCGAGCCCACGCTGGCGCCACGGGCCGGCGGACGCTGATCTTCTCGAGCCAGCCTCGCTGGACGCCGAGGGCGGTCGTTCTCCGCGGACCAGATCCACGTCTGGACGACGCCGGCGACCTCGTCACCGTCCCAGGCGACCGCCCACAGGTCCGTGTCCAGCTCGGACTGGCCGAACATGACCTGGAACTCGTGCTCGGTATGGGCGTGCGCGCCCCAGTGGTCGCGGAACGCCTCGTCCTCGGCGTCCCAGATCGCCCGATGGTCCGCCGGCCTGACCGGCCGGATCGCCAGGCCCTCGGGGAGTGGCGCCTCGGGGATGTCGTCGAGACCGGCCCGACGCATGAGGAAGAAGTGGCGGACCGGGGCGAATCCGCGACCGACCAGCATGGCCTGATGGCCGATCTCGTGCTCCTCGGCATGGGCTCGCAGGAGGACCTGGCCATCCGGGTCCTCGACGGCCACCCGTGTCGCGATGCGGCCCAGGTTGTGCCGGAACAGGGCGCCGCCGATCCCATGCCGACGCCGCTCGGGTCGGACGTAGCCCCACAGGTCGTAGTTCGGGACGTCGTCGCGGACGATCCGCTCGACCATGGCGAACGCGACGAGGCCGTCCGACGTCCTCGACCAGGACGATGTCGTCCTTCGGGACCAGGCCGTCCGCACCCTCGTTCTCGGTCCGCATCTGCTCTTCGGTCGGCACCCACGGGATGCCGTCGTGGAGGTTGGCGGCGCTCATCAGGGCCGCCATCGGGCCGTAGTCCGAGGGGTCATGGAACGGGCGCAGGGTCAGGCCCAGCGTGGCAAGCGGGTCCAGGGCGGGTCGTCGGGCGGTGTCGGTCACGTCGTCTCCAGAGTCGGGCACGGGCGTCATCGCGGGGGCGACGTCCGCGGGCAGCGGCTTGGTCCAGTCGTAGGTGGTGCTGACGACCTCGAACCCGAGCGACGAGTAGAGATCCGTCGCCTGGTTCGGGTTGAGGCCGTCGACGCCCAGGTAGGCGCTGGTCATCCCGCGTTCGCGGAGGCGGACCAGGCAGCGCGCGATCAGGGCTCTGGCGAGGCCGCGACGGCGCCACGCGCGACGGGTGTAGACCGCCGACACGAGTCCGCGCTCGCGTCCGTGGTGGGCGTTCTCCTCGGGGTCGATCCGTCCATGCACGCCGCCGGCGATCTCGTCGCCGTCGAAGGCGATGAGCCAGAGCGACGGATCCTCGAGCGGATCGACGAGGGACGCCTCCCACTCCTCCTCGGTCGGCTCCGATTCGTCGCGCTCGTCGCGGAACGCCTCCGTCGCCGCGTCCCAGACCTGTCGGCGGGCCGCGCGGTCGAGCGCGATCGGGCGGACCTCGAGGCCGGCCGGCATCGGCACGTCCGGGATGTCCTCGAGGGTGGGGCGGACCATCTCGTACCCGTGGCCGGACCGGGTCCAGCCAGTCGCTTCGAGACGCCGCCGCGAGGGCGACTTCCGCCCCGAACGAGATACGAGCGGAGGGCACTCGGCCGACGCTCGGCGACCGGGATCGCCCGAGCCTTGGCGATCGACCGGTCCTCGGCCCACTGCGAGCATCGGCGCGTCGAGCCCGGATCCGCCGTGGACGGGGTCGAGCATCACGACGGCGGTGAAGCCGCGGGTCCCGTCCTCCAGGTCGCGCCACTCGACGCGGACGTACCCGACGATCGATCCCGTCGTGCTCGACGACGAGGAGATCGCGCTCGAGGTCGCAGTTGACGAGGTGGGCGTAGTCCCGGGCCATCCCGTCGGCCGTGACGACCTCCTCGATCCCGGCCGCGTCGCGGCTGCGCTGGTTGGCGGCCGCCATCCCGACGTAGTCCACCGGGCCCGCCGAAGCCGCGCGGACGGTGAACCCGGCCCCGACCAGGTGGTCCGGCAGCGCCGACGCCGATGGCGGCTTCGATCTCGTGCAGGTCGGTCATCGGTCGTCTCCGTACTTGCGCTTCATGTGTTCGTTGACGGACTTGTGGATCAGCTTCCAGGTGCGACGGCTCTCGGCGCGAGCGCGCGGGTCCTCCTGGCGGGCCGTCCGGGCCTGCTCGCGCTGGAGCTTCCGGTAGCTGGCGAGGCGCTCCTCGTCGAGCCGACCGTCGGCGATCGCCAGCTGTACGGCGCAGCCCGGTTCGCCCTGGTGCCCGCAATCGCTGAAGCGGCAGCGTCGCCGCGATCTCGGCGACCTCATCGAAGGCGGCCTCCAGGCCCGCCTCGGCGCCGAGGACTTCCAGGGCACGGATCCCCGGCGTGTCGACCAGGAGCGCGCCACCGGGCAGCTCGAACAGTTCGCGATGGGTCGTCGTGTGCCGGCCGCGCGAGTCCGATCCGCGGACGGCCGCGGTCGCCTGGCGGTCCTCGCCCAGCAGGGCATTCACGAGTGTCGACTTGCCGACGCCCGACGAGCCGAGGATGGCGGCGGTCGTGCCCGGCTGCAGGTGCGCGCGCAGGTCGTCCAGCCCGAGACCGGTCCACGCCGACACCGGGATGATCGCGACGCCCGGGGCGATCGCCTCGACCGCCACGACCCGGCCGTCCACGTCGTCCGCCAGGTCCGCCTTGTTCAGGACGACGACGGGCAGCGACCTCGCTGGACCAGGCCACGGCGAGATAGCGCTCGATCCGGCGCAGGTTGAAGTCGTTGTCGAGGCCGGCGACGAGCAGCGCCACGTCGACGTTCGAGGCCATGACCTGCTCGTCGTCGAGGCCGGACAGCAGGCGGGACGCGTCCGCGGCCATCCGCTTGAACGAGGTCCGCCGCGGCAGCACCGCGGCGATGACGCCGTTCGCATCGATCGCGACCCAGTCGCCGACGGTCGGGAAGTCCGAGGCGGCCAGGGCCTCGAACCGGAATGCCCCCGAGACGGACGCCGTGCGATCCCCATCGGCGTCGCGGACGATCGAGGTCTCCCGATGGACGGCCACGACCCGGGCGGGCCGATGCCCGGCGGTGACGTGGCCGGCGTCCTCGAAGGCCGCCGCCCACGTCGGATCCCAGCCGAGCGAGGCCAGTCCGGTGGTCGTCATGGGTTCGATCGTGCCGGTCATGTCAACCGACCCGCTTCAGCTTGCCGGTGCGCTTGGCGTAGCGCTCCGCCTTGCCGAACGCCCACAGGCCGAGCGGGATGAACACGATGCCCATCACGATCAGCGGGACGATGTCCTCCGCCAACTCGGTGACCGGCGTGCCCTCGATGAGGCCGGCCCGCACGCCCTCGAGGACGTAGGTCGCCGGCGACAGCTTGGACAGCACCTGCATCCACGGCGGCAGGATGTCGACCGAGTAGTACACGCCGGACACCAGCAGCAGCACGGACTGCAGCACGAACGTCATCTGCGCCCCGCGCTCCACGTACAGGAGCGGCAGGATCGCGGCGATCATGCCGATCCCCACGAAGCTGAACGAGCCGAGCAGCATGAACGTCAGGGCCGTCCCCGGGTTCGCCTGCGACAGGTCGAGCTGAGGGAAGAACAGGACGAGCGCGATGAAGATGACCGACGTGTGGATCAGGCCATAGACCATCGCGTAGGCCACGGAACCGAGCAGCTGCGACGAGCGCCGGATCGGCGCCATCATCGTGTACTCGAGCGTGCCTTCCCAGCGCTCGACGCTGATCGTCTCGGCGATCCAGCTGAACACGACCGACAGGTAGTTCCAGAAGATCGCGCCGACCATCAGCGAGAGGAGCAGCGTCTCGTTGCCCACCTCCACACCGATGAGCGAGATCGAGAGCGCGCCCGCGACGGAGTAGACCAGGAACGCGAGTTCCCAGCCCCAGTAGCGGCGAGTGAGGAAGAAGTTGCGCTCGATGAAGGCGAATGAGGCCTTCAGCTCATGGGTGACGACGGTCACGGGAGTGTCTCCTGGTGAGGGAGCTCGTTCGGCCCCTAGCGGGACCGAACGAGCTCGAGCGAGGGCTCCGCGGCGAGTCGCTCACCGAATCGGATGATCCGATGACCGACCGTCCGACGGATGGACGAGTCGGAGTGGGCAGCGGCCCGTCGCGAATCCGCGGCGTGCGCGATGTCCCGCTCGATCCGCTCCTGCGAAAGCCGGAGCCGATCCTGTGCGTGCGTCAGCATGGTTGTCATCACCTCCTTTCAGTCGATCTCGGCGTCGTCCTCCTCGACGTCGTCGTCGAGGGAACGGCCGGTGTAGGTCATGAACACGTCTTCGAGGGTCGCCTCGCGGCCCAGGCGGATGGCCGTCATGGCCCGAAGGCCGGCCGGTGTGTCCTCGGCGACGACCTTGCCGTCGTTGAGGATCGTGATGCGCTGGCAGAGGCGTTCCGCCTCGGCCAGGTCGTGGGTGGTCAGGACGATGGTCGCGTCGTGGGTCTCCTTCAGTTCTTCGATGAAGGTCTGGACGTCCAGCTTCGAGCGGGGGTCCAGGCCGGTGGTCGGTTCGTCGAGGAGCAGCAGGGTCGGGCTCGTCAGCAGGGCTCGCGCGATGGCGACCTTCTGCTGCATCCCTCGACTCATCTGCTCGACGGGTCGTCCGACGCGCTTCTCGGAGATGCCCAGCCGTCCGAGGATCGCGATCGCTTCACGCTTCGCGGTCCCGCCGTCCAGCCCATACAGGCGGGCGGCGAACATCAGGTTCTCCATCGGGCTCAGCTTCTTGAAGAAGGCGGCGTCCACGCTGACCCGGTTGATCAGCCGCTTGACCGCCATCTCGTCGCGCTCGATGTCGTGGCCGAAGACCACGACCCGACCCTCGTCGAGGGTCAGCAGCCCGCAGATGAGCCGGATGAGCGTCGACTTGCCCGAGCCGTTCGATCCGAGGATCCCGTGGACGTCGCCGCGCTCCAGGCGCATCGACACATCCGAGATCGCCGCGACCGGCGGCTTCTTCCGCCCGACCACGAACCGCTTGCTGACGCCCTCCACGAGGAGAGCGGCCGGGCCGGCGGGCCGGGGATCGAGCGGCAGGGCCGTCGAGCCGTTCTTCAGTTCGGGACTCAGGGTGGCTGTCACGGTGTGACTCCAGTGAACGGGAGGGGACGTGGTCCGGGAATGACAAGAGCCGCGGGCCTCTTCCGACGTGTCTCGCGTCGGTGGGCCTCGCGGCTCTGGTGTCCGGTCTCGCCACGGATGGCGGGTAGGGCATCAAAAAAGCCGGGGGCCCGATCTGGCCCACGGCTCTTGGTTCGTCCGGTGGCGGTCCTGCCGCCTGCGGTCTAGCTCGAGTAGGGCACAGATCTCCCACGCGCGTCGGCCGGGATCGGCGCGACGTCTCGTCGGAGGAAGTAGCGATCTGTCATGTCGGGACCCCTCCGTAGCAGGGTGGGATTCTGGCCGCGAGGTTGCGAACCGAGCGGGAGTCTACGCGCCGCCGTCAGCCGGTGTCAACCCCAGACGCACGATGGGCCGGACGGGCGATGTCTTGTTCCACTGGCGACGAGCGGCGACCGCGAAGCCCGCACGCTCGAACATCGAGAGGGTGCCGTGGAACGCATTGGCCGACGCGATCCGTTCGCCCGAGGTGTCCACGGGGTAGGCCTCAAGGGCGGTCGCCCCATGGTCGCGGGCATAGGCGATCGCGGCGTCGAGCAGGGCGGTGGCCGTCCCGGCGCCGCGCGCCTTGCGTGAGACGACGAAGCACACGATGGACCAGACCGGCGTGTCGTCGAGCGGCGCGAGGATCTTCGAGTAGGCGAGACGCTCGTAGTCCTCGCGTGGCCCGAGGCTGACCCAGCCGATCGCCCGGCCGTCGCGGTACGCGACCAGGCCCGGGGCCGGATCGTTGCCGGCGATCCCCTCGAGCGCCTCGCGATTCTGGGCTCCGGTGGAGTTCGTCCAGTCGCGGCCCCGGTAGCGGAAGTAGGCGCACCAGCACCACTTCGGATCGCCGCCCTCTTCGAACAGCGCGGCGAGGTCCGGGAAGCGTTCCGGCGTGAGGGGCAGGATGGTCAAGGTCGCGGCCGTCATCGACCGATCGTAGTCGGTCCGGATTTCGGGACGTTCGACCCTGTCGGGCCGACCGCCACCGTCCTACCGTTGAGCGTGTCGACTCATGTGGAGGTGCGCGCCATGCCGTACGACATCCGATCCGAGGTCCTTCCGGAGCAGCTCACGGCCGTCATCACGGGAACGGTCCCGTTGGCGGAGGTCGGCCTCTGGTTGCCGATCGCCTACGACGAGGTCTTCGCCGCCCTGGCCCGCCAGGGGATCGACCCGGTGGGTCCGCCGTTCGCCCGCTACGACTTGCTGGGCGACCACTTCGTCATGGAGGCCGGCGCACCGATCGCCGGACAGGTCGTACCCGAAGGACGAGTGATCGCCGGGAACGCTGCCGGGTGGTCCGGTGGCGATCACGACCCACGTCGGCCCGTACGACCAGCTCGGGGACGCCGTCGATGCGCTCACCGCCTGGGTCGTGGCGCAGGGATCGACCCCCGCGGGAGCGCACTGGGAGATCTACTACAGCGATCCCATCCTGGAGCCGGACCCGGCGCACGTGGCGGACTGACGTCGTGCTGCCGATGGTGGCCGAGCCGGTGCTGGCGAGGTAGCGCAGGTCTAGGGAGTCGGCGTCGGCGGTTCCGGCGTCGGGTCCGGCGTGGGATCCGGCGTCGGGTCCGGCGTGGGGTCCGGCGTCGGTTCTGGTGTCGGCTCCGGCGTCGGCTCCGGCGTCGGTTCCGGCGTCGGTGTCGGGTCGGCGGTCGGATCCGGCGTCGGGGTCGGCGCGCCGGTCGGCGTCGCCGTCGGGGCACCCGTCGGCTTCGGCGTCGACAGGATGATCGGCTTGTCGGTCGAGCCGGGGTCACCGGTCGGATCGGTCACGTCGGCCGGGTCCACGGTCCCCCCGGTCACGCCGGGGATCGTGGTGGCCGGTGGCTCGGTGCCGGGCGGGGTGCCGTCGGGGATGGGCGTCGCCGTGCCTGGGTCGGTCGCCAGGACGCCAGGCAGGGTCGCTCCTGGGGTCGTCGCTGGACCGGCGGCCGCGCCGCTCGGTGCCAGGCGGATGACGCCGGCGAACACGACCGTCACGACGCTGACAGCGAGGAGGGACCCGATCGCGCTGGCTCGCACCACCCGTCCGAGACGGATGTGGCCGAACCTGGCGACGCTCGGGCGAGTCCTGGCGGTCGCCGCGGCCACAGCGGCGACCGGGGCGACCGTGGTTCGGACGGGGGCTGGTGCGACTTCCACGACGCCCGGCATCGAGGTGACGACGGGGTCCGGTTGTGGCTTGGCGCCGCGCTTGAAGCGTGGGTTGGCGCGCTTCGGTTTGGCTGCAGCGGCGCCGACGGCCGCGGCTGCCGCCACCGGTGTCGCCACCGGGGCCTTGGGTCGAGCCTTGGTCGTGGTCGCCGCAGCCGCGACCGGCAGCGCGAACGCGCGGCACGACAGGCAGCCGCCGGCGACCTGATTCCAGCAGTTCGCGCACGTGGCGCGGCCGCAGTCCGGACACGGCTGGATGTGCTCACCGGCGACACCCAGCTGGTCTCGATGGGCGCCGCACGCCTCACAGAACATCGCGTCGTCGACGCCGCCTTTGGCCACCGATCCTCCAACCATCCCGTCTGTCCGGCCGCGCGCGGGCCGCCATGGAGACCGTAGCCGCGGCGAGCCGTGAATCCACTCACCCGAACGGGGTCCAGGTCGCTGCCGGAGGTCCGGTGTGTGCTGGCACCATGCGGTCCGAAGGCCACTGGGATAGGACCAGGGCCAGGTGACCTGGCGGACCGATGTGGCACGAGATGCGCCTAACCTGCGATCGGTGCGGTCCACTCGTCGGACAGGTGTCATCGGAAGACGCACTTGCGACCAGGGGTGTCCCGTCGTGTCGCAGATAGGGCATCGCATGCGCCTTCAAGGGCACGTGACGATGGCTATCCAGGCCCGAGTGCACCTAACGCGCGTCTGATGCGACTTCGGTCAGCCCTTCAGGCTCCAGGCGTGTAGCGGTGATGCTCGGGACGTCGGGACGCTGGCGAGCAAGGGACGGTTGACGCTCGGTCGCGACCCTGCCTACGCTGGCGGCCCGAACCCCCGACCTGACGCGATCGGAGTCCCGTGCCTGAACCCGCTCCTGGAACCGGCTGGGCCATCAACCCGATCACCGAGCAGCCGCGATCGATCGTCGCGTCGGTCCGCGCCGGGATCCTCGATGCCGGCCTGGCGGCCACGCTCTGGCAGCTCATCGAAGCCCGGGTGCCGGTGGTCGTGACGGCGGCTGACCCGGGCGCCGAGGCGGGGACGCTGCTGGGCGGCCTCCTCCAGTTCACCCCGCCGGCCGTTCGACGCGTGGCCCTGCACGGCTCCGACGAGACCTTCGACTGGTTGCCGCAGGCGACCGACCTCGGGTGGCCGGGCGCAGCACCGGCAGGCGAAGGGGATCCGGTCCGCCCGGACACATCGATCCTCGTCGCACGTGAGTTCTCCGATCGGCTCCCGGTCTGCACGTGGGGCGAAGTCGCCCGGATCGCCGTCCGCGCGACGGCCATCGGATACGGCCTGGCGACGACCATGCGCGCCGATTCGCTCGACGACGTCTTCGCGTCGCTCGAGCGTCCGCCGGTGTCACTGACGCCCGACGAGCTGTCGTACCTGGGCTGCGTCCTCGTCCTGCGGCGCTTGGACGGTGCCCGCCAGCGGGTGGTGGCCGCGCACTATGTCCGTCCGTTCGTGCGCGACACACACGGCCACACCCAGCGGCTGGGGCCGGCCGTCCTGTCGACCTGGGATCCGGCCCGCGACGCGTTCGAGGACTTCGGCTGGGGGATCACGCCGGAGCTGGCGTTCCGCATCGGCGTCCGTGCCGGCGACTTCGAGCGTGAGGTGGACCGTCGGCGCGCGGTCCTCGAGGGCCTGGCGGCGGCCGGCACGACCGGCCTGGACGACGTCGCCAGCGCCATCGCCGCCGACTTCGATGGCCGGCCTGCCATGGCCCCACCCGGCCGGCCCTGACGGCAACGACGTCGAGACCCTGGCAAACGGTCGCACCCTATGATCGGCGGACTGCTCCGTCGGAGCGGGATGGGGTCTGGTTGATGGAGTCGGATATGACTGCCCTGAGCCGGGTGCGTGCAGGGATCGCCGCGGTCGGCGTCTTCGCCCTGGTGGCCTGCGGCGGCCAGCCGGCGGCTCCGGCCGTCGATGCCGCGTTCCAGGCGCGAGCATCGGCCGTGTGTGCGGACATCCTCGAGGCGAAGCAGGCGTGGGCGTCCTTCCCGGCCGGTTCGTTCGATCCGACCGCACCCGATGTCGCGAAGCTTCCGACCGTTGCGGCATGGCTCAAGTCCGAGGTCGCACCGGTGTTCGACTCGTGGGCCTCCGAGCTCACTGCGCTCGGGGCTCCGGCCACCGGGCAGGCGGGATGGGACACCTTCCTCGCGTTGGTGGCCGCGCATCCCGGACTAGTCGAAGCGCAGGTCGCCGCTGGCGAGGCGAGCGATGCGGCTTCGTTCGCGGCGGCGACCCGGTCGCTGCAGGCGAACCACAGGGAGCTGATCCCGGCGGCGAAGGCGGCTGGCGTCGAATCGTGTAGCAAACTCGTCTCGTGAGCTTGCCGTCTCGAGCGGCGGCACGCGAACGGACCCCGCCGTTCGGCTTATGCTCCGGGGCGGTCGGCGCCGAGTCTGCCGACGAGACGATGTGAAGGAGTGACGATGGCCCAGTTCCTCCCGCTGCTGCTGTTCCTGCACGTGATGGGGGCGATCCTGGCGTTCGGTCCGACGTTCGCGTATTCGATCATGGGGGCGATGGCCGGTCGCGAGCCGCAGCATGCGAACTTCAGCGCCCGCCAGGTCGCCGCGATCGGCAACAAGCTGGTCTACCCGCTGGCGATCTTCCAGGGCATCACCGGCGTGCTCCTGATCATCGCGTCGGGTCGCGACCTCTCGAGCGCGAGCGAGCGGTGGCTAGGCATCAGCATGGTCCTGTACGCCATCACCCTGACCTACGCTCTGACCGTCACGATGCTACCGTTGATGTGACCGAGCGGTGGCTCGTGATCGCGATCGTCCTGTACGCTGATCACGCTCACCTACGCGCTGACGGTCCAGCGGTCTGCCCTGCACCACCTCATCGAGATGACCTCGACGCCCCCGGCTCCCGGCAGCCCCCCGAACCCGGAGATCCCGGCGACCGTCAAGAAGATCCAGCGTGGCGGGATGTTCATGGGCCTGATGGTCGTGATCATCGTCTTCCTCATGGTCGTCAAGCCGACGTTCTGACCGGGTCGCTACCATGAGGGGTCGACGGACGACCCCAGGAGACCTGACCCCGATGCCCCACGTCGCGACCTCGCCTGACGACCTGCTTGCCTCACTCTCCGGCCTGGCCCACCTGGACGGTGACCGGCTGATCATCGACGACGAGGCGGGCTTCCGTGCCGGCGGGATCCGCGATCTTGCCTGGACGGCCGCGTTCGGCGACGGACGAGGCGACGACCACGGTCTCGCAGTGGCTCGTGTGGGAGGCCAGTCAGGCCCTCGGCGCGCGCTCGGCGAGCATCCAGGCGCTCTACGACGCGCGAGCTCGAGGCGAGGTCGCCGGGTTCACCGTCCCCGCCATCAACATCCGGGCGCAGACGTTCGACATGGCGCGGACGATCTTCGAGACGGCCGCGGCGGACGGCGTCGGGGCGGTCATCCTGGAGCTGGCGCGCAGCGAGCAGACGTACACGTTCCAGCGACCGATCGACTACGCGACGTCCGTCCTCGCCGGCGCGATCGCCGCGGACTGGCACGGTCCGGTCTTCATCCAGGGCGACCATTACCAGTTCAACGCCAAGAAGTACGCGGCGGATCCCGAGTCGATGACCGAGGAGATCCGGCGCGCCTGCCGCCTGGCCATCGATGCCGGCTATCGCAACATCGACATCGATTCGTCCACCCTCGTCGACCTGTCGAAGCCGAACGCCGACGAGGAGCAGCGCGAGAACTACCTTCGTGCCGCCGAATTGACCGCGCTCATCCGCTCGCTCGAGGCCGATGGCGTCACGGTCAGCGTCGGCGGCGAGATCGGCGAGGTCGGGACGCAGAACTCGACGGTGGCGGAACTCCGCGCGTACCTGGATGGCTACCGGCGCGTCCTGGAGGACCTCGCCCCTGGCGCTCGCGGCATCTCCAAGGTGAGCGTCCAGACCGGCACGAGCCACGGTGGCGTCCCGCTGCCGGACGGCGGCGTCGCCGAGGTCAAGCTCGACTTCGAGGTCCTGCGCGAGCTCGGCGTCGTCGCCCGCGAATACGGGCTGGCTGGTGCCGTCCAGCACGGCGCGTCGACCCTGCCCGACGCGCTGTTCCACCGCTTCCCGGAAGTGGAGACGGCCGAGATCCACCTCGCGACCGGGTTCCAGAACGCGCTGTACGAGCACCCGGCCTTCCCGGAGTCGCTCCACCGCGAGATCGAGTCGTGGTGCTTCGGCAACGCGCTCGACGAGCGCAAGGCCGGCCAGACGGACCAGCAGTTCGTGTACACGACCCGCAAGAAGGCGATCGGCCCGTTCAAGCGCCAGCTCTGGGAGCTGGACACGAAGGACGCCATCCTGGCCGACCAGGGCCGCAAGGTCGCGTACCTCTTCCGCGAGCTCAAGGTGGACGGCACCCGCGACCTGGTGGACCGGTATGTCGAGCCGGTCGAGGTCCATCGCCCGCTGCCGGACGCCCTGGCCAGCCTCGCTCGCTGACCGACGCGCCACGAGGGCGCGGATCACGCACGGAACGGCCGTCTCACCACGAAGAATCGTCGTTGACGCGCCGCAACGCGGTGCTATCCTCCCGCGCAAGTCCATCGAGGATCGGAGGGACCCTCGACGGGCGAGCCCAAGCGACTCGCGTCACTCCCCAGAGGTCAGTCTCGCACCGTCGGCGCGGAGGTAGGAGGAGAGATCGTGGCGGGACCAGAGAGTCAGCAGGACGTCGCCGCGCGCGACGACGCCCAGCTCAGATCACTGGGCATCAAGCCGGAGCTGAGCCGCACCCTCGGGTTCCTGTCGAACTTCGCGCTCGCGTTCAGCTTCATCAGCGTCTCGACCGGCTCGTTCGGCAACTTCGGCTGCGGCCTCGGCCTCGGCGGGCCGATGATCTTCTGGACGTGGTTCGTCGTCATCGGCGGCCAGTTCCTGGTCGCCCTCGTGTTCGCCGAGCTGGCCAGCCACTTCCCGGTCGCCGGCTCGATCTACCAGTGGTCGAAGCGCCTGTCGCATCGGACGCTGGGCTGGTTCACCGGCTGGTTCTACTTCTGGGCCCAGGTGTTGACGGTCACCGCGGTCGCGGTCATCGTGGCGTTCGTCGTCGACGGCATCCGTGGCGACCGAAGGGCTTCCTCGACAGTCGCCGCGCCCATCCCGGGCCTCGACGATGTTCAGCGTTCATCGCGCTGACGACGCTGGTCATCACGACGCTCATCAACGCGTTCGGCGTGCGGCTGCTGTCGATCCTCAACAACATCGGCGTCGGCGACCGAGATCCTCGGGCATGCTCGTGTTCGCGCTGATCCTGCTGTTCTTCGCGCAACAACCAGCCCGTCGACGTCCTGATCGAGACCTACGGCGCCGAGGTCCCGAACAACGGGAACATGCTCGCGACGTTCCTGCTCGGGTTCTTCATGTCGATGTTCATCGTCTACGGCTTCGACACGGCCGGCACGTTCGGTGAGGAGACGCTCGACGCGGGCCGGCAGGCGCCGCGCGGCGTCCTGTCGTCGATCCTGATCTCCGGCGCCGTCGGCGTCGATCTTCCTGCTGGCGATCATCCTGTCGCTGCAAGGACATCCCGGCGGCGATGGCCGAGGGCCTCGGTGGCGGGTTCCCGATCGCCACGACGATCAACGACAACTTCACGACCCCGATCGTCGGCTCGATCACCTTCGGCGAGATCTACCTCGTCGTCATCCTCGCCTCCGTCTTCGTCTGCACCCTGGCGATCCAGGGCGCGGCGGCCCGGCTGATGTTCTCGATGGGTCGCGACCGCCACCTGCCGCTCGGGCGGCCTGTGGGGCACGGTCAACACGCGGTTCCAGACGCCGGCCAACGCCGTCGTCGCGGTCGGCGTGCTGGCGGCGGTGCCGATCCTCGCTGGCCGGTCCGCTCGGCGGGTTCACGCTGTCGATCGCGGCGACCGGGCTGATCTACCTCAGCTACTTCCTGTGCAACCTGGGCGTCGCCTTCGCCCGGCGCAAGGGCTGGCCGCACGAGAAGGCCTGGTTCAACCTCGGGCGCTGGGGCATGCTCGTCAACATCCTGGCCCTGATCTACGGGTTGCGTGATGATCGTCAACATCGCCCTGTGGAGCTCGACCGAGCTGTTCGGCGACTTCGGCGGCGAAGGCCGAGCGCTGCTGGAACCCGCTCATCAACGGCCTGTTCGAGATCAACGGGCAGGCGCTCGACGGTCCTGCCGGCCTGGCCGATCTTCGAGACGATGGTCGGCGCGCTGCTGGTCCTCGGTGGCCTCTACTACGTCGTGTCCATCCGTGGCCGGGCGCCCGACGTCGAGGCGGCCGATCCGGTGACCGGCGAGGCCGTCATCGGCTAGCGTCGCGGACCCAGGCCGAGCGATGCGGCGCGGCGAGCGATCGCCGCGCCGCGGCATGTCAGGAGCGAGAAGCCCGGATGACTGACGAGGACGACATCCTGCGCGGACCGCTGCACGACGACCTCGTCGCCGCGATGCAGCGCATCCCGGAGATCGCCGGGCGTGAGCTGACCCTGACCGCGCTGTCGGGCGGGATCACCAACCGCAACTTCCTCGTGGACGCGTCGGGGACCGACGGATCGCTGGGTCATCCGCCTGGCCGGCAACGACACGTACCTGCTGGGGATCAGCCGGGAGGTGGAACACGCGGCGACGGTCGCGGCCGCCGGCGTGGGCGTCGGGCCCGGAGGTGACCGCGTTCATCCGGCCCGAGGGCTACCTCGTCACCCGGTTCATCGTGGGCTCGCCCGTGTCCGACGAGGCGGTCCGCCGGCCCGAGACGCTGCGTCGCGTGGCGGATTCGCTGCGCCGGATCCACGACGGCCCGGCGATCCCCGGCCTGTTCATCCCGCTCCGCATCGCCGAGGCGTACCGGGCGCCTGGCGGAGGCCCGCGGCGTCCCGATCCCGCCCGAGTACGACGTCGCGGCCGCCGTCGGTCGGCGCATCGAGCTGGCCTGCCTGAGCGCGCCGCTGCCGATGCGGCCGTGCCACAACGACCTGCTGAACGCGAACTTCATCGACGACGGGACCCGGATCCGGATCGTCGACTGGGAGTACGCCGGCATGGGCGACCCGTTCTTCGACCTCGGGCAACTTCAGCATCAACCACGAACTGACGCCGGAGCAGGACGAGATCCTGCTGGCCGCGTACGACGGCGCGGTCCGCCGCGATCGACTGGCCCGCCTGACGCTGATGCGGGTCGTGTCGGACATGCGCGAGGCGATGTGGGGCGTCCTCCAGCAGGGCATCAGCACGCTCGACGTCGACTTCGTCGCGTACGCCGGCGAGCACTTCGATCGGCTGCTCGCGAATGCGTCCACGCCCGCGTTCGAGCGGGCCCTGCGCGAGGCCGCCCGGACTGACCGTCGGCCGGTCCGCTAGGCTGCGACCGTGACCGAACCACGCGCCCCGGACGGCACCGAGCCGTCCGAGCCCGCCGACCTCCCCGAGCCGCCAGGTCGCCCCCGAGCCGCTGGCGTCCACGACGGCCGCCGAGCCGCGCGATCGGCTGGCCCGCCAGGTCGCCCTCGGGTTCGTGGCGTTCATCGCGACCGGCCTGTTGCTCGTCGGGTTGAGCGGCCTCGTCCGGCAGCTCGGCTCCGGAGAGCCGGCGCCGACCGTCGAGACCGGTTCGAACGCGTCGCCTGATCCCGGCGCGTCGGGTGGCGGCTGCCTCGAGCGGCCCCGCGGCGTCGCGGTTCGGCGGGCGTCGTCCGCGTCGCCATCGACGCCCGACGGCGACCCGGTCCTGATCGGCGCCGGCGACATCGCCGACTGCTCGCGCGACGCGGACGCCGACGACCGCCGCCCTGCTCGCCGCGCAGCCCGGGATCGTCTTCACCGCCGGCGACAACGTCTACCCGAGCGGCAGCGACGACGCAGTTCGCGCGACTGCTACGGGCCGACCTGGGGCCGCGAACTGGCCCGGACCCGGCCGGTCCCCGGCAACCACGACCACCTGTCCGCCGGGCTCGCCGGCTATCTCGGCTACTTCGGCGATGCGGCCGCCCCGGAAGGCACGGCCTGGTACTCGTACGACGTCGGGGCGTGGCACGTGATCGTCCTCGACAGTTCGTGCGCGCTCGCCGGCGGCTGCACGCCTGAGTCCCCGCAGGGCCGCTGGCTGGCGGCGGACCTGGCCGCCTCGGACGCCCTGTGCACGCTCGCGATCTGGCACCACCCGCGGTTCAGCTCCGGGGAGCACGGCAATGACCGATCCGTGGCGCCGTTCTGGGAGCGCTCCACGAGGCCGGCGCCGACGTCATCGTCAACGGCCACGACCACGACTACGAGCGCTTCGCCCCGCAGGATCCGGACGGCGTCGCGCGATCCGACGGGCGGGATCCGCCAGTTCGTCGTCGGGACCGGCGGCGCCGAGCTCCGCGCCTTCGGGACCCAGGCCGCGAACAGCGAGCTGCGGCGGCCGGCGTACTACGGGGTCCTGCGCCTCGTCCTGCACGACGCGAGCTATGAGTGGTCGTTCCTCACGACGGCCGGCCCGGTGCTGGACACCGGCAACACGAACTGTCACTGATGGCGCGATCAGGCGCGGGTCGTCGTGATCGGCGGCGGGATCACCGGCTGCAGCGTCGCGTACCACCTCGCGCTCGCCGGCTGGACCGACGTCCTGCTCGTCGAGAAGGCGTCGCTGACGGCCGGCTCCACCTGCCAGGCGGCCGGCCTCGTGACCGCCTTCAACCCGTCGGCCACGATGATGGCGTTCCGCCGCTACAGCATCGAGCTGTACCGAGCGACTCGGCGTGTTCGAGACCGTCGGCAGCCTGCGCCTGGCGTCGAGCCCGGACCAGCTGCGTGAGCTGGAGCGCACCGCCAGCCGGGCGCGCGGGATCGGCCTGGACGCCGGGGTCATCGGCGCCGATGAGGCGCGGCGCCTGATGCCGGCCGTCTCGCCAGCGACTCGCTGTACGGCGCGGTCCACCTGACCGGGCGACGGCCACCTCGACCCGCACGGGGCGACCCACGCCGTCGCCGATGCCGCCCGGGCGCTGGGCGTCCGGATCCGGACCGGCGTCCGCGTCACGGGCTTCGACGCTCTCGGCGCGGCGCGAGGTGACCCACGTCCTGACCGACGCGGGGCCGATCGCGACCGAGATCGTCGTCAACGCCGCCGGGATCTGGGCGCCGCAGGTCGCGGCGATGGTCGGCGGGTTCGTGCCGTCCACGCCGGTCGATCACCAGCACATCGCGCTCAAGGCGGTGCCCGGCTCCGAACTGCCGCGCGACATGCCGTGCTTCCGCGACCCCGACAACCTCGTCTACGGCAAGAGCGAGCACGGCGGGATGGTCTTCGGCGGCTACGAGACGGACCCGGTCTCGCGCTGGGAGGACGGCGTGCCATGGGAGCATGCCGCGCGCGTCCTGCCGCCCGACTACGAGCGGTTCGCGCCGCTGATGGCCGGGGCGATCCGGCGGTTCCCGTTCCTCGCCGATGCCGAGGCGATCCGGCTGGTCTGCCATCCCGGACGCGATGACGCCCGACGCGAACCCGCTGCTCGGGCCGCTCCCCGGGGTCCGCGGGTTCTGGGTGGCGGCCGGGCTGTCGCTCAACGGGTTCGGCGGGGGCGGCGGGATCGGTCGGGCGATGGCCGGCTGGATCACGGCCGGCGACCCGGGCGTCGACATCGGGCCGTACCGGGCGTGGCGGTTCAGCGACACGTACCGCGACCCGGGGTTCGCCGCCGGGCTGGCGCGCGAGACCTACTCGGACTACTACCGGCTCCGCTATCCGTTCGATGCGGACCTGGCCGGCCGGCCGCGGCGGCTGTCCGCCCTCCACGGGCGGCTGCAGGAGACCGGGCGCCGTGTTCGGGACGAAGGCCGGCTGGGAGCGCGCCGACCACCACGATCCCGGTCGGCCGTGGCGCCGCGCCGGGCGGGACCAGGCGGCCTACGGCTGGACACGCCCGCCGTGGTTCGACCGGGTCGCGGCGGAGGTCCGAGCCGTCCGCGAGCGCGTGCGGGCTGATCGACCTGAGTTCGTTCGGGAAGATCGCCGTCGAGGGTCCGGGCGCGCTCGGCCTGCTCCAGCGCGTGTCGGCCAACGACGTCGACCGGCCGGTCGGCAGCATCGTCTACACGCCGTGGTGCGACGAGCGCGGCGGGATGGTCGCGGACGTCACGGTCACGCGCCTCGCCGGAGACCTCGTTCCGGGTCGTGACGGGTGCCGGCTTCGTGGCGTCCGAGCTGGCCTGGCTGCGCCGCCACACGCCGACGGGCGACGGCCGTGCAGCTCGCGCGACGTGAGCGGCGACTCGCCACGATCGGGCTGTGGGGGCCTCGCGCCCGCGACATCCTGGCCGCCGCGTCGCCCGACGACGTCGGCGACGCGGCGCTTGCCCGCTCCGGCAGCGCCCGCGCCGATCCGGATCGCGGGTGCGACCGTGCTGGCGTCCCGGATCAGCTACGCGGGCGAGCTCGGCTGGGAACTCACGACCGACACCCCGGCGGCGGTCCTCGTCTGGGACGCGCTCCGGGCGGCCTCGGACGCGGTGGATGCCGGCCTCGAGCCGTTCGGCTATCGGGCCCTCGACGCCCTGCGGATCGAGAAGGGCTATCGCTACTTCGGGACCGACATGACGATGCTGGACACGCCGTTCGAGGCCGGCCTCGGGCGCGATGGTCCGGCTCGCGAAGGGCCCGTTCATCGGGACGGGAGGCGCTCGCCGCGGCCAGCGAGGCCAGCCGGCCGGGCCAGGGTCGGCGCCTGCGGACGATCCGGCTCGGCCGACGACGGGACGTACCTGCCCGTCTACGGCGGCGAGGCGGTCCGCCTGGCCGGCGAGGTCGTCGGGCGACTGCGCAGCGTCGCGTACGGCGCCGACGGTCGGCGCGACGCATCGGCTACGTCTACCTGGATCGATCGATCGCCGAGGGGACGCGGCGCTCGAGGTCGACGTCTTCGACCGGCGGGTCGCCGCCGACGGTCGACGCGCCGATGCGCTCGTGGACCCGGCCGGCGACGCGGATGCGCGGCTAGACCGGTCGTCGGCACGTCAGACCGCGTCCAGCCAGCCCTCGAAGTCGGGGCCGTCGAGCATCGCGGCTCGCTCGCGCCCAGCGCTCCTCGGCCCAGCCGGCGAAGTCGAAGTCGATCGTCGAGATGCGGGCCTGGATGGCGGCCCAGAGCGTCCAGCCGACGTCGGACATGATCATCTGGAGGCGCATCCGGGCGAGCAGGGCCGGGGTGGCCTCGCCGAAGTAGGCGGCGCACAGCTCGGCGACCTGGGCGTCGTCGAAGCCCTGCTCCTGGGCCGTGTTCCCGAGCTCGAAGGCCGGGTCGTTATCCCGCTGTACTCGAAGTCGACGATCCACAGGCGCTCGCCGTCGTCGAGGTAGTTCTCGGCGAGCAGGTCGTTGTGGCACGGGACGAGCGGGAGCGGATGGCCGGCCAGCGCCGCCTCGATCCGTGGCAGGCGATCCAGGTGCTCGCGATAGCCCGCCGGGATCGGGATGCCGCGCTCGTCGACGAGGGCCAGGTAGCGCTCGGCGAGGCGGAACATGTCGAAGTCGTCGCGGAACGCCGGGCCGGCGTGGAGCTGCCGCAGGGTCGCTGCGATCCGCGTCGGCATGCCCGGCGCCCCGAGCGACGCGATCGACATCGTCGTCGCGTCCAGCCACTCGAGGACGAAGACGTCCCACTCGGGGATCGCGTGCAGGACCCGCGGCGAGACCCCGGCCTCGGCCGCCGCGCGGGTGTTGTGGAGCTCGTTGCCGCGATCGACGGCCAGCAGGTCCGTGGCGGCGCCCGGGATCCGGACGAAGTGGGCGACGCCGTCGACGTCGACCCGGTAGTTCGTGTTGGTCAGCCCGGCGGCGATCCGCTCCGCCCGGACCGCGTGACCGGCCCACGCCGGGATCGCCGCGATGACGTCTTCGATGGTCGGTGGCATCCATCCCTCCGCATCGGAGCCTAGCGCAGCCGGTACCCTTGGGCCTGTCGTCCGGCGCACATCCGGGGCATCCGGCGCACGACGGGAGTGGAGGCGAGGTGGACCAGGCCCGGGCGGTCATCATCGGCGGCGGCGTGGGCGGTACCTCCATCGCGTACCACCTGGCGGACCTCGGCTGGACCGACATCGTCCTCGTCGACCGAGCCGACCTGACCTCCGGTTCCACGTTCCATTCGGCCGGGCTGGTCGGCCAGCTGCGCGGCACCGTGACCCTGACCAAGATGATGATGTACGGCGCGGAGCTGTACCGCGGCCTGGCCGCCGAGCACCGGTCACGACCCGTCGTGGCACGAGGTCGGATCGCTCCGGCTGGCGTCCAGCCCGGAGCGCCTGGAGGAGCTGCGTCGCCAGGCCGGCTGGGCCAAGACCTTCGGCCTGCCGCTCGAGCTCATCACCCCGTCCGAGGCGCAGGCGCTGTTCCCGCTGATGTCCACCGACGGCGTGCTCGGGGCGATCTACCTGCCGACCGACGGCTGGCTGGACCCGTCCGGGCTGGCCCTCTCGCTGGCCGCCGGCGCCCGTGCCCGCGGCGTGCAGCATCCAGACCCACACGCGGGTCGTGGCGATCGGCGTCGGAGCGCGGCCGGGTCACGGGCGTGACGGTCGAGCACGGAGGCGAGCGGCGGCGAGATCCGGACGGACGTCGTCGTCAACGCGGGCGGGATGTTCGCCCCGGAGATCGGCCGGCTGGTCGGCGTGACCGTGCCGCTCATCCCGATGGCGCACCAGTACCTCTTCACCGAGCCGCTCGACGGCGTCCACGCCGGCCTGCCGCAGCTCCGCGACCCGGACAACCTCGTCTACTTCCGCGAGGAGGTCGGCGGCCTGTGCATGGGCGGCTACGAGCGCGACCCGGCGCCCTGGAGCCTCGACGGCGTCCCGGCCGACTTCAACGGCAAGCTCCTGGCGCCCGACATGCCCCGCTTCGAGCCGATCATGGAGGGCGCCATCCGGCGCGTCCCGGCGATGGCCGACGCCCGGGTCAGCCGGGTCATCAACGGGCCGGAAGCCTTCACCCCGGACAACGAGTACATCCTGGGCGAGTCGGAGGTCCGCGGCTTCTGGGTCGCCGCCGGGTTCTCGGCCCACGGGATCGCCGGCGCCGGCGGGATCGGTCGCCAGATGGCCAGCTGGATCGCCGACGGCCAGCCGGAACTCGACCTCTGGAAGATGGACATCCGTCGGTTCGGGGCGGCCTACCGGTCGCAGCGCCACACGCTGGCGCGCTCGATCGAGAACTACGCGACGTACTACGACATCCACTATCCGAACGAGGAGCGCCAGTCCGGCCGACCGCTGCGGACCTCGCCCACCTACGAGCTCCTGCAGGGCCTGGGGGCGTCGTTCGGCGAGAAGTCCGGCTGGGAGCGACCGAACTGGTTCGAGACGAACGCCGCGGCCGGCGACGAGTCGCTCCGGCCACGTGGCTGGGCGGGGATGCACTGGTCGCCGGCGATCGGCGCCGAGGCGCTCGCCACGCGCACGGCGGCGGGGCTGTTCGACGAGAGCTCGTTCGCCAAGCTGGAGATCACCGGCCAGGGCGCGACCGCGTTCCTTGGCCGGATGTGCGCGAACGACATCGATCGGCCGGTCGGGATCGGTCGTGTACACGCAGCTGCTCGATCCGCGTGGCGGGATCCAGGCGGACCTGACCGTCACCCGGCTCGGCGCGGACCGCTACCTCATGGTCACCGGGACGGCGTTCGGCAACCACGACGCCGCCTGGCTGCGCCAGCACCTGCCGGATGACGGGTCCGTGGCGCTTCGGGATGTGACCGGCGGCCTCGTCTGCTTCGGCCTGTGGGGGCCCCGGGCGCGCGACATCCTCTCGCGCGTCACGCGCGACGACCTGTCGAACGACGGCTTCCCGTTCCTCACCGCGCGCGAGATCACCGTCGGTTCCGTGCCGGTGACGGCGTTGCGCGTCACCTACGTCGGGGAGCTCGGCTGGGAGCTGTACGCGCCGGCCGAGTACGGCCGTTCGCTGTGGACGACGGTCTGGGACGCGGGCCGGCCGCACGGCCTCGTGGCCGGCGGCTATCGCGCCATCGATGCGCTCCGCCTCGAGAAGGGCTACCGGGTCTGGTCGAGCGACATCACGCCGGACGAGACGCCGTTCGATGCCGGGCTCGGGTTCGCGGTCGCGCTGGACAAGGCCGTCGACTTCATCGGGCGCGACGCGCTGGTCGCGGCCAAGGCGGCCGGCCCGCGCAAGCGGCTGCGCTGCCTGGTCCTCGACGATCCGCGGTCGGTCTGCCTCGGCAACGAGCCGGTCCGGGTCGGCGGGCGAGGTCGTCGGCCGCGTGACCTCGGGCGGCTACGGGTTCGCGGTCGAGCGCTCGATCGCGTACGCGTACCTGCCGGCGGATCGCGCGGCCATCGGGACCCGCGGCGAGATCGAGGTCTTCGGCGACTGGGTCGGCTTCGAGGTCATGCAGGAACCCCTGTACGACCCGGCCGGCGAGAGGATCCGGGCATGAGCGACCTGACCGCGGGCGGACCTGGAGACGGACGCCGAACTGGCCGAGTGGCTCGCCTTCGCGCTGGCCTGCTGCGACGCCGCCGACGAGCTGGCGATGGCCCACTTCCGGCGCGACCTCGTCATCGAGGCCAAGCCCGATCGCACGTTCGTCACCCAGGCCGACCAGGCCATCGAGCGGGCCATCCGGGATCGCATCACCGCGACGTACCCCGAGCACGGCCTGGTGGGCGAGGAGTACGGCACCGAGGCCGGCCAGGGCCGGGTGCGCTGGTACATCGACCCGATCGACGGGACCCACAACTTCATGCGCGGCGTGCCCCTGTTCGGGACGCTCCTGGCCGCCGAGCGCGATGGCGAGATCGTCGGTCGGGGTCATCAGCGCGCCCGGCCATCGGGTCGCGCTGGTACGCGTCGCGCGGCGGTGGGGCGTGGGCCGTGGATGCCCTCGGGCCGTCGGCCGGCACGCCACGGCGGATCGGCGTCTCGCGGGTCGCCGACCTGGCCGACGCCCAGGTCGTCTATGCGTCCCCGCTGGACATCGCCGCGAGCGGGGAAGCGCCCGGCTTCGACGCGCTTCATCCGCTCCGTCTGGCGCGATCGCGGGTTCGGCGACTTCTGGGGCTACGCGCTCGTCGCCGAGGGCGCCGCCGAGGTCATGGTCGAAGTCGGCCCGTACAGCTGGGACCTCGCCGCGCCATCGATCGTCGTCGAGGAGGCCGGCGGCACGTTCACCGACATCCACGGGGTGCGGAGCATCCACAGCGGCCACGCGCTGGCCACGAACGGCCGCTCGCACGACGAAGTCCTGGCGCGGCTGCAAGGCGGATAGCGAACGAGGAGGGAGGGCACGGTGCAGGAACAGATGCCGGTCGGCGCGGAGGCGCCGATCACGAACCGATCCGTCGGCGACGCCACGGGGTCACCGTCCGCGCTGGGTGACCCGCGGGCGCTCCAGATCCTGTCGACCGAGCATTGGAGCCTGCTGGCGACGCGCTCTCTCGCCTACAACGAGGCGTTCACTCGCGCCGGGATGTTCCTGACGTTCCTGTCGGCGACCCTCATCGTCATCGGCTTCCTGATCGGCGCGCAGGGCCTGTCGTCATCGATCCTGCCGATCGCCATCGTCCTGCTCGCCGCCGACCTGTTCATCGGTGCCGCGACCGTCGGGCGACTGCTCGATGCCAACGCCGAGGAGCTCCAGACCGTCCGAGGGATGAACCGGATCCGGCATGCCTATCGCGAGATGGTGCCGGGCCTCGAGCCCTACTTCGTCAGCGGATTCCACGACGACGCCGTCGGCGTCCTGTCGACGTACAGCGTGCGCAACACGACCGGCCTCCTGGGGAACGTCCTGCATGGCCTGACCACGATGATCGGGATGGTGGCGATCATCGATTCGATGGTATTCGCCGCACTCTGCGGGCTCGTCGCGGCTGGGATCACGCCGGACCTCATGCCGGCCCTACTTGCGGCGCTCGTCGGGTTCAGCGCCGCCTTCCTGGTCTTCCTGCGGGTCGGCACCAAGGCCGCCATCGGTGGCCAGGCCCGGGCTGAATCGCGCTTCCCGACCCCGATCGATCCGCCCGCCTGAGTCAGGCGGTGCCGACCAGGGCGTGGTCAGGGCCCGGCACGGTCACTGGGACCTGGTGCACGACGAGGACCGACGCCTTCGTGTGGACGAGCACGTTCCGGGCCACGCTGCCCAGGATCACCGCTCGCATCCCGGTCCTCGCGTGCGTCCCGACGACCACGAGATCGACGCCGTCGTGCGCGGCGGTCTCGACGAGCGTGCCCGCGGGATCGCCCTCGAGGACGCGGCCGGTCGCCCGAAGGCCGGCGGCCACCAGGCGGTCGGCGGCCTCCGTGACGCAGGTCTTGCCTTCGCGCCGGGCGGCCACGACGGCGTCCTCGTACCAGGCGAGCGAGCTGCCGAAGGCGTCCGCGAACATGACGCCCGGGCCGGGCACGGTCGACAGCGCGACCGTGACGACGTCGATCGTGTCGTCGGCCAGCCACGGTGAGGCGGCGACCGCGTCGACCACCCGGTCGGAGCTCGGCGTGCCGTCGAGCGCGACCATGACCCGGGTCACGTCGGAGCTGCGGGCCACGAGCACCGGGCATGGGGCGTCGTGCCCGACCTCCGCCGAGACGGAGCCGAGCAGCATCGACGCGATCGTGCCGCGGCCACGGCTACCCATGACGATGAGGTCGGACCCGAGGCGGGTCGCCGTCTCGGTGAGGACGTTGGCCGGCCGACCGACGACCACGTGGGACTCGACCGTCCGCCCCGGCCGGCGCAGGCCGGCGACGGCGACCTCCATCTCTCGCTTGATCTCCTCGGCGCCGATGACCTCATCCATCGGGCCACCGAACGAGACCGTGGGGACGGCCAGCATGCTCCAGACCGGTTCGACGACATGCACCACGTCGATGCGTGACGGATCCGGCCAGGCCAGGTGTGCGACGAGTGAGCGGGCGGTCTCGGCGCCGGCCGAGCCGTCGTGTGCGAGCAGGATGCGCATCATGCGGCTCCTTCTGCCCACATCGTCCATCGGGCTGGCGCGGCGCACCACCGCCGTCGGTCACGGACTGGTGGTCCGTGCGGCAGGGTCCCCTGGACCCGGGTCGGCGACGGCCCGGTGCGATCGCGAAGTGGCGGGTCGGGCCTACTCGCTCGGTCGTGGCTGCTGGCGTGCCAGCCCGGCGATCAGTGCCAGCCCCAGGACGATCCCGAGGATCCCGAATCCGACACCCACGCCGATCCAGAGCAGGATCCCGCCGACCACGATGGTCGCAACCGCCGCGAGCTGGAGCGGACCGCGCGCGTGGCCGCCGCGCGGCGCCGCCAGGCTGGACAGGGCGCCCGGCGATGGGATGCCCGTCAGGTCGATGAGTCGGCCGGCCGTCGCCTGCAGGATCTCGTGTGTCTCGGGATCGATGAGGTCCTCGGCGACGGCCGCCAGGGCCGCCTCCTCGAACGCCGCCGCCGCCGCCACCCGGTCGCTCGATCCAACGACCGATGCGGCCATGTCCGTGGCCGCCCATGTCCCGCTGAAGCCCCCGCGGGCGAACGCCCGCATCGACAGGTCACGCGCTGCGGCGGTCGCCTGGTTCACGAGGTCCAGCCGACCGGCCACGATGCAGGCGGTCCGAGCCCGCTCACGAGCGGCCCGTCGGACGGCATCCGGCGGTGCGACCACCACGACCTGCAGATCCACCCGTGATAGTCGGTCGAGCAGCGCCTCCACCCTGGCCTCAGCGGCGTCGAGTCCCGCCGCCTCCGTCCGTGGCCGAGCGGAGTGCGAGGGCGCTCCGTGTCGGTAGGTGGCCCGCCGTCGGTTCACGCGCCGGCGGCAGCCAGACTCTCGTCGAGGATCGCCAGCGCCTGATCGACCTCGCCGGCCGTCGTGACGAGTGGCGGGATGATCCGGACCACGTTCACATAGGTTCCAGCCGTGAGGATGATCAGCCGGCGCGACAACGCTTCCGCCTGGATGCGCTTGGTCAGGTCTGGATCAGGGACGCGGCCATCGCCGACGCCGGGCTTGACGAGTTCGAGCGCGACCATGAGGCCCAGGCCGCGCACGTCGCCGATCGACGGGTACTTGGCCGCCAGGGCTCGCAGACCGGCCAGGAACTGGTCACCGCGTTCGCGCGCGTTGGCGACGAGCCCTTCGTCCTCGATCACGTCGAGCGTGGCGTTGGCGGCGGCGCACGACACGACATTGCCGCCGTACGTCCCGCCGTGGGATCCGGGCTTCCAGTGGGTCATGAGCTCCTGGCGGGCCAGGATCCCGGACAGCGGCAACCCGGACGCGATGCCCTTGGCCATGACCAGGATGTCCGGCTCGACGTCCCAGTGCTGGACGGCGAACAGTTCGCCGGTCCGCCCGAAGCCCGTCTGGACCTCGTCGGCGATGAGCAGGATGCCGTGCTGACGGGTGATCTCGCGCAGTCGCGGCAGGAACCCGGGCGGTGGGACGACATACCCGCCCTCGCCCAGGATCGGCTCGATGATGACCGCGGCCACCCGGTCCGGGTAGATGAACTGGTGGAACGTCAGGTCGAGCTGGGCCTCCCAGTCGCACGTGCAGGCATCCGGGGAGTGGGCGCCGCCGGAGGCGCGGTAGCAGTACGGATAGGCCGTGTGATAGACGGATCCGGGCAGGGGTTCGAAGGCCGCGCGGTACACGTCCTTGGCGGTCGTGAGGGCCATCGTCTGGGCCGTCCGGCCGTGGTAGCCGTAGCGGAACGCCAGGATGGCCGGGCGGCCGGTCGCGACCCGCGCCAGCTTCACGGACGCTTCGACCGCCTCGGCGCCGGAGTTCGACAGGAAGGCCTGCCACGGCCCGCCCGGCAGCAGCCGCTGGAGGCGGTCGTACAGTCGCAGGCCGGGCTCGTGGTACATGATGTTCTGCTGGCCGTGGAGCAGCTTGGTGGCCTGCTCCGCGATCGCCGCCGCGACCCGCGGATGCGCGTGCCCGGTGTTGGTGACGCCGATGCCGGATGAGTAGTCCAGGTACCGCTCACCGTCCCGCGTGATCAGCCAGGACCCCTCGCCGCGATCGACGTCGAGGTTGGTGATCCGGCCCCACACGGGTGGGACCACGGCGTGATCGGGCAGGCTGGACGTCGACGCGGCGGGATCGGTCGAGAGCATGGT
This sequence comes from uncultured Chloroflexia bacterium, assembly GCA_963738475.1. GTDB lineage: Bacteria > Chloroflexota > Limnocylindria > Limnocylindrales > CSP1-4 > SPCO01. The sequence goes on from CAVTWU010000028.1 coordinate 272,723, forward strand.
GACCTCCGGTTCTCGGGACGTCGTCGTCGGTCAGGCCTTCAGGCTGGCCGCATAGTCGCGACTCGCCACACGACGCTGCCAGAGCGTCGTCAGCAGGACCAGTCCGACGGCGACGACGAAGATGATCGTGCCGATGACATTGACCTGGACCGGGATGCCGCGCAGCTGCGACCCGTAGATGTACAGCGGGAACGTCTGCGTCTGGCCGGCGGTGAAGCTGGTGATGACGTAGTCGTCGATCGACAGGCTGAACGCCAGGAGACCGGCCGCCATGATGCCCGGCAGGATGAGCGGGAAGGTCACCTTCCAGAACGTGACCCACTCGTTCGCGCCGAGGTCCATGGCCGCCTCTTCGAGGTGGCGCGGGAAGCCGGTCAGCCGGGCCTTGACCGTCACGACCACGAAGCTGATGTTGAACATGATGTGGGCGATGATGATCGTCCGGATGCTGAGCGGGAAGACCGCGCCCTCGGGGATGAACCCGAGCGAGGTCGACGCGATGAACATCGTCAGCAGCGACGCGCCGAGCACGATCTCGGGCGTCGACATCGGCAGGAAGATCAGCAGGTTGGTCCCGGACCGTCCGGTGAACTGATAGCGCACGAGCGCCAGCGCGATGAGCGTCCCGAGGATCGTCGCGACGACCGTGGAGATCAGCGCGATGATGATGCTGTTGAGGACCGCGGTCGGGCAGTCCCGGTCGACCGAGCGGGTCCAGCCAGGCGTCGATGCTGAACCCGCCCCAGGTCAGGTTGGACCGCCCGGCCGGGTCGTTGAAGCTGAACACGATCATGACCACCACGGGCAGGATCAGGTACAGGACCACGCCCAGGACGTAGAGCGGCAGCAGCCACCGGTCGACGGCGCTGCCGATCCGGGCCCGGGCCGTCCGAGGCGGGCCCACTCGGGTCGGCGCGGAGGGGCTCGCGGCGGCCATCAGGTGAGCTCCTCGGTCCCGAGCACTCGGGCGTAGATGAAGACGCCGACCAGGATGGCCGCCATCAGGATGAACGACAGCGCCGAGGCGGTCGGGTAGTCAGTGACGCGCAGGTAGCGCGCCTGGATGACGTTGCCGATCATGAGCGACTGCGGGTTGCCGAGCAGCTCGGCGTTGATGTAATCGCCCATCGCCGGGATGAACACGAGCAGGGAGCCGGCGAAGACTCCGGGCAGGGACAGCGGGAAGACGATCCGGATGAACGCCTCGCTGATGAGGAACGTGCCGACGAGCGCCCCGACCACCAGGCCCGTGATCCCGAGCGGCGCGGTCCGTAGCCCATCACCAGTCCGACGACGGCACCCAGCACGCCGCCGAGGATGCCCCCGACGATGGTCCCGCGCGGCCGCCACGGTCCCGCGTAGAGGTCCTCGGCCGCCTCGATGAGGCGCCGGTCGACCTTCTCGAGGGCCACGTACAACGGCAGGGTCATGAATGGCAGGAAGTTGTAGGTGATGCCGGCGATGACCGCGGCCGGGGTGGCCAGCAACTGGAAGTCGGCGGGGATGAGGCCGATGTCCTTGAACGGACCGAGCACGATGCCGTTGTCGGACAGGATGATCTTCCACGAGATGGTCCGCAGCAGGAAGCTCGTGAAGAACGGCGCGATGACCAGGAACAGCAGCAGGTTCTTGTAGGCACCGCCGCGGAAGGCGATGGCGTAGGCCAGCGGATACCCGAGGGCGAACGCCAGGATCGTGGCGAGGCCGCCGTAGACGATGGACCGGGCGATCCACGGCCAGTACTCCTGGACGGCCTCCGGGTAGATGCCCCAGTTCCAGGTCTGCTGGAAGCCGTCGTTGACGTTGCCGGTCCAGAGCGACACGAGGAACATCTGGATGGCCGGGTAGACGTAGAACAGGGCCAGCCAGAGCAGGCCGGGCGCGAGCAGCGCATACGGGGCGATCGTCCGGAAGTTCACGGTCCGGCGCATCGTGAGCTACAGCCCCATGACCTTGATGAACGCTTCGTCCCAGGCGGTCTCCTCGTCCGCGGTCGTCGCCCGGAACTGGTGGAGCCGGGCCACCCAGTCGGCGGGCGGGAAGATCAGCGGGTTGTTCGCGAGCTCGGGGTCCGTCTCGAGCATGACCTCGCGAGCACCAGCGACCGGACAGACGTAGTTGACCCAGGCGGCGATCGTCGCCGCGTTCACCGGGTCGTAGTAGAAGTCGATCCACTTCTCGGCAGCCACCTTGTTGGGCGAGCCGAGTGGGATGGCCATGTTGTCGGTCCAGAGCATCCCGCCCTCATCGGCCAGCACCCACTGGAAGTCCTGCTCGGCGGTCTGGCCCGGGACCAGCAGCCCCAGGACATCGCCGGACCAGGCCATGGCCAGGATGACGTCGCCGCTCGTCATGCTCTCGACATACGCGCCGCCGGCGACCTGGCGCACGATGCCGCTGCCGATCGCGGTCTCGACCTTGGCCAAGGCGGCGTCGAACTGCTCCTGGGTGAGGGTCGCCGGGTCGGCCCCCTGGGTGAGGGACGTGAGGCCGATGGTGTCGCGCATCTCACTGAGATAGGTGATCTTGCCCTGGAACTGGTCCGTGTACAGGACGTCGAGGGACGTCTGCGGACCGGTCTGCGCCTGGTCGATGCCGAGGCCGGTCATCCCGGACTGCCAGGGGGCGGCGAACTTGGTCTCCGGGTCGAACGAGCGCCCGACATAGTTCGGGGCGAGGTTCGCGACGAAGTTCGGCGTGGCGGCCTTGTCGATCGCTTCCAGCCAGCCCAGCCGGACCAGGCGCCCGATCATCCAGTCGGTCAGGACGACGAGATCCCACTCGGTCGGGAGGCCCGCTCCAGCGGCGCCGCCAGGCTGGCGGCGAAGAACTCCTCGTTCCCGTTGATGTCCTCGAGGTAGGTGACCGTCACGCCGGACTCGGCCTCGAACTTCTGGATGGTGGGGTACGACCCGTCGTCCGCCGATGTCGATGTAGCCGATCCAGTTCGCCCAACGAAGCTCCGTGCTGCCCGTCCCGCCCCCGCCAGGGCTCGTGGCCGGCGTCGGTGCGGCGGAAGCGCCACCCTCGGACGGCGCCGGCCCGGACGGCGCCGGTGTGGTGCCACCACCCGCCGTGCTCGCGAGGAAGGCCCCGAACCCGACCGCCGCGATGGTGACCCCGCCGACCAGGACCTTGCGTCGCGACAGACCGGTCGCGGCGGCCGGGGCCGGCGGCCGCCGCTGCGGCCGCCGGCGGCGCCGTGAGGCCCGGGGCCGCCGGCGGTGGGTCGCCGCCCGCCTGCACCGCGAAGGTATGGTCCGGCGACCAGGTCATCCGGACCTCTTCGCCCGGCTCCCACAGCTCCGAGCGCGTGGCCCGCTCGACGTTCTGTTCGTAGACGGTCACGGTCGTGCCATTCCGTGCGTCGACGATGTAGCTCGTCGACACGCCCAGGTAGGAGACGTCGCGGACCGTGCCGAGCATCTCGTTCTGGCCGGCTGGGACGTCCTCGTGGAGCTCGCGCAGGCGGATCTTCTCCGGGCGGACCCCGACCTCGAAGGCGTCCAGGCCCTCGGTCAGGGCCAGCGGGACCCGGACGAGCGAGTCGTCCGACAGCTTGCCGAGGGCGTAGCCGTCGGCCGTTCCGGCGGGTGTCGTCGCGAGCAGATTGCTGACGCCGAGGAAGCCGGCGACGAACCGGGTGCGCGGCCGTTCGTACAGGGTGGCCGGATCGGCGAGCTGCTCGTATCGACCGTGATTCATGACGGCGATGCGGTCGGACATCGTCATCGCTTCTTCCTGATCGTGGGTCACGAAGATGAAGGTGATGCCGACTTCCTGCTGGATCCGCTTCAGTTCGACCTGCATCTGCTTGCGCAGCTTGAGGTCGAGGGCCCCGAGCGGCTCATCGAGCAGCAGCACGGCCGGCCGATTGATCAGGGCACGGGCGAGGGCGATGCGCTGGGCCTGGCCGCCCGAGATCTGGGTCGGCTTGCGCTTCTCGTAGCCGGGCAGCTCGACGAGCTGGAGCATCTCGCCGACCCGGGCCTTGATCTCGCTGTCGGCGACCTTGGTCCGCCGAAGCCCGAAGGCGACGTTCTCGTAGATGGTCAGGTGCGGGAAGAGGGCGTAGTTCTGGAAGACGGTGTTGACGTGCCGCTTGTAGGGCGGCAGCCAGGTCACGTCCTCGCCCTGCAGCTCGATGAGGCCGGAGGTCGGCTGGTCGAAGCCGCCGATCATGCGCAGGGTGGTGGTCTTGCCGCAGCCGGACGGTCCCAGCAGGCTGAAGAACTCGCCCTTCTGGACCTCGAGGTTGATGTGATCGACCGCGACGGCGTCACCGAATCGCTTGACCACGTCAACGAGTCGGACATCGATGGTGGGCACGCTCGTTCGCTCTCCTGCAACCACGATGCTGCGCCCCTCGGTGGGCCGATGGATCGCTGGCGAACGCCCCTCACGCGCGCCTCGACAGAGGCAACGACGGAGGCTCGGGCCTCCCGTCGAGGTGGGCGCGAGGATACGAGCGCCGATGCACTCGCGTCAAGGATTCGGCCCGGCGGGCGCGACCCGTCGGAACGCCGGCGGCAGTGGTCCGGGACCCGCGGTACGATATCGGCGCTCACGACGTCAGAAACCCCCGACACGACCGACCGCGGAAGGATCCCATCCCCGATGAGCCCGATCACCGAGACCGCCGTCATCGACGCGATGCGGACCGTCCAGGAGCCCGAACTCGGCAAGGACCTGGTCACCCTGGACATGGTCAAGAACGTCGCCATCGACGGCTCCTCGATCGCGCTGACCATCGAGCTGACGACGCCGGCCTGCCCACTCAAGGACGAGATCGAGCGCACGACGCGGGCCGCCCTCGGCGGGATCGGCGCGACCGGCGTCGACATCACCTGGGGGGCGATGGTCCGCCGCGCCGCGCCGCGCCAGGCGGAGCAGCTCGTCCCGGGCGTCAAGAACATCATCGCCGTCGCGTCGGGCAAGGGCGGTGTGGGCAAGAGCACGGTCAGCGTCAACCTGGCGGTCGCGCTGGCCCAGTCGGGCGCGTCGGTCGGCCTGCTGGACGGCGACATCACGGGGCCCGAACATCCCGATGATGCTGGGCCTCGAGGGGCAGCCCAAGGCCAGCCCGAACAACAAGATCCTGCCGCTCGAGCGCCACGGCGTGAAGGCCATCTCGATCCAGTTCTTCGTCCCGGACGGCCAGCCCATCGTGTGGCGCGGGCCGCTCGTCGGCGGGGCGATCCAGCAGTTCCTGCGGGACGTGGAGTGGGGCGACCTCGACTACCTCGTCATCGACCTGCCGCCCGGCACGTCCGATGCCCAGTTGACCCTCGCCCAGGCCGTGCCGATCTCCGGGGCGGTCCTCGTCACGACGCCGCAGGAGGTCTCGCTCGCCGATGTCGGCAAGGCCCTCGCGATGTTCAAGCGGATGAGCGTGCCGGTCATCGGCCTCGTCGAGAACATGACCGCGTTCGCCTGCCCGCACTGCGGCGAGCTGACCGAGATCTTCGGGCGCGGGGGTGGCGAGCGCTTCGCCGTCCGAGCACGGGCTTGAGTACCTGGGCGGGATCCCGCTCGATATCACGGTCCGCCAGGGCGGGGATGTCGGCGTTCCGGCCGTCGCCCAGCGCGAGCCGGGACCGGCGGCCGTCGCCCTCACCGGTGTCGCCCAGAAGGTCGCCGCACGGATGAGCGTCCGAGCGGCCCAGTCGGCGGCTCAGCCGGTGCTGACCGTCTCCTGATCCCGCGCCGGGTTCACGGTCACCGTCAGCCCGGCCACCGCGGGTCGGATCCAGGGCCCGACGGCCGCGCACATCGCCGCGATCTCCTCGCGCCGGGTCGGCTGGTAGTGGACGAGTAGCGCCTCGCGGACTTCGGCCTTGATGGCCAGTTCGATGGCTTCCTCCGGCGTGAGATGCCCGCGCCGGGGGTCGTCATGGGACGACAGGCGCAGGGCCGCTTCCACCAGCAGCAGGTCCGCGCCATGGACCGCCTCGACGACGGCGTCGCTCGGGCCGGTGTCACCGGTGTAGGCCAGGCGGGAGCCGTCCGGCGCCTCCACGACGACGCCCCAGGCCGGGACGTAGTGCTGGGCCGGGACCGATCGGACCACGAGCGGTCCGACGTGCAGCGGCCGATCCGGGTCGTACTCCTCGACATCGAAGGCCGCATCGAAGAAGCCGGGACGCTCGCTGATCGCCGCGGCCAGGCCGTCCAGCCGCGCCCGTCCGCCCGGCGGCAGATGGACCGGCAGCGGATCCGGGGTCGCCTCGCCCCAGGCGAACAGGTAGCGCAGGCCGACGAGGTCCAGGTAGTGGTCCGCATGCATGTGCCCGATGATCACGGCACTGAGGTCGTGTGGGTCGAGCACGCGCTCGAGGCGGCGGATCGTGCCCTGGCCGGCGTCCAGCATCAGCGCGGTCGGGCCCCACTCGACGAGGAACCCGGCCGCTGGCGAGCCGGGATGCGGCGCCGCGGTGCTGCACCCGAGGACGGTCAGGCGGAGGAGGTGCGCGGGTTCGGCAGTCATCTCGCGCATGCTACGGGTTCGGGTCGGCTGTCGGAGGGGTCAGTGCCGCGAGCAGGATGGCGGCGGCGGCCAGCGCCGCTCGGGTCCGCCCGTTGGCGCCACCGAGGAAGACCGTCCGGCGCTGGACCGTGGAGGCGTCCGGCGTGACGACGGCGACGGTGGCGATCGCGTCGTCCCCGCCGTCGGCGACATGGACCGCCAGTCCGACCTCGGCCCGGCCGGTTTCGCGTGCCTCCGACGCTCGGGCGATGAGCGCTCGCCTCGTCCGGCTTGCCCGGCTTCGGCGGCGTCGGGCGACCGCCTGGCGGATCCACGGGACGTCGCCGAACAGGACGCCGACCTGGCCGCCGGTGCCGATCTCCTCGAATGCGAGCCCCCAGCCGAGGTCGTCGAGTCGGGTCCCGATGGCGCCCGACCAGGTCGTGTCGCCCATCGCCCAGACGAATGACCCGAGGGTGGCTTCGACGGCCTCGATCGCGGGGCGCATCAACGCCTCGGTCGGCGTCGCGTCCGTGGCGGTCGCGGAGATCCGGACGTCGACGGCCTCCGCCCGCGCGTACGTGGCCACGATCGGGTTCGTGGCGCGCAGGAGCGCTTCACCCAGCAGATCGGCCACCTGCGACTCGCCGATCCCGGCGAGTCGATACGTGACGCTGGCGACGTCGGCGCCGAGGCCCAGCGCGGCGAGCTTCGGCAGGGCGTGGTCGTGCCACATCGGGCGCATCTCGCGTGGCGGTCCCGGCAGGGCGACGATGACCCGGCCCCCGGGAGCCGCGACGAACCAGCCCGGGGCCGTGCCGTTCGGATTGGCGAGCGCGGTCGATGACGGGATCAGCCAGGCCTGCTTGAGGTTGAGCTCGGGGAACGGCATGCCACGCCGCGACCACAGTCGGCGCAGCCAGCGCTCGAGGACGGGATCGACCGTCGGGGTCTCACCGACCGCGGCCGCGACCGACTCGCGGGTCAGGTCGTCCGGCGTCGGCCCGAGGCCACCGGTCGACACCACCAGGTCCGACCGAGCGATCCCGGACCGGAAGGCGTCGGTCACCGCGTCGAGGTCGTCCGGCAACGCGGTGATGCGACGGACGGTGACACCATGACCCGCCAGGCTCCGGGCGAGTTCGCCGGCATTCGTGTCCCGGGTGTCGCCGACCGTCAGCTCGGTGCCGATGCTGAGGATCTCGGCGGTGAGCAGCCGCCGGCTGTCATGCGGTCGTGGCATCCGGCGAGCGTAGCGCGTGTGCCGGGCGGGCGAGGGGCGCTGCTATCATCGTGTGGCGACAGATCCGTCGCTCCACGCTCGGAGTCACCGCCCTGGACCCCAAGCCGCCCGACGCCAACGAACCGGCCGACGAACCGACGACGCCCGCGCCCGCGCCCGCGCCGGAGCCCACGCCTGCGTCCGAGCCGACACCGGAGCTTGGGCAGGGACCGATCGGCGATGGCACAGCGCCGCCACCCGGGACGGGCACGCCGCCACCCGGCGCAACGCGACCGCCTGGCGCCAAGCCCCCACCGAAGGCCAAGGCCAAGAAGCCGAAGCCCCCCGGCCTGGGCGAACAGCTGAGCAAGACCGCCAAGGCTGCTGCGACGCTCGCGATGGCCCACGTGGACCTCGCCAAGGAAGAAGCGTCCGAGATCGGCCGCGAGGGCGGGCGACTGGCCGGACTGGTCGCGGCGGCCGTCGGCCTGGTCATCGTCGCGGTCATCCTCGCGATCATCGGCACGTCGCTGTTCATCGGGGAGTGGCTCCTCGGATCACTCGGCTGGGGCGTCCTGCATGGCGTGCTCCTGTTCGTCACCGCGGCCGTCGCCCTCGTCCTGCTCGGCCTCCGGGTCGATCCCAAGCGGATCGTCCGCGCGCTCGTCATCGGGATCGTCGTCGGGGTGCTCAGCGGCATCGTCCTGGGCCTGGCGTTGCTCAACCAGCTGTACGCCCGGATCGGGGAGACCACCGGGATCGCCATCGAGGCCAGCTACCGGCCGTTGGTCGTCGGGATCGGCATCGGGGCCATCCTCGGGCTCGCGATCGGGATCGCGATCGGGGCCCGCGCGAAGCAGGCGAACTGGTTCGTCGCCATCGCCGGCGGGATCGTGTTCGGCGCGCTGGTCGGCGCGTTCACCAGCATCAGCTTCAACCCGCAGGTGGGTGCCGGGATCGGCATCACCCTGGGCTACCTCACCTGGGCCGGGTTGATGGCCCTGGACGTCTACCGGACCGGTATCGACATGGAAGACCTGAAGGCCCGGTTCACGCCGGACGTGACCATCGCGACGAGCAAGGAGACCCTCGAGTGGCTGAAGGAACGGACGCCGCGCGGCAACGGGTCCTAGCCGCCAGGGGCCAGCTCGGCGACGAGTTGGCGCTCCTGGAGGCGTCGGCCCGTTCGGCGGTGGATATCCCGGCCAAGGTCAAGGCCAGCCCGGCCAAGGCCGCGGCGGTCGCGGGCACGGCCGGATTCCTCGTGCTGGGTGGGCCGAAGCGGGTGGTGCGCGGGATCAAGCGGGCGGTCCGCGGACCGAGTGCCCCGATGCCCAAGTCCATGCTGCCCGACGAGATCGAGAAGACGCTCAAGCACCTGGGCCCGGACGGCGATGCCGTTCGAGGCGCGCTGGAGCGTGACTTCGCGGACTACGCCAAGAAGGCGGCGAAGAGCCGCAACCAGCTCCGGACCGTGCTGGCGCTGTCGGTGGCGCGGCCGCTGCTGTCCGGCGGCGCGAAGGCCGCCGCTCGCTGGCTGTTCTCGAGCGGCGAGGAACAGGGCTTCAACGAGCGCCTGGCCGTCGTGCGCGAGCGACTCGAGAAGGCGGCCGGCCAGAAGGCCGGTGGCGAGGCCGCGTCCGGCACCCCGGCCGCGGCCAAGCCGAAGACCGGCTCCCTGCGCGACGATGCCGAGGACGTGTCGGGCGCCTGATCGCGCCAGGACCGGCGGCGCCGCACCGGGCGCTAGACTCTGCCCCGCTGGGCGAGTGGCGGAATGGCAGACGCGCCGGCCTTAGGAGCCGGTGCCCGTGAGGGACGTGGAGGTTCGACCCCTCTCTCGCCTACCAGCGACGGCCCCACGAGGCCGCGTCCGGTCGTGCCCGGTCGCCCAAGGGCCTCCGCCCTATACTTCGCGGGCGATGCAGATCACCACCACCCCCGCTCCCAACAGTACCGTCGTGCTCGAGATCGAGCTCCCCCCGGATCGCCTGGACAAGCAGCTGACCGAGTCCGTCAGGCACCTGTCCCGGCGGACCCGAGTCCCCGGGTTCCGTCCCGGCAAGGCCCCGCGGCCCGTCCTGGAGCGAGCGCTCGGACCGGGCGCGATCCTCGACGACGCGGTCGAACACCTGACCGAGGCGGCCTACCGCGACGCGCTCATCCAGGAGGACATCGTGCCCCTGGCCAATGCCGACGTGGAGATCGTGCAGGCCGAGGAAGGCAAGCCGTTCATCTTCAAGGCGACGGTCCAGGTCCGCCCGGACGTCGAGCTCGGCGACTACCGGAACTTCAACTTCGGGCCGGAGATCGAGCCGACCGACGACGCCCGGGTCGACAAGGTCATCGATGAACTGCTGGACCAGAACGCGACGCTCGCGCCGGTCGAGGACCGGGCCGCCATCGACGGCGACTACGCGGTCATCGGCTTCACCGGCACACGCGACGGGGTCGCCTTCGAGGGCGGCACGACCGACCGCATGCCGCTCATCCTCGGCCAGGAACGCCTGATCCCGGGCTTCGAGTCGAACATCGTCGGCCTCAAGGTCGGCGAGTCGACCGAATTCGACGTGACCTTCCCGGACGACTATGGCGAACCGACCCTGGCCGGCCAGACCGCCCACTTCGAGGCCGACCTCAAGGAGCTGCGCGAGAAGGTCAAGCCGGAGCTCGATGACGAGTTCGCCCAGCAGATGGGCGACTTCGCCGACGTGGCCGCGCTGCGCGAGGACATCCGCACCCGCCTCGCCGCCAACGCCCTCGATCGGGCGCGCCACACCTTCGCCGATCGCATCATCGAATACGCCGTCGCCAACGCGACCGTCGAGCTGCCCGAGATCCTGGTGGACCAGGAGGTCGAGGTGATGCACGACGAGTTCCGCGGCACCCTCGCCCGTCAGGGGATCGAGGAAGCGGCCTACCTGACCGCCGTCGAGAAGACCGAGGCGGACCTGCACACGGAGTTCCGGCCCGGCGCCGAGAAGCGGGTCAAGACCCTGCTCGTGCTGTCCAAGGTCGCCGACGAGGAGAAGGTGGAGATCCCCGAGGCGGACATCCAGGCCGAGATCGCCCGCGGCCGGGACCGCTACGAGTCGGATCCCAAGCTCGTGGCCTACTTCGAGTCCGACCGTGGTCGCAGCTTCATCCGCAGCAGCCTGCGCCGCAGCCGCGTCGTCGAGGGCCTCATCGACCAGTGGCTGATCGCCCACCCGGACCACCCGCCGCTCCCGCATCTCGAGGACGGCCCGGGCTCCGCCATCGACAACACGCAGGCCGAGGCGAACGCCGCCATCGGGGCCACCGACCCCGGATCCATCCTGACCGACGAACCGGCTCCGGCCGGCTGACCCGAACGATCACAGCGCACGAGGGAGTCACGATGCTCGTCCCCATGGTCATCGAATCCTCCAGCCGGGGGGAACGCGCCTATGACATCTACTCGCGCCTGCTCCGCGAACGGATCATCTTCCTGGGCGACCAGATCGAGGACCACCTCGCCAACCTGGTGATCGCCCAGCTCCTGTTCCTCGAATCCGAGGACCCGGAGAAGGACATCAGCCTGTACATCAACTCGCCCGGTGGCGTGGTGACATCCGGCCTCGCCATCTACGACACGATGCAGTACCTGCGCGCCCCGGTCAGCACGATCTGCATCGGCATGGCGGCCTCGATGGCGGCCGTGCTGCTGTCGGCCGGCGCCAAGGGCAAGCGCTACGCCCTGCCGAACAGCCGGATCATGATCCACCAGGGGTCCGGCGGGTTCCGCGGCGCCGCGCAGGACGCCGTCATCCAGATGCGCGAGTGGGAGCACCTGGTGGAGGTGAACCACCAGATCCTCGCGCGCCACACCGGCCAGACGATGGAGACCATCGTCAAGGACACCGACCGCGACAACTTCATGTCGCCCGAGGCCGCCAAGGACTATGGCATCATCGACGCGGTCTACTCCGTGCCAGGGGACTCGCTGATCGCTCAAGCGCATGACGCCGGACTCTCCGGCGGTGAAGGATCCGGGACCGTGACGCCGGCCGAGGTCGAAGCGGCAGCGGGCGATCCGTCCGAGCCCGGACCGAAGAAGGCCAAGGACAAGTAGCGAGCGGGGTCGGGAACGCGTGACGACGACGAGCAGCACCAAGGGGCCCAAGGTCCCGTACCGGTGTTCCTTCTGCGGCAAGAGCCAGGAACAGGTCCGCAAGCTCATCGCAGGCCAGGGTGTCTACATCTGCGATGAGTGCATCAACCTGTGCCAGGAGATCATCGAAGAGGAGATGCTCGAGACCCCGCGGCCCAAGGTCGCGGCCTCGAAGCTCCCGAACCCGCACCAGATCAAGGACGCGCTCGACCAGTACGTCATCAGCCAGGAGCGGGCCAAGAAGGTCCTCTCGGTCGCGGTCTACAACCACTACAAGCGGGTCAACGCCGGCCACACGGTCGACGAGGTCGAGCTCCAGAAGTCGAACGTCATGCTCGTCGGGCCGACCGGCAGCGGCAAGACACTCCTGGCCCAGACCCTCGCCCGCGTCCTGGACGTGCCGTTCTGCATCGCCGACGCCACGTCGCTGACCGAGGCCGGCTATGTCGGCGAGGACGTCGAGAACATCCTCCTGCGCCTCATCCAGGCGGCCGACTTCGACGTCGCCCGCGCCCAGCGCGGGATCATCTACATCGACGAGATCGACAAGATCGCGCGCAAGGCGGACAACCCGTCGATCACCCGGGACGTGTCCGGTGAGGGCGTCCAGCAGGCGCTGCTCAAGATCCTGGAAGGGACCGTCGCGAACGTCCCGCCGCAGGGTGGTCGCAAGCACCCGCACCAGGACTTCATCCAGATCGACACCACCAACGTGCTGTTCATCTGCGGCGGCGCGTTCGATGGCCTCGAGAAGATCGTCGAGGAGCGGGTCGGCCGGCGGTCCATCGGCTTCGGCTCCGAGTCGGCGATGACGCCCGCCGCGCGCGGCCGGATCCTCGAGAAGCTCATGCCGGAGGACCTGCTGAAGTTCGGGCTCATCCCGGAATTCATCGGGCGGCTGCCGGTGATGGTCACCCTGTCCGCCCTGACCGCCGAGGACCTGGTCCGCGTGCTGACCGAGCCGAAGAACGCCGTCACGCGGCAGTTCCAGCGGTTCCTCTCGCTCGACAAGGTGGAGCTGGCGTTCACGCCGGGCGCGCTGCAGGCCGCCGCGGAGGTCGCGCTGGACCGCAAGACCGGCGCCCGGGCGCTGCGCTCCATCGTCGAGGAGGCGCTCCTGGAGGTCATGTACGACATCCCGGAGCGCACCGACGTGCGCAAATGCATCATCACCGAGGAGACGATCCGCGAGGGTCGCGTCCCGCTCCTGCTGACCAAGTCGGACGTCGACAAGGGAGTCGACGAGACCAACTACCAGGACTGGCTGGCCGAGCAGGGCGAGACCGCGTAGGTCCGGCCCCGCTCGGCGTCGTCAGCCGAGTCGTGCGCGGCTAGACCTCGATCGGGACCTCGTACACCTGCGGGGTCGGGTGCCCGGCGCGCTCGTGGACGCGCATCACGGCCTCCTTGGACGGTCCGGTCGCGAGGCAGAAGACCTTGCCGGCCTCCGGGTCCAACCAGGCGTGCTCGTAGTGGACGCCTTCCTCGGATTCGATGTCGAGGTCGCGCTGATGGGCCTCGGCGAGTTGCTGCGCCGAGACGCCGAAGAACCCATCGTGGACATCCATGAACTTGGCCATCGTGCGTCCTCCTCGGACCGTCGTGATCCCGCCATCCCGGCGGCTTGCCGTGACGATAGTCCATCCCTGTCTCGGCGCCATCGGTCATCCGACCGACGAAGGGGTGTGGAACGCCCAGGATCGCGTGCTACACTCCCGGCCTCACGGCAGGGACCGAGAGGAGTAGCGTCGGGACGGCCCGAAGCGAGCGCGGGATGGTGCGAGCCGCGCGGGTACGCCGGCGTGAACGTCACTCGCGAGCCATGACGGGCGGCGCCCGATAGCGCGCCATGAGGGCGTCGGAGATCAGCGGCCGCGATGACCGGCCAGCACCGGCGCCGAACCAGCAGGTGGTACCACGACCCGTTCGTCCGCTGGACGAGCGGGTGTTTTCGTATCCGGAGCGAACGCCATGACCGAGCCCGAGGCGCGTCCGAGTCTCGCCAAGGCCTATACGCCCCACGACGTCGAGGGCGGGATCTACGACCGTTGGCTCGCCGCCGACGTCTTCGCGCCGGACGGCGCCGGCTCCACGGCGGATCCGTCTCTGCCGCCGTTCACGCTCATCCAGCCGCCCCCGAACGTGACCGGGTCGCTTCACCTGGGCCATGCCCAGCGGACCGCGGTCGAGGACCTGATGGTCCGGCACGCTCGCATGCGCGGCCACGCGGCCCTGTTCCTGCCGGGACTGGACCATGCCAGCATCGCCGCCCAGTTCGTGCTCGACGGCATCCTCGCCAGGGAAGGGGAGAGCCGGGCCAGCCTGGGTCGGGAGCGGTACCTCGAGCGGATGCACGCCTTCGTCGCGACGACCCGCGAGGTCATGCTCGGGCAGCAGCGCCGCGTCGGCGCGTCCGCCGACTGGGAACGGCTGCGGTTCACCATGGACGAGGGCTCCGCCGCCGCCGTCCGGACGGCGTTCGAGCGGCTCTACCGCGACGGTCACGCCTACCGCACCGAGGCGCTCGTCAACTGGTGCCCCGGCTGTCGGACCAGCGTCAGCGACCTCGAGGTCGTCCCGACGCCCGAGACCGGGACGCTGTGGTCCGTGCGCTACCACCTGGTCGATCCGGCGACCGGTGTCCCGGATGCGGATCCCGAGGCGACCATCACCGTCGCCACGACCCGGCCCGAGACGATCCTCGGCGACACGGCCGTGGCCGTCCATCCCGACGATCCGCGCTACACGGCGCTCGTCGGTCGGACGGTGCGGATCCCGTTCGTCGAGCGCGACGTGCCGATCATCGCGGACGACGTGGTGGATCCCGCGTTCGGGACCGGCGCGGTCAAGATCACCCCGGCCCACGACCACGACGACCGGGCCACCGGCCTGCGGCACGACCTGGCTGCCCCGACGATCCTGGCCGACGACGCCACGATCACCGGCACGGGCACGCCCTACGACGGTCTCGACCGCTACGAGGCGAGGCTCCGGATGGTGGCGGACCTCGAGGCGATGGGCGATCTCGCGGGCACGAAGCCGCACGAGATGGTCATCGGTCGCTGCCAGCGCAGCGACGACGTCGTGGAACCGCGCCTCAAGACCCAGTGGTTCATCCGCACCGGGCCGCTCGCCGAGCGGGCGCTGGCCGCCACCCGCGACGGACGCACGAGGATCCTGCCGGACCGGTTCGAGAAGACCTGGGAACACTGGATGACGTCGATCCGCGACTGGAACGTGAGTCGCCAGCTGTGGTGGGGTCATCGGATCCCGGCGTGGTACTGCCCCGACGGGCACGTCACGGTGTCGTCCGAGGCCGCGGGTCCGTCGTCGTGCGAAGCGTGCGGCCGGCCGGCGGCGGACCTGCAACAGGATCCGGACATCTTCGACACGTGGTTCAGCTCGGGCTTGTGGCCATTCTCGACCCTGGGCTGGCCGGCCGCGACCGACGACCTCGAGCGCTACTACCCGACCTCGGTCATGGAGACCGCCTACGACATCATCTTCTTCTGGGTCGCCCGGATGATGATGCTCGGGCTGGCCCTGACCGACGAAGTGCCGTTCCACACGGTCTACCTGTCCGGACTCATCCGGGATCCGGAAGGCCAGAAGATGTCGAAGACGAAGGGCAACGTGGTGGACCCGCTCGGGGTCATCGACGAGTCCGGCGCCGATGCCCTCCGGTTCGCCCTCATCCACGGCGCGACGCCCGGCATCGACCAGCGGTTCGGGACGACCAAGCTGGAGAACGCCCGGAACTTCGCCAACAAGCTGTGGAACGCGACGCGCTTCGTCGAGGGTGCCCGTCCGGCGAGTCTCCAGGCCGCGGCCGTCCGCCAGGTCCCGGACCCGGCCGCCTGTGGCCCGGCCGAACGCTGGCTCCTGTCGCGCGCCGCCGCCACGACCGCGGCTGTCGATGCGGCGATGGCGGACTACGCCTTCGGCGAGGTCACGCGCCTGTTGTACGACGCGATCTGGAGCGAGTTCTGCGACTGGGGCCTCGAGTTCGCCAAGGTCCGCCTCGCCGACACGTCGCTCACCGACGACGAGCGCGAGGCGACCTGGTGGACCCTCGTCGAGGTCCTCGATACGTACCTGCGGCTGCTCCACCCGGTCATGCCGTTCATCACCGAGGCGCTCTGGACGACGATCCCGCACCGCGACTCCGACCCGGAGCTGCTCATCGTGGCTCGCTGGCCGGGCGCCGGCCAGACGGATCCGGCCGCGGAGACCGCGGTCGCCGCCTTCGTCGACCTCGTCCGGGGCATCCGCAATGCGCGCTCCGAGGCCCGCATCGAACCGGCGACCTGGCTGGCGGTCGATGTCGCCGTCCCGACCGAGCTCGGGCCGACGTTCGAGGCCCTCGCCCCGGCGATCGGCCGGTTGGCTCGAGCCCGGCCGCTGACCCGCCACCTCACGAACGAGAGCCTTCGCCCGGCCGGCGACGGCTCGACTGACCTGGTCGTCGTGTCCGGCGCCATCGAGGCGGTCGTGCGGTCCGCGACGCTGGACGCCGACCCTGAGGCCGCCCGGCTCGAACGCGCCCGGCTCGAACGCGAACTGGAGACCGCCGAAGGCCGCCTGATCGCGACGCGGCTGCGCCTGGCGGACGACGCCTTCGTCGGGAAGGCGCCGGCCAAGGTGGTCGAGAACGCGAGGCGCCAGGAGGCGGACCTGACCGAGCTGGTCGATCGCCTGCGAGACCGCCTCCGCGGGTGACCGACTGCGCCGGTCACGGGCGTGACACGCCGGATGGCCCCGGCTGCGGTCGAGGCGCCCCTGCTACCATGACGGGCGACCCAGCCACCAGCCTGGAGGCCAGCACGTGCCGCTCGAGTTCCTGAAGCGCAAGGGGAGTGCCGACGCCCCGGCGGAGACCGTCCCGACGCCGGCAGCCGCGCCGGTCTCGGCATCCGGCATCGCCATGCCCGAGGAGGTCGTGGCACAGGAGTACCAGCTGAAGCTGTACTTCGCGGGCAAGAGCAGCGAGGGCGTCCGGATGAAGGCCGGACCCGGCGCGCTCGCCGAACTGCCGTCGATGCTCGTCGGACTGGCGCACACGGAGGTCGAGGTCGTCGAGCCACTGCCCATCGAGTTCAGCCAGGCGACGCCGGCGATCGCCCGGCCGTCCGAGGCCATGCAGTGGCTGAATGCCCACCACGTCCATTCGCCGATCACGCGTCACGCGCTGGTCGTGCTCGAATCGATCGACGCGGTCGACCTCGCGTTCGACACGTTCGTGTGCACGATGCTCGACGGCGAGGTCGATACCTCGGGGTACCCGGAGTACAACGCCATCATCGGCGGCGTCGCCGCTCACTGGGACGAGGCGACCGGCGACCTCATCTGCCGGGCCGTCGTGGGCTGGGGTGGCAAGGGAGTTCGGGGCGACACGGACCGCATCGGCGCCAAGCTGCTCGCCGGCATCCTCTCGAACATCATCGCCAGCAAGTTCGCGACGGGCCTCACGACGATCGAGCGTCCGGTCCCGGCGGCCGGCCGTGGCGGCCTCGTCTGCGCGCATTGCGGCTTCGCATCGGCGCACGAGCGAGCGTTCTACTGCCCCAAGTGCGGTATGCGCCTGCTGCGCGGCTGAGCGCGAGCGCCCACGTGCCCCTGTACGACTACGACTGCGCGAACTGCGGTCGACGATCCGAGGTCCTGCGCGGCGTCCACTCCCCGGAACCCACGGTCTGTCCACTGTGCGGCGGCGGGCCGCTCAAGAAGGCGTTCGCGGCGCCCGCGATCCACTTCAAGGGTTCCGGTTGGGCGAAGAAGGAGCGGCGAGCGACCGCGACCCCCGGCGTCTCGAAGGCGAGTGGGGACGGCGGCTCGAAGAAGGATGGCGAGTCGTCCGGATCCAGCGCCGATGGCGGCTCGTCGCGGGTCGTCCGGCTCGTCTTCGGGCGGCGACAGGCGCGTCCGCGACCTCGTCCGAGAGCAAGAGCAAGGCCTCGGGTTCCACCGCGGACTCGTCTTCGTCGAGCAAGGCCTCCAGCGGCTCGTCCGGCACGGCGGCGACGGGCGACTGACGATGGCCGCCCCGACCGACTGGATCACCCTGGCCGAAGCCTCCGAGGTCCTGGAGGCCTCGAACATCCGGTTCCGGCCGGAGACGATCGGGGGTTGGGCGCGCGCCGGACGCCTGCAGAGCATCAAGCTCGGAGGTCGTCGGTTCGTCCGCCGTGCTGAGATCAAGGCGCTGGTCACGGCCCCGCGACGGGTCAAGGCCGAGGACGTCCAGCCGGTCCTCTTCGAGGATTGGCAGGGCTGACCCCCATCCACGTCGATCCGGCCGCCATCCTCGAGCGCGTCCTCGGCTATCCGAAGGTCGCTCGGATCATGGCCGTCCTCGATACGTTCGGGAAGGCGCCGGGTGGACTGCTCGCGAATGGCCTGGCGTTCTCGACGCTGTTCGCGTCGATCCCGACGCTGCTGCTGGCGCTCGGATTGGCCGGCGTCATCGCCGGCGACCCCGCGGTCGTCGAGCAGCTGACGAACGCCCTGGTCGAAGCCTTCCCGCCGTTGGCCGAGATCATCGATTCGGCGATGTCCGCGCTCACCCAGGGGGCGGCGGTGACCGGCGTCCTCGGCCTGATCGGCGTCGTCTGGACCGTCAGCCAGCTGTACGTGACGCTGGACGTCGCCTTCTCCCGGATCTTCTCGGCCGTTCCCGAGCGGGACGTGATCCGACGAACGGCCCGTGGGTTCATCTGGGTCGCGATCCTGGCGGCGGTGATCATCGGCCTGGTCATCCTGGCCTCACTCGCGACCGCGCTCGACGCCCTCGTGCCGGGGACGTTTCCCGTGGCCGCCGCGATCGTGGGCGTCGTGACATCACAGGGGTTCCTGCTGGTCTTGACCATCGTGCTGGTGGCGGTCGTCTACCGGGTCATGCCTCCGACGCCGCCGACGCTGCGGTCGCTCCTGCCGCCGGCCGTCGTGGCCGGTGTGGCGATGTGGTTCCTGACCCAGGCGTTCACGTTCCTCGTGCCGCGGCTCGTCGGGGTGGCCGCCCTGGCGGGCTCGCTCGCCACGGCGTTCATCGCCCTGGCGTGGCTGTCGTTCGTGTTCCAGGCACTGCTCTACGGAGCGGCGTGGTTGAAGGTCCGCGAGGACGAACGCCGGGGCGGCGGATCAGCCGTGCTGGGGGGTCCCGCAGCGCCGGCAGAACCGGGCGGTGGCGGAGAGTGACAGCCCGCAGCTGACACAGGGTTGGACGCCGGCCGGCGCGACCGGACGACCGGGCGCCGGGGCCGCGGACGCGACCTCGCGATTCGACTCGGCCCACAGCGAGTCGAGACCGCCGGTGGGCTGGACCGGTCGACCCAGGAACGGCAATCCGGTGGCGGGTCGTTGCTCCGGCCACTGCGGCGCGGCCGGCCACTGCGGCTGTGCGGTCGCGGCGGGCGGCGGGACCGGAGCGCCAGGCGACGGGGCCGGTGGGACGACTGCCGGGGCGGGCGGCTCGGCATCGGGCGCGACGATCCGCCAGGTGGGCTGGGCGACGACGTCGGTCGGTCGGTCGGTGGCAGCGGCGAGCGCGGCGGCGGCAGCAGCGGCCGCGGCGATCTCGGCGGTGCGGTCGGGCTCGGGCGCAGCAGCCACGATCGGCTCAGGCTCGGGCTCGGGCTCGGCAACCGCGATCGGCTCCGGCTCGACGGCGGCGACCGGCTCCGGCTCGACGGCGACATCGGGCTCTGGTGCGGTGGCCACGTTCGGCTCGGTGGCTGCGTGCACTTCCGGAGCGGCCACGAGTGCCTCCGGCGTGGCCACGGCCTTGACCTCGACGACGGAGCTCTCGTCGATGGCGCCCGCGGCGGCGGCCACGATCAGGGCATCGGCCGCGATCGGCGCGCTCGCGGTGTCATCGACGGCGGGGGAGGCCTCGGCGACCGGCGCATCGCCGGCGCCGACCACTTCGGCGGCCGCCGGGACAGCGAGGTCGACGTCCTCGGCATGGTCGCGCTCGTACGCATCGAGTTGGGCATCCAGGCTCTCGCCCGGGCGGAACCGATGCAGAAGGTCGGCGGTCTGGGCCGAAGCGGCGGCCGCGACCGCGTCATGGGTGAGGGGTCCGCCAGGTGACGCCGTCGTTGCGGGCCGGCTCGGCGTCGGCGGAGTCGGCGGGCGACCTCCGCCACGGCCGGAGCCTCGGGCTCGGTCGGGCGGTCCGGCTCGACGGCCGCGGCCGCGATGGGCGCCTCAGGCTCGGGCTCGGTGGCCACGATCGCCTCGGCCGGGAGCGCCACCGGAGCGACGTCGAGCGGCTCGACGATGGGCTCGGCGGCCGGCGTGGCCTCGGCGAGCGCCTCGACCTCGGGCTCGGGCTCTGCCTCGACCGGATCGGGCGTCGCGACCTGGCCCGAGCCGATCGCGGTGAGCGCCGCCATGCGGGCCACGGCGTCGATCTCGTCGTCGTCCGCGCTCGCGTACGTCGGGACATCCGCGGCGGGTGTGTCGTCGGTGAGGTCGTGACTTGGCCATGCATCGCTCGACGGCCAGGCGCCGGCGTCGTAGGCCGGAGCGGCATGGCCGTTGCCGTTGGCGCCATTCGTCGCGGCGGCGCCATCGGCGGTGGCGACGTCGAGGGCACCGAGCGCGACCGTCGTCCCGAGCGGGTCCAGGTCCGGGAACGGCGCCGGCATGATCTCGTGGCCGAGATGCGGCGAGCACGTGAGACAGGTGCCCTCAGCGTCGTTCCAGCAATTCGCGCAGGTGTACTGGCGGCACGTCATGCAGAAGTTGAACGTCTTGTGGAAGGCGTCCAGCTGCTGGGAGGTGACTTCGCGCTCCGTATCGCTCCGGGCGGCGGCCATCGCCTCGTCCAGCGACGAATCGTCGGACAGGACGAAATTCTTCAGCCCGCGCGAGAGGACCTTCACGCCCTTGAGGCGCTTGACGCGCGGCTTCGCCGATTCGAACGTGTAGCGAGTGCCACATCGTTCGCAGAAGGATTTGGTCAGGACTTCGGCCATCGGGCCCCCGGGATATGCGCTGGACAGCCCGAACGGACGGATCCGGCGGACAGGGGCGAGAGTATACCCCAGTGATTCCAGCGCCCCCGTGACGTGGGTACGGGGAGGCGGGTGCGGATGGTCCGGGGGAGTCGGGAGAGGTCGGAAGGCGCTCGGCTGACCCTCTGGTAAGCTCCGCGACCGACCATGCCAGTGCTGGCCGCCATCGAGCGGTTCTTCGAACGCCTCCTCGAGCGACCGTCCGCGCGCCTGTTTCGAACCCGCCTGCAGCCCGTCCAACTGCAACGACGGATCGAGCGCGCGATGGAGGCCGAACGCCTCGCCGCGACCGATCGCACGCTCGTGCCGAACCGCTTCACCGTCCGCCTCAATCCGGAGGACCTCGCGGGCTTCGGCGACATGCAGGTCTCGCTCGCCTCGGAGCTGGCCGACGGCGCCCTCACGTTCGCCCGAGCGCATCACTACACCCTCGTCGACCGTCCGCAGGTCATGTTGTTGGCCGATCCGCGTGTCGAGCGCACCGATATCGCCGTGGACGCCCGGTTCGCCGACCCCATCGCCGGGCGCGTCGCCACGGCGGACGACGCGCTCGATCCGGACCCGACGAGCACCCGCGTCTTCACCGTCCCGAAGCCCGTCGCACCGGCGGCTCGACTGGTCGTCAACGGTCCGGGCAACCTGGACCGGGTCGTGCCCGTCGCGGGCGGCCTGCTGCGCATCGGACGGGCCCCCGACAACGACCTGGTCCTCGGCGACGGGCGCGTGAGCCGCCACCACGGCCGGATCGCGGGACGGCAGGGCACGCTGGTGTATACGGACCTGGGGAGCACGAACGGGTCGCGGGTCAACGGCGAGCCGGTGATCGAGGTCGTCCTTGGAGCCGGCGATCGGATCCTGGTCGGCGACACGACGCTGGAGGTCCGGCTGGGCGAGCCGGGACGCTGAGGTGGATCCGCTCCTGCTGATCCTGTGGGTCGTGCGGCTGGCCTTCCTCCTGCTCCTGTACGTGTTCCTGTTCCGGGTCGTCCGCACGTTGCTGCGCGACCTCCGCGCCGCCGCGCGGGAACCGACGACGACCATGGGACGCCTCGTCGTGCTGGCATCGCCCGGGGCCGAGCCGCCGGCCGGTCACGTCTTCGCGCTCGACGCGATCACGACGCTCGGGCGGGACGTCAACAACGCCATCGTGGTCGAGGACCCGTTCGCGTCCGCCGAGCACGCCGTCCTCACCTTCCGGGGGAGTGCCTGGTACGTGGAGGATCTCGGGAGCACGAACGGGACGTTCGTGAACGGCCATCCCGTGAGCGGCGTCGCGACCATCGGGTTCGGTGACGAGCTGCAGGTGGGCCAGGTCCGGTTCCGCCTCGAGCGGCCGCGCACATGACGGCCGGCGTCGCCCCGGTCCGACCGACCGCGCGGAGCGCGCCGCGGCGCCTCGGGCCGATCCGCCCCCGACCACGCTGGGCCGAGGCTCGCCTCCTGCTCATCGTGGCGCTCGCCCTGGTCGTCGGTAGCATCTCGCTCAGTGGCGGTCTCACCGGCACGCTCGCGCTGTACGACCCGCAGACGTTGCTCATCTACCTCGCCGCGCTCGGGACCGCCCACGTGGCGTTCGTCCTGGCCGGCCGACGGATGGACCAGATCCTCTTCCCGGTGATGGGGCTCCTGGGCGGGATCTCGCTGCTGCTCATGCAGCGGCTGCCGCAGGACTTCGTGACCCAGCACTGGTTCGGCGCCGACGTCGGGCTCGCAGGCGTGCAGCTGGTCTGGCTCGTGCTCGGCGTCGCGATCACCGCGACCGTCGGGATCGTGGTCCGCTCGGACAGCTGGCTGCGCCGCTACAAGTACACCTGGGCGGCCGCCGGCGTGGGCCTGTTGCTGCTGACGTTCGTGTTCGGCACCGAGGTCAACGGCCAGCGCCTGACCCTCCAGCTCGGCCCGTTCAGCGGGCAGCCGTCCGAGTTCCTGAAGGTCATCCTCGTCGTGTTCCTGGCCGGCTACCTGTCGGAGAACCGATCCCTGCTCATGGAGCAGGACACGCGCGTCGGGCCCCTCCGCCTGCCGCCGCTGCCGTACCTCGCGCCGATGGTCGTCATGTGGGCCATCGCCCTCGGGATCGTCGTCATCCAGCGCGACCTGGGGGCAGCGCTGCTGTTCTTCGGGGTGTTCCTGGCCATGGTCTATGTGGCGACCTCCCGGATCAGCCTCGTCATCATCGGGCTCGCCCTGTTCCTGCTCGGCAGTCTGCTGATGGCGAACCTGTTCGAGCACGTCAACCAGCGCATCTCGATCTGGCTCGATCCGTTCGCGGATCCACTCGGGGCCGGCTACCAGGTCGTCCAGGGCCTGCACGCCTTCGCGCGCGGCGGGCTGTTCGGGGTGGGGCTCGGGTCCGGCCTGCCGCTCATCGGCGGCAACATCCCGATCCCGGAGGTCCACACGGACTTCCCCCTGGCCGCGCTCGGCGAGGAACTCGGACTGGTCGGGGTGCTGGCGATCCTGGGGCTGTACCTGGTGCTGGTGGAGCGCGGGCTGCGGATCGGCGCGTCGGCCGCGGATGACTTCCGAGCCCTGCTGGCGGTGGGCCTGGCCCTGGTCATCGGGATCCAGGCGTTCATCATCGCGGCGGGCAACCTCAAGGTCCTGCCGCTGACCGGCGTGACGCTGCCGTTCATCAGCTACGGCGGCTCGTCCATCCTGGCCAACTCCATCGTCGTCGGCCTCCTGCTCGCGCTGTCGGACAAGGGCGTCGAACCGCCACCGGTGCCATCCGACCTGGGTCGCTGGGCCAGGCTGCGCCGACGAGGCCGGGCATGATCTCCGGGCTGGCGGCCGCCCGCCGACCGTTGGGCGGACCGATCTGGCGTGTCGCGCTGGCGCTGTCGCTGGCGTTCGGGACGCTCGCGGTCGCCGTCGGGTATTGGGGGGTCGTCCAGGCCCCCGAGCTCACGCGTTCGCCCTACGACGCCGCGGTCATCGCCGCGTCGCGCACCGTGCCCCGCGGACGGATCCTGGACCGCAACGGCGGCGTCCTGGCGACCAACAAGAAGGACGAGAACGGGGAGTTCTACCGGGTCTACTCGGGGCCGATCATCAGCCCGGTCGTCGGGTACGCGTCGCCGCGCTACGGGCGCGCCGGCCTGGAGCGCGCGTACGACGCCGAACTGTCCGGGCTGACCGGCGATCCGCTGCGCGACCCATTCCGCAAGTTCCGGTCCGACCCGTACGACCCCAAGGACCTGACGCTCTCGCTCGACTACGCGCTGCAGCGCGCGGCGGCCCGGGCACTCGGCGACCAGAAGGGCGCCGTGGTCATGCTCGACCCGCGGACGGGTGAGGTCCTCGCGATGGCCTCGAACCCGTACTACGACGCGAACCTCATCACGAACCCGGACACCGCGGAGTCCGCATTCAAGGCGCTCCAGGCGGACCCGAACGAGCCGCTCCTCCCACGGGCGACCCTTGGCCGCTACGTCCCCGGCTCGGTGTTCAAGATCGTGACGGCGATCGCCGGCCTGGGCTCCGGGGCGGCCACGCCCGAGACGACCTACGCCGAACAGCCGCCGGCCGAGGAGGACGGACTGGTCGTCGACGGGTTCACGGTCCGCGACGGCCATCACCCGGAGACCGGCTCCCGTGCGCTGGATCTGATCGGCGCGACCGAGGTGTCGTGCAACATCTGGTACGCCCTGACCGGTCTGGCGACCGGCGGCGAGGCACTGACCGAGTACGCGAAGCGGATGGGCTTCGATGCGCCACTCCCGTTCGACCTGCCGACCGCGGTCTCGCAGGTGACGGGCGGCGACGGCAACGCACCCGGCGGCTTCCAGGACGACGTCGAGCTCGCCAACGCCGCCTACGGCCAGGGCGAGACGTTCGTCACGCCGCTCCAGATGGCCCTCGTCGCGTCCACGATCGCCAACCGGGGCGTGCTCATGCAGCCACACCTGGTCACGGCCATCACCGGCGACGGCGGGACACGGACCATCGAGCCGCAAGCGATGTCGACGGTCATCTCGGCGTCCGATGCGGAGGCGATCGCGCTGGCGATGCGCGAGGCGGTCGAAGGCGACCTGGGGCAGCAGTTCACGACCGGTGCGAAGGTCCCGGGCATGCCCGACCGCCGGCAAATCCGGCACGGCCGAACTCGGCGGCAAGGGCGAGCCGCACTCGTGGTTCATCGGGTTCGCGCCGGCGGACGCCCCGACCGTGGCGATCGCCGTGCTGGTCGAGCAGGGCGGGCGCGGCGCCGAAGCGGCGGCCCCGATCGCGGGTGACATGATGACCTTCTACCTGCGAGGGACCCCGTGACCGACGACCCGACCGAGCCACCAGAAGCACCCGCGATCCAGCGCCGAGACGGAGACGACACCGGCCGCAGCCACGCCGGAGCGCGAGGGTCGCCCGCTCATCGAGCGCATCGGCCTCGCGGCGATCGCGCTCGGCATCGGCATCATGTTCGGTGGCGTGGGCTACGCGGCCTGGCTCGGTGGCGAGCTGTTCCTCGCCGTGATCGGCGGGATCAGCTGCGTGATGACCCTGTGGGTCGGCGGCCTGACCCTGATCCGCGGCTGATCAGTCGCCGCCGAGTTCGCGCCAGACGCGCAGGACCTCCGCGACGCCCCAGGCCTGGAACGGGCAGCCGCGCGGTTCGAACGGTGGCTCCGGCTCCAGGATCTCCGAGATCGATCCGAGGCCGCCCTCCGATAGATGGCGCCTCGAACGGCCGAAGGATGGCCAGTCCGGCCTCGGGGTCGCCCGGTGACGCGGGCGGTCGCCTCGGCGTAGGCCCCGACGAGCCAGGTCCAGACCGTGCCCTGGTGGTAGCCGGCATCGCGGAACCGACGGTCGCCCTGGTAGTGCGGCCGGTAGGCGGGATCGGACGGGGCGAGGGAGCGCAGACCGAGCGGCACCGCCAGCTCGTCGCGGACCGCGGCCACGACCCGGCTCGCGGCCTCGCCGTCGATGAGCGGGTGGGGGAGTGACACGGCGAGCAGCTGGTTCGGCCGAAGCGACGGATCGTCGCCGTCGGGCCCATCCACGACGTCGAGCAGGTAGCCGCGCTCCGTGTCCCAGAAGCGCGACCGGAACGAGGTCTCGGCCTGTGTCGCGATGGCCAGGTAGCGCGCGCCGGCCGCGCTGCCCGCGTCGTCGCCAAGCGCCGTGAGCCGCTCCCCGACGATGCGCAGGGCGTTGACCCAGAGGGCCTGGATCTCGACCGGCTTGCCGCGCCGCGGGGTCACGACCCAGCCATCGACCCGGGCGTCCATCCAGGTGAGCTGGTAGCCCTCCGCGCCGCCGCGCAACAGCCCATCGGCCGGGTCCATGCCGATCCCGAACCGTGTCCCGGCGATGTGCGCGTCCAGGATCGACTGGAGCGTCGGCAGCAGTTCGTCGAGGAGCGCATCGCTGCCCGTCGCGACGGCGTGCGCCCGGACCGCGATCGGATACCAGAGCGAGGCGTCGATCGTGTGGTACTGGGGGACGTCCTCGGCCCGGTCCGGGAAGTCGTTGGGCAGCAGGCCGTCGCGCACGAACCGGGCGAACGACCGCAGGATCGTGGCCGCCTCGGCGTGGCGGCCCGTCGAGAGGCACAGGCCGGGCAAGCGCGATCATCGTGTCGCGGCCCCAGTCGTTGAACCACGGATAGCCGGCGATGACCGATCGCCCGTGCTCGAGGCCGCCCGGCACGGGGATGTCGCGGGCGACGATGAACTGGTCCGCGGCGAGCACGAGTCGCTGGACGAACGGGCTGGCACGCTCCGCGTCCGCGGCCCGGATCAGCGACGCCTCCCGGTCCGCGGCGGCGGCCAGGGCCTCGTCAGCGTCCACGGGCTCGTCAGCCTCGGCGGTCAGGATCACGGTGAACGGGCGATCCGGCGTCACGGTCGCCCGGAGCTCGACCGGCGCCCACAGGTCGGACACATCGGCCTGACCTCGGGCGGTCTCCTCGCGGTGGCGTCGACCACGCACCCATCGGCCCGCTGGGACCGCCTCGCCGTCCGTCGTGAGCACGCGCAGCGGTCCGGCGGGGATCCCGTCTGACGCGCGGGCCATCGAGTGGTGATCCCGGAACGTCGTGAGCGGCGTCACCTCGAGAGCGACGGACCCACCACCGGACGCGATCGAGTACCGAACGTAGGTCGTGTTGCGGCCGTACGCCATCCACACCCGCTTCTCGAGCACGACGCCGCCCAGGTCGTACCGGAAGACGGGCCGTTGCCCCTCGAGGGCCATCGACACCAGCCTCGCGGACCCGTCGCCCTCGATCCGGCCGTCGTCGGCTTCGCTCGTGTGCAGGGCCACGCGACCGGCACCCGTGGTCGCCCACTCCTCGAGCCCGCCGACCAGCACCGTCCGTCCGACGGGCGGCGTCAACGCGGCGACCAGCAGGCCGTGATAGCTGCGCGTGGCGACGCCGCCGACCGTCCCGAACGCGTACCCGCCGATCCCGTTCGTCACGAGCCACTCGCGGGTCAGCGCGAGCGCATCCGCCGGGACGGTCTCGCGTTCGATCTCGAAGACTGAACGTTCTGGCTGCGACATGCCTCTAATGATGTGGGAACCACTCGAATGACACCGACGTACTATCCTCCGACGACACACGCGTCCCCCGGGGCGCGTCCGAAGCCCGAGTCGCCTTGAGGGGCAGGTCCGTCCGGACCGGTCCGGGGCCCATGCGAGAGAGGCCGATGACCAAGATCCAGGAAACCGGCGATCGCGTCATCGCCAACGTCGAGCGCGTCATCGTCGGCAAGCACCACGAAGTCCGCCTGTCCCTGGTCGCGCTGCTGTGCCGTGGCCACCTGCTCATCGAGGATGTGCCGGGCACCGGCAAGACGGTCCTCGCCAAGGCGATCGCCCGGAGCCTCGGGTGTTCGTTCCGGCGCATCCAGTTCACCCCGGACCTGCTCCCGTCCGACGTGTCGGGCCTGTCGATCTTCAACCAGAAGACGCGCGAATTCGAGTTCCGGCCGGGGCCGATCATGAGCCAGGTCGTGCTCGCCGACGAGATCAACCGGGCGACGCCGAAGACCCAGTCGGCGCTCCTCGAGTGCATGGAGGAGCGGCAGGCGACGATCGACGGCATCACCTACCCGATGCCCGACCCGTTCCTCGTCATCGCCACCCAGAACCCGATCGAGTACGAGGGCACGTTCGCCTTGCCCGAGGCGCAACTCGACCGCTTCATGATCCGCCTGCGCCTGGGGTACCCACAGCCGATCGAGGAGATCGTCATCCTCGACGAGCAGAAGCGCATCCACCCGCTCGAGGACCTCGATGAAGTCCTCGGGGTCGAGGAATTGCGCGAGATGCAGGCCTCGGTGCGCGAGATCTACGTCGACCCGACCGTGTCCGACTACATCGTCCGGCTCGTCGACGCGACTCGGCATCACCCGGATGTGTACCTCGGGGCCTCGCCGCGTGGCTCGATCGCCCTGTACCGCTCCGGCCAGGCGCTCGCCGGCCTGCTCGGTCGCGACTACGTCATCCCGGACGACATCAAGGCGCTCGCCGAGCCGACCCTGGCCCACCGCCTGATCATCAAGACCAGTTCGTCGATCCATGATGTCCAGTCCGGCCAGGTCGTGCGCGAGATCGTGGCAGCCACCGCGATCGACGGCATCCACCCGACCGGCACCGGCGGACCCACCGAATTGCGGCGCTCCGAGGTCGGCGCGCCGTCGACCAAGGGCGCGTAGGCGCGGCGACCGATCGCGGACCGCGAGCCCATGGGTACGCAGGCATGATCCGACGCCTCCAGATCATCGTCATCGGGGCGGTCCTGCTCATCGCCGCGTTCTCGACCGGCCAGGCGTTCCTCTTCTACCTGCTGTACCTCGCCGTCCTCGTCCTGGGCGGCTCGTACGTGGCGGTCCGACTCGGGCTCACGGACCTCGAGGCCGGGTATGCCGTCAGCCAGCTCAGCGGGCACGTCGGCGAGCAGATGCGGGTCACCTACACGTTGCGCAACGGCAGCCGGTTGCCCAAGCCATGGCTGGAGGTCCACAACCCGACGACGCTGCCGGGATCGTTGCCCGGCCGCGCGATCAGCCTCGGCAGCCGCAGCGAGCGGTCGTGGCTGGTGCGGGTCCCGCTCGTGCGCCGCGGCCACTTCCGCATCGAGCCGCTCCATATCCGGACCGGCGACCCGTTCGGGTTCTTCGAGGCGTCCGCCACGGTCGGCCAGGGCGTGTCGGTCATCGTCTACCCGAAACTGGAGCCCCTGCCGGCCTGGCGCCTGCCCACGGCCAGCCTGGAGGGGAGTCACGCCTCGCCGGAGCGGACGCTCCAGACGACGCCGCTGGCGACGACCGTCCGGCCGTACGCCCCGGGCGACAGCATGAACCGGATCCACTGGCGCACGACGGCGCGACTCGGCGAGATCCAGGTCAAGGAGTTCGAGCTCGAGCAGACCGCGGACGCGTGGATCATCCTCGACCTCCAGCGCAGCATCCAGGCCGGCCGCGGGGAGGCGTCCACGACCGAGGTCGCCATCCAGGCTGCCGCCTCGATCGCCCACAAGGCGATCGGCGAGAACCGGGCGGTCGGGATGACCGTCAACGCGTCACGGACCGCGCATCTCCCGGCCGATCGAGGCGGTCGTCAGCACCTCAAGATCATGCAGCTCCTGGCCGCGGTCGAGGCCGACGGCAGCTCGCCGCTGCTCGAGACCCTGGTCGTCACGATGGGCCGGCTCCGTCGCGGCATGACCGCGGTCGTCATCACGGCCTCGCTCGATCCGGCCTGGGTCAGGGCCCTCGGGGCCCTCCGGGCCCGAGGCGTCGCGTGCGCGGTCGTCGTCCTGGACCCCGGCGCCTTCGACGCGTCGGGGGACGCCGCGGCCAACGAAGCGGCGGCCAAGAAGTTCCGGGCCATCCGACATGCCCTGGCCGAGTACGAACTCCCGGCGTACCCGGTGGCCCCCGGCCGTTCGCTCGGCGAGATCCTGGCCCGATGACCCGGCGCCTGATCCGCGGCCCGGCTGAAGGCTGGCTGACCCTGGGCCTCGTGTTGCTCATGTGCGTCGTCATGGCGTGGGCGGTCGACGACGTGGCCCCGGTGATGGGCGGCGACGAGCTGACCGACTTCCTGACCTGGGCGGCGATCGGCGGTGTCCTCGCCGGGTTCATCGGTCCCCAGGTCGGTTGGGGACGCTGGCGCACCTACCTCATCGGTGCCGTCTTCGCCGCCCTGCTGATCCCGATCGTGGTGGGCGGGTCGCTGGTCGACGATGCGTCGATCGGCGCCCGGTTCGTGGCGACCGCGAGTGCCGGGGTGCAGGCCGTCTTCGACCTTGTCATCGAACGGCCGCTCGTCCACCCAGGAGTTCGGGCACCACCTGTGGGTCCTCGGGCTGCTGATCTGGGCGACATCGATGTTCGCGTCGTATGCCGTGTTCGGACACCGTCATCCGTTGAACGCCGTCGTCATCGTCGGGGTCGCCCTGGTCATCAACATGTCGCTGACGGACAACGACCAGCTCGGCTACCTCGTCCTGTACAGCATCGCGGCCCTGTTCCTGCTCATCCGCTCGCACGCGCTCGAGGAGCAGGGCGAGTGGCTCCGCCGACGGATCGGCGATCCCGCCGCGATCTCCGGGATCTACCTTCGCGGTGGGTCGGTGTTCATCGTCATGGCGATCGCGGGATCGCTGCTCCTGACGCAGACGGCCAAGTCGGACCCGCTCGCCGGAGCGTGGGATGACGTCAGCGCCGGCGTCATCGACGCCACCCGCTCCATCGCGAAGTTCCTGCCCGCTGGACCGAACGCGCGCAGCTTCGACGCGGAGTTCGGGACCGAGACCCAGATCCGCGGCTTCTGGGTGGGCGGCAACGAGATCGACGTCACGATCAGCCTCCCGCCCACGGCGCCGAAGGGACTCTACTGGCGCACCGTCACCTACGATCAGTTCGACCTGGTCGGCTGGAAGAGCACGCAGGCCGCTGGCGTGGTCCGGGTCGCCGGCGACAACGTCCTCCTCGGGTCTGGCGACGAGACCCCGACGAGCGTCAGGTCCCAGGCGATCTCGTTCACGGTCACGCCAGGCGCCTACGACGGCAAGTACATCCTGTCGCCGCTCAACCCGTCCACCGTGGATCAGACGGTCACCCTCGATGCGTCAGGACCGGGCCTGGCCTTCGCCGGGCTCCGACGGCAAGCCTCGGATGTCGCCTATGCGGTCACCGCGGTGCTGCCAGTGGCCGACGAGGATGAGCAAGGCGGGCTGACGGCGAACAAGCTGCGCCAGGCCGGGACCGCCTACCCGGACGACGATCCGTCGCCCTGTACCTGCAGCCGAACCCTGACGGCGCGGTCGGTCCGGCGGCCCAGGCGCTACTGGCCGAGATGGTCTCGGCGATGCCGCAGGGCCGCGACTACCAACCCATACGACATGGCCAAGACGATGGAGCAGCAGTTCCATCGCGGCGACCTGTTCGTGTACAACACCGATGTTCGATACCTGTCGTGCACCGCCGAGAAGCTGTCCACGTCCGAGTGCTTCGCCAAGTACAAGACCGGCTACTGCCAGTACTACGCGACGACGATGGCGGTCCTGCTGCGCGAGCTCGGTGTCCCCGTCCGGATCGTCGACGGGTATCTGCCCGGCACGCGCGACGAGCGGACCGGCGTGGAGACCCTCCTGGCCCTCGATCGTCACGAGTGGGTGGAGGTGTACTTCCCGGGCTATGGCTGGGTCCCGTTCGACCCGACCGGCGGTGAGTCAGGCCGAACTGCCGACGATCCCGGACGGGCCGGCCATCGCGAGCCCGAGTCCCCGGGGCGTCCGCGAGTCGCGGGCCGGTCGCGACGCGCCCGCCGGACGAGGTCGATCCGGGCCGACCGTTCGTGCCGGGTGCGGCCCGGGCAGCACCGGCGGCGGCCCGAGCGCAGGCCTGCTCGAGCGCCGTCGCCGTCCTGCTTGCTCGTCGTCGTCGGATCCATCTCCTTCATGGTCTGGCGGCGCGGTCCACGCGGTGCGACGTCACCGGATCGAGCCTATGGCTCCGTGACGCGCCTCGCCGCACGACTCGGCTACGGTCCGCGGCCGAACCAGACCGTCTACGAGTACGCGGGCGCGCTCGGTGACGTCCTGCCGGACGCGCGCCCGGCCCTGGAGACCGTCGCGCAGGCGAAGGTCGAGTCGGCGTACGGCCGGGCGGTCCTCGGTTCGGACCGGATCCAGGCCCTGCGAGACGCCGAACGACGACTCCGGGTCACCCTCCTGCGCCTGCTGTTCCGACGAGGCAAGCGGCCCTTCTGACCCCGGATCGGTGACGTTCGGCCGTGGACGCCGGACCCTCGGGACGCGCAGGATGACCCGGACGGATCGTGAGGTGAGCCATGCCATTCCCCTTCATCCCGATCGGCATCGTGACCGGCGCGGCCGTGCTCGGCGGGGCGTTCGCCCTGATCTATCTCCTCGTGACCAGGCTCGACCGGGCCTTCAGCGAGGTCGGCGGCGCGGTCGTGGGGCGGCTCGTCTCCGGGTTCGATGACTGGTCGCATGACCGACCGCCGACCCTGCGGACATCGGACGCCGGGCGACGAGACGATCCCGCGGCGATGCGGCCGGCGTCCGACTCGCCCGATCCGGCGGCCGTCTTCGAGGACTCGGCCGCCGTGCCCGTCGAACCTGCCCGCTCGAGCCGGCGCTAGAGCGCGCCTTCGGGTCGGATCGCGGGGGTCGCCGCGCGCCGCCGCATCGAGGGCGGCCAGGTGGTCGGTCACGTTGTGCGCCCGCAGGACCGGCCGGCCGGCGCGGAACTCGATGACGCTGATCCCGCACAGGTCCATCGACCACATCCAGAAGCGCTCCAGGGGCAGGTCGAACAGCGTCAGGAGCGCGATCTTGAAGACGCCGTCATGCCCGACGACCACGGACCAGGGATGCGTCGGCGCGGCGTCGCCGTAGCCGGCGACCTGGGACCGATCGAGCGTGCCGGCCGCACGGCCATGGGCCATCGTGGTCAGCGCGGCCGCCAGCGCCGGGCGGACGCGCAGCGCGACGTCCGGGAGCGTCTCGCCGCCGGGGGCCACGGTCTCCCACGGTCGACGTCGCCAGGCCGCAAGGGTCTCGGCGTAGCGCGTGGCGATGTCGGCGGCCGGCAGGCCCTCCCACTCGCCCTGGCCGATCTCCAGGAAGCCGCGGTCGCCGCGTGGGATCGGGGCCGGGAGTCCCGGTTCGGCGTCCCGCATCGCGCTGGCGATCGCGTCGGCGGTCGACGCGGTCCGGGCCAGGGTCGAGTGGACGATCTCGACCGGCGGTCCGGCGGGCAGCGGCAGGACGGGCGGGACGCGCCGGGCCGCGAGTCGTCCACCGACGGCTGCGGCCTGGGCCAGGCCGATCGCGGTCAAGGGCGAGTCCAGCTGGCCCTGGAAGCGGCCCTCCTCGATGAGGCGGGACTGACCGTGCCGGACGAGGACGAGGGCGCCGTCCAGACCGTCAGGGATCGGGCTCGGCTCGGTGCTCAGCGGTCGCCCTCGAGCCGGATGGACCAGACGTCCAGGATCGCCTCATCGGAACGGATCGCGTCCACGACGCCGTCCGGCACGTCATCGTCGAGGGCGAGGATCATCAGGGCACCCTCGCGCGGCCTGGACCGGGCGAGCTGCATCGCGCTGATGTTGACGTCGGCGGCGCCGAGCAACAATCCGATCCGCCCGACGGTGCCGGGCCGGTCCATGTGCCGGGTGATGAGCATCGCTTCGCTCGGCGCCATGTCGAGGCGGTAGTCGTCCAGGCGAGTCAGGCGGGCCTCGCCGCCGGCGACCGTGCCGGCCACTGCCGTGGTGCCGGAGGCGGTCTCGGTCGAGAGCGTCAGCTGCGCGGCGAACGCGCCGGCATCGGGCGTCCGTCGCTCGATGACGGCGATGCCGCGGGCCTTGGCGAGGGCCATCGCGTTGACCAGGTTGACCCGCTCCGTCGTGGACGTCTCGAGCAGGCCGCGCAGGACCGCGGCCGTCAGCGGCGCACCGTCGTACTCGGCGAGCTCCCCGGCGATCTCCAGGGTGAGCGTCTTCACGCCGCCCCGCGAGAACTGGGCGAAGAACCGGCCAAGGGTCTCGGCCAGCGGCAGGTACGGTGCGATCGCCCGGGCCGTCTCGGGGGTGAGCAGCGGGGCGTTCACCGCATACCGGGCGCTCCGGCCATCGAGGACGTCGATGATCTGCGCCGCGACCTCCTCGGACACGAGCACCTGCGCTTCCGCGGTGGACGCACCGAGATGCGGGGTCAGGATCGTGTTCGGGGCGTCAAGCAGCGGGGATCCGGCCGGCGGCTCGTTCTCGAAGACGTCGATGCCGGCGCCGCCCAGCTGGCCGGACGCGAGCGCCTCCGCCACGGCCGCTTCGTCCAGCACGCCGCCGCGGGCCACGTTGAGCACGATGGCGCCAGGCTTCATCCGGGCGATCGTGTCGCGCCCGATCAGGCCGCGGGTCGTCCGGGTGAGCGGGACGTGGACGGTCACGACGTCGGCTCGCCCGAGCATCGCCTCGAACTCGACCAGCTCGACGCCGTGGTTGGCGGCCTGCTCGGCGGTCACGAACGGGTCCACGCCGATGACCGTCATCTCCATCGCCCGGGCGCGCAGCGCGATGGCCAGCCCGATCTTGCCGAGCCCGACGATCCCGAGCGTCCGACCCCGGAGTTCGAGTCCGGTGAACTGGGCCCGCTTCCACTCGCCCCGACGGACGGATGCGTCGGCCGCGGCGATCCGGCGCGCGACCGCGTAGAGCAGCGCCAGCGTGTGCTCGGCGGCGGCGATGGTGTTGCCGGTCGGGGCATTGACGACCGTGACCCCGGCCCGTGTGGCGGCGTCCAGGTCGACGTTGTCCACGCCGACCCCGGCCCGCCCGATGACGACGAGCCGCGTGCCGGCGGCGATCAGGGCGGCGTCGGCCTGGACCTGGCTGCGCACGACCAGGGCGTCGTAGTCGGCGATGATGGCCAGCAGCTCATCAGGCTTCAGGCCATGTCGTTCGTCGACATCGTGACGGGCGCGAAGGAGCTCGACGCCTTCGGCGGCGACGGGTTCCGCGACGAGGATCCTCATCCGGCGGCCGCGGCCTCGGCTCGGGTCACCACGCCATAGGACTCGAGGGCGGCGACCTGGGCGGCCGCGACGGCCGATCCCGGGGTCACTGGCCGGCCGACGCCGATCGAGACCATCTCGAGCGTGCTCATCGCCCCGAGGATCTCCTCGAGCGTGACCGACCCGAGGTGGCCCAGCCGGAAGATCTTGCCGGTCAACTTGCCCTGGCCCCCGGCCAGGACGACGCCGCGCCGCTTGACCTCGCCGTTGAACGACTTCCAGTCGAGGTCCTCGGGGACGTTGGCGGCGGTGACGGTCTTCGACGCGACGGCCGGGTCGGCGAAGAGGTCGAACCCGAGCGCCGTCAGGCCGGCTCGCGCCGCGGCGGCGCAGGCCTCGTGCCGGGCGAAGACGCCGTCCTTGCCCTCGGCCGCCATGATCCGCAGGCCCTCGTCCACCTGGTACACGACGGCGATCGCCGGGGTCCACGGCGTCTGGCCGTTGGCGTGGCTGTCGCGGTGGGCACGCAGGTCCAGGTAGAACCGCGGCATCGTGGCCGTCTCCATCGCGGTCCAGGCCCGCGGCGAGGCGGCGATCATGGCCAACCCGGGGGCGGCCATCCAGGCCTTCTGGGACCCGGTCACGACGAGGTCCACGCCCCACGCGTCCATCTCGAAGGGCACCGCACCCAGCCCGGACACGCTGTCGACCAGGATCAGGGCGTCGGGCGCCTCCTCGTGGATCGCCGCGGCCAGCGACGCGATCGGGTTCATGACGCCGGTCGAGGTCTCGTTGTGGGTCAGCAGGACGGCCTTGGTGCCGGGCGTCGCGCGGAGGACCTCCCGCACCTCGTCGGCAGCCGCGGCGTAGCCCCACTCGGCCTCCACCTTGGTCACGTCGGCGCCGTAGGTCTTGGCGATCTTGGCGAACCGGTCGCCGAACGAGCCGATCGACACGCCGACGACCTTGTCACCCGGTGAGAGGGTGTTGACCACGGCCGCCTCGAGGCCGCCCGAGCCCGCGCTGCTGATCATCGCGATGTCGTTGGTCGTCCCGAAGTACGGCTTCATGCCGGTCAGGATCCGCTCGAGCATCGCCGCGAACTCGGGGCCGCGGTGGTTGATCATCTGACGAGCGCCGGCCTCGCGGACGCTGGCGGGCAGGGCGGTGGGTCCAGGGATTCGCAGGTTCGGTTCGAAGCGGTCCACGGGGCAGCCTCCGGGCAGTGGGGTCGGACGAGAGTCTCCCGATGGTGGCACGGATGGCGGAGCCGCGTCGGACGCCCCGGATGGCGACCTGTGCGACGCTAGGCGAGGACCGGGGTCACCCGGCCCCGTAACGCAGGCCGGTCCCGCGGCGTCTTCACCGCGTCACCCGGTGACGCCGATCGATCCGCCACCGCCCTCGGAGCTCCCCAGCGCGATGCCCGACAGCTACTTCGAGTCCGCACGCCGCCACCGCCGAGCTCGCGTCCTTCGCGTGGTCGCGCTGGCGGTCGTGGCCATGGTCGTGGTGGGCGGCCTGCTCGTGGCGACCGACACGTTCGGCGTCGGCGACAGGTTCGATCGGCTGCTGGCCAGGATCGACCGGGTGATCACCGGTCCGCCGCCCGACCGTCCGGGCGCGGTGACCGTCCGGATCACGGAGCCACCCACGGAGCCGCCGCCGACCGCGACACCGACGCCGGAGCCGGTCGCCTCGACCTCGTTCGACCCGGCGGCCAGCCCGACCCCTGTGCCCACGCCGTCACCGACGCCAGCCCCGACCCCCCGAAAGGTCGCGATGGACGTCGACATCGCCACTGATCCCGAGGCCGTCTTCGCCCATGAGGTCAAGGACACGTGGTGTGCGCCCGCGGCCGTCCAGACGACCCTGGCGTTCCTGGGCCTGGCCGACACCTCGGAACGGTTCCAGCGGGAACTGAACGGTCGGGTCAAGGAGTGGGAGAGCTACGACGACAGCCACAACGGCCTGTGGGGACCGTCGGCGATGGCCCTCGCCCTCGACGCCTATGGGGCGCCCGGGCTACGAGGTCCGGGCCTATGACTCACGGTTCGCGGCCCTGCGCGACGCCGCGGTCGCGATCCAGGAGACCGGATCGCCGGTCATCCTGCTGGCCTGGCGCGGGGCACACGCCTGGGTGATGACCGGCTACCGGGCGGACTCCGATCCGGCCGTGTTCCCGTACTCGAAGATCTCGGGCGCGTACATCCTCGATCCCTGGTACCCGTGGAAGTCGAGCATCTGGGGCCAGTCCGACCCGCCGGGGACATTCCAGGACCTGCCCGAGATGATCCGCAACTACCTTCCCTGGAAGCGGCCCGAAGGCCACTACGCCGATCGCGATGGCCTGTACATCTCGGTGGTTCCGACGCTCAAGGCGCCGGGGGACTGACCGCCGCTCCGCCGAGGTCCCGGCCGATGCGCCGCACGCGCGCCGCCAGGAAGACGGCCAGCAGCGACGTCCTTGGCGAGCATCCCGGCGGCGTACCCGAACGGGATCGCGAGGATCCCGGCCGTCGGCTCGAGGAGCTGGCTGGCGACGATCGACCACCCCGAGGCCCGCGAACGAGGCGATGACCTGGCGCAGCGTGTCGTGCGTCGCATAGAGGCCGCGCGAGAGCGGGTAGGCGAGCGCGTCGAACGGGATCGACAGGGCGAAGGCGGCCACGACGAGTGACGTCGTCGCCACGTCCTCGGCGGTGAACTTGCCGCCGCCGAGCAGGACCTCGACGAGCGTGCCGGACAGGACGAACAGCGCGATCGCGGCGAGCGTGGTCAGGATGCCGATGGTGACGACGTTGCGAA
Organism: uncultured Chloroflexia bacterium; assembly: GCA_963738475.1. GTDB lineage: Bacteria > Chloroflexota > Limnocylindria > Limnocylindrales > CSP1-4 > SPCO01. The sequence continues at coordinate 310,365 of CAVTWU010000028.1, forward strand.
GGAGGATGGCGCGGAACGCCCGCCGGTCGTCATCGGCGTACGCGGCAGACAGGACGGGAAAGACCGCCAGCGAGAACGACACCCCGATGAGGCTGACCGGCAGGACCTGGTAGTCCAGCCCGAAGTTGAGCGCCGAGACGGCCCCGACCCCGAGACCGGCCGCCAGGCGGGTGAAGTACGTGATCGTCAGCGGTTCGACGGCGACCGAGAACATCCGGGGGACCATCAGGCGGATGAACTCGCGGAACGCCGCGGTCCGGATCGCGAACGACGGGCGGATGCGGAACGTCGTCCGGGTCGTGCCGATCGCCCGGATCGCGAGGTGGGCCGCGGCGCCGGCGACCGCACCCCAGGCCGTCGCCACGATCCCGTACGTGCCGGCGAAGAGGACCGTGAACACGATGATGCCGGTCGTGTAGAAGATCGGGGCGAGCGCGTAGAACAGGAAGCGGCGGTGCGCGACGAGGATCTCGCCGAGGGCGATGGACGCCGCGAAGAAGACCTGCGCGACACAGTTGATCCGAAGCAGCTGCACGTACAGGTCCTGCGTCGCCGGGTCGAACCCCTCGCCGATGACGCCGGCCAGCCAGGGTGCCGCGAGGAAGATCGCGACGCTGGCGATCGTCATCACGCCGACCGCGCCCGTCAGGACCGTCCGCCCGAACACGTTGGCCGATGCGTCGTCGCCCTCGTCATGGCGGAGCCGGCTGTAGATGGGCACGAACGGCGCGGTCAGGCCGGCGGCGACCAGCACGTCCAGGGCGATCTCGGGGATCCGGAACGCCGCGTTGTACGCGTCCAGCTCCGCGCCCGCGCCGTACGTGTTGGCGAAGACCCGGTTGCGGACGATCCCCGTCGCGAAGTAGGCGAGCGACAGGAACGAGAGGAGGATCGCCCCGCGTGGGAAGACGCGCTCGATCGCGCGACGGGTCGTCAGGTACAGCCGACGGATCACGAACGCACGACGCCTGGGACCCCGGGCCTGTGTCGCTACCGGTCGAAGCGGACGGGCAGCTTGCGGCCTCGGATCGTCGCGTCGCGCAGGGCTCGGACCACCTGGTCCGCGACCGCCGCGTTGACGTCGACGAGCGAGAACCCGTCGTCGATGCGGATCGCGCCGATCGACCGAGCCGGGCACGCCCGCCTCGTTCGTGATGGCCCCGACGAGGTCGCCGGGACGGAGCCCGATCTGGCGGCCTCCGCCGACGAACAGGCGGACCCACGGGCCGCCACTCCCCGGGCGATCGGCACTCGGCGCGGGGCGGCCGCCGGGTCCGGGCATCGGCCGGCCGCCCGGACCGCCAGGCGCGTATCCAGGGGCGTAGCCAGGCCGAGGCCCCCGGCCCGGCATCGGCCGGACGGGTCGGGCGGGCGGTGGCATCCCGAGTGGGGGCGAGGCCAGTTCGACCTCATCCGCGTCGTTGGTCGTGGCGCCTTCGATCAGGCTGATCGCCGCGAGCGCGATGTCCACGAGGTCGAATTCGTCCGCCAGCGGCTCGACGACGCCGCGATACCGGTCGAAGTCATCGGCGAGGAGCGCTTCCCGCAGGTTCGCCCGCAGGATCTCGGTCCGCCGCTCGCGCAGGTCCGCCACCGTCGGGAGGTGGGCGATCTGGAGCTTCGAGCGCGTCGCCTGCTCGATGTTCCGGAGCTGGCGGTGCTCGCGAGGCTCGACGAGCGTGATCGCGACGCCCTCGCGTCCCGCACGGCCGGTCCGCCCGATCCGATGGACGTACTGGTCCGGGTCGGACGGGACGTCGTAGTTGACGACGTGCGAGACGTGGTCGATGTCGAGGCCGCGCGCGGCGACGTCCGTCGCGACGAGCACGTCCAGGGAGCCGTCCCGGAAGCGGCCCATCATCCGGTCGCGGCCCTCCTGGGCGAGGCCGCCATGGAGGGCGCCGGCGTCGTGCCCGCGAGCGCTGAGCGCCTCGGCGAGATCGTCCACCTCGCCGCGCGTCCGGGCGAAGACGAGCGCGGAGGTCGGGTCCTCCACGTCGAGGATCCGGCACAGGGCGGCCAGCTTGTCGGACCGCCGGACGACGTAGGCGACCTGGCGGACGCGGGCGCTCTCGCCGGCGGCGACCTTCTCGGCATGGACGGTGACCCGGACGGGCTCGCGCAGGTGGCGCTTGGCGATCCGGGTGATGGTCGGCGAGATCGTGGCCGAGAAGAGGGCCGTCTGGCGCCCCTCGGGCGTGGCCGACAGGATCGTCTCGAGGTCCTCGGCGAAGCCCATGTCGAGCATCTCGTCGGCCTCGTCCAGGATGGCGATCCGGACGTCGTCGAAGCGCAGGCTGCCGCGCTTCAGGTGGTCCACGGCCCGGCCCGGCGTCGCGACGACGATATCGACGCCCGCGCGCAGGCCACGCAGCTGCTGGCTGATCGGCTGGCCGCCGTAGACCGGCAGGACGCGGGCGCCCAACGCCCGACCGTACTTGCTCAACGCCTCGGCGACCTGCATCGCGAGTTCGCGCGTCGGGACAAGGATCAGCGCAGACGCGGAACCTGGGGCGGCCTGGCCGATGGGGATGCGCTGGAGCGTCGGCAGCGCGAACGCCGCGGTCTTGCCGGTGCCGGTCGGGGCCTCGGCGAGGAGGTCGCGGCCGTCGAGCAGGGGCGGGATCGCCTCGCGCTGGATCGGCGTCGGCTCCTCGTACCCGAGCCCGCTCAGTGTCGCGAGGAAGCGGGCGTCCAGGCCCAGGGCACCGAAGGCATCCGAGGTCGGCTCGTCGACGGGGGGCTCGGAGGGCGGTTCGGGCTCGAGATCGACCGGCGGCATGCCGGGCTCGGCGTCGAGAAGGACCCTTGACTTCGGCGGCTTGCGCGCGGCCTTCGGCTTCGGGGCCGGACCCGACGTCGCCTTGGGCGGGAGGTCCGCCTTCGTCGATGCCTTCTGGGAGCCCTTCGCCATCGCCTTCGGCGGCGCCTTCTTGCTCGTCATCGGTGGATTGTCGTCCATCGCCGTGCGACCGGGACGACTATCCGGCGCGGACGATCGGGTCGAGGTCGATCGTGCGGACGTTGCGCGTCCCGCCGGACGTCGTTCGGACGGTGGCGGCGGGGATGACGCCGGCGACCAGTCGCTCGATCGTGGCTTCCTCGCCCGCGTACAGGCCGGTGCCATTGATCCGGACCTTGGCCCCGACCTTGAGCCCTGTCTTGCCGGCGATCGCGGTCACGTCGATGGACGCGAGGTTCGGGCGGACCATCACGACGTCACCGCCGGCGCCGGGACGTGGCGCTCCCTTCGTGTGCGTCTTCGCGACCGGGTAGGTCACCTTGCGACGCTTCATGCGGCTTCCTCGTTGCCGTCGCGGCCCTTGCCGATGCCGCCGGACAGCGCCGAGGCGCCGTTGACGGCCGCCCAGGCGGTCACGGCGTCGGACAGCGCGACGGAGTCGGGCCGGACCGCGAGGCGGTCGTCGACACCGCGGATGCCCGCACCGAGCTCGGCCAGGCGGCCGCGATAGGCGGGCTTGTCGCCGTTGGTCCGGGCGGACGTCGGATAGACGTCGAAGTAGCCGTCGGTGCTGACGACGATGCGCGCCTCAGGCGCAGAGAAGGACGTTCGAGCCATGGGAAGGGATTCCGATCCATCGCGCGCAGCGGACCGCGAAGTGCGAGCCCGGCGCCGGCGATTGCCACCCCACCGTGGGGCCGCGGGCCGATTCCGTCAAACGCCGCGGGCTTCCGTCAACTGCTCGCGTCGCGTTTCTCGGTGTCGGCGAGCCTCTTGCGATCGGCCTCGCGCGTCTTCATCAGCGATTCGCCGGAGCGGGGCTTGATCTCCGGCGACGCCATCGTCGAGCGCTTCGCGCGTCCGGCGGCCTTGGCGGCGGCGCGGGCCTCGAGGCGAGCGGTCATCCGGGCCGCGAGCGTGGCCTCGTCGTTCCCTGCGGCGCGATGTGATGGTCGCTGGCCCCTGGTGGCCCCGCCCGCCCACGCCCGAGAAGCCCAACGCCACGCTGGGGAACCCTGTACGGTTCGCAATCACCAGCGGGCCATAGCCCGCGGTCACAGTGAGGGCTCCTGCGATGCGTCCTGGTCTCTTCATGCCCTTGGCGCTCGCCGCGATCGTCGTCGCTGGGTGTTCTGGGGCCACGACGGTCCCGAGCACGGCAGCACCCACGACTGCCCCGACCACATCCGCACCGGCCGCGGAGCCTGTCGCTTCCGCCACGCCGGCGCCGACGCCGGACCCCGTCTCGTCACCGACCGCCGCGCCAAGCGCCATAGCGGGCTGTCTCGACAAGGTTGTTCACGCAGTGCTGTACAAGGGTCTCAAGGATCCGGGCTCGCTGACTGAAGGCGACATCGCGACGCTCCAAGCGGGCTTCGAGGCCTGGGACCCGGGAGAGGATCGATCGGCAGTGAGCAATCGCGAGTGGTTCCTCAAGGAGTCGGTGGGCATGGTGGAGAAAGTGGCAGGGGCCATCATGCTTCGTGCCGGCCAGGAGACGATCGAGGCGTGCCCCTAGTTGCCCCGCCGGCGACCGAGCGGCTGACTGTCGGCGGTCATCCTTCCGTCAGCTGCTCGCGTCGCGTTTCTCGGTATCGGCGAGCTTCTTCCGGTTGGTCTCGCGCGTCTTCATCAGCGATTCGCCCGAGCGGGGCTTGATCTCCGGCGACGCCATCGTCGAGCGCTTCGGACGTCCGGCGGCCTTGGCGGCGGCGCGGGCCTCGAGCCGGGCGGTCATCCGGGCAGCGAGCGTCGCCTCGTAGCCCTGGTCGGTCGGCAGGTAGTAGCGCCGGGCCGCCAGCGCGTCCGGCAGGTACTGCTGGTCGACGTCGGCGCCCTCGAAGTCGTGCGAGTAGCGGTAGCCGACGCCGATGCCGTGCTGCTTCATCCCGCGATGGGCGGCGTTGCGCAGGTGGAGCGGGACGGGCAGCGCGCCGCTCGCCTCGACGTCCGAGACCGCCGCCCAGTACGCCTGGCCGGACCGGTTCGACTTCGGCGCGGTCGCGATGTAGGTGGTCGCCTGGGCGAGGGCGTACTGCGCCTCCGGCAGCCCGATCCAGTCGAGCGCCTGGCCGGCCGCGACCGCGACCTGGAGCGCGCGCGGATCGGCGTTCCCGACGTCCTCGGACGCGCTGATGATCAGCCGGCGGGCGATGAACTTGGGGTCCTCGCCGGCCGCGATCATCGCCGCCAGCCAGTACAGCGCGGCGTCGGGGTCGTTGCCGCGCAGGCTCTTGATGAACGCACTGGCGGTGTCGTAGTGGCCGTCGCCGGCCCGGTCGTAGGCCAGGACGCGCTGCTGGGCGGCGGCCTCGACGTCCTCGAGGGTCGGGCTGACCCGGCCGTCCGCGTCGCGGATCCCCTCGGACTCGGCCAGGGCGGCGGCCCCTTCGAGGACGTTGAGCGCGGAGCGGGCATCGCCGCCGGCGAGCGACACGAGGTGGTCGAACGCCTCGGCGGTCAGGGCGACGCCGCCGTCGGGACCGAGCGGACCGGCCAGCCCGCGCTCCGGATCCTCGAGGGCGCGCCGGACGACGGCCGCGACGTCGTCGTCGGTCAGCGACTCGAGCCGCCAGACGCGCATCCGCGACAGGAGCGCGGCGTTCACCTCGAAGTACGGGTTCTCGGTCGTCGCCCCGATGAGCGTGACCGTGCCGTCCTCGACATGCGGGAGCAGCGCGTCCTGCTGGGCCTTGTTGAAGCGATGGATCTCGTCGAGGAACAGGATCGTGCGGCTGCCGTGCAGGGCGAGTCGCTCCTGCGCCTCGGCGATGGTGGCGCGGACCTCGACGACGCCGGACATGACCGCCGACATCGAGACGAAGTGGGCGCCGATCTCGCCGGCCAGCAGCCGGGCCAGGCTGGTCTTGCCGGTCCCCGGCGGCCCCCACAGCAGGAGCGACGCCAGGTGGCCACGGGCGATGCTGCGCCGGAGCGGACCGCGTTCGCCGACGAGGTGGTCCTGTCCGACGAACTCCTCGAGCGAGCGCGGGCGCATGCGGGCGGCCAGCGGCTGGCGCTCGGGCGGCGGCTGGAAGAGGGCTTCGGGTCGGGCGCCCCCGGATCGCTTGGCGGGCGGCATGTCCGCGATGGTAGCGCGGGGCCGATCCGCGCCGCGCGGACCCTACTGGAAGATGCCGAGGCCCGTGAAGGTGACGAGGGCCCAGCCCGCGAACAGCAGGGCGATCAGCGAGCCGCCGATCAGGACGATCGCGACGGACGTCGCGCGCGACGTAGGCGTATTCCTCCGCGGCCGCGACCGCGATGCTACCGCCGGCCGGGCGAGGGCCGGGCGTGGCCACTCGGGTCCGGGCGGTGTTCGCGGCGCCCTCGGCGGCCTTCTGCTCGGCGACGATCTGCGGCTTCGAGCTCGGCCGCGCGGGCGATGTCCGCCTCGGTCAGCGACTGTCCGCCATACGCGGCCAGGGCGGTCTCGTCGAGGTCGATGTCGGGCGTGACCGTGCCGGTCTTGGACCGGGGCGCGCTGCGCTGGATCGGCGCACGCTGGCCGGGTCGTGAGGTGCTGCCTCGGGCGCGCTTGGCCATGGGTCTGGCGGAGGCCTCCGTCGAGTAGGTCGAGTCGACGGCGAAGGATAGCACCGGTCGTCGGTTCGGTCAGCCGACGGCGTGGCCGCCTCGCCGTGCGCCTGGCTGCTAGACTCGCCCTCGCCCTGAGGAGGACCCGGACATCGATCCCAACGCGCTCCTGGAGTCTGAGCTCGGTCCGCTCGTGGCCGTCCTGGCCATCCTGACCGTCGTGCTGCTCGTGATCGTCGTCGCGCTGCTGCGACGCACGAGCCGGCTGAGCGTCCGACTCGACGGCATCACCCGCGGGCGAGAGCGGCAAGAGCTTCGAGGGCGTGCTCGAGGCGCACATCGACAAGGTCTATGCCGTCGCCCGCGAACTGGACGACGTGTCGGCTCGGACGAAGGCCCTCGAATCGGTCATGCCGACCGCCTTCCAGCGGGTGGGCCTCGTGCGCTACAACCCGTTCGAGGACACCGGCGGCAACCAGAGTTTCGCCCTCGCGATGCTCGACGCCAAGGGCGACGGCTGGATCCTGTCCAGCCTGCACGCCCGGCAGGGCACGCGCTTCTACGCGAAGGCGGTCAAGGCCGGTCGGTCCGAGACCAGCCTGTCCGAGGAGGAGCAGGCGGCGATCAAGCAGGCGACGGCCTGACAGGCTAGCTGACACGGCGGCCGGCCAAGGTACCGCCATGGCCCCCACCACCTCGAAGCCACGCCCGACCTCCGCCCGTGACCCGCAGCTCGCCGGCGGCCGCGCCGCGAGCCATCGCCCCTGGATCAGCTGCCTGCCTGGCGCGAGTTCGTGCCGGTCATGGCGCCGAAGCCGGGTGGTCCGGCGCACGGCCTCGAGGCGCTGCTCGGTGGTCTCGATCCCGACCAGCTTCGGGCCGTGACCCACGGGGACGGACCGCTGCTCGTCGTGGCCGGCGCGGGCACCGGCAAGACGCAGGTCATCACGCGGCGGATCGCCTGGCTGATCGCCACCCGTCGCGCGCGACCTTCGGAGATCCTGGCGCTGACCTTCACGGACAAGGCGGCCGAGGAGATGGCCGTCCGGGTCGACCAGCTCGTCCCGTATGGCTACACGGACACGGCGATCGCCACGTTCCACGCCTTCGGGGACGGCCTCATCCGCGAGTACGCCCTGGAGCTGGGGCTGCCGACCGACGTGCGCGTCCTGTCGCGGCCGGAGGTCGTCATCTTCCTGCGCGAGCACCTGTTCGAGTTCGAGCTGGATGCCTATCGGCCGCTCGGCGACCCGACGCGATTCCTGGCCGCGCTCGCGACCCTCTTCAGCCGGTGCAAGGACGAGGACGTGAGCCCGGACGACTACCTGGCGCATGCCGATCGGGTCGCCGCCGAGGCGGCGCTGGTCGATCGCGGAGTCGGGTCGCGAAGCCGCGAGTCGAGGGGGCCGCTCGCCAGTCCGAGCTGGCCCGGGCCTACGCGACCTACCAGCGTCTGATGGCCGAGAACGGCTGCATCGACTTCGGCGACCAGGTCGCCCTCGCCCTGCGCCTCGTCCGAACGTCGGCGGAGGCCCGGGCGGCGATCGCCGGGCGGTTCAGGTACGTCCTGGTGGACGAGTTCCAGGATACGAACCGAGCCCAGGCCGAGCTGGTCTCCCTGCTGGCGCAGGAGCACCGGAACGTGACGGTCGTCGGCGACGACGATCAGGCCATCTACGCGTTCCGGGGGGCGGCGGTCGACAACATCCTCGCCTTCCAGGATCGCTACCTCGGGGCACGGACCGTCGTCCTGCGACGGAACTACCGCTCGCTCGCCCCGATCCTGGACGCGTCCTACCGGATGATCCGGTTCAACGATCCGGATCGGCTCGAGGTCCGGACCGGCGTCGCTCAAGCGACTCCGCGCGGAGCGCCGATCGCCCAGGCCGAGCCCGCTCCGACTCGAGGTGTTCGCCTCGGGGTCCGACGAGGCGGACTGGATCGCCGCCGAGATCGGCCGGCGGATCGCGGCCGGCGCCGCGCCGCGGGACCACGCCATCCTCGTCCGGGCGAACGGCCATGCGGACCCGATCCTGCGGGCCCTGAACCTGGCGGCCGTGCCGTGGCGGTTCTCGGGCACGTCGGGGCTGTACAGCCGGCCGGAGGTCCGCCTCCTGCTGGCGTTCCTGCGGGTCGTGGCGGACCCGGAGTCCAGCGTGGATGTCTACGCGCTGGCCGCCTCCGAGCTCTATGGGCTTGGCCGGCGAGGACCTGACCGGCGATCGTCAACATGGCGCGCCGCCGGAATCGGTCGGTCTGGGCGATCCTGGTCGAACTCGTCGAGCAGCCGGGGATCCTGCGGGTCGGCCCGGAGACCCGCGCCACGGTCGCCAAGCTGGTCGCGGACCTGCAGGCGTACGCCGAGGCCGCCCACGAGCAGCCGGCGGGAGAGCTGCTGTACCGGTTCCTGCGCGGGAGCGGGATGCTGGCCCGACTCGCGGGCACGGACTCGGTCGCCGCGGAGGAGGCGCTCGGCAACATCGCCCGGTTCTTCGAGATCGTCCGGGCCCAGTCCGCGATCCTCGCCGACGACCGAGCCATCTTCGTGGCGCGGCACCTGGAGACGCTCATCGAGGCCGGCGACGACCCGGCCACGGCGGAGCTGGACCCCGACGCGGACGCCGTCGCCGTCCTGACCGTCCACAAGGCGAAGGGCCTGGAGTTCCCGGTGGTGTTCCTGCCGGGGATGGTCGCCGGCCGCTTCCCGTCGTCGGGCCGTGGCGAGACGCTGCCGCTCCCGGCCGGTCTGGGTCGCGGGACGCCGCCGACGTCGGAGTCCGCCCTGGCCGAGGAACGTCGCCTCTGCTACGTGGCGATGACCCGGGCCCGCGACGAACTCATCCTGTCGCACGCCGCCGACTACGGCGGCGCTCGGGCCCGACGCGTCTCACCGTTCGTGCTCGAGGCCCTGGACCTCCCCGCGGCGGCCGGCGTCCCCGGCGCCGGCGCGGCCGCCCCCACCGCCGCGGAGCGCCTGGCGGCATTCGAGGCCCAGCCCGGCCCGACGGCGCTTGCCAGGGGTCCGATCGACGAGCCGCTGTCGCTGAGCTTCTACCAGATCGACGACTACCTGACCTGCCCGCTCAAGTACAAGTACGCCCACGTCCTGCGGGTGCCACTCGCTCCGCACCACGCGATCATCTACGGATCCGCCCTGCACAAGGCCGTCCAGCTCTTCCATCAGCGGCACGCCAAGGGCCAGGTCATGTCCGACGCGGAGCTGGGCGAGGCGTTCACCGCCGCGATGTCGAACGAGGGGTTCGTCAGCCGCGAACACGAGGAGGCTCGGCTGGAGGCTGGCCGCGCCGCGCTCCGGCGGTTCCGGGCGGCCCAACTCGAGCCGGATGCGGTGATCCCGACCTACGTCGAGCGCGAGTTCAGCTTCCAGCTGGGCGGCGACCGGGTCCGCGGTCGCTGGGACCGGGTCGACATCGTGGCAGCCGGTGACGCCGTCAGCGCCAGCCCACGCCCGCCAGCCGCGACCGCACCGAGCGCGGACGTGGTCTCGCCGACGCTCGAGATGCTCGGCCCGGAACGGGTGACGATCACGGACTACAAGTCGTCCGATGTCCGCGACCCGGTCAAGGCACGCCAGCGGGCCCGGGACTCGCTCCAGCTCCAGATCTACGCGATGGGCTATGAGGCGATGACCGGCCGCCTGCCCGACACGGTCGCCCTGCACTTCCTGGAGTCGGGACTCGTGGGAGAGGTCCCGGTGGATCCGAAGCGGCTGGCCAAGGCACGCGACAAGATCCAGACCGCGGCGGCCGGGATGCGGGCGAGGGACTACGCCCCGAAGCCCGACTACCTCGCCTGCACGTACTGCGCGTTCCGGGACATCTGCCCGTCGAGCGTCGCGCGCCGATAGGGCATTCGCCCGAGTCGACGGTTCCGCCCATGGCGTCCATCCTCCGGGCTCCCCGTCGCTGGGCGACGTCGGAGGACCTGGAGGCCACATCGACCATGCCTGACGACCGGCCCGGCACGCCGGCGGCGGAACGCGTCTCGCCCACGGAGGTGGGTGGGCTCGCTGGTGCCCGTCGGGCTGGGGACGGCCGTCGTCGTGGACGAGGATCGACGCGAGGCCCAACGCATCGGGCGGCTGCTTGGCGAGGCCGGCCTTCGCGTCATCGTGGCCACGGATGGACGGGCCGCCCTGCGTGAGGTCTTCGGATCGAACGTCGAACCCGACCTGCTCGTCAGCGCGATCGAGATGTCGTCCATGTCCGGCATCGAACTCGCCGCCCGCCTGTCGCTGGCCCGGCCCGGTCTCCGGGTCGTACTGATGTCGCCCGACTCCGCCGCCCTGGACCGCGCTCGCACCCACGAGGCCATGGTCCACGGCGTCCTGCTGCAGCCGTTCACCCGCGACGACCTTCGCCGCGCCGTCGCGACCGCGCTGGCCGGCCTGGACACCCCGGACACCGACCCGGTGACGGCGCTCCTCGACGGTGCCGCTCGGCTGATCCGTCCGTGGGCGGCCGGCGACGGGGTCGAGGCCCTAGACTCGCTGGTCATGGAAGCGCGCGACCGGCTGCTCAATCTGGGCGTGTTCGCGGCTGCCTTCGTCGTCTGGATCCTGGTCGGGCTGGTCGTGACGACGCAGGATCCGATCAAGGACCCGAGCGCGGGGTTCCTCGGGCGCCGCCCTGATGGGTCTGGCCGTCGGACTGACGACGATCCCGCTGTTCTGGCTGACCGCGTTCGGACGGCACAAGCGCATCGCCTTCCAGGGCGACTGGACACGCGCCGCTCGGCGGGGGGCGTGGGTCGGGTTGGTGATCACGCTCCTGGTCGTGCTTCGACTCCAGGGTGTCCTGGAGCTGCCGATCGCCCTGTTCATGATCGCCCTGATCGTGGTCGCGGAGGCGACGCTGTCCGCGGAGCGCTGACCCGCGGGGTGGTCCGCCGAGACGCGCGACCGACCGGGCCGCTACGATCGAGGCTCCCACGCCGCCGCGCCCGGTCTGGGCTGCAGGAGGATCCGTGTCCGCGCTGACCAGCACGACCCCCGCCGAACCGAACGTCGCGATGAAGGCTCGCCTGGCCGCGGCGGTCGAGGCCGCCCGCGACGAGATCCTCGACCTGTCGCACCGGATCCACGCCGATCCAGAGCCGGCATACGAGGAGGTCCATGCGGCCGCCTGGGTCGCCGAAGCTCTCACTCGCCACGGGTTCGACGTCACGGCGCCCGCGGGCAGCCTCGCGACGGCGGTCCGCGCCGTGAAGCGCGGTGGCCGCGGCGGCGACGGACCGCGCATCGGCATCCTCGCCGAGTACGACGCCCTGCCGGGACTCGGCCACGGATGCGGCCACAACACCATGGCCGCATCCGGCGTCGGCGCGGCGATCGCCCTGGCCTCGATCGCCGACGAGCTGTCGGGCGAGATCGTGTTCCTCGGCTGCCCGGCGGAAGAGCGGGGGAGTGGCAAGAAGCAGATGATCGAGGACGGCCTGTTCGAGGGCCTGGACGCGGCGCTCCTGTACCACCCGTGCGATCGAAGTCACGTCTACAGCTGGCCGCTCGCGTCGGAGGACGTGGACGTCGTCTTCACCGGCCTCCAGGCGCACGCGTCGTCGGACCCGTGGAAGGGCAAGAACGCCCTCGACGCCATGGTCCTGCTGTTCAGTTCGGTCGGCCTGTGGCGGCAGCAGCTGCTGCCGTCGGCGCGGGTGCACGGGATCATCCAGGAGGGCGGCACCGCGGCCAACATCATCCCGGACCACACGCGGGCCTGGTTCATGCTCCGGAGCACGGAGCAGGACTACTACGAGGTGATGAAGACCCAGTTCTCGGCCATGTGCGAGGCGGCGGCCATCGCGACCGGGACGACCGTGCAGGTGACCTACTCCGGCGGGGCCACCACGATGAACAACAATCGGGTCCTGGGCGGGCTCTTCACGGCCAACATGAACGCCTACGGCATCGACGAGATGGGCGACGACCTGAACGCGGGCAGCACCGACATGGGCAATGTCAGCTGGGTCTGCCCCACGATCCACCCGGACCTGGCCTTCGCGCCGGAGGGCACGGCAGGGCACTCGATCGAGTTCCGCGATGCGGCCGTCACGCCCCGGGCGGATGAGGTGACGCTGCTCGCCGCCACGCTCGTCGCCCAGACCGCCTACGACCTGTTCGCCGACCCGGCCCTCGTCGAAGCGGCCTGGCGGGAGTTCCGCGGGGCGGCGTAGACGCGAAACAGCCGGTGCTACCATCGAGCCGGCGCGCCCCGCTGGACGACGAACTCGAACCGGCGGCGCCCCCAGCGAGACGGACCCGACCTTCCCGCGGCGAACCGATCCGCGGCCGTCTCCCGGAGGACTCCCGTGGCTGAGCGCCCGCACGATCCGTCCCTCGACAAGGACTTCGCGTCCCACAACGGCTGGGATGCCGAGTTCGAGACGTTCGACGACTTCGACCTGCCGACCTACGTCGGCCCGACGACGTTCAGCAAGCTCCCCTGGATCACGGACCCGGCCGAGCTGCGCCGTCGGAACGTGGACGTGGCGATCGTCGGGGCCCCGTTCGACGACGCGGTGAGCCACCGCCCGGGGGCCCGGTTCGGCCCGCGCGCCATCCGCGAGGCCCAGTACACGAGCGGCTCCCTGTATTCGCTCCAACTCGACGTGGATCCGTTCGAGGTCCTGACCGTCGTCGACGCCGGCGACGCCAACATCGTCCCATCCTGGATCGAGCGCGGCCACGCGATGATCTACCGCAAGGTCCGCGAGGTCGCGGAGACCGGCGCCATCCCGATCATCCTGGGTGGGGACCACTCGATCACGTGGCCGGCCGCGACCGCGATCGCCGAAGTGCGCCGACCGGGGAGCATCGGGATCGTCCATTTCGACGCCCACGCGGATACCGCCAACGACGGCTGGGGCGTGCTGGCCAGCCACGGCACGCCGATGCGCCGCCTGATCGAATCCGGCGCGGTCAAGGGCAGCAACTTCGTCCAGGTCGGCCTGCGCGGCTACTGGCCGCCGAAGGAGACCTTCGAGTGGATGCAGGAGCAGGGTCTCCGCTACCACTTCATGACCGAGATCGAGGAGCGCGGCGCCGAGGACGTCATCAAGGACGCCATCGCCGAGGCCCTCGATGGCCCCGATTCGATCTACCTGTCGATCGATATCGACGTCATCGATCCGGGCATGGCCCCGGGCACCGGCACCCCCGAACCGGGCGGCATGCTGACCCGCGAGGTCCTCCGGGCGATCCGGCAGATCGTCGGGTCCGTGGACCTCGCCGGGATGGACATCGTCGAGGTCTCGCCGCCCTACGACCAGGCCGAGACGACGGCGATGGCCGCCAACCGCTGCGCCCTCGAGGCGATCAGCGCCCTGGCCGTGCGCCGCCAGGCCGGCGGCCGCGTCCGCTGGGAGGGCTAGGGCCATCGATCCGGCCACGTCCGCCGCGCTCGCCCGCCTGTACGACCTGGACCTGGCCGAGGATCCGGGCGACCTCGACCTCTATCTGGCCCTGGCCGAGCGGACCGGCGGGCCCATCCTGGAGCTCGCGGCAGGCAGCGGCCGGCTGGCCGTCCCGCTGGCCGCAGCCGGGAATCGGGTCACGGCCGTGGACCTGGATCCCGCGATGCTCGAGCGAGCCCGCGCGTACGCCGCGCGCGAGGGCGTCGGCGACGACCGCCTGACGCTCGTGGAGGCGGACCTGCTGGGTCTTCGACTGCCGGACGCCGGTCGGTACGGCCTCGCCTTCATCGCCCTCAATTCGTTGATGATCCTGGCGTCACGAGACGCCCAGCGCTCGGCCTTTCGGACCTTGGCCGAGCACCTGGCCCCGGGCGGCGTGGCGACCGTGGACGTGTGGCTGCCCGACGCCGATGACCTCGCCCGCTACGACGGGCGGATCGTCCTCGAGTGGCCGCGGACGGACCCGGAGACCGGCCGCCTCGTGACCAAGGCCGGCTCTGCGACGCATGACGCGGCCACGGGCACGATCTCCCTGACGACCATCTTCGAGGAAGGGGAGCAAGGCCAGCCACCCCACCGCTGGGTCCGCAGCGACCGCCTTCGACTCATCTCGGCGGACGACCTGGTGGCCTTCGCGGAGGACGCCGGGCTGGTGGTGGAGGTCCTCGCCGGCGGCTACGGCCTTGAGCCGTTCGGCCCCGGCAGCGAGCGTGCCGTCCTCGTGGCTGTCAAGCCCTGACGGGTCGCCTCGGACCCGGGACCTCCGGGGGAGTCAACCGACGGACGGCTGCGTGGTATCGTCGGCCGGATGGCACCGAACGAAGGCACACGGCTGCTCGTCGTCGAAGACGTGCCGCAGGTCGCGCAATACATCCGGGGGCTGCTGAACGCACAGGCCCACGTGAAGCTCGTGGATGTCATCACCGACGGGGCGAAAGCGCTCGGCTTCATCGCCGAGCTCCGTCCGGACGTCGTCATCGTCGACGCATTGCTCCAGGGCCGGGTCAAGGGTCCCAAGCTCGCCGAGATGATCAACGAGGCCAAGCTCGGCGTCCCGGTCATCATGCTGACCGTCCCGCAGAACCCGGTCGAGATCGACGTCGCCAACGGGATCCATGGCGTCCTGTCGATGCCGTTCTCCGGGTTCGACCTCATGACCCGCGTCGCCCAGGTCAAGAAGGACTACGCCCTCGACCAGGCGACGATGGGGACTCGGATCATGTCCGTGTTCGCCCCGAAGGGCGGGGTGGGCAAGACGACGATCGCCTTCAACCTGGCGGTCGCCATCGGCCAGCTCGGCCAGCGCACGGTCCTCATCGACGGCAGCCTCCAGTTCGGCGACCTGCGCTCGCTCCTCAAGGTGCCGTCGGATGCGCCGTCCATCCTGGATCTGCCGACCGACCGGATCGCCGAGTCGGACCTGGGCGACGTCCTGTGGCGCGACCCGTCCGGCATCGACATCCTGCTCGCGCCGCCGCGCATCGAGATGGCCGAGATGATCACGCCGCGCGACCTGGACAAGATCCTGTCGCTGCTGCGCCGGGTCTACAACGTCATCGTCATCGACATGAGCAGCCATCTCAATGACGTGAACCTGGCGTTCCTCGACACGAGCGACACGATCATCGAGATCGTGACCTACGACTCCACGACGATCCACAACACGGTCGCCATGGCCGACACGTTCCGGGCCATCGGCTATCCGGCGAGCAAGGTCCACTACCTGGTCAATCGGGCGGACTCGCCCGGCGGCATCGATCCGGGCGACCTCGAGCGAGCCCTGGGGCGCGTTCCGGAGCACCGGGTCATGTCCGACGGCATGCTCGTCGTCCAGGCGAACAACGAGGGCGTCCCGTTCGTCCTGGCCAATCCGGCGGCCGTCGTCAGCCAGGACATCCTGCGCACGGCCGAGGAACTCCTGGGGTCTGCGCGGGTCGCGGCCAGCGCCGCACGCCAGTAGGCCATGTCCGACCCGCGTCCCCTCGGTGTCTTCGACTCGGGAGTGGGTGGCCTGACGGTCCTGCGCGAGATCGTCCGCCGGTCGCCCCACGAATCCACGATCTACCTGGGCGATAACGCCCGCACGCCGTACGGGATCCGGACCGACGACGAGGTCCTCGAGTTCTCGACGCAGTCGCTCGACGCGCTCGTGGAGCGGGACGTCAAGGCCATCGTCGTCGCGTGCAACACGTCCACCGCGGTCGGGCTGGCGTCGTATCGGCGTCGCTACGACCTGCCGGTCCTGGGCGTCATCCGGGCCGGGGCGTCGGCGGCGGCGCTCGCCACGCGCAACCGCCGGGTCGGGGTCATCGCCACGCCCGCCACGATCCGCTCACACGCCTACTTCGAGGCGATCAAGGACGAGAACCCGGCGGTCGAGGTGTACGAGCACGCCACGCCGGCGCTCGTGCCGCTCGTGGAATCCGGGATCCTGGCAGGCCCGATCGCCGAGGCCGCCATCGCGGACGCCCTCGCGCCACTGCTGGGCGGGCCGGACTCGTCGGGTGAGTCCATCTTCCCGCGGCCACCGGGGGCGACCGTGGATACGTTGCTCCTCGGCTGCACCCACTACCCGTTGCTTCGATCCCTCATCGCGGCCGCGGTGGGCGACCGCGTCGCCATCGTGGACTCGGCTACGGCCACGGCCTCGGCGCTGGCCGAGCTCCTCATCGTCAACGGACTGGAGGCGCCGGGTACGACGCGCGGCACGGCTGCCGACGCGGGTCGCGCGGGTCACGACGCGCCGGACGAACGGGTCGGCGCGGCGTCCCATCGGCAGCTGACGACCGGCGATCCGGTGGCGTTCCACGACCTGGCCAGTCGACTGTTCGGATCGGCATTCCCAGACGTGGAACGCGTGGACCTGGGGGTCCCGGCGGGATGACCGACGGCGTCGGGGGACGCGGAGCGGGCCGGGACGACCGCATCTGGCAGGCCGGGCTTCCTCATCGGGTCGGCGCTCGGCGTCGCCGCGACCGTTGCGGGCCGACGGGCGGAGCGGGCGGCCAGGCAGGGGCTGGTCGACTGGCCGGCCGTGGAGCGGGTCGCCATCTCACGCCTGGAACGAGCTCCCGGGTCGCTCACCGCGGACGAGTTGCGTGCGACCGAACCGGCCTACACCGCGGCGATGGCCCGGATCGTGCCGGCCCTCAGCGACTATCTCGGGGCGGACCTGCCGGGCGTCGTGGAGCGCTCGGGCGTGGTGGATCGGGCGGGCTGGGTGCGTGCCAACACCGGCTCGTTCGCGTCGCTCATCGGCAAGCTGGAGGCGGACCTGCTCGACCAGGTCATCCCGCCCGGCGGTGGCCTCGCGAAGGCGTCGATGGCCCTGGCCAACCGCTGGGTCACGACGCGTCAGCTCGGGTTCCTGCTCGGATTCATGGGCCAGCGAGTCCTCGGCCAGTACGACCTCGCGCTGCTGTCCACCGAGGCCGCTCCGGGACGGCTCCTGTTCGTCGAGGAGAACATCCGGGCGACGGCGAAGACGCTGGGCGTCCCGCTCGAACCGTTCCGGACCTGGATCGCGCTGCACGAGACGACCCACGCCTTCGAGTTCGAGGCCCACCCGTGGCTGCGTCCGTACCTCGCGTCACGGCTCGAGCGCCAGCTGAGCCTGTTCGGCAAGGACGTCAAGGGCGTCGGTCGCGAGGCGGTCAAGGGCGTGCGCCGGACGCTTCGCGGCGAGTCGGACGGCGGCCACTGGATGGAGCGCCTGATGAGCCCCGAGCAGCGATCGCTGTTCCGCGAGACCCAGGCGGTGATGAGCCTGCTGGAGGGCTTCTGCGACTACGTCATGGACGAGGTCGGCAAGGACCTCGTGCCGGGTGTCGAGCGGATCAGCTCGCGGTTCCACGAGCGGCGCACCCGCCGGACCCCGTTCGAACGGGCGATCCTGCGGCTCACCGGGATGGACCTGAAGATGGAGCAGTACCGCAAGGGCGAGCTGTTCGTGCGGGCCATCGCCGATGCCCGCGGACCGAAGGCGCTCGACCGGCTGTGGGACGGCCCGGAGACGCTGCCACGGGACGGTGAGATCGACGATCCGGGCGCGTGGATGACCCGCGTGCTCGACCAGCAGGTGGCGGCATGAGCGAACCCACGGGACCGACGGGCCTGCGGCTGACGGCGGGACCGGGCAGTGGCCCCGGCGGTGCCCCGGCGGCCATCGCGCTCAGCCCCATCCTGTCCGCCCGCTATCGCTCGCGCGATCTGGAGCGGATCCGCGCCGCCGCCCCGGGCGCTCGCCTCGTGACGGTGTCCATCGAGGGCCTGGCCGACGGGCCGCTGGACGACGTCGAGGTGATGCTCCGCGGCTGGCTGACGTCCGACGCGTTCGATCGCCTGCTCGTCCGCGCCCCGCACCTGTCGTGGGTCCACTCCGCGACCTCGGGCGTGGACCGTGCCCTGACCCCCGCCTCGCGGGACCGCGGCCTGGTGGTCACGAATGCCCGCGGCGTCTTCAGCCGGCCGATCGCCGAGTACGTCCTGATGATGATCCTGGCCGTCAGCCGCCGGCTGCCGCAGCTCCTCGAGCTGCAGCGGGAGCGGACGTGGCAGCCGCTCGAGGGCGCGGAACTGCGCGACGTGACGGTCGGGATCGTCGGGCTCGGCTCGATCGGGCGAGCCGTCGGGGCGTTGTCGACGGCCTTCGGGTGTCGCGTCGTCGCCGTCCGACGCCGGGCGGAGGCCGGCACGAGCTCCGCGACCGGCGAGGGCGAGAGCGATGAGCGCGCGTTCGGCGAGCTGATGCTGGATCGCGTCGGCGGACCGGAGAGCCTGCCGGACCTGCTGGCGGAGTCGGACTTCATCGTGCTGGCCGCGCCGCTGACGCCCGAGACCCGGGAGATGATCAACGACCGGACGCTGGCGATGGTCAAGCCGGGCGCGTGGCTGATCAACGTCGCCCGTGGCCGCCTCATCGACGAGCGGGCACTCCTGCGGGCGCTCCACGACGGACCCCTTGGCGGCGCGGTCCTGGACACGTTCCACGACGAGCCGTTGCCGCCGGATTCGCCCTTCTACGGGATGGACAACGTCATCGTCACGCCGCATACGTCGTGGTCGAGCGGGCGGGTCCTCGATCGCAGCGTGGACCTGTTCTGCGACAACCTGCGCCGCTTCGCCACGGGCGAACCGCTGCTCAACGTCGTCGACCCGAACGCCGGGTACTGATCCCGGCCACAATGCGGCGATGCAGATCGCCATCGTCGGGCTTGCCGGATCGGGCAAGACGACCGTCTTCAACACGCTCACCCGCGGCCACGCCGAGACCGGCGGCTATGGCGGCGTCACGCTGAACGTCGGCGTGGTCAAGGTGCCGGACGCCCGGCTCGACACGCCTTGCCGGCATCTTCAAGCCGAAGAAGATCGTCCAGGCGGACGTCACGTACGTGGACCTGCCGGCCGTGCCCGCGTCCTCGGACGGCCACGTCGGCACCGAGGAACTGCCCGCCGACCACCTGGCCCGCCTGCGCGACTCGGACGCGCTCCTGCACGTCGTGCGGGCGTTCGAGGACCCGGCCTTCCCGCATCCCGACGGCAGCGTGGATCCGGATCGGGACCTGGAGCGCCTGGACCTCGAGTTCGTGCTGGCGGATCTCGCGATGACCGATCGCCGGCTGGACCGACTGGCCGGCAGCGGCCGGCACGGGACGCAGGCCGAACGCGAGGCGAACGAGCGCGAGGAGGTCGTCCTGCGGCGCCTCAAGGTCGGGCTCGAAGCCGGCCGGCCGATCCGCGACCTGGGTCTCGATGCGGACGAGGAGAAGGCCATCCGCGGCTTCCGGTTCCTCACCCAGAAGCCGGTGATGGTGCTGCTCAACGTCGGTGAGTCGGACCTGGCGGGCGCGCCGGACCGGGTCGCCGCCCTGACCGCTGCCTACGTCCATGACCACGCGGTGGTGGACGCCCTGTCCGCGCGGATCGAGATGGAACTCGGCGAGCTCGAGCCGGACGAGGCGGCCGTGTTCATGGAGGAGCTCGGGATCCACGGGTCCGGACTCGACCGGATCATCGCGTTGTCGTATCGGCTCCTGGGCCTCATCTCGTTCCTGACCGCCGGCCCGGACGAGTGCCGCGCCTGGCCGATCCCGGACGGGTCGACCGCCGTGGAGGCGGCCGGCGCCATCCACACGGACCTGGCCAAGGGGTTCATCCGCGCCGAGACCGTGTCGTACGAGGATCTCGTGACCCTCGGATCATGGCCGAGGCCCGCAAGCACGGCCGCCTCCGCTCGGAAGGCAAGACCTACAAGGTGCGCGACGGCGACGTGCTCGAGATCCTCTTCAGCAAGTAGCCGGGTCGGGGTCGGCTGCGGCGCGACGCGATCGTGCCGGCCGCCGCCGGACGAGGGCTGGCGCTAGTTCGGGAGCGCGTCGGGGTCGACGTCCAGGTCGGCGTAGATCGTCCGGAAGCCGTCCTTGATCGGCCCGTCTCCTCGTCGATGTCGTCCTCGTCGTCATCTTCTTCATCGGCGTCGTCGTCGCGGTCGGCGTGCTCGACCTCGAGCTCCGTCAGGAAGTTGTCCTCCTCGACGATCGAGACATTGACCGCGGCCATCAGGCTGTCGTCGCTGATGAAGACGAAGCCGTGGTCCCGCTCGAGTTCCACGGCGATGGCTTCCACGAGGGTATCTTGGTGGAACTGGTCCTGGATCCGGCGTCGGATCTTCTGGACGAGCTCGAAGAACTCCTCCGGCTCCCACTCGGAGTCGCTCGCGACCAGCACATCCGAGAAGATCTCGTTGTCACCTTCATGGAGTTCGTAGAAGAACACGTCGGCTCCGTCGTGCGGCTTGGCTGGGCCGGCAGTATACGAGCCGACGCCACCGAAGCGGAGTGGACCTGATGGCGAAGGCCCGCCTGGAGATCCTGCACATCGGCTCGGCGTCGCGCGACATCGCGCCCGACGATCCGCGTGGCTGGCGGCTGGGTGGTGGCGTGACGTACGCGGCATTCACGACCGCCCGGCTCGGACTCCGGACGGCCGCGGTCATCGGGGTCGATGGCGAGGCGGCCTCGAGCACCGAGCTCGAGGCACTCCGGTCGGCCGGCGTGCAGGTGCTTGCCGTCCCGCTGGCCGAGGGACCGGTCTTCCACAACGTCGAGACACCCGATGGTCGCGTCCAGACGTGTGTCGCGCCGGGCTTGCCGCTGCCGGTGGCGGCCCTGCCGGCGGCGTGGCGCGATGCCCGTGCGTGGTCCTTCGCGCCCGTTGCCGGCGAGGTGCTCGATGGCTGGGCGGCCGCCATCCCGCCGGGGCGTACGTCGTCGTGGCGTGGCAGGGCTTCCTGCGGGTGCTGGAGGCCGGTCGCCAGGTCCGGCGGGCCGCTCCGACACCGTCGGCGCTCCTGCGGCGGGCGGATCTCGTCGGGGTCAGCCACAACGACGTGGATCCCGACACGACCCTGGCCCACCTGTGCGCGATGCTCAAGCCCGGCGCCGACCTCCTCGTCACGCGGGGGAGCGAGGGCGGGCTGCTGGTCAGGGTCGGGACCCGACGGCCCGTCATCGGCCGTGCGCTATGCCCCGAGCCGCGCCGCGGAAGTGGATCCCGACCGGTGCCGGCGATACGTTCCTGGCCGCGTTGGCCGCAAGCGCCCTCCGCCCGGCCATCGCCGGGCGTCGTCGATCGCGGCGGCCGCTCGACCTGCGGTTCGCGGCGGCGGCCGGCGCGCTCGCCGTGGAGGCGGTCGGCCTCGAGGGTGTCCCGGACCGGGCGGCCGTCAACCTGCGGCGCGCTCGGGGAGACGCTGCGGCGCGCCGTCGTCCCGACCCTGGAGCCGCAGGTCGGCCATCACACGCTCGAGGCCGACGGGGCGCGCTGAGCCATCGCCGACGGGTCGCGGGGTCGCCTCGAGCGAGCCGGCCGCCGTCCGAGCCGCAAGGCGGCGCCGGATCCGTTCCGCTCGCCGCCGCAGGTCGCGCTCGAGGGCCGGCTCCGGGTAGCCGATCCGCCGCCGCCGCTCGGCCTGGACGAGGCCCGCGGCGGCCAGCCGGAGCGCCTGCGGCAGGTCACGCAGGTGGTGCTCGTGGAGCTTCGCCGACTCGATGGCCGCGACGATCCCGACCCGGCCCCGTCTCGACAGGAGGGAGTCCCATGACGCGGCGGCCGCCGCCAGATCGCCGGCCCGCCGCTGCAGCCGGGCTCGCTCGATGAGGATCCGATCCGTGGTCCACGGTCCGGTCGGATCCGCGCGCGGGGTCCGCTCGAGGTCCGTCAGGCGTGCCCCGAAGTCCGGTCGGACCTGGGGCGACCACCAGGTGGGCTCCGCGGCGGCGCCCGGCGCGACACGTTTCGGGGGAGGGGGCGGGACCGGGGTCTCGGTCGCGATGTCGAGGCACTCGAGTGCGTCGCCCAGGCGACCCTCCCGAGCGTAGGACCGTGCAAGGCCGGCCAGGTCGCCCGGATGACTCCGGGGCCAGGTGCGGCGATCGGCGAGCCCGGTGCCGAGATGTCCGAGCAGGCGGGCCAGTGATCGAACGTCCTGATCGTTGTGGCGCACGACGTCCGCGAGCGGAGCTGCCGGTCCGCCGCGCAGGAATCCCAGGTACAGGCTCGCGATCTCCCCGCCATCGACATCGCCGTGGCGGCGGATCCCGAGCAGTTCCTCCTCGGCCGTGCGGAGCCGGGCATCGGCCATCCGGTGCCGGAACAGCCGGCGAACGATCGGCAGGAGGTCCAGGTGGCCCGCGTGGTCCGGGGCGGGGGACCGGTGGAGCCGATAGCGGGCGACCAGCAGCGGCCAGTCGAACCCTCGACCGTTGTACGTGACCAACCAGCTGTCGGCGGGGATCAGGTCGCCGAGGGCCGCCAGCATCGCGGGCTCATCCGCGTGATCCGGGACGAGCAACTGGACCTGGTGGAACGACTCCCCGACCCACCAGCCGAGCCCGACGAGCCAGGCGACGGTCCCGGCGGCGGTCGCGAGGCCCGTCGTCTCGGTATCGAGACAGAGCAGTGGCGTCGTCGGGTCCGGATGGCCGGGCAGATCCGCCAGCCGCGTGCGGTCGATCGGGATCGATCGAGGTGGCGACGTGTACCACACCACGGACCCGCCCGGCCCTGTCCGGACCTCGCCGCCGACCGCGGCCGCCATCCGCTCGGCTCGCGTGGGACCCCCGGGCGTCGTCGGGGCGAGGGCCGGGTCGGTCGCCGGCCGGTCGATCGTCTCCCGGTACCGGGCCAGGCGACGGGCCAGCAGCGCCTGCTGGTCGATCACCGACCCGCGCTCACAGGTCGTCCAGCGCCCAGCTCGTCGAGGAGGCGCAGGCTGAGGGCCCGCGCGTCGATGTCCGGTTCGAGGCGCGGGCCGGTGCAGGCCGGGCAGCCCGCATCGCACCCGCACGACCGGATGAGGTCCGCGGCTCCGCCGATGAGATCGTCGTGTCGTTCCCACAGCCGTTCGGACAGCCCGATCCCGCCGGGAACGGCCTCGTACAGGTAGATCGTCGGCTCCTCGGAGTGGGGCGAGCGGACCTGGGTGACGAGGCCGAGATCGCGCGGATCGACCATGAGCAGGACCGATGCGACCGTCTGGATCGCCCGACCCGCCCCCATGAGGGCCACATCGAGGTCGTCCCGTCGCCAGCGCTCGCGTGGCGCTTCCGCCGTCAGCCAGTACGCCGTCGTCTGGAGCTCGAGCTCGGGGAGGTCGATCGGGCCCCAGCCGACGTTCTCGTCGGTGAGGAACTTCAGCTTCTTGAAGAGGGTCACGAGGCTGGCGACCATGACTTCGCCATGGATCCGTCGCCCATTCGTCGCCTGGGCTTCGGCGAACACCTCGAGCGGCTTGAGCGTGACCGCCCGATTGGCGTAGGTGTAGTGGTCGACGTCGACCCTGTGGACGTAGGCCTTCCGCTCGTGCCACTCGAGGCGGTCCACGTAGTACTGGACCGACTCGTGGATGTAGATCGCGCGTTCGTGGACGAGCACCTGGGCGCTGAACAGGTCCACCTCGCCGAGGACCTTCGGGCGATCCGGGGTCGTGTCGATGATGACGACGTTCTCCGGCGCGGCCGAACGCAGCGAGATCTCGGACGCCGGGAAGTTCTCGGACGACCAGTACCAGCGTCCGTCGTCCGCCTGGCGAACCTGCCGTTCCTCGGCGAGGAAGGCGAGCAGGTCATCGGCCGGGCCCGGTCCGAACACCTCACCCGGGTCGAACGGCAGCTCGAACGTGGCCGCCCGGAGGTGGGCCAGGAGGACGTGCAGGTTGTCCGGATCGAGGCGGGCCTCCTCGGGCGCGCCCTCCAGCAGGAACTCCGGGTGGTGGATGACGTACTGGTCGACCGGTCGCCCGGACGCGACGAGCACGGCAACGCTGGTGCCGAGGCGTCGTCCGGCCCGACCGATCTGTTGCCAGGTCGCGGCGACCGAGCCCGGGTAGCCCGCCAGGATGGCGACGTCGAGTCGGCCGATGTCCACGCCGAGCTCCAGCGCGTTCGTGGCGACGACGCCGAGGATCTCGCCGTCGCGCAGGCCCCGCTCGATGGCCCGCCGTTCCGTGGGCAGGTACCCGCCGCGATAGCCACGGACGCGTGAGCGCGGACCGTAGCTCTCGCGCAGCGACTCGCGCAGGCCGGTCAGGAGGATCTCGACCGCCACGCGCGAACGCCCGAACAGGATCGTCTGCCGACCCGCCCGCAGGAACGGGAGCGCCCACCGCTGGGCGAGCGTCTCGGCCGACGCGCGAGCGCCACTCGCCGGCTCCATGACCGGCGGGATCCACGAGGAGGACGTGCCGTTCGCCGGCCGGGGCCCCGTTGCGGTCGATGAGGCGGGCCGGACGCCCGGTGAGCATCGTCGCCAGCTCGCCAGGGTTCCCGATCGTCGCGGAGCAGCACACGATGAGCGGGTGGCTTCCGTAGTGGGCGCAGATCCGGAGCAGGCGACGCAGGACGTTGGCGACATGCCCGCCGAAGATCCCGCGGTAGGTATGCAGCTCGTCGATCACGATGACCTTGAGCTGCTCGAACAGCTGGAACCACTTCGTGTGGTGCGGAAGGATCGCGCTGTGGAGCATGTCCGGGTTGGTGACCACGACCTGGCCGGCTGCCCGGATGGCCGACCGGATCGGCGCGGGCGTGTCGCCGTCGTAGGTCGAGGTGATGATCGGCATGCCCGGCCGCCGCCGCGAACTCGCCGAACTCGGTGACCTGGTCCTGGCCGAGCGCCTTGGTCGGGAAGAGCATGAGGGCCCGGGAGGCCGGGTCGTCGACGATGGCCTGGAGGATCGGCAGCATGTAGCAGAGGCTCTTGCCCGACGCGGTCGGGGTCACGACGACGATGTCCTCGCCGGCGCGGACGGCGGTCAGCGCCTCGGCCTGATGGATGTACGGCCGCGCGATGCCTCGCCCGGCGAGCCCGGCCGACGATCCGCGGATCGAGCCACTCGGGGAAGTCGCCGTAGACGGGATCCCGAGCCGGCAGGACGGCGTGGTGGACGACACCGCGGGCGATGGACGGCTCGGCCAGCAGGTCGGCGAGGACGGTGGGCGTGTCGGCGGGGGCATACAGGCGCACGGTGGTCCCTCGGAGCGGATAGAACGCACGTTCGGTTCTGCGGATGATAGGCCTACCGTGCCGTGGAGGTGTGACAGCTCGGTTGTCACACGCCGCGCGGGTTGACACGCTCCGGAAGCGTAGCTACGCTCCCCCGGATGACCCGCCCGAACGACGCGCCGCCGCTCGACGACGACGCCCCCGAGGTCGCTCCCGACGCCTCCCCGACGGCGGCATCGCGCCTGGTCGCGCCGGACCTGACGAGCCTGCCGATCGCCGGCATCACGGGCCGCCGGATGGCCATCGCCCTCGGCGTCCTGCTGGCGGTCTGGATCGTCCTGATGTTCGCGCGCCAGGTCGGCGACGCCGCGGCCGCGTCCACCCACGCCGACGCCCTGGTCGTCTCGAACGCCGAGCAGGCCTCCCGGGTCGCGGCCCTGAGTCGCGAGCTCCAGCAGATCCAGCGCCAGCGCTACATCGACCAGGAGGCGCGCGCGTATGGCCTCGGCAAGCCGCGCGAGATCGCGTTCACGCTCGATCCGAACGCCCCGTCCCTGCCACCCGACGCGCCGGGGTCCGCTTCGGTCCGGCTCGGCTCGGAGATCGACGACGGCAGCCCGCTCGACCACTGGCTGACGCTGTTGTTCGGCCCCAGCGACTGATCGCCCGGCGATCCGTCGGATCGCCCTCGCCGTCGCGACGCGCGACCGCTATCCTGTCTCTCCCGGGCCCCAGCGGCCCCTCGTGGAGGCGACGGCCCACTCGATGATCGACGTCCCGGTCGAGAACTTCGTCTACCTCGTCTGCATCCTCGTCGGCGGCGGGCTGCTCTTCCTGACCGTCCTCCTGGATGACGTCCTGGGCGCGGTCCTCGACTTCGACATCGCCGGCACGTCGCTCATGCCGCTGCTGCTGTCGTTCATCGCGATGTTCGGGGTCGGCGGCCTGTTCGCGACGCAGGTCCTGGATGTCCACGGCGGTCAGGCGGCCCTGGTCGGGGTGGTCTTCGGCATGATCGGGATGGGTCTCGCGTTCCTGCTGTTCTCGACGCTGCGACGCGCCCAGGCGGACGAGCCGTTCTCGACCAGGGATCTGATCGGCGACGACGCCTACGTGGCGGTCGGTATCCCGGCCGGACACTACGGCAGCGTGCTGGTCAAGAAGGAAGGCCAGACCCACGAATACAGCGCGACGGCATCGACCGACATCGCCCAGGGCACGACAGCCCGCGTCACGGGTACGGCCGGCGCCGGCCTGATCGTCGAACCCGCCATGCCGTTGCCGCCGATCGAGCCGACGGCACCATCGACACCATCGACACCGACCGCGCCTGGTACCGGCGAGGCGGACGGGGCATCACTCCAGGAAGGGGCGGACCGTGTCGCAGATCTTTGACTTCATCGGTGGCAGCGCGTTGTGGGTCTTCTTCGGCATCATCGTCCTCGTCCTGATCGTCTCGTACATCGGCAGCCGCTACAAGATCGCCGGCGCCAACGAGGCCTTGATCGTGTCGGGCCGGCAGGACAAGGGGCCGGACGGCAAGCGGAACATCAAGGTCGTTCGCGGCGGCGCGGTCCTCGTCTATCCGCTCTTCAACAAGGTCGGCAAGCTCAAGCTGACGGCCCGCCAGATCAACGTGAACCTCGCCGACGCCGTCTCGCGGCAGGGCATCAAGGTCGCCGTCCAGGGCGTCGCCACGTTCAAGATCGGCGCCGACGACGAAGCCATCCGCAATGCCGCCGAACGCTTCCTGGAGTCGGACGAGAGCTCGGTCGACTCGATCGTCAAGAACGTCCTCGAGGGGTCCCTCCGCTCCATCGTCGGCACGCTGACGATCGAGGAACTGAACCTCGACCGCCAGAAGTTCCAGCAGGCCGTCCAGGATGCGGCCAAGGGTGACCTTGCGACGTCCGGCCTCCAGATCGACTCGTTCACGATCCAGGCGATCCGCGACGAGTCCGGCTACATGGACCTCATCGGCCAGCAGGAGACCGCCCGCCGCGAGCGGGATGCCCGGATGGCCAAGGCCTCGGCGGACCAGGAGGCCGCCGTGCGCGAGGCGGAGGCCGAGCAGGTCAAGATCAATGCCCAGCGAGATGTCTCGCTCCGGCGCGCCGAGACCGAGACGCAGACCATGGCGGCCGAGGCTCGTGCCGCCCAGGCCGGCCCGCTTGCCGAGGCGGAGGCGAGCCAGGAGGTCACCCGGAAGCAGACCGAGCTGGCCGAACTCGAGGCGGCCCGCAAGCAGATGGAGCTCCTGACCAGCACCATCCGTCCGGCCGAGGCCGAGGCTGAAGCGCAGGTCCGTCGGGCCGAAGGCGACAAGGGTGCCCGGATCGCCCAGGCGCAGGCCGAGGCGGAGCGAGTCAAGCTCGCGGGCTCGGCCGAGGCCGCGGTCACGGTCACGAAGGGCGAGGCGCAGGCGCGCGTCGTCGCCGTCAACGCGGAGGCCGAGGCCAAGCGGACCACCCTCGAAGGCAACGCCGAGGCCGGCATCACGTTCACCAAGGGCGAAGCCGAGGCCAAGGCCCTGGCCCTGCGCGCCGAGGCGTACCGCCAGTTCAACGAGGCGGCCATCATCCAGACCGTCCTGTCCATGCTGCCGGAGATCGTCCGTGCGGCCGCCGAACCGATGGGCAACATCCAGCAGCTCACCGTGCTGTCGAACGACGGGGCGTCGGACCTGGTCAAGAACGTGACCCGGACCGTCACCGAGGCGAACGCGACCGTGTACGGCCTGACCGGGATCGACATCCCCGGCATGCTCAACGACGCCCTCGGTGGGTCGACCGGCGGGACCGACGACACGCCGCCCAAGCCGAAACGCGGTGGTGGCGGATCGGGCTCTGGCGGCGCGGGCGGGACCGGCGGCACCGGCGGAGGGACCGGTGGGACCGGCGGCACCGGCGGAGCGACCGGCACCGGCAGAGCGACCGGCTCCGGCGGTGGATCCGCCACGTCGAGTGCGTCCGCCGCCCCGGCCGCGAGCGCCGCTCCGCCGCCGCCACGATTCGAGACGACCGAAGCCGTCGATGCGGCGATGAAGGATGCCGAACGGGCCGTCCGCGGCGCGACGGCGACCACACCGGGCGCTTCGGCCCCGGCGGCGGCCCGCACCGACACCGCGGCCGGACCGGCCACCCCGGCACCATCGGCCACGCGGCGGCCGCAGGTCGCGGAGGTCACGAGCGAGACGACCGTCGCCGAGGCCGCGACCAGACTCGCCAACGACCTCCAGGCGGTGCCGGGCATCGAGCGCTTCGGGACGCTGCGCCTGGACACCCTCGATACCTCCGGGCCGCGTCCGCTTCGCACGATGTGGCGTGTCGCTCGCGAGGAGCTCGGGGCGACCTATGGGCAGATGACCATCGGTGAGGTCATCGACCGGTATGGCAGCGGGTCGAGTCCGAACGCTTGACCGACGACCGTGAAGATCGCCCGCTCCAGGGCGATCGCTCCGCGGAATACGCTCGCGTCCTCCGGGAGAACGAGCGCTACACCGATGCCTTCGACCGATCGCGCCTGACGGCGTCGCCCTTGAGCGGGCTCGCGATCGTCGCCTGCATGGACAGCCGTCTCGACATCGAGGAGACGCTTGGCCTGCGGACGGGCGACGCGCACATCATCCGCAACGCGGGCGGGATCGTCACCGATGACGTCATCCGGTCGCTCATCGTGAGCCAGCACGTCCTTGCGACCGACGAGGTCATCGTCATCATGCACACGCGCTGCGGGCTGCTCGACCTCGACGAGGACGCCCTCCGCGACCGACTGACCGCGAAGAGCGGCGTCCGACGGGACATCGCCCTTGGATCGTTCCTCGACCTGGAAGCGAGCGTCCGCGCCTCGTTGGAGCGGCTGCGCAGCCGATCCGTGGCTGCGTGGTCCGGCCCACGGGCTGATCTTCGACGTCTCGACCGGGCGCCTCCACGAAGTCGTCGACGGGTGATGTCCGATAGGCTGACCGATGTCGCCGGGGCGGTGGCGGATCGACAAGGAGCAGCCGGATGAAGTGGAAACGCGGCCAGGGCTACGACCAGATCGAGGATCGGCGCGGCCAGGGCGGCGGCGGCGCGGACCTCGGTGGTCTCGGGGCGGTCGTCCTCGGCGGAGCGCTGGGCAAGAAGACCGCGGGCGGGGCCGGCGGCCTGATCATCGTCGTGATCATCGGCCTGTTGCTGATCAGCGGGGTGCTCGGCGGCGGCAGGCGGCCTGTCCGGCCTGTCCGGTCTTGGCGCCGGCGCGGGCGAACCGGGCGGGACGCTCAAGCCGGAGAACGAGACCGACGAATTCGTGTCCTACCTCGTGTCCGACATCCAGGACTTCTGGGCCGAGACGTTCAGCCTGTCCGGTCGTGACTACCCCGAGACCAAGCTCGTCCTGTTCACCGGCTCCACGACATCCGGCTGCGGACCGGCGTCGTCGGCGACGGGCCCGTTCTACTGCCCCGCGGACCAGAAGGTCTACGTGGATCTGGAGTTCTTCGACGAGCTCTCCAGCCGGTTCGGCGCGCCGGGCGACTTCGCCATGGCCTACGTCATCGCTCACGAGTTCGGCCATCACGTGCAGACCGCGACGGGCGTTTCGAAGGCCGTCAGTGACACGGTCTCCCAGGACGGATCGCGGAGCAACGAGCTATCGGTCAAGCAGGAGCTGCAGGCGGACTGCCTGGCGGGCGTCTGGGCGCACTCCGCGATCTCGGAGCTCGAGCCGGGCGACATCGAGGAGGCTCTCGGTGCGGCGGCCGCGGTCGGCGACGACCGGATCCAGCAGGGGACATCCGGGCGGATCGATCCAGAGTCCTGGACGCACGGATCATCCGAGCAACGTCAGGCCTGGTTCACGGCCGGTTATCGAAGCGGCAACGTCGCCGAATGCGACACGTTCAAGTAGGTCCAGCGTCGGGCGACCGGGCCCGCTAGTGGCGGCGTCAGGGACCCTGCGCAAGGATCTGGTGGCCCTGGCGGAGTAGCTCAGTGGTAGAGCAGGGGCGGCCGGGGTGACGTGGAGAGACCCGGGCACCTGGATGGCCGGCGTCTCCTGAACTAGCCCCTAAGGCGCTCGGCGGAACATCTCATGACATGTCTTCATCGCTGGTCTTCGCCCCCTCCTAGCAGCCACGGCGGCCTTCAGCGCGCCTTCACTGCTCCCCGCAGACGGTGCCTACATCGTGGGGTAGGGCCGGGTGGGCGTGGACGAACGAGGGCGGGGATGGCAAGGAGATTGACAGGCCAAGCCGGTCGTCGTAGTGAAATGACAGGCCAAGCCGGTCGTCGTTGTCAGCGGGCACGCCCGCCTGAGCCAATGCCTGCGCGATCTCTCGCGCTTGATCGAAGGAGATGTACTCACACCGGTCCATGAACCCCGGCCCGATGATCCTCGTCACGACCTCCCGGGCCGGAGATGGCAGTTGCGACCAGTCGGGCCTGCCCCGGTCATACGAAACCCAGAGGTAGGACGGGACGAATGGCGTCATCTCACGTTGTGCGTACATGTCGTCGGTGAGCGCCCAAGTCGTCGGATCACGGAGGAAGTTGTAGAGCTCGATGGCCTCGGCCGCCTGCGCGGACGAGGCACGGACGAAGCGCTCCTCCAAGCCGAGGCCTGACACATCCGCCTCCGGAGTCCTGCCCCAAGCCAAGATCACCGGCCGGTCTCCGCGGAGAACCTTGATATAGCCGAGGCTGACCACGTCGGTCCCGGAGGCGAGGAGGTGGCGCTCGAACAGCCCCGTCGATATCACCCTCGACAGGAGCCATTCGACGCCCTCGGGAGTGAGCCGCTGCTCGAGGTGGCCGCCCCATTCGTCTGGTCCCCAGATCACCCGTCCATCAGCGTAAACGACCACTCTGTCGCCCACTTCAAGCACGATCGGGCCGGCGGCGAGGGGAACGGTCAACGGCGCTGGCCGGAGCAGACCCGCCCCGACGAGGACCGCCCCCGCTACGAGCGCGAGGAGGAGCAGGAGCAGGAGCAGGGCCATCGATGTTCGCAGGCCAGTCCGCCCGAGCGTCGCCACACCTGAGACCGGACCAGCGCTGTCGCCGATCCAGTGGCTCCCGGGACCCGCGAGCCATGCTGGTCGCGACGAGCGCTGGCGAGCGCCGGCGAGGGCCCGTTCGACACCGTCGGCCGGTTCCGGTGCCAGCGCGTCCGCCTCGAACCAATCGGCAAGCGTTCGATCGATGTCGTACCCGCTCATGCGAGGGACTCCGTGCTGACTGCTGGGGTGCGCTCTTCGGCCTCGAGTGCCGCGCGCAGCGCGGCGCTGGCGCGATGGAGCCGGGCCTTGAAGGTGCCGATGGGGATATCGAGGACCATCGCCGCCTCGGCGTCCGGCAGCCCGAGATAGTGGTGGACGACGAGCACGGCGCGTTGCTCGGGGGTCAGACGACGAAAGCCGCGCTCCAGCTGGTCGCGCAAGACGACCGCGTCCTGTGCGTCGCCGCGATCGCCGACACCTCGGCATGCGGCACGTGGATCTCGACGACCTCGCGCCGCTTGGACCGTCGTAGCCTCGCCGATAGCAGGCATTGACGAGGAGCCGATGGAGCCAGGCGTCGAAGCGGTCGGGATCGCGGACGGCGCGGATGTGGACCCAGGCCGCCGTCAGCGTCTCCTGGACCGCGTCGGCCGCCCGGTCATGGCTCCGAAGGATCAGGGTCGCGGTTCGGAAGAGCGGATCGAACGAATCCGCCGCAAGGAGCGTCGAACGCGTCGGCGTCACCCCTCTTGGCCCGAAGGACCAGATCTCGCTGCATCGGACACCCGACTCGCGGCGGCTCTTCGGCCGCTCCTACCGTGAATGAGTCCGGCAAGGACGAAATCGTTGCATCTTCCGGAGGTCGATAAGGGACGCTCGACATGCTCGCGGGTGATCGATGCCACGAGGGTCGGCATCCCAGCGGCGGCGAGGTAGTCGCGCAGCTGGACGATCGCCCTGGCGTAGGTGGTGATCGTCGCCGTGGCGTTGTTCTCCGCGCGTAGGTGACGGGTGAACGAGGCGAGGTTCGAGGAGACGTCCTCGACACCTACGCTAGAATGAGCGGCCGAGAGCGGTGCTTGTGCCACGTTCGTCCACCGGTCGTAAGGGTCGACACGACACTCATACACTGAGTGAGCGGCGCGCACAAGTTTCGTTCTCGGCGGTGATCCAGTAATCAGCTCAGTCTGAGTGCGAAATCGCCACAAAGTACCCTGGCGGAGTAGCTCAGTGGTAGAGCAGGGGACTCATAAGCCCTTGGTCGGTGGTTCAAATCCGCCCTCCGCTACCAAACCTCCATCCTTCAGACGACCCTCCCGACGACGGAGGGTCGTTTCGTTTTCTTCATCGCGTGGCGCATCACCATCCGAGAGCGTGCGGCGTCCGTAGGGACAGGTGGGGGACAGGACCACCGTCATGGGGTCGAAACGGACCCCGGCGCTATACTCGCGGGACGGCGACGCACGGTCGACGCCCGACTTGACCCCGGAGGCTCCCTCTTGAATCCGAAGTTCTTCCGGAACGGCATCGTGATGCTGTTCCTCGTCGTGGGCACGGCGGCGCTGCTGTTCACGTGGATCAACAGCACCACCCCGGCCAAGGACGTGGGCTACCAGGCGTTCCTCAACGAAGTCGCCGCCGGCCAGGTGACCGAGGCCATCCAGACCGGCGATACGCTCGCGGTCAAGTCGAACGGCGAGACCAAGACCTACACCGTCGTCGTCCCCAGCATCCTGACCCAGGTCCTGCCCGACATGCTCGCCGCGGCCGAGCGGGGCGGGAACCCCCTGCCCGGAGAACACGTTCCGGGCGGAACCCGTGCCGGACACCTCGTGGATCAGCCTGATCGCGACGTTCGTGCTGCCGCTCCTGATCATCGGCGGCTTCATCTTCTTCATGATGCGCCAGGCCCAGGGCACCAACAACCAGGCGATGTCGTTCGGCAAGAGCCGCGCCCGGATGTTCCTCGGCAACAAGACCGTCGTCACATTCAACGATGTGGCGGGCGTGGATGAGGCCAAGATGGAGCTCCAGGAGGTCGTCGAGTTCCTGAAGTTCCCCGAGAAGTTCAACTCCCTCGGCGCCCGCATCCCGCGCGGCGTCCTGCTCGTGGGCCCTCCCGGCACCGGCAAGACGCTCATGGCCCGGGCCGTCGCCGGTGAGGCCGGCGTGCCGTTCTTCAGCATCTCCGGCTCCGAGTTCGTCGAGATGTTCGTCGGCGTCGGCGCCAGCCGCGTCCGCGACCTGTTCGACCAGGCCAAGCGCAACTCGCCGTGCATCGTCTTCGTCGACGAGATCGACGCGGTCGGTCGCCAGCGCGGCGCCGGCCTCGGCGGCAGCCACGACGAGCGCGAGCAGACCCTCAACCAGATCCTCGTCGAGATGGACGGCTTCGATACGAACACCGCCGTCATCGTCGTCGCCGCCACCAACCGACCGGACGTCCTGGACCCGGCGCTGCTGCGCCCGGGCCGGTTCGACCGCCAGGTCATCCTCGATCGCCCGGACATGAAGGGGCGGACCGAGATCCTCAAGGTCCACATCAAGGGCAAGCCGCTCGACAAGGGCGTCGAGGTCGAAGGCGTCGCGCGCCAGTCCCCGGGCTTCTCCGGCGCGGACCTGGCCAACCTCGTCAACGAGGCCGCCATCCTGGCCGCCCGCCGCAACAAGAAGACCATCGGGATGTCCGAGTTCCAGGAGGCCCTGGAGCGGATCGTCGCGGGTCCGGAGCGCAAGTCCCGGATCATCTCGGACGCCGAGAAGGTCATCATCGCCTACCACGAGGGTGGGCACGCCGTCGTGCAGCGCGTCCTGCCGAAGTGCGACCCGGTCGCCAAGGTCACCATCATCAGCCGCGGCATGGCCCTCGGCTACACGATGGCCCTCCCGACCGAGGACCGCTATCTCCAGTCCAAGACCGAGTTCGAGGACAAGATCGCGGGTCTGCTCGGCGGTAACGTGGCCGAGCGCCTGATCTTCGGTGACACGACGACGGGTGCCAGCAACGACATCGAAAAGGCGACCGACCTGGCCCGCCGGATGGTCACCGAGTTCGGGATGAGCGACAAGCTCGGTCCGCTGTCCTTCGGGAAGCGCGACGAGATGGTCTTCCTCGGCCGGTCCATGGGCGAGCAGCGCGACTACAGCGAAGAGGTCGCCCAGACCATCGACGAAGAGGTCCGCGCGATCATCGACCGGGCCTACGAGCGAGCCACCGAGGTCCTCACGACCTACAAGGACAAGCTCGTCATGCTGGCCGAGAAGCTGGTCGCCGAGGAGACCGTGGACGCCGAAGGCTTCGAGTCGCTGTTCAGCGACTTCCCGCCGAAGCTCGACATCAACGGCAACGCCCTCGTCTACGGCAACAAGCCGGCCGTCGTGGCCCCGGACCCGCAGCCCGCCTGATCCCGGGCGTCCACCTGACACCGCACGCGAGCGGGCCGGCGACGGCCCGCTCGTCGCATTCCGGGACGCCCACTCTGGCATCCTCCACCGACATGACCGAGGAGCACCGATGACCGACACCAGCGCGACCATGGCCGACATCGAGGCGTACCTCGACGAGACGAAGGACGCCAGGCTCGAGTCCTACAAGGCGTTCCTGCGGATCCCGAGCATCTCGGCCATCCCGGAGCATGCCCCGGACTGCCGAGCGGCCGCGGAGTGGCTCGCCGCCGCCCTGACGACGGCCGGACTGGAGCATGTCGAGGTCAGTGAGACGGGCGGGCATCCCGTCGTCTACGCGGACTGGCTGCATGCCGAGGGTGCCCCCACGGCCATCGTCTACGGCCACTACGACGTCCAGCCCGTGGATCCCCTGGACCTGTGGACGTCGCCGCCGTTCGAGCCGGTCGTGGTGGGAAGCCGGATGCTCGCCCGCGGGTCGTCCGACGACAAGGGCCAGATCCATCTCCACGTCATGGCCGCCGCCGCCCAGCTGGCGACCCGTGGCGGGTTTCCGATCAACCTCCGGTACGTCTTCGAGGGCGAGGAGGAGTCGTCGTCGGTCCACCTCGACCGGTGGCTGGAGGCCAACCGCGATCGACTGTCGGCCGACGTCGCGATCATCAGCGACTCCGGCTTCTTCGAGGGGAACCGTCCGGCGATCACGATCGGTCTTCGGGGCCTCATGTACGCCCAGATCGACGTGGTCGGTACCGCTGTGGACCTGCACTCGGGGTCGTTCGGCGGGGCGGTGCAGAACCCGGCCAATGCCCTGGCGCAGATCATCGCGGGCCTCAAGGGCCCGGACGGGCGGATCCGGATCCCCGGGTTCTACGACGATGTCGTGGCGCTCACCGACGACGAGCGGGCCCAGCTCGCGGAGCTCCCGTTCGACGAGGCCGCGTACCAGGCCGAGCTCGGTGTCTCGGCCCTCGTCGGCGAGGCCGGGTTCACGACCCTCGAACGGCGCGGCGCCCGGCCGACGCTGGACGTCAACGGGATCTGGGGCGGCTTCGAGGGGACCGGCGCCAAGACGATCATCCCCGCCCACGCCCATGCCAAGGTGAGCTGCCGCCTGGTCACCGCGCAGCATCCGGACAGGATCTTCGAGGCGCTCAAGGCGTATGTCCGCGACATCGCCCCGCCCGGCGTGACCGTCACGGTCCAGGACCTCGGTGGCGGCCTGCCCAGCCTCACGCCGATCGATCACCCGGCGACGCAGGCGTGCGCTCGAGCCCTCGAGGCGACCTTCGGGCAGGCACCGCTGTACATCCGCGAGGGTGGGTCGATCCCGGTCACGGCCAGCTTCGCGTCCATCCTCGGCCTGCCGGTCGTCCTGATGGGGTTCGTGCCGCCGGACGATCACGCGCACGCCCCGAACGAGTCCATGGACATGGACAACTACGAGACAGCCATCCGAACGGTCGTCCGGGCGTGGGAGGAACTGGCGCTCGCCGAGCTCTGAGCGCGACTGGCGGCGGCGCCTGCCTTGTGCGGTTTTGGTAGGTGCGGGTGGGTGATTCGGGGCATCCTGAGTGCTAAGGTAGGGTTCATGGCTACTTCCCGGGAGGAACCGACCGCGTGAGCACCGACGCCGCCGATACGACTGCTGCGAAGCATGTGACCTGGCGACTCGATACCGATAACGGCAGCATGCAGCCGCGATCCGCGCTGGATGTCCTGGTCGACCTGAACGAGAAGGTCACGACCGGCAACGTCGGCGAATACCAGCCGGTCCCGCTCGGCTTCACGCCGCTCGACAAGACGATCGGCACCGGCCTGCGGGCCGGCGAGCTGCTGCTCATCGGTGGCGCCCAGGGCACCGGCAAGACCACGATGGCCCTCCAGATGGCGCGCAACATCGCCTCGGGCGGCCAGGCCAACGTCCTGTACATCTGCTTCGAGCACGACGAGCTGTACCTGCTCAACCGGCTCATCGCGATGGAGTCCGCGCTCGCGCACCTGCCCCACAAGACCGGCGCCATCAAGATCCAGGATGTCCGCAAGGAGATCATGGGGACCTGGACCGCCGAGGGTGGGAACGCCGCGCAGCTGGCCAACAACCCGCGCCTGCGGCCCTCGCTCGACCGGATCGCGCGCTACGGCCAGAACCTGTTCCTGATGCGCGGGTCGCAGACGGCCAGCACGGTCGACAACATCCGCAAGCTCGTCCAGCAGCATCGCGCGCTGTCGGGCGACCGCCGGCTCGTCGTCTTCGTGGACTACATGCAGAAGGTCCCGCAGATCCCGGAGCCCGAGAACGAGACCGAGAAGGTCACCTTCATCGTCAACGGCCTCAAGGACATCGCCCTGGCCGAGGACGTGCCGATGATCAGCATCGTGGCCGCGGACAAGGAAGGCCTCAAGGCGTCGCGCCTGCGCAACTTCCACCTGCGTGGCTCGTCCGCGATCAACTACGAAGCGGACATCATCCTGATCCTCAACGAGAAGTACCACATCGTCGCCAAGGTCAACATCGAGTTCAACCCGTACCAGGCGCAGCGCTTCCGTGACTGGGTGATCATCTCGGTCGAGAAGAACCGCGGCGGCCAGGACAACGTGGACCTCGAGTTCGAGAAGCACTTCGAGTTCTCCTGCTTCGACCCGAACGGGCGCACGGTGCAGGAAAAGCTGATCGAAGAGCGGCTGTACAACGACTAGGGCGGCGGGCATCGCCCGTCGCGTGTCGGTCACCCCACGACCGAACGAGCCAACGAACGCAACGAGGGCTCCTGGGCTCCGCCCGTCTGACGGTCTCGTCCGTCGGCTTGATCACCCCACGACCGAATGCACGAACCAACGGTCCGGATGAGCACCTCCCTGGCCCGCGCCCGGCTCCCGTTCGCTGGTTCGGTCACCCCAGGACCGAAGACAGGTCGACCAGCCTCGCGTGGAGTGACGCCGCCCGTATCGTGGCGCGGCGCACCTGCGCGCACCCCGGCGCACCCGACAGCCGGAGGCGGCCCGACTAGACTGCGGGCATGAAGAGCCCTGCGCCGTTCCCCGATGTCGTCGAGATCGTGGTCGAGATCCCGCGGGGTAGCCGCAACAAGTACGAGTACGACGAGGACGCCGGCGTGTACCGGCTGGATCGCGTGCTGTCGTCGGCGGTGTTCTACAACTTCGACTACGGCTTCATCGAGGGGACGCGTGCGGGCGACGGCGACCACACGGACGCGCTCCTGATCATCGACGAGCCGACGTTCACCGGCTGTCATGTCTGGGCTCGCCCGATCGGCGGGCTCGAGATGCGCGACGAGAAGGGCTTCGACTTCAAGGTCCTGTGCGTCGCGCTCGGTGACGCCCACCAGCAGCACATCACGAAGCTCAAGCAGGTCCGCCCGCATCGCCTGGTCGAGATCGAGCACTTCTTCCAGACCTACAAGGCGCTCGAGGACAAGACCGTCGAGATGATCGGCTGGCGCGAGCGCGACCGGGCACTCGAGGTCCTGCGTGCCGATCGGGTCACCTGGGAGACCGAGGTCGGCGAGCCCGCCTCGTGACCGCCGGCCCCGCCCCGCGGCGGCCTCGGTACCCAGGGGAGTTCGAGCCGGGTCGGCGCCTGTTCGTGGCCGTGCCACTCCCATCCGAGGCGAACGACGCGATCGCGGCGCTCGTCGAGCGCGTCCGGTCGCGCGGTGTCCCCGGCGGTGGCCGCGACGTCCGCTGGGTCCGCCTGGACGGCCTGCACATCACGTTGCGCTACCTCGGACCGACGCTGGACCCACGGGTCGAGCCAGCTCGCGCGGCCACGATCGAGGCCGGCCGTGGGGTCGCACCATTCGACCTGGTCCTCGGCACCGCGGGCTACTTCCCCGAGGACGGCCGGCCGCGCGCGCTGTGGGTGGACATCCTCGAGGGGGTCGAGCCGTTGACGGAGCTGGCGGCTCGGCTGGACGCGTCGCTCGTGGCGGCAGGCTGGCCATCGGAGACGCGACCACTCCGGGCGCACCTGACGCTCGCGCGGTCCGACGGCGTGCCGGCGGGCGCGGGCGATCGCCGGGACCCTGATGGAGGAGGCGGCGGACCTGCGGATCGCCGCGCGGGTGGATCGGATGGGCCTGTACGAGAGCCTGACCGGCGGTGGCCCGGCACGCTACGAGCCACTGGAGATCGTCCCGCTCGCCTGATGCACGGCTCGCGCTGCACGTCGTGGTTGCACGGCGGGTCCGCCGGGCGGTAGGCTGCCCTCCCGGCGACCGTCACACTCCGACGGCACCGCGCGCAGCAGGAGATCGCCATGGCGCCGTCGGATCCTCGACAGACCAAGTTCGTCCTGGATGAGTCGCGGATCCCGCGGGCCTGGTACAACATCGCCGCCGACCTGCCGGCGGGCGTCAACCCGTCACCGCCGCTCCACCCGGGCACGATGCAGCCCATCGGACCGGACGACCTGGCGCCGCTCTTCCCGATGGCCCTCATCGGCCAGGAGGTGTCGGGCGAGCGGGAGATCGAGATCCCGGAACCGGTCCGCGACGCCTACCGCCTGTACCGCCCGAGCCCGCTCTATCGCGCCCACCGGCTCGAGAAGGCGCTCGATACGCCCGCCCACATCTACTACAAGTACGAGGGCGTCAGCCCGGCCGGCAGCCACAAGCCGAACACGGCCCTGCCGCAGGCCTTCTACAACAAGGAAGCCGGGGTCAAGCGCATCGCGACGGAGACCGGCGCCGGGCAGTGGGGGAGCGCGATGGCGTTCGCCGGCGCCATGTTCGGCCTCGAGGTCAAGGTCTACATGGTCCGCGCCAGCTACGACCAGAAGCCGTACCGCCGGATCCTCATGGAGACGTACGGGTCGGAGGTCGTGGCGAGCCCGTCGCTGACGACGAACTACGGACGCGCGGTGCTCAGCCAGACACCGGACAGCCCCGGCTCGCTGGGGATGGCGATCAGCGAGGCGGTCGAGGATGCGGCCACCCGCGACGACACGAAGTACGCGCTCGGGTCCGTGCTCAACCACGTCCTGCTGCATCAGACGGTCATCGGCCAGGAGGCCATCGAGCAGATGGGCATGGCCGGCGAGTCGCCGGATGTCGTCATCGGCTGCACGGGCGGCGGATCGAACTTCGCCGGGCTGACCTTCCCGTTCCTGGGCCGGAACTTCCGCGAGGGTGCCAACCACCGGATCATCGCCTGCGAGCCGGAGGCCGCCCCGAGCCTGACCCGTGGCGTGTACGCCTACGACTTCGGCGACACCGGCAAGATGGCGCCGATCGTGAAGATGCACACCCTGGGTGCGGACTTCATCCCCGAGCCGATCCACGCGGGCGGTCTGCGCTACCACGGGATGGCGCCCCTGGTCAGCCTGCTCAAGGAGCACGACCTCATCGAGGCCCGCAGCGTCCACCAGCGCGCGAGCTTCGCGGCCGGCGTCCAGTTCGCCCGCGCCGAGGGCATCCTGCCGGCACCCGAACCCACCCACGCCATCAAGGTCGCGATCGACGAGGCCCTCGCCGCGAAGGAAGCCGGCGAAGCCAAGGTCATCCTGTTCAACCTGTGCGGCCACGGTCACTTCGACCTGGCGTCCTACGAGCGCTACCTCGATGGCTCGCTCGAGGACTACGAGTACCCGCTCGAGGCCGTCAACGCCGCGCTCGCCGGTCTGCCGACCGTCTGAGTCACCGCCGCTCCATCGCATCGAAGGTCCCGCATGCCCAAACTCGCCTGCCGCTCGTGCGGCCGCCAGATCTACACGGTCTCACCGCTCGAGTCGCTCTTCGCGGAGGAACGCCGCTGCCCTCGCTGCGGCGCGAACCTGGACACGGAACGACGTGACACCGAGCGGCGCTCGGTGCAGCGACGCCAGAATCCACCCGACGATCCGGGCCCGCCCGATGGCGTGGAACGGCGGGCGGAGGACCGGCGCGAGCGTCGACGACGGGGCGGCCCCCGGACCTAGGCGGTCGCGTCGGACGCAGGCGGTCGCTGCCCGAAGCCCGGGTGAGGCTGCGATACTCCGGCGATGCTGGTCGCCTTTCTCGGCTTCGGACTGATCGGGGGATCCGTCGCGCGCGCCCTGCGCGGGTCGGCGGCGTCGGACGTTCGCCTGGTCGCCTGGTCGCCGACCGGCGTCGGTCCTGAGGCGGCCAGTGGCCGACGGGATCCTGGATGCGGCCGCGACGTCACCGATCGAGGCGATCGCGGGAGCCGACCTGATCGTGCTGGCCGCGCCGCCGCTCGACTGCCTGGACCTCCTGGACGGCCTGGGTGGCCCGTGGCGGGCCGCTGTGACGCCCGGTGCCGTCATCACCGACGTGGCCAGCACCAAGGCCGCCATCGTGGAGCGCGCCGACGCGCTCCGGTCTGCCGCTACGTCGGTGGCCACCCGATGGCCGGGCTGTGAGGTCGCCGGCTACGCGGCCAGCACGGCGGAGCTGTTCGCGGACCGTCCCTGGGTCGTCGTGCCCGGCACGGACGCCACGGACGACGACATCGCCCGGGTCGAGTGGCTGGCGACGACCTGTGGCGCCGTCCCGATGCGCATGAGTGCCCAGGCCCACGACGCCGCGGTCGCCGGCACGAGCCACCTGCCACTCGTCCTGTCCGCCGCGCTCGTCCAGGCCGTCACGGCCGGTGGGCTCGAGCCGGACCTGACCGCCGGCGGCTGGCGCGACATGACCCGGCTCGCTCGCGGCGACGTGACGATGGGCACGGGGATCGTGGCGACCAACGGGCCGGCGCTGGCGTCGCGGATCCGCGATCTCCTCGACGTGCTGGAGACCTGGCTGGCCGACCTCGAGATGACGGACGGGCCGGACGTGCCCGCGATCTCGGAGCGGCTCAGGAGCGCCCGAGCCCAGCTGGAGGCGCTGGACTGATGGCCGCGGACGAGCAGGTCCTCGTCGTGCCACGTGCCGCGTTGCCCGATCGCGCCGGCTGGTACGGCCTGCGCACGGACGGTCTCGACGGGTTCGAAGCCCTCGTCGCGCGGGAGGGCCGGTTCGAGCCGCGGCCGGCCATGGAGGTCGATCCCGACTTCAAGCAGATCATCCCGTACCTCGTGCTGCGCGACGGCGCGCGCTACTTCCTCATGCGTCGGACGCGGGCTGGCGGGGATGTCAGGCTGCACGACCGGTACTCGATCGGCGTCGGCGGCCACCTGAACCCGGGTGACGTGGGCCTGGCCGGCGGCCTCCGACGAGAGTGGAGTGAGGAACTCGTCGCGGACTTCGTCCCCGAGTTCCGCCTCGTCGCGCTCCTCAACGACGACACGACCGACGTCGGGGCGGTCCACCTTGGCGCCGTGTACGTGGCGGACGCCGCG
Organism: uncultured Chloroflexia bacterium; assembly: GCA_963738475.1. GTDB lineage: Bacteria > Chloroflexota > Limnocylindria > Limnocylindrales > CSP1-4 > SPCO01. The sequence goes on from CAVTWU010000028.1 coordinate 352,488, forward strand.
GGCCGTCCGGTCGCGATCCGCGAGACCGACAAGCTGACCGGCGACTTCGCCGAACCGGCCGAGGTGGACGGCCGTCGCCGCGGATCTCGAGACCTGGAGCGCGCTCGTCTTCGCCTGGATGTCGGCCGCCGAGGTCGTTCCGGGCGCCGCACCGGCGGCGGTCCGGCCGTGATCCGCCGGGCCCTCGCCGCCGGTGCCACCGTGGCGGTCTCGGCATTGACCCTGCGCGCCGTCAGCGAGCGTGCCGCGCGTCGGCTGCTCGATGCGCCGCGCGTCGCGCCCGAGGAGGCCGCGCTCGGCCCGGCGCATCGACGCGCTCGGTGGCGAGGTCGTCCGGATCCGTTCGCGCGACGGCCTTCGACTGTCCGCTCGCTGGCTGCCGTCCGAGGCGGACGACACGGACTGGCGCCGGGACCCCCACGAGGCGATCCTGCTCCTGCACGGGTACACGGGCTCCGTGGCGCCGGACCTCGTCGAGTACGGGCCGTTCCTGCGCCGGACGGCCGGCGTCCTCGGGCTCGACTTCCGGGGCCACGGCGAGTCCGATGCCGCCCCGACCACGTTCGGGCTGCACGAGGTCGAGGATGTCGCCGGCGCGCTGGCCTGGCTCGGGCTCGCGCGGCGTCACCTCGGTCGCCCTGGTCGGGACGTCGATGGGCGGGATCACGGCCATCGCCTCGGTGGCGGTGCTGGGCGACGGGACCCTGCGCTCGGCGGATGCCGATCCGACCCCCGCCAGCGGGACCGCACCGGCCATCCGGCCCCGGATCGCGGCGATCGTCGCGGACTCCGTGGCGTCCGGTGTCGTCGTGCCCGTCGCGAGCCGACTGCCCGGTCCGGCGCCGACGTTCCTGGCCGAGCGCCTGTTCGATGGCGCGACTCGGACGCTCGGCGGCGACCCGCGCGCGACCGATCCGATCAAGGTCATCGGCCTCGTGGATCCCGTGCCCGTCCTGCTCATCCACGGCGACTGGCGGACACGACCGTCCCGATCGCCGACGGGCGTCGACTGGCGGCCGCGGCGGGCCCGGCGACGACCCACTGGGAGGTCCCGGGGCCGAGCACAGCCGGAGCCACGCGACGGCACCCGGTGACTATGAGATGCGCGTGACATCCTTCCTGCGGGACGCGTTCGCCGGGCTGCGAACGGCGGTGCCTATAATCGGCAGGTCGGGGCCGGCCACGGATCCCGTCGATCCGGCGACACCGGTGGAGGACTGATGGGCAAGATCCTCATCGTCGATGACGACCCGAACGTCCAGCGACTCCTGCAGTACACGCTGAAGCAGGAAGGCTACGACGTCTTCGTCGCCGCGGACGGCGCGGAGGGATTCCGCCTGTGGGGCACCGAAGCCCCCGACCTGATCCTGCTCGACGTCATGCTGCCGAAGCTCGACGGCTACCAGGTGGCGGCCAAGATCCGGGCGGAGGAGGGGACCACCTCCCACGTCCCGATCATCATGCTGACCGCCGAGCGCGAGGTGGAGCAGAAGGTCCGCGGCCTGCGCGCCGGGGCCGACGACTACCTCATCAAGCCGTTCCACCCGGCCGAGTTGCTCGCCCGCATCAAGAGCCTGCTCGCCCGGTTCGCGCCCAAGGACGTCCTGCTCGCCCGGCCGCCGCTCGGTCGCGTCCTCGCGTTCTACGGCGCCAAGGGCGGCGTCGGCACGACGACCATCGCCATCAACGCCGCGATCGCCCTGCATCGCGAGCTCGGCCGCAAGGTCTGCCTCGTCGACGGCAACCTGCAGTTCGGCGACCACCGGGTCTTCCTCGACCTCGGGCTGGACCGCAAGAGCATCGTCGACATCGTCACGGCGCCGTCGATGGACCAGGACCTCGTCCGCCAGATCCTCGTCAAGCACGACTCGGGCGTGGACCTGCTGCTCGCGCCGCCGTCGCCGGAGACCGCCGAGCTGGTCACGCCGGAGCACCTGCCGATCATCCTCGAGCATCTGCGGGCGATGTACGACTACGTCGCTCATCGATATCGACAAGCGGATGGACGACGTCAACCTCGGCATCATCGAAGCCGCCGACACCGTCTTCGTGGTCATGACCGCGGACCTGTCGTGCCTGAAGAACGTCCGCCTCGTGCTCGAGACGATCAGCCACCTCGGCTACGAGTCGAAGAAGGTCCAGCTGGTCCTCAATCGCTCGAACGCGTTCACCGGCATCAACGTCCGGAATGCGGAGGGCGCCCTCAAGCGCACGATCGACCACCAGGTCCTCAACGAGTACCGCGGGGCGATCAGCGCGCTCAACTCCGGCGCGCCGTTCATGTTCACCAAGGCCGATTCGGCGCTCGGCGGATCGCTGCTCCAGTTCGCGCGGTCGGTCGACAAGCCGGCCACGCCCGCGACGCAGGCCGCGACCGCCCGCTGACGGTCGCCCGGTACCGGCCGGACGTCGACCGAACCTAGCCCTCGAGGCCGTCGAGGAACGACCGCGCCCGCTCGGTCGACGGGAACGACTTCTGCGTGCCAGGCCGCAGGACGCTGTCCGACGCGCAACGCACGCCGAGCGTGACCGCCGCTCGCTCGTCGAGACCCGACGCCAGTCCATAGGCGAACGCCCCGACGAACGCATCGCCCGCACCGGTCGTGTCGACCGCGTCGCACGGGGACGCCGGGATCCGGTGGACGACGCCGTCCGTCGCCGAGCAGGGCTGCGCCCCTCGGCCCCGAGCGTGACCACGACCCGGGTCCCGGTCGCGTCGGCGAAGGCGGCGATCTCCGTCGTCCGTGGCGTCGGTGGAGGCGCCGGCGAGCCCGGCGAATTCGACCTCGTTCGGGATGACCCAGTCCGAGACGGCGAGGAGCGCCGGATCCATCGACGGCGGCCGGGGCCGGATTCAGGATGGTCACGATGCCGAGCGCCCGGGCGGCGGCGAAGGCCGCGGCCGTGACCGCCTGCGGGATCTCGAACTCGCCCACGACCGCATCCAGCGGCGCCAGCGCCCGGATGGCGCCGGCCGCGTCCTCGGCGACCATCGCGTCGTTGGCGCCGGCCACGCAGATGATCCGGTTCGTGCCGTCGGGTTCCACCCAGATCGGGGCGACGCCACTGGAACCCGGGACGCGGGCGAGGTACGTCGTGTCGATCCCGAGCGACTCGAAGTTGCGGACGGTCATGTCGCCGAACACGTCGTCGCCGAGCGCGTTGACCATCGCGACCTCGGCGCCGAGGAGCCGGGCCATCACGGCCTGGTTGGCGCCCTTGCCCCCGAACCCGAGCTGGAAGTCGTCGCCCTGGATCGTCTCGCCGGCGCCGGGCACGCGCGAGGTGTAGGCGATGAGGTCGATCATCGTGCTGCCCACGACGGCGATGCGCGGCTGGTCGAGTCATGGCTTCAACGATACTGTCTCGGTCCGCCGGCACGAGCCGCGGAACCAGCACGACTGCGAGGATCGACCGACGTGAGGATCTACCTGGCGGGACCCCTGTTCACGACGCCCGAGCGCGACTGGAACGTGGGCCTGGCGGCCCGGCTGCGGGCGGGCGGGCACGAGGTCTTCCTGCCCCAGGACAACCCGGCCGCGGAGCGGACCGGCCGGGCGATCTTCCTCAAGGACCTCGAGGGCCTCGACTGGGCGGACACGGTCGTGGCCATCATGGACGGCGCCGACCCCGACTCCGGGACGTGCTGGGAGTGCGGCTACGCGTACGCGCGGGGCAAGACCGTCGTCCTGTTCCGGAGCGACTTCCGCGGGTCCGGGGACGAGCACGACATCCCGTACAACGCGATGCTCATCGGGGCGGCGGACGCGCACATCGAACTCGAGCGGGCCACGCTCGACGAGGCCGCCGCCGCCATCCTCGCGAAGCTGAGCGAGTTCGCCGCGCGCGGGTGAGCGCGCGATGAGCCCCGCGTAAGGGGACGGTGACCGACGCCGGCCAGGATGGCGGGGTGTTGGCCATCGTCCCGTCCGCGACCCTCCTCGGCCTCGAAGGCCGGTCCATCCGAGTCGAGGTGGACGTCGCTCCCGGACTGCCCGGGTTCACCATCGTCGGCCTCGCGGACACGGCGCTCCAGGAGGCCCGCGAACGGGTCCGCGGGGCCATCCGCAACGCCGGGTACGTCCACCCGCCGCGGCGGATCACGGTCAATCTGGCCCCGGCCGAGCTGCGCAAGGCGGGCTCGAGCCTGGACCTGGCGATGGCGATGGGCATCCTGCTCGGGCTCCGAGCAGGTCCGCCCCGGCCCGGGCCGCATCGGACTCATCGGCGAGTTGTCGCTCGGCGGGGAGGTCCGCTCCGTCCCGGGCATCCTGCCGATGGCCGCCGCGATGGCCCGTCGCGGCATCGACCGCCTCATCGTCGCCGGAGTCGGCGGCCGCCGAAGCACGGCTCGTCGCCGGCCTCGAGGTCGAGGCCGTCGCGACGCTCGCCGAGGCCGTCGCCCGGGTGGCCGCCCGGCGTCGGGCGCGGGTCCGACCACAGCCGGAACGGGTCGGCCTGGAGGCGAGGGCGGTCGCCGGCTCGGTCGCCTCGGTCGAGGCTGCGCCAGCGTCGGAGCCTGATCCGCTCGTCGCCGGCGTGCGCATCCCGGATCTGGCCGAGGTCCGTGGCCAGGCGGAGGCTCGTCGAGGGCTGGAGATCGCGCTGGCCGGCGGGCACGGACTGCTCCTGATCGGGCCACCCGGCTCCGGCAAGACGTTGCTTGCACGCACCACGCCGAGTCTCCTGCCGCCGCTCGACGATGACGCGGCGATGGCCGTGTCGATCGTGGCCTCCGCCGCCGGGGAGGGCCCGCTCGACGCCCTGCGGCGGCGCCGCGCCGTTCCGCTCGCCCCATCACACGATCTCGTATGCGGGGATGGTCGGCGGCGGGCCCGCGCCTGTCGCCGGGCGAGGTCACCCGGGCGGACCATGGCGTGTTGTTCCTCGACGAGCTGCCCGAGTTCGACCGTGACGTCCTCGAGGCCCTGCGCCAGCCGCTCGAGGAGGGTCGGGTCGCGATCGCCCGGGCGGGTCGCACGACGTCCTTCCCGGCCCGCTTCCAGCTGATCGCGGCGATGAACCCGTGCCCGTGCGGCTTCGCCGGAGCACCGGGACGGACGTGCAGTCTGCCCCACGAACGTGCCGGAGCGGTACCAGAAGCGGATCTCCGGTCCGCTGCGGGACCGGATCGACCTGTCGATCACGATGCCGCGCGTGCCGCCGGCTGCGCTCGTCGCCGACGTCGCCGGCCGAGGACTCCGCGACCGTGGCGGCACGGATCGCCGAGGCCCACGCGGATCGCGCGGCTCCGGCAGGCCGGACGCCTGAACGGCCGGCTGAGCGGCGACGAGTTGCGCGCGATGGTCCGACTGGACCCGGCGACGCGGCGGCACGTGGTCGCCCTCGCCGAGCTGGAGCGAGCGAGCGGGCGGGGGACGGAGCGGATCCTGCGGGTCGCCCGGACGATCGCCGATCTCGACGGCGCGGGCTCGGTGTCGACCGGGCATCTCGACGAAGCCGCCTGGTTCCGCTCGTCGGACCACCGCGCCGCCGACGCCAGGGCGGTCTGACGATGCTGGGCGTCGGGGCGTCCGGGCCGCTGGCGGAAGCGATCGGGGCCGGCGACGACCGGACGGGTGGAGGCCGCCGAAGCCGAGCGCGATGCCTGGGCGATCCTCGCCGGCGTGGATGGCCTCGGCCCGGTCGGGTTCGCGGCGCTGCTGGAGCGGTTCGGGACCGGCCGAGCGGTCCTGCGGATCGCGACCGGTCCGCGCGGGGTCCACGAGCTCGCGGCCACGCCGCACGGGTCGACGCGCGGGCGATCGGGCACGTCGCCGACCCATCTCGCCGAGTCTGGCGTCCGCCATCGCCGACGCCGCCGACCAGGGCGACCGAACGCTCACCAGGATCCGCGAGCTGGGCCTGTCGGTCGTCACGGTGGCGGACGCGACGTATCCGAGCCGCCTGGCCGCCATCGAGCTGCCACCGGCCCTCCTGTTCGTCCTCGGCGACGTCCGCGCCCTCGAGCCGGCCCACGCCATCGCCGTCGTCGGCACGCGCCGGCCGTCCGATCCGGGCCGGGCACTGGCGGCACGCATCGCCGGCGCCCTCGTCTCGGCCCGGGCGACCGTCGTCTCCGGCCTGGCCGTCGGGATCGACGGAGCGGTCCACGATGCGACCGTCGCGAGCGGCGGATCGACGGTGGCGGTGATCGGCGGCGGCCACGCGACGCTGTACCCGCGGGCGCACCGGGCGCTGGCCGACGCGATCGTCGCCGGCGGCGGCGCCGTCGTGTCCGAGCTCGCGCCGGACACGAGTCCGACGAAGGGCACGTTCCCGCGCCGGAACCGCGTCATCAGCGGCCTGTCCGACGCGACCGTCGTGGTCGAGGCGCCGGCCCGGAGCGGCGCCCTGATCACGGCGTCCTGGGCCCTCGAGCAGGGTCGTGAGTGCTTCCTGGTCCCCGGCGCGATCGGGGCGCGTGAGTCGGAGGGCTGCCTGGCGTTCCTGCGCGAGTTCCCGGACGGAGCCCGGATCGTGGCGGGCATCCCGCAGCTGCTCGACGATCTCGGTCTCGTCCGCGGCTCGCGGACCGCCGCCGCTGGCGCCGGCCACCATCGCCGTGCTCGGCGAGACCGCCGGTCGGGTCGCCGACCGGCCTGGTCGATGGCCTGGCGACCGTCGATGAGCTCGTCGCGGCCACGGGATTGCCCGTCGCGACCGTGCTGGCGACGCTCACCCTCCTCGAGCGCGACCACCTCGCCGTCGGCGTCCACGGCCGGTTCCGGCCGGCCGGCACGCTCGCGGTGCAGCTCTCGGCGGACCCGCGCCGGCGGCCTGTGGCCCTTGCCCGTTCCGACGACCCGATGCTACCCTGACCTCCGGTGCCCGCCCCCAAGCCGGCACCCGCCCGCCCCTCGGGAGCCACCCGAACCCGCAGTCAGGGAGCGTCTATTGCTGAAGGTCGCCGCCGCGGTGCTGGCCGTCCCGATCCTCGCCGTCGTCTACGTCTCCTCCGTGCTGCGTCGTTCGATGCTGCTGCGGACGGGTCTGGCGATCGGCCTCGGGGGCGTCCTGGCCGTCGGTGTCGTCTTCGCGGGTCAGCCCACGCCGGCGGCCGCGACCCCACCCAGCGCGGACGTGCCGCTCACGAAGGGCGCGTTCGGACCGGTCGTCGGGACCGGCATCGGACTGGCGGAGCCCCTGACGATCACGTTCTCCGCCCCGATGGACGAGGCGTCCGTGGGCGCGCTCACCTCGGTCACGCCCGACCGCGCCGGTCGAGCTGACCTGGGACGCCACCTCGACCGAGCTGACGATCGCGCCCGCGGGCAGCTGGGACCCGGCGACGTACCACACGGTCACGGTCGCGGCCGGCGCGCTCGCCCGGAGCGGGCAGCCGCTCCTCGCGCCCATCCGCACCGGCTTCCTGACCCGCGCACCGGCGAGCGTCGCGATCGTGGCGACCGAGAAGGTCGGCACGCGGGTCGGCGGCTCGACCGCCTTCGAGGTGACCGTGGATCAGCCGGTGGACCCGGCCGAGGCGAGCACCGCGATCCGCCTCGAGCCCGAGGTCCCGGGCACCGTCGTCGCCACCGACGCCGGCCCGGATGGCGCCACGACGTTCGTCTTCACCCCGGACGGCGGCCTGCGCGCCGACACGCGCTACCGCCTCGTGGTCGCCGGCCTGCACGACAGCGACGGCGCCGCGATCGTCGCGACATCGCTGCTCGTCCGGACGGCCGAGGCCCCGTCCGTGGTCCGCTTCCGCCCACGGGCCGACACGATCGATGTCGCCCGCGACGCGACCCTGTCGGTCCGCTTCACCGACGCGATGGACCGCGGTCAGCACGACCAAGGCGTTCACGGTCACGGCCGGCGGCAAGGCCGTCGCCGGGACGGTCTCGTTCGCCGAGGGCGACACGGTCCTCGTCTTCAAGCCGAAGGCGCTCCTGCCGTACTTCAGCCGCGGTCGCCATGACGGTCGGCCACGACCGCCGAAGCCGCCGACGGCACGCCGATCGGGGCCGCCGTCCGCGGCCTGTTCCGAACCGTCCCCAAGCCGGTCGTCGCGACCGCACCGGCGTCGTCCGGATCGCGGCGGCTCGTCGGGCGGCGGGTCGTCCGGGGGATCCGGCGGCGGCGCGGTCGGTGGCGGCAGCTGGGGCTCGGTGGAGACGTACTACCTGGGCCTGATGAACTGCACCCGGACCGGCGGCTGGGTCACCTCCAGCGGGTCGTGCAGCAGCCCGGGCGGCCGGAACGTGGCCGCGCTCAAGCTCGACAGCGGCATCAGCTCGAAGGTCGCGCGCCCGTACGCCAAGAAGCTCGCCCTCGGCAACGACTGCAGCCACTTCATCGGCGGCAACCCCGGCGATCGGCTCGAAGCCGCGGGCTACACGAGCTACCGCTGGGCGGAGAACCTGGGCTGCCGCTCAGGCGGCGCCAAGAGCGCGGTCCTCGGGTCGCACCTGTTCTTCCAGTCCGAGAAGTCGTACAACGGCGGCCACTACGTGAACATGATGAACGCCGCCTACGATCGGGTCGGGATCGGCGTCTGGGTCGCGTCGGGTCGTGTCCGCCTCGTCGTCGACTTCTACCACCCCTGACCGGGACCATCGGCTGGGTGACGGATGCGGTGCGTCCTGCCACCATCGGGACGTGATCCGGAACGCGTGCATCCATCTCAACGGCGAGCAGCCGCTCCTGGCCGACCTGTTCGACCTGCCGCGCCTCGTCGGACGTGACGCTGAGCTGCACGAACCTGCGCAACATGAACGGCAAGCGCCCGGTCTTCGCCGATGACTCGGCGGCCGTCTTCTACTTCCCGATGATCCACATCCGGTTCATCGAGATCCCGCCCGACGTCGGTCGCCGGCACCGACCTCGCCCTGGACCTGCCGGTCCCGGTCGGCGTGCACGCCCAGCTCCCCGACGGGCTCGGCGACCGCCCGAGTCGGACCTGGACGAGGACCTCGAGATCGACGAGGACTTCCTCCGCCGCGTCCGCGAGGCCTGACCTCCGGCCTACGGCCGGATACGGGACCGTGCAGGACCCGGTGCTACACTCCCGGCCGTGCCCAAGAACCTCGTCATCGTCGAATCCCCGGCCAAGGCCCGGACCATCGAGCGCTACCTCGGCGCCGACTACCGGGTCCTGGCCTCCTACGGCCACGTCCGCGACCTGCCGGAGAACCCCGGCAAGGGCAAGTTCGGCGTGGATGTCGACCACGACTTCGAGCCCGAGTACGTCATCTCCGAGGACCGCCGCAAGCAGGTCGCCGAGATCACCAAGGCGGCCAAGGCCGCGGACATGGTCTTCCTCGCCACCGACCTCGACCGTGAAGGCGAGGCGATCGCCTGGCACGTCGCCGAAGCCGCCCACATCCCGAGCGACCAGCACCCGGCGGGTGACCTTCTCGGAGATCACCGAGCCGGCCATCCGCGAGGCGTTCGCCAACCCGCGCGACATCGACCAGAACCTCGTCGACGCCCAGCAGACGCGCCGCATCGTGGACCGCCTCGTCGGCTACACGCTCAGCCCGCTCCTCGGCAAGAAGGTCCAGCGCGGCCTGTCGGCCGGTCGCGTCCAGTCGGTCGCCGTCCGCCTCGTCGTCGAGCGCGAGCGCGAGATCACGGCCTTCACCGCCCGCGAGTACTGGACGATCCAGGCGATCCTCGCGACGGCGGCCGGCGAGTCCTTCGCGGCCGAGCTCGTCCGGATCGACGGCGCAGCCGATCGACATCGCCGACGAGGCGGCCTCCGACGCGCACGTCGCGGCCATCCGCGAGCTCAAGCCGGTCGTCACCAAGATCGGCACGCGGACCCAGAAGCGCTCGCCGGCGGCGCCGTTCACGACGTCCACCCTCCAGCAGGAGGCCAGCCGCCGGCTCGGCTTCAGCCCGAAGCGGACGATGTCGGTCGCCCAGCGGCTGTACGAGGGCGTCGAGACGCCGGACGGCCACGTCGGCCTCATCACCTACATGCGAACCGACTCGACCGCGCATCGCCGGCGTGGCCATGGGCGAGGCGCGCGAGGTCATCGGCGAGCGCTACGGCGAGCCGTACACGATGCCCAAGGGCCGCGTCTACAAGACGAAGTCGAAGGGCGCCCAGGAGGCGCACGAGTCCGATCCGCCCGACGAGCTTCCGGCGCGACCCGGATGCGATGGCGGCCTACCTGAAGTCGGACGAGGCGCGGCTGTACCGGCTGATCTGGCAGCGCGCGCTGGCCTCGCAGATGGCGCCGAAGGAGCTCGAGACGACGACCATCGAGCTCGCCGACGGGCGCTACGAGCTGCGCGCATCGGCGACGAAGGTCCTCTTCGACGGCTTCTCGATCGTCTACACGGAGGGCCGCGACGACGCGTCCGCGGACGACGAGGACGAGGCCGGCGCCCGGCTGCCGGCCCTGCCCGAGGGCGCGGTCACGAGCGTCGACGACGTCACGCCCACCCAGCACTTCACCGAGCCGCCGCCGCGCTTCACCGAGGCGACCCTGATCAAGGCCCTCGAGGAGCACGGGATCGGCCGGCCGTCCACGTACGCCGCCACCATCTCCACGATCACCGACCGCGGCTACGTCCGCGTCGAGGAGCGGCGGCTCCACCCGGAGCCCGTGGCGGAGGTCGTCACGGACCTCCTGGTCGAGCACTTCGGCGACTACGTGGACATGGCGTTCACGGCCCGGATGGAGGAGGAGCTCGACGAGGTCGCCCGCGGCGAGCGGGCCTGGGTCCCGCTGCTGCGGGCGTTCTACGCGCCGCTGCGCGACCTGGTGGCGTCAAGACCGACGAGATCGTCAAGGGCGACATCGTGACCACGCCGACCGACGAGGTCTGCTCCGCTGGGCCACCCGATGGTCATCCGCCTCGGCCGGAACGGGCGGTTCCTGGCCTGCTCGCTGTATCCCCGAGCACAAGGAGAGCCGGCCGCTCCCCGGCGACGAGCCGCCGCCCCAGGAGGGGACCGGCGAGGTCTGCCCGGAGTGCCAGGAGGGCACGCTCGTCGGCAAGCGCGGCCGGTTCGGCCCGTTCGTGGGCTGCTCGCGCTACCCGGACTGCAAGTACATCAAGAAGGACGGCCCGCCGCCCCCGCCGCCCCTGCCGTTCGAGGTCGCCTGCCCCAAGAACAACGACGGCCACCTCGTCCCGCGTCGCGCGCGGCGCACCGGGAACGTCTTCTGGGGGTGTTCGAACTACCCGAAGTGCGACTACACGTGCCAACGACGAGCCGCTGGGCGGCCTCCACGACGTGGACGATGGCCCGCATCGCCCGCAAGGGCGAGGCGGCCCTCTGCCTCAAGTGCGGCTCGACGATGGAGGCGGCCCCGGACGCGATCGTGATCGGCGAGCGGTATCCCGGCGGCCCGGCGAACCCGGAGGCCATCGCCCGCCCGACGCGGGGCAAGCGCCCGGCCGCCAAGGGCGGTGGTGGTCGGTCGAGCGGCCGTGCCCGGACCGGTGGCCGTGCCGCCCCGCGTGGCGGGACGCGACGCGCCAAGCCGGTCGAACCCGCACCGGACGCGTGAGCGCCTCGGGGTCGGACGCGGCGACCGACCCCACCCTCCGACGGTTCCTGCGGTCGCTGGAGGCCCGGGACACCTCGCCGCACACCCAGCGCTCGTATGCCACGGCGGTCGGTGCCTACCTCGCCTGGCTGCGCTGACCGTGGCGTGGACTGGCGCACGCCGGCCCGCACGGACCTGCGCGCCTACCTGGCCACGCTGACCCCGGACCACGCGCGCTCGTCCGTCACGCAGCGCCTGGCGGCCATCCGGACGTTCCACCTGCTGGGCGGCCCGCGTCGGGCTCGTCCGACGGCGACCCGTGGGGCTCGGTCGTCCGGCCGCGCGTGTCGAGCCGCCTGCCGCGGGTCCTGGAGATGGACGACATCCTGAAGATGCTCGCGGTCGTGGACGCGGACCTCGAGGCGAGCGGCGCCGACAGCGGGCGCCCTCGCGCCTGGCCCTGCGCGACCGAGCCCTCGTCGAGACCGCGTACGCCGCCGGCCTGCGGATCAGCGAGCTGGCCGGCGGCGGAGCTCGGGTCGCTCGACCTCGCCCGTGGCGAGCTCCGGATCATGGGCAAGGGCCGCAAGGAGCGCGTGGGCCTGCTTGGCGATCCCGGCGCGCCGGGCGCTCCGGGCGTACCTCGAGGACGGCCGCCCGATCCTGCTCGAGCGCCGACCGCCGACCGCGGCGCCCGAGCTCCCGACCGAGATCTTCCTGAACCACCACGGCGAGCCGCTCGGCGTGCGCGGGCTGCGCTACCGCCTGGACCGGATCCGCCGGCTGGCCGGCCTGCCGGACGGCATCACGCCGCACACGCTGCGCCACTCGTTCGCGACGCACCTGCTCGACGGCGGCGCGGACCTGCGCGTCGTCCAGGAACTGCTCGGCCACGAGAACCTGGCGACGACGCAGGTCTACACCCACGTGTCGCCCGACGCGGCTCCGGCCGGCGTACCGCGACGCCCACCCGCGGGCCCGCCGCGACCCGGCCCCGTGAGCGGTCCACAGACGATCGCCCGCGCCGGGCTGATCGTGTCCGGGGCGTTCCTCGTGTCGCGGCTCCTGGGGTACGTCCGCCTCGTCGTCATCGGCAACACGTTCCCGGCGGGTCCGGAGCTGGACGCGTTCTTCGCCGCGTTCCGGTTGCCGGACCTCATCTTCCAGCTGGTCGCGGCCGGCGCGCTCTCCTCGGCCCTGATCCCGATCGTCTCGGCCCTGTTCACGACCAACGAGTCCGCCCGCGCCTGGCGGGTCGTGTCGACCGTCATCAACCTGATGCTGATCGGCCTGGCGATCCTGGCCATCGGGTTGTTCATCCTCGCCCCGGTCATCGTGCCGGTCATCACGCCGGGGTTCGGGGACGCCGAACTGGCCCGGACCATCGAGTTGACCCGGATCATGCTGCTCAGCCCGATCTTCCTGGCCCTCGGCGCCGTCGCGACGAGCGTGCTCAATGCCGGCGGCCGGTTCACGGCCGCGGCGATGGCCCCGATCGTCTACAACCTCGCCATCATCGGCGCAGCGATCCTGCTGGCACCGACGCATGGGCGTCGTCGGGCTCGCCATCGGCGTGGTCGCCGGGTCGCATGGGCCACCTGCTCGTCCAGCTCCGCCCGCTGGCCCGGATGGGCTTCCGCTACCAGCCGAAGATCGAGGGCGATGACCCCGAGGCTCGCCACGCGCTCCTGCTCATGGCGCCGCGGGCGATCGGCCTTGGCGCCAGCCAGATCACGTTCATCGTGGTCACGGCGCTGGCGACGACGCTGGGGGCCGGCGCCGTGTCCGACTTCAACTTCTCCTTCGCGATGCTCCAGATCCCGCTCGGCATCATCGGCGTGCCGCTGGGGATCGTCGTCCTGCCGACCCTGTCGCGGGACGCTGCCCAGGGCCGCGAGCCGGCGTTCGCGTCGCTGCTCACGCGCGCGCTGCGGCTCCTCATCTACGTGATGATCCCGATCTCCGTCCTCACGGCGATCGTGCGCGGCCCGTTCGTGGAGATCCTGTTCGGGAGCGGCAAGATCAGCCAGGAGGACCTCGACCTGATCGCGCTGACCCTGGGGTACTTCCTGATCGGCCTCACGGCGCATGCCCTGATCGCCGTGCTGGCCCGCGCGTTCTATGCCCGCCAGGACACGGTCACCCCGGTCGTCGCGGCGGTCGGCCGCGGTCGCCATCAACACGCACGCTCGCGATCATCCTCGTCGGTCCGCTCGGGCTCGGCGGCATCGCCCTGGCCATCGCGATCGCGGCGTGGGTCGAGGCGCTCGCCCTGATCGTCGTCCTCCGCCGTCGACTGCCGATCTTCCCGTTGTCCGGGATGGGACGGGTCGGGCTGGAGGCCGCCGCGGCGAGCGTGGCGGCCGGTGGCGTCGGCGTCGCCATCCTGCAGGTCACCGGGACCTGGCTCGGCACCGCCCCGGGCTGGTTCGGACTCGTGGCGCAGGTCACCGTCGTGGGGCTCGGGTTCGGCCTCGTCTATGCCGCGATCTCGCTCGCCTTGCGGATCCCCGAACTGCCGACTATCGTCGGGGTCATGGTCGACGCCCTCCGCCGCCCCGGACGAGCGTGACCGTCCCGGGGACGGATCCACGCTTCGGCACGGGTGCCGACGCGGACCCGCGGCCTGGGACGCGTTCGTCGCGGCCAGCGATCCCGGGTCGTACCTGCAACTGCAGCGGCTGGGCCGCGGTGAAGGCCGTGAACGGCTGGGACTCGATCCGCTCCGGTCGTGGCCGGCCCCGGCGACGGGGTCGGGCGCCCAGATCCTGCTCCGCCGTCCGCGCGGCGATGCCGTGGGCGCTTCGCCTATGCGCCGCGCGGTCCGGTCGCGGCGGACTGGTCCGCCGACGGACTCGGCGCGTTCACCGAGCACGTCCGACGGGACCTGCCGGCACGTGCCGGTCGGGTCGCGACGCTCCGGATCGACCCCGAGATCGAGCTCGATGGCGCCGCTGGACGCGGACGGCCGCGTGCGCGCCGCGCCTGACCGCCGCCGGCTGGCGACCCGCCGCCGCCGTCCAGCCCGCGGCGACCCGGATCGTCGACCTGCGGCCCGACGAGGACGCCCTGTGGGGCGACCTGCGCAAGAAGTGGCGCCAGTACGTCAACAAGGCGCGCACGGCGGGCGTGGTGGTCGTCGACGCCGAGGGCGACCGACTCGGCGAGTTCTACCGGATCTATCGGGACACGGCGGATCGGGCCGGGTTCCTCATCCGGACCGAGCAGGCCTACCGCGATGTCTGGGAGGCGTTCCGCCCGGCCGGCAACGCGCGCCTGCTCTTCGCGCAGGCCGCGGACGGCGAGCCGCTGGCCACGCTCTTCCTCGTGCGCTGCGGGCCGCGGGTCGTGGAGCCGTACGGCGGCATGACGGTGGCCGGCGGCGAGTCCCGGGCCAACTACCTGCTCAAGTGGGAGGCCATCCGCTCGTCGCGCGAGGCCGGTGCCACCTCCTACGACCTGTGGGGCCTCGCGACCGGCGGGATCGCCCACTTCAAGGCCGGCTTCGGAGGTCGTGAGGTCCAGTACATCGGCGCGTGGGACCTGGTGCTGGATCGACTCGGCCGGGCCGCCTACGACTCGGCGCAGCGCGGCCGGGTGTGGGTCGAGCGCCGGAGGCATGGCCTCACGACGAGCGGGAGCGCGGCCTCCTTCGGGGCGTCGGAGTGACCGACGACATCCGTTCGGCGACCGAGGCGGAGCGGGGCGACTGGGACCAGCTCGCGGTGGATGCTCCGGGCGGCCACGTGTACCAGTCCGTCGCCTGGGCCCACCACCGTGCCTCGGCAGGCTGGCGACCGCGGTTCATCGTCATGCCGGATGGCGGGCGGGTGCTGTCGCTCGAGCGGAGCTGGCCGCTGGTCGGTGGCTCCAGCGCCTACATCCCGCGCGGACCGGTCGCGGCGGGGCTGGACGTGGCCGGCGATGCGGACCTCGCCGCGACCCTGGCGACCCGCCTGATCGCGGTCAGCGACTGGCTCGGAGCCGACGGCGTGGACGTCGTCGCGGCCGATGCCGAAGTCCCGGCTGCCGACGCGGCCTATGGGTCGGCGATCCGCGCCGCCGGGTTCGCGCCGATCGAGGAGATCCAGCCGTCGCGCCACAAGATCGCCCTGCCGCTGGACCCGGATGCCGGCGACGGACCCGTCTTCGATGCGATCGCGAAGTCCACGCGCCAGCGGATCCGCGCCGCGGAGCGTGACGGTGTCGTCGTCGTGCGCCACGACCGGCGCCAGGCGGGTGGGGGAGCGGGCGACGGGTTCGTCGGCCCGGCCGAGCCGAGCGAGGTCGCGCTGGACCGGTTCTACGACCTGCTCGTCGAGACCGGGGAACGCCGCCAGTTCGGGTTCGGGCCGCGCGAGCGGTTCGTCCCGTGGTGGGTGGCCGCCCTGCGCGCCGGGCATCTCGTCTACCTCGAAGCCCGCGTGGCCGCGGCCGACGGCGACGTCCTGGCCGGGCTCGTCCTGTATCGGCACGGCGGCCGGCTCTCGACGGTCCACTCCGGCGACCACGCGGCGGGCCGAGCCCTGCATCCGGGTGCCCTGCACCTGCTCCGCTGGCGCGCGATCCAGCTCGCGATCCGCGAACGGTGCGGCGAGATGGACCTCGGCGGCGTGGACGTCGCGGGCGCCCGACGCGAGCCTGTCGAAGGCGAGCCGATGGCCGGGCTCTACCAGCACAAGCGCTCGTTCGGCGGCCGTTGGGTCGAGCTGACCGGGGCGCACGAGCGCGTCCTCGACAGCCGGGGCTACGCCTTGGGCCGGACGGCCATGCGCGCGCGCCGCGTCCTGCGACGGTCCGCGGGATGACCGACCACACGATCGCCGACCTCCTGGCGGCGGCGGAACCGGCCGGCCCGGCGACCCTCGGTGGGCTCGTCGACGCGCCTGGCGGCGGAGGGTCGCCTGCGCGGGGCCGTCGTCGACGGTCGTGCGACCGACGTCGGAGCCCTGGCCGGCATCGAGGTCCGCGGCGTGACCAACGACTCGCGCTCGATCACGCGAGGTGGCCTCTTCGTCGCGGTCCCGGGCCTGCACACCGACGGCCACGACCATCTCGACGCGGCCGCGGCACGGGGAGCCGCCGCTGCCCTGGTCGAGCGACCCGTCGAGGGGTCGAGCCTGCCGCAGCTCGTCGTCGCCCGGACGCAGACGGCCCTCGCCACGGCGGCCGCCTGGTGGTACGGCGATCCCAGCCACGACCTGCTGACGATCGGGATCACCGGCACCGATGGCAAGACGACGACGTCGTACCTGGCCGTGGCGGCGCTCGAGGCGGCTGGCCTGCGGACCGGGATGCTCGGCACGGCCGGGCTGCGGATCGGCGGCGTGTCGGAGGCGAACCCCGAACACGCCACCACGCCCGATGCCCCGATCCTCCAGCGCGCCCTGCGGGCGATGGCCCTGGCGGGCGATGTGGCGGCCGTGGTCGAGACGACATCGCACGGCCTCGCCCTCGAACGGGTCGGGAGCGTGGCCTACGACGCCGCCATCCTGACCAACGTGACCCACGAGCATCTCGAGTTCCACGGCACGTGGGAGGCCTATCGCGACGCCAAGCTGTCGCTGTTCGAGCGCCTGGCCGTGACCGGCGGCAACCCGGCGAAGCGCTGGCCGAAGACCGCGGTCGTCAATGCCGACGACCCGTCGGCCGACCGGTTCGTCGCCGCCGCTCGGGCCGCCGGAGCCCGGGTCGTCACCTACGGACGTGACCGCGGCGGCCGATGTGCGAGCGGCGTGGGCTCGTGGAGGACGACGCGGGCGTCACCTTCGAGGTCGACGGCCCCGACGGCCACGCGACCCTCCGGCTCGAGCTTCTCGGGCGATTCAACGTCCACAACGCCCTGGCCGTGATCGCCCTGGGGGCCGGCCTCGGGCTGGATCCCGGCGGCCGTCCGAGCGGGTCTGGCCTCCGTCACCGCGATCCCGGGCCGGATGGAGCGCGTCGACGCTCGGCCAGCCCTTCGAGGTCATCGTCGACTACGCCCACAGTCCGGCGTCGCTGGAGACGGTCCTGGACCAGCTCGCACCGGCGCGCCGCGGCTCGCGGCGGTGGCGTGATCGCGGTCTTCGGGTCGGCCGGGGAGCGGGACACGGCCAAGCGGCCGCTGATGGGCCGGATCGCCGCGGAACGCTGCCGGCTCGTCGTCGTCACCGACGAGGACCCGCGCGGGGAGGATCGCGACGCCATCCTGGCCGAGATCGCCGCCGGCGCCCGAGTCCGCCGGGACGCTCCCCGACGAGGCGATCCTCGTGATCGCGGACCGGCGAGCGGCCATCGCGACCGCCTTCGAGCGGGCGGCGCCCGGGGACACGGTGCTGCTCGCGGGCAAGGGCCACGAACGGTCGATCATCGGTCCGGACGGGCCGGTGCCGTGGGACGAGCGCGCCGAGGCCGAGGCCGCGCTGCGCGCGCTGGGGTTCGGCTGACCCGGCGAACCGGCGAACCGGCGAGGCGCGACCGACGCCGCGCTATCCTTCCGCCATGGCGACCACCACGCCCCGCACGAAGGCGAAGCCCGACAGCAAGGCCAGCGCCAAGCCGCCAGCCAAGGCCGGCTCGAAGGCGGCGGCCGCCGAGCTCGCCCCCGTCCGCCGGACGCCGAGCGCCGCGGCACCATCGACGACCGCCCCGAAGAAGGCCGCGATCGATCTCGACGCCCTCGAGGCGGCCCTCCTCGCGTCGATCGCCGAGCACCACCCATCGGCGGACCTGGAGCCGGTCAAGGCGGCCTTCGCGCTCGCGGTCGATGCCCACACCGGCCAGCTGCGGGCGACCGGCGAGCCGTACGTCACCCACCCGATCGCCTCGGCCCAGATCCTGGCCGACCTCGGCATCGAGCCCGTCGCCATCGAGGCGGCGCTCCTCCACGACGTCCCCGAGGACACCGAGTACAGCCTGACCGACGTCGAGGAGCGCTTCGGGGCCGAGGTCGCCCAGCTCGTCGACGGCGTGACCAAGCTGTCGAAGTTCAGCACCCACAGCCACGAGCAGCAGCAGGCCGAGAACATCCGGAAGATGCTCCTGGCGATGGCCCAGGACATCCGGGTCGTCCTCATCAAGCTCGCCGACCGGCTCCACAACATGCGCACCCTGTACGGCCTGCCGTCCGAGAAGCAGCAGCGCATCGCCCGCCAGACGCTCGAGATCTACGCCCCGCTGGCCGAGCGACTCGGCATCTGGCAGATGAAGTGGGAGCTCGAGGACCTCGCGTTCAAGGCGCTGGACCCGGAACGCTTCCGCGAGCTGGCCAAGCTCCTGGACACCCGCCGCAAGGGCCGCGAGAGCTACATCGACCGCGCCATCGCCGAGCTGCGACCGCGCCTGGAGGCCGCCGGCATCGAGGCCGACCTGCAGGGCCGCCCGAAACACATCTACAGCATCTGGAAGAAGATGGAGCGCAAGGGCGCGGAGTTCGGCGAGATCTACGACGTCTACGCCATCCGCCTGCTCGTCGAGGACGTGCGCGACTGCTACGCGGCCCTCGGCATCGTCCACTCGCTGTGGCGGCCCATCCCCGGCCAGTTCGACGACTACATCGCCGTCCCGAAGAACAACCTGTACCAGTCGCTCCACACGGCGGTCATCGCGCTCGACGGCAAGCCGCTCGAGATCCAGATCCGGACCCAGCAGATGCACCAGGTCAGCGAGGTCGGCATCGCCGCCCACTGGCGCTACAAGGAAGGCACCAAGTCCGACCGCGAGTACGACGCCAAGCTCGCCTGGCTCCGCCAGCTCATGGACTGGCAGCGCGACGTCACCGACGCGACCGAGTTCGTCGAGGGCATCAAGCTCGACATCTTCCAGGACCAGGTGTTCGTCTTCACCCCGAAGGGCGACATCAAGGACCTGCCGGCCGGCGCCACGCCGCTCGACTTCGCGTACCGGATCCACACCGACGTCGGCCACCGCACGATCGGGTCGAAGGTCAACAACCGGCTGGTGCCGCTCGACTACCGGCTGAAGAACGGCGACATCGTCGAGATCGTCACGACCAAGGGCGAGCACGGGCCGTCGCGCGACTGGATGAACGTCGTCCGCACGAGCCACGCCCGCGAGAAGATCCGCCAATGGTTCAAGCGCAAGGACCGCGACGAGAACATCGTCCACGGTCGCGAGTCGCTCGAACGCGAACTGCGTCGGCTCGCGCGGACGTCCATCTCGGCCGTCGGGCGTGGACCGGGTCGCCGAGGTCGGCCGGGCCGTCCAACCACGAGACGCCTCGACGACTTCTACGCGGCGATCGGCTACGGCGCGATCAGCGCCCAGTCGGTCGTGATGAAGCTGGGCGTCGTGGACGACGGCCAGAGCACCCTGCCGCCGGTCGCGCCGCCGCAGGAGATGGTCCGGACCGGCGGGGTCCGGGTGAAGGGCGTCGGCGACCTGCTCATCCGCTACGCCAAGTGCTGCCACCCGATCCCGGGCGACCCGATCGTCGGGTTCATCACCCGCGGCAAGGGCGTCACGGTCCACCTGCAGGCCTGTCCGACGGTCGTCAACGAGCGCGAGGTCGGCCGGCTCATCGACGTCGAGTGGGAGGCGCAGCCGACCCAGACCTACCCGATCGCCATCCGCGTCGAGGCGTACGACCGGACGGGCCTGCTGAGCGACATCACCCAGGTCGTGGCGGGCGACAAGGTCAACATCCTCGCGGCGTCGGTCGCGGTCAACGCGGACCACACCGCCGATCGTGACCGCCACGCTCCAGGTCCACTCGGTCTCGCAGCTCGCCCGGGTCATGAGCCGCATCGAGACCCTCAAGGACGTCCTCAGCGTCCAGCGCGACCTCGGCTAGTGGGGTCGAACCGCTCCCTGCGTGCCCCGCGCGGCACCCGCGACCTGCTGCCCACCGAGACCCCGCTGTGGTCGCGCCTGGAGCACCTGGCCGAGGACCTGGCGGCGCGCTACGGCTACCGGCGGATCGAGACGCCGCTGTTCGAGTCGACCGCGGTCTTCGAGCGCGGCGTCGGCGAGGTCACCGACATCGTCGAGAAGGAGCTCTTCCGCCTGGCCCCGCGGACCGAGGAGTCCGACGCGCTGGCCCTCCGCCCGGAACCCACCGCCGGGATCGTCCGGGCCTACATCCAGCACGGGATGCAGACCTGGCCGCCGCCGGTGAAGCTCAGCCAGGTCGGGCCGATGTTCCGCTACGACCGGCCGCAGGCCGGCCGCTACCGCCAGTTCTGGCAGTTCGACATCGAGGCGATCGGCGACCCGGGCCCGGCGATCGACGCGGAGATCATCGAGCTCGGGGTCCGGTTCTACCGGGACGCCGGCCTGACCGAGGTCGAGGTGCTGGTCAATTCGATCGGCGACGGCGCCTGCCGGCCGGCGTACCTGGCGCGTGCTGACGGCCTACTACCGCGGCCATCGCGACGCGCTGCCGAAGACCGAACAGGACCGCCTGGAACGGAACGTCCTGCGCCTGCTGGACTCCAAGGACCCGGCGATGGCGGCGATCAATCGCGACGCCCCGAAGGTCACGGACCACCTGTGCGAGGCGTGCGCGGCGCACTTCGCGGCGGTCCGGGCGCACCTGGACGCGCTCGGCGGTGCCGTACCGGCTGGAGCCCGCGCTCGTCCGCGGCCTGGACTACTACACGCGGACCGCGTTCGAGTTCTACCTGCCGGGGCGCGACGGCCAGCAGCAGGCGCTCGGCGGTGGGGGACGATACGACGGCCTCGTCGAGCTGCTCGGCGGTCGACCGACGCCCGGGATCGGGTTCGGCGTGGGGCTGGACCGGGTCGTCCTCGCCCTGACCGAGCGCGGCCACGTCGAGCCGGACCCGGTCGGTCGCGGCGGTCGTCGTCGGGGCCGATCCGGCCGCCACCGCGGATCGGCTGCGGATCGCCACGATCCTGCGGGCGGCCGGCCTGGCGGCGCGGGCGGAACTGAGCCACCGCAAGCTCGGCAAGCAACTCGAGTCGGCGGCGCGCGAGCACGCCCACTTCGCGATCATCGTCGGCGACGAGCTGGCCGCCGGCGAGGTCCAGTTGCGCGACCTGCCGGCCGGGACGCAGAAGGTCGGTGCCCCTGGCCGATCTCGCGACCGAGGTGGCGCGGGCGCACGGGGCCCACAAGCACGGTGGCCGGGAGGGCTGACGTGACCGAGGATCCGGGGCGGACGCTCGACGACGCGACCCTGACCGACCACGAGCGCTTCAACCGCTCGGACTGGAACGCGTACAGCGACGAATACCAGGCCCGGCACGGCGCCGATCTCGCCGCGCAGGACGGCTACGCCTGGGGGACCTGGCAGATCCCGGAGACGGAGCTCCAGGTCCTGGGCGATGTCCGGGGCAAGGATGTCCTCGAGTTCGGCTGCGGGGCGGCCCAGTGGTCCATCGGCCTGGCCCGGCGTGGTGCCCGGCCGGTCGGGCTGGACCTGTCCGATCGCCAGCTCGAGCACGCCCGACGGCTGATGGCCGAGGCGGGCGTCGACTTCCCGCTGATCCATGCCAGCGCCGAGGCCGTGCCGCTCCCGGACGCCAGCTTCGACATCGTCTTCTGCGATCACGGCGCGATGACGTTCGGCGACCCGTACCGGACCGTGCCGGAGGCGGCGCGGCTCCTGCGGCCCGGCGGGCTGTTCGCCTTCAGCCACGGCTCGACGATCGAGACGCTGTGCTGGGCCCTCGGCGACGAGCGGCCGACGGACCGACTCGTCCACGACTACTTCGGTCTCCACGCGATCCGGGCCGACGACGAGATCACGTTCAACCTCGGCTACGGCGAGTGGATCCGGCTGTTCCGGGCGAACGGCCTCCAGGTGGAGGACCTGATCGAGCCGCGGCCCGCGGAGGACGCCGACGAGCTCCTATCGCGACGCGGAGTCGATGGCGTGGTCGCGCCGCTGGCCGGCCGAGTCGATCTGGCGCCTGCGCAAGGGGACGATCGCCTGATGGCCGAGTGGATCTACTTCATCCATCCGCCGCGTGAGGACTTCGCCGACACGATGACCGACGAGGAGCAGGCGGTCTGGGGCGTCCACTTCGAGCGCTTCGAGCGAGCGCTGGCCGACGGGACGCTCATCCTGGTCGGTCCGACGCTCGGCTCGACGAACACGGGGATCGCCATCTTCGAGGCGGCCGACGAGGCGACCGCCCGTCGGTTCATGGACGAGGACCCGGTCATCGCCGGCGGGTTCGCGACCGGTGAGCTGCGGCCCGTTCCGCGTGTCGCTCCTTCGCGGCCGGGACTGACCGCCGGGCATTGACGCCGGGACTACGATCGACGCCTGACGACGCAACCGATCGGTCGTGACTCGTGCAGGTCGAACCGTTCCTGGCCAGCGTGATCCGGGCTCCATCGCCCACGGCCACCTGTACCTGCGCCCACTGGTCGTTCTGCGATCACGCCTGCCATCACCGGACGTGCGACCCGACCGAGAACGCCTGTGATGTCACGTACCTGCCGGACGACGGTGGTCTGACCCGATGGGGCTGCGCGGACTGCACGCCAGGGGCCGGTCGGCCGCACGTCCTGGGGTGCGACCTCATCGGCTGGAACGTCCCGGCTCGACCCATCGGCTGAGCGCCTAGTAGACGAGGACCCGGTCGGCCTCGAAGGCGAGCTCGACGAGCCGGTCCGGCGGGGCCATCGTGACCGGGAGATCCCCGAGGTCGTCCGGCCCGAGTCCGCGCGCCTTGCTCGACTGACCGGACGCATACAGCGTCGCCCCGCCGGCGACGAGGGCGTCGACGTGCTCACGGAAGCTCCCGGTCCCGATCCCATGACCGGCATCGAGCGTCGCCGGACGCAGGATCCCGACGCCATCGCCGGCGATGAACAGATCCACGTCGTGGCCGGCCGCGAGCGCGGTCCGGGCGACGAGCAGACCGAGCGCGGCGCGCGTCGGGTTCTCCGGGCCGGTCGCGATGTGGACGAGCAGTCTGGGCACGGACGGCACCTCCCTCGAGTGGCGGGGCCTCCTCGAGGCCGGTCAGCGGCTACGATACCGCGACCATGACCGACCACCACCCGAGCCTCGCCACGCCCTACCGGACCCACACCTGCGGGGAGCTCCGCGCCACCGACGCCGGCGCGACCGTCCGCCTGTCCGGCTGGGTCCACCGCCGCCGCGACCACGGCCAGCTCATCTTCCTCGACCTGCGCGACCGGCACGGCCTGACCCAGGTCGTCATCGACAAGGCCGACGCCCCCGCGGCGCACGAGGAGGCCAGCCGCGTCCGCTCCGAGTTCGTCGTGTCCGTGACCGGGATCGGTCGCCCTGCGCCTGCCCGGCACGGAGAACGCCAAGCTGCCGACCGGCGCCATCGAGGTCCAGACGACCGCGTTCGAGATCCTGTCCGAGGCGAAGACGCCGCCGTTCTACATCAACGACCCGGACGCGCCGGTCGACGAGGCCGTGCGCCTCAAGTACCGCTACCTCGACATCCGGCGCGAGCCGATGCAGCGGCCGCCTGCTCCTGCGCAGCCGGATGGTCCAGGCGATCCGCGAGGTCCATCACCGCCACGGGTTCGTCGAGGTCGAGACGCCGACGCTCATCAAGAGCACGCCCGAAGGCGCCCGCGACTTCATCGTCCCGAGCCGCCTCCAGCCGGGCAGCCGTCTACGCCCTGCCGCAGAGCCCGCAGCAGCTCAAGCAGCTGCTGATGGTCGCCGGCATCGACCGCTACTTCCAGATCGCCCGCTGCTACCGCGACGAGGACCTGCGCGGCGACCGCCAGCCCGAGTTCACCCAGCTGGACCTCGAGATGAGCTTCGTCGACGAGGCGACCGTGATGGGCTTCGTCGAGGCGATGGCGATCGAGGTCTCCGCAGCGACGACCCCGGATCGGCCGATCCTGCAGGTGCCGTTCCCGCGGATGACGTTCGAGGAGGCGCATCGAGCGGTATCGGGTCGGACAAGCCGGACATCCGCTTCGGGATGGAGCTCGTGGACCTGGCGCCGGCGCTCGTCGACGCGGACGGCACGCCGGCGTCGGGCTTCGGCGTGTTCGACTCGGCGCTGGCGGCCGGCGGCCGGGTCAAGGCGATCGTCGCGCCCGGGATGGCCGGCGTCACCCGTCGCGAGATCGACGAGCTGACCGAGCGCGGCGAAGCGGTTCGGCGCGAAGGGCCTGGCCCACCTGGCCATCGAGCCCGGCGGCGAGCTCAAGGGCCCGATCGCCAAGTTCCTGTCGCCGAGACACGCAGGCGCGCCATCGTCGAGCGGACCGGGGCCGGCGAGGGCGACCTCATCCTCATCGTCGCCGACACGCGCCGACGACCACCGCCGACGTCCTGGGCCGCCTGCGCGTGGAGCTCGGCGCCCGGCTCGGCCTGGCCGATCCGACCGTCCTGGCCTACGTCTGGGTCAACCGCTTCCCGATGTACCACTGGGACGCGGACAACGAGCGCTGGGACGCGACCCACAACCCGTTCAGCGGCGTCCTGCCCGGAGGACGAGGCGCTGCTCGTGACGGCGTCCGGCGACCCGGCCCGGCCGTCGCCGGACGGACCCGGCCGGCCGCGCCCGGGCGCTCCAGTACGACCTCGCCCTCAACGGCTGGGAGCTCGGCGGCGGGTCGATCCGGATCCATCGGCGCGAGCTGCTCGAGCGCTCGTTCCTGCTCCAGGGCCAGACGCTCGAGGGGATGCAGGAGAAGTTCGGGGCCGTCCTCGACGCCTTCGAGTACGGCGCGCCGCCGCACGGCGGGATCGCGCTCGGCATCGACCGCTGGGCGATGCTCTTCTCGCGGCCAGACGAACATCCGCGAGGTCATGGCCTTCCCCAAGACCCAGTCCGGCACGGACCCGATGCTCGACGCCCCGTCGGTCCCGGAACCCGGCCAGTACGAGGAGCTCGGCCTGCGCTTCGTCGGGCTGCCCGCGAAGCCGTCCTGACCGCCGTCGGGCGACCGTGAGCGACCAGACCGCGCCCGGCGACCGCGCCGCTGGGTCTCGGCTTCGGGCCGCTCGACTGGTTCGCCGCGCGGCCGCGCCTGGCCGCCCTGCTCGGCGCGATCTGCATCTCGTTCTCGGGGATCTTCTACCTCAACGCCGCCGTGTCGCCTCGACCGGCACGGTCTTCCGGGCGCTGTTCGGCCTGCCGCTGCTGGTGCTCGTCGCGCTACGCGGAGCGCCGACGGTTCGGGCCGCTGCCCACGCCGGACCGTCCGGCTGTCGGCCATCGCCGGCCTGTTCTTCGTCGGGCGACCTCATGACCTGGCACCTCGCCATCGCGGCGGTCGGGGCGGGCCTGGCGACGGTCCTGGGCAACCTGCAGGTCCTCATCGTCGGGTTCATCGCCTGGGTCGCGCTCGGCGAGCGGCCGTCGCGCGACACCCTGATCGCCCTGCCGATCGTGCTCGTCGGGGTCGTCTTCATCTCGGGCGTCATCGGTTCCGGTGCGTACGGCGCGGATCCGGCGCTCGGTGTCGTGCTCGGGATCGCGTGCGGCGTTCTGCTACGCCGGCTACCTGCTCACGATCCGGCTGGGTGGACGCGACCAGCGCCGACCGGCCGGCCCGGTCGCCACGTCGACGTTGGTCACGGCGCTCGGTGCCATGGTGGTGGGCATCGTCGGCGGAGGGCTGGACCTGACCCCGGGTCCCGACAAGCCTGTTCTGGCTGGTGCTGTACGGGCTGACCAGCCAGTCGCTCGGGTACCTGTTGATCTCGATCTCGCTGCCGCGCCTGCCGGCCGTGATCGTCAGCGTCATCCTGCTGGCCCAGCCGGTCATCACGGTCGGCCTGGCCCGCGTCCTGCTCGGCGAGACGCCGTCGGCCGCGCAGACGCTGGGCGTGGGCCTGGTCATCGGCGGGATCGCCATCGCGACGGTCCCGATCGGCCGGCTGCGCGATGGACTGCGGCGCGATCCGGCGGGCGACCTCGGCTGATCCCGATCGCGAGGCCCTATCGGACGGGGTCGCCGACCTCGTCGAGGAGCCGCTCCGTCGCGGCGATCACCTGCGCCTGCTGGTCGACCCGCGAGATGGTCGCCGGCGGATCGTTCGGCTGACCGGTGTACCAGCCCATCTGCTCGTGGTTGCCGCCGTCGATGACCGTCGTGACGAGGTTCGGCCCGACGTTGGCGATGGCCGTCGCGCTCGTGTACGACGGGATCCCGGTGTCGAGCGACCCGTAGATCGACGCCACGGCGAGATCCTGCGCGCTGAGGTCCGTCGCGGCAGTAGGCGGCCCAGAACACGAGACCGTCGGCGGCGCCCGGGTTGCCGGCCGAGGAACTGGGCGGCCATCGCGCCGCCGAGCGAGTGACCGCCGACGACCCAGTGCTCGATCTCCGGGTGAGCGTCGATGACCGGCTGGGCGGCCCCGATGTCGAACACCGCGAAGTTGAACGGGACCGAGACGACCACGGCCAGGTAGCCCGACTCGGCGATGGCGCGGGCCTGCGGCGCGTAGGCGGCGGACGGGACCTTGCCGCCCGGGTAGAGGATCAGGCCGGTCGTCGGCGTCCCGGCGGTCGGGCGTGTAGGTGATCAGGCCGTCGGACCCGTCGTACGTCGCGCGCTCGGTGGAGGCCAGGGCGGCCGTCGCCTCGGGCAGCAACGGCTGCGGCTGGGCGTACCACAGGAACCCGAGGACGCCGACGACCAGGACGGTCAGCAGGGTCGCCCCAAGGGCCTTGAGGATGCGTGAACGGGTCATCAGCGCCTATTCGGTCGCAGGGGCCGTTCCGGATGGGCGACCCGAGCGGACGAACGCGCCCGTCACTCGGTCAGGCCGGCCTCGGCCGCGACGTCGGCGCCCCATTCGTGGGTGTGCCCGGCCGGCGGATCCGGCGGGCCCTCGTAGGCGGGGAGGTCGCCGCGAGGCGTGTCCACGTCATGGGTGACGCCCGGGATCGCCCACCTCGACGATGCGGCTCGGGATGGCGGCGGCCAGGTCCTCGATGACGTCCGGCGGCATCCGGGTGGGCGCGACCGCGGCCAGGGCCGCGAGCTGGGCCGTCGGGAGCAGGACCGGCCAGCCCGGCTCGCCCTGCCAGGCCGGACGCAGGAGCGGTCTCGCCATCCAGCCCGTGGGCCTCGATGAGCGAGGTGACGGTCTCCGGGCCGACCCAGGTCATGCGGGCCGGCCAGAGCAGGACCGCGGTCGTGTCGCGGACCTCGGCCATCGCCAGCTCGGCGCCGCGGAGCATCTGACCGGCGGGTCCGGCCTCCGCGGGTGCCGGCGAGCCGAGGACGGCTTCGGAACCGAGCAGCGCCTTCGACGACGGCGCCGTCCGGGTCGGGCGCCACGACGACGACCGGCAGCGCCCCGCCGGACCACGCGATGTCGGCGAGTCGTCGGACCCGTGGCTGCCCCTCGGTGGGCGCCACCGCGCCATCCGCCGAGGCGGACAGGATGACCGCCGCGACCGTCATGCCGGTCCCGCCGTGCCGGTACGTGACGAGGAGCGTGCCGCCTGGGACGGACTCGGCGACGTAGCCGAAGACCCAGGCCAGGCCGGCGCTCGGCGGCTCGTCGCCCCAGCTGTGGGCGATCGGGTACCAGCCGGCGGCCGCCAGGCGCTTCGACTCGACGCGATAGAAGGTGAACGCGTCGGCCTGGCGTGGACGCCGGGTAGAGCTGGACCAGGAGGTCGCCGTGCCGGGCGTCGGGCGGCGGCAGGTCGTCGCCGCATCCGAAGCAGTGCAGGTTGCCCGGCGGCATCTCCTGCAGGCAGGACTCGCAGCGGTCGAAGCGGCTCATGGCCGCAGCATAGGGCGGACGTTGGTGCAGGTCCACATTCCGTGGGACGATCCGGCTCCCCGAACCGGGTTATGTGCCGACACTGCGGGCTCCCGTGACAGACCTCGCCCGCTCCAGCACGCCCACCGCCGTCCGCGCCGACCTGCGCAACGTGGCCATCGTCGCCCACGTCGACCACGGCAAGACCACGCTCGTGGACGCGATGCTGCGCCAGACCGGCGCGTTCCGCTCCAACCAGGCCGTCGTGGACCGGGTCATGGATTCGGGCGACCTCGAGCGCGAGAAGGGCATCACGATCCTGGCCAAGCAGACGACGGTCGATCACGCCGGGATCCGGCTGAACATCGTCGACACGCCCGGCCACGCCGACTTCGGCGGCGAGGTCGAGCGCAGCCTGCTGATGGTCGATTCGGTGCTGCTCCTCGTGGACGCCGCCGAGGGGCCGCTGCCGCAGACGCGCTACGTCCTCCAGAAGGCGATGGCCCGCCACCTGCCGGTCGTCGTGGCGCTCAACAAGATCGATCGCGGCGACGCCCGCCCGGCCGAGGTCCTCGACGACGTCTACGAGCTGTTCATGGACCTCGGCGCCGACGCGCACCAGATCGAGTTCCCGGTCGTGTACACGAACGCCAAGCTCGGGACGTCCACCCGCGACCTGGCCGTGCCCGGGACGGACCTCGGCGTCCTGCTGGACCTCCTGATCGAGGTCACGCCGCCGGTCAGCTACACGCCGGACCATCCGCTCCAGCTGCTCGTCACGAACCTGTCCGCGAACGAGTACGTCGGCCGGATGGCCGTCGGCCGCATCTGGAACGGCCGGATCCGGACGGGCCAGCGCATCGTCGTCGTGCGCGAGGAGGCCGACGACACGTCCGGAGCCGTCGAGCCGGGCCGGACCGTGACGCTGAGCGGCACGGTCACCAGCCTGCAGACCGCGCACGGCATCGACCGCGTCGACATCGAGGAAGCCGGACCCGGCGACATCGTGTCGGTCGCCGGCCTGCCCGAGGTCACGATCGGCGACACGCTCACCGATCCCGGCCGACCCGCGACCGCTGCCGCGCCTGGACGTGGACGCGCCGACGCTGCGGATGACGTTCGGGGTCAACACGTCGCCGCTGGCCGGTCGCGAGGGCAAGTACGTCACCAGCCGCCAGATCAAGGCCCGCCTCGAGAAGGAGGTCCTCGGCAACGTCTCGATCGAGGTCCGGCCGTCCGAGTCCGCCGAGGCGTTCGAGGTCCGCGGCCGGGGCGAGCTCCAGCTGGCCGTCCTCATCGAGCAGATGCGGCGCGAGGGCTTCGAGCTGACCGCGTCCCGCCCGGAAGTCCTCCTCCGCCACATCAACGGCAAGATCCACGAGCCGTACGAGCGGATCACGATCGACATCCCGCCCGAGTACATCGGCGAGATCCAGTCCGCGCTGGCCGGGCGCAAGGGCCGCCTGGAGCAGATGTCGACCGACGCCGACGGCCGCGTCCGGCTCGAGTACGTCCTGCCGGTCCGTGGCCTGATCGGCTACCGCGGCCAGCTGCTGACCGACACGCGCGGGACCGCCCTGCTGCACCAGATCGGCGAGGGCTACGGCCCGTGGGCGGGCGAGGTGACCCATCGCACGAACGGCGTCCTCGTGTCGGACCGCCAGGGGACGTCGAACGCGTACGGCCTGTTCAACCTGGAGCAGCGCTCCGAGCTGTTCATCGGCGCCGGCGTCGAGGTCTACGAGGGGATGATCGTCGGCGAGAACGCGCGGTCGGGCGACATGGACGTGAACCCGACCAAGGAGAAGAAGCTCACCAACATCCGGACCCACTCGCACGACGAGTCGCTCCGGCTGACGCCGCCGCGCCAGATCACCCTGGAGACCGCGCTCGAGTTCATCTCCGGCGACGAGCTGGTCGAGGTCACGCCGCAGTCGATCCGGCTGCGCAAGCGGGCCCTCTCGACCCACGACCGGCGCCGTGCGGCGGGCCAGGCGGACGACCTGAAGCGTGCCGCCGAGCGAGGCGAGACCCCGGCCTGATCGCACGGTGTACGATCGGCCGGATGCCGATCTACCTCGATCACGCGGCGACGACCCCGCTCCGGCGGGAGGTCCTCGACGCGATGATCCCGTACCTCACCGAGTCCTTCGGGAACGCGAGCTCAGCCCATGGCTTCGGCCGGACCGCGCGCGCGGCGCTCGACGGCGCCCATGAGCAGGTCGCCGCGGACCTGGGCGGCGAGGCGCGCGAGATCGTCTTCACGTCCGGCGGCACCGAGGCGAACAACCTCGCCCTGAAGGGCGCGGCATGGGCCGGCAAGGCCCGCGGGCACCGCATCGTGACGTCGCTCGATCGAGCACCACGCCGTCGGCCACACGCTCCGCTACCTCGAGAAGTTCGGCTTCGAGATCGTCGAGCTGCCGGTCGATCGCTACGGGCGGGTGGATCCCGACGACGTCGAGAACGCGCTGACGGATCGGACGATCCTCGTCTCGATCATGCTCGCCAACAACGAGGTCGGCACGATCCAGCCGATCCCGCGCATCGCCGAGGTCGTCCATGCCCGCAAGGGCATCCTGCTCCACGTGGACGCCGTCCAGGCGGCGCCGTACGTGGCCGTGGATGTCCGGACCCTGGGGGCGGACCTGCTGTCGCTCGGCGCGCACAAGTTCGAGGGACCCAAGGGCGTCGGCGTGCTGTGGGTCAAGCACGGGACGCACATCCTGGCCCAGCAGCAGGGCGGATCGCAGGAGCGCCATCGCCGCGCCGGCACCGAGGACGTCGCCGGTGCGGTCGGGCTGGCCGCCGCCTACCACCTGACCTGTGAAGGAGCGCGCCGAGACGGCCGCCCGGCTCGCGACCCAGCGCGATCGCCTGGCGGCGGCCCTGACCGCCGTGCCCGGCACGGAACTGACCGGCCACCCGACGGAGCGCCTGCCGGGCCTGCTGTCGGTCATCTCGGCCGACACGGACGGGACCGCCGTCGCCATGTCGCTCGACCTCGAGGGCATCGCCTGTTCGGTCGGGTCGGCCTGCACGACGGGCTCGGCCGAGGTCAGCCACGTGCTCACCGCGATGGGCTATCCCGAGGAGGAGGCGCGCGGCGCGCTCCGGCTGTCGCTCGGGCGGACGACCACCGACGACGAGGTCGCCACGGCGATCGACACCATCCCGCGCGTCATCGCCTCGATGCGGATGGGCACGATGGCCGTCCGGGCCGACCCGCTCGGCCAGGGCGTGCCGGCATGAGCCGCGTCCTCGTGGCGATGTCCGGCGGCGTCGACTCGTCCGTGGCGGCCGCGATCCTGCACGACCAGGGCCACGAGGTCGTCGGCGTCTGGATGCGCCTTCACGACGTCGCCGACAGCTATTCCGAGGTCAAGAAGAGCTGCTGCTCGGCCGATGCCGCCGACGATGCGCGCCGGGTGGCGGCCCAGCTCGACATCCCGTTCTACGTCATGAACCTGGAGCGCGAGTTCGACGCCGGGGTCATGCAGCCGTTCCTCGATGCCTACATCGGCGGGACGACGCCGAGCCCGTGCGTGGACTGCAACACGTACGTCAAGTTCGGGGCGCTGCTGGGCCGGGCGCGGCACCAGTACGAGTGCGAGGCGGTCGCGACCGGCCACTACGCCCGCCACGACACCGGACCGGACGGCGCCGCCCGACTGCTGCGCGCGAAGGACCAGGACAAGGACCAGACCTACTTCCTGTACGGCCTGCGCCAGGACCAGCTGGCCCACGCGCGGTTCCCGCTCGGCGAGCTGACCAAGCCCGAGGTGCGCGACGTCGCCCGCGGCCTGGGCCTCGCGACCGCCGAGAAGCCCGAGAGCCAGGAGATCTGCTTCGTCCCCGGCGGCGACTACCGCGACGCCCTGCGGGAGCGCGCCGGCTGGCAGCCACAGCCCGGACCGCTGGTCGATGCCGACGGCGCGACCCTCGGCGAGCATGGGGGCTCGGCCGGCTACACCGTCGGCCAGCGCCGCGGCCTGGGCGTCGCCCTCGGCGAGCCGCGCTACGTCAGCCGCATCGACCCGCGCTCCAACACGATCCAGCTCGGCCGGCGCGAGGACCTCGAGACGACGACGGTCGCGCTGGAGCGCACCTCGTTCGTCGCCGGACGCCCCCCGGCCTCGACCGACGACGACGGCTCGTTCCGTGCCGAGATCCGGATCCGCCATCGGGCGACCCCGATCCCGGCCTCGGTCCGACCGGACACGTCAGCCGCGGGGACCGGCCGCTGGACGGTCGAGACGGACCGTCCCGTCTGGGCGGTCGCGCCCGGTCAGGCGGCCGTCCTGTACGACGGCGACCTGGTGCTGGGTGGCGGCCGGATCGCGGCCTGATGGCCATCGGCCCGGCGCTCATCCTCGGGGCGCTCGTCGGGATCTTCCATGCGTCGATCTACGTCTTCGTCCGCGGCTCGGCCGGAGGGCGGCTGCCGCTGCTGCTCGTGGCATCGGTCCTGGGGGCGTGGGCCGGGGATGCCCTGGCCGACCGCCTCGGGCTCGACCTGCTGGTGATCGGCGACTTCCACCTGGTCGGCGCGTCGGTCGCGGCCTGGATCGGGATCGGGATCGTGTCGGTCTCGCCGTGCTCGGACCGTCGGAACCACGGACGTGAGGCGCTGACATGGACGATCGCGATCCCTCGAGCCGGTTCGTGCGAGGCCTGACCCTGGGGGCGCTCCTCGGCGCGATCATCGCCGGGTCCTCGATGTGGCGACGCTCGAAGGCGGCGCGTCCGACCGTGCGCACCACCACGTCGCCCGCTCCGGCATCGGGACCGACCGATGCCCCTGCCGCGGCCGCGCCGACCGCCGAACCGACGTCCGGCGAGGTCGCCCGGCGCTAGGCTCGTCTGGACCGCGATCTCGAAGGTCGCGGCCAGGACGTCTCCGTCCGGGACCACGTTCAGCAGGGTCAGCCCCTGGCTCTGCTGGTAGATGCCGTCGTTCGCGTTCGGGACGTCCTGCGGTCCCTTGGACGCATACACGCCCGTGCTGTAGACCTGTTCGCTGAAGGCGTCGTCGAAGAACAGCTGCGACGTGAACTCGAAGCCGCTCGCCTCACCCGGATCCGTGCGGATCTTGAAGTGGATGTGGACCGCCCGACCCGAGTACCACCCGGGGTAGATCGTCGTGATCGTCGCCTTCCCGTCGGCGTCGGTGTGGACGTAGCCGCGCAGGTAGTCGTGGCCGACCTCGCCCTGGACGTCCGAGTAGTTCCCGAGGGCGTCGCAGTGCCAGACGTCGACCAGCACGCCCTCGAGCGGGATGCAGGCGCTGCCGTCGACCTGCGAGACGACCCAGTGGATGCGCAGGAGCGCCCCCTCGACGGCGGCACCGTCGGCCGAGTCGATGCGGATGTCGGATCGCTCGATCTTCTCGTCGACGTAGTACGGGCCTTCGGTCAGCTCCGGGACGACGACACAGGCCGGCAGGGCGTTCGCCGTGGCCGAGGCGATGGCCGCGGCCGACGCGCTGGCACCGGCGCTGGCGCTGGCGGCGGCGGACCCTGATGCGACCGCGGACCCGGTCGCCCCGGGCGCACACGCGGCGGCGACCACCCCGACCGAGGCGAGTCCCATCAGGGCGAGGACCTCGCGGCGCGACAGGACGCGCCCGATCAGGCGGTCGTCGTCATCGGGATCGTCGATGGGGGGAGGGGCGATCGGACTGGGCGAGAGCGGTGTCATCGGGAGACCTCGGCTGTGTCGTGTTCTCCGTGAGCCTCGGGTCGGTTCCTGAGATGCGGCTGAGAGCGCCCCGTCAGGTGGCGGCCTGTCCGGCCAGCCCGACCGCGACGAGCGCGAGCACGGCCGGCAACGCCTGGACCAGCAGGATCCGCCGACTGACCGTCGCGGCGCCGTACAGGCCGGCGACGATGACGCAGAGCAGGAAGAAGACCTTGACCTGGAACCCGACCGGATCGGCCGCGAGCAGGCCCCAGATGAGCCCGGCGGCGAGGAAGCCGTTGTACAGGCCCTGGTTGGCCGCCAGGGTGGCCGAGCGATCGGCGAAGTCCTGGTCCATCCGGAACGCCTTGAGGCCCCGCGGGGTGCGCCACAGGAACATCTCAAGGACCAGGATGTAGACGTGGATCGCCGCGACGAGGGCGACGAGCAGGCGCGGCGAGGGCGACCATGGCGACTCCTATTCGTTGATGTCGAGTCGGCGGAACCGAGCGATCGCCAGCAGCATCGGCAGGATGCCCCACGCGAGCAGGGCCACGACCGACACGCTGGCCGACACGATACGGGCGATGTCCGACCCGGGGCTCAGCAGGCGGTTGATCGAACCCGTGATGGTGAGCGCGGGCAGCCACGGGATCGGGCTGGTCGTCCAGAACGGCGTCGAGGCCAGGGCGAGGTCGGCGGCGAGCAGGAGCACCGTCAGGAGGAAGGCCAGGCTCATCGAGCGGGTCAGGACCGCGAGCAGGGCCGGGATCGCCGCGAACGGCAGCACGATCGCGCAGCGCAGCAGGATCTGCGCCAGGAGGTCCGGGGTCGTGGCCGCGGAGGCCTGTAGGGGCACGCCTTCCACGCTCATCAGGAACGGCAGGATCGCCCCGAGCGCCAGCGCGAGCGAGCAGCGCGATCCCGAGCAGACCCACGATGACCAGGAAGCGCGTCGCGAGGGTGCGGCCGCGGCTGGACGTCAGGTGGATGGTGCGGACCGTGCCCCACTCGAATTCCCCGGCGGTCAGCGCCACGGCCAGGTAGATCGCCAGGAGGGCCGGAGGCCCGAGATTGCCGATGACCTTGAGCAGGCTCGCGGGGAAGGCGAACGACGGTAGCTCGATCGTCATCTGTTCCCGCCAGTTCGCGAGCATCTGCGCCCGGATGTCGGCCTCGGCGACCGGATCGTAGGGCTCGGTGACGACGTCCATCGACGGCGGCGTCGTGAGCGTGTTGAACTCCATGACGAACAGGACGGCCATGACCAGCGGTACGAGGGCGACGAGGACCCACAGGTCGAGCCGACGCCCGAACCGGACTCGATCGGCGGCAAGCAGGCGCTTCACGATGTCCCTGCCTCGTCCGTGGTCCCGGTCAGCCGCAGGAACACGTCCTCGAGCGAGTCGTGCCGCCTGACGAGGCCGTCGGGGTGGACGCCGACGGCCGCCAGGGTCCGGCTCACGGTCGAGCCGTCCGGGGCTCCCTCCACCCAGAGCTCGACCGGGTCGTCCGCCTGCAGCGACGCCGAAGCCGGCCCCCTCGAGGGCGCGTCGCGCGGCCGACAGGTCGTCCGGCAGCAGCCGCACCTCGATCCGTTCGCCGCCGCCGGCCAGGGCCTGGGGCGTCCCACTCGCCACGATCCGGCCCCGATCGACGATGGTGACGTGGTCGCAGGTCTTCTCGACCTCGGTCAGCAGGTGACTCGAGACCAGGATCGTCCGACCGCCGCCGGCCAGCGCGACGAGGAGGTCGCGGATCTCGACGATCCCGGCCGGATCGAGGCCGTTGACGGGCTCATCGAGGATGAGGAGCGGCGGCGTCGGCGAGCAGGGCCAGGGCGATCCCGAGGCGCTGGCGCATCCCCGTCGAGTAGCCCTTCGCCGCCCGACCGCCGGCGGCGGTGAGATCGACGAGGGCGAGCGCTTCCGGGATCCGCGCTTCGGCTCGGGCCCGGGGCCAGCCCCAGGCCGCGGCGAGGACGCGCAGGTTCTCGACGCCGGACAGGTGCGGGTAGAAGACCGGGGTCGCGACCATCGCCCCGACGCGTTCACCGGCGACCCAGCGCTGGTCGACGAGCTCACCGTCGATCCGCACGCTTCCGGCATCCGCCTTGACCAGGCCGACCAGGATCCGCAGGCGGTCGTCTTGCCCGCCCCGTTCGGACCGAGGAGGCCCACCACCTGGCCGGCGTCGACGGCGAGGTCGAGGCCGTCCAGGGCCGCCACGTCCCCGTAGCGCTTGCGCAGCCCGGTCGCCTCGATCAGGTGGGTCATGCTCGACAGCATTCGCTGTCCGCTGGTCCGATGTCAACGGGTCGATCGACTCGCTCGGCCGCGGAGGCCGCAGCGTGGTCACGGTTCGCTACCATTGCGTCCGATGCCGCCTCCCGAACAGATCCCCGATCCGCGCATCGTCGCCCTGCCCGCGTCCGAGATCCGGCGACGGTTCGTCGAGTTCTTCGAGGAGCGCGGGCACGCGGCCGTGCCCAGCGCCAGCCTCGTCCCGGCCGGGGACCAGACCCTGCTGTTCACGAACTCGCGGCATGGTCCAGTTCAAGGAGGTCTTCACCGGCGCGGAGACGCGCTCGTACACGCGGGCCGTGGACTACCAGCGCTGCCTGCGGGTCGCGGGCAAGCACAACGACTTCGAGGAGGTCGGCCGGACGCCGCGCCACCACACGATGTTCGAGATGCTCGGCAACTGGAGCTTCGGCGACTACTTCAAGCGCGAGGCGATCCACTGGGCGTGGGACTTCCTGACCCGCGACATGGGCATCCCCGGCGATCGCCTGGCCGCCACGACCTACACGGACGACGACCTCGCCTGGGAGGTCTGGCGCGACGAGATCGGCCTGCCGCCGGAGCGGATGGCGCGCTGGGGCGACGTCGACGCCGGCGACGACAAGAACTTCTGGCGGATGGCCGACACCGGACCGTGCGGGCCGTGCAGCGAGATCCACTTCGACCGGGGCGCGCAGTTCTCCGAGGGCCCGCACTGCATCCCGGACCACGACGAGCACTGCCCGCGCTGGCTGGAGATCTGGAACCTCGTGTTCATGGAGTTCGACCAGCGGGCCGACGGCCGGGTGCCGCTGCCGTTCACGAGCGTCGATACCGGCATGGGCCTGGAGCGCCTCGCGAGCGTCCTCCAGCAGGTCCCCACGAACTACGACACGGACCTGTTCACGCCGATCCACGCCCGGATGCGGGAGCTGCATCGGGCACGACCCGGACGGCTTCGAGGCGGAGCGGTTCAGCTACCAGGTCATCGCCGACCACTCGCGCGCCGTGACGTTCCTCATCGCCGACGACGTCCTGCCCTCGAACGAGGGCCGCGGCTACGTGCTGCGGCGGATCCTGCGACGCGCGGTCCGGCACGGCCGCCTGCTGGGCCGGCGCGAGCCGTTCATGGCCGAGGCGGCCGCGGTCGTCATCGACGTCATGGCCGAGGCGTACCCGTACCTGCTCGACCGGCGCGACGAGATCCTCGCCGCGATCGCCCGCGAGGAGACCCAGTTCGCGCGGACGCTCGATGCCGGGCACGGGCCAGCTCGAGACGGCGCTGCGCGCGCTGACCGACGCGGAACGGGTCGTCGGCCGACGGCCGGAGGAACTCGCCCGCGGACGTCCCGCAGGTGGCGGGCGACCTCGCCTTCAAGCTGCACGACACGTACGGCTTCCCGATCGACCTGACCGTCGAGCTCGCCGCGGAGTACGGCGTCGGCGTCGACCGGGCCGGCTTCGATGCCGCCCTCGCCGAGCAGCGCGAGCGCAGTCGCTCGGGCAAGAAGGCGCAACTGAGCAAGCATGCCGAGCTCGGCGCCCTGTACGGCGCGATCCAGGGCCGCGCCGGCGACACGACGTTCCTCGGCTACGAGACGACGTCCGCGGACGGCCGGGTCGTGGCGATCATCCGCGACGGGATGGAGTTCGACGAGCTGACCGGGAACGGCGAGGCCGAGGTCGTCCTCGACCGGACGCCGTTCTACGCCGAGGGCGGCGGCCAGGTCGGCGATCACGGCGTCCTGCGCGAGGCGGGCGGCGGCAGCGAGCTGTTCACGCGTCAGCGACACGCAGCGCCCGCTCGGCGGCCTCGTCGTCCATCGCGGGACCCTGCACGGCCGCCTGCGGGTGGGGGAGACGGTCAGCGCCGAGGTGGACGCCGAGCGCCGCGCGCACACGATGCGCAACCACACGGGCACGCACCTGCTCCACCGCGCGCTGCGGAACGTCGTCGGGGAGCGGGCGCGCCAGGCCGGCTCGCTCGTGACGCCGGACTACCTGCGCTTCGACTTCCCGTTCGATCGCGGGCTGACCCGCGACGAGACCCGCGCCATCGAGGACGAGGTCCGCCGCATCATCCGCGACGACCGGCCCGTCTCCATCGCGTTCATGCCGATGGCGGACGCGATCGAGGGAGGTGCCGATGCGTTCTTCGACGAGAAGTACGGCGAGACCGTGCGGACGATCCGGGTCCAGGACTACAGCTTCGAGCTGTGCGGCGGCACGCACTGCCGCGCGTCCGGGCAGATCGGCGGGTTCGTGATCACCGGCGAGCGCAGCATCGGCTCCGGGATGCGCCGGATCGAGGCCGTGACCGGGGCGGCGGCGGATGCGCTGAACCGCGAGCGACTCGATGCGCTGGAGCGAGCGGCCGAGGCGGTCGGCGCCCAGGGCGTGGACGCGGTCCCGGACCGGATCGCGGCCCTCCAGGAGGAGCTGCGCGAGGCGAAGCGTCGGCTGAAGGCCGGTGGCGGCGACCGGCCTGCCGACGCCGGCCGCGCTCGCCGCGGGTGCCACCGAGGTCCGACCCGGCGTCCGACTGGTGGCGGCGGCCATCCCGTTCGAGTCGATGGACGCGCTGAAGGCCGTCGGCGCGCGACGTCAGCAAGGCCCTCGGCTCGGGGGTCGTCGCGCTCGTGCTCGACGCGGACGAGCCGCAGCTGTTCGTGGCCGTCTCGGACGATCTCGTGGGGCAGGGGATCTCCGCCGGCGACCTCGTCACCGCGGCCATGCCGCCGCTCGGCGGGCGCGGCGGCGGCCGCCCGAACATGGCCCAGGGCCGCGGCACGCGACGCGACGGGATCCCGGCCGCGCTCGCAGCGATCAGCACGCCACCTCGGATCGGGGGCCTGATGGCGTTCTGGCGTCGGATCTGGCAGCGCGACGGGGACCGCCTCGCTCGCCGCGTGCACCGCGCTGGACGTCGGCACCGAGTTCGCCAAGGCGCTCGTCTTCGACATCGACGACACCGGCCACGGCACCGTCCGCGGCGTGGGCCGCAAGCGCCAGGGCCTGTCGCACATGCAGTCGGGCACCGTCGCCGACATCGCCGCCGTCGTCGACAACTGCGCGGTCGCGCTCCAGGAAGCCGAGGAGATGGCCGGCTTCCGGCCCACCCAGGTCGTCATCGGGATCGCCGGCGAGCTGGTCAAGGGCTTCACCACGACCCACAGCCAGGAGCGCAAGAAGCCGGACCAGCCGATCACCGAGGGCGAGCTCCAGAAGCTCATCGACGTCGTCCAGCGCGAGGCGCTGCACGAGGCCGAGCGGGCGATCACCTGGGAGACCGGGCTGCCGCACGTCGACGTCCGCCTCGTCCACGCGGCCGTGACCGGCGCCTCGATCGACGGCTACGCGCTGACCAACCCGGTCGGGTTCCAGGGCCGCCACGTCAAGATCGGCATCTTCAACGCGTTCGCGCCGCTCGTCCACCTCGGGGCGCTGCAGAGCGTCGCCTCGCAGCTGGACCTGGAGCTGCTGGAGATCGTCGCCGAGCCGTACGCCGTCGCGCGGGTCCTCGGCAGCGACCAGATCCGCCAGGCCGGCGCGCTGTTCGTGGACGTCGGCGGCGGGACGACGGACGTGGCCCTGGTCCGCCACGGCGGCATCGAGGGCACGCGCATGTTCGCGCTCGGCGGCCGGGCGTTCACGAAGAGCCTGGCCGACCGGATGGACCTGCCGTTCCCGCGCGCCGAGTCGCTCAAGGTGGACTACGCCCGCGGGCTCGCCACGGAGTCGCGCGAGTCGGTCGCGGCGATCATCGGCGACGATGTGGCGCGTGTGGGCCGCCGGCGTCGAACTGGTCATGGAGGAACTGTCGGGCGGCGACCTGCTGCCCGGCCGGATCTTCCTGTGCGGTGGCGGATCGCGGCTGCCGGAGATCCGGGCCGCGCTGGAGGCGGAGGCCTTCTGGGGACACCTGCCGTTCGCCCGCCCGCCCGAGGTCACGGTCATGTCGCCCGACCAGATCGAGACGATCTCGGATGCGACGAACCTGCTGGTCGACCAGCAGGACGTGACGCCGCTCGGCCTGGCCTACCAGGCGATCGAGTTGCAGACGAGCGAGGACGCCCTCGACGCCGCCTTGCGCCGCGTCCTTCGGGCGATGAAGGTCTGACGATGGCGGACGGCATCCTCTACCTCGATATCGACGACGAGATCACCTCGGCCGCGGCGCGCGTCCGGGCGGTCCCGGGCGGTCGGGTCGCGGTCGTCCTGCCATACGGCTCGCGCGTCGCCACGTCGCGCATCAACTTCCGCCTGCTCGCGCGGGACGCCCTGACCCACGAGAAGCGGCTGTCGGTCATCGCGACGGACTCCGCGACCCGGGCGCTCGCGGCCTCGGCCGGATTGCCGGTCTTCGCGAGCGTCAGCGAGTACGAGGCGTCGCTGGGTCCGTCGCGCGAGACCGTCGCGGAGCCCGAGCCGCCGCCGAAGTCCGCGGCTGCCGTGCGCAAGGCCAAGCGAGCGGCCGCCGCGTCCGCCGCCGCCGGCTCCGCGGCCGTGCCGGACGGGACCCCCGAGGCGATCTGGACCGAGACGGCCCGCGTCGACACGCCCGGCGACTGACCGGACACGGGTCGGGATGCCGCGGCCGGCGTCGTCGCGGCCGGCGCCGCGGGTGCGGCCGTGGCCGCCTCGACCGGCACCGGTGCCGCACGGCCCGGTCCGGCCCGACCGATCGACGCGGAGCCCGCCGCCGTCGCCCCGGTCGACGTCCAGCGCCGCGCGGACGTGCCGGTCACCAGTTCGCGTGGAGCCGGCCGTCGGACGCCGATCGCCGTCGGCCTGGCCGTCCTGGCGCTCGCCTTGCTCGTCGGGGTCGTCGGCGCGTACCTGTTCCTGCCCTCGGCGACGATCGTCGTGACGCCCAGGACCGGACCGTCGGGCCCATCTCGCTGACGGTCACCGCGGACCCGGACACGACCGAGCCGGATCCGTCCGCGCCGAGCGTGCCGGCCGAGACCCTGAGCGTGGACGTCGAGACCAGCGACACGTTCCCGGCGACCGGCAAGCGGGTCGAGGAGACCGCCGCGACCGGCAGCGTCCGGTTCCGCAACGTCGACTTCACCTCGTCCAACTTCATCCCGGCCGGCAGCATCGTCAGCGCGAACGGCGGCATCCGGTTCCGCACGGACCGGTCGGTCACCGTCGGTGCGGCGTCGCTGGTCGGCCTGCAGATCGTGCCCAAGACGGCGTCGGTCCCGGTCACCGCCGTCGAACCCGGCCCGGAGGGCAACGTCGAACCCAACTCGATCCTGACCATCCCCAAGGACGA
Source organism: uncultured Chloroflexia bacterium (assembly GCA_963738475.1). Taxonomy (GTDB): domain Bacteria; phylum Chloroflexota; class Limnocylindria; order Limnocylindrales; family CSP1-4; genus SPCO01. The sequence goes on from CAVTWU010000028.1 coordinate 393,827, forward strand.
GAGTCCGGTGACGCTGTCGGTCACGAACCCGGAGGCGACGACCGGCGGCACCCGCGAGGAGTTCCCGATGGTCACCCAGGAGGACGTCGACGCGGCGCTGGCCGCCCTCGACGTCGCGCTCCAGGCTGACTTCGCCGAGCAGGTCGCGGATCCGGCCCTCGCGCCACCGGGCGCCACGGTCTTCCCGGAGACGGCCGTGCCTCGGCGAGACCACGCCGTCGACCGATCCCGCCGACGCTGGTCGGGATCGAGGCGGCCTCGTTCGAGCTCGGCCTGAGCGCGACCGGGACCGTCATCGCGGTGGACGAGGCGCCGGTCGCCTCGATCGCCGAGACCCGCCTGCGCGACAGCGTCGCGGCCGGGTCGGAGCTCGTCGAGGACTCGATCGATGTCGAGGTCGGCACGGCCGTCGTCGTGGACGGGGTCGTGACGTTCCCGGTCACGGCCAGCGCCACCCAGGTCGCCATCCTCGACCCGGACGAGCTCAAGGCGCTGGTCCTGGGCAAGACGCCGGCCGAGGCGGAGGCCATCCTCGCGCCGTACGGCACGGCGGTCATCGAGCTGTCGCCGACCTGGGTCAGCACGATCCCGACCTTCGAGAACCGCGTGGATCTGACCGTCGACGCCGGCCCGGCCGGCGACGCCGAGGCCAGCCCGTCGCCGTGACGGCACTCCTCGGCGTGGACCTCGGCGAGCGGCGCATCGGGATCGCCGTCGCGGAGGACGAGACGGCGTCCGCCCGCCCGCTGACGACGCTCCGGCGCGCCCGCGAACCGGCGCTGGATGCCGAGGCGCTGCGCGTCCTCATCGACGCGCACGGCGTCGGGGAGCTGGTGGTCGGCCTGCCGCTGGAGGCGGCCGGCCAGGAGGGGACGCAGGCCGCCATCACGCGGACGTGGACCGAGGCCATCGGGACACTTCTGGCGGTTCGGGTTACCCTCCGCGACGAGCGATTGACCAGTCACCTGGCCGAGACACGTCTCGGCCCGATGAAGCGCGGTCGCTCCGGTGGTCCGCCGACCAAGACCCAGCGCGACGCCTATCGGGCCCGCGTGGATCGCGAGGCGGCGGCGATCATCCTCCAGGACGAACTCGACACACGGGCCGGACGTCGCGCGTCCCTCACCCGGACCCCAGACCCCCAGGAGACGGCCTTCATGACCATCCGCTCCGGCGGAGGCCCGCGCGACCCGACGATCCCACGCCCGCCCCTACGACGAGGACGCCTACGCGACCGAGGCGCATGTCCGTGTACCCGGACCCGTCCCGGTACGGCGGCCGGGGCTCGCGCGACGGTCGCGGCGGCTCGCACGGGTTCCTGGGCCTGCTCAAGTTCCTGCTCTTCGCGCTGTCCTCGCCGCGATCGTCCTGGTCGTCTCGCTGACCGCCCTGCGGCCGATCGTCAACAGCACCGTCCTGTCGTGGGCCGCGGAGAACCCGGCGGCCCTCCAGCTCCCGTTCGTCAAGGACCTCGTGCGCGAGGACCTGGGCGCCGCGCTCGTGACGCCCGCCTCGACGGATCCCGCCCAGGTGGAGTTCGTCGTCGAAGCCGGCGACACGGCCTCGACCATCGCCGCCCGCCTGGCCGACGAGGGCCTGCTCGTGGACCCGCGCACGTTCGTGTTCATCGCCATCGACCAGAAGCTGACCGGCGAACTGCAGGCGGGCACCTTCGTCCTGCGCAAGAACATGACGCCGGACCAGCTCGTGCAGGCCCTGCTGGCCGCCCCGGAGATCAAGTACGTGGACATCGGCCTGCGGACCGGGCTGCGCCTGGAGCAGATCACGGCCAAGCTCGCAGACGCTGCCGCTCGACATGGATCCGCAGGACTTCTACGACCTCGCCAAGAAGCCGACCGCCGGCCCTGCTGGCCGACTACCCGTGGCTCAAGGAGATCCTCGCGGACGCGCCGAAGGGCGCCTCGCTCGAGGGCTTCCTGTGGCCGGCGACCTATCGCGTCCTGCCGGACACGACGGCCGAGGAGCTCGTCCGGCTGATGCTGGACGGCTTCTACGAGAACGTCGGCGAGGATCGGATCAACGTGCCCAAGGAGCGCGGGCTGACCTTCTACCAGGTCCTGACGCTCGCCTCGATCGTCGAGCGGGAGGCGGTGCTCGACGAGGAGCGGCCGACGATCGCCGGCGTCTACCAGAACCGGATCGACGGGTACAAGGGCATCGCGCCGATCCTCAAGTCGGACCCGACCGTCTTCTACGCCATCGACACGATGAAGCTCGCCGACATGAAGTTCGACGACTGGCAGAAGTACGTGTTCTGGGCGCCGCCCGGCACGCCGCTCGCGGAGATCGCCGTGCCCGAGGCGCTGCAGGGCTACCAGACCTACCAGGCGGCCGGCCTCATCCCCGGGCCGATCGCCACGCCGAGCCTGCCGTCGATCGACGCGGCGCTCGAGCCGAACACCGCGGACGGCTACATCTACTTCGTGGCCATCCCGGACGGCGGCGGCGCCCACGACTTCGCGAAGAGCTACAAGGAGCACCAGGCCAACCTGAAGAAGTACGGCTACTGATGCCCGGCGCTGCGTGGCCGGCCCCGGCCGACTTCGCCGCCGCGCCGACCGACGCGCAGCGCGACGGCCTGGGCCGAGGCCGATCGCGCGGCGCGACCCGCCCGCCTGGCCCGCCTTCGGGCGCGCTTCGCCGACGCCGGCGTGGACGCCTACTTCGGCGTCCGGCCCGAGCACATCGCGCTACCTGACCGGGTTCGCGCTGGGCGACGGCGAGGAGAAGGTCGCCGGCGACTCGGGCAAGTTCCTCGTCTCGGGCGACGAGGTCGTGCTGCTCGCCGACTCGCGCTACACGATCCAGGCGCGGCGACGAGGCGCCGGACGCCCGACTCGCCGAGGCGTACCACGACCTGCCGAGCCGCTGGCCGGACCTGGTCGCGTCGGTCGGGGCGCGCCGCGTGGCGGTCGAGGCCGGCTTCGTGTCGCATGCGGTCTGGGAGCGACTGGCCGCCGCGGCCCCCGGACGTCGAGCTCGTCCCGGTCGAGGGCTGGCTGGAGGCGGATCGCGCGGTCAAGGAGCCGGCCGAGCTGGAACGGATCGCGGCGGCCTGTGCCGTCGCGGACCGGGCGCTGGCGGCGCTGCTGCCCGGCGATCCGCCCGGGCGTGACCGAGGCGACCCTGGCCCTGCGAGCTGGAGTGGCTCATGCGGACCGGCGGCGCGGAGGCGCTCGCCTTCGACGTCGCCTGCCTGGCCGGCCCGCAGGCGGCCCTGCCGCACGGGTCGCCCGGCGATCGTCCGGTCCGCGGCCGGAGCCGTGCTGCTGTTCGACTTCGGTGCGCAGGTCGCCGGCTATCGCAGCGACATGACGCGGACCCTGTTCGTCGGCGAGCCGACCGAGCGCGACCTCGCGATCTACGAGCTGGTCGCCCGGGCCCAGGCGTCGGTCATCGAGGCGCTGGAGGCGGCCGTCGCGGCCGGTGCCGGCTCGGTCGACGGCCCGCCGCTGCCCGACGGACGGTCGCTCGACGCGATCGGGCGGGACCTGATCGCCGCGGCCGGCCACGGCGCGCACTTCGGCCACGGGACGGGCCACGGGATCGGCCTCGCCACGCACGAGGCGCCGAGCCTCGGCAAGACGGCCGTCCGACGACGCCGCTGCCCAGCCCGACGGTCTTCTCGGTGGAGCCGGGCGTCTACCTCGACGGCGAGATGGGCGTCCGGATCGAGGACCTCGTCCTGCTCGACGGGGCCGCCGGGCGGGTCGAGCGGCTGACGCGCTTCCCGCGCGAGGTCATCGTCGTCGGCGCGCTAGACCTTCCGCCACGGTCGTCGAGCCGCTAGGCTGACCGACCATGGATCCCATTCCCGTTCGATCCGGCCGAGTTCATCGGCGCGACCATCGCGGTCAGCCTCATCGTGCCGCTCGTCATCACGCTCCTCATCATCGGCGTCGTCGTGTGGGCGATCCGCCGATCCATGCCGCCGCGCGAGGACCCGGCGGTCGCGCGAGCTGAAGGCGCGGCTGGCCCGCGGCGAGATCGACACCGCCGAGTACGAGGTCCGGATGCGGGCGCTGCGCGGGCCCGACTGACCCCTCTGCTACGATCGGGGCCACCAAACCCCAAGTCCCCGACGTGCCGGACCACACTCGTCCGCCGCGCTCGCCAGGAGCCCATCCCACATGATCAGCACCGGTGAACTCAAGAAGGGCGTCGCCATCGAACTCGACGGCGAGCTCTGGCAGATCCTCGACTACCACCACATCAAGATGGGTCGCGGATCCGCCCAGGTCCGCATCACGCTGCGCAACATCAAGCGCGGCCAGACCGTGGAGCGCTCCTTCCAGGCCGGCACGAAGTGGCCGCGCGCCTCGATGGAGAAGCGCCCGGTCCAGTTCCTGTACCGCGACGGCGACGACTTCCACTTCATGGACAACGACACCTACGACCAGTTCATCCATGACCGCCGAGGCGCTCGGCGACACCGCGCAGTACCTGAAGGACGGCATGACCCTGGACCGGACCAGCTACCAGGGCGAGACGATCGGCGTCGAGGTGCCGATCACCGTGGACCTCGCGGTCGTCGAGACGGAGCCGGGCTTCGCCGGCGACACCCAGAGCGGCGCCCGCAAGCCGGCCACGACCGAGACCGGTCTCATCGTCCAGGTGCCGATCTTCGTCGAGACCGGGCGACACGATCCGGGTCGACACGCGGACCGGGGAATACCAGACCCGGGTCTAGGGGTGAGCGGAGCGGCCCGGCGACGACTTGTCCGGGGTTCGTCATCTCCGCAGATCGCCGTGGTGCGATGGTTTCGCTCAAGCAGAACCAGTTCCGGTCGACCCGCCTCGCGGAGTCAGGAACATGCGATCTCCGCCTCCCCACAGGTAGTTCCGCTTGGCTGGAACCATCTCGAACGTCGATTCCTGCGACAGCACGATCCGCGACAGCAGGTTCCGGCGACTGAGCGCGTGACCCCGTGACCCGATCGGACGGTCCGGACCCGCCGGATCGGACGCTGCCGAGCTGGGATTCGATCATGGACGGGACCGGGCTCCCCGGCGGCGCGGTGGGAGCGCCGGCCAGGGGTCCCCGAAGGCGCCCGGGCACGTTCGGCGTCCGGATCCTGGGCGTCAGCGAGGCGACCCGGGCCATCCGCGACGCCGTCCGGTCCGACCCGCGCCTGGGTGACCTGTGGGTCGAGGGCGAGATCAGCCGGGTCACCATCTCGTCGGCCGGGCACGCCTACTTCGCGCTCAAGGACGAGCGCAGCCAGCTCCAGTGCGTCTGGTTCCGCGACGACCGCCTGCGGTCCGGCGTTCGAGGCGCAGACCGGGCTGCGCGTCGTCGCCCACGGCCGGATGGACCTGTACGAGCCGAACGGCGGGCTCCAGCTCTACGTCGAGTCGATCCAGCCGGCCGGGGTGGGGGACCTCGCCCTCAGGTTCGAGGCGCTCAAGGCCCGCCTGGCCGCCGAGGGCCTGTTCGAGAGCGCGCGCAAGCGTCGCCTGCCGCCGCGACCCGCGACCATCGCCGTCATCACCAGCCCGACCGGCGTCGTCTGGAAGGACATCTGCCACGTCCTGGGCCGCCGCTGGCCGCTGGCGCGGGTCGTCCTCGTCGCCGCGCAGGTCCAGGGCGAGAGCGCGCCCGCGAGCCTGCTCGCCGCGTTCCGCCGCCTGGAGGCGCACGTCGCCCGCCTGCACGCCGAAGGCCGCGCGGAAGACGCCCCGACGGTGACGATCCTGGCCCGCGGCGGCGGCTCGCTGGAGGACCTGTGGGCGTTCAACGACGAACGGGTCGTGCGGGCGGTCGTGGCGCACCCGTTGCCGGTCGTGTCGGGCGTCGGGCACGAGTCGGACGTGACGCTGGCGGACTTCGCGGCCGACGTCCGCGCGCCGACGCCATCCGCCGCCGCGGAGATCGTCGTCCCCGATCGCACGGACTACCTGGCCAACCTGGGCGTGGCGCGACGGCGACTCGATGCGGTCGCGACGCGACGCCTGACCGAGGCCGGGGGCCGGCTGGCCGCGGAACGACGGGCGCTCGAGCGGACCGACCCGGTCGCTCGGCTGGCGAGTCTCGCGCGAACGGATCGGCCTGCTGCTGGACCGCGCCACCCGGGCCGCGACATCGCGCGTGGCGGGCGAACGGGCGCGCCTCGGCCGGACCCGCGTGTTGCATGAGGCGGGGGCCCGACGGGCGGCGATCGCGCGCTCCGATCTCGCGACGGCCGGAGCCGCACTGACGGTGCTCGGCCCCCAGGCGACCCTCGAGCGCGGCTACGCCATCGTGCGCCTGGACGCGGATGGGTCCATCGTCCGGGAGCCGGCGGAGGCGCCGGCCGGCACGCGTCTTGACCTGCGGGTGGCGCAGGGCAGCTTCCCGGCGATCTCGGATGCGCCGTGACCCAGCTCCTCGCGGCCGTCGTCCTCATCGTGATCGCGGGCGCGTTGCTGGCTGGCGGGATCTGGTTGGGTATGCTGATCGCTCCGCGGCTCGGACGGCTCGCGGACCCCGACGACGAGGCACCGAGTGACGACGACTGACCCCACGACCGCCGCAGCCGGCGACGCCGCCATCGACGCGCTGTCGTTCGACGACGCCCTGGCCGAGCTCCAGCAGGCGGTCGCGGAGCTCGAATCGGGCGGGCAGCCCCTTGAGGCCTCGATCGCCCTGTACGAGCGCGGCGTCGCGCTCCAGGCCCGCTGCGAGCGACTGCTGGCCGAGGCCGAGCTCAAGGTCCAGCAGCTGATGGCCCAGGCCGGTGGCGCGATCTCGGCCCGCGACGTGCGCCCGGAAGACGCCACGGAGGCCTGACCGGCGGCCGTCCGGAAACTGGCGACTTGACGGGAACAGGTTTACACTGACGCGCGATGTCGATGCTTTCCGAACTCCAGGGCCCGGCCGAACTGCGCGGCATGGACGAGATCCAGCTCGCACAGCTGGCGCTCGAGATCCGCGAGACGATCATCTCGACCGTCGCCACGACCGGCGGCCACCTCGGGTCGTCGCTCGGGGTCGTCGAGCTGACGATCGCCCTGCACCGGCTGCTGGAGTCGCCGCGCGACCGGATCGTGTGGGATACCGGCCACCAGGCCTACCCGCACAAGCTGCTGACCGGTCGCCTGGAGCGGTTCGGGACCCTGCGCCAGCTCGACGGTGTCGGTGGCTTCCCGCGCCGCTCGGAGTCGGCCCACGACGTGTTCGATGGTGGTCACGCCGGGACGGGCCTGTCCATCGCCGAAGGCCTCGCCGAGGCGCGCGACATCCGTCACGGCCTGGAGCGGATCGCGGTCGTCGTCGGTGATGCCGCCCTGATGAGCGGCCTGTCGCTCGAGGCGCTCAACGACATCGGCCAGCGCCAGACCCAGATGCTGATCGTCGTCAACGACAACGAGATGTCGATCAGCCCGACGGTCGGGGCGTTCAGCAAGTACCTCTCGCAGATCAAGCTGTCGAACGCCTGGCGGCAGGGCAAGGGCGCCTACGACCGCACGGTCGAGCGGATCCCGGTCGTCGGTCCCACGACGCTCGAGTGGAGCCGGCGGCTGCGCAAGTCGGTCGTCAGCTTCGCCCAGCCCGGCCAGCTCTTCGAGGACCTGGGCCTGACCTACATCGGGGTGGTCCCGGGCCACGACATGCACGCCCTGCTCGAGACCCTCGGACGCGCGCTGGACCTGCCGGGGCCGACGATCGTGCATGTCCGGACGCAGAAGGGCCGTGGCTTCCGGCCGGCCGAGGCGGACCAGATCGGGTTCCACGGCGCGGCCCTGCCGCCGATGGCCGTCGCCCCGACGACCGATGCCTATGACGGCAAGAAGCAGGAGCCGGCAGCCTCTGGGACGTCCGCCGCGACGCCGGCGGCGGCTCGGCCCATGCCGTCCGAGTCGATGGCGGACGACGCCGCACCGCCGGCGGCCGTCGCCGCGGCACCGAAGAAGGCGCCCGAACTACACGTCCGTCTTCGCCGATGAACTGATCGCCCTGGCGCGCACGGACCGCCGGATCGTGGGCATCACCGCCGGCATGCCGACCGGGACCGGGATGGCTCGCTTCCAGGCCGAGTTCCCCGAGCGGTTCTTCGATGTCGGGATCGCGGAGCAGCACTCGGTGACCTTCGCGACCGGGCTCGCGCTCGGCGGGATGCGACCGGTGGTGGCGCTCTACTCGACGTTCCTGCAGCGTGCGTTCGACCAGACCGTCCACGACGTCTGCCAGAACGACCAGCCCGTGCTGATCGCCGTGGACCGAGCCGGCCTCGTCGGGGAAGACGGGACGAGCCACCAGGGGATGTTCACGCTGCCGGCCCAGCGCCAGCTGCCGAATCTCGTCATCGCCAGCCCGCGCGACGAGCAGGAGCTGCGCTCGCTGTTGCATACGGCGATGGCGCAGGACCACCCGTTCGCGCTGCACTACCCGCGCGACGCGGGCTTCGGGCTGCCGGCCGTCGAACCGTCGGTCATCCCGGTCGGGCGCGGTGAGGTGCTGCGCGAGGGCGACGACGTGCTGCTGGTCGGGTTCGGTCCGATCGTGGCGCGCGTCTCCGAGGCAGCCGACGCGCTGGCCGCCGAGGGCTGGTCCGTCGGGGTCATCAACGCCCGGTTCGCCAAGCCGCTCGACGGACAACTGATCCTCGACCAGGCACGGGGCAAGCGCCTCGTCGTCACGGTCGAGGAGAGCGTCGTCTCGGGCGGATTCGGCAGCGGCGTCCTGGAGCTCTTCGAAGGGGCGCGCCTGACGGACCCGGCCCTGCGCGAGGTGGCGGTCCACGTCGTCGGCATCCCCGGCGACCGGTTCGTGGATCACGGCTCCGTGACCGACCTCCGACGCGTGCTGCGGCTGGATGCGCCCGGGCTCGCGGCCCAGGTACGCGAGACGCTGGAGGTCCTCCAGGCCACACCAGGGGCGTCGACGGCGGGCCGCCCGAGCTGACGACGGACCCACCCGCCCACTCGAAGGCCACTATCGACGGGCGCTATAGCGGCATGTAGACTAGGCCCGATCCGCTGCCCTGCAGGCCGGAGCGCCCGGGTGGGATCGGGAGGGTCGCATGACGAACCCGCGCGTCGATGCCCGCGATCACCGCGACGCCCTGGCGGCGGCCACCGGACCCCATCCACCCGCGTCGAGGGCGTCGCCCCACGCCACCGCGGTGGCCTCGGTCCGGATGGACGCCATCGTCGTCGCCTTCGCCAGCCTCATCGTCGCGGGGGTGTACCTGACCATCTGGGCCGACGAACGCGGCGACCTCGACGACCGGGTCTTCACACCCTGGCACGTCCCGGCTTATTCGGCCCTGATCGGATTGATCCTGTTCCTCGTGCTCGCTGCCGATCGGTCGATGCGGCACGGGCGTGTCTGGCGGACATCCTTGCCATCCGGGTACGCATGGGTCGTGGGGGGCGCGGCGTTGCTGGCCCTCTATCCACTGGTCGAGCTCGTGTCGCCCTGGTCGCCCGACGCCGGCGACGGGGTCGGTGGCGCCGTACGCCTATCCGCCCTCCTGATCCCGACCGGGTTGGCCCTCATCGTGTCGGCGCCTCTCAGGTCCCTCCCCGCGGAGCCGCACATCGCGCCCCAGCGGGCGGCCGTGGACCGTCTGCCAGGGATCCTGGCGGCCGGGCTCCTGCTTGCGGCCGTGACGATCATCATCCTGCCCATGTCGCCGTTCGCCGGCACGCCGGCAGCGGCGGTCGGTCCGTCCGTCGACGCCTCGCGCCATGAGCTCATCGGGAACGACCTGTGGTCCGGGATCTGGACGGCGACCGTCGATCGCAAGGTCACCACGCAGCTCACCGTCGGCTCGCGCGGTCGCGAGGCTGCCTGGTCTCCCGACGGGAAGCGGATCGCGTTCGTCGACGACCTGGACCTCGCGGTGATGCGCGCCGACGGGACGGGCCGGCTCCCGCTCGGTTCGACCCGCGGCGTGGAATCGTGGATCAGCTGGGCACCCGACTCGCGCCGCATCGTCTACATGATCCCGACCCAGCGCGATCTCAGCGCTGCGCCGGTCGCAAGCGATCCGCCGACACCAGCCCCGGGCGGGTTGGGGCCGCTGACGCCCGATGGGCTCGACTTCGGGGCCGGCCCGCAGGGTCAGGGCGGCGACGAGTGGGACCTGTGGGTCGTCGGGATCGATGGGACGGCGCCGGTCCAGCTCACCGATGCCCCCGGGATCGAGGGCGGTGCGACGTGGTCGCCGGACGGGCGTGAGATCGTCTTCCACTCGAACCACCTCGGCCAGTCCGAGATCTGGGCGATCCCAGGCGACGGCGGCGAGAGTCGCCGGCTCACCGAAGATCCCGCCGAAGATCTCACCGCGGCCTGGTCGCCCGACGGCACCCGCATCGCATTCACGAGCGATCGCGGCGGCGACTACCAGCTGTACTCGATGGCGTCCGATGGGTCCGACGTCCGCCAGATCACCTGGTCGCCAGACCAGGGCTGGAATCCCAGCTGGTCGCCCGACGGTCGGTCGATCGCGTACCTCTGCAGCGGGCCGGATCCCGCTGACGTGACCCAGGTCTGCACCGTCACGCTGTCGAGCGGCCTCGTCCGCCAGTACACCGACGACGTCCGGGACGCGATCTGGCTGTCGACCCAAGCGTGGTCCCCGGACGGTGGGACCCTGCTGTGGTCCGCGCGGCGGCTGTCGCCCGCCGAGCAGGCCAGCGCAGCGGTCGCGAGCGGGAATGACGACGCGTTCGATGTGGCCCGGCTGCTGCTCACCGTCGGGGCGCTCCTGGCGGTCGTGCTGGTCGCCTGGCACCGAGGCGTGCGGACGACCGGGATGCTCGCGGTCGTCATCGTGCTGCCGGTCGTCCTGGCCGCTCTGGTGTTCGATGAGCCCCGGTTCGTTCCGGCGATCCTCATGGCGGCGGTCGTCGCGGAGGTCGCGACCCACTTGGGGCGGCCGTGGGGCCGGGAACCATCGTTCCTCGTCGCGACGGCCGTGGCGATCGGAGGGGTCTGGGTCGTCGCCTACTTCGCGACGCTCTTCATCGACGGCGACCTGCGCTGGTCGATGGAGCTCGCCGTCGGTGTCGCGATCGTGTGCGCCGCGGTGGGCGCGCTCGTCGTTCAGCCGTCGCTGCCGCGGAGCCAGCCCGAGACCAGGTGAGCCCAGGTGCAGCGGGCTGTGCCACGATAGGCGCGTGAGTCCCGCGGCCTCGACCCGACCGGAACGGATGCGCCTGGACCAGCTCCTCGTGGAGCGCGGTCTGGTCGAGTCGCGCAGTCGAGCGCAGGCGCTCGTGATGGCCGGCAAGGTCCGGGTGGGCGACGGCGACGCGGCGCGCCTGGACCGCAAGGCCGGCGACCTCATCGGTGCGGACGTCCAGGTCACGGTGCTGGAGCCCAGCCCGTACGTCAGTCGCGGCGGCCACAAGCTCGCCGCCGCGCTGGACGCGTTCGGGCTCGATCCGACCGGCCTGGTCTGCCTGGACGTCGGGGCCTCCACGGGCGGCTTCACGGACGTCCTGTTGCAGCGCGGCGCGACCCGGGTCTACGCTCTGGACGTGGGTCGCGGACAGCTGGCCGAATCGCTCCGACGGGACCCGCGTGTCGTGTCGATGGAGCGGACGAACGCCCGGACGCTGACCGCCGCGTCGCTCCCGGAGCCGGTCGCCCTCGTCTCGATCGACGTGTCGTTCATCTCGCTCGCCCTGATCCTGGGCCCGGTGGCCTCCACCCTGGCGCCCGGCGGCGCGATCGTGCCGCTCGTCAAGCCGCAGTTCGAGGCCGGCCGCGGCCGCACGGACCACGGCGTCGTGCGCGACCCGGCCATCCATCGAGAGGTCCTCGAGGCGGTCGTCGCGAGCGCCGCGGCCGTGGGCCTCGGGGCGCGGGCCGTCATCGCCTCGCCGATCACGGGGCCCGGAGGGGAACCGCGAGTTCCTGCTCCACCTGGCGCCCGGCCCGGGCTGCGCCGAGATCGGCGAACGGATCGCCGAGGTGACCGCCGCATGACCGTCAAGCGCATCGGGTTCGCCTACAACCCGACCAACGCCGACGCGATCGAGCTCGCCGAACGGGCCGCCGGGTGGTGCCGCGTCCGCGGCCTGGAGCACTGGACCCTCCAGGCGGCCGATCTGGCCGGTCAACTGGCGGAACTGCCCACGACGGACGTCGTGTTCGTCCTGGGCGGCGACGGCACGTTCCTGCGGGCCATCCGGGCGGTCGCCGAGGTGGACGTGCCGATCCTCGGCATCAACCTGGGCAAGGTCGGGTTCCTCTCGAAGGCGGAGGCCAGTGAACTCGAATCCGTCCTGGCCCTGGTCGTCGCCGGCGACTACGGCATCGACGAGCGGATGGCGCTGGAGGGCCGGATCCTGCGCGGCGACCAGCCGATCGACGGCGACCGCCACGTCGCGCTGAACGACATCGTGGTCGCGCGCGGGTCGCTGGCCCGGGTCTGCCGGCTCGATGTCGCCATCGACGGGACGCACCTCGCCACGTTCCTCGCCGACGGGCTGATCGTCTCGAGCCCGACCGGCTCCACCGGGTACTCGTTCTCGGCCGGCGGCCCGATCGTGGATCCGGTCAGCCGCAACCTCATCATCACGCCCATCGCCGCGTACCTGTCGGCCTTCCGCTCCGTCGTCGTGAGCCCGAAGCAGGTCGTCCGGTGCACGGTCGTGGACGCCCTCGAGGCGCTCGTCTCGATCGACGGCCGCGAGGACGTCCGGCTCCAGGTGGGCGATGTGGTGGAGGTCCGCGCCGTCGAGCGGCCGATCCGCCTCGTGGAGCCGGCCGGTGCGCTGTCGTACTGGGATCTGCTCCGCCACAAGGTGGAGTTGCTGCCGTCGTGAAGGCGCGCCGATGAGCGACGATCGGGCCGGGCGGCTGCTCGAACTGACGGTCACGGACCTCGCCCTGATCGACCGCCTCCGGCTCACGCTCGGTGCCGGGCTGAACGTCATCACGGGCGAGACCGGGGCCGGCAAGAGCCTGATCATCGATGCGCTCGGGCTGGCGCTGGGCGAGCGGGCCGACACGAGCCTCGTCCGGCATGGCGCCGAGACCGCGCGCGTCGAGGCGCTGTTCGATCACCGGCCGGAGCCGCGCATCGCCGTTCGCGAGGTCGCCGCCAACGGGCGGTCCACGGCGCGGCTGGACGACGCGACGGTCACGGCGGCGCGACTCGCCGATGAGGTCGGGCCGCTCGTGGAGATCCACGGCCAGCACGACCAGCAGCGCCTGCTCGACGAGCGCTGGCAGCGCGACCTGCTCGACGGGTACGGCGGTCACGGCGACGCTCCGTGCGGGCGATGGCCGCGGCCGTCGGCGGCGTGGCGCGAGAACCAGGCTGCGATGGCGGAGCTCTCGGTCAGCCCGCACGAACTCGTCCGTCGCCTGGAACTCGCGGAGTACGAGGCGTCGGAGATCGCCGCGGCCCGTCTCCGGCCGGGCGAGGCGGACGAGATCCGCGGGCGCCTGGCGGCCGGGCAGCATGGCGAGTCGATCGCCCGCGGATCCGCGCTCGTCCACGATGCCCTGACCGGTGAACCGGGCGGCGCCCGCGAGGCGACCGCGCAGGCCCTGCGCGAGGCACGCTCGGTCGCCCGGGTGGACCCGCGCTTCGAGCCGCTGGTCGAGCGGCTGGCCGGCCTGGAGGCGGAGTTGGCCGACGTCGCCGCGGAGGCCCGGACGCTCGCCGAGAGCGTCGAGCACGACCCGCGCGCCATCGCCGCGCTGGAAGAGCGCCTGGGCGCCATCTACGCGCTCGAACGTCGCTACGGCGAGGGTGAGGCCACGGTCATCGCCCACGGCGAGCGCGCCGCGGCGGAGGCGGAGCGACTGCGTGGCCTGGAAGGGGAGCGAGCGCGGCGCGAGGCCGATGACGCACGACTCCTGGCGGCCGTCGCCGTCGAGGCCGCGGCCCTGTCCGCCGCGCGCGCCGAGACCGCCAGCCGCCCTGACCGAGGCCGTCTCGTCGGTGCTCGTGGAACTCGGGTTCCCGGACGGCATCTTCGGCGTCTCGCTCGGCCGTCGTGCCGGCCGGCCCGGATGAACCCGCGATCGAGCTGCGACGGCGACGCGTGCGCGTTCGATGCCGCCGGGGCGGACCTCGTCGTCTTCGTCCTGGCGCCGAACCCCGGTGAACCGGCCCGTCCGCTCGCCCGGATCGCCTCGGGCGGCGAGATGTCGCGGGTCGCGCTCGCCATCAAGCAGGTCCTGGCCGAGGCGGACGAGACCCCGACGCTCGTCTTCGACGAGGTGGATGCCGGCATCGGCGGGCGGAGTGCGGACCCGGTCGGCCGCAGCCTGTGGGCGCTCGGTCGCCGCCACCAGGTCCTGTGCGTCACGCACCTGCCCCAGATCGCCGCCCACGCGGACGTCCACTACCGGATCGCCAAGCGCGAACGCGACGGCCGGACCGTGACCGAAGTCGAGGCGCTCGATCGCGAGGGCCGGATCGTCGAGCTCGCCCAGATGCTCGGCGGCGAGGGTGGTGGGCAGGCGACGATGGCGTCCGCACGCGAGCTGCTGGACCGAGCGGAGGCGTGGCGCGGCGAGGCCGCCGGCGTCGGGTGAGGCCACGGGCAGCGCTTCGGGTGAGGCAGGGCGGACGGTGACGACCGGGCTGGACCGCGCGATCGCGGACTACCTGACCTACCTGCAGGCCGAGCGAGGGCTGTCGGCCGCCACCATCCGGGCCTACCGGGGCGACCTGGGCGACTTCGCGGACGCGCGCGGGATCGGCGGGACGCTGGGCCACGACCCCGGACGCCGCCGTGGACTACCTCGCGGCACGGACCCGCCGCGGCCGCCCCGGCGATCCGGGCCTCGCCCCGTCCAGCCTCCGCCGCCGCGCCGCCGCGCTCAAGGGCTTCTACCGGTTCGCGTACGGCGAAGGCCTCATCGAGCGCGACATCGCGGCGCATGTCCAGCTGCCGAAGCCCCAGCGCCTGTTGCCCGAGACGCTGACCGTCGAGGAGACGGAACGGCTGCTCGAGGCGGCCGGCGGCGACGACCCGACCGAACCCGACCACGACCGCCACGTCCGCTCACGGGCGCTCCTGGAGCTCCTCTACGCGGCCGGGCTGCGTGTCAGCGAGGCCCTCCGGCTGGACCGGGAGGACCTGTCCAGCGCCGGCGGCTTCGTGCGGGTCATCGGCAAGGGCGACAAGGAGCGGCTCGTGCCGATCGGCGACGTCGCGCAGGACTGGCTCGACGACTGGATCGCCGGTCCACGCGAGGCGTTCCTCGCCCGCGACCACGTCCAGCCCGTCCGCGGCGGTCCGCTGTTCGTCGGGGACCGCGGCCATCGGCTCGCCCGCCAGCAGGCCTGGAGCGCCGTGAAGGCCGCGGCCGTCCGCGCCGGCCTGGGCGATCGGGTGAGTCCGCACACCCTGCGCCACTCGTTCGCGACCCATCTCCTGGAGGGCGGCGCGGACCTGCGCATCGTCCAGGAGTTGCTCGGGCATGCCAGTATCTCAACCACACAGCTCTATACCCACGTCACCGGCGAGCGGATCCGCGATGTCTACCGCCGGGCCCATCCGCGCGCATAGCGAGGGAGCACACACGATGAGTTACGCCGACGGGCTGCTGTCCACGGGTGAGCACATCACCCATCGCAACAAGCAGCACCCGTTCATCTTCATCTGGGGCGCCCGCTGGACGATCCTCGCGGTCATCCTCGCGACGCTCCTCCTGTGGATCAGCAGCAACATGGGCACCGACGGGATCTCGGGCACGTTCAAGACCGTGCTCATCTACGCCGTCCTCGTCATGTACCTCGGCGGCCTCGCGGTCTTCGCCTGGACCGCGCTCCGCTACGTCAACCAGGAGTACGTCCTGACGAATCGTCGGGTCATCCAGGTCGCCGGCGTCCTCAACCGGACCGCCACCGACAGTTCGCTCGAGAAGATCAACGACGCGGTCCTGAGCCAGTCGATCTTCGGGCGGATGTTCGACTTCGGGGACCTGCGGGTCCTGACCGCCGCCGAGGCCGGCATCGAAGAGTTCCGGATGATCAAGGGCCCGATCACCTTCAAGAAGAAGATGCTCGACGCCAAGCACGAGTACGAGCTGGACATGGAGCGCGCCGGTCAGCCGGCGCCGCCCATCCGGGAGACACCGGTCGGCGTCGCACCCGTCGTTCCCGCAACGGCACCGGCCGTCGCGACCGCCGCAGCGGGCGTGGCCGACGGGCTCGACGAGACCAAGGCCGTCAACACGGAACTCAGCCCGGACGAGGTCACGCGGACGCTCAACAACCTCGCCGACCTGCGCGATCGCGGGGCGATCACGGCCGAGGAGTACGAGGCCAAGAAGGCGGAGCTGCTCAGCCGGCTGTAGGCGGCACCGAGGGCGGCCGGGCCACCGAACGCGCCGCCCGGCTACGATACGCGGGCCCATCCGCAGAGGTGTCCGTGGATCTCAACAGCCTCATCTCGCCAGACCAGTTCATCCTGATCGCGATCTTCCTGCTGGTCGGGTTCCCCGTCCACGAGTTCGCCCACGCGTTCGTGGCGTACCGGCTCGGGTGATGCGACGGCCAAGATGTTCGGGCGGCTCACGCTCAACCCGGTCGTCCACTTCGACCCGATCGGCGGCCTGTTCCTGATCGTCTCGGTGCTGGCCGGCACGGGCTTCGTGTTCGGGTGGGCCAAGCCGACCCCGGTCAACCCGGGCAACCTGCGCGACCGTCGCAACGGCGAAGTGCTGGTCTCGCTCGCCGGCCCGGCCTCCAACCTGATCATGGCCAGTATCGCGGCACTCGTGTTCCGAGGGGTCCTGGCGGCCGGGTTCGACCTGCCGTCGATCGTGTGGGACGTCCTCTACTACTTCGTCGTCTACAACGTCATGCTGGCGGTCTTCAACTTCCTGCCGATCCCGCCGCTGGACGGCGCCAGCCTGCTGTTCCGGTTCCTGCCGCTGCGGTACGCGTGGCAGATCCGACCGTTCCTGACCCAGTACGGGCTGTTCATCCTGCTGTTCTTCATCTTCTTCGGCGGTCAGTACCTTGGGGCGAGTCATCGGGAATGTCACCGACTTCCTTCTGGGTCTCTAAGGCACGCCAGTTCCGGGCGCATCTGCGGGCGAAGGTCAGGCCACAGGAGCGGGCCGTGCTGGCGGGCTGGACCACACCGGCGCAACGGAGGCTGTTCGACTCGATGCATGTCGCGGACCAGCGTCACGGCCTGGATGTCGTCGCGTCCCTGCGCGCCGCCGGCGTGCGGGATCGCGAGGTCCTGGTCGCGGGTCTGCTCCACGACGCGGGCAAGGGCGACACGGGCGTCTGGCCCCGGGTGACGTACTCGCTGGGACAGGCGTACGGACCGACGATCCCGCGGGTGGCGAGCCGCTGGCCGGGGATGGGCACGACACTCGAGCGGCTGCGTGACCACGCGGAGCTGTCCGCGGGCTTGGCGACCGAGGCCGGTTGCTCGGCACGGACCGTGGAACTGATCCGGTACCAGGACGACCCGCGCGACGCGGTCGGGGAGCAGCTGCGCCTCGCGGACGAGGCCAACTGATGGACGCGGACGCGACCGAGCTCGTCGGCGTGCCGGTCATGGCGCCCGGGATCGGCGCCGGTTCCGCGGTGCTCGCGGGCTCGGCAGCCGCCGCGGCGACACCGGCGGGGTCGCCCAGCGTCCGCTTCGGCGAGGGCCGCCGGCCCGAGTCCGCCCTCCAGGTGCAGGTCGCCGAATTCGAGGGCCCGCTCGCGCTCCTGCTGTCGCTCATCGAGGCGCGTCAGCTCGACGTCCTGACCGTGCCCCTCGGCGGCCTCGCGGAGGCGTACCTGGACGCGCTCGCGACGCTGGATGCCGACCGGCTCGGCAACGTCAGTTCGTTCGTGGCGGTCGCCAGCCAGCTCATCCTCATCAAGAGCCGGGCGATGCTGCCGCGACGGCCGGTGCTGGACCCGACGGCGCTCCCCGACGAAGGCATCGACCCTGAAGCCGAACTTCGCGCGCGCCTGCTCCTCTACCGCGCCCATCGCGATGCCGGGCTGCGGCTGGCCGAGGACGCGCTCGAGCGGATCGGGCTGTTCCGGCGGGAACCAGGAGCCGCCCACGCGGCTGCCATCGCCGGCGCGCGTCCCGGCGAGGGCCCGACGCTGGACCCGGCCCGCCTTGGACGAGCGCTGTTGCGGCTCGCCGTGATCGCGCCGCCGGTCGAGCTGCCGACCGAGGTCCTGGCGCGGACCATCACGATCACCGAACGGGCGGCGATCATCCGCGACGCGCTCCGCGATGCCCCGACGGTCGTCCTCCAGGACCTGCTCGCCGGTGTCCGCGACCGCGTCGTCATCGCGATCACGTTCCTCGCGATGCTCGAGCTCATGAAGCGCCGCGAGATCGTCGTGGAGCAGGCCGAGCCGTGGGGGCCGATCGTGGCCCGCACGACGACGGCCCAGGAGCGTGCCGCGGCCGGGGTGGGGGACGTCGCCGACGACGAGCCGCTCGACGAGACGCTGGAGTCGTTCGCATGAGGGCGGCCGGATGACCGACGAGGCCCTCGCCCCGATCGAGCTGACCGAGGCCGCCCTCGAGGCGCTCCTGTTCGTCGCCGAGCGGCCGCTGTCGCGCCGCGAGATCGCCTCGGCCGCGGGCACGGACCGCGACACCGTCGATGCCCGCCTCGGCGACCTCGAGGTCTCGCTCCGCGATCGCGGGATCCGCCTCGTGACCGACGGCGATCGCGTGGAACTGGCGACGGCGCCGGAGGGTGGCGCGCTGGTGGCTCGCTACATCGGGGCGGACGCGGTCCGGCTGTCGAACGCGTCGCTCGAGACGCTCGCGATCGTGGCCTACCGCCAGCCGGTGACGAAGTCCGCCATCGAGCGGATCCGCGGCGTCGACTCCGACTACACGATCCGGACGCTGCTCCACCGCCGGTTCGTCGTCGAGCTCGGCCGGTCCGAGGCGCCCGGACGGCCGTACCTGTACGGCACCGGCTTCGAATTCCTGGAGCGGTTCGGGTTGACGAGCCTGGAAGAGCTGCCGCCGCTCGACGTCGAGGTGGCGGCGCGCCTGGCCGACGAGGGCAACGAACCCGTGACCGAGCCGATGTTCGGCGAGGATCCCGACTGATGGCGCTCGAGCGCCTGCAGAAGGTCATCGCGGCATCCGGCGTCGCGTCGCGCCGCCAGGCCGAGGTGCTCATCGCCAACGGCCGCGTCACGGTGGACGGCAAGCCGGCCGGGATCGGGACCCAGGTGGACGCCGCGAGGGCGATCATCGCGGTGGACGGCCGGGTCATCGGGGCCACGACCCAGAAGACCTATCTGCTGCTGCACAAGCCGGCCGGCGTGACGTCCACCGTTCGCGACCGCCACGCCGACCAGACGGTCCTCGACTACCTGCCGACGGCGCTGGTGCCGGAGGGCGCGCGGCTCTATCCGGTCGGTCGGCTCGACCTCGACTCCGAGGGCCTGCTCATCCTGACCAACGACGGCGACTGGTCCGAGCGCGTCCTGCATCCCCGCTACGGCGTCGAGCGCGAGTACGCGATCGGCCTGCGTGGGCGGCTGGACGGCGAGCAGGTGGACGCGCTGAAGGCCGGCATCGACCTCGACGAGGGCCTCGCCACGCTGGGCGGCCTGCGCTCGATGACGGACACCGAGGTCCGACGGCTGGCCGAGCTGCTCCGACCCGCGCCCGACGACCTGACCTGGTATCGAGCCACGCTGGCGCAGGGCTGGAAGCGCCAGCTGCGCCGGATGTTCGGGGCCGTCGGTGCCCCGATCGACCGGCTGGTGCGCGTGCGGATCGGCCCGGTCCGGATCGACGGCCTGTCGAACGGGCGTGTCCGACCGCTGAAGGCGCCGGAGGTGCGCGGGCTCGGGTCGGGCGGCGGGTCGTCGCGAAGTCGGGTCAAGGAGCCGCCGGCATGAGCAGCCCCCGCAAGCTCGTGGTCGCGCTCGATGGGCCCGGGTCGTCCGGCAAGAGCAGCGTCGGGGCAGCCGCAGCGCTCCAGTGCGGCTATCGCTTCTGCGACACCGGTCTGCTTGTATCGAGCGGTCACGTAGCTGGCCCTGGCCCGCGACCTCTCGGCGTCGTATCCCCATGCGGTCCGCGGGCTCGTGGACGAGGTGGACCTCGCGCCGGACGAGCAGGGCCGACTCGCGCGGGTCATGGTCGATGGCACGGACCACACCGACGACGTGCGCGGGCCCGCGGTGGACGGTGCGGTGTCCGCCATCTCGGCGATCCCCGAACTGCGCCTGGCGCTCCTGGAGCGGCAGCGCTCGCTGGCGGCGACCGGCGGCATCGTCATGGCCGGACGGGATATCGGCACGGTCGTCCTGCCCGATGCGGACCTGAAGCTCTACCTGGACGCCTCGGTCGAGGAGCGCGCGCGACGCCGGACCGAGGAGCGAGGCCTGGACCCGTCCAGCGAGGAGGCCCAGGCGATCCTGGCCGCGCTGCGCCGGCGGGACGAGCTGGACTCAACCCGGCCCGTGGCGCCGCTCCGTCCTGCGGCGGACGCGCGGATCATCTCGACGGACGGGAACACGTTCGAGGACACGGTCGACGCGGTCGCCGGTGCGATCCGCGACGCGGAGGCCCGCTCGGCATGACGACTTCGCCAGCCACGCCGCCGGCCCCTCCCGCCTCGAGCGAACCCGAGCCACTCGAGCACACCATCACGCCGCTCATCCGCGCGACGGCGCTCGGCGGCCGGATCTTCGCGAGCTCGATGACCCGGGTGACCACGATCGGCGCGCTCGATCGCATCCCGCAGGACGGGCCGCTCATCCTCGCCTGCAACCACGCCTCGAACCTGGACGGCCCGATCGTCGGGTCATGGATGATGCCCAGGCTGGGCCGACGGATCCACTGGATGGGCAAGAAGGAGCTGTTCGACTGGCCGTTCCTCGGCTGGCTGGCGGCCAACGGCGGCGTCCACCCGGTCGATCGGTCCAAGGCGGATGTCGAAGCCTTCCGGCTGGCGTCGCGGATCCTCGCGGACGGCGGCGTCCTGTTCGTCTTTCCCGAGGGGACCCGGAGCCCGACCGGGGCGCTCCAGGAGGCACGAGACGGGGTCGCGGTGCTGGCCCTGCGCAGCGGCGCGCCGATCGTCCCCGTCGGGATCGCCGGGTCCCACCGCGTCTGGCCGAAGGGCCAGCGCCTGCCGCATCCCGGCGGTCGCGTCACGGCCCGGATCGGCGAGCCGTTCGTGCTGGGCGACCTCGTCCCGCCGGGCACCGACAAGCGGGCCGTGAAATCGGTCGCGACGACGATGCTCATGCGCCGGATCGCCGCGCTGCTGCCGCCCGAGTTGCGTGGCGTCTACGGTGGATCCGAGACGCCGAACGACGCTGCGCCCGAGCGACCCCCCGCATGACTCGAAACCCGCTGAGGGTGCCTTGGTACTCGTAGCAGCCCGGGTCATCGCCCTGGTCCTCGGCGCGCTATACGTCGCCCGCTACTTCAGGGGCACCGAGTGGGTGGCGGACACACTGAACCGGCTCCCTGGGCAGTTCCGCCGGATGATCGAGGCGGCATTCTCCAGTCCGCCTGCAGGCCCGATCGAGCCCACGCAGCCCTGGAGCCTCAGGGAGGTCCCGGATTCGAATCCAGTCGCCCGCAGCGATCATGGACGGTCGGATCCGCGGTGGCGGCGGAGGCGGCGTCGATGAAGGGACGCCGTCTCTGGCAGGCACGGCGTCCAGCCATCCCGACGGAGGCCCCGGCCGAAGGGTAGGGCAGGGGTCCGCGGGGGCCCGTGCGATAATCGGGACGTGAACATGGTCGAGGAAGTCCGCATCGCGAGGCGGACCGGGTTCTGCTACGGGGTCCGCGAAGCGATCGACAAGGCCAAGGAGGCCTCGGCCGCCGGCAAGTCCACCCATACCCTCGGACAGGTCGTGCACAACGAGGGGGTCGTCCGCGAGCTGCAGGTCCTCGGTATCCAGACGGTCGATCAGCTCGACGACGTGGACCACGGAGCGGCGGTCGTCATCCGCGCGCACGGCGTCCGCCCGGACGTGCTGGAACGAGCGAACGATCGCGGACTCGAGATCATCGATGGGACCTGCACGTGGGTGATCCAGGAGCAGCGCGAACTGCGCCGCCTCGTCGACGAGGGCTACACGATCGTCCTGCTCGGGACGCCCAAGCACCCGGAGGTCGTCGGGCTGCTCGGCTTCGCGCCGGACGCGATCGTCGTGGACGAGGAGGATGAGTGGGAGGCGGCCATCCCGCGGCGCAAGCGGATGGCCCTCATCAGCCAGTCCACCCAGCCGCCCTGGAAGTTCGAGCGCCTCGCGGCATTCATGGTCTCGCGCGCCCACGAACTCAAGATCGTGAACACCGTCTGCCCGGTCACCATCCGCCGGCAGGAGGACACGATGGACCTGGCCCGCGAGGTGGACCTGATGGTCGTCGTGGGTGGTCGATCCAGCGCCAACACGAAGGAACTGACCCGCCTGTGCGAGATCGCGGGGACGCGCGCCGTCCAGATCGAGAGCGTCCATGACCTGGCCGATCCCGCGGTCTTCGCCGATGCGACCGTCGTCGGCGTCACCGGTGGCACCTCCACGCCGATCGAGGACCTGCGCGACGTGACCGAGCACATCCTCGAGTTCGCCGGGACCCCGGACGCCCGGGCACACGCCCACGAGCTCGCCCTTGCGGCGCTCGAGCAGGCGGCCACGCCCGCCGGCCGGACGACCTCGCTCCCGTCGCCCGCCGCGTCGATCTCGTCAGGCGCGGCCTGACGGTGTCCGGCCCCCGAGTCGGGATCCCACTCGTCGCGATCGTCGGACGCCCGAACGTCGGCAAGAGCACGCTCTTCAACCGGATCGTCGGCGGCCGCACGGCGATCGTGGAGGACCGCGCTCGCACGACTCGCGACCGACTCTACGGCGACGCCGAGTGGAACGGCCGGCGGTTCGTCGTCGTCGACACGGGCGGCCTCGAGATCGACCCGGACGACGCCATCGAGGCGCGCGTCCAGGACCAGGCGCGACTGGCCATCCGCGAGGCGGACGTCATCGTGTTCGTGGTCGATGCCGCGGTCGGCCTGACCGCCGCCGACGCCGAGGCCGCCGAGATCCTGCGCCGCGCGAAGGCGCCGATCGTCATCGCGGTCAACAAGGCCGACAACGAGCGCCGCGAGCTCGAGGGCGCCGAGTTCTACTCGATGGGCTGGGACGAGCTGTACGCCATCTCCGCGGCGCACGGCCGCGGCACCGGCGACCTGATGGACGCGCTCGTCTGGGCGTTGCCGCCAGAGACCGAGGAAGAGATCGCCCGCAAGACGCGCGAGGCCGAAGCCGAGGAATGGGCCGAGGAGGTCGCGGCCGGCCACCTGGAGCCGTATGTCGTGGGTGACCCGGACGCGGACGATGCCGACGCGGACGATGCCGGCGAGCCCGGCTCCCCGGAGGATACCGAGGCCGCCAAGTGGGACGCGGCGATGGCCGCCGAGAAGGATGGCCAGCCCGCGGCGATCGCGTTCGTCGGGCGTCCGAACGTGGGCAAGAGCAGCCTCGTCAACGCGCTGCTCGGCGAGGACCGGGCGATCGTCTCGGACGTGCCTGGCACCACGCGCGACGCCATCGATACACGGCTCGCGTGGGGCCGCAGCGAGGTCGTCCTGATCGATACGGCCGGCATCCGCCGCCGCGGGAAGGTCGCGTCCGGACCGGCGGCCGAGAAGTACTCCACGCTGCGGGCGCTCAAGGCGCTCGGACGGGCGGACGTCGCGGTGCTCGTCATCGATGCCGTCGAAGGGCTGACGGCGCAGGACGCGCATGTCGCCGGCTACGTCGTCGAGGAGGGCAAGGGCCTCGTCATCGCCGTCAACAAGTGGGACCTGCTCGAGGAGAAGACGGACCGCACGTTCGACCAGTACACGACCTGGATCCGGAACGAAGTCCCGTTCCTGGACTTCGCGCCGATCATCTCCATCAGCGCAAAGACCGGCCAGCGCGTCGGGCGCGTGCTGGAAGCCGCCGTGGACATCTGGGGCGAACGCCGTCGCCGGATCGGGACCGGGGAGCTCAACCGCCTGCTCGCCGACTCGACGGAACGCTTCCCGCCGCCGATCGTGCGCGGGAGGCGCCCGAAGCTCTTCTATGCCACCCAGGCGGCTGTCGCGCCGCCGACGTTCGTGTTCTTCGCGTCGGACGCGGGTTCCGTCCACTTCAGCTACCGGCGCTACCTGGAGAATCGGCTGCGCGAGACGTTCGGCTTCGATGGGACGCCGATCCGCCTCGTCTTCCGCGATCGGACCTCGGTCAAGTTGCCGCGCCACAAGCGCAACCCCGGACGAGCCGGCGGACCCAAGGCGAGCATGTCGAAGGGCAGCAAGCCGAAGGCGGGTGCGTCGAAGGTCAGCCCGACGAAGCCGAGTGCGTCGAAGCCGGAGCCGGCCAAGGCGAGCGCCCCGAAGGCCGGCGGGCCGGGCGCCCGTGCCGCGTCGCCGGATCGGCCCGGCTCGAGCCACTGATGGGCGGGCCGCTCGTCGCGGTCGTCGGCGCCGGCGCGTGGGGGACCACGCTCGCCCGGGTGATCGCCCGCGTCGAGCCCGTCACGCTGCTCTGCCACTCGGAGGCGACGGCCGCGGAGATCCGTGCGACCGGACGGAACGAGCGCCGCCTGCCAGGCATCGACCTGGGGCGATCCGTCCTGGCCACGGCCGATCCCGCAGCCCTGGCGGAGGCCACGGATCTGGTCGTGTTCGCGGCGCCGTCCGCGCACTTGCGAGCGACCGCGGCGTCGTGCGCGCCGTACCTGCCTGAGCGTGCGGACGTGTTGTCGGTCGTGAAGGGGCTGGAGCGCGGCACGCTGCTTCGGATGAGCGAGGTCATCGCCGAGGGCGCCGGGATCGAGGGGGAGCGCATCGCCGCACTGTCGGGCCCCAACCTGGCCGCCGAAGTCGCCCGAAACCTGCCGGCGTCGGCCGTCGTCGCGTCCGAGGACATCACGTTGGCTGAGCGGATCGTCGCTCGGATCGCGCGGCGTCGGTTCCGGATGTGGGTGAACCAGGACATCCTCGGCGTCGAGCTGGCCGGGGCGACCAAGAACGTCATCGCCATCGCGGCCGGGGCGGCGGACGGGATCGGCTTCGGCGACAACGGCAAGGCCGGTCTGCTCACCCGGGGCCTGGCCGAGATGATGCGGCTGGGCATCGCCGCCGGGGCCAACCCGCTGACGTTCGCCGGACTCGCCGGGATGGGCGACCTGATCGCGACGTGCCGGCTCCAGCCTGTCGCGCAACCACCGACTCGGTGAGGAGCTGGCCAAGGGCCGGACGTGGGCCGAGATCGAGGCGGATCTGCCCGGCACGGCCGAAGGCGCCTACACGGTCCAGGCGGCCCTCGCGCTGGCCGATCGCCTCGGCGTCGAGATGCCGATCGCGCGCGAGGTCCATCGCGCGCTCTTCGAGGGCAAGAGCGTCAAGCGCTGCCTGGTGGACCTGCTCGCCCGCGAGACGAAGGACGAGCTCAGCGACAACTCCGCCTGGCTCGCCCGCGTCGGTGAGCACCGGGAGTAGAGGTCGGCTGGCGGGCCGTCGACGCCCGTTCGCAGCCCTCGCCCGCTCTCAGCCGGGATCAGGCGTCCGGGCCGCGCCCGCCGGCTGGCAATGGCCCGATGAGCCAGTGGAGCATCGGTCCATAGACATACCCGAGGGATTCATTCAACCCTCGGATCCCTTCGTTCGTCCCGTCGTTGAACGTCTCGATCCGTCGGATACCGGCCGTGCGGGCCCGACGGGCCAAGTCGATCTTCAGTGTTCGCGCCAGCCCTCGTCGCCGCGCATCCCGATGCACCGCCGTCATGCCGATGAACGCCGTTTCATCGCCGTTGTCATACACCGCGATCGAGCCGACCAGATGATCACCATCCAACGCCAGCAGCGACAGCTCCGGGAGAAATCCAGCGTCCCCCGACGACTGCGACACCCATGCCTCGAACGTCGGGGTAGGCTCGTCCCGAAGGGTCGGGACCTCAGGTCGGACGCTCATCTCCAACTCGTACAACTCGCGCTCGAGATCGGGTCGCTCGGCGAATGACGTGACGACGAACCCGGTCGGCGCAGCACGTGGTTCAGGCGCCGCAGCGGTGAGATCGAGCACGCCTACCTGACCGCCACCGTCGTGGCGCAGGCCACGACGCTCACCGAACCTCATCGACTCCGTGTCTCCGTCAACGACGTTGGCACGGACCCGCTCGATGCCGAGCTCCCTCGCGAAGGTTGCCGACTGGTCGACCAGACGGCCGCCGATACCGCGACGGCGCGCATCCGTGAGCACCCAGACATCGATGAACGCGGTACGCGACTCCCGCCCGACCTCGCTCCACCCGATAGAACTGGCGCCCAGGTCGCGACCAGCCTCGACGGCGATCAACGTGAGTTCGGCGATCGCCGGAATACGCTCAGCGTGGAACCCGGCCAACGTCAGTGGCCTTGGGTCGACAGCATTCCTGACCCGAAGCCAGCGTTCGATGTCGGCGTCGGCCGTCGCGGTCTCGATCTCGATCATCGGACGATCGTATCGGCCTACCGTCTCGGAGGCGTCTTCTGCGCGGGTGCTAGACTTCGACGCCTGTCGGGGCGTGGCGCAGTCTGGTAGCGCACCAGTCTGGGGGACTGGTGGTCGTCGGTTCAAATCCGGCCGCCCCGACCATCATCCGAGCATGAGGCCGGCCTTCGGGCCGGCTTCGTCGTCTGTACTGGTGTCGACTAGGGCACCCGACCTACTGGTCAACCACCCGGGCCGCCGGGTAAGGTCTCGCTCCGTCGCCGTTCCCCCCGGTGGCGGACCGATCGCCGGCCGGGAGGATGAGCCCCTGGCTGACGCTCATGACGACGCCCGGAGGTTGCACGTCGCGCTCCGGGCGTCGTCCTTTGTTCGGGCTCGGTACGCGGGCCGATGGCCCCGGCACTTCGATGACGCCCGCCGCGTTGCAACGGCGCGACACATCCCAACGGTCCGCCGTCAGTCCTCGTCCTCATCCTCGTCCTCGAGCATGCGGAGGTCGAGTTCATCCTCGGTGAGGATCTCCTGGCCGGCCGGGAGCGCATCGAGGTAGAGCTCGCCGTGCAGGTGGTCGAACTCGTGCTGGATCGCCCGGGCCAGCTCGTCGTGACCGGAGATGGTCACCCGACGGCCGTGTCGGTCTCGCCCGGTCATCACCGCGTGCGCCGCGCGCACGCGCCACGCCCGGAACCCGACCACGGACAGGCAGCCTTCCCAGGCTCCTTCCTCACCCGAACGGTGGGCGATCTCCGGATTCACGACTTCGTACAGCTCGCCATCGACACGGATCACGCACACCCGCAGGTCCACGCCGACCTGTTGCGCGGCCAGACCGGCGCCGGGAGCCGCGTCCATCGTCTCGATCAGGTCGTCGATGAGGTCGGCCAGCTCACGGTCGAAGCGTACGATCTCGCGCCCCGGCATCCGAAGGCGCGGATCGCCGAGCTGGATGATCGGTCGGATGGACATCCGCGCATGGTAGCGACGGCGACCGCGGGACGTCCTGTCGAGGACTGGGCCCAGTGCGTTAGGGTCGGAGGTCGCCCATCAGCCCGCGTCGGACCTCGGTGTCGCCGTCGGGGATGCCGCACGCCACGTGAACGTAGGCGGGGCGAGCGTCCAGCCGGGTCGAGGCGATCGCGCTCGTCGCCTCGAACTCGATCGTCCGGAGGAGTTCGATCGCATCGTCATCGCGCGTGATCGCCATGGCGCAGACGGCGCACCCGACGGCCGACGTCTCGCTTATCGGCGCTGCCGATGACTAGAAGGCTCGCTTCAGGACGATCAGGCCCGACGACGATCACGAGGAAGATCGCGAGCAGCGTCAGGGGGGTCGACGAGGAGATCGTGTCGACCGAGTCCGTCACGAACCGGCTCAGCGACGCGCCGACATCCATCGAGCCGCTCCCACCGGAGCCGCCGCCCGCTTGCCCCGCGACCTCCCCGACGCCATTGCCGTACTCGACCATGGCCGCATCATCGCACGCGCTCGCAATGGCTACGCTTCGAGGATGGACACCCAGGACCGGCTCGAGGCCCTCGTTCGGCTCGCGATCGCCCAGGCCGAGCACGCGGCGGCGTCGGGGAACCCGCCGTTCGGGGCCGTCCTGACCGACGAGGCGGGTGAGATCGTGGTGCAGGCTGGCAACACCCAGGTCACGACCAACGACCCGACGGCGCACGCCGAGATCAACGTCCTGCGTGCCGGCGGCGCGATCCGGCGGTCTCCGTCGCTCGACGGGTGGCGGATCTACGTCAATGCCGAGCCCTGCTCGATGTGCCTGTCCGCGATCGTGAAGGCGGGCATCGCCGAGCTCGTCTACGGCGCGCCACACGAGGCGCACCTGGATCCGTACCTGCCGGCGGTCGATGTCCTGGCGAGGACGACGCGCCCACCCAACGGTCACGGGCGGGATCCTGGCGGACGAGGCAGCGGCGCGGATCCGCGCCGCACGCGAGGGCACGGACCCGGTCGACTGACGGCGAAACGTCGACTGACGCCGCTCCAATCCGGGGTGGCTCCCGCCGCGAAGAGGGGACAGACCATCGCGCCCGAAGGATCCCGGGTCGGCGATGGCCCAGACCCGAGTCCCACCTCGCCCCAAGGAGACACTCGATGCGTCGTCGCTTCACCGCCTCGCTGCTCGCCGGGATGCTCGCCGTCGGCATCATCGCCGCCCCGGTCGCCGCCGCCGAGCCCAGCCAGACCATCGCCGACATCGCCATCGCGAACGGCAACTTCAAGACCCTGGTTACGGCGCTCAGCTGCACCGGTCTCGTGCCCGCCGTGGCCGATCCGAACGCGTCGCTGACCGTGTTCGCCCCGTCCGACGCCGCGTTCAAGAAGCTCGGGCTGACCTCCCGCAACATCTGCAAGCTGCCGAAGGGCATCCTCACCAAGATCCTGACCTACCACGTGGCCGGCCAGGAGCTGTTCGCGGCGGACGTGCTCGCCTCGAAGCGGATCAAGATGCTGAGCGGCCTCTACACGTTCCCGTCCGTCCGCAACGGCAATGCTTACCTGAACCGCTACAGCAAGATCTCCGCTACGGACATCGACGCCAGCAACGGCGTGATCCACGTCATCGACTTCGTGCTGATCCCGTACCGCCTCTGGTAGTCGCCTCCGACCGACCCTCGACGACGGCCCTGCTCACCCGAGCAGGGCCGTTTCGCTATGCGCTCAGGAACGGTGTCAGGTGCGTGTTGCTGAGGGCACCCAGGAGTCCCGCCGCGGTCCCGACGACAAGGACGAACCGAGCCAAGAGCGGTCGCTGCCGATCGCAGATCTCGGCGACCGCCACGACGAAAGCGATCAACGCGATCTTGAGCGCGAACGCGAGGAGGGGTCGTTCCACGAGCGTGGCCGCGATCGGGTTCAGCTCGTGCGCGACGACCAACGCCGAGACGAGATCGGCCAGCTGGGCGATCGAGAACGTCGCGACGAGCCAGGCCAGCGGGATCCGTGCGGCGCGATCGAGCGCGCGCTTCGGTGCGGTCGAGGCCGGCATCCATCCCTCACGGACTGCGCCACGCTCCGTCCGGTGGCGGTCGCGGCCAGTATCATCGGTCGCGGGTCCGGTGTCCGGACGATCAGGGAGGGGTTCGATCCATGAGCGATCCCACGCCGGGCGGCGCCGACAAGCCTGAGTCCGACGTCCCGGAGACGCCGACGACGTCCCGAGACGCCCGCCCCTGGGACGCCCGAACTCGAGACACCCGCCTTCAGCGGCGGCGATGAGACCGCCCGGATCCCCGTGGAGCCCGAGGTGGCGTGGAACGCCCCCGAGCCCCCGCGATCGATGCCCTGGGAGGCGCCCGCGGCCGGGGCCGCGGTCACGGCGGCGGCGGTCCCACCGGTCCAGCCGACGACCGCCCCGGATGGCTCGCCCGCCCCGGGCGGTGTCCTGTCGGCGGCCACGGTCGGCTGGGTCGCTCCGCCGCCCGAGCCCGTCGCCACCGGTCAGCCGGGTTGGGAGGTCGCCTCGACCTGGGTCCGGTTCGCGGCGTACCTCATCGATGGCTTCATCTGCGCCCTGCTCCTGGGCTTCGGCGTCGGGGTCGCGCTGGCGATCTCGCCCAGTCTCTCCGATGGCGGGACGGCGGTCGGTCTCGCCTATGGCGTGGCCTCCGCCGGCCTGTACTTCGTGTACTTCGTCGGCTTCTGGACCAGCGGCGCGCAGGCGACCCCGGGCATGCGCCTGCTGAAGCTGCGGGTCGCGAACGCGGCGGATGGGAAGCGCCTCGCGATCGGACCGGCGACGGTCCGCTGGCTGGCCCTTGGCTACATCTTCACGCTCGTGTCGGTCATCCCGACCCTGAGCGGGCTCGGCTTCCTCGCATTGATCTGGTGGATCGTCCTCCTGGTGACCACCGCGACGGACAAGATGCACCAGGGTGCCCACGACAAGTGGGCCAAGTCGGTCATCGTCCGCCCGCAGGGCGCCGGCGCCGGCGCCTTCGTCGCGGCCTGCCTGATCATCGTCCTGATCATCGGGTTCTTCTTCATGGCCTCCATCGTCGGGTTGATCCTGCTCGGGTCGCAGTTGAGCAACATCCTGTCGGCGGTCGGCGAATCGATCTGAGCGACCGGCCAGCCGCGAGCGGGCGCCCCGTACACTCGCGGCCATGACCGCACGCGACAGCGAGCCGATCGGCGCGGACCAGGCGACCGGCCTGACCGACATGGACCCGGACACGTTCCGCGCGGCCGGCCACGCCGTCGTGGACCTCATGGCGGACTACCTGGCCGGCGTGGAGCGCTACCCGGTCTTCCCGCCGATCGAGCCCGGCTCGCTGGCGCCGCTGTTCCCGTCGCACGCCCCCGAGGCGCCGGAGCCGCTCGCCGCGATCCTCGACGACTACGTCCGCCTGATCGAACCGAACGCCACGCACTGGCAGCACCCGGGCTTCATGGCCTACTTCGCGACGAGCGCGTCGGGGCCGGGGATCCTCGGCGAGATGCTGACGGCGGCGCTCGGCCAGAACCCGATGCTGTGGCGGACCTCGCCGATCGGCACGGAACTCGAGGGCGTCGTCGTCGGCTGGTTGCGCGACGCGCTCGGCCTTCCGACGGCATTCGATGGGCTCCTGACCGACACGGCCTCGACCTCGACGCTCATCGCGCTCGGGGCGGCCCGCGAGGCGCTCGGCGTGTCGGCTTCGGCCGACGGGCTGCCCGGGCGGGCGGAGGTGGCGCAGCTTCGCGTCTACGCGTCCGAGCACGCCCACAGCTCCATCGACAAGGCGTGCATGACGCTGGGCCTCGGCCGGGCGTCCGTCGTGCACGTGGCCGTCGACGACGCCTATGCGATGCGTCCGGACGCGCTGGAGGCGGCGATCGCCGCGGACCGAGCGGCCGGGCATCGCCCGATGGCGATCGTCGCGACGGTCGGGACGACGTCGTCCACGGCGGTCGATCCCGTCGCCGCCATCGCGGACATCGCCGAGCGCGAGGGCCTGTGGCTGCACGTGGACAGCGCCTATGCCGGCGTCGTCGCGCTCATCCCGGAGCGTCGCGGCGCCTTCGACGGCTGGGAGCGCGCCGATTCGATCGTCACGAACCCGCACAAGTGGCTGTTCACGCCGCTCGATGCGTCGCTGCTGCTGACGCGCCGGATGGACGACCTGCGGGCGGCGTTCAGCCTCGTGCCCGAGTACCTGCGCACGCTGGACCGCGAGACGCCCGTCCGCGACTACAACGAGTACACGCCCCAGCTCGGGCGGCGGTTCCGGGCGCTCAAGCTCTGGATCCAGCTGCGCTGGTTCGGGCTGGACGGCCTCCGGCGGCGCATCGAACGGCACATCGAGATGGCGCAGACGTTCGCCGGCTGGGTCGACGCCGCGCCCGACTGGGAGCGGCTCGCGCCCGTCCCGTTCTCGACCGTCTGCTTCCGCTGGTGCCCGGCAGGCGCTCGCGGGCGACGCCGACCGGCCCTCGACGAGGCGAACGCGCGGATCATGGACGCCGTCAATCGGACCGGCGAGGTCTTCCTGTCGCACACCCGCCTGGACGACCGGTTCACGATCCGGCTGTCGGTCGGGAACCTGCGGACCGAGCCGCGAGCACGTGGCGCGCGCCTGGGAGCTCCTGCGTGAAGCGGCGGCGGCCGAGCGGGTAGACTCGCTGGCCTGAGGCAGCCCGCCACACATCCGGAGGCTCCCGCCATGGCCGTGGACGTCACGCTCGATCTCAAGATGATCATCGACGGCGTCGCCGTCGCCGTCCACGAGCGGCCGCTGGCTGGAGGTCCGCAGCCCGGCGACCGGGGAGCTGGTCGGGCGCGTCCCGGACGGCACCGAGGCGGACGTCGACCTCGCCGTCGCGGCGGCCCGGGCGGCGTTCAGGGACGGCCGCTGGCATCGGATGGCGATGCCGGAGCGCGTCACGATCATGAACCGGCTCGGCGACCTGCTCGACCGCGACGCGGACGAGCTCGCCCGGCTCGAGACGCTCCAGACCGGCACGTCCTACAAGCTCCGGCGCGAGTCCGACTTCGCGTTCGCCAGCGACAACCTGCGCTTCTTCGCGACCCAGATCCGGAACCTCGAGGGCAAGGCCGCCTACGAGTACAGCGGCAGCCACACGAGCTTCGTCCGGCGCGAGCCGATCGGCGTCGTCGGCCAGGTCAGCCCGTGGAACTACCCGATGTGGATGGCGATCTGGAAGATCGGGCCGGCGCTGGCGGCCGGGAACTCGATCGTCCTGAAGCCCGCCAGCGCGACGCCGCTGACGACGATCCGCCTGGCCGAGCTGGCGCTGGAGGCCGGCGTGCCGGCCGGCGTGCTCAACGTCGTCACCGGGCCGCGGCGACGTCGTCGGCGCGGCACTGGCGGCGCACATGGACGTGGACCTCATCTCGCTGACCGGCGACACCGCGACGGGCAAGACGATCCAGGCGCTCGCGGCCGGCAACCTCAAGCGGGTCCACCTGGAGCTCGGCGGCAAGGCGCCGTTCATCGTCTGCGCGGACGCGGACATCGAAGCCGCCGCGCGCGGCGCGACCGCCGGCGCGCTCATCAACGGCGGCCAGGACTGCACCGCGGCGACCCGGGCCTACGTCCATCGAAGCGTGTACGACGCGTTCGTGGCGCGGACGGCGGAGCTGTTCGACTCGCGTGCGCGTCGGCGACCCGTTCGATCCGTCGACGGACCTCGGCACGCTCATCAGCCAGACCCAGGTCGCCCGGGCGGACGGGTTCGTCCAGCGCGCGGTCGCGGACGGGCGCGCGGGTCGCCGCCGGCGGCTACCGGCCCGACGTGCCCGGCCATCCCGGACGGCGCCTTCTACCGCCCGACGCTCATCGTCGACTGCACCCAGGACAGCGAGATCGTCCAGAACGAGGTCTTCGGGCCGGTGCTCGCGGTGCTGCCGTTCGACACGATCGAGGAGGCCTTCGAGAAGGCCAACGACACGATCTACGGCCTGGCCGCCAGCATCTGGACGAGCGACGTCCGCGTGGCGATGGAGGCGGCCCGGACGCTGAACTTCGGGCACGTCCAGGTCAACGACCACCTGATGGTGACGTCCGAGATGCCCCACGGCGGCTTCAAGCAGTCCGGCACCGGCAAGGACATGTCGACCTACTCCTTCGAGGAGTACACCCAGGTGAAGCACGTCATGCTCGAGCTGACCGGCGAGGCCGAGAAGGGCTGGCACTACACGGTCTTCGGCGACAAGCCGGCGGAGTAGGGCTGGCCGCGCCTCAACGCACCAGGCTGAACGTGCCCACGGCGATGACATGGTTGTCGCGGATCAACCGCAGGAGGTAGGTCCCCTCCTGGCCGCCGGCGAGCCC
This sequence comes from uncultured Chloroflexia bacterium, assembly GCA_963738475.1. Taxonomy (GTDB): domain Bacteria; phylum Chloroflexota; class Limnocylindria; order Limnocylindrales; family CSP1-4; genus SPCO01. The sequence continues at coordinate 427,552 of CAVTWU010000028.1, forward strand.
CGCGAGATCCGTGCACCCCCGCGATGAGCTCGACCTGATCGTCAGGGACCACGATCCCTTCGCCATGCAGGGTCGTCTCGACCCCAGCAGGGCTACGCCTGGAGAGCACGAGGTCGATCTCGGTGGCGTCCGCCGGAGCGTTCAGGGCCGCGCTCCAGGCGATCGGGCTGAACGTGGTCTTGAACTTGGTCCGTGGCTCAGCGATCAGGAGGGTGGCCGGGTCGTACTCGAGCCCGAAGACGATGTCGCCGGGCGGCACGGGTGTCGGCGTCGGCCTCGGCGTCGGCGTCGGGACCGGGGACGGTGTCGCCGCGACGCCGCCTTGCAGCGGACTCCCGGGCCCCGCGAGCAAGGCGAACCCGATGACCGCGACAGCAGCCAGTCCGCTCAGGACGACCAGGAAGAGCAGGACCGGGGACATGCGTTCGCTGGGCGCTTCGACGGCTGAGGCACGCCGCTGCCGGGGATCGTCTGGGCCGCTGCGGTGGGCGCAGCCCGAGACCCGACCACCATGGGCGCTGCCGTGGCCACGGGGCGGGCAGCCTCGGGGGCTGATCGTCGGGGCCGCGGATTGCGGCGTGGGTGGCGTGGCGGGGATGACCGGCGCGGGTGGCGTGGCGGGGATGACCGGCGCGGGCTGGACCTCGGTCGGCTGGCTGGCGTACGCGGCACGGCCCACGAAGGACAGGACGCCGGCCACCCCGGCCGTGACGACACTCACGACGAGCGCAGGACCGATGTCGGAGGCGAATTGCGCGACGCCGCCGACGACCATGACCACGGCCCAGAGCACGGACAGGGCGAGGACCCGACGACCTGGACGGAGCAGGATCCGCGCCCCGAAGGCGAGGGTGATCAGGCAGGCGGCGGCATTCCACGCGGCGATCGCCCGCCAGTCCCCGGCGCTCAACCCGGCGGCTTCGAGCGCCTGAGCAAGGGTCCATCGCTGGTAGCCGACGAATGCGGTGACGACCGCACTGATCAGCCAGACCACGCCTGCTGCCGTGGCGATGTTCGTGCCGCTCGGGGCGTCAGGGGCCGCGCGCGCGCCGGCGTACGGACGCCCACAACTCGGACAGAACGACGCCTCGGCGAGGCGGACCGCCCCGCACTGCGCACAGAACGCCTGGTCGTTCACGTCCCCTCCCGCATCAGCGCCCGATCCGTGTCATCGTCGCGGGCCTGTCAAGGAGTCGGCCGACCTATGGCCCCGGTGGCTCCGCGTCGAACACGAACCAGCACAGCTCGTTGCGCAGGCGTTGGTCGTCGAGCACGAGGGCTCGGATCTGGTCGGGGAGGCGATCGCGTTGCCACTGGCACTCCAGGCGACCGGCCTCGTGGCGCTCACCGCATCGGGTGCGGCCGCTCGCGCGGCCCTGATCGCGTAGGCCGCCGCACCGAGTTCGTGGGCCGCCACATGGCCGACAGCCGCCGCCTGGCCGGCCGCGTGAGGCGGCATGCCGAGCGGCCCCACGCAGGTCCCGCGCGGCGGCGTTGGCATGACCCGCCGCCGTCCGAGCCTCGGCCCACGGGATCTCACCCTGTGCCCAGGCGCGCCCGAGTTCGATGGCCCGACGCGGTCTGTCGTCGGCCGGTCGAGTCTGCTCGAAGTGGTGCAGCACGTGCTCCGCGCAGTCAGCCGCCCAGACCGCGAGTAGACGGTGGTCGTCGTCCTGGAGGGTCCCACCACGACGCACGGTGATGAATCGTGGATCCCGGATCTTAGGGAGGATCACGAGTCTTGCCGCCTCGCGCCGGGCATCAGGGCGTGGGCACCGTCCAGACCAAGCCTGTCGTACTGTGGGTCTGCGCCTGGTAGTAGGTTCCGGCTCCGATCGCCAGCAGACCCGAAGGCCCGTTTGCAAAGGCCCGGATCTCGACGTGTTCGGAGAGGGCGTCGGGTCCGGTCGGCCGGGGAACGGTGACGGGAGCCCACGTCCCGCCCTGACCCAGCCAGGCGGTCGGGACCGCAGGGTTGCTTTGGTCGTTCAGGCTGAAGCCGCCCAGCAGCCAATCGGAGCCGACCGGCTCGGCGGCCGCCGGGTAGAACTCGCGAAGGGACGCCGCGACATCGACCGGCGTCCAGGTGGTCGCGTCGGTGGAGCCATAGACCAGCGGCCGCATCTCGTGGTAGCCGTGCGTGACGATCCCGGTCCAATCCCCGGCTGAGCCGAAGATGAGTTCCATCTGTCGAGTCGTCGTCCCGCCGCCGTCCGGGTTGTGCCAGTCGCGAGCCTGTGGCACGAGCGTCCATGCCTTGCCATCGGTCGAGGTCCAGACCTTGGCGACCAACGTGATCGCGTCGCCGCTGTTGGCCGTGCCGCCCCAGGCGATGAGGCCAGGGCCGCCCGCGACGACGCCACCCATGAATGTCCAATTCGCTCCGCCGACGGGGCTGGACCGAGTCCAGTGCGTCCCATCCGTCGAGACCATGGCGGCCGCGTGGCCGTTGGTGTCCCCGTAGGCGTCCTTGGCGGGCAGGTTACCGACGACGACGAAGCCCGACCCCGATGCCGTCACGTCATTCCATTCGCCCTCCGGGATCGTGTCAGTCGACAGGCCCGTGACCCGTGTCCAGGTGACACCATCGTCGCCGGAGGTCCAGATCGCCGCGCGCGGGTACCCGGTCGTGACGAGAGGCGCGGCACCGACCGCGACGAGGAGCCCGGAGCTCCCGCGCGCCACGGCCTTGACCGATCCGTTCGAGTACGGAGTGCTTCCCGCGGCATGTGGGACGGTGCGCTTGGTCCAGGTCTCGCCGTCGGGCGATGTCCAGGCGGCCGCGCGCGTCGTGTCATTTGGCGCATCCGTGAAGCCGACCGAAACGTAGCCCGTCGGCGTGCCGACGGCGTCCGCGATGCGGGCGCCATCGAGCCCGGTCGTCGTCACCAGGCTCATCGCGGCGACCGGCTCCGGCGGCACCGGGAGCTGGAGTGGGATCGGAAAGTCGTACCCATTCGCGGTCCACACGAGCGTCACGTCGGTGGACAGGGCCGTGGGTACGGCAAAGGTGAGCCATCCGGGACGACCCGGATCCACGGCGGCATGATCGGTGCCCTCGCGTGTCCCGGAGGACGAACGACCCTGGGAGACACGGCTCCGGCCGGCTCGAACGGCAGTCGACGTTCACCGTGTCCAGGGTCATGCCTGGCTCCACCGGGAACGTGAGGGTCGCTCCACTGCTCGGCCGCGGTCACGACCATCTCGTCGCGACCGGCGAGGACCGGAACGCCCGGACCGGGGGAGAACTGGGTGCGTTGTGTCGGCGTCGGTGACGGGAGGACGACCGCCGCGGGACCCCGGAGGTAGCCGCAGCGCGTCCCGACCCGGACGATGACGTTGCCCGCGTTCATCGCCTCGATGAGGACGTTGCCCTTCTCGTAGCTCATGAAGTAGCTGACGCTCGCGCTGCCGGCGGCGTTCGTCCGGAGGTTCTGGATCAACGGCGACGTGACGGGGCCGCCGGGGACCGAACAGGTTCCCGAGGCGTTCGTCACGGTATAGGTGGTCTTCGCCCGGAAGTGCTTCACCGACGCCGAGATGTCGTAGCGGCTGTACCCGTTGTTGACCGTCCGGGTCAGGGTGACGCTGCCGTACTGGCCGGTGGAGCCGAGCTTCGCCGTCCACCGCTCGGTGGTCGTCGCGGCACTCGCCACTGACATCGCCGTGGCGATGAGCAGGACGACCCCGACCACGACGGCGAGGTTGCGGGTCGGTCGGCGGCGGTTCTGGCGGTCGCGTCGGCACGGTCTCATTCCCCCAGTCCGGTGTGGGCCGGAGTATGGACCTGCGGTCTCGGCGCCAACTCCGTCGGTCGGACGACGCTGCAGACATGGCCCGATGACGGGGAGGCGCCATGATGCCGTGGTGGACTGGATGGAGGCGCGCAAGGCGTATCTGCTGATCGTGGTCGTCCTCGGTGGCTGCATGGCGGCCATCCTCGGCGTCATGCTCCTGATCGGATTCGTCGCGAGCCTCTTCCCGGTGGACGTGGCGCCGACCCCCGCACGGGCCGATCGGCCGTCACCCGGTCGAGTCGCTCCCGGATCCGAACCGCCGACCGCCGTCGCCGGACGGACCCCCGAGGCGATCGCCAGCGAGACGCCGCCGGACGTGAGCGCGGCGTCACCCGCGTTCCCGCCGTTCCCCGGGCCCGCCTCGCTGCAGGTCGGCGGCCAGCAGGTGGCGCCATCCCACATGGGCGGGTGCTGGGGCCTGTACTTCGAGGGCGAGATCGTGGGCCAAGATGGATGCGGACCGAACCCGTTCGATCTCGACGCGGAGTCGACCCTGGTCGCGCCGGCCGCCAGCCTCGTCTTCATCGCTCCCGGCGGTTGCTCGTTCTCGTCGGATGACCTCCCGACGATCTCCCGGACCGATGCCTGGCAGGTGACGGTCGCGCCCGTGAGTAGCCTCGAGGGACTTCCGATGGATCGGCAGGAGTCGATCTACCTGGCGGCGACGCGCCAGGTGTTGGGAGGCAGCGACGAGACGGCGGCCACGATCGCGGTCGTCGCTCCGAGCATGCCCGGGGAGTACCTCCTGGAACTCGGCGCGAACACGGCCTGTGATGGATGGACGTGGGGTCTTGTCCTGCATCACTGGCGCATCACGATCCGGTAGATCCGGGCGCAACCGCCGAACCGCCTACTCCGTGTACGTCCAGCCTGCGCCACCGTCCGCGCCGATCTCGATGAAGTCCGCAAGCGAGACATCGGTCGGCAGCAGCAGCGGCCCCAGGTCCGGCCCTGGGTTCACGAAGATCGCCCAGTCGTCGCGCTGGCGGGAGGCCGAACGTCACTTCGACGGTCGCGCCGGGCGGCGACGACGCCCGGGTTCACGGTTCCGACCACCCGTCCCGCGCCATGCTCACCATCGATCGCCACGACCAACGTGGCCGGTCGCGGGCTTCGGTTGATGACCTTGATCGTCCAGGTCGCGACCACCCGGCGGGACGACGGGGCCGAACGGCGCAAGGTCGCACCCCGTCAACGCGATGAGGATGAGCGGCGAGGGCCAAGGGTCGGATCACCATGCGAGATCGACATGGGCTGTCGCGAAGCCTACGTCCGGGCCGTCGCACCCTGTCTCGAACGGTCCGGTCAGCCTCGCCTGGACAACGCCTGGACGAACCGGAGCCCGAGCCACGCCGACACGACCACGACGACGATGGCCGCGATCGAGCCGAACAACACGCCCGGCTCGCCGAAGAGCGGCACGACCACCGCGCCCGCGAGCATGACCCCGATGAGGCCGCCGATGAGGAGCCCGGCCCACAGCCGCAGGTGACGCTTCTGGATGACGATGACGTCGCCGGCTGGCGGCGACGCCTTGCCGGCGTTGGCGCCGCCGGTCGGGGCGACCGGGGTCGGGTCGGGCAGCGAACCGAGGACGCCCGGCGTGGCCGTCGAGGCGCCCAGGGTGTCCGCGTCGAAGTCGAGCCCGCACGATCGGCAGAACCGGAACGAGCCGGTCCGGGCCGTTCCGCAGTTGGGACACAACGCCGTCGCCATGTCGCGCATCGTAGCGAGCGGACGGTCGCGCGGTATCGCCTACTTGACGAGGATGCTCGTCAGCAGCTTGCCGGCCCGGTCGTCCTTGACGCAGGTGACGAAGATCGGCCACCGGCCCGCGGCGGTGTTGGAGCCGACGACCCAGGTCCACTGACGAGCGTCCCGTCGCCGGAGCCTGCTCGCCAAGCCCTCGGCCTCGCTCGAGACGGTGTCGTACTGCACATCGATCGAGCAGGTGGAGCCTTGATCGTCCGGACCGTCAGCTTGGCCGAGTCGCTCGGTGCCACCGGTCCGGTCGCCTTGACCAGCTTGAGCGGCAGCGGGAGCGGGGTGGGGGTGGGGACCGGTGTCGGCTCGGGCGTCGGCGTGACCACGGGCGTCGGCGCGACGGACGGGGTCTCGCTCGCGCCCCCGCACGCGGAGACGACCACGATGAGCGCCGCCGAGACCAGCCATCTCCCTCGCATCTGGCGGATGGTAGCAGGCACCGATCGGACGCACCCCTCGCGCCGGCCGCGATGCTGCGCGACGGGGAGGGCGTACCCTCTCGCCATGCGGTCCCGTCTGATCGAGCGGGTCTTGATCGCCAGCGTCCTGGCGTTGGCCGTCGGCGGCTGTTCGATGGTCCCGAACATGGACCGGGCCTCGGGTTGCAACAACCGGGCCGGGAACGGGCCACGCGACCAGAGTGATGACCCAGCGGGGATCCCCCTGGCGGGGATCGAGGGCTTGACCCCGACCGCGGCAGCGGCCGCCGCCGCTGGGATGGGCCACGTCGTGGTCTTCCGGCTCGACTCGATGGACTGCGTCTGCGTCCCACCGGCGGGCTATGGCCCGGTCGCGGAAGGTTGGTGGGGGTCGCGCGGCCAGCTCTTCATCGATCTCCAGGACGTCAAGCCACAAGGGCAGCGGCTGGCGAACGGCACCGGCTGCTGACCCACCCGAACCGACCCCGCCGAGGTGCGGGTCGGAAGGTAGACTGCGTCGAAACGAGCGCCGGGCGACCACCGGCGCGTCGACCGGGCGCGCGAGAAGAGGGGGCCGTGACGCAGGGATCTCGATACCGACTGCCGCGGACGGTGACGCCGTCGAGCTACGCCATCGAGCTGTGGGTGGACCCGGCCGAACCGACCTCGCCGGGGACCGTCCGGATCGCGGTCACCGTCCACGAACCGGTGACGGAGATCGTCCTGAACGCCACCGGACTGGTCGTGGAGCCTACCGGCGTCCGTCGTGATGCCGGCCGATGGGCCGGCCGATCGCGGCGACCGGGGTCGCCATCGATGCCGAGGACGAGCGCCTGACGATCGACCTTCGCCGACCCGCTGCCGGTCGGTGACCACGAGCTCCAGATGGCGTTCACCGCGCTCGTGAACGACCACATGGAGGGCCTCTATCGATCCCGCTACACGCTCGATGGCGACGAGGAGCACGTCGTCATCGCGACCCACTTCGAGGCGACCGATGCTCGACGCGCGTTCCCGTGCTGGGACGAACCGGACCTCAAGGCGACCTTCGCGATCACGCTCGTCGTCCCGGACGGGATGGCCGCCCTCGCCGAACACGCCCGAGGTCGGTCGCGAGCCGGCCGAGCCGGGTCGCACCCGCGTCCGGTTCGCCCCGTCGATGCGCGATGTCGACGTACCTGGTGGCCGATCGTCGTGGGGCGGATGGGCGTCGACCGCCCCGCTGCTGCGCGGGCGAGACGCGAAGTCCGGACCGTCTGCCGGCCCGGACATGCTCGCCGCTCGGCCGAGTACGCCAACCAGGTCGGCGTGTTCACGCTCGACTGGTTCAGCGCCTACTACGACCGACCCTATCCGGAGCAGAAGCTGGACCAGGTGGCCATCCCGGACTTCGCGATGGGCGCGATGGAGAACACCGGACTCGTGACCTACCGCGAGACGCTGCTCCTGCTGGACCCGATCGCCGCCGCGCCGGACGAACGGGTGAACGTCGCCGACGACGATCGCCCACGAGAACGCCCACATGTGGTTCGGCGACCTCGTGACGATGCGCTGGTGGAACGGGATCTGGCTCAACGAGGCGTTCGCCACGTTCATGGCCTACCTGTGCGTGGACGCGATGGAGCCGTCGTGGCGGATCTTCGACTCCGTCCTGACCGACAACGTCCGCGCCTTCGAGGTCGACAGCCTGGCGACCACGCGACCCATCGAGTTCCCGGTCGAGTCGCCGGCCGACGCGGCCGGGATGTTCGACGTCCTGACCTACACCAAGGGCGGGGCCGTCCTCCGGATGATCGAGCAGTGGCTGGGCCCGGACGTCTTCCGCGACGGGATCCGCCGCTACCTCGCGACCCACGCGTACGGCAACACCGAGACGCACGACCTGTGGGATGCGCTCGCGGCGGAGAGCGGGCATCCCGTTCGGCGGATCATGGAGCCCTGGATCTTCCAGCCGGGCTACCCGGCGATCCGGGTGCGAGCGGGTCGGGGAGTCGATCCGGTTCACCCAGCACCGGTTCGCCCCGTCCCTGCCGGATGACGCCTCGACCTGGCCCGTGCCACTGATCGTCCGCCAGGTCACGCCCGACGGCGAGGTCGTCCAGCGCGTGCTCGTGGAGGCGGACGGCGCTGGAGCTGCCGCTGGCGCATCCGGACGCGCTCGTCATCGCGAACGCCGGACTCGACGGCCTTCGTCCGGACCTTCTACGACGACGACCTGCGCGGCGCGCCTCGTCGCCCGACGCCCAGACGCGACCTGACCGCGGCCGAGCGCCAGAGCCTCGTCGACGACGCCTGGGCGACGGTCGTCGCCGGACAGGCAGGACATCACGACTCGTTCCTCGACCTGGCCGCGGGCTTCGGCGACGAGACCTCACCCGCCGTCTGGAACGCCCTGCTCGCCGGACTGCGCTGGACGGATCGGTTCCTGGACGGGGAGCCGCGTGAGCGGTTCCGGGTCGAGACCCGGGCGCTCGTCGGACCGGCGCTGCGACGGCTCGGGTGGGATCCGCGCGAGACGCGACACCCACGACGATCCTCGAGCTGCGCGGGCGACCTCATCCGGGCGATGGGCATCCTGGGCGACGATCGCCGAGACCCAGGCGCTCGCCCGCGAGGACGAGGCCGCGATCCGCGCCGGCCACGCCGTCGACCCGGCCGTCGCCTCGGCGGCCATCGATGTGGTCGCGTTCATCGGCACCGAGCGCGACTACGACGTCTTCCTCGAGCGGATCGAGGGCGGCGCGACGCCCCAGGACCGCGATCGCTATCGCTACGCCCTGCCGACGTTCCGCGATCCGGCCCTGATGCAGCGGACGCTCGCGCTCCTCGCGTCCGACGCGGTCCGGACCCAGGACGCCCCGTACCTGTTCCAGGTCGCGATCATGAACCGCGACCTCGGCGGCGAGGCCTGGGCCTACGTGCGCGACCACTGGGCGACGATCACGCCGCGCTTCACGAAGACGAACGTGATCGCCCTCGCCCAGGGCGCCCGCTGGTTGACGGCTGCCGACGAGGTCGAGGACATCCAGGCGTTCTTCGAGGCCAACGACATCCCGCAGGCCCGCCTGACCCTCCGCCAGGCGCTGGAGCGGCAGCGACTGTACGCGGACTTGCGACGACGATCGGCCGCGTCGCTGGCGGCCCGATACGGCAGGCGGCTGCCGTCTAGGGACGCCTACGCGCTCGTCGCCGCGAGCTCGTCTCCGAAGCGGATGACCGTGTCGACGAACGCGTCCACGTCGCCGATCGACGTCCGGGCGTTGATGAAGCACGGGCGCAGGACGAAGCTGCCGTCGACGACCGTCGAACTGACGACGATCGGCGTCTCGCGGGCCAGCCGCCGCAGGATCTGGCGGTTGATCGCGTCGATGTCGGCATCGGCGGAAGCCGGCCGATAGCGGAAGCCGCAGATCGACAGGACCGGCTCGGCCAGGACCTCAAGCCGGGGATGCTCGTGCGCCCGGGCCGCGACGTGGCGGGCGAAGTCGTTGTCGGCGACGATCCGCTGGCGCATCCCTTCCACGCCGAGCTCGCGCAGGATCGCCCAGACCTGGACGCCCCGTGGCGGCGCCGAGAGCTCCACCGCGAAGTCGGCATACGGGATGGCGCCCATCGAATCGAGCGAGACCTGGATGTCGTCGTCGGCGAAGGCGCCCTCGAGGTAGTCCGCCTCCTCCTGGGTGAAGGCGCGGTGGAGGATCGAGCGGTCACGGACGAACGTCGCCGCGATGCCGACCGGCGCACCGAGCCACTTGTGCGGGTCCGCGATGGCCGAGTCCGCCAGCTCGAGGCCGTCGTACAGCGGCGTGACGCGCGGGTCGAGGTAGCCGGGCAGGCCGTAGGCCCCGTCGACGTGGAACCAGGCGCCGTACTCGCGGGCGAGTTCGCCGGCACCGCGCAACGGATCGATGGCGCCGGTGTTGGTCGTCCCGGCCGCCGCGATGACCGCGATCGGCAGGATGCCCGCGGCCCGATCCGCCCGGAGGGCCGCCTCCAGCGCCCCGAGATCCATGCGCAGGCTGCGATCGGTCGGGATCGCCCGGACGTTGTCGCGGCCGAGACCCAGGACCGCCACGGACCGCTGGACGGTGTGGTGGGCCTGGGTCGAGGTGTACAGCGCGACCCGGCGACCGTCCAGCCCGACCGCGGCGGGATCGAGCCCGGCCTGCTCCAGCGCCCACTGGCGGGCCGCCCCGAGCGCGACGAGGTTGGCTGTCGAGCCGCCACTCGAGTAGACGCCCTTCATGTGCTCGCCCAATCCGCAGATCGCTCCGAGCCACTCCAGCGACAGCTCCTCGAGCCGGTTGAACGCCGTGAGCGTGTAGCGCTGGGGGGACGCGAGCGCCGTGGCCGCCGCGACGGCCGATCGGGACGGTCGTCGGGCCGGTCGTGATCCAGCCCCAGGACGAGGCGGATGTCAGACGCGGGCTGTTCGGCAACACGAGGTCGATGAACTCCCGGATCGTCGCGTCGGCGCCGATCCCATGCTCCGGCACCGGCCCGCTCAGGCGCGCCTGCCAATCAGAGCCGTTCGTCAGCGGGTCCGCCTTCGGCGCGTCCATCCAATCGTCGACGGCGTCCCCGACCTGGCCGAAGTACCGCCCGATGTCCCCGACGGCGGGTCGCTGCTCCGGCATCAGGCGAGCCCCGGCTCCGGCGACCTGGCGCCCGTCCTGGTAGACGGCCGTGATCCGCTCGGCGAGGTCCGCGTAGGCGAACGGGTCGCCATCGACGATGACGAGGTCCGCCTTCTTGCCCACCGCGATGGAGCCCAGGTCCGCCTCGACCCGCAGGAGCTCCGCGGCGCTGATGGTCGTCGCGAGCATCGCCTGGAGCGGCGTCATCCCGGCCTCGACCATGAGCGCCAGCTCGCGCAGGTTGTTGCCGTGCGGCGCCACGCCGGAGTCCGTGCCCATCGCGACCTTCACGCCGGCGGCGATGGCCCGCGCGACGGCCTCCTTGTGGATGTCGATGAGCTCGATCGCCTTGCGCAGGCTGGCCGGCGGGATCGCGGCACCCGCGGCCGCGGCCTCCAGCACGCCCTGGGGGGCGACGAGGGTCGGCACCAGCCACGTCCCGCGCTCGAGCATCATCTCGATCGCCTCGTCGTCGAGGAAGATCCCGTGCTCGATGCTGCGGATGCCGGCCCGGACGGCGGACTTGATGCCGGGCGCCCCCTGGGCGTGGGCCATGACCGGGATGCCGGCGGCGTTCGCCTCGGCGACCAGCACGTCCAGTTCGTCGTCGCGGAAGTGGCCGTGGCGCGGGTCGTCGCGCGGCGACAGCACCCCGCCGGAGGTACACACCTTGATCTGGTCGGCGCCGGCGCGGATGATCGCGCGCGCCGCGCGGCGCATCTCGTCCGGACCATCGACCACGCCGGACGGCATCCCCGGATAGACGGGCGGCGTCAGGTCGTAGCCGGACGGCAGCCAGCCGTCCGCGTGGCCGCCGGATTGCGACAGGATCGCCGTCGAGATGTGCAGTCGCGGGCCGGCCACGAGGCCGTTGGCGACCGCCTCCTTGACGCCGAGGTCGGCGAAGCCCGCGTCACGCACGGTCGTGATGCCGATGTCGAGGGTCCGGCGCAGGTTCTCGATGGCGGCGTAGAACCAGTACGAGAACGGGGTCTCGAGCTCACGGTTCGTGTCGAGCCGCGCCGGGCTCACCATCACGTGGACGTGGCAGTCGAACAGCCCGGGCAGGACCGCGGCGCCGGCCAGGTCCACCCGCTCGTCGCCGTCGAGGCCCGGGCCGATGTCCACGATCCGACCGTCCTCGACGACGATGTCCGTCGCCTTGAGATCCGCGCTGCCATCGAAGACGCGCCCGCCCGAGAAGACCGTTCGACCCATCCGTCACCTCCGCCGCCCATCTTCGCCGAACGGGAGCGGCCGCACCGGACGTCGGCCGCGCATGGCATCATCGCGCCATGCCACCGATCGACGAGTTGACCCGCATCGAGCCCGTCCATCTCGCCCGCCTGGACCGCCAGGGCATCTTCACGACCGGCCTGCTCCTCGAGCGCTCGGAGACGACGACCCGTCGCCAGACGCTCGCCGACCAGGTCGCCGCGACCACGAACGACGTGCTCATGTGGCGCGACGAGGCGCTGATGCTCAACCTCGCGAGCTTCGGGCCGGCCGAGCACCGGATGCTCATCCAGGCCGGCATCGAAGGCCTGCGCGACATCCTGGAGCTGCCGCTCGACGCGATTCACCGAGCGGGTCCGCCGCGGCGCCTCGGAGCTGGGCGAGGCGACGCCGTCCGACCTCACGATCGAGGGCTGGTGGGACCAGGCGAAGACGCTCGAGGAGGAGTGATCCGGGTCATCGGGCCGCACGGGCTACGATGACGCGGTGAAGGACCTCGGCGGCCGCGCGGCCTCGCTGCTCACCGGGATCGCGGTCGCGCTCGTCATCGTGGCGCTGGCGATCATCCCGTTCCTGTCACCCCAGTGGGTCGCGTTCGCCCAGGAGCGTGCCGAAGCCGCGGCCTGGACCGGGTTCACGCCCGAGGAGCTCCGAACGGCGACGAACGCCATCCTGGCCGACCTGGTCTTCGGCCCACCCGACTTCGATGTCGAGATCGGCGGCGTGCCGGTCCTGAACGAGCGTGAGCAGGGCCACATGCGCGACGTCCGGACGGTGTTCGCCGGGCTGTTCGCGGCCGCGGTGCTCGCCGTGGTCGTGCTGCTGGTCGCGAGCCGGCGGCGCGACCGGGTCCGGCTCTGGCGCTCCGTCCGGCGCGGCGCGCATCGGGCTGATCGTCGGGACGGTCGTCGTCGGCGTCGTCGGGCTCGTCGCGTTCGACCAGCTCTTCGAGCTCTTCCATCGGATCTTCTTCCCGGCCGGGTCGTACCTGTTCGATCCCGCCACGGACCGGCTGGTCCAGCTCTTCCCGTTCCGGTTCTGGGAGGAGTCGGCGATGGCGGTCGGCGGCGGTGATCATCGTCCTGTCGCTGCTGACCGCATGGGTGGCCGGTCGTCGTGGACGGGCTGCGGCGGCGGCGGTGCGCGGGCGCTCGACGACGGAGCCACTCGCGCCACCGAGACGGTCGAAGCCGGCGAGCCCGCATGAGCGAGCTCCATTCGGTCGAGGAGGCCCGGGACGCGGTCCTGGCGGCGATCCCGCCGCGATCCGTCACCGAACGGCGCGCGACCGCCGATGCGCTCGGGCTGGTCGCTCGCCGAACCGCTCGTCAGCCTCGACGACGCTGCCGCCCTGGGACAACTCCGCGATGGACGGCTATGCGATCCGCGCCGCCGACGTTGGCGGCGCATCCGAAGACGAGCCCGGTCCTCCTCCGGGTCATCGGTGAGGTGTCGGCGGGCGCTGCGGCCACGACGGCCGTCGAGCCCGGCACGGCCATCCGCATCGCCACCGGTGCACCGGTCCCGCCCGGGGCGGATGCGGTCGTCCAGGTCGAGCTGACGACACCCGCCGACGCGACGGGCACGGCCACCGGCCCGCGCGGTCGGGACGCGACAGGCGCGCCGCCGCCCACGGTCCTCGTCCACGCCGCGATCGAGCCCGGGGCGGCGATCCGGCGGCGCGGCTCCGACCTGGCCGAGGGCGTCGACCATCCTCGAGCCCGGCCAGGCGCTGTCGGCCGCCGGGCGTCGCGCTCGCGTCGGGTGCCGGTATCGCCGCAGGTGTCGGTCTACCCGCGGCCGCGGATCGCGGTGCTGGCCACGGGCGACGAGGTCGTGCCCGCCGGCGAGCCGCTCGGCCCAGCCGGGATCCCCGACGCGAACGGCCCGGGCCTCGCGGCCCTCGTGGAGGCCGCCGGCGGCGACGCCGAGCCGCCTCGGGATCGCCCGCGACACGGCTCGACGACGTCCTGGCACGCCTGACGGCGGCCCTCGCCGACGAGCCCGACGCGATCATCGTGTCCGGTGGCGTCTCGGTCGGCCCGTACGACGTCGTCCGGACCGCCTTCGAGCAGATCGGCACGATCGACCTGTGGAAGGTGGCGGTCCAGCCGGGCAAGCCGTTCGTGTTCGGGACGGCGACGCCGGCCGGAGGCGGCAAGACGACCTTGCTCTTCGGCCTGCCCGGCAACCCCGTCTCGAGCTTCGTGACCTTCGAGCTCTTCGTCCGACCGGCGATCCGCCGCCTGGCCGGGCGCCGGGACGTGCTGCGGCCCACGGACCGGGCGGTCCTTGGCGACGACGTGTCCAAGAGTGCCGGTCGCCGGGCGTTCGTGCGCGTCGACCGCGGAACGCGATGCGGTCGGTGCGCCGAGTCCGTGACGAGCGGGGTCGCGTCCGTGTGAGACTGTCCGGAGGCGCGGCCGGGCAGGGGAGTCATGTCATGTCCGCGCTCGTCACGGCGGATGCCCTCGCGGTCATCCCGGAGGCGCACGATAGCGTTGACGGCCGGTGCCGAGGTGGAGCTCTGGTGGCTCGACCCGGCCTGAGCGGAGGTCGAATGGATCCGAAACCACTCCCGCGATCCGAGCGGCGCCGACTGACCCACGTGGACCGGTCCGGCCGACCCCGGATGGTGGACGTCTCGGACAAGCCCGTGACCGCCCGTCGAGCCGTGGCCGAGGCCCTCGTCGCGATGTCGCCCGAGACGATGAGCCTGGTCATCGACGGTCGGGCGTCGAAGGGCGACGTGCTCGGCGTGGCCGAACTCGCCGGCGTCATGGGCGCCAAGCGGACGAGCGACCTGATCCCGCTCTGCCATCCGCTCGGCCTGACCGACATCTCCGTGGCCATCACGCCGGACCGTGCGGCCGGTGCGCTGCGCATCCGCACGGAGGCCGCCACGACCGGCCAGACCGGGGTCGAGATGGAGGCGATGACCGCCGCGTCGGTCGCGGCCCTGACCGTCTACGACATGGTCAAGGGGGTCGAGCGCGGCGTCGAGATCCGGAGCGTGCGCCTGCTGTCCAAGAGCGGCGGCAAGTCCGGCGACTGGATCCGACACGATCCGCCCGGCGGGGGCGCCTCGGAGCCTGGCGGCTCGACCGCGGGTCCGCGACCCGGCGCCCGCGCCGCGGGCCGGATCAAGCCGAAGCCGGCACCGGGGGCCAGGCCGTCCTCGAAGCGTGGCGCCTGACGCGTGTCCATCGAGCGGACCGCCCTGGTCGTGACCGCGAGTGACGGCGTGGACGCCGGTGTTCGCGAGGACACGTCGGGGGCACGGGTGGCCGCACGCCTGGAGGCCCTCGGGTTCGCGGTGGATCGCGCAGGCCGTCGCGGACGACCGCGACGCGCTCAGCACGGCCCTGCGCCACGGGACGGTGGCCCATGCGCTCATCGTCACGACCGGCGGGACCGGCCTGACGCCACGCGACGTGACGCCGCAGGCGACGCTCGCGGTCATCGACTACGAAGTCCCCGGCATGGCCGAGGCGATGCGCGCCGCTGGTCGGTCGATGACCCCGCTGGCGGACCTGTCGCGGGGCGTCGTCGGCGTCCTCGATCGAACGCTCATCGTGAACCTGCCGGGCAGCCCGAAGGGCGCCCTCGAGTCGCTCGAGGCGATCGTCCCGGTCCTGGATCATGCCCTCGAGACCCTGGCCGGCCCACACGAGCACGAGGAGGCGAGCGCCTGATGTTCGAGTCCTTCGAGCACGTCCCCGCGTACCCGCTGGTCTTCCCGATCTTCTGGGGCGCGTTCGCCCTGTTCGTGCTCGTCATCGTCCGTCGACTGCGGGTCTTCACGGCCGTCCACGAGAGCGCGCCGGTGTCGACGTCCGAAGTGGGCATCCGCGCCTGGGGCCTGATCCGGTACGCCTTCCTGCAGAACAAGATGTTCCGCTGGACGCGGGCCGGCGTCGCTGCACTACGTGCTGTTCCTGGGCTCCACGATCCTCCTCATCGGCAACATCAACATGGTCCTCGGCGGGCATCCCGCAGGCCATCGTGTCGTGGCCGCTCGACGGCGTGTTCTGGACCCTGGCCGTCGCGATCCAGAACGTCATCGCGGTCGGTGTCCTGCTCGTCCTCGTGCTACTTCTTCAAGCGGCGGCTGGTCGACCGGCCGGAGCGACTGACCCTGGACCGGACCGGGCTGCTGATCCTCACGATGATCGGGCTCGTCGTCTCGACCGAGTTCTTCGCGCTCGCCTTCGAGGCGGCGGCCTACGGCGACATCCCCGGCGCGATCGTGACGAACGCCCTGGCCGTGCCGCTCCGGTCGCTCTCCCCCGAGGTGGCCGAGGCCGGCGTTCGTCTTCCTGTGGTGGGCGCACGTGTTCGTGCTCGCGACGTTCCTGCTGTTCATCCCGACGAACAAGCACTTCCACGTCTACACGAGCTTCGTGAACATCTGGTTCCGCAAGCTCGCCCCGCGCGGCGACCTGCCGAAGATGGACCTCGAGGCCGAGGACGCGACCTTCGGGCTCAAGACGCTCCAGGACCTCGGCTGGAAGGACGTCCTCGACGGGTTCACCTGTACCCAGTGCGGTCGCTGCCAGGAGGCCTGTCCGGCGTACAACACCGGGAAGCCGCTCAACCCGAAGACCTTCATCATGGGCATCCGGGACATGTCCGAGATGGCCGAGCAGACCATCGACATCATCCCGAACTCGCCGATCGTCCGCGAGACGTACGGCCTGGACGACACGACGCTGTCGCCGGTGACGATGTCCACGGCCATCGTCGACACGGCCATCCCGTACGACGCGGTCTGGGACTGCGTCACGTGCGGCGCGTGCGTCGAGGCCTGCCCGGTCCTCATCGAGCACGTCGACAAGATCGTCGGGCTGCGGCGGAACCTCGTCCTCGAGGAGAGCCGCTTCCCGACCGAGCTGACCGGCGCGTTCCGGGCGATGGAGAACCAGGGCAACCCGTGGGGCCAGCCGTCGTCGGCCCGGCTCGACTGGACCAAGCCGCTGCCGTTCGAGGTCTCGACCGTGGCCGACATGGCGTCGAGCGGACGGCTGGACGAGCTCGAAGTCCTGTACTGGGTCGGCTGCGCGGCCGCCTTCGATACGCGCAACCAGAAGGTCGCCCGGGCGGTCGCCACGTGCCTGCACGCCGCCGGCGTGCCGTTCGCCATCCTCGGCCAGGAGGAGTCGTGCACCGGCGATCCGGCCCGCCGGATGGGCAACGACTACGTCTTCCAGATGCTGGCGATGGGCAACGTCGAGACGCTCGACAAGTACGCGATGGGCCAGCGCACGATCGTGACCGCCTGCCCGCACTGCTTCAACTCGCTCTCGAACGAGTACAGCCAGCTGGGCGGGAACTACACGGTCGTCCATCACAGCCAGTACCTGGCGGGGCTGGTGTCGTCGGGGCGGCTCGCGACGATCCCGCCGGACGCCGCGGACGGCACTGAGTCCGGCGACCACGGGCTGGGGACCGTCACGGTCCATGACTCGTGCTACCTGGCGCGCTACAACGGGGTCGTGGCGGCGCCACGGGACGTGCTGGGCGCCGCGGGCGTGACCGTCACCGAGATGGCGAAGTCGGGCAAGCAGACCTTCTGCTGCGGCGCCGGCGGCGGCCGGATGTGGATGGAGGAGGACCGCGGGTACCCGGATCAACGCCGAGCGGTCGCGTCAGATCATCGAGACCGGCGCCGACGTCGTCGCCACGTCCTGCCCGTTCTGCATGGTCATGCTCAGCGACGGCCTGGCCTCGGCCGAGGGCGGCGCCGCGGTCGCGTCCGCCGACATCAGCGAGATCCTGGCGGCCCGCATCGCGGCGACCCCAGCGGAGCGGCGCCTGCCGGTCATCTGAGGCCGCCTCCGGTCATCTGGGGCGACCTGGGGCGTCGCCGCGATCTCGGTCAACCTTGGGGGCGGTGCCGCCGCTCGAAACTCGACGAACGCCCGCCGACGGAGCGCTAGGCGGGGCCCTGCGGGCTCCCGGAACTGCGCGCCCAGCGTGGATCGTGCGAACCGATCGCACGCGGACCGTCTATCGCTCGCCATGTGCGACGTATGACGCGGTCGGCGGCCGACCCACCGCCTACGGCTCCCCGGGCGGGCGTTGGTCGGGGGGTTGGCCGCGGCCGCCCGCACGCTTCCACGCGACTACCAGGAACACGATGATCGGGGAGACCAGCAGCAACCCGACCGCGGTCGACGCCAGCCAGATGTGCGGCTGGGAGATCGGCTCGTTCCACATCGGATCCGGCGGGGGCGCGATCGCGTCGATCGCCCTCCGGACCAGCGTCGTCCCGAAGAGGTTCCAGATCACGTGGGTGGCAAGCGTCGCGGCCAGCGCGCCGACGAGGACCATGACCGGGCGACCGGCTCGCCCTTCCAGCACGGCGCCGATCGCGACACCCCACACGGCCGACGTCGCCACGTGGAGGCCGAGTCCGAACGCTCCGAATCGCAGCGCGATGATCGACCCGTACATGGCGCCATGCCCCGCGCCGTAGCCAGCTGCGACGTACGCCCCCGTCTCGATCGCGTTCGCGCCGAGTCCGATCAGCATCCCGGCCACCAGCCCTTCACGAACTCCGACCGAGACTCGTCGGCGCACCAACAGCAGGAAGCCGCCGATCGCGACGAGCTTGGCGGTCTCCTCGATCGGCGGCACGACCAGGATCAGGCTCGGGTCGAACGGGAGTGGACCACCCCAGTCCACCATCCTCGCCGCATCGACGATGGCCGTGTTGATGGCTGCGGCCACCAGGAACGCCCCGACGCCGAGACCCACGGCAAAGGGAAGGCTGCGCATCGGGAGCGACGTCCGCATCGCAAGCCAGACGAGCATCGCCAGGAGCGGGATCGCGACCACGAGTCCGAGCACGACCGTGATCACCTGGATCCACACGAGTTCAGAGGCTGCGACCGGGTAACTCGTGGAGACCTGCTCGAGGTATCGGGCGAACTCGCCGGCCAGAAGCCCGATCAGAGAGCGCATCGGTCAGGCCGATCGCGAGCGTCCACCTGGCCCATGGCGCACGGGCGAGCGGTATCGGATCCACGTCGCGGAACCCTCTTGCGATCGATGCTCGGCGCGCGCCATGCGTCACGGTGACAGAACGGAGCGCGGGATGTTCAGCCGGGGAGGTGCTTCCCGCAGCTGGATGCAGGTCGCGTCGGTCACGAGGTTGCCGAAGCCGCAGTTGGGGCAGCGCTTCATGCCTTCGGTGCTGACCGCGAACGGGTTCTCGCGGGTCTCGTCAGCCCGCTCGACGTCCTGCCGCCGCAGGATCAACAACGTGGCGACCACACCGAGTGCCGCTGCGGCCAGCAATGCGATCAGCGGCAGATCGTCCATGCCAAGACCATACCGCGGCCGTCCAGCGGCGAAGCCATCCCCGGCATGCCCCACGTTGCGCGCGGGCCACGAACGAAGGTCCCGCCCGGTTCCGCGCTCGACGGGCGCTGCTAGCATGGCCGCCGTGACCGAGCAGCCCAGCGTCGAGCACCTACCGCCTCACGGAAGACCAGCAGATGCTGCGCGACGCCGTGCGCGTGCTGGCCGATGAGCAGATCGCGCCGCGGGCCGCGGAGATCGACCGGACCGGCGAGTTCCCGCAGGACATCCGGGCGCTGCTCGCCTCGCACGACATCCTGGGCCTGCCGTTCCCCGAGGCGTACGGCGGCCTCGGCGTCGACCTGCTCACGATCTGCCTCGCCATCGAACAGATCAGCCGCGCCTGCGCGACCTCCGGGCTGATCCTGGCCGTCCAGGAACTCGCGTCCCTCCCGCTGCTGATGGCCGGGACGGACGAGCAGAAGCAGCGCTGGTTCCCATCGCTGGCGTCCGGGGAGCGGCTCATCGCCTTCGCCCTGACCGAGGCCGAGGCCGGCTCCGACGTGTCGGCGATCCGGACCTCCGCCGGCCGGGACGGCGACGACTACATCCTGTCGGGCTCGAAGCGGTTCATCAGCCAGGGCTCGGTCGCGGACCTCATCACCGTCTTCGCCGTGACCGATCCGATGGGACCGAAGACCAAGCGCCTGTCCTGCTTCGTCGTCGAGGTCCCGACGCCGGGCTTCTCGGTCGCCCGCGTCGAGCACAAGATGGGCCTGCGCGGCAGCCCGACCGCGGAGCTCGTCTTCGATGGCGTCCGCGTGCCATCGGCCAACCTCGTCGGCGCCGAGGGCGACGGCTTCGACCTCGCCATGCGGACGCTGGACCGCAGCCGACCGGGCATCGCCGCCCAGGCCGTCGGGATCGCCCAGGGCGCGCTGGACGTCGCGGTCGCCTACGCGAAGGAGCGCAAGCAGTTCGGCCAGCGCATCGGCGACTTCCAGATGATCGGCGCGATGCTGGCCGACATGGATGCCGGCACCGAGGCCGCCCGCCAGCTCCTGTACAAGGCCTGCACGGAGATCGAAGCGGGGGCGGCGGACGCCAGCCGGTGGTCGGCGATGTGTAAACTCGTGGCCGGTGACAACGCGATGCGAGTCACCACGGATGCCGTCCAGGTCCTCGGGGGCTACGGCTACATCGAAGAGTTCCCGGTCGAGCGGATGATGCGCGACGCGAAGATCACCCAGCTGTACGAGGGGACCCAGCAGATCCAACGACTCGTCATCGCGCGGGACCTGCTCGGCAAGGGCAGCTGACCGGGCAGGAGGTCCTTCACTCCGTGCGTATCGTCGTCCTCACGAAGCCCGTCCCGGACCCGGCGTCCATGGGCGAGCGGCTCGGTCCCGACCGGCGCCTGGACCGTGCCGCCGTCCCCGCCGTCGTCAACGGCAACGACGAGTACGCGCTCGAAGCCGGACTCAAGCTGGTCGAGGCGCACGGCGGCGAGGTGACCCTGCTGTCGATGGCGCCGGCGAGCGCGCCCGAGACGATGCGCAAGGCGCTCGCGATGGGCGCGGCCAGCGGCACGCTCGTGACGGATGAGGCGCTCGCCGGTTCCTGCACCGTATCCACGGCCCGCGTCCTCGCGGCGGCCCTCAAGACGCTCGAGTTCGACCTGGTGCTGGCCGGCGTGGACACGTCCGATGGGGTCGCCGGGGTCGTCGGGCCGGCGGTCGCGGCACTGGCCGGACTGCCGCTCCTCTCCTACGCCACGAAGATCGAGCCCGATCCCGGCCGCCGGGACCGTCCGCGTCCGGCGCATCTCGCCGACCGGCTACGACGTCCTCGATGCCCCGATGCCGGCGCTCATCACCTGCACGCAGGCCCTCGGCGAGCCGCGCTATCCGTCGCTCAAGGGGATCATGGGGGCGCGGTCGAAGGCGATCGCGACGCTGTCGCTCGCCGACCTCGGGATCGATCCGACGACGGTCGGCGGGTCCGTGGCGACGACCACGGTCCTCGCGAGTGTCGCCCCACCGTCCCGTGGCGCGACCCGAGTGATCCGGGAGGCACCGGACGAAGCCGCCCGCCAGGTCGTCGCCTACCTCGTCGAGCGGAGGATCATCTGATGGGCGCCATCTGGGTGATCGGCGAGACGACCGCGACCGGTGAGCTGGCACGGATCAGCACCGAGGTCGCCACGCTCGGCCGGTCGCTGGCGGAGGCGTCCGGCAAGGACCTCGTCGGGATCGTCGTCGCGGCGGACCCGGCCGCCGCGGCCGCGGACCTCGCCGCGTACGTGCCGAGCGTCCGTTCCGTGGCGGATCCCGCCGCGGGCAGCCACGCGTGGGCCACGGTCGCCGGGCAGCACGTCGCCGCGCTGGCCGCCGCCGACGCGCCGGACCTGCTCCTGGTGGGCGCGGGACCGGACGGCCGGGACGTGGCCGGGGTCGTCTCGGCACTGACCGGGCTCGGCGTCCTCGTCAACGCCATCGGCGTCAGCTGGACCGCGGACGGCGTCGCCGTCGAGATGAGCGTGTTCGGCGGCCGGCTGCTGACGACCTCCGGCTTCACGATCGGCCGCGGCATCGTCACGCTCCGCCCGACCGTGGTCACCGCCCAGCCCGCCGCGGCGGCCGGCACGGTCACCGCCGCCGACTCCGGCAGCCACGGCCTCGCTCCCGGCCGTCACCGTCTCGGACCGCGTCTCGGAGGCCAGTGCCGCCGCCCCGATCGAGGAAGCGCGGATCATCGTGTCCGGCGGCCGCGGGGTCGGCGGTCCGGAGGGCTTCGGGCTCGTCCGCGACCTCGCGGCGCAGCTCGGTGGCGCCGTCGGCGCGTCGCGCGCGGCCGTGGACTCGGGCTGGATCCCGTACGCCCAGCAGATCGGCCAGACCGGCAAGATCGTCCGGCCGCAGCTCTACCTCGCCCTGGGCATCAGCGGCGCGATCCAGCACAAGGTCGGGATGCAGGCCGCCGAGACGATCGTCGCGATCAACCGGGACCCGGACGCGCCGATCGCCGAATTCGCCGACGTCATCGTCATCGGGGACCTGTTCGAGGTCGGCCCGGCCATGCTCGACGAGCTCCGGGCTCGAGCGGGCTGAGCGCACCCGGCCCGCGACCCTCTACGTGGAACTGACGATCCTCCTGCCGATCCTGGCATTCGTGGCCCTCGCTGCGGGGCTGGTGGTCGTCTTCCGCCGGACGAACCGGATCGTCGCGCGGACCCGCGAGGTCGAGGAGTTCCGCGTGGCCGTCCACGACCTGGCGACCCGGATCGACGTCTCGCTGGACGGCGCGACCGGGCGCATCGACTCCGTCCGGCACCACGAGCTGCCGGCCGACGCCCTCGCCGAGACCATCACGGCCGCGACCGATGCGGTCGACCGCTACATCGAGGAAGCCGAGGCCCTCCGGCCGCCGGTCCAGGCGGTCTCGATCCAGAAGGATCTCATCGGCGACCTCGGACGGGCGAAGCGGGCCCTCGCCATGGTGGACCACGGCGCGACGATCCTGGTCGCCGTCCGGCGCGGGAATCGCGAGCTCGAAGGCAACACGTCGTTGAAGCGCGGCTACCTGAACCTGCTGCACGCGCGCGAGGCGATCGCCCGTCATGCCGCGATGGCGGACGAGCTCGCGACCCAGGTCAAGGACTCGCAGGACGTCCTCCGCCGGAGTGCCTGACGCCAACGCGACCGGCCGGTCGCGACCCGCGTCCGATGGCCTCCATGACCCCACCGCACCACACCATGTAGTGGTATCCTCGCCGCACACCACACCATGTAGTGGTCCGGCAGGACAGGAGAGCGATGCGCTGCCCCCAATGCGGCGAGCGGGAGACGCGAGTCGTCGACTCGCGCGACCTCGATGACTCCGCCACGATCCGCCGCCGCCGCGAGTGCGCGGCCTGTGCCATGCGCTTCACGACCTACGAACGCGTCGAGGCCGCCCGGCTGGTCGTCGTCAAGCGCGACGGCGTGCGCCAGGAATTCGATCGCGACAAGCTCGCGTCCGGCCTGCGCAAGGCCCTGACCCGCCGACCCGTGCCCGCCGGCGCCGCCGAGACCGCCGCCGACCAGATCGAGGCGGACCTGCGCGCCTCTGGGGCCAGCGAGGTGCCGTCGTCGCGCGTCGGGGCGCTGGCGATGGAGCAGCTTCGAGCCATCGACCAGATCGCCTACATCCGGTTCGCCAGCGTCTACCAGAGCTTCGAGGACCTCGAGGACCTCAAGCGCGAGGTGGACAGCCTGTACGCGGAGCGCGGCACGACCGGAGTCCCGGCATGAGCGTCCTGTCCGATCGCGACATCCGGGCCGCGCTGGAGTCCGGCGCCGTTCGCATCGACCCGTACGATCCGGAGGATCTCCAGCCGTCGTCCGTGGACCTGCACCTGGACCGCCGGTTCCGGGTCTTCCGCAACAACCGCTACCCGTACATCGACGTGCGGGCGCTGCAGCCGGACCTGACCGAACTCCTGACGATCGAGGATGACGAGCCGTTCATCCTGCATCCGGGCGAGTTCGTGCTCGGCCAGACCCTCGAGTGGGTCGAATTGCCGGACGACCTCGTGGCCAGGCTCGAGGGCAAGTCGATCTTTGGGGCGGCTGGGCCTGCTCATCCACTCGACGGCGGGCTACGTCGATCCGGGCTGGAAGGGCAACCTGACCCTCGAGCTGTCGAACGTCGCGAACCTGCCGATCGCGCTGTACCACGGGATGCGGATCGGCCAGATCAGCTTCTTCGGGATGTCGTCGCCGGTCGAGCGGCCGTACGGGTCGCCGTCGCTCCGGTCCCGGTACCAGGGCCAGTCCGAACCGACCGCCTCCGCGTTCCACCAGGACTACGAGGCCGGTCGCAAGGCCGGGGAGCCCAGCCGGTCCTAGGTCGTGGCCATCAACGACGCCGCTGACTGGATCGCGGACCTGGGTGGCGGCACGCGCGTCGCGCTGGTCCAGGCCGGCACGTTCCGCTCGGATGCCGGGACGCTGTTCGGGCCCGTGCCGTGGGTCCTGTGGGGCTCGCTCGTCACCGACGAGGTGGATGACCGCCGGCGCCTGCTCCAGGCGCTCAACTGCCTGCTGATCGAGACGCCCGCCGGCCGCGTGCTCGTGGAGACCGGGATCGGCGAGCGGCTCGACGACAAGACCCGGGCGATGCGGGCCTACGAAGGTCCGTGGATCGAGGCGGCGCTCGAGCGCGTCGGGTTCCGACCGGACAGCGTCGACGTCGTCGCGATGAGCCACCTGCACTTCGACCATGCCGGCGGCCTGCTCCGCCCGGACGGAGCGCGCACGTTCCCGAACGCCACGATCGTCGCGCAGAAGGCCGAGTGGGAGGTCGCGCTGGGTGACAACCCGCGCCTCGTCGCCTCGTACGTCCAGCCGGAGCTGACCCTGGTCAAGGACTGGGGCGCCGAGGGCTGGGCGGACGGCGAGCGCGAGATCCTGCCCGGCGTTACGGTCGTCCCGACCGGCGGCCACTCCACCGGTCACCAGGCCATCGTCGTGCGCGGCACCGGCGACGGGGCGAAGACGCTCGCGTTCTTCGGCGACCTGCTCATGCGGCCGTGGGCGGCCAATCCGCGCTGGGTGACGTCCTTCGACGACTTCCCGCTGGATTCCGTGGTCCGCAAGGCCGAGCTGTTCGCCCAGGCCGCCGACGAGGGCTGGATCGTCGTCCTGTCGCACGAGGTCAGGCACCCGGTGGGCCGCCTCGTCCGCGACCGCGACCGCTTCCGCTACGAGCCGATCTGACCCGCAGCGGGATCGCGTGAGGGCGGGCAGCCCCTCCACGTCGACCCGCTGCCCGACCCGCAACAACCTCGAGCCCTGGTGGATACACCTCCGCCAAACGCGGCGATCGAGATGGTTCCAACCAAGCGGAACGACCTGGGCGCGGTGCCGCGGACGCCCTGGCCACCTGCACGGGCAGGCCGCTTTCACTTGGTTCCGCTTGATCGAAACCGTCGCGCGATGGCGCTCCAGCCGACCTCGTCCCGCCGGTCGCGCGACCGACACCCCGACCCGCCACTTCCGGCGTCCGCGCTTCAGGCGGTCACTTGTTCGGCTACGGACTCGGGCTCGGTGAGGCGGTCGGCGCGTCCTTGGGCAGGATGCGCTCGATGTAGGCGCTCGCGGACTCGACCGTCATCGGGCCCTGCGCGACGTCGTGGATGATCCCGTTCGGGTCGATGAAGAACTGGGTCGGCAGCGCGTACACCCGGTAGGCGTCGAAGACGTGCCCGGAGGCGTCGAAGCCGATCGTGTACTCGAGCTGGTAGCGGTCGGCGTACGCCTGGACGTCGGCCGGGGACGTCTCCTGGACGCTGATGGCGACGAGCTCGAACCCCTTGTCGCGGTACTTGGCGCTGATCTCGCGCATGACCGGCGTCTCGGCCTGGCACGGCGGGCACCACGTCGCGAAGAAGTTGACCCAGACCGCCTTGCCGCGCAGGTCGGCGAGGCGGATCGGGTTGCCGTCGAGGTCGGCCAGCTGGTAGGTCGACCCGTCCGGCGAGCGCGATGGTGAACTCGGGCGCCTGGTCGCCGGGCTTGAGGCCGACGCTCGGCGCCTCATCGATGATGTAGGCCGTCGCCCGCGGATCCACCGGCCCGGGGCCCGCCCCGATCGCGCCGAGCGGCGTCGTCGCCGCCACGAGGACGATGACCGCGACGACGACGATCGCGAAGACCGCGGCCAGCTGCCGGCCGCTGAACGGCCCGATCAGGCCGTGGCGCTCCTTCTTGTGGGTGAACTCCGGGCGTTCCGCCACGCTAGACGCCCACCGAAGTTGAAGTAGCGCGGCAGGAGACTGAGCCAGTCGAACACCATCGCCAGGCCGATCGCGGCGACGAGCAGGCCGCCGATCAGCGAGACCGTCTTGCCGTGGCGGACGAGCGGCGCCGTGACCGCGCGGCGCCTGGTCGTAGACCGCGGCGATGGCGATGAACGGCAGCCCGAGGCCGAGCGTGTAGGCGATCAGCAGGATGGCGCCCTGGGCGATCGTGCCGGACGTCGCGGCCATCGTCAGGATGCCGCCGAGGATGAGGCCGATGCACGGCGTCCAGCCGATGGCGAAGATCGCCCCGAGCCCGAACGACGCCAGCCAGCCGCCCTTCGACGACGACGAGCCGGCTGCCCAGGCGGTCGGCGGCACTCGGTCCTCGCGCTGCTCCCTGGAGAGGCGAGCGAGACCGAGCCCGTGACGGTCGCGAGCGACTGGGTCGCGCCGGTATCGAGCGGCCGCCACGTGCGTTCGAGGGCCGCGATCGGCAGGATGCCGGCGAGGGCCAGGCCCATGACGATGAGGATCAGGCCGCCGATGACGCGCAGCGCCGGCAGGAAGTCGGCCAGCGGCCCGGCGAGGAACGTCGCCGTGATGCCGAGGATCGTGAACACGACCCCGAACCCGGCCACGTACGCCAGCGCGTGGCGGACGGCCGTCCAGCGCGACGGGGGAGCGCCCGACTCCGACGCCGCCACCGCGATGGCCGTCATCTGGCCGAGGTAGGCCGGCACGAGCGGCAGGACGCACGGCGACAGGAAGCTGATCACACCCGCTCCGACGGCGACCAGCGATCGTGAGTTCCGTGCCGGCCATCGGGTCAGTCCAGCCCGTCGGCGAGCAGCCGGCGGATCTTGGCCTGGCTGGTCGCGAGCTCGAGTCGGCGGTCGCCGAGCTCGAGGACCGGGATCGAGGCGAAGTAGGCGCGCTGCCAGGCGTCGTCGGTCTCGATGTCGCGCTCGACGAGGGTCGGGCTGGCCTGGCCGGCCTCGGTGCGCTGCCGCAGGAGCGCCATCACCGTCTGCCGAGCCTCATCGCACAGGCTGCAGTCGGGGCGGCCGTACAGGATCAGGTCGGGGAGGGGAGCGTCGTGCATCTCGGGCCCGATTGTACGGCAGGACTCCGAAACGGCCCGACCACGCGGGCCGGCTGGCGCCACGGGGTACGATGACGGCCGCGCCCCCGTAGCTCAGTGGACAGAGCGAGGCCGTCCTAAGGCCTGCGTCGGCGGTTCGAGTCCGTCCGGGGGCGCCACATCCCACCACGCGCGCCCGACCAGAGGGGTATCGAACGCGAGTGACACAGGCTGAGAAGTGGCGCACCCTGGGGCGTGCCCTCGCTGTCACGGTTCCCGCGGGGGCGTTGTCGGGTTCGGGCTCGGCTTGCTCCTGGGAGGTGCCGCGAGCTCCGCGGCGGCGGGCGCCGTGCTCGGTCTCTTGATCACGGGCGCGGAATGGTCGCTCAACGTGACCTGGGCGGCGGGCTCGATCCCCCGCGGCTGGCGTGAGTCCCCGTCCTCGTGGTGCTCGTCACGCGGAGCCTCGTGTGGCTCGTCGTGACGTCGTCGGGGTCAGCCTGCCGCTGCTCACGGTCGCTGGTCTGCCGCTGGCGGATCTGGTGGATCCAGCAGTTCGTCGTCGCCGTTGCCGCGAGCTTCGTCGCCGCCTTGCTGGTCGACTTCGTGGGTCAGGTCGATGGACTGCCTGGGCCGCGGGGTACTCGTCGGCCTGATCATCGGCCGCTACCACCGGCCTCGGGAGGAAGTCCGCATCTTCCTGCTCATCGACCTCGCGAATCGACGCAGATCGCCGAACGACTCGGCGACCTTCGCTACCACGCCTTCCTCAGCCGGTTCCCCGGCGACGTCACCGCGGGGGTCGGGCGCACGCGGAGAGGTGCACCGCTACGTCGGTGACGAGGTGATCCTCACGTGGACCGCGGAGGAGGGCCTCAGAGATGCGGGCTGTATCAAGGCGCTGTTCACCATCTCGGACACCCTGGCGGCTGCAAGCACGGGCTACGAAGCCGACTGCGGCGCCGTGGCCGACTTCGGGCCGGTCTCCATATGGGCCCTGTCGTGACCGGCGAGATCGGGACGGTCAAGACGAGATCGCGTTTCTCGGCACGCCCTGAACACGGCGTCGCGCATCGAGCAGGCAAGCAAACGACTTGGACGGGAGGTCCTCGCGTCGGCCGCCGTGATCTCAGCGATCGACTTCCCGAAGGACATCGCGTGAGAGCCTCGGCCGGATCGAGCTGCGGGGAGTCGAAGAGCCGCTGAGCTGTTCGCACTGACGCGCGTTGGCGGCCGACCCACGGGCATGTCGATCCAGGGCTGCCGGGTCCGTCGCAGGCGAGGCGAACATCGCGGCCGACATCGCCCGGCCGTCGGCGTGCTTCAACGAACACTGCTGGCGCACCGCGGAGTACCGTCACCAGATGAACCCGGCTGAGTCGTCCATCCCGGTCCAGATGCTGACGGGCGGGCCGCCCGGCTTCCACCTGCTGGCCAAGCCGACCGGCGCGACCTGCAATCTCGACTGCGAGTACTGCTTCTTCCTGTCGAAGGAGATGCTCTACCCGGGCAGCCGCTTCCGGATGGCCGACGAACTGCTCGAGACGTACATCCGCCAGCTGATCGAGGCACAGCGGGTGCCGTACGTCGCGATCGCCTGGCAGGGCGGCGAGCCGACTCTGATGGGTGCCGACTTCTTCCGTCGCGCCCACACCTATGTCGAGAAGTACCGCCGACCTGGCATGCAGGTCGAGTACACCATCCAGACCAACGGCACGCTCATCGACGACGAGCTGGCGGCATTGTTCAAGGAGCACGACTACCTGGTCGGGATCAGCATCGACGGGCCGCCGGCGATGCACGACGCGTACCGGGTGGACCGCGGCGGCGCGCCGACCTCGGAACGCGTCCTGCGCGGCCTCGCGATGCTGAAGAAGCACGGCGTCGAGTTCAACACGCTGACCACGCTCCACCGGGCGAATGCGGACCAGCCGCTCGAGGTCTACCGCTACCTGCGCGACGAGCTCGGCTCGCGCTACCTGCAGTTCATCCCGATCATCGAACGGCTGCCGACGCCCCGGATCGACGTGACCCTCGACCAGATCGAGCTGTCACCGGGGCTGGCGCGCGAGGCGCCCTGGCGGTCGTGGCGAGATCGCCCGCTCTACCGCCAGGAAGGCGAGCTCGTGACCGACCGGTCGGTCACGGCCGACCAGTACGGTCGCTTCCTCATCGACGGTCTTCGAGGAGTGGGTCCGCCGGGACATCGGGAGCGTCTACGTCCAGATGTTCGACGTCGCGCTGGCCAACTGGTACGGCGAGCCGGGCGGCCTGTGCGTCTTCCAGCCGACCTGCGGCGGGGCGCTCGCGATGGAGCACAACGGCGACGTCTATTCGTGCGACCACTTCGTCGAGGAGGGCTACAAGCTCGGCAACATCACCGAGACGCCGATGGCCGAGCTGGTCGCCTCACCGGCCCAGCGCAAGTTCGGCCGGGACAAGCTCGACACGCTGCCGCAGTTCTGCCTCGACTGCGACGTCCGGTTCGCCTGCCACGGCGCGCTGCCCCAAGGACCGGTTCATCCGGACGCCGGACGGCGAACCCGGGCTCAACTACCTGTGTGCCGGCTACAAGGCGTTCTTCCACCACGTCGACGAGCCGATGCGGGCGATGTCGGCGCTGCTTCGTCAGGGCCGGGCGCCGTCCGAGCTGATGGGCGTCTACGCGGCACGTGACGCGGACCTCCGGGCGGCGGTTGCGAAGGCCGGGCGGAACGACCCGTGCCCGTGCGGCAGCGGCCGCAAGGTCAAGCACTGCCATGGGGCGGTCCGCGGCTGAGCCCGATGAGCAGCGAGCATCCAGTCTTCGCCCCGGGTCCGACGCGGAGACCCGGGGCCGACTGGTCGTGGTTCCGTCAGGCCACCGGGGCCGGAGCCTCGGCGTCGGTGGTTGCCTCGGCCACGGCCGTCAGGGCCTCGTCGGAGACGTCGTGGGCTTCCACGTCGCCACCGAGTTCGGTGAGCTTTCCGGCCACGGCCCCTGCCTCGTCGTTCGGCACGAGAACGCCGACGGCGGCTTTCCCACCGATGAGCTCCGTGCCGATGCGGGTGCTGTCCTCGTCGGTGAGGCCCAGGCCCTTGTGATGGAAGTGGCCGAGGACGCCTCCACCGACCACGCCGGCGAGCAGCGTCGGCGGCGCGACGATCGCAAGGACGAGACCGATGCCCGCGCCCTTCTTGCCGCTGCGCTGGCCCATCTTGTGCGTCTTGAGCGCGCCCTTGTCGTCGACGACGAGGATGCCGATCGCACCGAGCTTGACGTCGGCGCTGGCCTTGTCCCACGCCTTCAGCGACTCGACGGCTGCATCGGCAGCGGCCTCGTCGGCGAAGAGCGCCAGGACCACCTGATTGTCAGCCATGTCGATTCTCCCTTCGTTGGTGTTTGGGTCAGACGTTGACGGGTGATCCGGCGCCGTGCCTAGAAGCGGCGGCGACCCGGTGTGACGGCGGCCCCGACGACGGCAGCCTTGGCGACCGGCGAGGGCCGGGACCACCGCGGCGCCGACGACCGCGGCCTTGGCGACCGGCGACGGCCCGGGCTGGCGACGGCCCCGACGACCGCGGCCTTGGCGACGGGAGCACCGATGACGCCGACTCCGCGGCGACCTGGTCCGAGCGGCATGTCAGACTCCTGCTGGTTCGAGGCCGCGTCGGCCTCGTCGGCTTCGACGGCGGCGATGAGGGCCTGGATCGGGATCCGGCCGTTGGCGATGAGCTGACCACCGGCCCGGCGCATGGCCGAGGCGAACGGGGCGGCCCACAGGTTCTCGTAGACGAGGACGCCGGCCACGCTGCCCGGATCCATGGCGGCGGCGAGGTGGACGACGTCGTCCTCGGCCAGGGTCTGCGCGAGCTCGCGCCTCGAGCCGGCTGAGCTCGCCGAGCTCGGGCAGGTCGGACAGCTCCATCGCCTCGACCGAGCCGTCCGCGTCCTTGATCAGGATCAGGATGTCCATGATCCGGATGATCCCGGCGTCGTGGAGGCGGAGCAGCTCGTCCGCGCCCTCGCCGGTGAAGTTCTGGGCACCCGGCCGGGAACTCGACGATCAGGTAGTCGACGGGCCCGAGCTCGTCGAGCGATCGATCTTCCATGATGCCTCCTCTTGCTGGTCGGTCGCGGCTGCGTCGCTGGTCGGCCGGTCTACTCCTCGACGATGCCGAACGCCTTCTTGACCGACGGCGGTTCAGGTACCAGAGCAGGATGAACGGGAAGGCCGTCGTGGCCAGGGCGTAGCTCAGGTTGCCGGTGCCCAGGAGGGCGAAGATCGCCTCGATGATCCCGAGGATCGCCAGGAAGTGGCCGAGCAGCCAGCCCCACGGCTCGAGGCGCCAGGCGGCGAGGCCGCCGGCCCAGAAGGCGAGCCCGGTCAGCACGATGAGCCAGCCCCAGATCCAGGTGCCCTCGCCGGCTGGGCAGCGGTCCGAACGTGACGGCGGTCGTCATCTGGAAGCCGAGCATCATGTAGCTGAAGCCGGCTGCCGCGAAGATGATCGCGAGGACGGTGATCCCGATCGGTCGTTTCACGTTTCCCTCTCCTCGCACGACGTCCTGCCGCAGTCGAGTGGCTGCGGCGAGGGAGCGGACGTTCCCTCGGCATGAACGTAGGGGCGACACCGGGGCAAGACATCAGCCGCCTCGGTTGATAAACGCTTCCGAATGACGCCGCGCGGCGCACGCGGTTTCAGGTCGATAGGGTGATGTCCGCCGCCCGTCGGATCGGATACTCGTGGCATCGGATCCATGCCCCGACGGAGGGGCACGCTGCACCGAGGACGTGGCCCGTCAGGCTGGCGCTCGGTCCCGGGTCCAGACGACCAAGGAGGAGATCGCAGTCATGCCCGTCGTCGATCGAAGTCACCTGCCCATCCGCCGCCCGACATTCGCTGGGGTCGTCAACCGGACCCTCGCCGGATCGCAGCCGGACTGGAACCTCATCGGGCACCCGACGCCGCCCGACGGCGCGCCGAACGTCCTGCTCGTGCTCATCGACGACGCGGGCTTCGGCAACCCGAGCACGTTCGGCGGCCCGATCCAGACCCCGAACTACACCCGGATGGCCGAGGGTGGCGTCCGCTACAACCGCTTCCATGTCACGGCCATCTGCTCGCCGACGCGGGCGGCCCTGCTGACCGGCCGCAACAGCCACGCGGTCGGCTTCGGCTCCGTCGGCGAGTTCGCCGGCGGCTATCCCGGGCTACTCCGCCACCCTGCCTCGCGATTGCGCGCCGCTGCCGCGCATCCTGCGGGACAACGGGTACAACACGGCCGCGTTCGGCAAGTGGCACCTGACCCCCGACGGGCAGCAGGGACCGGGTGGACCGTTCGACCGCTGGCCGACCGGCTGGGGCTTCGAGTACTTCTACGGCTTCCTCGGCGGCGGCGCCGGGCAGTGGGACACCGTCCTCGCCGAGAACCAGAAGATCATCGGCGTCGATCCCGCGCTACGGCGACGAGGAGCGAGCCGTACTACCTGCCGGACGCGATGGCCGACAAGACCATCGAGTGGCTGCACGGGATCCGGGCCCAGGATGCGAAGAAGCCGTTCTTCGCCTTCTTCTCGACCGGCTGCAGCCACGCCCCGCACCACGTCGCCGAGTCGTGGGCGGCCAAGTACAAGGGCAAGTTCGACCAGGGCTGGGACCGCCTGCGCGAGGAGACGTTCGCCCGCCAGCAGGCGCTCGGCGTGGTGCCGCCCGAGGCGGAGCTGACGCCGCGCAACGAGGCGTTCCCGGCCTGGGACGACGTGCCGGACAAGCTCAAGGCGTTCTACTCCCGGCAGATGGAGGTCTACGCCGGCTTCTCCGAGAACGCCGACCACAACGTCGGTCGGGTCATCGATGCCATCGACGAGCTGGGCGAGCTCGACAACACGCTCGTCATCTGGATCTGGGGCGACAACGGCGCCAGCATGGAGGGCACCATCACCGGCTCGTTCAACGAGCTGACGATGCAGAACGGCATCCCCCTGACCGACGAGATGCAGCTCCAGCTGTCCGAGCGGTACGGCGGGATGGACGCCTGGGGTGCCGAGATCATGGCCCCGCACTACGGCGCGGCCTGGGCATGGGCCGGCAACACCCCCTTCCAGTGGGGCAAGCAGGTCGGCTCGCACCTCGGCGGGACGCGCAACCCGATGGTCATCCACTGGCCGGACAGCGTTGCCTCGGGCGGCGGGCTCCGGTCGCAGTTCACCCACGTCATCGACATCGCGCCGACCATCCTCGACATCGCCGGCATCCCGGCGCCGACGACGGTCGACGGCATCGACCAGCAGCCGCTCCACGGGGTCGCCTTCACCGACAGCCTGACGACGGCCGATGCGCCGGAGCGGCACACGCAGCAGTACTTCGAGTCGGTCGGCAACCGGGCCATGTACAAGGACGGCTGGTGGCTGTCGATGCGCACGGCCCGCATCCCGTGGGTGCTGACGCCGCAGGCGATCATGCCCTACGCCCCGGGCGTCTGGGACCCGGACGCCGATCCGACCGAGCTCTACTACCTGCCCGACGACTTCAGCCAGGCGCACGACCTGGCCGCGGCGCAATCCCGACAAGGTGGCCGAGCTCAGGGAGCTGTTCTGGCAGGAGGCCGAGCAGTACCAGGTGCTGCCGCTCCTGGCCACCCTGTCATCGTTCTTCGGCCAGCTGCCCCCGATGCCGGAGACCACCAAGCTCGAGTTCCGGGGCGACGTCCAGAACGTGCTGTCGGGCATGATCCCGCGCGTCTACAACCACTCCTACGCGATCAGCGCCGACCTCGTCGTGCCCGACGGCGGCGTGGAGGGCGTCATCGTCGCCGAGGCCGACCACCTCGGTGGCTTCTCGCTGTTCGTCGAGGACGGGAAGCTGACCCACACCTACTCGATGATGGGCGTCTTCATCTTCCGCCAGCAGGCGACGGAGCCGCTGCCGACGGGCGAGGTCAACGTGCGGATGGAGTTCGCCGCCGACGCGCCGAAGCCGGCGACCGGGCGGCCAGGTCACGCTCTACGTCAACGACCAGGTCGTCGGTGGCGGTCGCATGGACCACACCGTCCCGATGCGCTTCTCCGGCTACGCCGGCATGGACATCGGCCGCGACAACGGCGGCGTCGTGGACCGGAGCTACGCCTCGAAGGCGCCGTTCCCCTTCACGGGGACCATCAAGAAGGTCGTCTTCGACATCAAGCCGCACCTCGAGCACGAGGAAGCCGAGCTGCACGAGGCGACGAAGAACGCCGACGTCGCCCACGCGCTGAGCGCCTGATCCGGATCACCAGGGAGACAGATCCATGAGCAAGGAAGAGACCATCGACGTCCTGATGGCCGGGTACCTGTCGAAGGACGCCGCGCTGGATGACTTCAACGCCGTCCAGGCGTCCGGTGCGGACCTGATCGGGCTGGTCATCATCGACAAGGACCTCGAAGGCAACGTGTCGATCGATCGTCGAGGACCACGCGGTCGCGGACCGGGGCCAAGAAGCTCGGCGGGGTCGGCTTGATCGTCGGGCTCTTCGCGCCACCGCTGCTCGCCGCGACCGCCGTCGGCGCCGTCATCGGCGCGGGCGTCGGGAAGGTCGCCCACGAGAAGGTCGAGGCGGGCATCAAGGCGGGAGCCGAGGACGCGATCCCGATCGGTGGTGCCGCGCTCATCGCCGCCTACCATCCCAGCCTCGGGCGCGGCCGTCGAGGCTGCCGTCACGAGGGCCATCAAGCGCAGCGTCCGGCGAGGCCACCGGCCCGCACAAGACGGCGTTGAAGGCGGCGATGGCCGACGCCCAGGCGAAGCTGAACGCGGCCTGACGACAACGGAGAATCAGCGGACGACAACGGAGTCCAGCGCGAGGTCCGAGATCCAGTGCGCCGTCGGCGTCTATCGCTCGCCTTCGCGTGAACTGGCGTTCTCCAGCCCGTCGTCCACGTCGTAGCCCAGGGCCAGCGCCAGCTTGGGTGCGGCCGACATCACCAGCGCCGAACCGGCGACCCGAGCGATGACGACCAGGACGCGGTGATCTGCTCCGGGTGACGCGCCGGCGGCGATCGCGTCCCGGACCTCGCACTGGTAGGCAGGCGTGTCGGCATCGACCGCGATGAGGGCAGCCAGTCGGACCAGCGCCGCCGTTCGATCGTCGAGCACATCCGACGCGCCGCCCGAACCGGCAGAACAGCGAGGTCATCAGCGACTCGTCGCCGAGCGTCAGCCTCCGGTACATGGCGGCCTGCGACGGCGACAGCATCGCGGCACAACCTCCAGGCCACTACGACGCTCCAGTGCGCGTCGGCGACGCGCACGTCAAGTGAACGGCGCCGCGAGCCCCCGCGCATCAGCCCGGGGTGGATGAAACCTCCCGGATCCCGCGTCATGCGATGCAGCGGGAACGGACACGGCCGACGCACCAAGGTCGGTCGCCGATCGATCGCGTGATCGCGCTCAGTCGTCGAGACTCCTCAGTCGTCGATCTCTTCCCAGATCGACTGCTCGTCGTGCTCTTCCCAGTCTGCCCCGGGCATCGCGATGGCCCAGCGCGTCCACGTCCCGACGGGTCGGGCCGGCGCCGTCCGGACCCGGGCGCGGACGACCATGCCGGCGTCGAGTTCGACGGGCGAGCGCAGCGGGGCCGTCGTCATCCCCCAGTGCGTCGGCGGGATCGCCGGGACCGATCGGAGAGCGAGATGCCGGGCGCGAGCTCGGCGCTGAACCACAGCGCGAGCGCGTTGGCCGTCCCGTGGTCGCGGACCGGCAGCTCGACCTCGGCTTCGAATGGCGACCTGCGCCTCGTCGAGCGGGATCGTCGTGCGCGTCGGTCGTCCACAGCCGACCCGGCGCTGAGCGCGCGTCGTCCGCCGCAAGATGACGGAAGGTGCCCGAGTAGGAGATCTCGTTGACGGTCTTCTCGATCAGGTCCTCGAAGTCGAGGCCGTACGGGTTGGTCCGCAGGAACTCGACCGTGTCTTCGAGATAGCGGTCATGCACCAGCGCGGTCCACGCCGTGACCGAGCCGGGGATCATGGTCCCGCCCGGCTTGAGCCATCGATCCCGGGCGGCGATGACCGGAACGAGCATCCCCTCGTCGATCCCGAAGCCTCCGAGCCACTCGGAGACGATCACATCGACCCGTTCCGGCGGCTCGATGTCCATGACGTCGCCCTGGATCACCTCGACGATGTCCGAGAGTCCGTTCGCGGCGACGAGCTCTTGCGCCAGGACGGCCATGGACGTCTGCTCGACGGCATAGACGCGGGCGGCACCCGCCCGCGCCGCGAACATGCTCAGGACGCCGCTCCCCGCGCCGACGTCGAGGACGACGTCGCCCGGGCGCACGACCGCCTCGATCGCCCGCTTGAAGGCCTCGGTGCGGATCTGGTCCCGGATCATCGTCCGGTGCACCTCGAACTCCGCATACATCGGGTCGGGCGAGATCCTGATCGGCGTCCGCATGCTGACGACTATAGGCAGTACGCCGACGCCGCACCTCCCGGATGGCGCCGTCGCCTTCGTCGACGGGCACGATGCCGAG
This sequence comes from uncultured Chloroflexia bacterium, assembly GCA_963738475.1. Taxonomy (GTDB): domain Bacteria; phylum Chloroflexota; class Limnocylindria; order Limnocylindrales; family CSP1-4; genus SPCO01. The sequence continues at coordinate 464,072 of CAVTWU010000028.1, forward strand.
TTTCAGCCCTTCGGGCTGATGCCGGGTCGCCGACCGGTCCGGATGATCAGCGAAAGCACATCGGCTAAGGAGATCTCCATGGGAATGAGACGACGAACGCGACGCCGTGCTCTCGTTGCGGGAGCAGCGGTCGCGCACCATCGCAGCAACATGGCGGCGGAGCAGCAGCAGGCCGGCTATGACCAGGGCGTGGCCGATGCCCAGCAGGCGCGCTCCCGCCCCCCAGTATCAGGCGCCCGCGGCGCCAGTCGCACCTGCGCCACCCCCGCCGGACCCCTACGACCAGATCGAGCACCTCGCCCAGCTGCATGCCTCGGGTGCGCTGACGGACGAGGAGTTCGCGGCCGAAAAGGCGAAGGTCCTCGCGTCGTGAGCGCGACATATGTCGCCCGAGACCTCGAACGGATCTTCACGATGGGAGCAGAGGCCCGCAATGACTAGATCGCGCAAGGACACGCTCGCCAGGGCGCTCGAGGCGGAGGTCGGTGGCGAGGCGGTGGATCCCGGGACGCTGTTCACCGACGATGTCGTCGGCTGGTCGCCGTACGCGTCCGTTTCGGGGTTGACGGCGCTCGCGGCGTTGGAGGTCATCCACGAGCTGGCGTTCTCCAACGTCGTGATCCTGTTCCGGGGACTCGATGAAGTCGGCAACAAGGCGTTCGCCGAATGGGTCATCGAAGCCGATCACACTGGACCGCTCGTCCTCGGTGAGGACGCGGTCCTGGAGGCGACTGGTCGGCACATCCAGCTGGCCGGCGCCACCGTGGCCGACTTCCGCGATGGCAAGATCCGGTCATTCCGGACCTACTTCGACGACATCTCGCTCATCGAGCAGCTCGTCGGCGCCTGACGAGGCCCGACGCGATGGACTTCGACGTCGAGCGCGACCCTGATCCGCTCGACGTCGAGTTCCTTGAGACGCAGATCCGCCGTGAGGCCGATCTCGCCATGAGACCTCGGTGACGAGGTCGAGCTGGCGATCTTCGTGCGAGACGGCGACAGGATCGTCGCCGGCATCAGCGGCTGGACCTGGGGCGACTGCTGCGAGTTGTCGAGCCTCTGGGTCGATCCGAGCTTGAAGGGTCGATGGCTCGCGCCCCGGTTGATCGCCGCCGCCGAAGCCGAGGCGGCCGCTCGCGGATGCACGCAGACCATCCACTTCTCGTACGGGTTCCAGGCTCGGCGCCTCTACGAACGGGCGGGATACGAAGTCGTCGGTCGGGTCGAGGACTTTCCGGCAGGGACGGACGCCCTCTGGTTCCGGAAGCGTCTGCAGCGCCGGCCGATGAAGCGGATCGCCCGGCTCGATGCCGATCATCACGTGGTTGCCGCGATACGACCGGGCCTGGCTCCCACTCGATGTCATCGCCGGGCTGACGGTCTGGGCCCTGGTCGTTCCCGAGTCGATGGCCTACGCGGGCATCGCCGGCGTCCCGGTCCAGTACGGCCTCTATGCCGTCCCGCTCGCGGTCCTCGGCTACCTGGTCTTCGGCAGCTCGCGTCAGCTGTTCGTGGGGCCGAGTGCGACCGTCGCCTCGATCTCGGCCGTCGCGGTCGGGATCGTCGCCGCCGGCAGCGCGAACGCGAACGTCATCGTCCTGACGGCGGCCCTCTCCCTGCTGGTGGGGGTGCTGTACCTCATCGGCGGACTCCTCCGCCTCGGGTTCATCGCCCGCTTCTTCGCCAAGCCCGTCCTCGATGGCTTCATCGTCGGACTCGGGATCTACATCGCGGTCGGGCAGCTCCACAAGCTCGTCGGGATCCCGTCCCCGTCCGGCGACACGGTCGCGGTCTTCGTTCGCGACATCGCCGCCTTCCCCATCGTGGCAACCCTGGACGGTCGCCGTCGGGTTCCTCTCGCTGGCGGCGCTGTTCGCGATGGCGCGCTTCACGCCGCGGCTGCCGGGCGCCCTCGTCGTCGTCGTCCTGTCGATCCTCGCGACGAAGGCCCTCGACCTGACGGCGCATGGCGTCGCGGTCGTCGGCGAGGTCCCGACCGGCTTCAGCTTCGCGCCATGGGACACGCTCACCGTCGACGACGTCGGTCGGCCTCGTGCCCGGCGCGCATCGCCGTCGTCATCGTCGGCTTCGCGCAATCGGTCGCCATCGCGAAGGCGTACTCGGCGAAGTACGGCTACCGGATCGATGCCAGCCAGGAGATGCTCGGCTACGGCGCGGCGAACCTCGGCGCGGGCTTGCTCCAGGGGATCACCGTGACCGGGAGCCTCTCCAAGTCCGGTGCGGCCGAGGAAGCCGGTGGCAAGTCCCCGGTGCTGCTGGCCGTCGTCGCCGTGCTCGTGCTGCTGACGATCCTGCTGCTGGCCGGCCTGTTCGCCGACCTGCCCGAGGCGGTGCTTGCCGCCGTCGTCATCCACGCTGTGTCCGGGATGATGAGGCCGACCGAGCTCATTCGACTGCGGCGGGCTCGACAAGCCGAGTTCTGGCTGGCGTTGGGCGCCCTCCTTGGCGTCATCGTGATCGGGATCCTCGCGGGCATCGTCATCGGCGTCGCGCTCAGCTTCCTGCTGCTCGTCCGCCAGCTCGATCACCCGCATGTCGGCATCCTGGGCCGCGACGCCGGCCGCGGCCTGTACCGCGACCTGGCGACCCATCCAGACTTCAAGGCCGTTCCCGGCGCCCTGCTCTACCGCTTCGAGGCGCCACTGATCTTCGCCAACGCGGAGATCTTCACCGACGACGTCCTCGAGCGGGTCAACGAGGCCGGCGAACAGCGGCCGACCGCGGTGATCCTGGACATGGAGACCGTCTCCGAGGTCGATTCGACAGGCGCGGCCGCGTTGCAGGTCCTGCACGACACGCTCTCTGCTCACGGGACGCGCTTGCTGTTGGCGCGCGCAACGGCCTCGGTCGTGGACGTCCTTCGCCGCAGCGAAGTCCTCGCCGTCATCGGTGAGGAGAACGTCTATCCGTCCCTGGCCGGTGCGGTGGCGGCTCACCAGGAAGACTCGCGATGAGCCGACGGGTGATCGCGTGGCCGCCGCCCGTCCTCCGCTGGGAGTGGTCGAACCGGAGCGCCGCGTAGGCATCGGATCGGGCGCAGCGTGATGCTCGAGCGGTCGTCGCGCCGCTTGGCGCCGTCCCTATGCTTGGCGCGATGGCGACACGGCTCGGGCGGGAGGATGGTCGGGTGCCCACGCGCCCACTCGCGCCACGCACGCGCCTGGACACGTCCTCAGTTCGAAGTTCGCGCTGCCGGCGGCGCCGGCAGCGATGATGCCGCGCCCCAGGCTCACCGACGCCCTCGCGGGCGCCGACGGGCCGGCCGTCGTGTCGATCGTCGGCGCCGGCCGGGTACGGCAAGACCACGCTGCTCCGCCAGTGGGCCGATCAGCTGTCCGAGCGTCGCGTATGTCGCCCTCGAGGACGCGTGACAACGACCCGGTCGAGCTGATCTCCGTGATCGCGACTGCCCTCGACCACGTCGAACCGCTCGATCCCGCCCTGCTGCGGCTGCTCGCGTCGCCCGGACGATCGCTCGAATCAACGCTGCTTCCAGGGCTCGTCGAGGCGATCTGGGCGCGGCGCACGCCGACCGTGCTGATGCTCGATGACGCGCATCAACTCGACCAGCCGATGGCACTCGACGTCGTGGCCTTCCTCATGCTCCGCTTGCCACCGACCCTGCGACTGGCCGTCGCCGCGCGTCGGATGCTGCCGCTGCCCTACGCGCGCCTCCGCCCCACGGGGCACCTGCTGGAGCTTGGTCCACAGGAGCTGGCATTGAACGAGGCGGACGCGCAGGCGCTGGCGACGGCGATCGGTGTCCAGATCTCGCCCGAGCAGGTCGCCGGCCTGCTGGCCAGGACCGAGGGGTGGCCGGCGGCGACCTACCTTGGTCTGCGCTTCGCGGGATCCGACCGCGCTCAGGACCTCCGAGCGGACGAGCTGACGAGGCACGGAGGCGTCGATCGCGGACTACATGCGGTCGGAGCTGCTCGAGCCGCTGGACGCCGGAACGCGGACGTGGTTGCGCCGCTCATCCGTGCTGGACGCGATGAGCGGACCGCTCTGCGACGCCACGCTCGGAACGACGGGATCGCTGACGCTGCTGCGGCGGCTGGAGCGAGACAACCTCTTCGTGGTCGCGCTCGATGCGAATCGCGGCGCCTACCGTTATCACCGGCTGTTCCGCGACCTCCTCCGTGACGAGCTCGACGAGCACGAGCCGGGCGCCGCCGCCGAGATGTGTTCGCGCGCGGCCGCCTGGTGCGCCGAACACGGCGAGCGGGAGCGCGCGGTGGAGTACGCCTACGCGTCCGGCGACATGGACCTCGTCGCCCGGCTCGTCCTCGCGTACACCTTCCCCTTGCACTGGTCCGGCCGCATCGCGACCGTCGGTCGGTGGCTCGACTGGTTCGACCGCGACGGAGAGCGGGAGCGCCGCGCCGCGCTGGCGGTGTTCGCGGGATGGGTCCACGCGATGGAAGGACGGACGCGAGAGGCGAGGCGGTGGCTCACGAGCGCGGAGCGGTCGGCCGACGACAGCCCGATGCCGGACGGCGCGACCAAGGCATCGTGGGTCGCGGTGCTCCGCGGCTACATGGCCCCCGCGGGCATGGAGACGCTCGCAGTCGGATGCGCGCATCGCGCTGGCCGGGATCCCGCGACGAGAGCCCGTTCCGTCAGGGCGCATTGATCCTCGGGGGGTTCGCCGCGATCGCCGCGGGCACGCCGGAAGCCGCCGACGAGCTGTTCGCCGAGGCGCGTTCCGTGGCCGAGGCTCGGCGGGCCATCCCTGGCCTCTCACTCGCGCTCGGCGAGCGGGCGCTCATCGCGCTCGGTCGTGGCGATGTGGCGGCGGCGACCAGGCACGTCGAGTCGGGCCTCGCGGATCGTTCATGATGCGGGGATGGAGGAGTTCGTCACGAGCATGACGCTCCATGCCGCCGCCGCCAGGGTCGCGCTGGCGAACGGCTCCCCGTCGGAGGCGCGTCTCGCGATCGCCCGCGTGAACCGCATGCGACCGATCGCGACGGCGGCCCTCCCGATCCCTTCGCTGCAGATGCGCTTCGAGACGATCCGGGCCTGCATCGTGCTCGAACGAGGCGTCGGCGGCGAGGACGCTGCTGCTGGAGGTCAAGGACATCCTTCGCCAGTGTCCGGATCTGGGAGCGCTGGTCGACGAGGCCGCGGAGTTGGACCGAGCCGTGGAATCCATGCGCGCGACGTCGGCCGGACCGTGGGCGCTGACGACCGCGGAACTGCGGTTGCTCGCCTACCTGCCGACGCACCTCACGTTCCGCGAGATCGCCGACCGGCTGTTCGTCTCGACGCATACCGTCAAGTCACAGGCCATGGCGATCTACGGGAAGCTCGGCGTCTCGTCGCGTCGAGGCGCCATCGAGCAGGCGGTCGAGGCAGGGCTGCTGGACCCGGCCGTCATCAGGATGGCAGGGATACCTGAAGGGATCGGCTGAGCAGGCGCGGCGGCAAGCAAGCCGAGCTGCTCGGCGATGGTGCTCTGGATGGGGCTCTCGGATTCGATAGTGGCTGCTCTGGACCTCGCGTTCGCGGTGGCCCTTGTCGCGACGTTGTGGGCGACGGCCGTCGGAACAGGACTCTCGCTTCGACCTGGTGAGTTGGCCGCCGCGTCGGCGAACCGCAAGCTGTTCCTGGGTGTCCTGACGATCAGCGCCGTCGTGGTTCCGCTGTTCGTCGGTGTGCTGACGAGTGCGATGGGGGTGCCCCCGGGCTATCGAACCGGCCTCGTGCTGGTCGGTGCGGCCTCGGCGGGACCGATCAGTCTGGCTGTCGTCCGGATCGTTCGTGCCGACCTCGCGTTGGCGGTCGTGCTGGTCGTCACCCTCGAGGCCGGCAATCTTGTGACCATCCCTGTGTGGTCGTCCATCCTCTTGGCCGACACGGTCCGCCCGCCGGTCGGCGACATCCTTGGACCGATCCTCCTCGGCGTCATCGTCCCGTTGATCGTCGGCGGCGCGCTTCAGCGCCTTCGGCCCACTCACGCGGCAGGTTGGGCACACGCTCTGGGCCGGGTATCCACCGTGGGGTTCGTCGTCGTGGTGGTCCTGACCATGACGCGTGACGTCGGTGCGATCGCCGAGTCATGGGCTGCCATGGTCCCGATCGTCGCGCTTGCGACCGTGGCGGTGGCCTTCTGTGGCGGCTGGGTCGTGGGAGGCCCACGTCGAGGACGGGCGCCTGACGGCGGGGCTCGTCTCGTCCGTGCGCGCCAATGCGCCGGCGCTCGCCGTGGCCAGCGGCACGTTCGGTGCGACATCGGATGCCGCCGTGGCCATCGTGGTGTTCGCGATCGTCTCGGTAACGGCCGCCCCGCTCGCGGCTGTCTCGCTTGCGCGGATCGGACGAGATCGAGCAGCGCGTCCAGGACGGATCTGACGCACACCTCCGGTCGCGCCGCTGGGTCGGTGCGCCGTACCATCAGGCCGGAGCCTGAAGGAGGACCGATGCCCGAACCGCCGTACCCGGCACCGCTGACCCTCGATCCTGCCTGGACCGCCGACACGGTCGCGGTGCAGGCCGGCCGACCGGAGCGCGTCGCCGGCGCGGCGATGAACCCGCCGATCACGATGAGCGCGACCTACGTCCAGGACGCCGCGATCGAGTACGGCCGCGACGGCAACGCCGGGTGGGGCGCGCTCGAAGCCGCGCTCGGGGCGCTCGACGGTGGCCAGGCGGTGACCTTCGCGTCCGGGCCTCGCCGCCGCCACCGCGATCGCCGACCTCGTGCCTGAAGGCGGGACGGTCGTCCTCTCGTCCGCGACCTACTTCGGCGTGCGGAACATCTTCGAGCGGATGGAGGCGCGCGGCCGGCTGCACGTCCGCCTGACGTCGGCCGACGACACCGCGGCGCGTCCTCGCGGCGGCCGACGGGGCCGACATGGTCTGGGTCGAATCCATCGCGAACCCGCTCATCGTCGTCGCCGACATCCCGGCGATCGCCGCCGGTGCCCGCGAGCGTGGCGCCCTCACGGTCGTGGACGCGACGTTCGCGACGCCACTCCGCCAGCGACCGCTCGACCTCGGCGCGGACATCGTGCTGCACTCCGCCACGAAGCTCATCGGCGGCCACTCGGACCTGCTGTTGGGCGCGGTCGTCTGCCGGGATGCGGCCCACGCGGCCGCGATGACGACCTTCCGCCACGACCATGGCTCCGTCCCGGGGAACCTCGAGGCGTTCCTCGCGCTGCGCGGCCTGCGGACGCTCGCCGTCCGACTGGATCGGGCGGAGGCATCCGCCGCCGAACTCGCCCGCCGCCTCGACTTCGCACCCGGGCGTGCGAGGGTCAACTACCCGGGCCTGCCCGGCGATCCCCAGCACGAGCGAGCGTCGCGGGTCCTCCCGATCGGCGCCGGTTCGATGCTGTCGTTCGAGGTCGCCGGTTCGGTGGAGCAGACCGAGGCGTTCCTCGGCGGTCTCCGGTTGCGTGACCCACGCGACGAGCCTGGGTGGCGTCGAGTCGCTCATCGAGCGCCGGGCGAGGTACGCCGGGGATGCCGCCCTGGTGGGCCCGACCCTCTGCCGCCTGTCGGTCGGCATCGAGAACGTCGAGGATCTCTGGACGGACCTGGACGGCGCGCTTGCGCGCCGCCCTGCCGAACGCGCTAGCGCCAGCCGAGCTCCGGCGCGACGTACTCGCAGGATGCTCTCGACCGCGTGGGCGTTGTACTCGACGCCGAGTTGGTTCGGGACGGTCAGCAGGAGCGTGTCCGCCGCCTGGATCGCCGTGTCCTTGGCGAGTTCCCTGACCAGGACGTCGGGCTCCGCGGCATACGAACGCCCGAAGATCGCCTTCGTCTGCGCGTCGATGTAGCCGACCTTGTCCGATGACTCGTTGGCGCTCCCGAAGTACGCGCGGTCCTGGTCGTTCACCAACGCGAAGATGCTTCGACTGACCGACACCCGCGGTTCGCGTTCGTGCCCGGCCGCGGCCCAGGCCTCACGGAACAACCGGATCTGCTCGGCCTGGAGCTCGTGGAACGGCACGCCGGCGTCCTCGGTGAGCAGCGTCGACGACATCAGGTTCATGCCCTGCTGGCCCGTCCACACCGCGGTCGCGCGGGTCCCGGCGCCCCACCAGATCCGATCGCGCAGCCCCGGCGCGTGCGGCTCGGGGCGGAGCAGCCCGGGCGGGTTCGGGAACATCGGGGAGGGGTTGGGTTCGGCGAACCCCACGCCGGACAGGGCCTGCAGGAAGACCTCGGTGTGCTGGCGGGCCATGTCGGCGTCGGTCTGGCCATCGGGCGGGGCATAGCCGAAGTACCGGAAGCCATCGATGACCTGCTCGGGCGATCCGCGGCTGATCCCGAGCTGCAGGCGACCCGCCGGCGATGAGGTCGGCGGCGCCGGCATCCTCGACCATGTACAGCGGGTTCTCGTAGCGCATGTCGATGACGGCGGTCCCGATCTCGATGCGCTTGGTGCGAGCGCCGATGGCCGCCAGGAGCGGGAACGGCGACGCCAGCTGCTGGGCGAAGTGGTGGACGCGGAAGTAGGCGCCGTCGGCGCCCAGGTCCTCGACCGCCTCGGCGAGCTCGATCGACTGGATGAGCGCGTCCGAGCCCGACCGGACCTGCGAGTAGGGCGATGTCGACCAGTGGCCGAAGGAGAGAAAGCCGATCTTCTTCACGCGCGGATTCTAGACGGGCGCTTCGACGGCCAGGTCAGACCATCGAGATGACCGTCTTGCCCTGGGTGTGGCCGGCATCCACGTAGCGGATCGCCTCGGGGGCCTCGTGCAACGGATACGTTCGGTCGATGACGGGCCGGATCGAGCCCGCCTCGAGCATCGCCTTGAGGATGACCAGGTCGTCGTGGTTCTCGACCGCCGACAGGAAGCTCATCGTCTGGCTGACGAACGGGTTCGTGACCTTCGCCTTGAGCATCCGCCCGAGCGGACCGAGCCATCGGCCCCCATCGCCGGACGACAGGACGAGCGTGCCGGTGGGGGTCAGCAGGCGACGATAGGCACCCGGGGTGTCGGTCCCGGCCAGCTCGAAGATCACGTCGTAGCGCTCGTCCCGTCGGGTGACATCCTCGCGGGTGTAGTCGACGACGTGATCGGCCCCGATCGAGCGGACCAGCTCCACGTTCCTGGTGCTGCAGACGCCGGTCACCTCGGCCCCGAGGGACTTGGCGATCTGCACCGCGAACGTCCCGACACCCCCGGATGCGCCGACGATCAGGACTCGCTGGCCGGCCGTCACCCTGCCCGCTGTCCCGGATGCCCTGCAGGGCGGTCATCGCGGCCAGCGGCACCGCGGCGGCCTGCTCGAAGGTCAGGTCCGTTGGCTTCGACACGAAGTGATCCTCGCCGGCACACGCGAACTCCGCGAACGCGCCGTTGCACCAGCCGAACACGTCGTCTCCGGGTCGTAGGCGCTCGACGCCGGCGCCGACGGCCTCGACTCGCCCGGCGACGTCGACGCCACGGACCTTCACCTTCGGGCGACGCCAGCCGAGCATCGGTCGAACGAGGTACGGCGCGCCGCGCATGAAGTGCCAGTCAAGCGCGTTGACCGCCGCGGCGTGGACCCGGACCAGGACCTGGCCGTCGCCCACCACCGGGCGATCGACCTCCTGGAGCGCCAGCACATCGGCTGAGCCGTATCGGTCCTGGGCGATGGCCTTCATGTCGGCGCCTCCGTCGTGGGCCCGCCAGCAGACATACGCTGTAAGTACCCGACGTGAGCCTAGACGTACACTGTAAGTCCTGTCAACCCCAGAACGACGGTTCGGCGTCCCAGCCGTGCGCTGTGCGGTAGGGTTGACATCGACGTGTCAGGAGATCGGATCCAGATGCAGACCGCTGCCAGTGCCCAGCCACGCACCCCGTTGAGCAAGGAGCGGGTCCTGCGCGCCGCCATCGACCTCGCCGACCAGTCGGGGATCGAGTCGCTCAGCATGCGCAAGCTCGGCCACGCGCTCGGCGTCGAAGCGATGTCGCTCTACAACCATGCCAGGAACAAGGACGAGATCCTGGACGGCATCGCCGACACGGTGGTCGGCGAGATCGAGCTGATCTTGCCCGATCCCGATTGGAAGACGGCGCTCCACGCGCAAGTCATGGCTGCCCGAAGCGTGCTGCTGCGACATCCATGGGCTCCAAAGGTCATCGAATCCCGCAAGAACCCGGGTCCTGCCACGATGCGGTACATGGAGTCGGTCATCGGGATGCTGCGGTCGGCCGGCTTCTCTGTGGACCTGACCCACCACGCCATGCACGTCCTTGGCAGCCGGATCTTCGGGTTCAACCAGGAGCTCTACGACGACCCTGGTGATACCGGCATGACTCCGGACGTGGCGGCGGTCATGGCGCAGGAGATGGCGGCGACCTACCCGTACATCACCGAGCTGACGTTGTCGATCAGCCATGACGGTGGGCTTGGTGGTTGCGACGACGACTTCGAGTTCGCGTTCGGCCTGGACCTGATCCTCGACGGCCTCGAAGCGCTGCGGGTCGCCGCGTGAGCATCCAGGCGCCGGTCCGGGCGAGTGGACCGCTCCTCCTCGCCGATATCAGTGGCTACACGTCGTTCCTGCAGTCGGTGGCGGTGGCCCATGCCGACGACACCGATGCGCAGGATCCCCGAGGCCTACGGGCTGATGTCGAGCCTGCTCGACGGGATCGTCGAGCGCGTCGTGCCCGCCGTTCACGCTCTCCAAGCTGGAAGGGGATGCGGTCTTCGCGTTCGCGACGGACGGGGACGCCATCCCGACCGGTGAGGCGCTACTCGCCTGCACGGAGGCGTGCTACGCGGAGTTCCGGCGGCGGGTCGATGGGGCCGCCGGAGATCTGGAGCTGCAGTTGCGGCGTGTGCGCCCGGCCGCGACCTGCTCGACCTGAAGTTCATCCTCCACGCCGGTTCGTTCATCGTCCAGTCGATCGCCGGCAATCGCGAGCTCGTCGGACCGGACGTGGTCATGGCCCACCGGCTGCTCAAGTCAGGGGCCGCGACGGTGACGGATGGCAAGGCGTACGTCCTGATGACGGCGTCGGCCGCGGAGCGATACGCCGTTCCCACGGGTGACGCGGTGGCCCTGCGCGAGACCTACGACCACTACGAGCCGATCGACTGCTGGGTCCCTGGGTACCAGCCTGGGCGGGGTCCAGTCCGACGTAGTCAGGGGCGCGGCCCTGAGCTAGCCGGGCTGCGCGGCCGACGGTCGGCGCGGTGGCGACGTCGTACCCGAGCAGGACCCAGCCGATGCCGTTGAGGGCGACGCCGCCCAGGGCGAGGACGCTGAAGATCGGTCGGCTCGAGCGAGGTGACCAGTCCGACTCGGTCGATGCCGATGACGGCAAAGGACCCCAGGATCAGGGCAAGCGCGCCCCAGCGGGTGACGACACCGAGCTTGAACGTGACGACGCCGAACCAGCCGTCCGCCAACCACATCGTGAAGCCGACCACGGACCAGATGACGCCGAAGTCGCCCGCGAACGGGTGCTCGCGCCCAACCCGACAGGACGAGCATCGCGAGATAGGCGCCGTTGGCCGCGAACGCCGGGATCGCGCCACTCCAGGCCAGCAGCGGCGACGACGGCGACCTGGCGTCGATGGACCGCGACGATGATGGCCATCGCGCCAAGGCAGTACAGGCCGAGCCGCACGAAGTTCCAGCCCGTCCCGATGTCCACGGATGGCAGGAAGGCGACCAGGAGGATCGCGCCCCCGAGGATGCCGAGGAGCCCGAGGGCCCGGGTCGTCGGCGTCGGTGGTGCAGACAGCGAGTGCGCCACGGATCGTTCCCTCCCATGTTCGGATGCCGCTGTCGCGGCGAGATCCCACAAGCGTGCGGAACCAGACGCGGACGATGCCGACGGGTTCGTCATGCGCCCGGCTGGCCCGGAGTTGATCCCCGAAGAGCTGGACCATCTCATCGCCGAAGCGGGTCCGGAACGCGGCCGGATAGAGCCGCAGCAGCCGGCGGTAGACGCGCTCGTGACGTCCGACCGGCGTGGCCATCAGCCGGCGTCCAGCGCCCACGGTCGAGCCGCTTGGACGAGCAGGTCGAGACGGCGGACCTCGGCCCCGGCGACCGCCCGGCCCGTGCCGGTCAGCCGGTAGTAGCGGCGGCGCTGGTCGTCGAGGTCGGGGTCCGGACGCTCGTCGCACTCTTCGATGAGGCCGTCGTCGGACAGGCGACGGATCGTCGTGTAGATCCCACCCGGACCGAGCTTGGTCGCGCCGTCCGTCATCCGCTCGATCTCGCGCATGATCGCGTAGCCATGGCGCTCCTCCGGCCCGATGGCGAGCAGGACGAGGGTCGCCGTGCGCGACAGGGAGGGGCTGGCCGGAGCTGGCTGGGTCGTGTCCATGGCGCGTGACTATATCAACATCTGATGCAGTGTCAATAGATACAGTCGACACCTGTCAAACAGGCGTACGCTCGCTCCAGCCAACGAGTCGTCGCTGGCGATCGGGAGGTCCGGGCGATGAGTGCAGAGCGGATCAGCCAGGCGGTCGCAGGCTGCAAGCGCGTACCTTCGCGAGCACCCTCAGGATGCGCGATCCACCGACAGTGCCGCTGTGGCTTCGGTCGTTGACGGTCTCGTCGTGCGCGTGACCGGCCCGAATGGCGAGAGCCTCGTGACGGACATGGTCCCGTCCGTTGGTGGTACCGCGACAGCACCGTCGCCGGGGTGGCTGCTGCGCGCGGCCGAAGCCAGCTGCGTCGTGACCCTGATCGCGATGCGAGCCGCCGTGCTCGGGATCTCGCTGGACGTCCTGGAGGTCACCGTCGATTCCGAGTCGGATGACCGCGGGATCCTCGGGATCGACGAGTCCGTTCCGGCGGGACCCCTGAGCGGCCGTGTCGCGGTGCGCATCGCGGCCGACGGCGTGCCGGCGGAGACGCTCGAGGAGATGGCGCATTGGGGTGTCGCGCACTGTCCGGTCTGTCGACGCGCTGGAACGGTCAGTCCCGCTCACGACCGAGGTGACGACCGCCTGATCGGTCGAGCCCCGCGGCACCGGCCCGCGCAACTCGCGGGGACCGCGGGCGAGGTCTGGCTACCATCGGACTGATGAGCTGAAGGCGCACCCGTCCCGAACCGAACCGAACTGCCCGAGCGCGCGCAGGCGGTCATCATCGGCGGCGGCGCGAGCGGGACGAGCATCGCCTACCACCTGACCAAGCTCGGCTGGACCGATGTCGTCCTGCTCGAGCGTCGGACGCTCACCGCGGGGACGACCTGGCACGCGGCCGGTCTGATCACCAGCGCCGGGATGGCGACCGAGACGCTGCTGTGGATGTCCCGGTACACGCGCGACCTGTGCCGGACGCTCGAGGCGGAGACGGGCCAGGCGACCGGCTATCGCCAGATCGGCCACCTCCACCTGGCCTCGACGCCCCAACGCCTCGAGACCCTTCGACGCGAGGCCGCATTCGTGCGCGGCTTCGGCGTCGAGAACCACGAGATCTCGGCGGCGGAGTTCGGGCGCCACTGGCCGGCCGCGAAGACCGACGACGTGCTGGCCGCGTTCTACGTCCCGGACGAGGGCCGGGTGAACCCCGCGGACCTGGCGATGGCCTACGCGAAGGGCGCCCGGCAGCGCGGCGCGAGGATCCTGGAGGGCGTCACCGCGACGGGCGTCACGACGGCCCGTGGCCGCGTCACCGGGGTCGTCACGGATCACGGGACCATCGCCGCGGACGTGGTCGTCAATGCCGCCGGGATGTGGGCGCGCGAGGTGGGGGAGCGGGCCGGCGTGTCGGTGCCGCTCCAGGCGGCGGAGCACTACTACCTCATCACGGACACCGTGGACTGGGCCCACCCGGACCTGCCGGTCGTCGAGGATCCGGATCGCTACGGCTACTACCGCGAGGAGGGCGGCGGGATCCTCGTCGGGCTGTTCGAGCCGGTCGCCGGTCCGTGGTCGCTCGACGGCATCCCGCCCGATGTCGCGTTCGCCAGCCTGCCGACCGACTGGGACCGGATCGGGCCGTACCTGTCGGCGGCGATGGACCGCTTCCCGTCGCTCCACGACGCCGGCGTCCGGACGATGTTCTGCGGCCCGGAGAGCTTCACGTCGGACCACTCGCCGCACCTCGGGGAGTCGCCCGAGCTGGGCGGCTACTTCGTGGCGGCCGGCCTGAACTCGCTCGGCATCCTGCTGAGTGGCGGCGTGGGCAGCCTGACGGCGCAGTGGATCGTGGACGGGGTCCCGCCCGTGGACATCAGCGGGACTCAGCGTGGACCGGACCCAGGTCTTCGAGACGAGCCGCCGCTTCCGGGCGGACCGGACCGTGGAGCAGCTCGGGGCGCTCTTCGGTGATGCGGCGTTCCCGACGTGGCATCCGAAGTCGGCCCGCAACGTCCGTCGATCGGTCATCCACGACCGCCTGGCGGATGCCGGCGCGCACTTCGCGGTCTCGTCCGGGTGGGAGTACCCGGAGTGGTTCGCGCCGCGTCCGCATCCAGCCCTCGGGCAGGCCTGGGGCCGCAACGCCGCGTTCGCGATCCAGGCCGAGGAGCACCGGACCGTCCGCGAGGCGGTCGGCATGCTCGACATGTCGCTCATGGCCAAGTTCCTGGTCCAGGGTCGCGACGCGGAGCGGGTCCTGAACACGATCTGCGCGAACGACGTGGCCGTGCCGGTCGGGCGGGTCGTCTACACGCAGTGGCTCGACGAGCGAGGCGGGATCGTCGCGGACCTGACCGTCACGCGCCTCGCGGAGGACCGGTTCCTGCTCGTCGTGACGGACCTGATCCATCGGCGGATGGCGCCCTGGATCGAGCGGCATACGCCGGACGATGCCTTCGTGACCGTGACGGACGTGACGTCGGCGACGACGCTGATGACCGTCCAGGGACCGCGCTCGCGCGACCTCCTGGGCCGGCTGACGAGCGCCGACCTGTCGACCGAGGCGTTCCCGTACCTGACCGGCCGCGAGATCGACCTGCACTACGCGCGGGTCCTCGCGCTGCGGGTCACCTACGTCGGCGAGCTGGGCTGGGAGCTGCACGTGCCGACGGAGCTGGCGCTGACCGTGTACGACGCGCTCCTCGAGGCCGGCGGCGACCTCGGCTACGCGAATGTCGGACTCGGGGCGATGGGCAGCCTGCGCCTCGAGAAGGCCTACCGCGACTACGGCCTGGACATCGACAACACCGACACGCCACTCGACGTGGGGCTGGGGTTCGCCGTCGCGTGGGACAAGCCGGGCGGGTTCATCGGGCGCGACGCGCTGGTACGCGGCGAAGCGGCCGGGACCACCGAAGCGTCGCCTCGTCCAGGTCCTCCTGGAAGACCCGGAGCCGATCCTGTATGGCGGTGAGCCGGTCCTGCGCGACGGGCAGTGGCTGGGCTACGTCCGGGCCGGCGCCTACGGCCACACGCTGGGTGGCGGGGTCGGCCTGGCGATGCTGGAGGACGAGGCCGGGCTGCCGGCGGACGCGATCGTCGGGCAGCGTTTCGAGATCGATGTCGCCGGAACACGCTATCCGGCGCACGCGACGCTACGGCCGATGTACGACCCGGAGCGCCTTCGCGTCACGGTCTAGTGTGCGATCCCGCGGTGGTCGAGCTACCAGGCCTCACACGGCATGACCAGCCTGGCTGATCGAACGGCGTCCGGCCACGCTCGGTCGACGTGCGTGACTGCCGGACACCGAGGCATGCCGCGCTCGCCCGGAGCCATCCTGATCAGCCAACCTGATCTCAGTCGCCTTGATGCGGCTTCAGCGGGCCACGCGCGCCGGGCCTCGGCCAGGTCCCCCGGAGACCGGCTCGGTCCCGTCGGGCGAGAGCCCGGGTCCCGCATCGGGCGTCCATTCCGTGGCGCTCACGGCCACGCCGGTCGGGGTGCCCGTGCCCTTGCGGAAGAAGAGGCGGAAGGACGAGCTGTTCGCGGTCCAGCCATTCCACACGACCGAGCGGGCGCCCGCCGTCGGCCAGATGACCGAGGCCCAATCGTTGTAGCCGCGCGTCGTCGACGTGGTCGCGATCGTCTGCGTCTGATACCAGGTCGCTCCGCCATCGGTCGACTCCGTCCAGCGAAGGTTCGACCGGCTGGCGGCGTCGAGTTCCTCCGACCAGGCCACCCCGATACGGTCCGGATCCTGGAGGACGACCATCGGGGCGTAGGGGACCGGGTCCGCACCGGGTGCCAGGCTGGCGATCGCCATCGGGGCGCCCCAGGTGCCGGCCAGCCGCTGGCGGACGACCACGTCGTCAAGCGTGGACCAGGCAACGGCGATCCGGGTACCGCGAACGGCGACACTGGCGAACCCGAGTGGCGTGACGCCGACGGTCTCGAGCGGGCCCCAGGTCGTGCCATGATCGAGTGACACGCGGCCCTTGATCGTCCCGGCCGGATCGGCGATCCACACGACCGCGACGGTGGCCCCGAAGGCGGCGACGGACGGGACACCACTGCGGCCATCGGTCGTCAGCGTGGTGGCGGTCCCGATCGAGCGCGTCGTCCAGGTCGTGCCGGCATTCCGGCTGGTGGCGACCTTGATGGTGCCGGCCACGGCATCTGTCCAGGCCACGTGGACGTCACTCCCGGTCGCGGCGATGGTCGGGTAGTCGACCCGACCGGTCGTCCCGGTCAGGCGGATGGCCGTCTTCCACGAGGTCGATGCCCCGTGGTTCGTGTTCGTCCGGACGTAGAGCACCCGCGGGGCCGTCCCCGAGTACCTGGCGACCTTGGTCTGGGTCACCCAGGTGACGTAGACCCGCGATCCGGACGCGGCCAGCCCGACGCGCTCGGCATGCTGCGTCGTGGGGTTCACGCGGACCGGGGTCGACCACGTGGCGCCGCTCACGGCTCGCGTGTAGTAGATCCCGGCGTACGGCCCCGCGTCGGCGGCCCACTTGCTGCCGATCCGATGCGTGGCATAGGCGAGGTGGAGCCGCTGGGCGCCCGATTGCGTCGTGGTCCCGAGCGCGTTGCCGGCGTTCCAGGTGTAGGCCGGTCCGGCGAACGCGGTGCCGCCCCACACGACGCCACTCACGGCAGGCTGCCGGTCCCGGTCAGGGGCACGACCCGCGTCCCCATCGGGTCTGGCCCGGTGATGGTGAGCGTCGCGTTGTAGGTGCCGAGCGTCGGCGGGCTGAACGACACGGTCACGGGACAGGCCATCGCCACGGGGATCGGCGTGCCGGTGCAGTCGTCAGTCGTGATCGCGAAGGCGCCGCGTCGGCGCCGCCGATCGTGACACTCGAGACCGTCAGCGGCGCGTCGCCGTAGTCGAACACATTGACGGTGCGTGGACTTGCGTCGTTCCCCTGGGGACCGGGCCGAAGTCGAGGTTCCCGGGCGTCACGAGCACCGGGTCGAGTCCGGTCCCGCTCAGGCAACGGTGCGGGCACCGAAGACGCCGGGTCCCGTGATCGTGAGGGTCGCCGTGCGAACACCGATGACGCTCGGGGTGAACCGGATCGGGACCGAACACTGGGCTCCCGCCCGAGCGTCGCGCTCGTGCAGGTACTGCCGACGATCGCAAATCGGCCGCTCCGCTACCCGTGATGGTCGCCGAGGTGACCGAGACGCTGCTCGATCCGAGGTTCTTGACGACGACTGGGACGACCTGGCTGGCGACCGTGGCCACCGTGTCATCGAACACCAGTTCGAGCAGGTCGACCAGGACCGGATCGATCGCCTCGTCGAAGCCGATGTCGGCGACAGCCGTGCCGTTCTCGTCGCCGTCGTGCGGACGGGCGTCGCCGTCGACGTCGGTCGTCGGCGCTCCGGTGTTGGTGCCGGCATCGATCGAGCGGTGAGTCGGCTCGAAGGTGATAGTTCCCAGTGGCCGCGTCCACGAACCTGGGATCCACGGAGACGTTGCCGTTCGTGCCTGTCGGCGCGTGGCAGGACGCGCTCGTACTCCGGCCCGACGGCGTTGAACACGTCGTTGTGAGCGAAGGCTGGCGGGGTCCCGGCCGTACGGGCTCGCGCACTCGACGGTCGTCTGGGTCGTCGGCCCCGACGATGATGTTGTTCGCATACCGCGAGCCGGCGATGGAACCCGTCCGCGTAGATCGCTGCTCCCTGGTTCGCGGTATTTGCCGATGAGTGTGTTGTTCACGACGTCGGCCCGACGTGCCGCACTGTTCGGGAGCATGGCGGCGCCGATGCCGCCACCGACCGGCGCAAAGTTGCCGACGATGAGATTGTTCGCGATCAGCGCATCGTTCGGGTGGTTCCGCAGATGATCGGCCGCCACCGTCGTTGTACGCCGTAGTTGCCGCTGGATGATGTTCTCGCTCGATCGCCGGCGTGCCGGCGCCGTCGAGCCTGATCGCCACCGCCCATGCCGGCCGCAGTTGTCCTCGATCGTGTTGCCGATGACCGGACGGTCCCTTCGCCGCTGATGAGGATCCCGCCACCGCCGATCCCGCCGCCGCAGCATGGTCTGCCTATTGCGGGCGATCGGGTTGTCCTTGGATGGTCGCTTCCGAGGACGAAAGGCCGCGATCCCGGCGCCGATGCAGCCGGCGTTGTGGACGATGCGGTTGCCCTCGATGAGCGCTGGACCGCCGCTGGTCCGCGACGCCGCCGGCGTCCGGAACCGTCGTAGCCGTTCGTGATCGTGAAGCCCGCGCAGGACCGGCGTCTCGCCGGGCTCCGCCATCGTGACGACCGTGACAGCGGTCCCGTACTGTTCGCGTCGATGATCGTCACGTCCGGCCCCGCGAGCGGACTCGAGGGTGATCGCGCTTGGAGTGGTGTCGATCGTCTCGAAGTAGGTCCCCGGCTGACACGCGGATCGTGTCGCCGTCGCTGGCCGCGTCGATCGCACGCCTGGATCGTGGGGTAGTCGCCGGGGACCGAGATGATCGATCGCGGCGCGGGTGCCGGTCGGCGACCCAGAGGGCGCCGTGACCAGCAGGCACACCAGCAGCGAGGCGGCGCCGATCGATCTGGGTCGTCGCGACATGTCCGGCGGAGCATGCGCGTCGAACGCCCGGCTGTCGATAGTCGATGTTGCGCCGTGGCACCATCGATACTGGCGGTGGACACGCGTTCAAACGACGACATGCCGTCCAGCGCTGTACCGTGGCCGCCACGCACATGACCGACGGAGGACGCACGCGATGACCGGCCCCACGAAGCCGACCAGACGGGTCAAGAAGGACATCCCCGATGCGGCCATGGCCGCCACGTATGACGCGGCGTGGAATGTCGAGCCACCCGGCGGCGTCCAGTGGACGGCACGCCCGTGGGTCCACCCGACGGGCCGAGCCGAAGCCGGGAAGGCGGCCCGGAAGCGGGTTCCCAGGACCAGCCACGCGACGTTCGTCCCTCGCCCGAAGCGCGATCCGATCGGGATCCTCGCCGCCCAGGAAGCGGACCGGCTCCAGTCCCTCGTGCCGCTGCGCCATGAGCGGATGGCCGAAAACGCGTTCGCCTACTACCGCGGCACCCCAGCCGTCATGGCCATGGACCTCGCCGATACGCCACGGACCGAGATCCTGGTCCAGGCCAGCGGCGATGCGCATCTGTCCAACTTCGGCCTGTTCGCCTCGCCCGAACGCACCATGGTCTTCGATGCGAACGACTTCGATGAGACCCTGCCCGGGCCCTGGGAGTGGGATGTCAAGCGCCTGGCGACGAGCGTCATCATCGCGGCGCGTCAGAACGGCTTCAGCGCGACCAAGGCCCGTGAGGCGACGATGATGTCGGTCGCCGGTTATCGGCGCTGGATGGCCCGCTACGCGAGCATGCGCCTCATCGAGGTCTGGTATGCCTCGATCACCGACGCCGACATCCGCCAGGCCGCCGAGGACAGCGGGGCCATGACCGGTGCCGCGGCGTCGAGCCGCCGCGCGAATCTGGAAGCGATCTTCACGAAGGCCCGCAAGCGCGACGGGATGCGCGCCTTCGAATCGCTGACGGCGATCGTCGACGGGCGTCGGGTCATCCTCGAGGATCCGCCGTTCGTGACTCACATGGACTCGGATGTCGTGAACGCCGCGTCACTCGAGAAGGTCTTCACCGACTACCGGGCGACGATGCCCGAGAACCGGCGTGACTTCCTCGAGCGCTATCGATTCGTGGACTTCGCGCTCAAGGTCGTCGGGGTCGGGAGCGTCGGCACCCGCTGCTTCGTCGTGGTCCTGCAGGGGCGCGACGAGAACGATCCGCTCATCCTGCAGGCCAAGGAGGCCTCGGCGTCGGTCATGGCACCGTACCTGCAAGCGAGCCTCCATCCGAACCAGGCGCAGCGCGTCGTGGTCGGCCAGCAACTGATGCAGGCCACGTCGGACATCTTCCTGGGATGGACGCGCGGTCCGGGTGGCCGGGACTTCTACTTCCGGCAGCTCTGGGACATGAAGGGCTCGGTCGATACGACCACCCTCCAGCCGCTCGGCATGGGCTTCTACGCCGCGTTGTGCGGGCAGACGCTGGCCCGGGCGCATGCCCGTTCCGGCGACGCGGTCGCGATCTCGGCCTATCTCGGCACGAGCGACACCTTCGACAGCGCCATCGCCGACTTCGCGGAGGCCTACGCCGACGTGAACGAGAAGGATCACGCGGCCTATCTGGCCGCGATCGAGGCCGGGACGGTCTCGCTGCCCGCCGCCTGAGGTGGGAAACGGCGATCCCGTGGCCGAGGACGGGCCGGTCGGCGCACCCGACCATCATCGCGTCGTGTTCGAGAACGAACACGTCCGAGTCCTGGAGGTCGTCATCCGGGCTGGCGACACGGCGCCGCTGCACACGCACCTGACCCCACACCTGCTCATCGCCAGGAGCGGCAGCCAGTTCGTGCGCCGCGATGCGGACGGCGCGGTCCTGCTCGACACCCGCGACGAGGGGCCGGACTACCGACCGCCGACCTATGCCTGGAACGACGGGCTCGGGCCGCACACGCTCGAGAACCTCGGCCCGGACGACATCCTGGCGACATCCGTCGAACTGAAGGCGTAAGGCCGGGTCGGAGGGCCGTCGCGATGGGTGCCGGGATCGCCGTTCGGCCGCGACATCTCAGCGCGGGCGACACCGTCGCGGTCGTGTCGCCGTCGTGGGGCGGACCGAGCGCTGTTCCCGCACGTCTACGAGCACGGCCTCGCCGTGCTGCGGTCGTGGGGTCTCGAGGTTCGCGAGCTTCCATCCGCCCGTGCGCCGTCCGACCGACTCCGGCGCGACGCCGGCCTTCCGCGCCGCCGACCTGAACGAGGCCTTCGCCGATCCCTCGATCCGGGCGATCGTCGCGTCGATCGGCGGCGACGACTCGATCCGGCTCCTGCCGTACCTCGACCGCGACGCCATCGCGGCGAACCCGACGATCCTGCTGGGGTACTCGGACACGACGACGCTGCTCGTTGCCGCTCGACGGCTGGGCCTCGTCGACGTTCCACGGGCCGTCGGTCATGGCCGGGCTGTCGCAGATGGGGGCCATGCCGGCGGTCCACGAGCGGCACGTCCGCGAGCTGCTGACGTCCACGGCCGTCGGACTATGCCTACCCGACGTTCGACGCGTTCGTGGAGGGCTATCCGGACTGGAGCGACCCGACGCGTGTCGGCGAGGTCGGTGCCTGGCAGACCGGACACCGGGCCGCGCACCCTGCAAGGGACCGGGCGTCGTCACCGGGGAGCTGTTCGGCGGGTGTCTCGAGGTGCTCGACTGGCTGCGCGGGACGTGGGCCTGGCCGGATCCGGGCGACTGGACCGGGCGGCTCCTGTTCTTCGAGACGTCGGAGGAGAAGCCGAGCCCGCTCCAGGTCGAGCGGATGCTCCGGTCCCTCGGCGTGGCGGGCGTGTTCGACCGTATCGCGGGCATCCTGGTCGGACGGCCGCGCGACCACTCGAGTCGACGAGCGCATCGCGCTTCGAAGCGGCGATCCGGGGCGTCGTCGCGGAGGAGTTCGGGCGACCCGACCTGCCGATCGTCGCCGGACTGCCGTTCGGGCACACGGACCCGCAGTGGGTGCTGCCGATCGGCGTCCGCGCGGAGCTGGACGTGGACCGTGGCACGCCTCCGGCTCGTGGAGCCCTGGCTGGTCTGAGGCGCCGGCGTCAGGCACCCCCGGAGACGGCCGGGATGACGTGCACGACGGACGTCCCGGCCACGGCGGTGTCGAGGTCGCGCCGGATCGCCGTCGACGAAGACGTTGATGTGCGGACGCAGGCGCGGTCCCGGCGTGACCAGCCGGTCGCGCAGCCCGGGGACCGTCGCGTCCAGGGCGTCGATGACCGACGCCGACGGTGCCCGGCGCGTCACGTCATGCCGCCGCTCGACGCCCGGGAACAGCGCGAGCAGGGACCGCGGCAGCAGGACCGTCGCCACGCGCTCGCTCAGCCGTCGAGGACGACCGACTCCACGGCCCAGATGGCCGGCAGATCGCCGGTGACCAGGCTCCAGCTGACGCCGGCATCGGCGCTGTGCCAGAGCTGGCCCGTCCCGGTCCCGAACGCGATCCCGACCGGGTCGAGCGTGTCGCGGGCCATCGCCTCGCGCAGCACCGACAGGTACGCGCCCTCCTGCGGCAGGCCCTCGCCGGCGCGGATCCACGTCGCGCCACGGTCGTGGGTCCGCCACACCGCCGCGCTGGCATCGGGCATGTAGCGGCCCTTGTCGTCGCCGTTGAGCGGGATGACCCAGGCCGTATCCGGGTCGCGCGGATCGGTGACCAGCGGGAAGCCGAACTGCCCGGGCAGCCCGGGCGTGATCTCGTCCCAGTGCTCGCCGCCGTCGTCGGTGCGATAGACGCCGCAGTGGTTCTGCTGGTAGAGCGTCTCGGGCTGCCCGGCGGCCGCGGCGAACTTGTGGACGCACAGCCCGATCTCCGGATACGGATCCGGGTTGAAGTCGGCGCGGACGCCCGTGTTGCGCGGGACCCAGGTGGTCGCCGCCGTCGCGCGTCTCGAACACGCCGACCGCCGAGATCCCGACCCACACGCGATCGGCATCGGTGGGGTGGGGGACGATCGTGTGGAGGATCAGCCCGCCGTTGCCGGGCTGCCAGTCCGGGCGAGTCGGGTGATCCGTCAGGCCCTGCGACGTGCGACCAGGTGATGCCGCCGTCGGCGCTCCGGAACAGACCGGCGGGCTCGACGCCGGCGTAGATCGTGCCGTCCGGACCGGCCGCGAGGCTCCACGTGGTCGTGATGGCCTCGCCGTCGTCGCCGTAGGTCAGGCCGACCGACGAGTGGGTCCAGGTCGCGCCGAGGTCCGTGCTGCGGAAGACGGCCGGGCCGTACCACGGGCTGCCGCCGGCCGCGAGGAGCGCGCCCGACGCCGGGTCGACGATGACGTCGTGGATCGGCCAGCCTTCGCACATCGGTCCCCGCAGCGACCACGACGCGCGAGCCGCATCGCTCTCCAGGATGAACGCGCCCTTGGGGGTTCCGACGAGCAGCAGGGTCCGGGTGGTCATGGGTGCGGTCCTCCGGTGCGGCCGGCTCGGATCCGGCGGCGTGTCGCGCAAGGGTACCGGGACCGGCGCGGCCCGGGCGACCCGGGGAGCGACCCGGATCGTCTCGAAGCGGGCGTGTCGCCACCTATACTCGGGCACCCGGCCATCACGTTCAACACCGAAGGATCGTCCACGCCCGTGACCTCGAGTCGCCGCGTCGCCCGTGTCTCCGTCGCGATCCGTCGCGCACGACGACGAGCGCGTCCTCGTGCTGGCCGACGGCACGCTTCCGTCGTTCGACGTCGACCTGACCGTGCCGTGGCAGGTGGTCGCCGCCGTCAGCGCCGTCGATGCGTGGACCGGCTCGGCCTCGAGGTCGTCACGCTTCGCGCGGCCTGGCTGAGCGAGACGGCCGACGAGCGGCTCTACGACGCGATCCTCGTCGGCGGCGAGGTCCCGCGCCGGTGCGACGTGGTGCGAGCGGGATGCGCTGCCGGAGCGACTGGCGCCGGCGAGCGCGAGCGCCGGGCTCACGGCGCGATCGCGGGCGGGCGCGCTCGAGCCGTCCGACGGCGTCGCACCAGGCGTGGTACCGCCCAGGCTGGCTCGAGACGATGACGACCTGGGCGGACGACGCGCCTGGCCGACGCCGGCCTGCGCCGACGGGGCTGCGTACCGGCAGATCCGCTCGTGGGGCCGGAGCGCGCTGCTGCAGGCCGACACGGACCGCGGGCTCGTCTGGGCGAAGGCCGTGCCGGTCGCGTTCGCCCACGAGATCGCCGTGACGGGCCTCCTGGCCGACCTCGATCCAGGGCTGGTCCCGCCGGTCATCGCCGCGGACCCGGCCGGTGGGCGGCTGCTGCTGGCCCACGTCGCCGGACCGAGCCTGGCCGAGGTCGACGATCCCGCAGCCTGGACCGCCACGATGGCGAGGCTCGCCGAGACCCAGCGCGTGCTCGCCGCGGAGCGAGGGCGTCTGTCCGTCGCCGGGGTCGCGACCGCGTCGCTCGCGGCGCTCGCGGACGATGTGCCGGGGATCCTGGGCGACGGCGACGCTGCTGCGCGTCGGCGAGCCGGGCGGCCTGACCGACGCCGGTCTCGCGTGCCTCCTCGAGCACGCGGAGCGCATCGCGGACGCGTGTCGTCGGATGGCGGCCTCGGGCGTGCCCGACAGCCTGGATCACGGCGATCTCGGAGCCAGCCAGGTGATCGTCGGCGAGATGGGCCCGGTCATCTTCGACTGGTCGGACGCGTCGGTCACGCACCCGTTCCTGTCGCTCGAGTCGTTCGTGTCGGGAGCGTCCGGCGCCGCGCGCGCCCGGACCGGGCGACGCTGACGACGGCGTACCTCGGCACCTGGGCGGGCGCGGTCGGACGCTGACGCCGCTCGCGAGGCGGCGGACCTCGCGTGGCTCGTCCTGCCGTTCCACCTGGCCCGGATCCATCGCGACCGCGTCCTGCCCGGACTGGAGCAGCCCTGGGAGATGGATCGCGTCGTCCCGGGCCTGATGCAGCGACTGGCCGATCGCCTCGCGGTCCAGGACCGTCGCCGGCATGACACGCACGCATATCCCACAGGCCGTCCTCGACGCCGCCCATGCCCGGTCCGCCGCCCGAGCCGCGCAGGACTGGGATGAGGCCGACCGTCTTCGGGGCGACGATCGAGGCGGCAGGCTGGAAGATCGTGGATCGCGGGACGGACTTCGCCCTCGCCCCGGCGGTGCCGCCCGACGCGGTCGAGGGCGACCGGGTCCGCTACGGGTCGAGTGCCTCGGTCCCGGATCGAACGGGCGAGCCGGAGGCCGGTCCCGCGACGGTCGTGCTGATCGCCACGGACCGAACGGCCGACGTTGGAGCGAACGCTCGCCGGACTGCGCGCCTGGGCACCGGCGGGGACCGGGATCGTCATCGTGGCCGATGGCCCGACGGCCGAGATGGCCGCGCTCCTCGACGGCGCTGACGCGCCGCGGACGACCTCGGACGTGGTCTGGACCGAGCGCGCGACTGGGACCGGCCGCCGCTGCGAACATCGGGATCCGTCGCGCCCGGGCCGCCGTCGTCATCCTGCTCGACGCCGGACTGGAGCCCACGGGCGACTTCGTGACGCCCCTCGTCCATGCCCTCGACGATCCCACGATCGCCGTCGCGGGCGGGTGGGGGAGCACGTCCGACGACCTGCGCCGGTTCGTCCCCGCGCCGGTGGGTGACGTGGACGTGATCGACCCGGGTTGCCTCGCCTTCCGTCGGGCCGACGCGGTCGCGCGCGGACCGCTGGACGAGCACTTCCGATCCGCCGGACCGCTCGCGACCTGGTGGAGCCTCGTGCTCCGGGATGCAGGCGAGGAGGCGACGCCGCGACGCGCGGTACGGATCGCCGATCTGCCCCTGGACGGGGATCCGGCACCCACCCAGGACGACGCGCCGCCCGCCGACCCGGAGGTCGGCCGTGCCATCAAGCGCGACCGCTATCGGATCATCGATCGGTTCGGCTGGCGACGGGATCTGCTGATCGGCGGCTGATCGACGGGATCCACTGGATGGCGGCTGATGGCCGCGTGAGCCGCCACCGATCGCAGTCGGACCGCCCGCCGGGGGCCGATTCCGACGCCGCCCGTATACTCGCGCCGATGCGTCGCTGGGCCTGGATCGCGTGGCTGCTGATCGTGTCGATGTCGTGGGCAGCCTGTTCGGGGCCGGCCGCCGGATCGACGCGCGTCGCCCGCATCCTGACAGGCGCCCCGAGCACGCTCGACCCGGCCGCCCAGGGCGATGCCGGCAGCGCCGCCGTCACCGCACAGCTGTTCGAGTCGCTCACGACGTTCGACGCCGATCGCCAGACCCGGCCGGCCCTCGCCGAGTCGTGGCGCATCGAGGATGGCGGCAGGCGGATCGTCTTCCACCTTCGACCGGACCTGACGTTCTCCGACGGCACCCCACTCCGTCCGTCCGACGTCGTCCGCAGCTGGCTGCGGATCGTCGACCCGCAGGCGCCGTCGCCGCTGACCAGCCTGATGCTCGATGTCGTCGGGGTGCCCGACTACGTCACCGGGGCGAACAGCGATCCCGCGTCCGTCGGCCTCAGCGCGGATGACGCGACCGGTGACGTCACGGTGGAGTTGACCCGGCCGGCCGCGGAGTTCGTCGACGTCGTCGCCAGCCCCACCTTCGGCATCGTGCCGCCGAACGCCTCGCTGCAGGCCGGTGATGGCTTCGTCGGGAGTGGCGGGTACGTGCTGTCGAAGGCCACGCCCGAGGTCCTGACGCTCAAGGCCAACACCCGCTACTGGGCCGGGACGCCGGCCATCGAGACGATCGAACTGGTCGGCGATCTCGGCGGAAAGAGCCCGGTCGAAGTGTTCGAGGCGCGGCAACTCGACTACGCGCCGATCGGCGACTACGACGCGTCGTGGATCGCCTACGACGAGACGCTCGGCCCGCAGTTGCTGGAGGTCCCGTCACTGTCGGTCGAGTACTACGGGTTCGACGTGCGCCAGGAGCCGTTCGACGACGTCCGCGTCCGCCAGGCGTTCGGGATGGCCATCGACTGGCGTCGGATCGCGGCGCTGGCCTCGACCACCGGCTCGGACGTCGTCGCGACGTCCATGGTCCCGCCCGGCATCCCGGGTCGGAGCGACCGCGACTTCCTCCCGCCGCACGATCCGGACCGGGCCCGCGCCCTCCTCGCCGAGGCCGGCTATCCGGGCGGCAGCGGCTTCCCCGACGTCACGTTCCTGACGGGTGGCGGGACCGGCGACGCCGGCATCCTCGCGGACCTCGAACGCGAGCTCGGGATCACGCTGACGTACGAGACGATGGGCTTCGATACCTACTTCGACCGGCTCCATGCCGATCCGCCGGCGATGTGGTCGCTCGGGTGGGTCGCGGACTACCCGGGCCGCAACGACTTCCTGGGCATCCTGCTGGGGTCCGGCTCGTCGAACAACTACGGCCACTATTCGTCTGACGCCTTCGATGCGGCGATCGCCGCCGCGGGTGCGGCGACGGACGAAGCCGGTGCGACGGCAGCCTACGACGAGGCCGAGACGATCGTCCAGCGCGACGTGCCGGTCGTCCCGCTGACGTACGGGAGCGGGTGGGCGCTGTCGCGGACCGGCCTGCTCGGCGCCGGACAGAACGGACTGGGGATCCTGCGCATGGCGGGGTTGGCATGGGCCGACTGATCGCCTCGGGCCGGCTCGTTGCCGCACGCCGACGTATCGCACCCCTCGTACTCGCGGCGGGGCTGTCGCTCCTCGCGGCGCCGGCCGTCCTCGCCGCCGATCCGGTGACCTTCGGGACGCCCACGGCGACGTCCGAGTTCGGCAAGGAGATCGTGTTCAGCCAGCCGACCGTGATCGATGAGCCGATCGAGTCGGCCGAACTGCTGCTGACGTTTCCCGGCGCGCTCGGCCCGACGCTCCTCGAGGTGCCGGCGCCGCGCGGGACCGGTGAGCGACTCTTGACCGAATCCTTCGACGTGATCGAGGGTGGACTCTCCCCGAACACCACGCTCAAGGCCCAGTGGCGCCTCTACCCGTCGGCGTCGCCGGATGCCCCGATCACCGGTCCCACGGTGAGCGTCAAGTACGTGGACGATCGGTTCGACTGGCGGACGGAATCGGGCGACATCGTGCGCGTCCACTGGTACGAGGGCACGGCCGCGTTCGGGGCTCGCGCGCTGAAGATCGCCGAGGAAGCGGTCGAGTCATCCAGCGCGCTGCTGGGCGTGACGGAGACCGAACCGATCGACTTCTTCGTCTACGCCGATCAGGCCGCCGTTCTACGACGCGCTCGGCCCGGGGACGCGCGAGAACGTGGGCGGCCAGGCGAATGCCGAGATCCGGACGCTGTTCGCGCTCGTGACGCCCGGCGAGATCAACGACGCCGTGGGTGAGCGTCGTGATCCCGCACGAACTCACCCATCTCGTGTTCGATACGGCGGTCGAGAACCCGTACCACTTCCCGCCGCGCTGGCTGAACGAGGGCGTCGCCGAATACCAGAGCCAGGGCTACGACTTCGGCTATCGGAACACGATCGAGTCTGGCGCCCGGAACGGGACGCTCATCCCGCTCGATGGCCTGACGGGCCAGTTCCCGACCACGTTCGAGCGGTTCAGCCTCGCCTATGCCGAGAGCACGGCGGCCGTCGACTACCTCGTGCGCACGTACGGGCAGGACGCGCTCGTGGCGCTGGTCACGTCGTACGCGTCCGGCCTGACCGATGACGAGGCGTTCGAACAGGCGCTGGGTCTCGATACGACGGCCTTCGGTGACGCCTGGCTGGCATCGGTCGGTGCGGTCGCGCCCACGCGCTACGGACCGCAGCCGGCGGCTCCCGGTCCGGTGCCGGCCCCGTGGATCGGCAACCCGGCTCCCGGGACGACGGCGGCTCCGGGGGCGCCGACCGCCGCACCGTCGAGCGGCCCCGGCCCGAGCCCGACCGCGCCGACCTCGGCCGACAGCTCGGCAGCGACCGTCGTCGCCGTCGTGGCGGTCCTTGCGACCATCGCGGCGGTGGTCGGGCTGATCGTCCGGCGGCGTCGC
This sequence comes from uncultured Chloroflexia bacterium, assembly GCA_963738475.1. Lineage (GTDB taxonomy): Bacteria > Chloroflexota > Limnocylindria > Limnocylindrales > CSP1-4 > SPCO01. The sequence continues at coordinate 492,929 of CAVTWU010000028.1, forward strand.
CAGGACGCCGCGGGGGCGTGACCGTGCTGGCCCGGATCCGGACGATCCCGAGCTGGCAACTGACCCTCGGCGTCGCGCTGCTGGGACTCGGCTTCCTCATCGCCGCCCAGCTCGCGGCCGAGGCGCCGCGCGTCCGGTACACGACCCAGGAGCGATCGCCGCTCATCGAGACCGCCACCGGAGCTGCAGGCGCAGCAGGACGCGCTCAAGACGCGGATCCTGGACCTGCGCACGCGGATCGGGGAGGTCGAAGGGGCCGGGGCCGGCTCGGCGGCCGTCGTGGGTGGGCTCAACGACCAGCTGCTGGAGGCCCGCATCGCGGCCGGCCTCATCCCGCTCACCGGTTCGGGGGTCGTCCTGCAGCTGGAGGATTCGCTGCGACCGGTCAGTGACGGCGCGAGCGAGGCGGACTACCTCGTGACCGCGCTGGACGTGCGGACGCTCGTGCGGGAGCTGTGGCTGGCCGGGGCGGAGGCCATCGCCGTCAACGAGGAGCGAGTCACACCGACCACGGCGATCATCGACATCGGACCGTCCGTGCTGGTCAACTCCGCCTACCTCGCGCCGCCGTTCCGCATCACGCGCGATCGGCCCGGACGACCTGTACGCCCGGCTCAGTGTCTCGCCCGGGTTCGTCGACCTGGTCCGCGCCAGGGCCGACGCCTACGGGATCCGCCTGTCGTTCGCGGAGCCCGAGCAGGTGGTCGTGCCGGCCTTCGCGGGCACGATCACGTTGCGCTACGCCCGCCCGCTGCCGGCCGCGTCGCCGCTGCCCAGCGCGAGCCCGGGAGGCTGACGATGGGGCGTCGTCGGAACCAGGTCACGATCGCGGCGGTCTGTTTCGTCCTGGGCCTGCTGGTCATCGTCCAGTTGCGGGCGCAGACCGTCGGCTCGCCGCTGGCCCAGCTCTCGTCGCAGGAGCTGACCGTCCTGGTGGCCAACCTGAACGGCCGCAATGACCAGCTTCGGCGCGAGGTCGCGACGCTGGAACGGGACCTCGAGACGCTGACCGACCAGTGAGGCGCGCGGCGAGATCTCCATCGACGACCTGCGCGCCGAGCTCGGTCGGGTCCGCGCGTATGCCGGGCTCGATCCGGTGGTCGGGAGCGGCGATCGCGGTGACGATCAGCGGTCCGATCGACGCGGCCGGGCTCGAGGATCTGCTCAACGAGCTCCGGAACGCCGGCGCCGAGGCCATCGCCATCGGCGGCGTGCGGGCGGTCCCGGGGCTCGCGATCGTCGGGTTCGCGGGCGGCGTCACGCTCGAGGGGCTGCCGCTCGGCGACCAGATCGACCTCGTCGCCATCGGGGCGCCCGACAAGCTGACCGGCTCGCTGACACGCTCGGGCGGCGTCATCGCCCAGCTTGCCGCCACGCAGCCGGACGTCGTCGTCACGGTCACGCCGATGGATCGCCTCGAGTTGCCGGCGAGCGACCGCGACCTCATGCCCGACCACGGCCAGCCTCGCCTTTGATACCCTGACCGGCCCGATGTCCGAACCGCACCGTCCCCGCCTTCCTGCTCGGCGATGTCGTCCGATTGGCCCGGCCCCACCCGTGTGGCGGCGAAACGTGGCGGATCGACCGGCTCGGCGCCGACCTGGGTCTGCGCTGCCTGACCTGCGGGCGGCACATCCTGCTGGCCCGGAACGTGGTGGAGCGGCGACTCGTCGGCTTCGAGTCGCGGGGTGACATCGCGATGACCGCCGCCGTCGACCCGTTCGCCCCGGACGCCCGGCCGTGAGCGATCCCATGGAGGACGCGGCCAGCGCCGAGACCGTCGTCGAATCGATCGCCCCGAGCGCCTCCACGGTCTTCCGCAACTCGGCCTTCCTCCGCCTCTGGTCGGCGCAGGCCGCGACCCAGATCGGCGGGAACATGGTCCTGTACGGCCTGACCGTCATCGTCGTCGAGTCGACGTCGTCGAACACGCCCGGTCAGCCTGCTGCTGCTGTCGCTTCCTGGTCCCGGCCGTGCTGTTCTCGGCGGTCGCCGGCGTCTACGTCGACCGATTCGATCGGCGGGTCATCCTCGTCGGGACGAACTTCCTGCGCGGCGTGGCGATGATCGGGCTGTACCTCGTCGGCGAGAACCTGGTGGCGATCCTGCTGCTGAACATCTTCATCTCGACCGTGACGACGTTCTTCGCGCCCGCCGAGGCGGCGATGATCCCAGCGATCGTCGAGAAACCGCAGCTGCTCTCGGCCAACGGCATCTTCACGCTGACGCTCAATGCGGCGTTCGCGCTCGGGTTCGCCCTTCTCGGACCGCTGGTGGTCAGCGTCGCAGGGGCCGAGGCCCTGATCCTCATCGTCGCTGCTCTGTACTTCCTCGCCGGCGCGTTCTGCTTCACCCTGCCGGCCTCGCCGCCACCGGAACGGGACCCGAGCGCCGGCGATGCCGGCGACGCGGCGGGCGAGACCGTCGCGCAGCTCCGTGAAGGGCTCTCGTTCATCCAGGGCCATCGGTCGATCACCTGGTCGCTCATCTACCTGGGCATCGCCGCCTCCCTCGTCGGCGTCCTTGGCGTCCTGGGTCCGGAGTTCGCGCGTGAGTCGCTGGGCCTCAGCACCAAGGACTTCGTGGTCGTCGTGCTGCCGCTCGGGTTCGGCGTCGTGACCGGCGTCCTGCTCCTCAACTCCTACGGCAAGTACCTGCATCGCCGACGGGTCATCGAGTGCGGCCTGATCGGGCTTGGGCGTCATGCTCGCCGCGCTGTCCGGCGCGGGGCCGATCAGCCGACTCCTGCAGCGGGCGGATGCGCCCGGCGGGATCGACCTCTCGGCGATCACGTCGCTGCTTGCGGTGGTCGTCGTCATCGCCCTGCTCGCCGGGATCGCCTATGCGTTCGTGGCCATCCCGTCCCAGACGCAGCTGCAGGAGGACCTTCCCGAGGACGTCCGCGGTCGCGTCTTCGGCATCCTGAACATGCTGGTGTCGGTGTCGAGCTTCCTGCCGATCATCATCGCCGGCACGATCTCGGACCTCATCGGCACGACGACGGTCATCCTCATCGTCGCGCTCGCGACGCTCGTGACCGGCGTCGCCTCGTTCACCTTGCGCGGGCCCCTGCTCCCGACGGAGGCGCCAGCGGACCCGCATGCGGTCGACCCGATCGCCGCCGCGCTCGGGGCGGATCGGCCGACCTGGAGCGGCGAGGAGCGCCGCGTCAATCCCGCCCCGCCGGCGGGTGCTCCCACGGCGCCGGTGCCTGGTCCGCTCGATGTTCCGCAGCCCGGCGAGGCATCCACGCCCGACCTCACCGGCCCGTCCGACCCGACCGACCGGGACTGACGCCGGGTGCCGCTCGACGCCCTCATCACCGGACGCATCGCGACCCTGGCCGGCGATGCCGGCTTCGGCTGGGTGGAGGCCATCGGGATCCGCGACTGGTCGGATCGCCTTCGCCGGGACCCAGGTGGACCTCGAGACCCGGGCGGACCCGCACACGGAGCGGTTCGATCTCGAGCCCGACGAGGTGGCGATCCCCGGGCTGACCGACGCGCACCTGCATCTCGCCCAGCTGGCCCTCGCGACCCGGCATCTCGACCTGACCACGAGTCCGACGGTCGCCGACGGCTTGCGCCGGATCCGGGCCGCGCACGAGGGTCACCTCGCGACCGATCCGGACGCCTGGCTCCAGGGCCACGGCTGGGACTCGGATCGGTGGGGCGGCTGGCCGACGGCCGACGACCTCGAGACCGTGGCGCCCGGACGGCGTGTGGCGTTGTGGGCGCACGACCACCATGCCCTCTGGGTCAGCCACGCCGCGCTGCGGACGGCCGGGGTCACGGCCGCGACCGAGGATCCGTCGGGCGGCATCATCCGGCGGACCGCCGACGGCGCGCCCGAGGGGGTCATCTTCGACGCGGCGGCGCGGATCGTGACCGTCCACATCCCCCACGCCGAGGCCGCGGACCTGTCGGCGGCCATCGCGGCGGTCGGACGGGAGCTGGTCGCGATGGGGCTCGTCGCCGTCCACGATCCAGGGGCGGTCGTCCCGGACCCGGACCTGACGTTCTCGTACCCGGCGTACGCGGACCTGTCCGATGGGGGGCGGCTGCCGCTGCGCGTCCACGCGTGCCTGCGCGACGACGGCCTCGACACGGCGCTCGCCGGCGGCCTGCGCAGCGGTGACGTCCTGGGCGCGGACCCCGCCGGCCGGGCACGGGTCGGCTGGCTGAAGTGCTTCGCCGACGGCTCGATGGGGTCGCGCACGGCGCGGCTCCTGGAGGACCTCGAAGCGGAAGCCGACCGCCCGATGGCGGCCGACGCACGCCGCGGACTCTGGATGACCGACCCGGACGTCCTGCGCGAACTCGTCGGTCGTGCGGCGGCCGGCGGGATCTCGACCCAGATCCATGCCATCGGTGACGCGGCGGTCCGCGAGGCGCTGGACCTCCTGGCACCGGTCGGTGGCCGTCTCCCGCTGATGCCCCGGATCGAGCACGTCCAGATGCTCCATCCGACGGATCGCGCACGATTCGCCTCGGCGAGGATCGCGGCGAGCGTCCAGCCGGTCCATCTCGGCTCCGATGCCGCGACGGCCCGTCGCCTGTGGGGTGAACGCGCCGAGGAACGCGGCTACAGCTGGGGGTCGCTCGCCCGGAGTGGCGCGGTGATGGCGTTCGGGACGGACGCCCCGGTCGAGCCACCCGACCCGTGGCCCGGTATCGCCATGTCCATCACGCGTGCCGATCCCCGCTGGCCGGACGGGACGCCGACGTTCGCGCCGTCCGAGGCGCTGACCCTCGATCGTGCCCTCCGCGCCGCGTGCGTCGACGGTGCGATCTCGGCCGGGGAGCTGGATCGCGGGCGTCTCGTCGTCGGCCATCGGGCAGACATCGTCGTCCTGCCCTCGGCGACCCTGGACGAACCGGTCGAGCCCGGCGGGGCCCTGTCGAACGCGCGCCCCGACGGTCGTCCTGATGGACGGGCGGGTCGTCTTCGAGCGCTAGGCGGGACCGAGCTCCCGGCGAGCGTCGGCGAAGAGCCCGTTGAGGATGCGCGACGTGGACGGGAAGGCGTGGATCGTCTCGGCCAGGACGTCGATCGTGACGTGGGCCTTGATCGCCAGGACGCACTCGTGGATGGCGGCCGACGCGTCCGGGCAGGCCATCGCCGCCCCGACCAGCTCGCGCGTGGCTCGGTCCACGACGATCGTCACGTGACCGATCGTGGCCTCCACGCCGTAGCCACGGGTGCTGGTCGCGAAGTCGGCCACGAGTTCGAAGGCGTCCAGGCCCGCCTCGCGGGCCGCTTCCACGGTGACCCCCACGAAGGCGGCTTCGGGCGACGTGTACGTCGCGCGCGGCAGGGCCCGGTAGTCGGGCACGACCGGCTCGCCAAGCGCCATCCGGACGGCCAGCTCGCCCTGGTAGTGCGCCTGATGGGTGTGGAGTTCCGGGCCGGCGGGATCGCCCACGACCCACAGCCCCTCGGCGACGCGGAGCCGGCCGTCGCGCGGGAACGGCGTGCGCCCGGAGGTGTCGATGTCGTAGTGCTCGAGGCCGATGTCGTCGATCGGGAACGTCCGTCCCGCGGCGAGCAGGATCGCGTGCCCGTCGGCGTACGTGCCGTCGTCGAGGGCGATCCGATGGGCGCCGTCGGCCCCGCCGCCAGCCTCCGCCCGGATGGCCCGGACGCCCAGGCGCACCGTGACGCCGTCGCCCTCGAGCGTCGCCCGGATCGCGTCCGAGTTGCGCGGATGGTCGGTCGGCGCGAGGCGGGCGCCCGATTGCACGATCGTGGTCGGGACGCCGAAGCGGGCGAAGACCTGCGCCAGTTCACAGCCGGTCGGTCCGCCGCCCAGGACGACGAGGCTCCGGGGCAGCTCGCGGGTGAGGGTCGCCTCGCGGTTGGTCCAGGTCGGGACCGCGTCCAGGCCCTGGACCGGTGGCGCCTTCGAGACCGACCCGACCGCGACCACCACATGCGTCGCACGGATCGTGTGGCGAACGCCGTCGTGCGACACGTCGACGAGGCCACGGCCCGCGATCCGGGCCTCGCCGCGATAGACGGTGGCGCCGGCACCCTCGAGGCCGCGGACATGGCCGCTGTCGTCCGGCTCGGCGGCACCCGGCGCGCGGTTGACCATGTAGTCGCGACGGGCGGATGCGCGCGGCCAGTCGTACGTGGCCGGGTTCGCGGCGTGCCGGGCAGCGCTGCCGAGGAGCGCCTTGGACGGGAGGCAGCCGATGTGCGGGCAACTCCCGCCGAACCATTCGCGATCGATCACCGCGACCGACGCCCCGAGCTCACGCGCCTTGTACGTGGCCGCCTCGCCGGCCGGGCCGGCGCCGATGACCACGAAGTCGAAGCCGACGTCCGGATCCACTCATGTCGAGGCTCCCTGGCGCGCCACATCCCGCTGGCGACGGGCCTCGTACGCGAGGATCGCGGCCGAGATCGACACGTTGAGGCTGTCCGCCGTCCCGGCCATCGGGATGCGGACGCCGGTGATGTCATCGCCGCGCCACGTGTCGGTCAGGCCGGCTGCCTCGGCACCGAGCACGATGGCGACGGGGCCGGTGAAGTCGGCGTCGGTGTAGGCGAGCGTCGCATCGACCCGCGCCGTCACGATCCGCAGGCCGCGGACCCGTAGCCAGGCCAGGACCTCCGCCGACGGCGCTTCGGCCAGCGGCACCCCGAAGATCGTCCCGGCGCTGGCTCGGATGGCGTTCGGGTTGTACAGGTCGGTCACCGGCGACGCGGCGATCACGGCATCGACACCGGCGCCGTCGGCCGTGCGCAGGACCGCGCCGACGTTGCCGGGCTTCTCGACGCCTTCCATGACGACGATCAGCGGCTCCGGTCCGGGCGCGAGTCGATCGAGGGCCGTCGACGGCGTGCGGGCGATGACGACCAGACCTTCCGCCCGACTGCCGAAGGCGAGCTTCGCGAAGACGGCTTCACTGACCGAGGTGACCGGGATGTCGCCCGTCGCCAACCGGTCCAGGGCCGCGCGCGCGTCCGGTCCGCCGACGAGCGACTCGCACACGAAGGCGTCCGACACCTCCACGCCGGCGTCCAGGGCCCGGCGGACTTCCCGGGCGCCGTCCACGATCGTCAGGCCGGCGGTGTCACGTTCGCGTCGATCGCGCAGTGCGACGGCGGCCTTGATGCGTGGATTGGCCAGGCTGGTCAGGACCGGAGTGGGGGAGCGCATCGCGACCATCATGCCGTCCCCGCGAGCGCGGGCGAACGCCCCGAGCTCCAGGCGACGGCCATCGATGCTCGTGATCCCCAGATCGCCGGACTCGACGGTCGCCGGTCGCACGCGGAGTGTCCGTGCGAGCGCGGACGCGAGCCGGTCCGGATCGAACGCCGCCGTGTGGGCCGTGAGCAGCACGAACGCGCCCGGCGCCAGGATCCCGTGGCAGATCCCAAGGAGCGGCTCCAGGTCGGTCTCGATCTGCCACGCCCGACCGCCGGCGCCATGGCCGTACGAGGGCGGGTCGAGGACGAGCCCGGCATACCGTCGCCCGCGCCTGGCTTCGCGTTCCGCGAACGCCCGGGCGTCGTCGACGATCCAGCGGATCGGCCGATCGGCGAGCCCGGCCGTCTCGGCATTCCGCCGCGCCCAGGTGACCGTCGGGCGCGACGAGTCGACATGCGTGACGGCGGCTCCGGCGGCGGCCATGGCCAGCGTCGCCAGGCCCGTGTACGCGAACAGATGCAGGACGGCGGGCGTGGTGGTCGCGGCATCCATCTCGACCCGTGCCGCGACCCGATCTCGCAGCCACGGCAGCATCTCCCTGTGCTCGGGGAACAGCCCGCACTGTCCGGCATCCGTGGGTCGCAACAGGAGCGGGATCCCATCCACCGCCACGGACCATTCGCCGAGGGCCGCCGCCGGCCCGCTCCAGCCGCCGTCGCGGTCATAGCGCAGGTCCGCGTCCAGCCACGCGCCGGCGATCCCGCCGCGCGCCAGTCGCACCGGGATGCGGGCGGTCCACGACCCGGTCGCCGAACCGCTCGAGCCGTCCCGCGTCGCCGAAGTCGAGCAGCTGGACGTCGGCGCGCTCAGGGTCAGTCATGGCTCGTGCAACAGGTCATCCCGGACGTGCCGCGCCAGCCGCTTCGCCCGGACCGCCGGCCCGACGAGTCGTGCGCGCGAGCGCCGGTCGGCAGGAGGAGGGTCTGCATCGCGCGCCGGTCCGGCCACAGCCGATCATGTGGGCGTTGCCCTCGGGCCGCGCACGAGTCGGCCAGATCGAGACCCTGCTGGTCGAACCCGTCGAGGACGCGCACGCCGAGCAGGTATCCCGGCGAGAATCGGTCGGAGGTCGGCCGTCGTAGGCGATCTTGAACACGAACGTGGCGCCGACCGTCGATCAGGTGGCACTCCATCGCCGCCGTCCGACCGCCGGCCTCGAGGGCGACGAGTCGAGGTGCCCGGTCGCCGACATGCCGGCGCACATGCGACGGAAGAACGCCGCATCGCCGGCGGTGCTGGCCAGCGCCGTGCCGCGCCTCCGCCTTCCAGCCCGAGGCCTCGAGCGCCAGGAACAGCGTCCCAGGCGGCCGGGTCATCCGCCCGGTCGACGACCTCGGAGTCCCGCCCCGAGTTCACGCTCCAGTCCGCGCGCCCGGCGCGCCAACCGTGGCGCTCGGACTCCTTGATCCCGGCGCCGTTCGGCTCGTTCCTCGGGCGATCGGTGCCAGGCCGCCCGCGTCCCGTCCAGGTAGACGACCGGATGGATCCGGCGCGACGGCGGCGATGGCCGTCGAGGGCGCTCCCGACCGGCCCGTCGGGCGGCGAACATCGCCAGCAGGAGGGCCGACGCACCGTGCTCGTCGCCGACGAATGCCGAGCAGCCCGTCGACCCCACGCTGCACGTCGTCGCGATCGACGAGCGGTGTGCTGCAGACGGAATACGGATCGACCAGGGCCTCGAGGTGCGGCAACGGGAAGGTCCGGTTCGCCGGGACCTCCCGGATCGGCAGACAGGCCAGCCAGCGCTCATCGTCGCGCACGACGAGCAGGTCGCAGTCGCCGTCCCGCTCCTCCACGTTCGCGAGCAGGAACTCGGGACGATAGAACGGGTTGGGCTCGGCGGCCCGGTCGGCGAGGTGCCCGCCAGGCCGACAGGTCCGGCCAGTCACCGCACGCGAGCCGGATCACAGCACTCCCAGCCTCGAACGGCGAGGTGCACGCGATGAGAGGCGCTCGCGTGCCATCTGCATCATATGTCGATGATGGACCTGGGCGTGGTCAGGCCGCGCTCGAGCCGCTCGATCTGTACGCGGGCCTTCGCGGAGGTCGACGTGACTGCCGCCAATACGGCTGAGCCGGTCGTCGACGGATGCCGCGACGCAGCCTGGCCAGGTCCTTGTGGACGGACCGCAGCATCGCCTTGCCGGCGACGACGGGCGCACCAGGCCGGGCTGTCCGGCTCCCTCGGCAGGAACAGCGTCCGCATCGGCCGACGGTGCGGCCAGAGCCGGTTCATATGCGTGTTGGCTCGGGCTTGCGCACGTATCAGCCGAACCGAAAGCCCTGGTCGTGAAACCCTCGATCACCGGTGCAGCTCCAGCTGCGTCACCCGGTGAGAAGGGGCTGTACTCGTCGTCGTAGGCGATCTTGAACGAGAACAGCGCGTCGCCGTCGCGGCAGATGGCACTCCATCGCGAGCGGCCTGCTCATTCACCTCGAGCGACGACGACCCCCAGGTGACCTGCCCCGGCCATGTCGGTACACATCCGACGGAAGAAGGCGGCATCCCGGTCGCGTGCTCCCGAGGGCGGTGCCCTGCTCGGCCTTCCAGCCCGAGTTCTCCATCGCCAGGAAGACCTCCCAGCCGCTCGGACTCCTCGTCCGGTCGACGACCTGCATGTCGCCGCCGAGGGCCTCCGGCAGCCGGCGAGCGCGCCTCCCAAGGACTTGACGGTCGGATGTCCTTCAGCTGCGCTGCCCGAGGCGTCACCGTCCGCGTCTCGTCGCCAGGCCGCCCGTTCGTACGGTCTGCAAGATGATCGGTCGAAGGCCCCGGCGCGTCTGCGGCTCGAACGAGGGCCCGGCCGACCGGGCCGTCGGACGCGAGCTGGATCGAAGCAGCAGGGCCGCCGGCATCGCGTTCGCCTGGTATCGACTCCGACCAAGGCGTCGAGCGGCCGACATCCATGGCGTCCCGATCGACCAGCGGGGTGCCGAGCAGAGGAGTATTCGTCGGTGAGCGCCCTCGAGGTGCGCGTAGCGGCAGGGTCCGCGACGGTGGCCCGCTCGACGACCGGGAGGCAGGCGAGCCACCGTTCACCCTCGCGGACGACGAGCAGGATCGACATCGACTCCGCGCTCCAGGGCGTTGGCGAGGACGAACTCGGCTCTGAAGTAGGGGTTGGGTTCGGCGGCCCGATCGGCGAGCGCATGCCATGGCCCAGATCGACGCCGTCGAGGCCGCGCGGATCAAGTCGGCGGGCAGGTCAGTCCCGACGGACGTGCTCGCGTCGCGAGGGCATCCATGAGATGCGATGATGACGGGAACCCGGTGCGCGTGGTCGACCAGGACCCGGTCGATCGCCGTTGTCGGTCCGGCATGGTCGCGGTATGATGCCGCTCGCCGACGTGGAACACCCCGGAGCAACGACTCAGCGGCGGGTCCATCGACGGGATCTGGAACACTCCCGTGATCGCTCAGGTCGAGCGGACTCGTCAGCGTGACGGCGAAGGTCGAGATGGTAGATTGACCCTCGACCGGGCGGCTAGCTCAGCTGGTTAGAGCACTTGCTTGACATGCAAGAGGTCACTGGTTCGAGTCCAGTGTCGCCCACCACAACACGAAGACAGCGTCGATCGGGACGCGCCTCCGGGTCGCACGATCCACAGAGAGCCGGGACGAGGCTGGAAACCCGGCGATCGAACCTGGAGGCACCACCCGTGAGCGGCCGGTGAACCGGCCCGGGAGTCGCCCGTTAGCGCGACCCCAGAGCGCGCAGGCTCGGCCTGCGAAGGCGGGTGGGACCGCGGGAGTGAACCTCTCGTCCTGTCGATGGACGAGGGGTTCTGTGATTCTCCGGAGGCAAGCACGATGAGCGACGAACCGATCCTGGTGGTGGACGAGGTCCTGGAGGCACCCGAGCGCGGGTCGGCGGACGAGCTGCTGGACGCCGGTGCCCAGGACGAACTCGGCGCGATGCGCCACTCGGCCGCGCACGTCATGGCCGAGGCGATCCTGGACCTCTTCCCCGGGACGAAGCTCGGCATCGGCCCGGCCATCCGCGACGGCTTCTACTACGACGTCCTGCTGCCCCGGAACCTGACCCCGGACGACCTCGCCGCCATCGAGGCCCGCATGGCGGCCAGCATCGCCGCCGATCACCCGTTCGAACGATCCGAGCTGCCCCCGGCCGAGGCTCGCGCCTTCCTGGTCGGACAGGACCAGCCGCTCAAGGTCGAGATCATCGACGACCTGGCCACGAAGGCCGAGGCGGCCGGCGAGGCGATGCCGCCCACGTCGTTCTACCGCCAGGGCCCATTCATCGACCTGTGCCGCGGCCCGCACGTCGCCTCCACCGGCAAGATCGGGCCGTTCAAGCTGCTCTCGATCGCCGGCGCGTACTGGCGCGGCGACGAGAAGCGCCAGATGCTCCAGCGCGTCTACGGCACGGCCTGGGCGTCCCAGGAGGACCTGGACCAGTTCCTGTGGCGGCGCGAACAGGCGAAGCTGCGCGACCATCGCCGCCTCGGGACCCAGCTGGACCTGTTCAGCTTCCACGACGTCAGTCCGGGCTCGGCCTTCTGGCATCCCGAAGGGCCAGCTGATCTGGCGGACGCTCGAAGGCGCCATGCGCGAGCTGCAGGCCCGCCGCGGCTACCAGGAGATCAGCACGCCGATCCTGGTCGACAAGAAGCTGTGGCAGCAGTCCGGCCACTGGGACCTGTACGACGCCAACATGTTCCGCCTCGAGTCCGAGGACCACGAGTTCGCGCTCAAGCCGATGAACTGCCCGGAGTCGACGTTCATCTACCGCTCGAAGATCCGGTCCTATCGCGACCTGCCGCTCCGCCTCAACGAGTACGGCCGGCTCCATCGCAACGAGCGGTCCGGCACCCTTTCGGGGTTGACCCGCGTCCGCCAGTTCATCCAGGACGATGCGCACGTGTACGTCCGGCCGGACCAGCTCGCCGACGAGATCGCCGCGATGCTTGGCGAGGTCCGCGAGGCGTACTCGTGGGTCGGCCTGACCCCGCGCTTCGCCTTCGCGACGAAGCCGGACAAGGCGATCGGCGATCCCGCGCTATGGGAACGCGCCGAAGGGCTCGTCAAGGACGCCCTGGACCGCGCCGGTGGCGATTACACCATCAAGCCCAAGGACGGGACGTTCTACGCCCCCAAGATCGACATCTACATCGACGACGCCCTCGGGCGTGAGTGGCAGATGGCCACGATCCAGGCGGACCTGACGATGCTGCCGGAGCGGTTCGACCTGTCGTACATCGACGAGCAGGGCCAGCCGCAGCGCCCGATCGCCATCCATCGCGCCATCTACGGCTCGCTCGAGCGGTTCATCGGGATCCTGCTCGAGCACTTCGCCGGCGCCCTGCCGCTGTGGCTGAGCCCGGTCCAGACCGTGATCATCCCGATCGCGGATCGCCACGTCGAGGCGGCCGAGGAGCTGGCCACGGTCCTGCGGGCCAGGGGGCTGCGGATCGAGGTGGACGGCTCGGACAGCCGGATGCAGAACAAGATCCGACTCGCCCAGGAGCAGAAGATCCCCTACATGGTGGTCCTGGGCGACCGGGAGATCGAAGCTCGCGAGGCGACGCTCCGCCGCCGCGGTGCCGAGAAGGGCGAGCCCCAGGAGACGCTCGGCTGGGAGGTCCTCGCCGACCGACTCGCCGAGGAGTCGCGCACGCGCGTCATCGCCTGACGGCGGCACTCCGGGTCGGGGTGTACGGCATGACGATCACGTACTTGCCGTTGAGCGACTGGGAAAAGGCCGTCGCCGCCTCGTTGCCGCCGCCGGCCTGACCGCCCGTCCGGAAGTTGCGCGGGACGAACTGGCGACCGAGTGTCGTGACCGAGATCGCCTCGCGCGGCTTGGGGCTGGGTCCCCACACCTTCGAGCCGTATGGGTAGAGCGGATCCATGACGATGACCCGCGTCACCGTGAAGTCGTCGGTCTTGGCCGGGTCCGCGGTCGCGGTGAAGCCGGCCATGACCCAGGCGTGTCGCCCGCGCCAGACGAGGAGCCCCACCGGACGTCCGGTGTCGCGCATCGCCCGCGCCGCCAGCCGAAGCGCGGCCTGCAGGTCCGCCTCTCCGATGGTCCGGTACGGCCCGGCGCTCAGCGAGTTCAGGCCGGAGGTCCACCCGCGGACGCTGGCACCCTTGCGCTGGCTGCCGTCGGGACGCTGACCACTGAGGTCGCGGGCCAGCACCTGGAGCTTGCGCTGGGTGCTGGCCGAGCGGTCGTCGGACGGCTCGATCATGTTCAGCATCATCTGCATGCTCGCGCCGACGCACTGGACGAAGTTCGACTGGGCGACGAAGTCACCGCGACGCGACAGGTCGAGGACGAACGCCTTCGCGGCCGGGGCGGTGTCGGTCGAGGTGGTGGATGGTCCGGTGGACGCGGCGGCGGACAGCGGCGCGACGAGCGCGAGCGCGAGGGCCGTGACCAGAGCGAGCGTGAGCCGGTGGGTGCCGGCAGTCCGGACTGCCATGATCACCACTGTTGCCCAGGCAACGAAGACTGTCAACCGCCCCCCATCGACCACCCGACGCGCGGTCCAGGCCATCGCCGCACATAGGCCCATGACCAGGGCCGATCGACGGTCCATTGATGGGTGCGAACGGCCTATGCTATCCTCCCGCTTCGGCCGGACCGGGGTCGGTATGACGCCGCGCCAGTCGAATGGACTGCGAAGAAGAAGGGGCCAACCATCAGCCGAGACCTGCGTGTCAACCAGATGATCCGGATCCCCCAGGTGAGGGTCGTCGACGAAGAGGGTGCACAGCTGGGCGTCATGCCCACGCCGAGAGCGCTCGAGATGGCGCAGGAGCGAGGCCTGGACCTCGTCGAGGTGGCACCGATGGCATCGCCGCCGGTGGTCAAGTTCCTCGACTTCGGGCAGTACAAGTACGAGCTCACCAAACGCGAGAAGGAAGCCAAGCGCAAGCAGCGTTCGGTGACCTTCAAGGAAGTCCGCCTCTCACCCAAGATCGGGGTGGGGGACTTCGACACGAAAGTCCATCGGGCGATCGAGTTCCTCGAGGATGGTGACCGGATCAAGGTGACCGTGCGCTTCCGCGGACGGGAACTGACCCATCCGGAACTGGGCCGCAACCTCCTCTCGAGGTTCGTGGACCGGGTCAAGGATCACGGGGTCGCGGAACGAACGCCGCTCCTCGAGGGCAAGTCGATGCACATCACGATGGCATCGCTGCACAAGCCCAAGGAACACGTGCCGACCGCCAGGGGCGACGGCGCACATGAGCCGGCAGCGGCTCCGGCGGTCGCTCCGGCGGCGGTCGAGGACGCTGTCGTCGAAGAGGCTCCCGCTGTCGAGGCGGCGGCCGTCGCGGACGTCGCACCCGCCGTCGAGGTGGTCGCGCCGAGCCCGGCACCGAAGGCCGCTTCGAAACCAAAGGCCGACATCGCACCGGCGCCGACGGCGGCACCGGTCGCCAAACGGAAGACCGAGACCGCACCGGCGCCGGAGCCGGTGACCACTGGAGAGTGAGACCAGGTGCCTAAGATCAAGAGCCACAAGGCGGCGCAGAAGCGCATCGGCGTGACCGGGAGCGGCAAGTTCGTCCGGGTCATCTCGTGGCGCGGCCACCACCTTGAGATCAAGTCGTCACGCCGCAAGCGCCGCTACGACGGCAAGGCTGTGATCGGCCCCGAGCACGCCAAGCAGGTCCGTCGCCTGCTGCCGTACCTCTAGGAGCGCGCACGTCATGGCACGAGTCAAGCGAGGCGTCACCGCCCACAAGCGCCACAAGCGCCTCCTCCAGGATGCCGAGGGCCGTCGCGGCACCCGCTCCCGCCTGGTCAAGCCGGCCCGCGAGGCCCTGCTGCACGCCCTGGCCTACGCGACCCGCGACCGCAAGCAGCGCAAGCGCCAGATGCGCCAGCTGTGGATCATCCGGATCAACGCGGCGGCCCGCCAGAACGGGCTGACCTACGGGCAGTTCATCGCGGGCCTGAAGAAGGCGGACGTCGTCATCGATCGCAAGATCCTGGCCGACCTCGCCATCCGCGACAGCGCGACCTTCGGCCGGATCGCCGAGCTGGCCAAGGGCGCCTGACCCCGGCCGCCGGCGGCCACCGAACCACGCCCATCAGCCCGTGGACCTGTCCGACCTGACCCGCGACCTCGAGTCGCTGCGTGACGCCTCACTCGCGTCCATCGCCGCCAGTCCGGACGTCCCGTCGCTCGAGGCGATCGAGCTCGACGTCCTCGGCAAGAAGGGCCGCCTGACCGGCATCCTGCGCGGGATCGGCGGCCTGCCCGCCGACGACCGACCGCGCGTCGGGGCCATCGCCAACCAGGTCCGGACCGCCATCGAGGCCGCGCTCGCCGAGCGCGGGACGACCCTGCGCGGCTCGGCCCTCGCGGATCGCCTCGCCGCCGAGGCGGTCGACGTCACCACGCCCGGCCGGCCGATCCGTCGCGGGACGCTCCATCCGATCAACGAGACGATCGCCGAGATCGCGGCCATCTTCGGCCAGTTCGGGTTCGTGACCTACGAAGGCCCCGAGATCGAGGACGACGTCCGCAACTTCCAGATGCTCAACATCCCGCCGGATCACCCGGCCCGGGACCTGTGGGACACGCTCTACGTCGATGTCGAGGGGCAGCTCCTGCGCACCCACACGTCGCCCGGCCAGATCCACGTCATGCACACGGAGCGGCCGCCGATCCGCGCGCTCCTGCCGGGCCGCTGCTTCCGCTACGAGTCGATCGACGCCAGCCACGCCTCGGAGTTCTTCCAGGTCGAGGGCCTGATGGTCGACGAGGGCACGACGCTGGCCGATCTCAAGGGCCTGCTGGACCAGTTCGCCAAGGCGATGTACGGCGCCGACAAGCGGACGCGCTTCCGCCCCGGCTACTACCCGTTCACCGAGCCGTCCGTCGCGTTCGACGTCGAGTGCCTCGTCTGCGGCGGTTCGGGCTGCCCGGCGTGCTCGCGATCGGGCTGGATGACCATCCTCGGGGCGGGCATGGTCCACCCGGTCGTCCTCCAGTTCGGCGGCCTGGACCCGGAGCGCTACCAGGGCTTCGCCTTCGGGATGGGCGTCGAGCGCATCGCCAACCTGCGCCACTCGGTCGGCGACCTGCGGCTGTACATGGAGAACGACCTGCGCTTCCTGGAGCAGTTCCGATGAGGGTGCCGCTGCGCTGGTTGCGCGAGTACGTCGACGTCGACCTCGATCCGGCGGTCCTCGCCGAGCGCCTGACCCTGCTCGGGATGGAGGTCAAGGGCCTCGAGGCGTGGGGAGCGGACTGGCGCAACGTCGTCGTCGGCGAGTTGCTCAGCGTCGAGAAGCACCCGCGCGCCGATCGGCTGTCGCTGACCCGCGTGACCGTGGGGTCCGGCGAGGTCCTCGAGATCGTCTGCGGCGCGACCAACATCGCCGCCGGCCAGCGGATCCCGGTGGCCCTGCCCGGCGCGGTCCTGCCCGGCGACCGACGGATCGAGCGGACCGAGAAGATGGGCGTCACCAGCAACGGGATGCTCTGCTCGGGCGACGAACTGGGTCTGACCTCCGACGCCGACGGCATCCTGATCCTGCCGGGCGACACGGCCATCGGCGCGGGCCTGACCGAGCTGTACGGCGACACGGTCCTCGACGTCGACGTCAAGCCGAACCGGGGCGACGTCCTGTCGATCGTGGGGCTCGCCCGCGAGGTCGCCGCGATCACCGGCGCGACGCTGCGATACCCGGACTGGACCGTCGACCGAGACCGGTCCGGACGTGACCGAGCGCCTGAGCGTGGAGGTCCGCGAGCCCGAGCTGTGCCCGCGGTTCGTCGGGCGCTGGGTGAGCGGCGTGACGGTCGGGCCGTCGCCGGACTGGGTCCAGATGCGTCTCCAGGCCGCCGGCATGCGACCGATCAGCAACGTCGTCGATGCCAGCAACTACGTCATGGTCGAGCTCGGCAAGCCGATCCACACGTTCGACGCGGCATCCGTCCGCGACGGACGGATCGTCGTCCGACGGGCCGCAGCCGGCGAACGGCTCGAGACCCTCGACCACGTCACGCGCGACCTGGACCCGGACACGCTCGTCATCGCCGATGCGGACGGCCCGGTCGCGATCGGCGGGATCATGGGCAGCGCCGGCTCCGAGGTGAGCGACACCACGACGGACGTCATCGTCGAGTCGGCCATCTTCGACCCGGTCAACATCCGCCGGTCCGCCTTCCGCTACGCCCTGCGCTCGGACGCGAGCCTGCGCTTCGAGAAGGGCCAGGAGTGGCGGCTGGCGCGAATCGGGGCGGACCGGACGACCCGGCTGCTGACGGAGTGGGCCGGCGGGACCGCCTGGCGCGGCGCCGTGGACTCGGCCCCGGCCGATCCGACCGCCGACCGTGGTGTCCTTCCGACCGAGCCGCACGAACCGCCTCCTCGGGACGAGCCTGTCGACCGCCGAGCAGCGGGACCTGCTGGCCCGCGTCGGGATCGCCACGGACGAGTCACCGGCGGGCACGACCGTCGCCGTCGCCGCCGGGGCCAAGCCACTGACCGTCACCACGGCGGACGAGACGCTGACGGCCACGGTGCCGACCTGGCGGCGCGACCTCGCGGTCGAGGCGGACGTCATCGAGGAGATCGCCCGCGTCCACGGCTACGAGCAGGTCCCGTCGATCCTGCCGCACACCGCCATGCCCGCCTACCGACCGGTCCCGACCGAGGTCCGCGACGCGATCCGGACAGCGCTCGCCGGTGCCGGCCTGACCGAGGCGGTGACCCTGGCCCTCGTCTCGCCGGAGTCGGTCGAGCGGTTCCCGGCCGTCGATGACGGCGACACCGACCGGTGAACCGGATCAGGCCGCGGGTGGCCGGCCGGTCCACGTCACCAACCCGCTGTCCGGGCAGCACTCGGTGCTGCGCCAGCGCGTCCTCGGCAGCCTCCTCGACGTCGTCGCCACGAACCTGCGCCATGGGCGCGACGGACGTCGCCGTCTTCGAGATCGGCAAGGGCTACGGTACCGGCGACCACCCGGACCGCCCGACCCGCGAGTGGTGGCGCCTGGCCTTCGCCCTGACCGGCGCCGCCGAAGCCCCCGCCTGGAACCGCGCCGCGCGCCCGTACGACCTCGACGACGCCAAGGGCCTGGTCGAGCTGCTCGCGAGCCGCCTGGGCCGTCCTGCGGTCGCGTACGACGCGCCTGAGCGGACGATCCGACCCTGCATCCGGGCCGCGCGGCGACCATCCGGACCGACGGGGTCGTGGTCGGGCGGATCGGCGAGCTGCATCCGGCGCTGCTCGACGAGCTCGAGCTGCGGGCCGATCGGGTCGTCGTCGGCGAGATCGCCGTCGCCGGACTGGCCGCCGGACGCCTGGTCGATGCGAAGGTCAGCCACGCCGTCGCGCCACCCCGACGTCGAGCGCGATCTGGCGGTCGTCGTGTCGACCGATCGCCCGGCCGCGGTCGGTCGCGGCGGCGATCGCCGCGCACGGCGGCGACCTCCTCCGGTCCGTCACCCTGTTCGACAGCTACCGGGGCAAGCCGCTCGGCGAGCGCGAGGTCAGCCTGGCCTACCGCCTGGTGTTCGCGGCCGAGGATCGGACGCTGACGGAGGCCGAGGTCGCGACCGCCGTCGATGCGATCACGGCCGGCCTGGCGGCCGATGTCGGAGGGCCGTCTCCGGGTCTGAGCGGACCTAGCAGGACCGCCCCGCACCGCCCCTGACCGCACCGGACGTCACCGGACAGGGTCTTGCGGGTGCCGGATGGCCGCTGCTACCCTTGCGCCCGCCCCGCCACCGGTGAGGCCGCTCGCACAAGGAGTCCGGGTGGAGATCGGCGATTTCATCCTCGGGTTCGACACGATCGACCTGCTGATCATCGGGTTCTTCGGTCTCTTCTTCGTGCTCGGGTTCGCCCAGGGGACGATCCGCCGCCTGATCGGCATCGGGTCGATCCTGTTCTCGTTCCTGTTCGCCGCCAACCTGTCGGAGTGGCTCGGGAACTTCCTCGGCGCCAACTGGACCCAGTTCTCGGCCGCGTACAGCCAGATGATCGGGTTCTTCTTCGTGTTCGTCGGCGGCTGTCTCGTCTTCGCGATCCTGGCCCAGGGCTTCTACAAGCCGCAGCCGCTGTTCCAGAAGGCGCGCTTCGCCGACGAGATCATCGGCGGCATCCTCGGGCTCATCGAAGCCGGCCTGATCCTGCTGTGCTTCGTCGTCATCTTCGACACGTTCTTCCTCACGGCCGCCGGATCAGGCGGATCCCGACGAGCTGCCGTACATGCGCGAGGTCTGGGGCGCGCTCAACGGGACGACCGATCGTCGAGATCTTCCGCGACACCGTCATCCCCGCGTTCATGACGGTCTTCGCGTTCCTGGTCCCGTCGGCCATCTCCGACCTGTATTGAGCTGAGCGTCCTCGACCGGGCGGACCTGGCGGGACCGACCCTCGAGGCGGCGCTCGTCGTCCTGGGTGGCCATCTCGTCCGCGACGATGCGACCGGACGCCGCGTCGCCCGGATCACCGAGATCGAGGCGTACATCGGCGAGGACGATCGCGCCTCGCACGCCCGGTTCGGGCGGACCGCGCGCAACGCCGTCATGTACGGCGCGCCGGGCAGGGCCTACGTGTACCTTGTCTACGGGATGCACGACTGTCTGAACGTGGTCACCGAGCCCTCGGGCTCGCCGGCCGCCCTGCTCATCCGCGCCGTCGAACCGCTCGAGGGCGTCGCGGCCATGCGCCTGGACCGGGTCGTCCGGGCCGGGCGATCGAGGCGTGACTGGACGGCCGAGCGAGCGGCGCGCGCGGCCGCCCGGCTGGACGCGCCTGCCGGACGACCGGCTGGCCGATGGGCCGGGCCTCGTGACGGCGGCGTTCGGGATCGATACGGGCTGGACCGGGCTGGACCTGTGCGATCCGGCGTCGCCGCTGCGGCTCGAGCGCCGCCGAGCCGCGCGCCGAGCCGTCCGCGTCCGGACCTCGCCGCGGATCGGGATCGACTACGCCGGGCCGCCGTGGACGACGCTCCCGTGGCGGTTCACGCTCGCAGCCGGACTGACGGCGCCGACCATGGACCCGCGCTCGATCGTCCTGCTCGAGTTCCCGGCCATCCGGGCCCGGCTGGCCGCGGCCACCGCCTTCGCCCCGTCGCGTCGCCTGGCCGAGGCCCTGGAACCGGCCGCCGACCCGGTCGTCGTCGCCCGATCGCTGGACGAGACCGACCAGGCGCTGGGCCTGCTCCAGGAGCGACCCGGCGACCGGGATCGGCGGCGCGCACGACATCGGACCGTGGATCGAGCGAGCGGTCCGGGGCGGTCGCCTGGACCCGCGGAACTTCCTCGAGATCGCCGACACGCTCGATGCGACGCGCTCGCCTCGCGGCCGTCCTCGCCGACGACCGGCGGCCGCTCCTGCGCGAGCCTCGGCCACGACCTGCACGCGCTGCCGGCGCTGCGCTCCACGCTGGCCCGGAGCTTCGATCCGGTCGGGGAGATGCTCGACACGGCCTCGCCCCGACTGGGCGGGCTGCGGGCGGCCGTGCGGGTCGCGTACGACCGGCTGCGGCGACGCCTGGACTCGCTGGTCGGCGCGGAGCTCGGGAGCGCCCTGCAGGACCCGATCGTCACGCTCCGGAACGGGCGCTACGTCGTCCCGGTCAAGGCGGAAGCACGGTCGCGGGTCAAGGGCATCGTCCACGACGCGTCGGGCAGCGGCCAGACGCTGTTCATCGAGCCGCTCGTCGCCGTCGAGCTCGGGAACGCCTGGCGGGAGGCGCAGGTCGCCGAACAGGAGGAGGTCGCCCGGATCCTCGACGAGCTGTCGGCGCTCGTCGCGATCAACGGCCAGGCGCTGCGCGACACGCTCGAGGCGCTGGCCGCCTTCGACTTCTGGTCGGCCAAGGCGGCCCTGGCCACGGAGATGGATGCCGACCGGGCGCGCACGTCGGAGCGCTACGAGGTCGTGCTGCTGTCGGCCCGCCACCCCGGCCTGACCGGTCGGGCCATCCCGATCGACATCCGGCTGGGCGACGGCTACACCGCGCTCGTCGTGACCGGCCCGAACACCGGCGGCAAGACCGTCACGCTGCGGACGCTCGGGCTGCTCAGCCTCATGCACCAGGCCGGCCTGCACGTGCCGGCCGCGCCCGGCAGCAGCCTGCCGATCTGGCGCGACGTCTTCGCCGACATCGGCGACGAGCAGTCCGTCGCGCAGTCGCTGTCGACGTTCTCCGGGCACCTCCGGTCCATCACCCGGATCGTCGAGGAGGCGGGACCCGGCACGCTCGTCCTGCTCGACGAACTCGGCGCCGGCACGGACCCGACCGAGGGCTCGGCGCTCGCCCAGGCGCTCCTGGACCACTTCATCTAGGCCGGGGCGCTCGTGGCGGCCACGACCCACTACGCCGAGCTCAAGGCGTACGCCCACACGACCGCCGGGCGCCCGCAACGCCGCCGTCGAGTTCGACCTGGAGACCCTGTCGCCGACGTATCGCCTGACGATCGGCCTGCCCGGCGGCAGCCAGGCCTTCGCGATCGCCGAGCGACTCGGCCTGCCCGAGGCCATCGTGGCCGACGCCCGCTCGCGCCTGACCGACACGCAACGGTCGCTCGAGGAGACCCTGACCGCCCTCAAGGCGACCGAGGGCGAGACGAGCGCCTCGCGCGACAAGGCGCGTTCCATGGAGCTGCGGACGGCCGAGGCGCTGCGCGAGGCCGCCGAGGAGCGCCGGCGTGCCCGGCGCGAGCACGAGGAGATCGTCACGAACGCGCGCAAGGAGGCGGATCGGATCCTCGACCGCCTGCGCGACGAGGTCCGGGCCGTGCGCGAGTCGCTCCAGCGCGAGTCGCTGACGGTGCCCGCGATCGACGACGCGCTGGCCGAGGCCGAGGCCGTCGCGGCCGAGCTGCCCGTGCCCGACGACGAGCCGGCCCCGCCGCTGCCGCCGACGCCGCGCGACGTGGCGTCTCGGCGAGCGTGCCCGGAGCCTGACCGGCGGCTGGGAGGGGCGGATCGTCGCGCTCGAGCGAGACGGGACGCGGGCGTCGCTCGAGGCCGGCGGGATCCGGGTGATGGTGGACGTGGACGACCTGGTCCCGGCGGTCGGGGGCGGGCCGAACGACGACGACGCGCGGCCGGAGCCCTCGGTCGGCGGTGGACCGCAGCCGGGCCGTGGCCCTCTCGCTGGATCTGCGCGGCGCGCGGGTCGAGGACGCGCTCGACGCGCTCGATCGCTACCTCGACGAGGCCAGCCTGGCGGGCCTCACAAGGTCGTCATCATCCACGGGCAGGGGACCGGGGCGCTGCGTGACGCGGTCCGACGCCAGGCCGGGGCGAACGCGCTGGTGACGTCGGTGCGGGCCGGCCATCGAGGCGAAGGCGGCGACGGGGCGACGATCGTCGAGTTCTGACCCGTCGGACGAGCGGCCGACGGTCAGGGCTTCGGGTCGACTCAGCGGGTTCGGGTTGCCGCCGCTGGGCTCCGGCTCGACCGACGGGCACGGCGTCGCCTCGGGCGGCAGGAGCAGCGGATCGCACGGCGGCGGCGTCTCGGGGGCCAGCGGACAGGGTTCCTTCGGGCGCGAACGGGGCGCCCCAGGTGCGCCCGAACGGGAAGAACCCGTCGCCGTAGAAGTAGGCCGTGTGCGTGCCCTTGGAGCCGCCTCGGACGCCGACGCCCTTGGCGGCCCGGGCCGCCCAGTTGCGGTCCGCCTTCTGCCAGTCGGGGAAGCCCGGCCTCGACCTCGTTGAGGTTCATGAAGCCCTTGGTGACCTGCGGGCCGACGCAGCCGTCCTGCCACAGCAGGCCGGAGGCCGCGTCGATCTGGAGCGAGACCCGCGACGTCTCCTTCTGGGTCGGGACGGTGCCCTTGATGAACAGTTCCTTGACCGTCTTGGTCGTGAACGGTCCGGGCTTGAGCCCGGTGAAGGCGTCCACCGTCGGCCGTCTGCGAGGCCGCTCGGCGGCCTTGAACTTGGCGATCGGCGTCCCGCGGCTGATGTCGGTCAGGATCGCCGACCACAGGGGCGCCGACGTGTCGAGCGAGAGCTTGCCGTCGTTGGGTGTGCTGTCGCTGTTGCCCATCCAGATGCCGACGGCCAGGGCCGGTTCGTCCGGGTCGGCCGGCGGGGCGAGGTAGCCGTAGGCGGCCACGTCCTTGTTGTCGTTCGTCGTGCCGGTCTTGTAGGCGGCGGGCCGGCGGGTCTTGCCGTCGTAGATGGCGTGCTTGCCCCAGAACGGGTTGACCTTGACGTCCGTGTTGCCGGCCAGGATGTCCGTGACGATGTAGGCGGCCTGCTTGCTCACGACCCGCTTGCCGGCCGGCGGGTCGGCCTTCAGCGGGTAGATCGCCTTGCCGTCGGCGTCGACGACCGTCGTGATCATCGTGCGCGGCATGAGCACGCCGCCGTTGGCCGCCGTGCCGTAGGCGCCGAGCAGGTCGATCGGGTGGACGACCAGGGTCCCGATCCCCATCGACTTCACGGGTGCCTCCGTCGCCGGATACCGCAGCCCGAAGTCCTTGGTCCGCTCGAAGGTGTGGTCGAGACCGGTGATCATGGTGGCCTTGATGGCCGGGACGTTGAGCGAGAACTGGAGCGCCGAGCGCAGCCGCACGGGGCCACGTTCGGCCTTGTCCGCCTGGACCGGCGTGAAGTTGTTGCCGAAGTTCGTGAAGACGTCCATGAACATCGTGGACGCGGTCAGGGTCTGGTCGTCGATGCCGATGAGGTAGTCGATCGGCTTGATGGCCGAACCCGGCTGGCGGAAGCCGTCGGACAGGACGTCGAACTGCGGCTGGAACTTCTTGTTGCCCTTGGAGGTGTAGCTGGCGCTGCCGGCGTAGGCGAGGACGTCGCCGGTCCGATAGTCGATGACGCCGGCGGCCGCGTTGTTGATGTTGTGACCGCGCAGGCCGAGGATCCAGCTCCACTCGCCGGACGGGATCTTCTTGCGCGCGCAGGACGGCACGCGGGTCCTTGGCGTTCGGCGCGCGGGCGGCGGCGTAGACCCACTTCTCGACCTTCTGCTGCATCGTCCAGTCGAGCGTCGTCGTGACGCGGTAGCCGCCGGTGTCGACCTGCGGGCAGTCGCCCGGCGTGGCCGGGCAGAGCGATCTCGGCGAGGGCCTCGCGGACCTGCCACACGAAGTGCGGCGCCTTCCAGTTGATCGATGGCGGCGGGGTCAGCTCGACGACCTCGGCCTTGGCGGCGTCGAACTCGGCGGCCGTGTGCTTCTCGCCGGTCAGCGTGCTGCGGGTCTTCATGAGGTCGAGGATGTAGTCGCGGCGGACGACGACCTCGGTCGTCGCCGGCACGACGAGCTGGATCTTCGAGCACTCCTCGCCCTCGGCGACGGCTCTCGAGGCAGATCTCCTCGGCATTCTTCATGAGGTCGAACTTGGTCGGCGACTGGGGGATCGCGGCGAGGATCGCGAACTGGGCGAGGGTCAGGTCCGCGAGCGGCTTGCCGAAGTAGCCCTTGGCCGCGGCCTTCACGCCGTAGCTCGAGTTGCCGTAGAAGTTCTGGTTCAGGTACGCGGTGATGATCTCCTTCTTGCCCGCCTCGCCGGGGTACGCCTCGGTGAGCCGGATCGACTGGATGATCTCGCGCAGCTTGCGTTCGTAGGTCGTGCCCTCGAAGGCCTCGGGCGGGAGCAGGCGGGCGCGCACGAGCTGCTGGGTGATCGTGCTGGCACCGCGCGGTCGGCCGGCGATCGTGTCGAGGCCGGCGGAGACGATGCCGACCGGGTCGAAGCCCGCGTTCTCCCAGAAGTCCTTGTCCTCGATCGCGGTCGTGGCGTCGATCATCTCGCCCGGGATCTGGTCGAACGTGACGACCTCGCGCTTGAGCGCGCCAAGGCGGGCGAGCTCGCGCTTGCCGGTGTTGTCGTAGATGATCGTCTGCTGCTCGAAGCCGAGGTCGGTCAGGGCGTCCTTGGGGTCGGGCAGGCCCGCGGCGTAGTGGTTGTACGTGCCCACGGCAAAGACGAGACCGGTCCCGGCCGTCGATGACGACCAGGACGAGCAGGACGATGGGGATGGCGATCGCGACTCGACGGAGCGCCGAGCCACCCGCCTTGGGGCGGCGCTGGAGCGCCCGTCTGTGGCGCTGGCGGCGCGCGAGGCTGGTGTGCATGAGTGGCCGCACGATAGCATAGGGGGGTGAAACGACGGTCAGACTCCCCCCGGCCAGTCCAGACGACCCGAACGCCGGGACTGTGACGTCCGACGTCGCGACGGGCCGGTCGACGGGCCTGGCCGGGCTCCTCGCGGAACTCGAGTGGCGGGGCATCCTGCACGCCACGACCCCGGGCCTCCCGGCCCGCCTGGCCACCGGGCGGACGATCGCCGGGTACATCGGGTTCGACCCGACGGCGGACTCCCTGCACGTCGGTCACCTCGTGCCGATCTTCGGGCTGCTGCGGCTGCAGCGGTTCGGCGGACGGCCGGTCGCGGTCGTGGGTGGCGGCACGGGGATGATCGGCGACCCGTCCGGTCGATCGTCCGAGCGCAACCTGCTGGACCGCGAAGCGCTCGAAGCGAACGTCGGCGGCGATCGGCGCGGCCAGCTCGAGCGGTTCCTGGACTTCTCGCCCATCGCGCGCCGACGGCGGAGCCGTCATGGTGAACAACCTCGACTGGCTGGGCGAGCTCAGCCTGATCGAGTTCCTGCGTGAGACCGGCAAGCACTTCACGATCCCGTACATGCTCGCCAAGGACTCCGTCCAGGTCCGCCTGGAGCGTGGGCTGTCGTTCACCGAGTTCAGCTACATGCTGCTGCAGGCGCGCGACTTCGAGCATCTCCACCGGACGATGGGCGTCGAGCTGCAGATGGGCGGCGCGGACCAGTGGGGCAACATCACGGCCGGCCTGGAGCTCATCCGACGCACGACCGGTCGCGGCGACGAGGACGCCGATCCGGCCCACGGCCTGGCCTACAAGCTCCTGCTGTCGCCGTCGGGCACGAAGTTCGGCAAGAGCGAGGGCGGCGAGTCGGTCTGGCTGGATCCGGCGCGAACGTCGCCGTACGCGTTCTACCAGTACTGGCTGAACACGGACGACCGCGACGTCGGGACGTACCTGCGCTGGTTCACCGAGCTGCCGCGCGAGGCGATCGAGGCGCTCGAGGCCGAGGCGGCGGCGGCGCCCGGAAGGCCGGCCCGGCCCAGCGGGCCCTCGCGCGCGACATCACGATCCGGACGCACGGGGCCGAGGCGGCGGATCGGGCGATCGCGGACTCCGAGGCGAAGTTCTCGGCGACGACGCTGACCGACCCGGCGGCACTGCGCGTCGTTGTTCGAGTCGGCCGGCGGGTTCACGTTCGCCGCGTCGACGGTGGCCGAGGGCGCGGCGGTCCTGCTCGCCGAGGCGGGTGTGTTCGCCTCGCGCGGCGAGGCCCGCCGGATGATCGCCGGTGGCGGCGTGACGATCAACGGGGAGCGGGTCGCGGATCCGGCGTTCGTCCCGGAGCCCATCGCCGGGGAGTGGCTGGACGTGCGCATCGGCAAGCGCCGGCGCGAGATCGGGCGCCGAGCGGGCTGACGCCGTGTCGAGTCGGGCGTGGCGGCCGTCTCGAATGAGCGTGCGCCGATGACGTCGACGGGTCGTCGATGGACCCTGCGCTCCGCGAGGAGCACGAGGACGTGATACGAGCAGGTCGGCCGACCTCCGCCGGTTCGAAGCGCAGCGCGAGTGGTCGCGACCGGCTCCGCAGCCGCGTCGGCCTTCGGCGCCGCCGCGTCGTCCTTGGCGGCGATGAGGACTTCGGTGGCCTCCTCGGTGACCTTGCGGGCGGCGGCGTCCACGCCGCCGTCGAGGAGCGACGTCGTGTAGGAGCCGGCGGGTCGAGTCGCGGCGCGGTCGGCGATGGTCGCCCAGAGCGTCTCGAGCCAGGCGAACCCCTGCGTCGAGCGCTCGGCGGGCGCCCCATCGGCATCGAAGCAGCTCCGGGTTCCCCGGTGGCAGGTCGGTCCCGCCGGATCCACGGTCAGCAGGAGCGCGTCGCCGTCGCAATCGACGGCCAGATCGACGACGCGGAGCGTGTTGCCGCTCGTCTCGCCCTTGTGCCACAGCCGATCGCGTGAGCGCGAGTGGAAGTGGGCGTCGCCGGTCTCGATCGTGGCGGCCAGGGCTTCGGTGTCGACCCACGCGAGCATCAGGACCCGACCGTCGGTCCGATCCTGGACGATGGCCGGGATGAGACCGGAGGCCGGGAAGGCGACGTCGGGGGCGACAAGCGGCACGCGCGGGCTGCTGTCATGCCACGGCCTCCGGGACGAGCCGGACCGGCAGGCCGGCGGCGGCCATCGCCGCCTTGACGTCCGCGATCGCGTGGATCCGACGATGGAAGATCGAGGCCGCCAGGACGGCATCGGCGCCGCCATCGACGACGGCCCGCACGAAGTCGGCGGGTTCCGCCGCACCGCCCGACGCGATGACCGGGACCTGGACACGCGACGTGATCGCCCTGAGCAGGTCCGTATCGAAGCCGTCGCCGGTCCCGTCACGGTCGATGGCGGTGACGAGCAGCTCGCCCGCGCCGAGGTCCACGGCCCGATCCACCCAGGCGAGCACGTCGAGGCCGGTCGCCTCGCGTCCGCCCTTCACGACGACCTCCCAGCTCGGCGCGTCGTCGTCGGTGCGTGTCGGGCGACGGAGCGCATCGATGGCCACGACGACGGCCTGGCGCCCGAACCGGGCCGCGCATCGGCTGATGAGCGTCGGATCGGCGACGGCCGCGGTGTTCAGCGACACCTTGTCGGCGCCGGCTCGCAGGACGTCGCGCATGTCCGCGACCGTGCGAACGCCGCCGCCGACGGTCAGCGGGATGAACGCGCGTCGAGCCGTCCGCTCCACGACATCCAGCAGCGTGCCGCGACGTTCCGGTGCCGCGGTGATGTCGAGGAACACGAGCTCGTCGGCGCCCTCCGCGGCGTAGCGCGCGGCCAGCTCGGGTGGATCGCCCTCGTCGACGAGATCCACGAACCGCGTGCCCTTCACGACGCGGCCGTCGGCGACGTCGAGGCACGGGATGACCCGTCGACGCAGCATCAGGCGGCCCGGACGAGATCGACGAAGTTGCCGAGCAGCCGAAGGCCATCGGCGCCACTCCGTTCCGGGTGGAACTGGACGCCGAGCACGGCACCACGGGCCACGGCGGACACGAACGTGCCGCCGTGGGTCGTCTCGGCGACGACGAGGTCCGCGGCGTCCGCCGCCGCGTCGCTCGGCTCGCCGGCGTATGAGTGGACGAAGTAGAAGTCGGTGCCGTCGGCGATGCCGTCGAACAGCGGGTGCGAGCGGCGCAGGACGGCCTGGTTCCAGCCGATGTGCGGCAGCGTCGGCGCCTGCGCGCAGTCGAGTCGTCGTGCCTGGGAACGCCCCGAGCGTCCGCGCGCCGTCCTCCTCGCTCGACTCGAACAGCAGCTGCAACCCGAGGCAGATGCCCAGGAACGGCCGGTCCGCCGCCAGCCACGCGCGCAGCGGCTCCGTCAGGCCCTGCCGATCGAGCCGCTCCATCGCCGGCCGGGCCGCACCGACGCCCGGGACGATCACCGCGTCCATCCCGAGCAGGGCCTCGCCGTCGCGGGCGAAGATGACCTCCGCCCCGACCGAGGTGAGGGCCTGCTCGATGCTGACGAGGTTGCCGGCGCCGTAGTCCACCACCGCGATCCGCGGTCGCGCGCTCACCCCAGGGCGCCTTTCGTGGACGCGACGCCCGACCGACGCGGATCCGGCTCGCAGGCGACGCGCAGCGCCCGACCGAGCGCCTTGAACGCCGCCTCGGCCAGGTGGTGGTCGTTGCGCCCGATGCCGCTCAGGTGGAGCGTCGTGCCGGACGTGCGGGCGAACGACTCGAGCGCGTGCTCGATGAGCTGCAGCGGCAGGCCGCCGACGCGCTCCCCGCGGAACGGCAGGTCGATGACGGCATACGGTCGCCCGCCGACATCGAGGACGGCGCGTGGCGAGCGACTCGTCCATCGGCACGGAGCTGTCACCGAAGCGGGCGATCCCGGCGCGATCGCCCAGCGCCTCCGCGAGCGCGGCGCCCAGGACGAGCGCGACGTCTTCGACCGTGTGGTGTTCGTCGATCTGCAGGTCGCCGTCGGCGGCGATCGCGAGATCGAACAGGCCGTGGTGGGCGAACGACCCGAGCAGGTGGTCGTAGAACCCGATGCCGGTATCGATCGACGTGTGGCCCGACCCGTCGAGACCGAACGTGATCGTGATGTCGGTCTCGGCGGTGGTTCGTGCGACGGTGACGCGTCGTCCGTCCTCTCGCGGGCCGACGGTGAGCGAGCCGAGCGGCGTGGTCATGGGCGTGCCTCCAGGGCCATCGCCCGTGCGACGGCGATGAGTCGATCGTTCTCGTCCGGGTTCCGGACCGTGATCCGCAGGTGGTCGGCCAGGGGGTGGCCTTCCGGGAACGTCCGCGGGACCAGGCCGGTCGACAGGAGTCCCTCGGCGACGGTGTCGGCGGCCGCCGCCGATCCGAAGTCGATCAGCAGGAAGTTGGTGACGGACGGTCCCACGCTCCAGCCGATCGCCCGCAGAGCCGTCGAGAGGCGGTCGCGTTCGGCGGCGACGCGGGCGAGGTTCGCCTCGAGGATGGTGTCGTCGAGCAGGGCCTCGGTGACCATCGTGACCGACACGACCGACACGGACCCTGGCGGCCGGTACGGGTTCATCCGGGCGATCAGGGCCGGGTGGGCGATGGCAAAGCCGACGCGCAGGCCGGCGAGCGCATACGCCTTGCTCGCGGTCCGGATGACGATGAGGTTCGGGTACTCGCGGCGCAGGTCCAGCAGGCTCGACCCCGTGAACTCGGCATAGGCCTCGTCCAGCACGACGATCGGTGGTGTCCGGCCGTCGGCGATGGCATCGGCGAGGACCCCGACGAGCAGCTCGGCGATCGCGCCATCGGGCTCGGGCATCGCCGTCGGGTTGTTCGGGCTGCACAGCCACACGACGTCCGCTCGGCGAGCGGCGGCGCGGGTCGCGGCCAGGTCCAGGGTCCAGTCGCGATCGCGCAGCCGGGGGACGGCGATCACCGTCGCGCCGCGCTGCTCCGTGTCCACGCGGTACATCGCGTAGGTGGGGACCGGGATGACCGCCGAGCCACCGACGCGGCAGGAACGCCTTCGTGATGATGTCGAGGATCTCGTCGGCGCCGGCTCCCGACGATGAGTTCGTCCGCGCTCACGCCGTATCGGACCGCGGCGGCCGCGACCAGGCGGCCGTAGTCGGCCGGCGGGTACTCGGACATCGGCGCGACGAAGCGGCCGGCGGCGATGAGCCGCTCGATGAGGGCGGGCGGCGCGGGCGACGTGTTGAGATCGAACCGGACGATCGACTCGATCGGGACGCCATAGCGGGCCGCGACCTCCTCGTTCGTCGCCTCCCAGCTGTAGCTGGCGGGCTCGCCCGGCGCGGTGTAGGTGACGGGAGTCGGGCTCATCGGACCGTCTCCGGGTCGGCGAAGCGCGCCAGGACGGCATCGCGGTGGGCCGTCAGGCCCTCGGCCTCGGCCAGCGTGGCGACCGTGGCACGGATGGACGCCAGGCCGTCGCGCGTGACCCGCTGGATCTGGGTGAACTTGCCGTACGCCTCGACGGACAGGCCGCCGGAGGCCCGAGCGAGGCCGCCGGTCGGGAGGACGTGGTTGGCGCCCGTCGCGTAGTCGCCGGCCGACTCCGGGGCCCAGCGGCCGACGAACAGCGAGCCGGCGTTGCGCAGCCGCGCGACCGTCGGCTCGAGCGGCTCGACATCGACCGAGAGATGTTCGGGCGCGTAGGCGTTGACGAACTCGATGGCGGCATCGAGCGTCGGTGCAAGGACGACCCGCCCGTGGTCGGCGAGTGCCCGCTCCAGGATGTCCCGGCGAGCGGCGGTCGCGAGGAGACCGGCGACCTCGGACCAGGACGCGCTCGGCGAACGCGGCATCCGTCGTGACCAGCAGGGCAGGGGAGTCAGGCCCGTGCTCGGCCTGGGTGATGAGGTCCGCGGCGACGAACCGGGGATCGGCGGACGCGTCGGCGAGGACCATGCCCTCGGACGGCCCGGCAGGCAGGTCGATGCCGACCTCGCCCGAGACCTCGAGCTTGGCGGCCGTGACCCAGGCGTTGCCCGGACCGACGATGCGGTCCACCGGGCGGATGCCGGCGTCGGGGAGCCCGTAGGCGAGGGCGCCGATGGCCTGGGCGCCGCCCGCGACGACGAGCGCGTCGACGCCGAGCAGTCCGGCCGCGCCCAGCAGCACCGGATGGATGTCACCGGCCCGATCGGCCGGCGTCGCGACGACGATCCGTTCCACGCCGGCGACCTGGGCCGGCACGACGGTCATGACCAGCGACGACGGGTACGGTGCCGAGCCGCCGGGGACGTAGCACCCGACGGCGGCGATCGGCGTCCAGCGGCGCTCGATCTCGATGCCGGGGGCGATGACGGTGGTCGTGGACGCGGGCGCTGGGTCTCGGCGAAGCGGCGGACGTGGTCGATGGCCTGCTCGAGCGCGGTCCGGACGTCGGGCTCCAGCGCGTCGGCGGCCTCGCGCAGGTCGTCGGCGATCGATGCACCAGGCGACCATCCGGACGGCCACCACCCACACGGGCGTTCGTGGCTCGGACGGCGGCGTCGCCTTCCGCCCGGACGGCGGCCAGGGTCTCGCGGACCGCGTCACGCATCGCTGCGTCCGGCACGGCCCCGCGGCGGACGAGGGCGTCGCGGTCCCGGACGGCCTCGGGATCGCCCGCGGTCACGGCGGCCAGGTCCAGCCGGCGGATGTCCGTGACGGGGTCGAAGGCGCGCACGGCGGTCGTCACGCGACGATCTTCTCGATGGGCAGGACGAGGATCCCGGACGCGCCGGCGGCCTTGAGGCGCGGCAGCAGCCCCCAGACCTCGTCCGCCCCGACGACCGAGTGGATCGCGATCATCCCGTCGTGGGCGAGCGGGATGACGGTGGGCGACTCGAGCGACGGCAGGAGCCGCTCCAGGTCCGCCTGGCGGTCGGCCGGGGCGTTCATCATCAGGTACTTGCGTCCGCGCGCGGCCAGGACGGCGCTGAGCATCGTGTCGATGGCTTCGAGTTCGGCGGCCCGGGACGCATCGGCGTTCGGGTTGGCGACCAGGATCGCCTCGCTGGCGAGGACATCGCCGACCTGGCGAAGGCCGTTCATCACCAGGGTGGAGCCGGTCGACACGAGATCCACGATGGCCTCGGCGAGGCCCAAGCCGCGGCGCGACTTCCACGGCCCCCGAGATCGGGACGACGTCCACGGCGATGCCCTGCTCGGCGAAGAAGCGGCGGGTCGTGTTCGGGTGGGCGGTGGCGACGCGCAGCCCGGCCAGGTCCTCGATGGTGCGGTAGGCGCTGTCGGTCGGCACGGCGGCCGCCAGCCGGCACCGGCCGTAGCCGAGGTCGCGGACGCGCGGCAGGGTCACGCCGGACTCGCTCAGGAGGTCGACGCCGGTGATCCCGAGGTCGGCCACGCCGTCGCCGACGAACTCGATGACGTCGTTCGTGCGGACGAACAGGATGTCGAGGTCGAAGTTCTGGACGCGCGCGACCAGGCTCCGATCGTGCTCCTCGAAGACGAGGCCAGCGTCGTGGAGCAGGCGGAGCGTGGGTTCGACCATCCGCCCCTTGTTCGGGACGGCAAGTCGCAGGCGTTCGGTCACTTGCGCTTGTCCAGGACCGCGCGGTAGCCGCCCTCGCCGTGGTTCAGCCACGAGGCGATGCGGGTGATCGTCGCCGTGCTGGCGCCGGTCCGCTTGGAGATCTCGGCGTAGTGGAGGCCGTCGTCGAGGAGGCGCGCGACCGCCCAGCGCTGCGACAGGTCGCGCAGCTCGGTCAGGGTGCAGAGGTCACGGAAGAACCGCTCGGTCTCGTCGAGCCCCTTGAGCGAGCCGATCGCCTCGAACAGGGCTTCGGCGTCGGGTGTCTTCCAGTCGTCGGCCATGGTCTGGCCCTCCGTGATGTCCTGCTAGCGTATTAGCGTGCTACTACGATATCATCCTGCCATGACACGCGCAACGACCTTCGAGATCCTGCCCGCCATCGACCTGCGCGATGGCCGCGTCGTCCGCCTCCAGCAGGGAGACTTCGCCCGCGAGACGGTCTACAGCGACGACCCGGTGGCGGTCGCCCGCGGGTTTGCCGATGCGGGGGCGCGGTGGCTGCACGTCGTGGACCTGGACGGCGCGCGGGCCGGGGTGCCGGTCAACGGCGGCGGTGGTCTCGAGCGATCGTCCAGGCGGTGGGGGAGCGGATGCAGGTCGAGGTCGCCGGAGGCCTTCGGACGATCGAGTCAGTGGCGGCCGCCCTGGGGTTCGGAGCGGCCCGGGCGGTGGTCGGCACCGCAGCCCTTCGGGACCCGTCCTTCGCGGGTGACCTGGTCGCGTCGCACGGAGCGGCGCGGATCGCGGTCGCCATCGACGTACGAAACGGTCTGGCCGTCGGCCACGGTTGGGCCGAAGGCGCGGAGGGCATCGACGCCATCGAGGCCATCGCGCGCCTGGCTGACGTCGGGGTGACCACCTTCGAGGTGACCTCGATCGAGCGCGACGGTCTCCTTGGTGGGCCAGACCTCGCCCTCTACGAGCGGCTCGTCGCGCTGGACGCGGGCTCGATCATCGCCTCAGGTGGGATCGCCACCCTCGATGACCTGCGCGCGGTCCAGGACCTCGGCTGCGCGGGCGCGATCGTCGGCCGGGCGCTGCTCGACGGTTCGCTGGACCTCCAGGGATGGCTCGGCAAGCCAGGACCGTGACGAACCGATGCGTTCGCGCGTCTCCCGTGGCATGAGCCGCCTGACCGAGATCCGCAGACGCCTGCCGCCTGCCTGGCTGATCGCGCTGGTCGCGATCGAGCTGTACTGGCTCGCCCTGGGCAGGCGGCACGCGGAACACATCGCGGAGAGCCCGACCGAGGCGCTTCCGTTCGTCTTCGCCGGACTGGGCGTCGTCGCCGCGATCGGCCTGGTCGCGGGCGGGAGGCTCGGGCAGGTGATCGCGGGCCTCGTCGCCGCCGTAGGAGCGGTCTAGGCGGTGGCCGTGGTCGGGTTCATCGTCGTGATGATCGTCACCGGGCCCGATGGAGTCGGCAATGCTTCGAACGCGTGGGGCTTCCTCGCGATCTACCTCGGGATCGCCGCGGGGTACGCGCTGATCCTTCGTCGGGCGATCCGAGGTCGCGCGACCTGACCTCAGTGGCCGCCGTGGCCGCCGGCTGCCTCGAGTTCCTTGCGGTGGATCTCGATGACCTTCTCGGCGATGTGGCCCGGGACGTCGTCGTAGTGGTCCAGCTCCGCGCTGAACGTGCCGCGCCCGTGGGTCAATGACCGCAGTTCCGTGGCGTAGCTGAACAGTTCCGCCTGCGGGACGTGGGCCGTGATGACCTGCATCCCGCCATCGGCGTCCATGCCCAGGACGCGACCGCGTCGGCCGTTCAGGTCGCGGTTGACCTCACCCATGTAGGCCTCGGGGACGCGGATCGTGACGGCCATGATCGGTTCCATCAGGGCCGGCTTGGCGTTGTGGACGCCGTCCTTGAGCGCCATCGAGGCGGCGATCTTGAACGCCATCTCGTTCGAGTCGACCGGGTGGAACGAGCCGTCGTACAGCGTCGCCTTGATGTCCGACAGCGGGTAGCCGGCGAAGACGCCCTCGGCCGCCGCGTCGCGGATGCCCTTCTCGACGCCGGCGAAGAAGCCCTTCGGGACCGATCCACCGACCACCCGCTCGGCGAACACGACGCCGCCTTCCGGGTTGGGCTCCAGCTCCAGCCAGACATCCCCGAACATGCCGTGGCCGCCGGTCTGCTTCTTGTAGCGACCGTGGACCTTGGTCGTACCGCGGATGGTCTCCTTGTACGGGACGCGCGGCGTATGGGTCGCGATCGCCGCCCCGAACTTGCGCTTGAGCCGCTCGATGATGACCGCGGTGTGGGCCTCGCCCATCGTGCGCAGGACCTGTTCGCCGATGGGCGAACGCTCAAGGCGGACGGTCGGTTCCTCCTCGAGCATCCGTGGCGAGCGCCGGACCCATCTTGTCGAGGTCGCCCTTCGACACCGGTTCGATCGCGACGACGAGCGACGGCGCCGGGAACTCGAGCGGTGCGAGCGTCAGCGGTGCCGCCTGGGCGGACAGCGTGTCGCCCGTCTCGGTCACCGTCAGCTTGGCGATCGGCGCCGATCTCGCCGGCCTTCAACTCACCGATCGGCTCCTGTTCCTTGCCGTGCAGCAGGAGCAGCTGGCCGATCCGCTCGTCGGCGCCCTGGGTCGCGTTCCAGACGTGCGCCTGCGAATGGAGCGTGCCCGACAGGACCCGCAGGTACGTCAGGCGGCCGACGAACGGATCCGCGGTCGTCTTGAACACCCGAACGAGGAGCGGCCCGTCCTCGTCGGCCGCGACCTCGACGGTCTTGCCGGCCTTGTCGGTGGCCTGGACCGGCGCCTCATCGGCGGGGGAGGGCAGGTAGCGGACGATCGCGTCGAGCAGGCCGCGCAGGCCGATGCCCTTCGTCGCGCTGCCGAGCAGGACCGGCGCGAGGATCGAGTCCTTGACGCCCTTGCGCAGGCAGGCTTCGAGTTCGGGGTCGGTGATCGTCTCGCCTTCGAGGTACTTGGCGAGGACGTCGTCGTCCGCCTCCGAGGCGGCTTCGAGCAGCTGGTCGCGCCGACGGGCGACCTCGTCGGCCAGGTCGGCCGGGATCGGGACCTCCACCTCGGTCTTGCCGTCCCACTCGTACGCCTTGTTGTGGACGAGGTCCACGTAGCCCTTGAACGAGTCGGCGGCACCGATGGCCAGCTGGATCGGCGCGATCTTGTTGCCGAACGCGGCGCGCAGCTTGTCGAGCGCGGCCGTCGGGTCGGCATTCTCCCGGTCCGACTTGTTGATGAAGAAGCAGGCGGCCGTCCCGGTCGCCCGGCCGAGGGCCACGGCCTGCTCCAGGCCCGCCTCGACGCTGCCGGACGCGTCCATGACGAACAGCGCCCCGTCGGCGGCCGCGAAGCCCTCGATGACGTCCGCGATGAAGTCCGGGTAGCCCGGCGTGTCGACCAGCGAGATCCGCGTCCCGTCGCGCTCGAACGTCCCGACCGCCAGGCTCAGCGACTCGCGCCGCTTCTGCTCCTCGGGTTCGAAGTCGAGGTGGGCCGTCCCATCGTCCACTCGGCCCAGCCGTGGGATCGCCCCGGCGCTGAACAGCAACTGCTCGGCGAGCGTCGTCTTGCCGGACCCGACGTGGCCGGTCAGCACGACGCTGCGGAGGTGGGGGAGGTCGACACTCTTCATCGTCATCGGCTCATCGGTCCTTCTGCTGCGGAGCGCGACCGGGATGTCGGATGCGGGGAGGCGGTCCAGCCATGATAGTCGGCTATACTCCGCCCCGCGATGTCAGGTCATTCCAAGTGGTCCACGATCAAGCGCGCCAAGGGCATCACCGATGCGAAGCGCGGCGCCCTGTTCACCAAGGTCGCCCGCGAGATCTCGGTGGCGGCCCGCCAGGGCGGCGGCGATCCCGATGCCAACTACCGGCTCCGCCTCGCGATCGAGAAGGCCCGGTCGGTCAACATGCCCGCCGACAACATCAAGCGGACGATCGACAAGGCGACCGGCAGCGGCGACGCGGAGCAGTTCGAGGAGATCGTCTACGAGGGCTACGGCCCGGGCGGCATCGCGGTCCTCGTCGAGACCCAGACCGACAACAAGAACCGGACCGCGGCGGACGTGCGCTCGATGTTCGTCAAGAGCGGCGGCCAGCTCGCGGGCTCCGGCGCCGTCGCGTGGCAGTTCGAGCCGCGCGGCCTGATCTCCGTGCCGCGGACGGGCGTGGACGCCGATGAGGTCGCCCTGGCGGCGATCGATGCCGGCGCCGAGGACGTCGACACCGACGACGAGACCAGCATCGAGATCTACACGTCGCCCGGCGACCTGCAGGCCGTCCGGGCGGCGCTCGAAGCCGCCGGGGTCAAGGTGGAGTCCGCCGAGTCGGCGATGATCGCCAAGCAGACCGTCGAACTGGACTCGGGCAAGGCGCGCTCCGCGCTCCGGCTCATCGAGCTGCTCGAGGACCTGGACGATGTCCAGCGCGTGACCGCCAACTTCGACATCCCCGAGGACGTGTACGCCGAGGTCGCCGGGTGATCATCCTGGGCATCGACCCGGGGACGGCGGCGCTGGGCTACGGGATCATCGAGCGGACCGGCAGTCGGTTGCGCGAGGTGGACCACGGTTGCCTCGTCACGAGCCCGGACCTGCCGCTTCCCGAGCGGCTCCTCGCCATCCACGGCCTCGTGGACGAGCTGATCGCCCTGCACAAGCCCGGGCTGATGGGCATCGAGCGGCTGTTCTTCTCCAAGAACGTCCAGACGGCGTTCGGTGTCGGGCAGGCGCGCGGGGTCGTGCTGCTGGCCGCGGCCCAGCACGGCGTCCCGGTCCGCGAGGCGACCCCGAGCGAGGTCAAGAGCGCGATCGCCGGCTACGGCGCCGCCGACAAGGACCAGGTCGCCCGCATGGTCCAGCTCGTGCTGGGGATGTCCGAACTGCCCCGCCCGGACGATGCCGCCGACGCCCTCGCCATCGCGGCGTGGGCCGCCAACCGCGAACGCTTCGGCCAGGTCCACACGGCGGCGGTCATGGACCGTGCGGCGATCGCGCCGATCGACCGGACCGAGAACAGCTACGACCGGGCCGTGCGCGAGGCACTCGCCGCCGAACGCGCCCCCAAGCGCAACGCGTCCTGACCGGATGACCGCCCGGTGATCGCCTCGGTCGAAGGGACGGTCGGCGCGGTCGCGTTCGACTCGCTCGTCATCGAGGTCGGCGGGATCGGCTATCGCGTGTATGCGGCGCCGGCCATCCTCGCCGCAGCGCAACCGGGTGGCCGGCTCAAGCTCCACACGTACCACCTCGTCCGCGAGGACCAGCAGGCCCTGTATGGCTTCCGGACCGCGGACGAGCTCGGGTTCTTCATGCTGCTCATCACGGTCAACGGCGTCGGCCCGAAGGTCGCCCTGGCCATCGTCGGCAGCCGCCCGACCGCCGACCTCCAGCTCGCGATCATGTCGCAGGATCAGGCGGTCCTGGTCTCGGTGCCCGGCGTCGGCAAGAAGCTGGCCGAGCGGATCATCTTCGAGCTCAAGGAGAAGGTGACCGCGGCCGGCGTCTCGGTGGCGGCCGCCGGCGGCCTGCCCGGTGCGAGTGCCGGCGAAGGCGAGATCGTGGCCGCCCTCCAGGCCCTGGGCTACTCGCTCGGCGAGGCACGCGATGCGTCACGGGCGGCGCTGGCCGAGGTCGGCGTCGGGAGCACGCTGGAGGATCGGGTCAAGGCCGCCCTCCGGAGCCTCGTCCGCGACTGAGCGGCGGCCGTTCGTCGCGCCGAGGCTGTCAGGCGCGGCGCGGATCCGGACCTACGGGCGCAGGCCCGCCAGCGCATCGGCATGCAGGCCGCGCGGATCGATCGACTCGCGACCCTCGCGCGCCGCGAGATGGGCCAGCGTCTCCTTGTCGAGGATCTCCAGCATCGCGTCGCGCACGTCGATCATCGCGTCGCGCAGGGGGCAGGTCGCCTCGTCCGGACAGGAACACGACTCGTAGTAGCGGAGCGAGACGCAGGGCAGGGGAGCCAGGGCGCCGTCCAGGAGCCGGATGACGCGTCCCAGCGACACCGTCCCCGGGTCTGCCGCGATCGCATAGCCGCCATGCGCCCCGAGCGTCGTGCGGACGAGGCCGGCGTGCTTGAGCGTCGCCATGATCTGCTCGAGGAACTTGGCCGGGAGTCGATTGCGCTCGGCCAGGGTGGCCAGCGGGATCGGCCCTCCGCCCTCGTGGCGGATCAGGTCGACGAGCGCACGCAGGCCGTACTCGGAGCGGCGGGAGAGTCGCATCCCGGCATCGTAGCCGGAATGCCTACCGAGATAGTCGGCGATCCGTCATGCCGATGTGAACATCCGTGCGAAACACGTCATCGGCTGTGCTAGACTTCCGCCCGTGACGGACGACCTTTCCCGCATCCTGTCGGCGGACCCGGAGGCCGAGGGCGACCTCATCATCGAAGGGACACTTCGTCCGCGAACCTTCGACGAGTACATCGGCCAGCGCGAGGTCAAGGCGAACCTGTCTGTGCTGCTGACCGCGGCCCGGGGCAGGGGAGAGGCCGCGGACCACGTCCTGCTGTACGGGCCGCCCGGGCCTCGGCAAGACGACGCTCGCCACGATCATCGCGCGCGAGCTCGGGGTCAACGTGCGGTACACCTCCGGACCCGCCGTGGAGCGGGCCGGGGACCTGGCCGCGATCCTGACCTCCCTGGACGAGCGGGACGTGCTGTTCATCGACGAGATCCATCGCCTCAACCGGTCGGTCGAGGAGATCCTCTATCCGGCGATGGAGGACTACGCGCTGGACGTGATGATCGGCAAGGGGCCGTCGGCGCGATCCCTGCGGCTGAGTCTCAAGCCGTTCACCGTCGTCGGGGCCACCACGCGGGCCGGGCGGATCAGTGGCCCGTTGCGCGACCGGTTCGGCGCGACGTACCGACTCGACTTCTACACGGATGCCGAACTGACTGCGATCGTCGAGCGGTCGGCCGTCATCCTCGGGGTCGAGATCGAACCGTCGGCATCTGTCGCCATCGCGCGCCGCGGACGGGGGACCCCACGGATCGTCAACCGGCTGCTGAAGCGCGTCCGCGACCACGCCGAGGTCCACGGCGACGGCCGCGTGGACGAGGCGACCGCGACCGCCGCGATGCGGGCGATGGAGATCGACGACGAGGGCCTCGACTCCACGGATCGAAAGCTCCTGGCCGCGATCATCCAGAAGTTCGGCTCCGGTCCGGTCGGGGTCGCCGCGCTGGCCGCGGTCCTGTCCGAGGAGATCGAGACCATCGAGGACGTCTACGAACCGTTCCTCCTGCGCCTCGGGTTCATCGACCGGACGCCACAGGGCCGGATCGCGACGGAACTGGCGCGGACCCACATGGCCGGCCTCGGGTACGAGATCCCGCCGCCGCGCCGCGCGGACCCGACGCCTCGTCGGGTTGTGGGACGAGCCGCCGCCGGAGGTCGAGTGACCGGACCGTACGTCGGCGCGGCCGCTCGCTACGAGGTCACGACACCGCCCCCGGCCGACGGCTCCACGCGGGCTCGGGCCGGCACGCTGACGCTCACCCACGGCACGGTCGAGACGCCGCAGTTCATGCCGGTCGGGACGAACGCGACGGTCAAGGCGCTGTCGCCGGACGACATCCGCGACGTCGGTGCCTCGATCATCCTCTCGAACACCTACCACCTGTACCTGCGGCCCGGCCACGAGCGGATCGCCCGGCTCGGCGGCCTGCATCGGTTCATGGACTGGGACGGCCCGATCCTGACCGATTCGGGCGGGTTCCAGGTGGTGTCCCTGGGCGACCTGCGGGTCGTGGACGAGGACGGCGTGACGTTCCGCAGCCACATCGATGGCTCCACGCACACGTTCACGCCCGAGCTCGCGACGCGCGTCCAGGAGGCGCTCGGCTCGGACATCGCGGTCGCGTTCGACCAGCCGGTGTTCCCGACATCGCCGCGGGCGGTCGTCGCCGATGCCACGGAGCGGACCCACCGCTGGGCGGAACGCTGCGTCGCGGCGCATACCCGCGAGGATCAGGCCCTGTTCGGGATCATCCAGGGCGGGTTGGAGCCAGACCTGCGCGCGGCGTCCACGCGGTTCATCGCGGACCTGCCGGTCGACGGGATCTGCATCGGCGGGCTGGCCGGTGACGAGACGCCGATCCAGCGCGAGACGGCGCTCGACGTGGTCGTCCCGCTGCTGGCGGACGATCCGCGGCCGCGCTACCTCATGGGCCTCGGGTCGCCCGCAGGACATCCTCGAGGCGGTCCATCGCGGCGTGGACCTGTTCGACTCGGTGTTGCCGGCGCGGGTGGCCCGGAACGGGCAACTGTGGATCCCAGGTGGCCGGATCAACATCCGGAACCAGGCGTTCCAGGACGATCCGAACCCGATCCAGGACGACTGTCCGTGCCTCGCCTGCCGGCACTTCTCGCGGGCCTATCTGGCCCATCTGTTCCGGGCCAAGGAGCTCCTCGGATACCGGCTCGCGACTTGTCACAACCTGACCTTCACCCTAGACTTCATGGTCAGGATCCGACGCGCGATCAAGGCCGGTTCCTTCCCAGCAGCCCTCCCCGAACTGCGCCTGCGCGCAGGGCAGATGAGCCGCAGTGAAGGCGCGGTGCAGTCGGCGTGAAGGGACTCCGAGTAGCTTCGATGACGACGCGGAGGCGCACCCATGGGCTCACGGGATCGGCCGAGCAAGGAAAAGAAGAAGCCGAAGGCGAAGTCTGGGCAGCCCAAGCTTTCGCCGCTGATGGATCCCCCGACCAACGTCGAGGTCATCCGGAAGCCGCGCAAGGAGAAGCCGGTCGTCGTCGTGGACGACGAAGAGCCGGGCGAGGACAGCTGACCGGACGG
Source organism: uncultured Chloroflexia bacterium (assembly GCA_963738475.1). GTDB lineage: Bacteria > Chloroflexota > Limnocylindria > Limnocylindrales > CSP1-4 > SPCO01. The sequence continues at coordinate 534,550 of CAVTWU010000028.1, forward strand.
ACGGACGCCATCGCGCGCCGCTCCGCCGAGCGGCCCAACGGACGGATGAGGAGCGTGACGGACCGATGGCGATGACCGACGAACGGAACACGGAGCGGGCGACCGCCGAACGAGGCAAGGCCGTGGACGCCGCGATGGCGACCATCGAGAAGCAGTTCGGCCGCGGCGCGATCATGAAGCTCGGGTCGGCCGAGCGCCAGGCAGTGGACTACATCCCGACCGGCTCGATCGCGCTGGACCTCGCGCTCGGCGTCGGTGGCATCCCGCGCGGCCGGATCACCGAGATCTTCGGCCCGGAGTCGTCCGGCAAGACGACCGTCTGCCAGCACGTCCTGGCCGAGGCCCAGGCGCGCGGCGGGGTCGTCGCCTTCATCGACGTCGAGCACGCCCTGGATCCGACCTACGCCCGCGCCTGCGGCGTGAACGTCGACGAACTCCTCGTCAGCCAGCCGGACACCGGTGAGCAGGCCCTCGAGATCACCGAGACGCTCATCCGCTCCGGCGGCATCGACTGCGTCGTCGTCGACTCGGTCGCCGCGCTCGTGCCGCGAGCGGAGATCGAAGGCGAGATGGGCGACAGCTTCATGGGCATCCAGGCCCGGCTCATGAGCCAGGCCCTGCGCAAGCTCACGGGAGCGGTGTCCCGCTCGAACACGGCGCTCGTCTTCACCAACCAGCTGCGCGAGAAGATCGGCGTCATGTTCGGCAACCCCGAGACGACGCCCGGTGGCCGTGCCCTGAAGTTCTACGCCTCGGTCCGCCTGGACATCCGGCGGGTCGAGACGATCAAGACCGGGACGGAGTCGGTCGGTAACCGGGTCCGGGTCAAGGTCGTGAAGAACAAGGTCGCGGCGCCATTCCGGGTCGCCGAGTTCGACATCATGTACGGCGAGGGCATCTCCAAGGAAGGCGGCCTCCTGGACGTCGGCGTGGCGATGGACGTCGTGAGCAAGACCGGCGCCTGGTTCAACTTCGACGAGACCCGTCTCGGCCAGGGCCGCGAGGCGTCCAAGGAGTTCCTCAAGACCAACACGCCGGTGGCCCTGGAGATCGAGCGTCGCATCCGGACGAAGATCAACGAGGTCGCGATCCCGGTCGAGGGCATCTCCGAGGCCGAGTAGGTCCCGCTCATGGCCGATGAGCGGTCGGCCGCTGCGGGCGCGGGCGCCGAGGCCGGTCCAGGGGGCGCGAGGCGCCGCAGGGAGTCCTTCGCCGAACGTCGCGAGCGCCGGGCGGCCGTCGACGACCCGGCGGTCGTACTGGAGGCCGCCGCACGCTTCCTGGAAGTCCGTTCGCGATCCGTGGCCGAGGTCCGTCGGCGCCTGACATCGAACGGCTATCGCGCCGACCTCGTCGATGGGGCGATCACGCGCATGACCGAACTCGGGATGCTCGACGACGCCGCCTTCGCCCAGGCCTGGGTGGAGTCACGCGACCGGTCGCGGCCACGGGGCGAGCGGGCGATCCGCGTCGAGCTGGGCCAGAAGGGCCTCGACAAGGTCGTCATCGATGAGGTCCTGGCGGCGCGTCGCGCCGGCGGCCTGGGCTTCGCCGACCCGGATCGCGTGAGCGACCCGGACGAGCCCCTGGTGTCGGCTGACCGGGCCGCCGCCGAGCGGCTGATGGCCAAGCACGCCCGGTCCCTGGCCCGCGTCGCCGATCCCCGCCAGCGACGTGCCCGCGCGTACTCGCTCCTGGCCCGCAACGGGTTCGATCCCGAGACCTGCCGTGAGGTCGCGGCGTCCGTTGACCGCGGGGCGGATCTCGATGAGGGCGAGGCGTCCGGGTAGGCGCCCTACCAGCGGGAGACGAGGTATTCGGCGTCGGCAAAGACGCCGAGGAGGTTGGCCGAGGCGTTCGTGTGCTGCCAGAGCAGGCCGATGAACGTCAGCCCCGGCACGTCGGTGATGCCGCGCTGGTGGCGCGGCAGGCCGGCCTCGTCGAGGATCGGCAGGTCCAGCCAGCCGTAGTCGGCCGCATAGCCCGTCGTCCACAGGACGGTGCCGATGCCGGCATCCGCAAGCGACAGCTCCGTGAGCTCAGGCGGCTCGAAGTCCGGCCACACGCGGTCATCCTCGGTCATGGCGATGCCGGCCTGAGCCGCGAACGCCTCGATCAGCCCCTTGAACCGCAGGTCGAAGAACCCGTCGGCGAACCGCAGGTTGTCGCCCAGGTCGGCGGCGAACGTCGCTCGCTCCCCATCGGCGCCCTCGAACCGGCCGGCCAGTCGCAACCCGTCCCTGGCCATCTGCCGCAGGTTCGTGTCATGGCCGCCGTCGTGTCCGGACAGATGCGGGTTGCAGGCGAACTTCATCCGTGGATCGGGGAGCTGCTCGACGGACGGAAGCGGCGTCCCCACGTCGGGCCCGCGCGTGGCGAGCTGGCGGAACCACCAGAAGAAGTCGTACCCGCGATACCGCCGTGGGCCACGTCCGCAATGTCCCACCGACAGCACGACGTCGCGACCGGCCGTGCGGAGTTCATCGGCCAGCTGCACGCCGGTCTGCCCGGATCCGACGATGAGGACGCCGCCAGGCGGCAGCTGGCGCCGGGTTCCGGTAGTCGTGCGCGTGGAGCTGGAGCACGCGCGACGAGAAGCCGGACGCCGCAGCCGGGATCTTCGGGACCTGGAAGGCGCCGGTCGCCACGATGACGTCGTCGGTGTCGATGGGGCCCTGGGACGTCTCCACGCGGAACCGCCGGCCGCCCGCACCGCCGGGTGACAGGCGCAGCACCTCGGTGGAGCGATGGACCGGCGCGCCGATGACGTCGGCATAGCGGCGCATCCGCCCGGCGACCTCGTCGCGCGTCATGAAGCCGTCCGGATCGGACTCGTCGTACGGGTAGCCGGGCATGTCGGTCGTCCAGTTCGGCCCGACGAGGCGGAAGCCGTCCCAGCGGTCCTGCCAGCCGCCGCCCAGCGTCTCGCGACGGTCCAGCACGACGTGCTCGCGCCCGGCCTGCTGGAGGTGCCAGCTCATCAGCAGGCCCGCCTGGCCCGCGCCGATGACGACCGTGTCGACCGATCCCGGGAGTGTGCCGTCCATCTCGCCTCCGTCCTGTGAGCGCCCAGTATCGTCGGTGGCGTCCTCGGTAGCGGGTCGGTTGCCGTTCGGGTCGAGGCGCCGTAGGCTACGCGACAGACGAATCGACGCGCCACCCCCAAGTGGCGTGCCTTGTGACCCAGCTCGGTGGTGATCGCCGCCCACGCTATTCGCGATCCCGCCGTCACGAACATCTGAGACCTCCGGTCGCACACATCGACCGGACGGGAGGAATCGAGAAGATGGACACACCGCTCGTCATAGCGGTGGCCCTCGTGGCCGTCGCTATCGGAGCCGTCCTTGGCGTACTCGCGCGCAGCCTGTGGGCGTCGCAGACGATGAAGACGGCGCAGGCCGATGCCCGCCGGATCGAGGCCGAAGCCCGCGCTCGCCAGAAGGAACTGATCCTCGAGGCCAAGGACGAGAAGCTCCGGATGCAGGCCGAGGCCGAGGACGAGGCGCGGGCCAAGCGCAACGAACTCTCCGGGCTCGAACGCCGCCTGCTCCAGCGCGACGAACAGCTCGACCAGCGCAGCGACATGCTCGAACAGCGCGATCGCAAGCTCATCGACCGCGAGCGCGAGCTCGACAAGACCCGCGAGGACCTGGCGCGCGCCCAGCAGGAGCAGGTCGCCGCCCTCGAGCGCGTCTCCGGGATGTCCGCCGAGGACGCCAAGGCCGTCCTCGTCGAGGCCGTCCGCGAGGAAGCCGAGCACGACGCCGTCAAGATCGCCCGCGCCATCGAACGCGGCGCCCGGGAGGAGGCCCAGGACCGGGCCCGCGACATCGTCCTGACCGCCATGCAGCGCGTGGCCGCGGACCACACCGCCGAGCACACCGTGTCGGTCGTGCACCTGCCGTCGGACGAGATGAAGGGCCGGATCATCGGCCGCGAGGGCCGCAACATCCGGGCCCTCGAGCAGGCCACCGGCGTGGACCTGATCATCGACGACACCCCCGAGACGGTCATCCTGTCCGGGTTCGATCCGGTCCGCCGCGAGATCGCCCGGATCGCCGTCACCAAGCTCATCGCCGACGGCCGCATCCACCCCGGCCGCATCGAGGAGGTCGTCGCCAAGGCCAAGGCCGAGGTCGAGCTCGTCATGCGCCAGGCCGGTGAGCGCGCCGCCTACGAGGCCGGCGTCCCGGGCCTGCCCGCGGAGATCATCGGGCTGCTCGGCCGGCTCAAGTTCCGGACCAGCTACGGCCAGAACGTCCTGAACCACGTCGTCGAGACCAGCCACCTGGCCGCGGTCATCGCCGCGGAGATCGGGGCGGACGTCCAGATCGCCAAGATGGGCGGCCTGCTGCACGACATCGGCAAGGCCGTCGACCACGAGGTCGAGGGCCCGCACGCCGCCATCGGCGCCGCCATCGCCCAGCGCCACAACCTGCCGTTCAAGGTGGTCAACGGGATCGCCGCGCACCACCAGGAAGTCGAGTACGCCTGCCTCGAAGCCCCGATCGTCCAGGTCGCCGACGCCATCAGCGCGTCACGCCCGGGTGCCCGTGGCGAGGCCATGGACACGTACGTCAAGCGGCTCGAGGACCTGCAGGCCATCGCCGAGAGCTTCGCCGGCGTCGAGCGCTCGTTCGCCGTCCAGGCCGGCCGCGAGGTCCGCATCCTCGTCCGGCCCGAGGAGATCGACGACCTGACCGCCTCCCGGCTGGCCCGCGACATCGTCAAGAAGATCGAGGACCAGCTGACCTACCCGGGCCAGATCAAGGTCACGGTCATCCGCGAGACGCGCGCCGTCGAGTTCGCGAAGTAGCGGGATCGGCGCCGAACATCGTCGGCGCCGCTGAATCTTCCCACAGCTAGCCCGCGCTCGGTGTGCGGCTCCGGGCGGCGGTGTAGCGGCCGCGCGGCCGCCCGCTGTGAGGCCGGTGCGGCGGACGGAGCCGCCTGCTGCGCGGCCGCGATCGCGTCGGCCGGATACCCGGCCGTGTAGAGCCAGGCGTCGAAGAAGGCGTCCAGGTCCTGGTGCGAGATCTGCTCAGCAAGCGCGATGAACTGTGGCGTTGTCACGGCCTGGCCGGCCTTGGTGCGGGTCCACGTCTTCAGGATCCGGAAGAACGCCGCGTCACCGACGCGCATCCGCAGGGCCTGGAGCGTGAGCGCCCCTCGGTCGTATACCTGGCCGCTGATCATGTCGCTGGCTCCCGGGTCGCCGATCACGAGTTGCCACCAGTCGTCATCGGGAGCGATGGTCGTCATGAGGTCGTCGAAGTAGTCCTGCGGAGCGGCACCTCCCTCGTGCTCGGACCACAGCCACTCGGCGTAGACCGCAAACCCCTCGTTGAGCCAGAGGTCCTGCCAGCGCGCCAGGCGCAGACTGTTCCCGAACCACTGGTGGGCCAACTCGTGGGTGACCGCATCGGCCGCGATCGCAGGATCCTTGAAGTAGACCCGGGAGTACACCGGACGCGTCTGCGTTTCGATCGCGAATGCCAATTCGCCGTCGTCGACGATCCCGCCCGCCGTCTTGAACGGATAGGGCCCGAACGCATCCGAGAGGAACTTGAGGATCTCGGGTTCCCGGGCGAACGTCTGCGAGGCGATCGTGCCCACCGACTCCGGGAGGGCATCCTGTCCGGCCGTCGTCCAGTCGTTCGTGTTTCCGGGGCTGCCGTCTGGTGGACCTGGCACCGTCCATCCGTCGAGCGGATCGTCGTCGGCCTCGAACGACGTGGTGCCCTGGCCGGTGGAGACGGCGACATCGTCGATCGCCATGACACCGTGGCTGTACGCGTCGCTCATGTACGTCAGAGAGACCTCCACCGATCGACCGGCGTAGGCGCTCAGATCGACGTTCCACCGCTCCGGGGCCTTGCTCGCCCCGGTGGCGGCATGCCACTCGCCGGTCGTCCCGTGCGGGTCGCAAACCGGGTCGAGATCGTCGGACGGGTCGTCACGGAACGTCTCGTAGTGGGCGACGAACGGGTGCACCTCGCCGGAGGCGTTCTCGTAGAGGCAGAAGTAGGCCGGGGTCGTCCGACGTGATCTCGCGGCCGCTGTCGTCGTACGCCGGCAGCGTCGTCCAGTCGTCCGCGCCGACGGTGTGCGCCTCGACGAAGAAGAAGTCCCAGCTGGTTTCGATGTCGCGGCCAGCGTCGAAGGCCAGCGAGCCACCGCTCGCCGGCACGTCGATGACGTGCGTGAGGCGCTTGTACGCCGACTGAGCTGCGGCGCCGGAGAACGCCGCTTTCGTGCCGTCCGTGATGGTGAAGGCCCTGACGAAGAGGTCGGGGTCGATCGCATCCAGGAACTTGAGCCCCCCGGCCTTGTACGTGTTGATGTCGAACTCGCCGATCGCCACCCCCACCTGGTAGGACGCCATCGGATCGGTCGCCTTCCAGGACCATGTGGTCCAGCCGCCCGACCTGGAGGTCTTTCCTGGGACGCCGTTGGCCACCGCCTGGAGCCCGGCGGGCACGGTGATCTCGAAGGAGTACGTCGCGGCGTCGGAGGGATGGTCGTTGACCGGGAACCAGGTTGCGGCCGCATGCGGCTGCCCCACGATCACCACCCCGTCCTCGCTCGGCACGACGCCTTGGATCCCCAAGGTCAAGTCGACGAGCGGTGAGGGAACGCCCGAGTACCGCACCACGGTGGTGAACGACGACGCCTTCCGGATCCCGGCAGCCGGCGTGACGATCAACTCCTGGCCCGACCTTGAGAACGCGGCGGTCTTCCTGTTGACCGTGATCGAACGCACATCGAGACCGGTCAGGTCCAGATCGAACGAGGACAGGTTCTGGGTCGCCACCGCGGTGATCGTCGCCACGCTGTCGATCGCCCCGGTCGCCGGGTCGAACTTGAACGCCAGGTCGTAGTGGGCGACGTCGTACCCCCCGTTCCCATCGAGCGGGAAGTACGGATCGCCGGCGCCCGCGCTCCCCGGCGTGAACACGGTTGGACGCGGCCCCGGCGCAGCCGTTCCCGGTCCGCCTGCGAGCCGCCGCCGTTGGCGCAACGAGCACCAAGACTGCGGCGATCGCCGTGATCACTGGAATACGCATCGCAAGCCTCCCGTCCGATATCCCGCTGAGCCGACAGCTCGAATCGCCTGTCCCCGTTGCGGAAACTCTCCTCGAGCGGACTCCCGCCGACATCGGTCGTTCGACCGATGGGTGGTCGATCGATCGACGGACGGTCGACGACCGGCAACCCGCCGGCGGCGGCCGGTACACTCGCGCTACGATGACCAGCGACGAGACGATCGGGCGGACCCGCCTCGGGAACCCGCCCAACGGCGAATGCGCCGCGGCCGCAGGGGCGCGCTGTCGCGTCCTGATGATCGGCGACCTCATCGGCAAGCCGGGCCGAGCCGCCGTGGAGGCGCTGCTGCCCGGCCTGCGCGACGAGCGCGGCATCGACTTCGTCACGGCCAACGGCGAGAACGTGGCGGGCGGGATGGGCCTGACGCCCTCGACCGCCGAGTCGCTCCTCGCCAACGGCGTCGACGTCATCACGTCCGGCAACCACATCTGGGACAAGCGCGAGATCTACCCGTTCCTCGAGGCCAACGATCGCGTGCTGCGGCCGCTGAACTACGGCACGCACGACGTCCCGGGCCGCGGCTGGGGCACGTACCAGGCGATGGACGGCACGGACATCGCGGTCATCAACCTCCAGGGCCGAACGTTCATGCAGCCCATCGAGAATCCGTTCACGGACGCGGACGCGCTGTTCGACGAGGCGTCCGAGCCGTTGCCGCCCGTGCGCCTGGTCGACTTCCACTGCGAGCTGACGTCCGAGAAGAACGCGCTGGGCCTGTACCTCGATGGTCGGGTGAGCGTCGTCGTCGGAACGCACACCCATGTCGTGACCGGCGACGAGCGGATCCTGCCGCAGGGGACCGCCTACCAGACCGATCTCGGGATGACCGGGCCGGTCTGGAGCGTCATCGGGTTCGCGCCGAAGTCCGTCCTGCCGCGGTTCATCAACGCGCTCCCGACCCGGTTCGAGGTGGGGGAGGGGCCGGTGGTCTTCAACGCGCTGCAGATCGACATCGATCCCGCCACGGGCCGGGCGCTCGCCCTGGAGCGGATCCAGCGGCTCCTGGAGGCCTGACCGCCCGGTGCCGGCCGCCAGTCGCCGCCACGCGCCACGTCCCGACCGAAGGGGCCGTCGTCCCGCCCGGCCCCACCACCATCGACCTGCACGCCCACACGACCCGCTCGGACGGCATCGTCCCGCCGGCCCAGCTCATCGCCGATGCGTACGAGGTCGGTGTCCGCACCTTCGCCCTGACCGATCACGACACGATCGCCGGGTACCGCGACGTCGTGGCGGCTGGTGTCGTCCCGGACGACATGACCCTCATCCCGGGCGTCGAGATCAACGCGCTCGTGACCCGGGACCTGGGGCTGTGGGAGGGCGAGCTGCACATCCTGGGCTTCGGGATGGACCCGGCGGACGAGGCGTTCGAGGCGGCGATGGCCGATCAACGGGACCAGCGCCGGCGGCGATTCGCCCGCACGGTGGATCGGCTGCGCGAGATCGAGCTGCCCATCGACGCGCAGGTCGCCGAGCTCGTGTCGGAGGACGACGACGCGCTGGGCCGACCGACGATCGCCCGGGCCCTGATGGGCGCCGGGTTCGCGAACAGCGTCGAGGACGCCTTCGCCCGCCTGATCGGGCACGGGGGTCCGGCCTACATCCGCCGCGAGGGCCTGGAGCCCGACGGTGCGATCCGGGCCATCCTGGACGCCGGCGGGATCCCGGTCCTGGCCCACTTCCGCGAGGCACCCAGCCGCATCGACCTGCTGCGCGAGCTCATCGAGGTCGGGCTGGCCGGGCTGGAGGTCCACTACCGCAGCTTCGATGCCGCGACGACGGCCGCCGTCGACGCGCGTGGCGACGTCGCTGGGCCTGCTGGCGACCGGCGGCACGGACTATCACGGCGACCTGGGCCCGTACGCCGCCTCGCATCGGACGCTGTGGGTGCCGCCGGCGGTCGGTGAGACCCTGCTGGCGCGGCTCGGCCACCCAGGGCACGGCGCCGCTCAGCTGAGGTCGGGTTCGGCCTCGTCCTTCACGAACGTCGGCCGAAGCTCGACCGGCTTGGGGCGCTTGCGGCGCGAGCGCAGGTTCAGCGCCTCGACGAAGACCGCGAAGCCCATCGCCGCGTAGATGTACGCCTTGTCGATGTGGAACCCGAAGCCGTCGGCGACGAGCGTGACCCCGATGAGCAGGAGGAACGCCAGGGCGAGCATCTTGACCGAGGGGTGGTCGTGGACGAACTTCGCGAGCGGGCCGGACGCCACGAGCATGACCAGGACCGCGATGACCACCGCGGCGATCATCACGAGCGACGTCCTCGGCCATGCCGACCGCGGTCAGGACGGAGTCGAGCGAGAAGACGATGTCGAGCAGGACGATCTGGAGCAACACCGCGCCGAACGCCGCCCTCGGGACGTTCGCGTCCACGTGATGGGCGGGTTCGCCCTCGAGCGACTCGCCGATCTCGGTCGTCGCCTTCCAGAGCAGGAAGAGGCCGCCGCCGATCAGGATCAGGTCGCGCCACGAGAACTCGTTCCCGTTGAACGTGAACACGGGCGCGGTGAGGCCCACGATCCACGAGATCGTCAGGAGCAGCGCGATGCGCATCCCCATCGCCAGGCCGAGGCCGATGTACCTCGCTCGATCGCGGGAGGCGGGCTCCAGGCGCTGGACGAGGATCGAGATGAAGATGATGTTGTCGATGCCCAGCACGATCTCGAGGACCGTCAGGGTGATGAGGGCGACCCAGATCTCGGGGTTCGTCAGAAGGTCCATGGAGACGCGAGCATACCGGAGGTGAGACGGAGGTGAGGAGGATGTGGCACCGGAGGTCGGCGACGCTTCGTCGTACCATGGCCCGGCCGTGACCGACACCCAGCCGCGAACCCGCGCCCTGCCCGTCCTCGACGTCCTCGATGTCGCTGCGTCCGCTCCGTCCGTCGCGCCGCGCGAGCCCCGTCCGCCAGCTGACGAGCGGCTGACCGAGTACCTCCCCGTGACGCGAGCCCTGCCGCGGTTCCACGTGTGGACGCTGGGCTGCCAGATGAACCGGAGCGACTCCGAGGAGATGGCCGGGCGGCTGCTGGCGGCAGGCTGCGAGGAAGCGGGATCGATGGAGGCCGCCGACCTCGTCGTCATCAACACCTGCGCGATCCGCGAAGGCGCCGAGCAGAAGGTCATCGGCCGGCCAGGGCCAGCTCGCGCGGCTCAAGGACGCCAACCCGGGGATGCGGGTCGTGCTGACCGGCTGTTCCGTCCGCGAGCCGGATCGAGCCGGGCTCCAGCGTCGCTACCCGGCCGTCGATGTCTTCCTGCGCCCGGACGAGGAGCCCGAACTGGTCGATCGACTCGGGCTGGCCTCGGCGCAGGCCCCGATCGGCGCAGCCGGCGCGGCCGGCGTGCCCGACGCGGTCGTGGCAACCGGCCCGGTCGGTGCGACGACGCTCGTCGGACGGACCCGCGTCGGCGTCGCCGATCACCTGCCCGGCACCCGCGCCGTGGCGGTGGGGCAGGGGAGCGTCGCCCGCGAGAGTGCGATCAGCGCCTGGCTGCCGATCATCTACGGCTGCGACAAGACCTGCACCTACTGCATCGTGCCGTTCAGCCGCGGCCCGGAGCGGAGCCGGCCGTTCGACGAGATCGTCGCGGAAGCCCGAGCCCTGGCGGACGCCGGCTACCGCGAGGTCACGCTCCTCGGCCAGAACGTCAACTCGTACGGCCACGACCTGGCGACCGGAGCCTCGCTTCGCCCACGTCGACACGGACCGCTGGGCCGGCCGCCAGCTCGACCTCGAAGGCCGGCCGGACCTGGCCGAGCTCATCCGCGCGATCGACCGCCTCGGGATCCCGCGGCTTCGCTTCGTCACGTCGCATCCGTGGGACCTCTCCGACCGGCTGATCGCCGCGATGGCCGACTGCCCGTCCGTCTGCGAGCACCTCCACCTGCCGGTCCAGTCCGGCGACGACGCGGTCCTGCGGCGGATGGGCCGCCAGTACACGATCGAGCACTACCTGGAGCGGCTGACCGCGATCCGCGCGGCCGTCCCCGGGATCGCCATCTCGACCGACATCATCGTCGGGTTCTGCGGCGAGACCGAAGCCCAGTTCGAGTCGACGCTGGCCCTGCTCGAGACGGTCCGCTACGACCAGGTCTTCGCCGCGGCCTACTCCGTGCGCCCGGGGACGCCCGCCACGCACCTCGCGGATGACGTGACGCCGGCCGACAAGAAGCGGCGCCTGAACGTCCTGCTGGCCCGCCAGGAGGCGATCGGGCTCGCCCGGAACGAGGCGTGGCTGGGCCACGAGGTCGAGGTCCTGGTGGACACGGTCCCGCCGACCCGCTCCCACGACCACGAGCACGACGCGGCGCCCGACGAGCGGCCGCGGCCGGACCGCCCGGCGTGCCGCTGACCGGCCGGACCCGCGAGGCACAAGCTCGTCCACCTCACCGGCGATCCGGCCCTCGTCGGGCGGCTCGTCGCGGCCCGCGATCGATCACGCCGGCCCGTACGCGCTGCGCGGCACGCTCGTCGGGGCGTGACGCCGCCGCTCATCGTCCTCGGCGGGGCCACGGCGACCGGCAAGACCGGTCTCGCCATCCGGCTCGCCGAGTCGCTCATCGCCGAGGGTCGCGTCGCCGAGATCATCTCGGCCGACTCGCGCCAGGTCTATCGCGGCCTCGACATCGCGACCGCGAAGGCGACGCGCCGACGAGCGACGGCGCGTCGTCCACCACGGACTCGACCTCGTCGATCCGGACACGACGTTCACCGTGGCCGACTTCGATGCCCACGTGGCCGGCGTCCTGGCCGTCGCTGGACGCCCGCGACGGCGTCGCCATCCTCGTCGGCGGGACCGGCTTCTACCTGCGCTCGGTGATGCGCGGGCTGGACACGGCGCGACTGCCGGCCGATCCGGCGATCCGGGCGGGTGTCCGGGCGGACCTTGCCGCCGATGGCCTTGACCGCACCTACGAGCGCCTCGTCGCACTCGCCCCGACCCTCGCCGCGTCCATCGAGCGCTCGAACCCCCGACGGGTCGAGCGAGCCCTCGAGATCGCGCTCCTCCAGGGCGACGCGCCGCTCCCGACCCCGAGCGGCTATCCGGGGCCGCTGGTCGCGATCGGCCTGACCGTGGAGCCCGCCGACCCACCGGACCTGGATCGAGCGTCGGGCGCGCGCCCAGTTCGAGGCCGGGCTCATCGAGGAGGCGCGCCGCTCTGCGTGAGCGCTGGGATCCGACCCTGCCCGCCTTCTCGGCGATCGGCTACCGCGAGGCCTGGTCGGTCATCGACGGCGAGTCCACGCTCGACGAGGCCATCGACGCCGACATCGCCCGCAACGTCGCGTTCGCCAAGCGCCAGCGGACCTGGTTCAAGGCGGAACCCGCGTTCACCTGGATCGATGCGACACATGACGACCCGTTCGAGATGGCACGGACCCTCGCGGGGACTATCCTTCCAGCGCCATGACCGCACGCACCCTCATCGAACTCGAAGCGCCCGTCGAGAAGGTCTTCCTCGTCGCCGTCGACACCGGCTCCGACGAAGGCTGGACGGCCGAGGAGTCGCTGGCCGAACTCGCCGCGCTCGCCACCACGGCGGGCGGTGACGTCGTGGGCGCCGAGTGGCAGAACCGCCGCCATGTCGATCCGAACTGGTACGTCGGCAAGGGCAAGGCCGAGGACCTGATGGCCGCCAAGCGCGAGACCGGCTTCGATGTCCTCGTCGCCGACGACGAACTGTCGCCCGCCCAGCAGCGCGCGCTCGAGGAACTGCTCAAGGTCAAGGTCATCGATCGCAGCCGGCTCATCCTCGACATCTTCGCGCTGCATGCCCAGACCCACGAGGGTCGCCTCCAGGTCGAACTGGCCCAGCTCGAATACCAGCTCCCGCGCCTGACCAAGCTGTGGACCCACCTCTCGCGGACCGGCGGCGGGATCGGCACCCGGGGCCCGGGCGAGAGCCAGCTCGAGACGGACCGGCGGATCATCCGGACGCGCATCAGCAAGATGAAGGAGCGCGTCGAGGGCGTCCGCCAGCAGCGCGAGACGGCCGCCCGTGGGCGCGACCGTCGCCTGTGGCCGACCGTCGGCATCGTCGGCTACACGAACGCCGGCAAGTCCACGCTGCTCAACACGCTCGTCGGCTCCGAGGTCGCGAAGGCCGAGGACAAGCTCTTCGCCACGCTCGACCCGACCAGCCGCCAGGTGAAGCTCGGCGACGGCCAGACCGCGATCGTCACGGACACGGTCGGGTTCATCCACAAGCTGCCGCACCAGCTCGTCGAGGCGTTCCGGGCGACGCTCGAGGAGGTCAACCGCGCGGACATCCTGCTCGAGGTCATCGATGCCTCGGATCCGCACGTCGCTCGAGCACCGCGCCACCGTCCAGACCGTGCTCGATGAGCTCGGCGCGGGCGACAAGCCCCGGCTGGTGGCCTACAACAAGGCGGACCTGCTGACCGACGCCGCGAAGGATGGCTCGACGATGGCCCCCGCGGTCGCCGGCGCGGTCTACGTCTCGGCGCTGACCGGCTTCGGGATGGACACGCTCCGGGCCGAGATCGCGTCGGTGCTGGCGTCGCTCTGGGTCGACGTCGATGTCGCCGTGCCGTACATGGCCGGCGAACTGCTGGCCCGCGTCCGCGAGCGCGGGACCGTGGACCTCGAGTATCGCGAACGCGACGTCCACGTCACCGGCCGGGTCGCGCCGTCGCTGGCCGGGGAGCTGGAGGCCGTGGCCGCGAACTGGGCCGAGACCCTGCGCCGGCGACACGGCCGAGCCGGTGGCGCGGATGAGCGAGCTACCTGCGGCGCGCCGGGACGTTCCGCCTGCTCGATGGCGCGCTCGTGACCTGGACGGTCGCCGACGGCAGCCGCGGCCGGCGCTGGCGGGCCAGCTCGACGGTCGACGGCGTGCTGACGCACGCGCTGCTGCTCGAGGTCGACCCGGCCGGACGCGTCGCGCGTCTCGAACTCGACGACGCCGGCCGGCCTGCTGACCCTGCACCCGGACACGGCGACGGGACGACCCTGCACGGCAACATCGTCACCCTCGGCGGGCGTCCAGCCGGTCACCTTCGACTGGGGTCCGGACCACGCGCTGTCGGTGGACGGACGGCCGATCGCCGATGCCGTGACCGCTCACCGCCTCACCGAGACGACCCGGGTGGGGGAGCGGCGGAAGGTGCCGGTCGTGGCCATCGCTCCCGATCTCGCCCTCCGGCGAGTCGACGTTCGTCTTCGAGCCCGTTCGGTACCGGATCTGGCGGATCGGCGACGAGGCCGGCGATCGGATGCTGCGCCTCGACGATCGGGGTATCCCGGCGGGTTTCGCCGACGCCTCGGAGTGGCCGCTCGAGCTCGAGTAGACCCCGATCGCGACCCGTCGACGTGGACGGAGCTGTGGACAACCGTCCGAGATCGCCGCGATCTTCTCCGAAACTCGTGGATAACCCCGTATCGCGCCAGGTCGGGCGTCGAGCTATCGTAGGTCTTGCCCGAAGGGGCCCCAGACCGAAAGCGGTGTCGCGGATGCAAATCAGCGGCGTTGACTACGGACCGGCGGTTCCTTCGGGCGTTTCTGTGTGTCCGGCACGCCCTGGCGGCGATCGGAGGGCCCGGCGATGCAGCACAGCCCCGACCTGGAACCGGCCGCGATCCGCGCCGCCCACGCGACGATCCATCCCGCGTTCCGCGACTCGCCGCAGTACGTCCACGACGGCCTGAGCGCCCGGGCCGGGACGCCGGTCATCGTCAAGGTCGAGACGGTCAATCCCATCCGCTCGTTCAAGGGCCGCGGCACGTGGGTGGCGGTGCACGCGCTGGCGGGGGAGGGGAGGATCGGTCCCGAGCGGCCGATCGCCTGTGTCAGTGCCGGGAACTTCGGGCAGGGCGTCGCGTTCGCGGCTCGGTCGCTCGGGCTGCCGGCCGTCGTCTTCTGCTCGACCCGGGCCAACCGCTCCAAGGTCGCCCGCATGCGTGCGCTCGGTGCGACGGTCCACGAGACCGGCGACGACTTCGATGCGGCGCGGGGCGCGTCGGAGGCCTGGGCGGCGGACAACGGCGCCCATCTCATCGTGGACGGTGACGATCCGCGCATCTCGACCGGTGCCGGGACGACGGCGCTCGAGGTGACCGACGCCGTCGAGGCCGGCCAGCTGCCGAGCATCGGGACGGCCGTGATCCCGGTCGGGAACGGCGCCCTGCTGATCGGCATGGGCGCCTGGCTGCGGCACGCGGCTCCCGCGTGCCGGGTCGTCGGCGTCCAGGCGAGCGCCGCCGATGCCATGACCCGGTCGTGGCGCGCGGGCCGGCCCATCGATACCGACACCGCCGACACGTACGCCGACGGGATCGCCTCGCGGGTCGCCCTCCCCAGCGCCGTCGCCCTGATGCCCGGCCGGGTCGACGCGATGCTGACGGTCTCCGAGGACGAGATCCGGGCGGCCCAGGCCGAGCTGACCGACGCGCTCGGGATCACCGTGGAGGGCGCCGCGGCCGCAGCCTGGGCCGGCGTCCTGGCCGACCCGGATCGGCCGGTCCGATCCTCCTCGTCGTCACGGGCAGCAACATCTGACGGCTGGACGCCGATGCCACGCGTGACCGCTCTCCCGACCGACTGGCGCGACTTCTCGCGCTCGATCGTCCCGCTGGCCCTGCTCGCCCTGGCCGCCGCGGTCGGTCCACTCCGGCTCCCGATCCTCCTCGCGCTCGTCGCGGGGACGGCCGTCGGCATCGGCCGCGACGCACCGGTCCGCTGGGCCTGGGCAGCCGCCGTCCCGGTCGCGCTGAGCCTCGCCTGGGGCATCCTGCCGACTCCGGTCGCCGCGCTGGACGGCTCGGACTGCGCGTCGGTCACCTCGCCGATCGCGATGTGGCGAGCGCTCCAGGGCATCGTCGTCGTCGCCACCCTGGCCGGCCTCGCCTACACGCTCAAGGCGTCGCGGACGTCGCTCCTGCTTCGCTGGCCCGCCCGGGCGGTCGTCCGTTGGTCGATCGTCGGCTTCCTCGTCAGCGGTCCGGTCGCCCTCGTCCTGGGTCCCATCGTCGCCCGACCGTTCTTCGGCGACGTCGGCTACGACCTGACGATCGTCGGGGCCATCGTCCCGGCGCTCATCTTCGCGATCGCCAACGGGACGATGGAGGAGCTCATCTACCGCGGCGCGCTGCTCGGCTGGACGTCGAAGGTGATGGGCGTCTGGCCGGCGGTCGTCGGTCAGGCCGTCGTGTTCGGGTTGGCGCACTCGGGCAGCGACGTCATCGGCAACGGGATCCCGCTCAGCCTGGCGCTTGGCGGCCGGTGGTCTCGATCGCCGGGGTCGTCGCGGTCCGGACGCGCTCGCTCCTGCTGCCGATCGCGGTCCACATCGGCCTGGACATCCCGATCTACTACGCGTTCGCCTGCGCGACCTGACGCACCGACGGCGGGCCAGGGCGGCTCGTGCCATCATCGGCGCCATGACCGGGCAGACGTCCACACCGTCCTCACAGCCACGCCACATTCGCGTGCCAGACTCGGCGGCATGACCCA
Source organism: uncultured Chloroflexia bacterium (assembly GCA_963738475.1). Lineage (GTDB taxonomy): Bacteria > Chloroflexota > Limnocylindria > Limnocylindrales > CSP1-4 > SPCO01. The sequence continues at coordinate 551,135 of CAVTWU010000028.1, forward strand.
GTTCGCGCGCATCCCCAGCGACGCCGGCGCCGTGGTCCGCGAGGTCCGCGGCTTCGGTGGCGTGCCGTGGGGCCGCCTCTTCGGCTACCTGCGGCCGCACTGGGTGCCGTTCACCATCGCCCTCGTCGGCCTGGTCGTTCGCGTCCGCGCTCGGACTCGCTGTTCCCGCTGGTCATCGCCGGGATCACGACGTCGGTCGTCGCCGGCGGCGACCCGGCCGGGCTGGATCGGCTGATCGTGCTGCTGTTCCTGCTGTTCTGCGTCCAGGCGCTCGGCAGCTTCCTCCAGACGTACCTGCTCGGCGTGGTGGGGGAGCGGGTCGTGGCGCAGCTCCGCGGCGAGCTGTTCGGGCGCCTGGTCACGCTGTCGCTCGACTTCCACGCCAGCCATCGGGTCGGCGAGCTCATCTCGCGCCTGTCGAGCGACGTGACGATCGTGCGCGCGATGCTGACCCAGACGGTCACGCAGCCTGCTGTCGTCGGTCATCGGGCTGGTCGGCTCGGTCATCATCCTGTTCACGCTCAGCCCGACCCTGCTGTTCGTCGTGCTGCTGCTGGCGCCGGCGCTGATCGTCGTCGCGGTCGTGTTCGGTCGTCCGCTCGAGCGGGTCAGCACCCAGGTCCAGGACACCATCGCCCGCAGCACGACGACGGCCGAGGAGGCCCTGTCGGGCATCCGCGTCGTCAAGAGCTACGTCCGCGAGGACTGGGAGCTCGAGCGCTACGACGCGGACCTGCGCAGCACGGTGGCGACCGGCTCGCGGCTGGCCCTCTGGCGGGCGTCGTTCGGCGCGCTGATGGGCTTCCTCGGGTTCGGGGCGGTCGCGGTCCTGCTCTGGTACACCGGCCACCAGGTCATCGACGGGACGCTCGGCATCGGGACGCTGACGGCGTTCCTGCTGTACGGCGTGGCCATCGGCGCGAGCCTCGGCATCGATCGCCGGGCTGTACGGCCAGTTCCGAGAGGGGACCGGGGCCATCGCCCGGGTCTTCGAGATCATCGACACCCGGCCCGACGATCCTCGACGCGCCCGATGCCACGCCGCTGCCGACCATCGCCGGTCGCGTCGAGCTCGACGACGTGTCGTTCCGGCTACGGGCCGGATCGGCGCGGTGCTGCGCGACGTGTCGCTGACCATCCCGGCGGGGGAGACCCTGGCCCTCGTCGGGCCATCGGGGTCCGGCAAGACGACGCTGGTCGGGCTGCTCCCGCGCTTGTGGGACGTGTCGGGCGGCGTCATCCGCGTGGACGGCATCGACATCCGCGACGGTCACCGTCGACAGCCTGCGCGGCGCAGATCGGCCTCGTGGCCCAGGAGGCGACGCTCTTCGGCGGCACGATCCGCGAGAACATCCTGTACGGCCGGCTGGACGCCACCGAGGACGAGATGATCGCCGCGGCCAAGGCCGCCAACGCGCACGACTTCATCAGCGTGCTGCCCGACGGCTACGACACGATCGTCGGCGACCGCGGCTCGCGCCTGTCCGGCGGCCAGCGCCAGCGCGTGGCGATCGCCCGGGTCGATCCTCAAGGACCCGCCGATCCTGCTGCTCGACGAGGCGACGAGCTCGCTCGACAACGAGTCCGAGCGGCTCGTCCAGGAGGCCCTGGACCGGCTCAAGGTCGGCCGGACGACGATCATCGTGGCGCACCGGCTCTCGACCATCCGGAGCGCCGACCGGATCGCGGTGCTGGACGACGGCTGGCTGGTCGAACTCGGGACGCAGGACGAGCTGCTGGCCGCGCGACGGGCTGTACGCGCGCCTGCACAACACCCAGTTCGCGCTCGAGCCCGTCGGCGAGGACCCGATGGGGGAGGAGCCCTCGGTGGGGGAGGACGAGGCGGTCCTGGAGCGCGCTGCCCGCCGGGTAGCGGCGCTGAACGCCTGCTCGCGGTGGTGTCGTCGCGCGTCGGCCTAGATGTTGTAGCATACGACGATGCTCACCGTGCCTGAAGCCGCTCACCGGGCCGAGGTGGACCCCGAGACGGTCCGTCGCTGGATCCGCGCGGGTCGATTGGTGGCGAGGAAGATCGGCTCCCAGTACCTGATCGCCGAGGCGGATCTCGACGATGCGATGCGTGGGCTGGCTCCGACTGGACCCACTCCGCCCGGGCGCAGGGTCGGCGAGTCGACGACGCCATACGGAGTGGGGGAGGCGGCGCCGGGGGAGCGCCGGCTCACCGTGTCCGAGGCCGCCCGACGGGCGCGACGCAACCCGGAGACGGTCAGGCGCTGGGTTCGAGAAGGCAAGTTGCCGGCGACACACGCCGGGACCCAGATCCTGATCGACGAACGGGACCTCGCCGTGCACCTGGGCGAGGCGAGTGACACGCTGCCGATGCCGGACGCCTGGCGTCGAACCTTCTGGGGCGGCCCCATGCCGGATGTCGTCGCGATCCTCAGGCGTCAGCGGGACGAGCATTGAGTCGTCCTCGACTCGTACTCGATGCGAGTGCGGCGTTCCACCTTGTGAATGTCGACGCCGCCTTGCCCGCGCTCGACCGTTACGACCTCTTCGCTCCAGAGCTCATGTTCTCCGAGACCCTGTCAGCCCTGTCACAGGCGACGTACCGTGGAGACATGCCGACGTCGGCGCTGTGGACAGCGGTCGACCGGCTGGACGCCCTCCACGTGACATCCATCCTCTCCGATGATCGTCACCGTCGAGCTGCGCTCGAGATCGCTCGGAGCCTAGGCTGGGCGAAGACCTACGACGCTGAGTATGTCGCCCTGGCCCGCGAGTTGGGCTGTCCCGTTCTGACGACCGACGGTCGCCTCAAGCGAGGCGCCGCGGGTCTGATCGACGCCGTTGGGCCGGGCGACCTGTCGTAGCAGACCCTGCCTCCTACGCCACTGCCGATAATGGTAGTTATGTCTGCACCCTGCATCGGGATTGCATCGCGGGCGGGCCGTTCGCGCCGTCGTCACGTGTCGTAGTCCTGGATGCGTCGGCCGTGACTGCGGTCGAGGAGGGCCGGCATTCGCGCCCCCATCGTCTTCACGACGGCCGGGACGTCGATCGTGAGGAGCGCTCGGTCGCGCATCAGGACGCGGCCGTCGACGATGGTCGTGCGCACGTCGGAGGATCGGGCGCTGTGCACGATCGTGGCCGCGAGATCGTGGATGGGCTGGGTGTGCGGCCCCGTGAGGTCGACCAGGATGATGTCGGCGCGCCGGCCGGGCGCGAGGCTCCCGATCGAGTCCCCCAGCCCGACGGCACGGGCGCTCTGCAGTGTTGCGTGGTGGAGCGCCTGGCGTGACGTCAGCCACCGCGGGTCGCCGGTCGTGGACTTCTGGATGAGCGCGGTCAGGGCCATCGAGTCCCAGACGTCGAGCGAGCTATTCGAAGCCGCGCCGTCCGTGGCAAGGCCGACGTCGATGCCGATCTCGCGCAACCCTCGGATCGGCGTGGTGGTCGGCCAGCCGAACTTCAGGTAGCCGCGAGGCGCAGTCGCCACGGCGACCCGGCCCGTGGCGCTTGCGAGTACGGGCAGGTCACGCTCGAGGATGCCGGTGCCATGCGCGATGAGCACGTCCGTGTCGAGGATCCCGGTCTGCTGGAGGACCTCGATCGGGGTCATGCCGCGACGCTCGAGGCTCGCCTCGACCTGGTCGCGATTCTCCGAGGCGTGGATGTGGATCGGGAGGCCGTATTCGCGGGCGAGTGCGGCGGTGGCGGCGAGGTCGGCGTCGTCGACGGTGTATGGCGCGTGCGGGGCAAGCGCGGTCGTGATCCGGCCGTCGGCCGTCCCACGGTGCTCGAGCGCGAACCGCAGCGACGTCTCGCGCCCCGCCGGACCCGTGGAAGAGAAGAAGGCCTCGCCGAGGTGGGCGCGGATCCCGGTCTCGGCGACGACGCCGGCGACCACGTCCATCGAGAAGTAGTGATCCGCGAACGTCGTGACGCCGCCACGGAGCATCTCGGCGCAGGCGAGCAGGGCGCCCAACTCGACGTCCTCCGGGGTGAGGTTCGACTCGATCGGCCAGACGTAGTCGTTGAACCACTCGTTCGTCTCGACGTCCTCGGCGACGCCGCGGAGGGTGACCATCGGCGCGTGGGTGTGGCAATTGATGAGCCCGGGCATGGCCACCTGGCCGTCGGCATCGATCCGTTCCAGGGCGTCGATCTCGGCCGGATCGCTCGCTCACGGACTCGATGTCGCCGTCCCGAACGACGATCGTCGCGTCTTCCAGGAAGGCGATCCGCTCGTCCTCGTCGTGCACGAGCGCGGTGCACCGCGAGATGACCAGATCGGCCGTCACGGCTGTCCTTCGGATCCGTATGGGGCCCGGAGTCTCGGCTGCTGCGGCCGTTCCGATCGCTATCGCGCGTTCTGTCCGGCTCAGGAAGAAGTCGCGCGTCGGGGCGTCCATGAAGTAGACGTAGCAGCCGCGGAGGCCGCGGGTCAGCAGGACGCGGTAGGTGCTCTTGACGAAGCGCGGTGAACTCGGCCTCGGTGACGCCGCGGCGGACGACGCGGTCGTGCGACTGGTCGCGCTGGCCGACCCATCCCCCATCCATCGGCCGGTAGACGAGGTCGGGGCCGAAGATCACGCCGACGTAGTCGAACTCGAAGCCCTGCGCGGTGTAGACGCAGCCGACCTGGTCGATCCCCTCCTTCGCGCTCGCCCAGAAGTCGGACTTCGGGATGCCGGGGCCGAGCCGGCCGACGCCGTCGCCTGGCGTTCCAGGGCATCGACCAGTCCCCTACCCTGACGTCGGGCTACGAGCTGGCCGGCGTCGTCCGGGTCTGACCACGGCCAGCAGAAGCCGGCGACGAGCCGGGCGGTCGCCCCCTCCCCTGCCCTGCTGCGGATCAGCCGCTCGAGCTCGCCGGACGAGCCGACGATCTGGAAGTCGAACTCGTCGTCCATCGGCCAGAGGACCTGCGGCGTCCGGTCGAGCTCGAGCGTGTTGTCGACCCACTGGATGAACGAGTCGGAGCCGTTCGAGCGGAACTGCGCCTCGAGCTTGAAGTCGCGGACCTCGAGCCAGCGCTTGGCGGCCGCCTCGCGGATCAGGTCGGTGCTGCCGACCTCGCCCGGGCGCACGACCTGCAGGTCGTCGATGAAGAAGACCGATGACGCGGCTGGCGTCGAGGATGTCGTCGATCTGCGCCTTGCCCGTCCGCGCCTTCGCCGGCGTGAAGCGGCTGGTGCTGATCGTCCGGATCCGGTGCGCCTCGTCGAGGATCGCGACGTCGAGCGGCTCGTGACGGTCGCCGTGTCGCGGAAGTACTTGAACAGCGCGCCGGCCCGGCCGCCGACGATCTTGCGCAGGTTCTCGGTGAACGCCTTCGAGCCGGTCAGGTGGAGGGTCCTGAGGCCGCGCTGCGGCGAGCTCGGCGACGAGGTTGACGGCGATGACCGACTTCCCGGTGCCCGGCCCGCCCTCGACGAGGAACGACGACCTTCTGCTGGTTCTGGCCGGCCGCCGCGGACCGCGTCGAGGATCGCGTTGTAGGCGACCAGCTGCTCGTCGAGGAGCATGAACGCCGGCTCGTTGCGGATGACCCGGGCGACGTGGTCGAGCAGGCGCTTGTGCGGCCGGAACGCGGTCGCTCGCGACGCGCTCGAGGATCGAGCCGTCGTCCGGGCCCGACGACCCGCTCGTCGAGGAAGGTCGCGAACGCGTCCGACTGGTCGCCGGCGAACGACGGGTTCGTCGCCAGGAGCGTCGCGAAGTCCGCGTGGTAGAGCGGCGACTTCGGGTCGTGCTGCGCGTAGTGCAGGTACGCGCAGGCGTCGAGGCGATCGCCGCCGTCGGAGAACGCCGGGTGCGTGTCGAGCAGGTAGCGCTGGTACTGCGCGACCTGGCGTGACGGGTGCAGGTGGTCGCGCGGCCTGCCGCCGAAGTCGACGGTCACGCAGTCGGTGATGTTCGAGCGGCCGACCTCGGTCCATTGCTTGAGCTCGACGATGACCGCGGCAGTCGCCGGTGGTCGGGTTCGAGCCCGTGATCAGGACATCGAGGCGCTTCGACGACAGCGGCAGCTTGAGCTCGACGAGGATGCCCTGGTCGGTCAGATCGGCGAGCTGGAGGACGCTGCGCCATCGCGCCGAGCGAGTTGCGCCACGACGTGACCTCGGACGGCGCCGGCCGGTAGCGGAACTCGTCGAAGAACCGATCGGACAGCTGGTTCGCGAGCCGCGCCTGCGTCGCGTCGCCGATGAACTGCTCGGTCGTGCCCTGGTAGAGGTGCAACCTCTCCCTCCCGCGAGGCGACCTCGGAGGTCGACCTGATGGCGACTATAGCCGACTGACTATGCCCGCTACCGCTCACTGCCTGGCTGATATCCGGCACTGGCCAGACGCGATGATGCGACTTGAAGTTCGCGCTCACTGAACAGGGCCTCGGTACTCGGGCTTGAGGATGAGTGCCTCCATGGTCAGATCCAAGCGGCCCTCTTCCGTCAGGCGCGCGAACCCGTCCGTAGTGCCGTCCATCAGGAGCAACTGGTGTGCGTATGGCAGGCCGCCATGGTTGCGAACGGCGCGGAGGAAGTACGTGGCCCAGTAGCCGCGCTCGAAGGAGCCATCCGGGCGTCGCTTGCGCGTGGCTTCTCCCGCGTTGCGATAGATCGCAAGCATCTCGTCATGAAATCGCGCTTCGAGCGGAGAGCTGGGCCGATACGTAGATGGTGTTGCTGGCGTCCGACTCGACGTCGAGGCTGCCCTCGCCGGGGCGATCCGACCGATCGCACTCGTGATGTCCGCCCGCACTGGTTCCGCGAGTACTGATGCGGAAGTGCCCTTCAGCGCATGAACCACGAGCATGCGTGCGTCTGGGATCGTGGGCGATCCTCTCCAGGACCCGCACAGCAAAGGCCCCAAGATCGGGGTCTGCGAGCCGTCGCGACATTGGTTCGATCGCAACCGCGCCGTATTCCGCGATGGGATCTCGAAATTCGATCCTGTCTTCTCGTCGCGCGTGCTTCGCCGCTTCGAGGAGGTCAGCCAAGTCGTTCGGCACGGTCACTCGGCCTCACGCTGGGGGATGCGTCACGAGGGTGGCTCGCCCTCCGGAGCACCTCTGGTGGCGGACCGGCTCGCGTGAACTCGAAGATCCTGCGGTCCAGCCACTGGGTGATCGGGAGCACCTCGTTCACGGTGAAGCGCTTGTAGATGCGCAGGCGCTCCAACGTGCTCGGGAGCTGTGCCACATCGTGTGCGACCTGTGCCCATGTGAGCTCTCGCTGCCGGCGCACGTCATCGACCACCTCGAACAGTGCGGGCGGGTCGAACCTGCGACGTCGCGTCGTCGCTTCGCGGGCATCGACCGCCACCTCGCCGGTGAAGTCCTCGATCTCGCGCCCGACCCACTGCGTCAGGAAGAGGAGGCCGTCCAGCTCGAACACGTCGTGGGTCCGCAGGCGCTTCATCGTCCCGCTGCTAACGCCGATCTCGCGTTCGATCGCGGTCCACGCCAGTCCGCGCCGGACGCGTTCAGCGTCTAGCGTGGCGAAGAGGACCGGGGAGCGAACGTCACCACAGACACCCGTGCGATCACCGACCGAGGACGACGTCGATGCCACGGAGGACCAGGTCGAGCTTGGCCGACGGAAGGGTGCCCACCCGCTCAGTGAGTGAGGCGCGATCCAGGGTCACGATCTGGGACACGTTGGCCACCGAGTCGCGAGGCAAACCGGTCGATCGCCGGGTCAGCCGAACGTTGCCCGGGGCTCCAGCCCACTGCAGATTGCTGGTCAGCGGCACGGCAACGACCGTCCGAAGGGCACTCCGATTGAAGCTCTCGCCCTGGACCACGACGATCGGGTCGCCGGAACCCAGGTTCGGACCCGATGGGATCCGCCAGATCCGCCCACCAGACGTCCCCCTGCGAGATCACCAGTCAGTCGACTCAAGGGTCCGACGGCTGGCGACCACGATGAATGGATCGGCCGCCTCCCCTACTTCCGCGACGACCCGATCAAGCGCATCGGCGATCTCGTCGGGCTCGTGCCGCGCCACGTAGTCTCGAAGGGCGGCGCTGTAGACCTCACTTCGCGATCGACCTTCGCGTCGGGCGAGGCGTTCAGCACCTTCGAAGACGTCATCCGGCACGGACACCGCAGTTTTCATACCCGGAGTATAACCACAGCTATGAACGTCCAGTCAACCCAGCGAACTTGCTCACCGCGGCGCCCGTGGGGCACCATGGCGACATGACCAAGTACCTCATCTCCTTCCCGAGCGAAGCCATGGTGCTCACGGCCGAGGAGTTCCCGATCGTCGTCGTCGACTCTCACGCGGTCATCGAGGAGGCGAAGGCAGCCGGCGCCTACGTCTTCGGTGGCGGGATCGCGGAGGACGTGGACCCGGTCCTGGTCTCCGCCGATGGGTCCGTGTCCACCGAGATCTATCCCGGCACAGCGTTCAACGGCGGGTTCCTCGTCCTCGAGTTGCCGGATCGCCAGGCCGCCGAGGCGTGGGCCCGCAAGATCGCGGTCGCCTGCCGCTGTTCACAGGAACTGCGCGAGTTCATGTTCGACCCGGCAAGCTAGCCCTGGGTCGGCGGCTGCGCCAGCTGCCCGCGGTCCAGCCACCGCGGCGACGAGCTTCAGTCGGTCATCCCCTCCAGGCCGATCCCCTGGTCAGCCGACGCCTTGTGGCTGCGGGTCGCCGCCAGACCATCGAGCGACTGCGCATCGAGGGCCTCGGGCGGCAGGCTGGCGACTCGACCCTTGGTGCACGCCCGCAAGCGTCGCGGTCCGGAGGCCATCCTGAAGTGCGGCGCGCTCGCCGACGACGGCCCCCGGTCCGATCTCCGCGATCTCGTCGCCGTCGACTTCGACCACGAAGATCCCGTCGAGGATCATGTAGACGTCTGTGCCGGCGTCGCCTTGACGGACCAGTTCCTCGCCTGCCTCGATGGTGTTGATCTTCGGTTTCGCTCCGGCGCCCATGAAGGTGCTTGACAGCGATCGCTCGAGCGACGACTCGACGGCGGCGACGATGGCCGGCGAATCCTGTTCGCCCCACGGGGTCCGGTCACCGTACGAGTGGTTGAACCACTTGGCGAAGTCGATGACGCCGGACTTCTCGACCAGTCGACCTTCGTCGATCGTAGATCCAGTGCCGCGGGAACGGGCTTGCCCCGACGAGTTCGTGGCTGGACGAGCCGTCCACGTTGATCGTCAGGGCGAGGGTGGTCCAGGCGATCGATGGCCAGAACTGGACGAACGGCTTGTGTGGGACCGGGCGCGGGGTCGGCAGGCCCATCCGGCCGCCGATCGTTTGCACGAAGCGAGCCGAGGTCGGCCCGATCTCCGGCGGCGACTGCCGGTCGGGCAGCTGGACGGCCGGAAACCGCATGGCCCTGGGTCCCACCCGAACGGTCGTCGCGCCGATGTGGCCCTGACCGAGGTGACCGGCGTCCACGATGCGACCATCGTCGACTTCGATGAAGGCGCGCAGCTCGTTCGCCTCTCGGAAGCGGTCCGTGGTTCGAAGGGCTTCAAGGTCCACGAGGTGATCCGGTGGCACCTCGTCGTAGTGGGTGACACCGAACTCGAAGGGGATCTTCGACGGGCCCGTGATGGCCTCGGACGGGATCCACGACACCGCGATGACGGACGACTCGAAGCGTTGAGTGGCCACCAGTACCTCCGGGGATCGACATGGCCGGTCGCGAACAGGACCGCCGACGGATTATCCCTCGCGGCCCCTGTGGCCGGTGTCCATTCGGCCTACTCGGCGGGCTCGTAGACCCCGAGGACGTTGCCGGACGGATCCGCGAAGGTGAACCGCCGCCCGCCTGGGTAGTCGTGCATCGCGACCTGGATCCGGCCGCCGGCCTCCAGCACGCTCGCGAGGGCGGCATCGGCGTCATCGGTGCGGATCAGGGCCAGGACGCTGTCGCCTCGTGATGCGCCAGGCTGCGGTGATAACCCGCCGAACTCCCCGCCCGTCCGCGGGTCCTGGATGCCCGCGTAGTCGGGTCCGTAGTCGTTGAATGCCCAGCCCAGGGCCTTCGCGTAGAAGGTCTTCGACTGTTCCAGGTCGTCGACGGCGAGTTCGATGTAGTCGATGACGTGTGGCATGCCCGAAGGGTACGCGAGTCAGCCCTCGGCGGGCGCCACGTTCGCGTTCACGTGGAAGACGTTGTCGGGGTCCCACTCGCGCTTCAGGGCGGCGAGCCGCTCGAGCTTCGCGTCGCCGTAGAACAGGCGCGATGACTCCGGGCCGACGTCGGAGTTGCCGTTCGCGTAGGCACCGAGGGCTCGGTCCGGCTCGACGACCGCCACGACACGGCGGCACCAGTCGGCATTCGCCTCGTCCAGCGCCGGGTCGGTCCAGGCCGTGTCGGCGCTGAGGTCGAACCTGGAACGCGCGCCCGGCGTACGCCGTCGCGTCCTCGGGGACGCGGCCGATCGCGCCGCCGAGCGCCGTGACCGAGAAGCGTCGAGTCCCCCGGGCGCGGTCGCGACGAGCTCGACCAGCTCGTCGAGGGCCTCGCGGCGCACGTCGTTCGCGTTGTGGCTCCTGATGAACGAGCGGTGGCCCCAGGCGAAGACGAGGTCGTGCGCGGTCTGGACGTCGAGGTACCGGGCGCTCCCGATGGTCGTCGTCACGGGCGTCGGCCCGACGCGAAGCCCGGCCGTGTCGCGCTCGACGTCGTCGGCCGCGCCGCTGTGGTTCCAGGCCAGGTAGACGATCGGCTTGCCCAGGAGGTCGTCCGGGTAGCCGGCGTCCGGTCCGGCGCGGTCGATGCCGAAGATCATCGAGACCGCATCCGGAGCGGTGGGCGCGTAGTCGCGGAAGACGGTCCACACGTCCTGGATCTGCGTCGCCGGGAAGGTCAGGACGCCCCGGTGGAGGTCCGGCCCGAACGGCTGGAGCCGGAACTCGAACGCGGTCGCGATCCCGAAGTTCCAGCCGGCCCCGCGGAGACCCCAGAAGAGCTCGGGCTCGTCGGTCTCGGTCGCACGGACGAGGCGGCCGTCGGCGGTCGCGATCTCCACGGCGGCCAGGTTGTCGATCGTCAGCCCGAAGTGCCGCTGCAGGCGCCCCACTCCCCCGCCGAGGGTCAGCCCGGCGACGCCGGTATGGCCGACGACGCCGGTCGGGCAGACGAGGCCGTGCGCCTGGGCGGCGATGTCGAGCTCGCCGAGGAGCGCGCCGCCGTTCGATCGGGCGATCCGGGTCCGCGGATCCACCTCGACGCCGCGCATGGCGGACAGGTCGACGACGAGACAGCCGTCGGCCCCCGTGAGCGCGATGGGGCTGTGGCCGCCGGACCGGACCACGATCTCGAGGTCGTGCTCGCGCGCGAAGCGGATGGCCGTGGCGACCTTCGTGGCCGTCGTCGGCCGGACGATGACCGCGGGCCGGCGGTCGTGGACCGCGTTCCAGAGCCGGCGGGCGTCGTCGTACGTCGCGTCGCCGGGCGTGATGACCTCGCCGCAGTTGCGGCGCAGCTGGTCGAGGTGGCCTGGCGTCAGCGGGCTGTTCGAGGCGACCATCGCCTCATTCTAGGTCGTGGGTGACCTCGACCATGGCCCTCCGATCAGGGCATCGGGTGCAGCTCGAAGACGGCTCGATCCTTCGCCGCCGCCGACCGGGTCGTCGATGTCGACGCCGTCGAGCAGGCGGACGAACCGGACCCCGAACGGCATCGCGCGCGCGACCGGGGCGAACGTGTCGCGGAAGAACGCGACGCGCTGCGCCGGATCCAGCTCCACGGCCCGCACCTCGTGCGCCTTGCGACGGACCGTGATCGTCGCCCGACCGGCGGCGCGCAGGTTGCGCACCCAGTGGACGTCGCCCCACGGCGACCAGATCCAGCGCCGGCCGTCGACCTCGATGATCGCCAGCGGCGTGGTGCGGAGCTCGCCGCTGGTCCGGCCGCGGACGGTGAGCAGGCCGTTCGGGCCCATCGGCAGCGCCGGCGGCGACCAGCGGCTTGGCGACGCGGTTGAAGAGCGGGACGACGCGCGGGACGGCTCGTCGGTCATCATCGGTCACATCCTTTCGTGATGGCGTGTCATGACCAGTGGAACCCGCTCGACCGCGCCGATGTGACAAGGACCCGATGACCGACCCGATCGACGACCAGGAATGGCTCGCCCAGCGCTTCGAGACCCACCGCCCGCACCTGCGCGGCGTGGCCTATCGGATGCTCGGCTCGCTGAGCGAGGCGGACGACGCCGTCCAGGAGGCCTGGATCCGGCTCAGCCGGAGCCGACACCAGCGACGTCGAGAACCTGCGGGCCTGGCTGACGACGGTCGTGGGTCGCGTGTGCCTGAACCTGCTCCGCTCGCGGCGGACGCGCCGCGAAGCGCCGCTCGACGCGCACGTCCCGGATCCGATCGTCAGCCCCGAGGCCGGCATGGACCCCGAGCACGAGGCGCTCCTGGGCGACTCGATCGGCCTGGCGCTGCTCGCCGTCCTCGAGTCCCTCTCCCCGGCCGAGCGCGTCGCATTCGTCCTGCACGACGTCTTCGCCATCCCGTTCGACGACATCGCCCCGATCGTCGGCCGGTCCAGCGCGGCCACCCGACAGCTGGCGAGCCGCGGCCGTCGGCGCGTGCAGGGCGCCCCGGTCCCCGATGCCGACCTCGACGGTCAGTGGGCGGTCGTCGACGCCTTCCTGGCCGCCTCGCGCGACGGCGACTTCGAGCGGCTGCTGGACGCGCTGGATCCGGAGGTCACCCTCCGGTCCGACGGCGGGACGGCGCGCCCGGGTCTGCTCACCCTGGTCCACGGCGCAGCCGGCCGTCGCCACGAGCGCGCTGACGTTCCGGCGGGTCGCCGCGAACGCGACGCGGACGCTGGTCAACGGCCTGCCGGGCGGCGTCGCGTGGACGCCGGACGGTCGCCCGTTCGCGGTCCTCGCCTTCACGGTCGTCGGCGGCCGGATCGTCGAGATCGATGTGCTCGCCGACCCCGAGCGGCTTGCGCGCCTGGATCTCGCCGACTTCGCGAACTGAGGCGACGTCTCGGCCGACCGTCGGCTGGCGCTCGGGTACCGTGTGCACCGGGAGGTACACGATGAGTGAACAGGGTTGGCGCGAGTTCCTTGCGGCGGACGGTCTCGACGATTGGGTCGTGCTGCACGGCGGTGCGACAGCGGTCTTCCGCGTCGGTTCGGTCCGCGAGTCTGCGGTCCTGGTCGCCTCGATCCTGGACATCCCGGGCATCGATGGTGCGGGCGCGGTGCTGTCGATCGCGGACGCCCGCGTCACCGTGCGGCTGAGTCGAGACCTGTGGCAACTGGAACCGCGGCTCGTCGAGCTCGCGCGAGCCGTGTCCGCGGTGGCCCTGACGCTTGGCGCCGTCGCCGATCGTGCCGCGGTCCAGGAGGTTCAGATCGCCGTCGCGTCGAAGCCCGATGCCATCGACGTCGGCTTCTGGCGCGCGGTCCTTGGCTACGCGGCCATGTCCGACGACAACGCCGTCGACCCGCTCGGGCATGGATCGACCGTCTGGATGCAGGACCTCGACGCGGCCAAGCCGCTGCGGCACGCGATGCACATCGACGTGTCGGTCGCGCATGAGCACGTGGCCGCGCGGCTCGAGGCGGCGCTGGCCGCGGGCGGTCGCATCGTGCGCGAATGGGAGGACGAGCCGGCCTGGACGCTCTCCGACCGCGCCGGCAACCGCGTCTGCATCACGGCTTGGCCCGATGGCGCGACCCGGCCGTCACCCTCGTCTGGCGAGCGAGGCGAGCCACGCGTCGCGGTCCAGCGGGCTCGGCGCCGACCGTTCGCGCCGCGGTGGGTCGCTGCCGATCGGCTGGTAGCCGCCGGAGCGGGTCTCGAGGATCCCCTCCCCCATCGACAGGCCCGGCAGCTGGTGCTGGAGCGTGCGGACGCGCGCGACCGGCATGACGGCCCCGATCGTCGACAGCCCGTTCGCCGAGAACTGGCCCGGTCACTCGGCCGCCGAGCCGGCCGAGCGCCGCCGAGCGACGCCGGGTGCGGTCGACGGCGGGCATCTCGAGCGTCAGGTCGGCGAGCGGCTCGCAGACCCACGTCCCGGCTCGATCCAGCGCGGTCATCAGCACGAGCTGGGTGAGCCGCCGGTAGTCGGCCGCCGAGGTGGCCGGTGACGTGTAGCCGCATGTCGGTCATCGTCACCCGGCAGTCGGTCACCTGCCAGCCGGCCAGACCCTCGGCCAGCGCCTCGCGGACGTACGCCTCCATCTGGGCGCCGATCGTGTCGACCGTCTTGAACAGGTACAGCGGGATGTAGCGCGGCTCGACGTCGCAGCGGAACTCGATCCCGGACCCGAGCGGCGCCGGCTCGATCGCGCAGGCGCCAGCGTGGCCAGGAACGGGTTCGTGCTGAGCGGCGAGCTCCGGCCGGTGATGTTCGTCTTGGTCTGCGGCCCGGATGACCTCCTCGGCCTCGCCGACCCCGGCCGGACGCTCGATGCAGACGGTCGTCGTCTCGCGGAAGTCGGCGGCGATGCCGTAGTCGCGCTCCAGCGTCGCCTGGATGACCTCCTTCTGGACCTCGCCGTAGAGCGAGACGGCGATCTCGTGGCGATCGTCGTCCTGGCGGACGTCGATGAGCGGGTCCTGCTCGGCGAGCTGGGCGAGGGCGGCCCGGAGCGAGCCCTGCTCGGCCGGGTCGCGGGCGAACACGACGGCCTCGAGGGTCGGCCGCGGGAAGCGCGCGGTCGCCTCGTCGCCCGGCGCGCGGCTCGCCGATCGCGTCGCCGACCCGGACCGCGCCGAGGCCGCGGATCGTCGCCATCTCGCCGGCGACCATGACGTCGCGGCGCGGGGCGCCGGCCGGCGCGAACACCCTGATCGACGTCGGCTTCGCCTCCTCCCCTCCCCCGACGCGGACGCGCTGGCGCGGCGCGGAGCGTGCCGGCGAACAGGCGGGCGTAGGCGACGCGCTCGCCGCCGGCCGTCCGCTCGATCTTGAACACGCGGCCCGAGACCGGCGCGTCCGGGTCGCCGTCGGCGCCCGAGAGGAGCTCGTCGATGCCGGCCAGGAGCTCGTCGACCCCGATCCCGTGCGCCGCCGACCCGAAGAACACCGGGTGGACGACGCCCTGCCGGGTCTGCGCGCCGAGCTGCGTCGCGCAGGCGCTGCCGGCGAGAGCGACGGCCTCGTCGCGCGACGTAGGCCCGCAGGATCGCCTCGTCGTGCTCGGCGAGGACCTCGGTGAGCGCCGCTCGATGGCCCGCGTCGTCCGTCGCTGAACGGCACGACGGTCGCCGTCGCGGCGTGCCGGCGTCGCGGACGGTCTCCATCGGGCACGACGGCCGGCGACAGCCGCCGCGCCAGCGCCTCGACGACGCGCTCCGGGTCGGCGCCGGCGCCGGTCGATCTTGTTGACGAAGATCAGCGTCGGGACGCTGCAGCCGCTGGAGCGCGCGGAACAGGAGCGGCGTCTGCGGCTGGACGCCCTCGACCGCCGAGACGACCAGGACCGCGCCGTCGAGCACGCCGAGGACGCGTTCGACCTCGGCGATGAAGTCCGGGTGGCCGGGCGTGTCGACCAGGTTGACCGCGAGGTCGCCGACCAGGAACGAGGCGACCGCGGACCGGATCGTGATGCCGCGTTCGCGCTCGAGGTCGAGCGAGTCGGTCTGGGTGGTGCCGGCGTCGACGCTGCCGACGTGATCGATCGCGCCGGCGGTGAAGAGGAGTCGCTCGGTGAGGGTGGTCTTACCGGCGTCGACGTGCGCGAGGATGCCGAGATTGAGCGTACGCATGGAACCTCATGCCTTCCAAGGAGGTGGTCACCTTCTGGCTGGACATGAGTGCTCCCATGTCGCTCCTTTCCTCGTCCGATCCGGCGCGATGTGCGCCTCAAGACTGTCGCACGTTCGTCAACCCTGTTCGGCCCAGGCGAGGACCCGCATCGCACGAAGCGTGTTCCAGCGGCTTGGCGTGCCCTCGCCGTCCTCCATCACGATGTGGCTCGCGCCCGCGCGGATGTTCTGGAGCGGCCATCGGCCGGCGGGGTCGCGCTGGCGCTCGACGACCGTGAGCGCGTCGGCGACGCGGTCGTCGGGCGTGACGCCCGGCGTCGCGCAGGTAGTCGAGCGCTCGCAGGATGTCGTAGTGGTACCAGTGCGGGTACGAGAAGCGGAGCCAGTCGAGATCGATGACCTCGCCGGTCGACTTCCGGAAGTACAGCCGGCGCTCGAGCATGTAGCGCCTCGCCTCGCGCGCCGGGCCTCGGCGACCTCGGCCGAGCCGCCGATCGCCCGCTCGTACTCGAGCAGGCCCTCGAGGACGTTGATCGTCGTCTCCAAGGACGACACGGTCGCGCCGTTCTCGACCTCGCAGTTCCAGCCGCCATCCGCGAGTTGCTCACCCGAGGAGTCGCTCGACGAGCGGCGCCATGTCCACGCCGAAGTACGCGCCGGTCGCGACGGTGTTGCCGTTGATGCACGGCTCCACCTCGCCCGTCGAAGAACGGGTGGTCCGCCCAGGGCGTCTCGAACTCGGGATCCCGCCAGGTGATGTGGTCGCGCACGAGCCCGACGGCCCGCTTGGCCTGCTCGCTTGCCGGGATCCAGTCCGAGCCGCCGCAGGAGCTCCAGGACGTGGAACGTGTCCGTGTAGTCGTGCGACCACGGTCGGCCGCCCCACTGGCCGTCCGGCCCCTGGAGCGCCAGCAACCTGGCGCCCCAGCCTTCGGTCGCGATCCGTGCCCGCTCGGCGGCGATCGTGTCGGCCGGTTCGTGGGTCAGGTCGCGCATCACCTGCCAGCGGATCGCCGGATCCGAGTCGAGCAACCAATCGATGACCGCCATCGTTCCTCCGTCGTGTGCCTGGATGGGTTCGTGTCGTTCCGGCCCGACCAGCGTGCGCTGGGTCGTTGACAGGTCGTGTCAGGTATCCGGGGCGGCGGTCGCGTCGGGCCTAGTTGCCGCCCATCCCGGTCGTCCCGTCGGACATGACCGCGGAGATCATCCCGAACACGTTGTTGTCGGGGTCCAGCAGGTAGCCGACGCGGCCGACGCCCTGCATGTCCATCGCGGGGAGGGCCTCGGTCCCGCCGAGCTCGATGCCACGCGCCATCAGGGCGTCCACGTCGTCCACGCCGACGACGATGTTGCAGCCGACGACGGGCGCGCCGATCTCGGGCTTCGGGCCGCGCCGCTCGTTCAGGCCGCCGTTGATGCCGTGCCCGGACGAGCCGGCGACGTTGCCGATGGCGCCTTCGCCGGTCTCGATCGTCCAGTACGCGCACGTCGCCCCAGCGGGTGAACGTCCAGCCGAGCAGCTCCGTGTAGAAGTCGATGACCGTCTGCGGGTCCGACGCGTGGATCTCGAAGTGCACGACCAGGTTCGCCATCGGATGCCTCCTCCGCCGTGTCGGCGCTGTGGGACCGGAGTATCGCGATGCGGCCGGGGTCGTGTCCAACCTGTCGGGGCGCGAGACGTTCGGTCGCCTGGCCGGATCGGCGACGGAGGTCAGTCAGCGGCCACCGGCTGGGCGGGTGGCGTGTCGCCGGCGTGGACGATGTCGTCGAAGCGGCGCCACAGGATGACCACGAGCAGCGCCGAGCCGATGAACCCGAACCAGAACGGCGCGGCGATGCCGTAGACGCTGGCCAGGATGCCGCCGATCGGCGTGCCGATGACCAGCCCGCCGACGATCGCCACGCGATACACGCCCGTCACGCGGCCGAGCAGTTCGTCCGGGACGGCCCGCTGGCGCACGACCTCGGACGTCGTGCCCCACACGAACGCGTGGGCCCCGAAGACGACCATCGTCCCGAGCGCGACGATCGACGAGGTCGTGATGGCGAGCGAGAGGTGCGTGGCGGTCTCGATCAGCAGGCCGGCCCGCATGATGTCGCCGAGGGAGAAGCGGCGCTCCAGGCGGCCGTACGAGACGACGCCGATGATGCCGCCGACGGCGACCGCGGTCGTCAGCAGGCCGAACCCGACCGCGCTCATCCCGAGCCGCTCGCTGGCGTACAGGACCAGCACGGACCAGGCGGCCCCGAACGTGACGTTGAACGTGAAGATCGTCAGCGCAAGCGTGCGCATCGGCGGGTGCGCGAGCAGCCAGCGTGATCCCCTCGCGCATCTCCGAGCGCAGGCTGGACCGCTCGCGGAGCTCGTTCGTGCGTGCTGGTGACGACCCGCGAGATGAGGATGGCGCCGAGCAGGAAGCAGACGGCGTTCGTCGCGAACGGGATGGCCATGCCGGTCGCGAACAGGAACGCCCCGATCGGCGGCGCGACGAGCTGGTTGGTCAGGAGGTAGGCGCCCTGCATCCGCGCGTTGGCGAGGCCCAGGTCCTCGCGGCTCACGAGGCTCGGCAGGAACGTGCTGCTCGCCGAGTCGGCGAAGGTCTCGGCGGTCCCGAGGATGAACAGCGTGACGAGGACGACGGCGATGCTGATGTTGTCCGTCACGATCGTGGCGACGAGGACGATGAGCACGAAGGCCCGAGCCAGGTCCACGACGATGACCATCCGGCGCCGGTTGAAGCGGTCCGCGGCGGCGCCGCCCAGGACGCCGAAGATGCAGCGTCGGCAGGAACTCGCTCAGGACCGCCATCGAGACGAGGAACGGATCGCTCGTCTGGGACGCGACCAGCAGCGGGCCGGCGGCGAGCACGATGCCGTCGCCGACGTTGTTGATGAGCGCGGCGCCGAGGAGCCAGCGGAAGCTGCGGCCGAGCCGCGTCGGGACGATGGTCTCGGTCGACCAGGTCGAGAGGGATCGCACCGGCGGCAGGATACCAACGATCAAGGTTCCCGCCGACCGACCCGGCCAGCCGGTCCATGGCCCGAGCCTTCAGTCGGGCGGCGGCTCCCGGAGCGGCGATGCCCGCCTTGTACGCGAGCAGCGCCGCCTCGACCCGGCTGCGGACCTGGAGCTTGCTGAGGATCGTCGTCATGTGGTGCTTGATGGTCTTCTCGGCGAGCCCGAGTCGACCGCCGATCTCGGCATTCGAGAGGCCCGCGGCGACGAGCTCGAGGACCTCGCGCTCGCGGGCCGTCAGCTCGTCGAACGGGTCGTGCGTCGCGAGGCTTGGTCAGGCCCTTGATCATCGCGTACGCCAGGCCCGGGCGCGACGTAGACCTCGCCGCGTGGACCGACTGGAGGATCGCCCGGAGCTCGCG
Source organism: uncultured Chloroflexia bacterium (assembly GCA_963738475.1). Classification (GTDB taxonomy): domain Bacteria; phylum Chloroflexota; class Limnocylindria; order Limnocylindrales; family CSP1-4; genus SPCO01. Next base: position 570,197 of record CAVTWU010000028.1, read on the forward strand.
CCCGGAGACGCCCTTGAGCACGTAGCCGCGGGCGCCCAGCCTTCATCGCCGCAAGGAGGTCGTCCTCGTTCTCGGAGCTCGTGAGCATCACGACCCGGGTCGCCGGCGACGCCGGTGCCGATGTGCCGCGCGGCCTCGATGCCGCCGCCGGGCATCGCCACGTCGAGCAGGACGAGATCGGGCGGGTGTCCGCGAGCGGCCCGGACGGCGCGGCGGCGTCGCCGGCCGTGCCCACGACCTCGAGTCCTCGTCGGCCGAGAGGGTCGCGACCAGCCCACCGAGGAATAGCGGGTGGTCGTCGGCGATCAGGATCCGGATGGACTCGGTCATGCTCGTCGTCGCTCGCCGGTCCGGTCAGCGGCAGGTAGGCGCGGACCGGCGTGCCGGCTCCGGCGCCGGACTCCAGCTCGAAGCGGCCGCCCAGCAGCTCGGTCCGTTCGCGCATGCCGGCCAGGCCGAGGTGGCCCTCGCCGGGCTTGCGGCGCGGCGTCGAACCCCGGGCCGGCATCGCTGCACCTCGACGACCAGGTCGCCATCGTCGCCATCCGTCGACCCTGACCTGGATCGCCGGCGCCGCCGCCGTGGCGGCGGCGTTCGACAGCGCCTCGGACAGGATCCGGTAGAGGGCGATCTTGGTCGCCAGCGGCGCCGCGCTCGGGGATCCCGCGCGAGGTCCAGGATCGGCGGGCGCGCCCGCCCGGCGCTCGTGCTCCGGCCACGGCTCGCTCTGACGATCCGGCGGGCGTCGCCCGCACCAGCTCCGGCGTGCGCAGCCGGCCGCGATGGTCCGCATGTCGGTCAGGCGCTCGTCCATCGCGCCGCGCACCGCCAGCAGGTCGGCGTCGCCGGCGCGGCCGGCGGCCTCGAGTCGGCCCTCGACGGCATCCAGCCGGAGCATCGCGAAGGCGAGGCGTCTGGCTCGGACCGTCATGGAGGTCGGAGCTGATCCGTCGGCGCTCCAGCTCGGTCAGGGCGGTCGTGCGAGCCGCGGCGTGGCGGATCCGATCGCTGAGCCGCGCGTTCTGGTCGAGCAGGGTCGAGAGCTCGTCGACCTGCCGGCGGAGCTCATCCTGCTGGCGCAGGATCGTCTCGCTGCCCTGCCGCACGACGCGGACCAGAGCCAGGTAGGCCAGGACCGTCGCGGCGGCCACGAGTCCCGAGGCGATCAGGCGATCCCGGTCGACCTCGGCCTCCAGGTCGTCCGGCAGCTGGTAGAACTCGGCGACCGCGATGACCTCGACGACCCGCTGCCGGACGGGCAGGTAGAGCTCGATCAGGTGGCTCCAGCGCTGCCGCTCGTAGATGTTCTCGGGGTCGCTCAGGTCGCTGATGTCGCCGATGACCGCACCGAGCGCGGCCTCGCCGCGCTCCCCGCTCATGTCGAATCGTTGGCCGATGAGATCCGGGAACGGGCTGTACAGGACTCGCGCCATCCGTCGACCAGATCCGGAACGAGACCACCGCCTGCGCCCAGCGGCGTGTCCGTCGAGGAGGCGCTGGAGCGAGCCGATATCGGCTGGGCTGAGATCTGGCGCTGGTCGCGAGCGATCTGCAGCTCCGGAGCGACGAAGCTCTCGACGTAGAGCGCGGTCACGGCGGTCGTCCGGTTGATCGCGCTCGTCTCGATCGAGCTGGCCGAGGGCGCAGGCGCGACGACGCCGCCGCCGATGACGACGAACACGAGGCTGAGCAGCAGGTAGCGGCGGGCCAGGGAGAGGCCCGAGAGATCGAACCCGGCGCAGTCGCCCTGTCGGCCGTCGGAACGGCGATGGCCGCCGCGTCGCAGATCGCCTGCGTGCGTCTTGAGCCCGATCGTCCGCCGTCGGAGCACGTGTCCTCCAGTTCGTCTGCGCTCGGCCATTGTAGGAGCGGTATCCGAACGGGGGATCGGACCGAGGGCCCTGTCGGCATCAGACCAAGGTCCGTACCACTTCGCAACCTCGGGCCCGTGGTGGCTGGACGGTCCGACGCCCATCGTTCGAGTCAGCGAATGACCACCTGAGTCGACGAACCAAGCCGACCGGATGTCATCCCAGATGAGGTACACCACATGACTCGACGAAACCTGACGACGACCTTCATGGTCGTCGGCGCGGCACTCCTGCTCTTCGGCGGCGTGGCCCTGGCCAGCGAGGTCCAGACCCGTGAGGACCGAACCAACCCCGCGATGCGCGACCCCGCACGGCCACCGCGACCGACGCACGGCGTCGCCGACGAGCTCGCCCGAGCTCGGTGACGACAACGGCGGCATCGACTGCCTCGCCCGAGGTCGGCGACGACGCAGCGCCAGCCGCGACACGCGACGGCACTCGCCCGACGACCCGACGGCCTCGCCCGACGACAACGGCGGCAGCGGACACGGGTCCGACGACAGCGCCAGCCCGACCGCGACGGCCTCGCCCGACGACAACGGCGGCGACGACAATGGCGGCAGCGGACACGGGTCCGACGACAACGCCAGCCCGACATCGACGGCCTCGCCCGACGACAACGGCGGCGACGACAACAGCGGCAGCGGCCACGGTGGGGACGACAACAGCGGTAGCGGCCACGGTGGGGACGACGACGGCGGCGACGACTGAGCGATCCATCGGCCGCACGCGGCGATCAGCGAAGAAGGCGGGCTCGGGCCCGCCTTCTTCATGTCCGTTCGCCTGGCATCGGTCGGGGCCGCTAGCCGCGCCGGTCATATGCTCCAGGAACGCGAGCACGTCCGAGCGCTCGTCGATGAGCTTGTGGACCGGCTTGCCCATGCCGTGGCCGGCGTCGGTGTCGATGCGGATGACGATCGGCGCGTCGCCGGCCTGGGCCGCCTGGAGCGCCGCCGCGAACTTGAACGAGTGGCCCGGGCACGACGCGGTCGTCGTGGTCGCCGGTGGTGACCAGGGTCGGCGGATAGGCGACGCCCGGGCGGATGTTGTGGAGCGGCGAGTAGGCCAGCGAGCCAGTCGGAACTGCTCCGGATCCTGCGGCGAGCCGTAGTCGCTGGTCCAGCCCCAGCCGATCGTGAACTGGTCGAACCGCAGCATGTCCATCACGCCGACCTCGGCGATGGCCGCGCCGAACAGCTCCGGGTGCTGGGTGAGCACCGCGCCGACCAGCAGCCCGCCGTTCGAGCGCCCGCTGATGCCGATCCGCTCGGGACGCGTCCAGCCCGACGCCGCCAGCCAGCGCAGGCAGGCCGCGAAGTCGTCGAAGACGTTCTGCTTGTTGGCCAGCCGCCCGGCGTCGTGCCAGGCCTTGCCGTACTCCCCTCCCCCGCGCAGCGACGGCGACCGCAAGCAGGCCGCCGCGCTCCATCCAGGCCAGCCACTCGGCCTTGAACGTCGGGCCCGGTCGGGATCATGGAAGCCGCCGTAGCCGTAGAGGAGCGTCGGCACGTCGCCGGTCGGGTCCACGTCGCGCCGATGGGTGAGGAACAGCGGGACCGGCGTCCCGTCGCCGGAGGCGACGAAGACCTGCTCGCGTGACGAAGTCGTCCGGGTCCCAGGCGAGCGCCGGCCGGCCGCACCTCGCGGACGGCGCCGTCGGCCATCCGCACGGCGAGGACCGTCGACGGCGCCGCGAACGTCGCGAACGTCAGGAACAGCTCGTCGTCGGTCGCGGCGGCCGGCGGTCTCGACGATCGAGCCGATCCCCGGCAGCGCGACGTCGGCGACGCGGCGACCGTCGAGCTCGAAGATGCGCCAGCGCGGGCGTGGGCGTCGTGGAGGTAGACCGCCGCGAGCCGATCCCCGACGAGGACGACCCGCTCGAGGCGCGTCGGTCGCCCTCGGGGATGACCTCGCGCTCCGATCCGGGATCGTCGACATCGATGGCGATGACCCGGCCGAGCGGCGCGTCGCGATCGGTCTGCACGTAGAGCGTCCCGTCCACGGCGCCGATGGGCTCGTAGCGCGGCGTCGGCCGGCGTCGAGGAGCGGCCGGACCGCGCGCCGCGTCGACCCCGCCGGCGAGGTCGGCGACGAAGATGCGGGTCTCCGGGTCCGTGCCGCGCGACACGGTGACGCACGAGGAGCCGGCCGTCGTCGGTGACCTCGGGCTCGAAGCCCCACTCCGGCTCGTCCGGCGTCGAGAACACGAGGCGGTCGTCGGCCTGGTCGGTCCCGAGCCGGTGGTAGCGCAGCTCCATGTCGCGGTTCGGGGCGTCGTAGGCCGCGTCGGCCGGCGGCTCCGGGATAGCGACCGTAGAAGAAGCCCGCGTCGTCGGCCGTCCAGGCGGCCGACGTGAACTTGCTCCACGCGATCCGGTCCGGCAGCAGCTCGCCGGTCGCGACGCGTCGGACGGTCCAGGTGTGCCAGTCGGAGCCGGCGTCGCTCATCGCGCAGGCGACCAGCTCGCCGCTGTCGGAGACGTCGACGATCGACAGCGCCGTCGTGCCGTCCTCGCTCAGCCCGTTCGGGTCCAGGAGGACCCGGCCCTCGGCCTCCGGGCCATCGGCGGTCCACAGGACGTCCTGGTCCTGCAGGCCGGTGTTCCGCATCTGGAACCAGCGATCGCCGCGGCGCCACGGCGCGCCGGCCCGCGGGTAGTCCCACAGCTCCGCGAGGCGCGACCGGATCGCGGCCGGGCCGGGAGCCCGCTCAGGACGCGCTCGGTCAGCGCGTTCTCGGCGGCGATCCACGGCACGGGACGCGGGCGCGTCGCTGTCCTCGAGCGGCCGGTACGGATCGGCGATCGGACGTGCCGTGGTAGTCGTCGACCTGGTCCGAGGTCGGGGCGGTCGGGTAGGTCAGGTCGGGCATGCCGGACATCCTACCGACGCCCGCCATCGAGCATCTGAGACTCAGCGCGTGGAGCCGTCGTCGACCCAGCGATCCCGAGCGGTCGTCCACAGCCGTCCAGGTGGCGGCATCGCGTTCTCGATCCCGTTCGACCCGCCCACCGTCTGGGGCGAACTCGATGCCTTCCACATCACCGGGACCGCAGGCGGTCATCCGTTCCGCGGCCACCTGACGCGCTCCGACGATGCCTGGTCCATGCAGCTCGGGCCGAGCTGGTGCCGCGCGCCAGGCTTCGGGCCCGGCGACGACGTCGACATCGTGCTCTCGCTGGAAGGCCCTCGCAGTACGACGATGGGTGCCGATGTCGCTGCGGCCTTCGCGGCGGATCCTCCGGCGGCCCGCTTCTTCGACTCCCTCCCGACGTTCTATCGCAAGAACCTGGACCGATGGATCCAGGCCGCGACTCGGCCGGCGACGAGATCCAGCCGGATCGCCGAGACCGTCGACCTGGCACGGCAGGGACGGCGCGAGCGCTGATCGACGCGGTCCGATGGACCAGTCGATGTGGCCCGACCCCTACCGCGGATCCGCGAACTTCTCCACGACGCGGTCGATCGTGTCGCCCCAACCTTCGCGCATCCCGGACGCCATCCACTCTCGGACTCGCTCGTCCGTGAAGTGGTCGGGCAGCGCGACGGTCAGCTGCATCTCGGTGCGCCCGCCGTCGCCGATCGGCTCGAACGTGATGGTGACCACGGGGCCATCGTTCGGGTTCTCCGGATCGATGTTCGGCCAGCCACCGACGGCGCCCCACCGGAAGACGAGCCGCGACGATGGCTCGATCTCGAGGTAGATGCCGCCGGTCATGTATTCGGTGTCCTCGGCGACGATCATCTGCAGTCGCCAGGTCCCACCGACGCGCAGGTCCAGCTCGATCGGTAGCGTGGGTGGCTTGACCGGGCTGAAGAACCAGTACAGCTCGTCCGCATCCGTCCACGCCTGGAAGACGAGCTCGCGGGGCGCATCCAACGTTCGGGTGAGCGTGAACTCGCGCTCGAGCCTGGCCGTGTCGGTCAACGTGCGGTCCTCCGTGTGCGAGGCGCCTTCTTGGCCTCGGTCTTCGTCGCCTGGGCGGCGACCATCGTCTTGAGGTGCTCTTCGAGGCGATCGAGCCGGACCTCGAAGAAGTCGCGGTAGGGCGCCATCCACTCATCGACCACGCGCAGTTGCGCGGTCTCGAGCCGGCATGGGCGCCACTGCGCCGACCGGCTCTTGCTGACCAGGCCCGCCTTCTCCAGCACCTTCAGGTGGCGCGACACGGACGGCAGGCTGATCGGATGCGGAGCAGCCAGTTCGTTGACGGTCGCCTCCCCTCTCGTCAGCTGGGCCAGGATGGCCCGACGGGTCGGATCGGCGAGGGCTGCGAAGGTGGCACTGAGCGCGTCGGTCATACTTACCTCAACACGTAATTACGTGATGTGCTGAATACAACCACAGATGGATCCCCGGCGTCAACCCCGCGCCGAGGTCCGGCCGCTGCTATGGTCGAGTGGTGAGTGTCACCGCGCCATCGACCCGTCCCGGGATGGGCGCTCTCCCCCACTCGGATGGAACGACCTTCCGCGTCTGGGCGCCGCACGCGCTGGCGGTGTTCGTGACCGGCACGTTCGACGACTGGGCCGGCGACCGGACGTCACTCCTGCCGGACGGCGACGGCACGACGGGTACGTGGTCGGCGGATGTCCCAGGCGTCGCCCCCGGCGCCGAGTACAAGTTCACCATCCGCACGCCGGACGGCGACCTCTCCCGGATGGACCCCTACGCCCGCCACGTGACCAGCTCGGTCGGCAACGGGATCGTGTACGACCCGGACGCGTTCGACTGGGGCGACGACGACTTCCAGACGCCGGGCTGGGACGACCTCGTCATCTACGAGATGCACGTCGGGACGTTCGCGGTTTCGGTCGACCGCCGAGGGACGTTCGATGCGGCGCGGCGTCGGCTGCCCTACCTGCAGCAGCTGGGCGTGTCGGCCGTCCAGGTGATGCCGCCGTTCGAGTTCGCCGGCGACATCTCGTGGGGCTACAACCCGTCCCACCTGTTCGCCATCGAGTCCGGCTACGGCGGCCCCGACGCGTTCAAGCGGTTCATCCGAGACGCGCACGCGCACGGCATCGGCGTCATCGTCGATGTCGTCTACAACCACCTGGGGCCGTCGGATCTGGACCTGTGGCGATTCGATGGCTGGTCCGAGGGTGACGGCGGCGGCATCTACGTCTACAACGACGAGCGCGCCGAGACGCCCTGGGGCGCGACCCGTCCCGACTACGGGCGCGGCGAGGTCCGGACCTTCCTGCGCGACAGCGCGTTGACGTGGCTGGAGGAGTTCCGCTGCGACGGCCTGCGCTTCGATTCGACCGTCCACATCCGAAGCATCGACGTCGCTCCGGCGGACGGCCATCCCGGACGGTTGGTCCTTCCTCGCCTGGCTCAACGACGAGATCCGGGAGCGCCAGCCCTGGAAGATCACCATCGCCGAGGATCTCCAGCGCGATCCATCGCTGGTCGAGCCGACCGACGAAGGCGGCGCCGGCTTCCGGGCGCAGTGGGACGGCGGGTTCATCGGCGGGGTCCGGCCCGCCCTGGTCGCCAGCGACGATGCGTCGCGCGACCTGGCGGCGGTCGCCGATGCCATCACGGGCGAGGGCCGCGGCGCCCCGCTGACCCGGGTCATCTACACCGAGTCGCACGATGAGGTCGCCAACGGGCTGACCCGCGTCCCGGAGGCGATCGCTCCGGGCGATGCCGACAACTGGTTCGCGAAGAAGCGGGCCGCGCTCGGGTCGGCGCTCGTCCTGACGTCGCCCGGGATCCCGATGCTGTTCCAGGGCCAGGAACTGCTCGAGGACCGCTGGTTCGACGACACGGTCGCGCTCGACTGGGAGAAGGCGGTCAGCAACCGAGGCACGCTCCGCCTCCATCGGGATCTGATCGCCCTCCGACGCGACCGTGCCGGCACCACCAGGGGTCTGCGCGGCCCCAACGTCGCGATCATCCGGGCGGACCAGGACGAGGGCCTCTTGGCCATGCATCGCTGGATGGATGGCGGGCCCGGCGACGACACCGTGATCGTGGCGAACTTCCACGACCGGACGCTGGACGACGTGCCGCTCGGGTTCCCCGCGCCCGGTCGCTGGAACGTGCGGTTCAACTCGGATGCGTCGAGCTACGCGCTCGAGTTCGGCAGCCACGACGCCTTCGACCTGGACGCCGACGGACCGCCGCTCGACGGCCAGGACCAGAGCGGTCTCGTGTCGGTCGGCCCATACAGCGTCGTCATCCTGTCTCGGGAGGACTGACATTGCCACTGACCGGTGAGTACGCACCCAGCACGTCCGCGTGGGCGCGCAAGCAGACCGAGGCCTTCGAGGCGTCGGACGGCCAGAAGAGCAACACGCTCCAGGGTCGACCGATCATCGTCCTGACCACGGTCGGCGCGAAGACCGGGAAGCTGCGCAAGACCGCGCTGATGCGGGTCGAGCACGAAGGCGTCTACGCGGTGGTCGCATCGCAGGGCGGCGCCCCGAAGCACCCGGTCTGGTACCACAACCTCGTCGCGAACCCGCACGTGGAGCTGCAGGACGGCGCGACCAAGCTCGACTACCTGGCGCGCGAGGTCTTCGGCGACGAGAAGGCGATCTGGTGGGAGCGAGCCGTCGCGACGTGGCCGTCGTATGCCGGCTACCAGAAGAAGACGACCCGCCAGATCCCGGTCTTCGTGCTGGAGCCGATGTAGCGCTCGCCCGGGTCGCTCAGCCGGCGGCGACGGCGGTCCGAGCGTGAGTGGCATCCGGGTGGGTCGCTGTTGCGAAACCGGAATCCACGAACCAGGTCGGAAAGGCCCGGCTCAGCTTGCTTGGGCCGACGAGCCTGAGACTTCCGGCCTGCTGCAGCTCACGGAGCGAGCGCCTGCCGAGCAACCACCGATGCATCTCGCGGTTGTCGCCCATCACCACGAGGTCCACCTCGAAACCGGGATCGATCTGGCAGGCCGTTCCGCCCCCACGATCAAGGACCAGCCAGGCCTCCCCTCCCCCAGGCCCATCGAGGATGAACTGGACGACGGTCCGCGCAGCCGGGATCCGGTCCGGGATGACGTGCTGGTGTAGCCGCCACACCAGCCAGCCCACGTCGAGCTCCTCGTCCGCCGGATCGCCGAACGACCAGCGCGCGGCCCAGTGCCCGAGGGCCCACACGACGGGTTCGAGGTCCCGTCCGGCGGTGGTGAGTCGGTACTCGGTGGTCCGCCCGGCCGAGTCGACCGTCCGCTCCACGATCCCCCGTCGTTCGAGTTCACGCAGGCGTTGGCTCAGGAGGGTTCGGCTCATGCGGCCCAGGCCGCGATGGATGTCGTTGAAGCGCCGACTGCCGATGATCAACTCGCGCAGGACGAGCGGTGTCCACCGGTCACCGAACAACTCGGCGCCGACGGCGATCGGGCAGTACTCGCGATAGGTGGGCACGGCCACATTCTGCCAAATCATCGGGTCGTCCACCAGTACAGATCCTGTACCGCCACCCACGCTCGACGCGACACGGGTTCGGGCCCCCGGGCGCGCGAGATGGTGCTCGCGCACGCTCGATCCGCGGTTCCGACGCCTGGTACGACACTCGCACTAGGCGGCCGGTCGGTGGTCGGCGAAGGTGGGAACCAGACGGGCATGTCGCTCGTCTGACCGCGGAGCCCAGGTTCTGAAGGTCCCCCGTCGACAGGATCCCTAGATCTGTCGATGTGTGCGCGGACCCTTTAGAGCCAGGCTTCGGACATCAACCCAGCCAAGGGAGAGGAGAACCCATGACCGCCATCGCGACCGCCCCGGACCTGACTGCCATCAAGCAGCGCCAGCAGGCGACCTGGTCCAGCGGCGACTACCACATGATCGGGACGCAGATCCTGATCGTCTCCGAGCGCCTCGTCGAAGCCCTCGACGTCAGCGCCCGGGAACGCGTCCTCGACGTGGCCACCGGCAGTGGCAACGCGGCCCTGGCCGCCGCCCGCCGCGGGTCCAGCGTCGTCGGCGTCGACTACGTCCCCAGCCTGCTCGATCGTGCCCGCCAGCGCGCGGAGGCCGAGGGCGTGCACGTCGAGTTCGATCTCGGTGACGCCGAGGACCTGCCGTACCACGACCACAGCTTCGACGTCGTCAGCACCGTGTTCGGTTCGATGTTCGCGCCGGACCAGGAGCAGGCCGCCTCCGAGCTCGCTCGGGTCTGCCGACCCGGTGGCCGGATCGGCCTCGTCGCCCACACGCCGGATGGCTTCATCGGCCAGCTGTTCAAGACGATCGGCGCGCACGTCCCGCCGCCCGCCGGGCCTGCGCTCGCCGATCCAGTGGGGCACCGAGGATCGGATCAAGGAGCTGTTCGACGGTTCGATCGGCGAGATCCACTCCGAGAAGCGCTACTACATCTTCCGCGCCGCGTCGCCGGCCGAGTACGTCACGTACTGGCGCCGGTTCTACGGCCCGACGCTGAAGGCCTTCGAGGCCGTCGGCGACGCCGGTCGCGACGCCCTGGAGGCCGACATCCTCGATCTCATCGCGCGCTTCAACCGCGCGACCGACGGCTCGATGATCGTCCCGAGCGAGTACCTCGAGACGGTGATCGTGACCCCACGGAGGCCCGACTGATGGACCGCCACTACGCCTACGACCTCGCCCTCCTGAAGATGGCCGGCCTGATCCGCGACGCCGAACTCGAGCGTGCGGCGGCCGCCGGTCGGCGGGACCGCCCCACCCGACCGAGTCGGTGGCGTCGGCTCCGCCTGACGATCAGGCACACTGCCCCCACCGGCATCGCACTCCGGTCGTTGCGCACGCAACGACCATGAGGTAAGGTAGGGTCACAGCGACGGGCCACCAAGGCCCGAGGGATCGGCGGCCAGGAGCCGCCAGGGATGGAACGAACGATGCAATTCGGGGTCTTCACGGTCGGCGACGTCACGACCGACCCCACCACCGGGGTGACGCCCTCCGACGAGGAGCGCGTCCAGGCGATGGTCGCCATCGCGCTCAAGGCCGAGGAGGTCGGCCTGGACGTGTTCGCCACCGGCGAGCACCACAACCCGCCGTTCGTGCCCTCCTCCCCCACCACGATGCTCGGCTACATCGCCGCGAAGACCGAGCGCCTGATCCTCTCGACGGCGACGACGCTGATCACGACCAACGACCCGGTCAAGATCGCCGAGGACTACGCGATGCTCCAGCACCTGGCCGACGGCCGGGTGGACCTGATGATGGGCCGCGGCAACATGGGCCCGGTCTACCCGTGGTTCGGGCAGGACCTCCGCAACGGCGATCCCGCTCGCCGTACGAGAACTACGCCCTCCTCCATCGCCTGTGGCGCGAGGACGTCGTGGACTGGGAGGGCCGGTTCCGGACGCCGCTGACCGGGTTCACCTCCACGCCCCGGCCGCTCGACGGCGTCCCGCCGTTCGTCTGGCACGGCTCGATCCGCAGCCCCGAGATCGCCGAGCAGGCCGCCTACTACGGCGACGGCTTCTTCCACAACAACATCTTCTGGCCGAAGGACCACGTCCAGCGCATGGTCGAGCTCTACCGCGAGCGGTTCGAGCACTACGGCCACGGGCCGGCCGACCAGGCGATCGTCGGGCCTCGGCGGCCAGGTCTTCATGCGCGCGGACTCGCAGGCCGCGATCCGCGAGTTCCGGCCGTACTTCGACGACGCGCCGGTCTACGGCGGCGGGCCGTCGCTCGAGGACTACATGGCCCAGACGCCGCTCGACCGTCGGCAGCCCGCAGCAGGTCATCGACCGGACGCTCGCGTTCCGCGACGTCGTCGGCGACTACCAGCGCCAGCTGTTCCTGGTGGACCACGCCGGCCTGCCGCTCCCCGTGGTCCTGGAGCAGATGGAGATGCTCGGCGAGCTGGTCGTGCCGGTCCTGCGCAGGGAGTTCGCGATCGGCCGGCCGGCGCACGTCCCGGAGGCGCCGCTGCACCCACGGGTCGAAGGCCGCGCACGAGGCGATCCCGACCGACGCCGTCGTCGATGGCCGAGCCCGCCCGAGGCCGATCGCCGCGTGAGCGACCGCGCCGACGCGCTCGCTCGTCGTGGTCGAGCGCGGGTCTGAGCCAGCCGTCGTCGACGCGCCTGCTGGCCGATCGGCTGGCCGTCGCGACCGACCGGCACCTCCGGGACGCCGGCGTCGAGCCCGACGATCGAGGTCGTCGAGCTGCGCGACCACGCGCCAGGACCTGACGAACCACCTGCTGACCGGGCTTCCCGAGCCCGACGCTCCAGGCGGCCATCGATCGCGGTGCTGGCGGCCGACGGCCTGATCGCCGTGACGCCGATCTTCAGCGGCTCGTACAGCGGCGCTGTTCAAGATGTTCTTCGACGTCCTCGAGCGCGACGGCGCTGGCCGGCAAGCCCGTGCTGATCGCCGCGACCGGCGGCACCGCCCGGCACTCGCTGGCCCTCGACCACGCGATGCGGCCGCTGTTCGCCTACCTGAGCGCCGCGGTCGTGCCGACGGCGGTCTACGCCGCGACCGAGGACTGGGGCAGCGCCGGCGAGGCGACCGACGGCGGGCTCGTCGACGCGGATCGACCGCGCCGGCCGCGAGCTGGCGACCGCGATGGCCGCCCGCGAGCCCCAGGCAGCGACCCGACAAGTACGCCGACCCGGTCCCGTTCGAACAGCTCCTCCGCGGGACCCGGCCGCCGGACTGAGGCCTCAGGCGACGCGGTCGATCGTGCCCTCGAGGAAGTCGTCGACGCGCAGGACGGCCAGGATCCGGCCGATCGAGCCACGGCACCGCCCGACGCTGCCGGATCGTGGATCACCCGCACGTCCACGAGGCGCACTCGGCCGCTCCAGCGTGAGTCGAAGGTGACTTCGCCGGCGGCCAGCGCGTTCTGGACCCAGTGCGCGTCCGGGCCGTAGGTCAGCGCGAAGGTCAGCCGTCGCCGATCCGGGCTTCGGAAGGCCATCATCGGCGCCACGTGGGTCCGCCCCGTGACCCGACCGACGTGCTCGATCCGCCCGAATCCGGGCAGGTACCAGGTGATCGGAGCGAGGAGCCGGTTCGTGTAGCGCGAGTTGAACCGGGCGACCTGACGCGCGAACGGGATCACGCGTCAGTCGGCTCGCGTGGCCCAGGGCGACTCGCGTTGGGCGTCGGCCAACCTCGAACCGTGGATGAGGCGGGCACTCTGGCAGGTGGGCCGGTCCTCGGCTTCGCGGCGCATCGCGGCGAGGAAGTACCGATCGAAGGCGCGTCGTGGGAAGGCGCGCATCACCTCGGCCCGGATCGAGTCCACCGCGTCGTACCGCTCGCCGCGAACGTCGAGCGACGTCGAGCGGTCAAGCAGCAGCGCCTCCACGCCATCGTCGAAGCGTCACGCCCGGCTGCATGTGCAGGATGATCGCGACGGCGACCGTCTCGGCCAGGTCCCGCGGCATGCCCCGGCGCAGGAGGAAGCGGCGAGCGATCTCGGCGCCTTCGACCTCGAAGCACATCGTGTTCGTCGCCAGGCGCGACAGGCCGACGTCGTGCAGGAGCGATGACGTCCAGAGCGACCTGCCGGTCGTACGTCCAGCCCTCCTGGTCCCCGAGGGCGGCTCCCCACACGTACGCTCGGACGGAGTGCGCGAACAGGTAGTCCGGCAGGGACCGGTACGCCCAGTCCCAGGTGGCCGCCGAGATGTCGTCCTGCGGGACCTCGATGCCCGCGATGGCGCCGGGAACGGCAGCCGTCGGCCGCGGCGGCGCGTCATGCCGTCACCCGATGAACCGGCGTGACGCGACGAAGCGGTCCCCGAGGGCCTGACCCAGGGCCGTTTCCAGCAACTCGAAGCCGCCATCGATCTTGGGCCACAGGAACTTCGCCTTGGGCCCGACGGTGAAGGCCGAGTCCGCGCCTGACATCGAGATGCAGCGAGTGGTCGATGATCCCGAGCTTCAGTGTCGCGTGCTCGATCTCGTCCCAGACGATCCAGCGGTTGCGCTTGTCGGCCTGGACCAGGCCCGGGATCTCGCGAATGTCGATCGCTCGGATCGGGCGCTCTGCGCCGATGGTCGGCTTGAGGCCCTTCTTCGTGCCGTGCGTCAAGGTCTCGGTGAACCCGACGGACGTGCGCAGCAACCCGGCCTCCCGAGCCACAACGTGCCGTGGATCCAGTCCAGCCACCGGTGGTGCAACTCGCGGAGATGAGCGTGAACGGTTCGGTCACACCCGGGATGTCGATCGGGGCCGCGCGCGCCGTTCGTCACGCGTGGCTAGGCGTTGGGGCTCTTCGGCGGCTTCGGCTTCTTGGTCTTCGGTGGTCGTTTCGGGGTCTTGTCGCCCATGGGACACCTCCTGTTCACCGGCTCACTGCGCCGCTGTGCGCCCTATGACCATACGACAGCAGGGACCGGACTACCACACGTCGCCGGGGCGCCACTCGCAGCTGAGCGTCCGCGTCCAGCTCGAACGGCGGCGAGGACGGCGTCCGCAGGACCAGGATGTAGCCCTCCTCGTCCGGCGTGCGCACCGGTCCATCCGGCCGTCCGCACGAACGCCTGCCCGAGTCCAGGTCTCCCAGCCCAGGCGCTCGTAGAAGCGGTGCCGGCCGGTGCCGAGCGCACCGAGCTCGAACGATCTCGCGGATGTGCTCGCCGACCGCCTCCATGACGGTGGAGCCGTGACCCTGGTTCTCGCGATCGGGCGCCGTCGCGACGGCCTCCACGTAGCCCGTGCGGAGCGGCACGCCGTCGATGTGCAGCTCGCGCTCGACCACGGACGCGTGGGTGACGATGTCGCCCTCGTCATCGAGCACGAAGTGGACGCCGCCGATCGCATGCGCCCAGTCGTCGTCGGTGAAGCGCTCGTCCTCGTCCGGCCCGAAGGCGACATCCATCAACGCCCGGATGGCGGTCACCTCGCTGTCGGTCAACTCCGTCGTGGCGAGTCGGCGCAGGCGCATGTCGGGCGGATGATAGCCGGCCGGGGCAGGACCATCGGGTGGATGCCTCGCGCCGCCGACGGCGGCCACAGTCCGCGCCATGAAGCAAGAACATCATCGGCCTCCTCATCGTCGCGGCCATCGTCATCGGTGGGTTCGTGCTGCGCGACCGGCTCTCCGGGAACGCCGACCGACCTCGCCGTCGGCGACTGTTTCGATGTCCCGGCGGTCGACGCCGACATCTCCGACGTCCAGCATCACCCGTGCACCGAGGCGCACACCGGCGAGATCTTCTTCGTCGGCGACCATCCCGCGGCATCGGGCACGGCCTTCACCGAGGACCTGCTGATCGAGTTCGCCGGGAACGACCTGCCTGCCGGCGGCGACGACGTACATGGGCGACGACGCCACCGTCCGACTACGAGGTCGGCGCCTTCTACCCGACGGACGAGGACTGGGCGAAGCGGCGACCGCGAGATCAGCTGCTACCTGTATCGAGTGGACGAAGGACCGATGACGGAGTCCCTCAAGGCCGCCTGACGCGGCAAAGGCCCGCTGGACAGGCGACGTCCGGCGCGTAGACTCCGCGAAGACGTCGCCGCGACGGAACCGAAGGTGGGGAATGCGACTGCAGCGCCGCTTCGCGCCGCTTCTCGCGCTCGGTCTCGCCGTGAGCGCGACCGGCATCCAGGCACCCGCACCGGCGGCGGCCGCCACGGACCAACTGCAGACCAAGGCCGTGTCCACCTACGTGCCGCAACCGGCTCGCCATGCGGTCCACGTCACGATCGTCATGACCATGACGAACAAGGCACCGAGCACGAGCAAGAGCCGCTCGTGCACGCAGTACGTGTTCGACCCCTACTACGGGTACATCCCCTACACCGCGACCTGCACGACCCGGACCGACTACTACTACAACGCGTACGAGTTCTGGGTGGAGCGCGACGCCAAGGCGTTCAAGGTCAAGGCCAGCAGCGGCACCACCAGCGTCAAGGCCGCCGCCAGGAAGGGCGACTGGCGCAAGGTCCGGGTCGCGTTCAGCCCGCTGAACTACGGCAAGACACGCACGATCACGCTCGACTACGACCTGCCGGCCGGCGGCCCGCGATCGACTGACGAGCGACGCGTCGGGACCGCGTACTCGTCGTTCTGCGTGGCCGGCCCGGGAACGGATACCGGCACGGTGCGGGTCCGGGTCCCAGCCGGCTTCGAGATGAGCCTGACCAAGCCGATGTCGTCCGTGGCGACGGCGACCGTCAGGACCTACTCGAGCGGCGCGATGAAGGAGCCGTGGAACTTCTACAGCTGCCTGACCGGACGGGATGCGACCGGCTACACGGAGACGACCGTCACGCCCGACCGGCCGTGGGCCGATCGAGGTCGAGGCCTGGTCGGACGACGCGCCGTGGGCGACATCGGTGCAGACCGCCCTGGAGGAGGACCTCCCGGCGCTGATCGACGTCGTCGGAGCGGACGGCGCACCGGTCATCACGACCGTCCACGAGGATGAGTCCTCGGCGGCGGCGACGGACTGGTTCAACCCGGCGACCGGCATGCTCCGGCTCAGCGAGGTGGTCGCGACACGACCGGACGTGACCCACCGGCTCGCGCGGACACTGTTCGACGGGCTGTTCACGGCTCGCTGGATCACCGAGGGTTACGCCGGCTGGGCCGAGCACGAAGCAGGCGTGTCCGACGCGCCATGCACCGCCCCGGCCACCCACCCGGGCTCGGATGAGCCGTTCCTGGCACGCTGGGTGGAGCTGTCCAGGACGCCGACACCCGATGGCCTGGCACTCGAGGCCTGGCAGCGCCAGGCGTCGTGCCACATCGTGTCGACCCTGGCCGATGCGATCGGGCCGGACGCGATGCGGGCGACGGTCGCGATGATCCGTGACGGCCGGTCGGCGTATCCGACCGACGCCGCGACGGCCGAGGTGGAGACCGCGGCGGCGACCACGACCGACCACCCCGCGGTCGACTGGCGGGATTGGCTGGATGTCGTCGAGGAACAGGGCCTGGTCGTCGCCGGGACGGATGCGACCGAGCTGACCAAGCTGCTGCTGGCGTACGGGGTGACGGGCGACGCGGACGCCCTGGCCACGCGGGCGGCGACGCTCGACGCCTATCACGAGATGCTGGCGACGACGGGCGGGGTCGCGCCACTCGCCGTGACGGCGCCACTGGCGGAATGGTCGTACGCGGACGCGACCGCGGCGATCGATGCGACGGTGAGCGCCTGGGAGACGACCGAGCCGTCGGCGCCACCCTGGACGGCGCCACGGTCGACGACGGTCCGGTCCGACACGCCGTGTCCACCGCCTCGACACAGGCGGATCTGGACGCCGCCGCCACGCTCGCGGACGACCAACTGGCCCTGGCCACGATGGTCGCCGGTGCGATCGCGCTCGAAGCGTGCTCCGCGCGATCTCGTCCAGGAGGTCGGTCTCGCCGGGACGAGTCTCCCGGCCGCCGAGACCGGGATCGCTGCCGTGGAAGGCATCGATGCCGCCGGCGCGGCCGCCTTCGAGTCGCAGGTGGCGACGACGATCGGGTCCGCCCGGGACACCGGCACGCAGCGTCTCGCCATCGGGATCGGCGGGATCCTCGCGCTGCTCCTGGCGCTCGTCGGGGCCGGGTTGCTCATCCGGCGACGCCGTCGTCGCGCCACGCCAGCCGTGTCGGTCGGTCCGCCCACGGACGACTAGGCCGGATGGCCGACGAGCCCAGGACGCCGTCGGTCAGGTGGCGAGGGAGCTCAGATAGCGGTACGCGCTCGCGATGTCGTCGAGGATGACGCCGGGTTCGTCCTGCTCGGCGATGTACCAGGCCACGTCGAGTGCCCGCCCCGCGGCGACGATGGCGGGCATGTCCAGGGTCCCCTCCCCCGCCGGGAGGTCGTGCGGCTCATCGTCGGCCGATCGATCCTTCATGTGCAGCAGGCGAACACGCTCGCCGGCGCGGGTGATCTCGGTGACCGGGTCCCGCCCCGCGAACGCGGTCCAGTAGACGTCGATCTCGAGCTCGATCGTCGCCGGCAGCTCGGCCAGCAGGATGTCCCAGGCCGTCGTTCCGTCGAGCGGATCGAATTCGAACCAGTGGTTGTGATACCCGAGCGCGATCCCATGGTCCGCGAAGAACGCGGCGAACCGTGCGAGCTCCGCGGCGAAGCGGCGGACGTCCGAGTGGGTCAGCCGGTCTTCCTCGGGCATCCACGACACGATGACGCGCGGACAACGCACCGCAGCGAGCCGAGCGGCCAGGCCGGGCGCATCCGCGCGGAGGTCCTCGATCACCTCGTGGGCGCCCATCGGCTCGCAGCTCGGCGTCGTCCAGCCAGCCGCGGAGTGCCCCGTACGACTCCGGCGGGATCCTGGCCAGCTCCACGGCCCCGTAGCCGGCCGCACGCACGGCCTTGAGGGTCCCTGGGATGTCCACCGCCGTGAGCTCGCGGACGGTCCACAGCTGGAGGGCGATCTGGTCGGGCTGCATCCGCGCACGATAGGTCATCGGCGTCGCGTGCGATGCCCTACGCTCCGGGTCATGCGACCACTCGGCATCGGGATCGTCGGCACCGGCAATATCGCCGGCGGCTACGCGCGCGACGCGCTCACGCATCCGGAGATCCGGCTGACCGCCGTGACCGACCTCGATCCGATCCGCGCTGCGGCTTTCGCGGCGGAGCACGCGTGCCGCGTGCACCCGACGCTGGACGACCTGCTTGCCGACCCCGAGGTCGACATCGTCGTCAACCTGACCGTGCATCACGCCCACTACGACGTCACGCGCCGCGCCCTGGAGGCCGGTCGCCACGTCTACACCGAGAAGCCGCTGGCGCTGACACCGGCCGAGGCGCACGGACTCGTCGACCTGGCCGCCGCGCGAGGGCTTCGACTCGGCTCGTCGCCGTCGACATTCCTCGGGGAGGCGCAGCAGACGGCGGCGGCCCTCATCGGGTCCGGGCGGCTCGGGACGGTCCGTGCGGTATACGCAGAGGTGAACTGGGGACGCATCGAGACGTGGCATCCGGCGCCGGCGCCGTTCTTCGATGTCGGGGTCATGGTCGATGTGGGCGTGTATCCGCTGACCCTCGTCACGACGATGCTGGGCCCGGCCCGATCGGTCCGAGCGTGGGGTTGGGAGCTGAAGCCGGACCGCACGGCCCTCGACGGCTCCCCGTTCCGGATCGGCAGCCCGGATCTCATCGTCGCGGCCGTGGAACTGGCGAGCGGGCCGGTCCTGCGCCTGACCGCCAGCTTCTACGTGGGCCGGCCGGCGACCCAGACCGGCAGCCTGGAGTTCCATGGCGACGAGGCATCCCTGGCACTCGGCAACTTCCAGGAGTTCGACGCGAGCGTCGCCGTGGGTCCGTATGGGGGCGCCTACGAGCCGGTGCCGCTCGTCCGACCCGGCTACCGGGGCACGGCCTGGGCCCGTGGCGTCGCCGACATGGCGGCCGCGATCGGCGAGGACCGGCCGCATCGGGCGACCGGGGAGCAGGCGGCCCACATCGTCGACATCCTGGCGGCCGCGACGGCGTCGATGGCGGACGGCGGGCGGCCCGTGTCGGTGGACTCGACGTTCACCCCGCCGGCGCTGCTGCCGTGGACGATGGCCGCCATGGCCGATGCCCGCTAGGCCGGTCGCTCCTGCAGGACCCAGCCGTTCCCGTCCGGGTCGCTGAACGTCACGAACGAGTTCCACGGCCCGCCACGGCCGTCGTGCCACGCGCCATCCTCGAAGTGGCGGATCGGGCCCGCGTCGACGCCACGTTCCAGGAGCTGGTCGCGAGCGGCGTCGATGTCGGCCACGACGATCTGCAGGCCGCGGACGGATCCGGGTTCGGCGTCCGTGATGCCGACCCCGATCGAGATCGAGCAGGCCGAGCCCGGGGGCGTCAGTTGCACGACGCGCATCGTCTCGGTGGCCTGGTGGTCGAGGTCGACGACGAACCCGCAGCCGACCTCGTAGAAGCGTTTCGCCCGGTCGACATCGGACACCGGGATGACCACGACCTCGATCTTCCAGTCCTGGGCCGGCGTCTCGTCGGTCACGTGGCCTCCAGTCCGCGGACGCGGTCCTGGACGAGCCGCGTGATGACCTCCGCGGGGAAGGCCGAGCCGGGCTTGAACCGGATCGTGCCCTTGGAGGTGTCGAGGCCCACGAGCTCGTCCGCGTGCGCCTCCAGGACGGCCGGGTCCATGACGTAGAACGCGTAGTGCGCCTTGGCGGCGGCGTAGGCGACGAGCGGCCGGCCGCGGTAGCGGAAGGCCGGCGCGCCGTAGCTGATGCCCTCCTCGGCGTCCGGGGCGGCGGCGCGGATGGTCTCGCGCAGGACCTCCACCGCCGGCCGCATCTCGTCCGGGACACGGGCCAGGTAGGCCTCCACGTCGGCGACGCTCCCGCCGCCTCTGCCGCTCACTCGCAGATCCACCCGCCGGACACATCGGTCGTGGACCCGTCGGCCGCGTTGGTCAGGGTGACATCGATGGATCCGGTCTGGCTGTCCGCATCCAGCGTGACCGTGCCCGAACCGGCGGCGCCCTCATAGGACGCCCCGCCACCGCCCTGGAAGATCCAGACGCTCGCCTTGCCGGCGTCGTGCCAGCCCGTCTCATACGTGCCCGGCGCCATGGTGCCCTCGAGCGTGATGTCGAGCGTCCAGGCCCCGTCGACGGTCTGGAACAGGCCCTCCCAGCTGGCCGCGTCGCTGATGCCTTCGCCGCAGCCGCCTGGCTCGTTGATCGTGCCGGTGACGCCGCCCGACAGCGTCACGACCGTCGAGGAGGTCGCCACGGACGCCACGGCGCCATCGGACCGGCGGGCGTGGACCCGCCGCACGCGGCGGCGATGATGACGATGAGGGCCAGCGCGGTGAGCGCGACGAGGCGGTGGTTCGAGCGGGACAGGGTCATGGATCGAGTCCTTCAACGGGAGCCGCCACGATACGACACCGAGGTGGGCGGCCGCCGACTCGCCGGATCAGTACCGGTAGAGCGACGCCACGAACGGCGTTCGGTTGAACATGATCAGGGCGATCGGGATCCCGATGATCGTCAGCTGGACGAGCCAGGCGGCGCCCATCCAGAAGGCCGAGGCCCACCAGCCGACGAAGACGAACCAGAGCCCGCGGATGGGCCACGAGACCTGCTCGCGACCGACTTCCGACATGACCGTGTTCCCATCGGCGTCCTGGCCCATGGCCCAGGTCCGCGTGCGTGGCCGGAGCGTCAGGACGGTCGGGAGCCGGTTGATGAGCCAGACACCGAGCGGGATCCCGATGATCGTGATGAGCGCGATCCAGGCGACGGCGACGACGATCCCCGAGAGCCACCACCCCACGAACAGCCACCAGATCGCGCGGACGAGCAGGCCCGGGCCGCTCTTGTGTTCGGTGACGGTCGTCATCTGACCGCGAAGCCTACCGTGTCGGGCGGCGCGGCGGTCAGGTCATCGCGTCCAGGACGTTCGCCAGTTCCCGAGCGCGGGTCAGGTACGGTGAGTGGCCGCCCGCCAACTCCACCGCGGTCGTCCCCAGCCGCTCCGTGGCCGCCTTGCGCACCCAGGCCGGGTTGATCGCCCGGTCGTCGCGACACACGATGGAACGACACGCCACGTCCGGCCACGACTCGAGCGGCGTCGTCTCCTTGAGGACGCGGTACGACTGCGGGCGGAGGCGTTGGGTGGCCCAGCGCGCGACCGCCGGCGTCGCGTCGTGCAGGAAGATCTCGGTCGCCGTCGCCGGCCCGACCATCCAGACGTCGTCGCCGAGGTCGGTCCACTCCGCGCTGCGCGTGATGACCTGGCCATCGATGCGCTCGGTCTCGCGCTGGTCCGCCGCGCTCTTCCCAGGCAGCGGCAGGAACGCCGCCAGGAAGACGAGCTTGGCCACGGGTCGGCGAGCCGCCACGAGCGGGATGATGAGGCCACCCATGGAGTGTCCGACGAGCATCGGCACGCTGTCGGGCGGGATCGCGGCATCGACGGTCGCGGCGTAGTCGGCCGCGGTCAGGGTCGGATCGGAGATCGGCAGGTCCATCGTGAACACGCGGTGGCCCAGGCGCTCGAGTTCCGGTCGGAGGAAGTCCCAGCACCAGGACCCGTGGTACGCGCCGTGGACGAGGGCGATGTCCATCGGCGCAAGGATAGGCCTGTGCGCGCCGTCAGGACGGCCTACGTCGCCGGCTGCCGCGGCTGCCCGATCCAGGAGCAGCACGCGCTCCCGGGCGTTGCGGGTCTTCAGCGCCGCCTGGCGGAAGGCCGCTGCGGCGTCGTCCGTCCGACCCAGCTTCACCAGGAAGTCCCCGCGGATGGCCGGTAGCAGGTGGTAGTCGCGCAGGGCGGGTTCGCGCTCGAGCGGGTCGAGCGCCTCGAGGCCGGCGGCCGGGCCGAACGCCATCCCGATCGCCACCGCCCGGTTGAGCTCGACGATGGGCGACGGCGCGACCTGGGCCAGGGCGTCGTAGAGCGCGACGATGCGCGGCCAGTCGGTGTCCTCCGGCCGTCTTGCGCGGGCATGGCAGGCCGCGATCGCCGCCTGGAGCGTGTACGGACCGAGCGTGCCGCCCAGTCGCTCGGCCTGCTCGAGGGCCAGCAGGCCGCGCCGGATCAGGACCTTGTCCCAGCGCGCGCGGTCCTGGTCCAGGAGCAGGATCGGGTCGCCAGCGCGAGTCACGCGAGCGCTCGCCCGCGACGACTGGATCTCCATGAGCGCGACGAGACCGTGGACCTCGGGTTCGGCGGGCGCGATCACCGCCAGCATCCGGCCGAGGCGCAGGGCCGCCTCGCACAGCCCCGGCCGCATCCAGTCGTCCCCGGTCGTCGCCGCGTAGCCCTCGTTGTAGATGAGGTAGACGACGCCCAGGACGGACGCCAGCCGCGGGCCGAGGTCCGGGCCGCTCGGGACCTCGAACGGGACGTGCGCCTCGGCGAGCGTGCGCTTCGCCCGGACGATCCGCTGGGCGATGGTCGACTCCGGGACGAGGAACGCACGGGCGATCTCGTCGGTCGTGAGTCCGCCCAGGAGGCGGAGCGTGAGCGCGACCCGGGCGTCCGAGCTGAGGACCGGGTGGCATGCGGTGAAGATGAGCCGGAGCAGGTCGTCGCCGATGTCGTCGTCGGCCGTGCTCGCCAGGTCCGCCAGGGCGAGCCGCTGCTCCAGCTCGAGGTCGCGCCCCAGCTCGTCCTGCTTGCGTCGCAGGACGGTCCGGCGGCGGACCTGATCGATCGCGCGGTGCTTGGCGGTGGACATCAACCACGCCCCGGGCTTCGCGGGGATGCCCTCCACCGGCCACTGCTCCAGGGCGGCCACCAGCGCGTCCTGGGCGAGTTCCTCCGCCAGGCCGATGTCGCCCGTGATCCGTGCGAGACCGGCGATCAGCCTGGCGGATTCGATCCGCCAGACCGCTTCGATCGCCCGGTCCGTGTCGGTGGAGGTCATCCCTCCTGGTCAGCCGCCGGCCGCGCCGTCGTGATCCTGCGGGAAGTCCTCGCGCAGGAAGACCTGGCGGATCTCCACGCTGCCGACCCCGGACGCCGCCGCGAAGCGCGACGCCCATTCGATGGCCTCTTCCCGGGATGCGACGTCCACGATCGCGAACCCGGCGATCAGCTCCTTCGCTTCCGCGTACGGGCCGTCCGTGACCGTCCGCTTGCCGCCGTCGTAGGTGATCCGGATGCCGCACTCGGCGGGCTGGATCCCGCCGGTGAGGAAGATGGCGCCGGCCTGCTCGGCTTCGACCATGAAGGCGCCGATGGCACCCATCCGCTCGGGCGTCGGCGGGATCCGCAGGGTCTCGGGGTCGTCGTTCGACAGCATCAGGAACTTCATCGCGCTACTCCTCGTTCGGGCGACCTCGCCGGTCGGTCTCGACCGATACGGGCCTCCCGCTATCCAGGCATCGAATGAGGGGCCATCGAAATCGACATCGCGATGGTAAGCGCGTTCGACGGACGGACGGGGTACGGTTGCGACATGCCCACCCAACGCTTCCCGATGCGGCTCGGCCGCCGGTCCCGGCCGCTCCTGCGCCTCTTCGGCGTCCGCGGCGTCGAGAACGCCTATGCCGAGCTGGGCGACGACACGCTCGACGCCCGGTTCGGGGCCGCCCACGTCCAGGTGCCCCTGTCGAACATCAGCCGGGTGGCGCATCGAGGGCCCGTGGCCGTGGATCACGGCGATCGGCATCCGGCGCAGCGTCCGACATGCTGACGTCTCGTTCGCCGGCTCGCCACGTGGCGGGGTCCGGATGGACTTCAAGACACCGGTCAAGCTCGGGCCGCTCGGCATGCCGGCCCTGTACGTCGGCGTCGAGGACCTCGAGGGCTTCGCGGCCGTCCTGGCGGCACATGGGATCCCGGGCGAGGACGCACGCACCGACAAGTCACCCGTGTCACCGGTGTAGGCTGCACCCGACATGGACGCCACGCCCGGCCGACGTCCCATCGACGTCTGGCGCACCACCATCTCCAACAAGAACGGCTGATCCGCCCCTTCCGAACACAGCGTCGACGGAAGGGGCGTGACGGACGCGTGCCGCTGCTGCAGTCGTCTTCGGCTGCGCGCCACGCGTCGCCTCGCCCAGTGAGGTGAAGGAGATCAGGACATGCCGATGCCGCATCGCACGTTCGCCCAGGTGGCGAAGCGACGGCTCGTTGGGAAGGAAGGCCGGGAGCGGATCCGCGAGGTGAACGCGCTCCTGGCGGAACTGCCGGACTACAAGAACGGACCGTACGCCGACCTGCGCAAGTGGCTGGTGTCCGAGATCGACGACACCCGCGTCCGCTCGAACGCCGTCCACCGCGACTCGATCGCGGTCCGCCGCGAGGGCGCCGCGCAGATCGCCCTCGTCGGGCCGCCGAACGTCGGCAAGTCGTCGCTGCTCCAGGCGCTCTCCGAGATCCAGATCAAGACCGGCGACTACCCGTTCACGACGCTTGCGGCCGGTCCCGGCCCTGACCCGGATCGGCGGCGTGCTGGTGCAGCTCGTGGAGATCCCCGGGCTCATCGGCGGTGCGACCGACGATCGCGGCGGCGGACGAGCGCTGCTGGGCGTCCTGCGCACCGTCGATGCGATCGTCTACTGCGCGCGAGCCGGTGCGGACCCGTCGGAGCTGGCGACGGTCCAGGCCGAGGTGGCGGAGGCCGGCATCGAGAAGCCCTCCGTCCTGGCGGTCACCCGGGCGGACGAGGCGGATCCAGGGGCCGTGGACGTCCTGCGGGCCAGGTTCCCCGAGCTGCGGTGCGTGGCCGTCTCCGTGCTGGACGAGGCGTCACTGGACGCGTTCCGGATCGATGGTCTGGGACCTGACCGGGCTCATCCGGATCCGGCTCCAGGCGAACGGCTCGGTGGATCCGGAACCCGTGGCGCTCGACCCGGGCTCGACCGTGACCGACGTGGCGGACTGGGTCCATCACGACCTCGCGGCGACGTTCACCGGCGCCCGGGTCTGGGGCCCGTCCGCGCGGTTCGATGGCCAGCGGGTCGGCCGCGACCACCTGGTCCAGGACGGCGACACCGTCGAGATCCTGCGGTAGCGTCCTCAGTCCGGCGGGATGTTGTGGTTCAGCCGGAACACGTTGTCCGGGTCGTACCGGCGCTTCAGGGCGACCAGGCGATCCAGCTTGGCCTGGCCATACACGGCCAGCGCCGCCGCACGAGGGTCGTCGGCGCCCTCGTGCCCGAGGAAGTTCACGTACTGGCCGCCGGCGGCGTGCGGCTCCATGTCCGCCGCGAACCCGCGGACGAACGCGATCCGGGCCGGGTCGTCGGCCGCATCGGGCCAGAACCCGTAGACGTTGAGCCAGTAGCGTCGCGGACCGATCCGGGAACGCGGTGGCGTCCTCCGGCACGCGAGCGAACGCGCCGCCCATGTGGTGGATGTCGAACGCCGTCCCGAGCCAGGTCTGCTCGGCCGCGCGGCGTGCGATGACCTCGATCGTGGCGTCGTCCAGGCGATCGAACGACGTGTTCTTCCAGTACGCCCGGACGCCCTTGGGAAACAGGAAGTCGGCAGCCGACTGCCAGGCCGTCCAGCGGACCGGGGCGATGGCTTCGGTGTCCGGTCGGGTCGCCTGCCGGAGGGCATCGACCGTCGCTTCGCCCGCGGCGCGATCGTCCGACGCCCAGGCCCAGCCCAGGAGCATGAGCGGCGCCGTCGCCCATCTCGAACTCGGGCGGCGGCGCGAGGAACGTGGCGATCGTCGTGATGGCGTCGGCGGGCCCGGCCGCGCACCACTCGCCCCAGGCCCGCAGGACCTCGGGGATGCGTTCCTGCGCGAAGATGAACGTCCCGGCGAACACCTCCGGACCGAGCGGATACGCCCGGAACGTGAACGACGAGACGACCCCGAAGTTGCCGCCACCGCCGCTCAGGCCCCAGAACAGCTCCGGGTCCTCGGTCGCGCTGGCGCGGACGGTCTCGCCCGCGGCGGTGACGAGGTCGACGCTCGACGAGGTTGTCGATCGACAGGCCGTAGGCCGGGTCAGCCAGCCGACGCCGCCGCCGAGCGTCAACCCGGCCACGCCGGTCCCCGACACGACGCCGACCGGGACGGCCAGGCCGTGCGGTTCGGTCGCCCGGTCCAGGTCGCCGAGCGTGGCGCCCGGCGCGACGGTCACGGTCCGCGCCGACCGGATCGACGGTCACGTCCGTCAAGCCGCCCAGGTCCAGGACGATCCCGCCATCCACCGTGCCGTTGCCCGCGACGTTGTGTCCGCCGCCGCGGACCGCCAGCGGCAGCCCCAGCTCGCGAGCGGCCGCGATCGTCGGGGCGATGTCCGCGACGCTCGGCGGCCCGGACCACGGCGACCGGCTGTCGCTCGATCATCCCGTTCCAGACGCGACGAGCGTCGTCGTAGCCGGCGTCCGCGGGGCCCACGACGGTACCCGCTACCCCACTCCGGAGTCGGTCGATCGGGTCCATCACGCTCCTCCGCCAACCGGCGTCTTCGACAGGTTCGAGTTGTAGTAGCGCGGATCGTCGGTGACTTCGAGGCCGGCCCACGCCGGCAGCTCGACGACCGCCGTCTCATCGTCCAGTTCGACCTCGGCCATGACGAGGCCGGCGTTCGCGCCGGCGAAGACGTCCACCTCCCAGTCGCGACCCGCGACCTCGATCACGTAGCGCGTCTTGTCCAGCACCGGCCCTTCGCACAGCAGCAGCAGCTCATCGGCGTCGGCGGCCGGGATCTCGTACTCCCACTCGCCCCGGCGAGCGCCGACGTTGGCCCCCTTGATCGTCACGAACGCGCGGTCGCCCATCCGTCTGACCCGGACGGTCCGCTCCTTCACTCGCGACAGGTAGCCCTGCCGGATGACGGTCCCGACGCGGCCGTCGACGACCGACGGGTCGGTCGACGAGGAACTTGCGTTCGATCTCGGTGCCCATCAGGCCTCCCCGTCGTCCGGCTTGAACAGGCAGAAGAGCTTGCGCAGATCGCCCTGGCCCTCCCACGACCGGACCTCGCCGCGTGAGACGAGGAACGTGTCGCCGGCACGAACGATCTCGCTGCCGCCATCCGGGTCCGCGAGTGTCGTCTCGCCGTCGACGATGTGCATCAGCTCCCAGCGGTCGAACGGGAGCGCTCGACGGTGGTACGCCGATGTCGCCCACACGCCGGCCGCGAACTGGCCGGTGGGATCCACGAAGTCATCGCGGGCGGCCTGCGTGGGAGCGGCCGACAGCAGGATGTCGGGCGGGAGCGGCGCAGAGGCTTCCAGCGGCCCGGCCGGATCGACCAGGACCGCGTGGTCGTCGGCCGTCCCGAGGCTCGGCGACCGGGTCGGGATCCTCGTAGGTGACCCAGATCTTCTTGACGTAGCCCGGCTGCTTCCACTGGCAGCGCAGGCCCTGGGGCAGCACGAACGCGTCGCCGGCCCGGAACGTGGTCTCGCGGGACGCCTCCACGATGGTGACCTCGCCCTCCAGCAGGAGCATGAACTCGTGGCTCGGCTGGTCCATCCAGACCGACGTCTGCGCGGTGCAGTCCCAGAGTCCGGCGCTGAACCCATGGGCCGGCACGTCCAGGAGCGTGAGACCCCGTTGGACCGGGTTCCCGGACTCGAGTTCCTCGGGGGCGATCGTCGGCCAGACGTCGAGCGGGGCGGCGGGATCGAAGCGGATCATGCGGGCATTGTGGGTCATCGCGAGGCTGGCCTGCCGGGTGACCTCCTACACTCTGGCGATGGCCGACGACCTCTCCCTGCCCAGGGCGGACCTGCTCACCGACGGCGTCGTCACGCTTCGACGCTGGCGTGCAGCCGACGCCGAGGCGGTGTTCGAGGCCTGTCAGGACCCGCTGATCGCCCGGTTCATCCCGATCCCGCAGCCGTACACGATGGCCGTGGCAGCCGACTTCGTCGCACGCCGGGACGCCGAAACGATGGCCGGTCCCAGCGCCCACCTGGCGATCGCGGATGCCGTGACCGACCGCGCGATCGGTTCGATCTCGCGCCACGGGCCTGACGGCCACCGGGCGATGTTCGGCTACTGGTTGGCGCCCGTCGCACGAGGCAGGGTCGCATGACCCGGGCGCTGCGTCAGGATCGTGGACTGGTCGCTGGCCACGACCGACGTCATCCGCCTCGAGCTCTACACGGACGTCGAAAACGACGCCTCCGGCCGGGTCGCCGCACGGGCCGGGTTCGAGTTCGAGGGAGTCCGCCGCGCGTGGGATCTCGATCGCGACGGGCGTCCCATCGACTGCCGGTTCTATGTCCGGATCCGACCCGGCGCATGACGGCGCTCGACGCTCGCGGGATCCTGGACCGGCGGCTCGCCGGACTCGGTCTGTCCGATCCGCGGTTCGATTCGCCCGAGGCCGTCGTCGGCTGGCTCGGCGCCGTCCAGGCGCAGGACTTCGGGCCGGCCAAGTGGTCGATCGCGCAGCGGATGGACCACGTCGTGACGGACGCCGAGCTCGATGCGGCGTTCGATGCCGGGCGGATCCTCCGGACGCACGCCCTGCGGCCGACGTGGCACTTCGTCCGACCCGAGGACATCCGCTGGGTCCTGGAGCTCACGGGACCCCGGATCCAGGCCCTGAGCGCCTACATGTACCGCACGACCGGCCTGACCGAGGAGCTCCGCGCCCGCTCGAACGAGATCATCGCGGCGGCACTCGAGGGCGGGCGAGCGCTGACGCGGGCCGGAGCTGCGCGAGCGACTGGACCGCGAGGGATTCGACACGGACGGGTTCCGGATCGGCTACCTGATGATGCATGCCGAGGTGACCGGCCTCGTGTGCAGCGGGCCGCTCGATGGCCGGACCCACACCTATGCGCTCCTGGACGAGCGCGCCCCGCAGGCCGTGCGCCTCACGCGCGACGAGGCCCTCGCCGAGTTCGTTCGTCGGTACTTCACGAGCCACGGGCCGGCGAGCGCCAAGGACTTCCGGGCCTGGTGCAGCCTGAGCGCCGCCGACACGAAGCGTGGCCTGGAGCTGGCCGGGGCTGCGCTGGAACACGAGGACTGGGAGGGCACGACGATGTGGGCCGCCTCTGGCGCGGGCGAGCGTGCGGCCACGGGCACCGTCCGGGTCGACCCGTCACCCACCGTCCGCCTGATGCAGGGCTACGACGAGGCGTTCATGGGCTACTCGGAGACCCGCGGCGTCGCCGACCTCGATGGCATGGCGGGGTGGGCCGTCGGCGATCGCGCGATCTATGTCGGCGTGGTGACGCTCGACGGCCAGTTCGCCGGCAACTGGAAGCGCACCCTCGAGCGCGGACGCGTCTCGATCGACGTGCAGCTCCGTCGGCCGTTCGACGCGGCGGCGCTGGCGGCCCTGCAGGCGGATGCGGATCGACACGGACGGTTCCTGGGGCTGCCCGCCGTCGTCACGGTCGGCGAGCCGATGGCGGATCGAGCAGCGGATCCACGATGACCCAGGACGTGGCGGCCACGACGGGTGGTCGCGCCTCGCTGCTTCGCGGGATCAACGTCGGCGGGCACCACCAGATCCCGATGGCGCGCCTTCGACGCCTCTACGAACGGCTCGGCTTCGAGGACGTCCAGTCGTACATCCAGAGCGGCAACGTCACCTACCGTTCACCGATCGACGGCCCGGATCGGTCGGCCGAGGTCGAGGCGGCCATCACGGCCGAGTTCGGCTGGGCGATCCGCGTGCTCGAGCGGACCCACGCGGACCTCGCCCGCCTGATGGCAGACGACCCGTTCCCGACCGCCGACCCCGCTCATCGCCACGTCATGTTCCTCTTCGGGCCGCTGAGCGACGATGTCGTGCGCGAGTACGCCACCGTGGTCGCCGGCGACGACGAAGCGCGCCTCGTCGGCACCGAGATGCATCTCCTCTGCCCCGATCGGCCTCGGCCGGACGCCCCTGTTCAAGATCCTCACGGACCGTCGCCTCGGGTGTCCCGACGACCACGCGGAACATGCGCACCGTCGCTGCGGTTGGTCGACCTGACGGGCTGAGCGCGTCGTTCCGCCCTGTGCGGTCTTGTGAGGTCTTGTGCGGTCAGGGGTACGCGGTCGCGACCTGACGTGGCATCCTGTACGCCTCGTCCCCGCGTCCTGACAGCCATCCCCGCCAAAGGAGCGAGACCGATGCGCGCACGCCGTCTCACCATGCTCAGCCTCACCCTGCCCGCCCTCCTGCTCGGGAGCTTCGCGGCCGCCTCGCCGGCGCTGGCCGCCCCGTGCGACACGTCCACGGACACGCTCGGGAACGGCGGGTTCGAGGATCCGCCTGTCACGGCGAACACGTACACCCTGTTCCCGGCCGCGTCCGTCCCGCCCTGGCAGACGACGGACGGGTCGGGCGAGATCGAGATCTGGGGCGATGGCTTCCTTGGCGTCCCGGCGTATGCCGGCAACGCGTTCGCCGAGCTCAACGCCAACACGCCCGGCACGCTCTACCAGGACGTCGTCAGCACGCCGGGCGCCACGATGACGTGGACGCTTGCCCACCGCGGTCGCGACGGTGACGACGAGATGGAGGTCCTGATCGGCGACGCCAACGTGGCCGACGTCCTCGGGGCCACGGGCTGGGACTTCATCTCCGCTCCGCTGCTCGACGGCAACGCCGCCTGGGGCGTGCACACCGGATGACTACGTCGTCCCGGCCGGCCAGACCTGCACGCGCTTCGCGTTCCGCGCCGTCAGCTCGGTCGGTGGCGGCTCGTACGGCAACTTCCTCGAGAGGTCTCGTTCACGACGACCATCCCGCGCCGCCGACCCCGACGCCGACCCGACGCCGGACGGGTCGCGTGGCCGCCGTCACGCCGCCACCGACCGATGCGTTCACGAGCGCCCCGGCGGACTGACGATCTCGGGTGGTTCGGGGCTGTCACGGTCGTATCGCTCATCGCCGCCGCTGGGCATCGCCGTCGGCGGGATCCGGAGGGCTCGACAGCGGCCGTAGCATCGGGTGATGGACGACCGATCGCGACCGGCCGGATTGTGCACCGGCCCCGGACACATGCTGGTCTACGGCAACCCGGCGCTCAAGGCCGCGTTCGGCCACATCGTCATCGGATTGCCGGCCCGTGAGGGCATCCTCGGGCTGCCATCGCAGGCGTTCGAGCTCCTCGACGCGGTCTACGGTCGCGGCGCGCCGCTGGCGTGCTGGATCACGCGTGACGATGCGGAGTGGCGCCTGACGGCGGCCCCGCGCAAGGATCCCGAGACCGGCGAGGTGTACGGCGTCGCGTTCCACCTGCGCGAGCGGAGCGACCTGCCGGTCCTGCGCGACGAGCCCCGGCGCCTAGCGGCCGCGTGCGGCCAGTCGCCAGCCTTCGGCCCTAGCCCTGCGGTGCGGGCGACTCCGTGAGGGTCGTCGGTGCGCCGTGGACCGCCGGGATCGTCCCCAGCCGCCCGGCCTGGTAGTCGGCCATGGCCTGCATGACCTCCTCGCGCGTGTTCATCACGAACGGACCCATCCAGGCGACCGGTTCGCGGATCGGCCGGCCGCCGAGGATCAGGACGTCGAGGTTCGGGCTCCGGCTCTCCTGGTAGGTGGCCGCGCGCGACGGTGATCGCGTCGCCCGCGCCCGAGGACGGCGAGCTGGCCGTCCCCGATCGGGTGCCCGTCCGGGCCGACGGTCCCCTGCCCCGCCATCACATAGACGAGGGCGTTGTAGTCGGGCCGCCACGGCAGCGAGAGGCGGGCGCCCGGGCTCAGCGAGGCGTGGACCAGGGTCATCGGGCTGTAGGTGGAGCCGGGACCGGCGAACCCGGCGACGTCGCCGGCGATGACCCGGACGAGCGCGCCGCCATCGGCCGACGAGACGAGGGCGACCTCCTTCGCCCGGAGGTCCTGGTAGCGCGGCGCGGCCCACTTCTGCGCGGCCGGCAGGTTGACCCACAGCTGGAACCCGTGGAACAGGCCGCCGCTCACCACGAGCGCTTCCGGCGGCTTCTCGATGTGCAGGATCCCGGCCCCGGCCGTCATCCACTGCGTGTCGCCGTTGGTGATGACCCCGCCGCCGCCGTTCGAGTCGCTGTGCTCGAAGGTGCCGTCGATCATGTAGGTGACGGTCTCGAAGCCGCGATGCGGGTGCCACGGCGTGCCCTTCGGCTCGCCCGGGGCGTACTCCACCTCGCCCATCTGGTCGAGGTGGATGAACGGGTCGAGGTCGGCCAGGTCGACGCCGGCGAACGCGCGCCGGACCGGGAACCCCTCCCCTTCGAAGCCGCGCGGCGCGGTGGTGATGCGCTGGACCGGGCGTTGCGTGGCGATCATCGGGTCCGGCTCCGGGATCCGCGGCAGGACGGTGATGTCTTCGACGACGACGGCGGGCATGGGTTCGGACTCCTGGTGGGCGATGTCGTGCTGAGCGCTACCACGCCAGGTCGTTGCGTCCGCAACTACCAGACCGAGCGAGCCGTCGCACGCGGTACGCTCCCCCGATGGATGACGACGGCGAACCGACACGTCCGGCCGGCGACGCGCCGCCGAGCGCGCCGACGTCCGCGCGATGCACGCGGCGAACCAGGCGGCCTGGGACGAGGCGGCCGAGCGCTACGAGGGCTGGTTCGACGAGGCCGTCGCGCTCATCCGGTCCGGCGGCGTGAACCTGTTCGGGGCCGAGGTCGAGCTGATCGGCGACCTGCACGGTCGCTGCCGGCGGGCGATCCACCTCCAGTGCGCCGGCGGCCGCGACACGCTGTCGCTCTGGAACCTGGGCGCCGACGAGGTCGTCGGCGTCGACTTCAGCGCCCGGATGCTCGACCTCGCCGCACGCCTGACCGCGGCGACCGGCGCGCCCGCCACGCTGGATCCAGGCCGACGTCCTCGACACGCCACACGAGCTCGATGGGACCGCCGACCTGCTCTACACCGGCCGCGGCTCGCTCATCTGGCTCCAGGACCTCGACGCCTGGGCGGCGGTCGTCGCCCGGCTCCTGGCGCCCGGACGGCCGGTTCGTCCTGTTCGAGGGCCATCCGGCCGAGTGGCTGTTCGACGCCGACGAGGACGGCCGCTGGGTCGCGACCGACTACGACTACTTCGGTGGCGCGGAGGCGTCGAAGGGCTGGGCGCCCGAGTACATCGACCACCTGTCCATCGAGGACGGCGACCAGAGCTGGAAGTTCGCCCGCGCCTGGACGCTCGGCGAGATCGTCACGGCGCTGCTCGGCGCCGACCTGCGGCTCGAGTCGCTGGCGGAGTACCCGATCGACTGGTGGGGCGGCCACGACGACGTCCGGGCCGAGGACCGCGGCCGCGTCCCGCTGTCGTTCTCGATCACCGGTCGCCGAGGCCCAGGAACCGACCGTCCGCCGGCCCGGCTGACCGGCGTCGACGCCGACGATCGCCGCGCGGTCGATCGGGCCGTAGATGTGCGGATACGGCTTGCCCGGGATCGTCGTAGCGCCACGGACTCGTCGAGCGCGTCGAGGTCGACGGTCAGCGCCAGGAAGTCGCGCGGGTCGTCGCGGTAGTGCCGGTCGGCGGTCGCGATGAGCGCGTCCGGACCGTCCGTGCAGTGGATGAAGCCCTCGTCGTCGAGCGACTCGCGGACGAGCGGCGCGTCGGCATCGGCCGCGTCCCAGACGACGACCGGGATGAGGTGGAAGGTCGGGCGCATCAGCCGGCGGGCTGATCGACGGAGACCCAGGCCTGGTCGAGGGCCAGCTGGATGACCGTCGGGCCATCGGCCGCGAGCGCCGCGCGCAGCGCCGGCTCGAACTCGGCGTCCGTCGTCACGTGCGCCCCGTTCGCGCCGAACGCCCGCGCCGCGGCCGCGAAGTCGACCGGGCCGAGCTCGGTGGCGACGCCCTGGCCCGTCCCGCGCTGGTCCTGCCACATCCGGATCGTGCCGTAGCGCTGGTTGTCGAAGACGAGGACGACGACCCGGGCGTCGCTCGCGGACGGCGGTCTCGAGCTCGGCCAGGGTCATCGCCAGCCCGCCGTCGCCGGTGAGCGCCACGACCGCTCGGTCGCGATGGACGAGGGCCGCCGCGATCGCCGCCGGGAGGCCGTAGCCCATCGCGCCCGACGTCGGACCGAGGAACGTGCCGGGCCGGCGGAACCGGAACCCGCGGCCCGCCCAGCCGGCGAAGTTGCCGGCGTCGGTCGTCACGATGGCGTCGTCCGGCAGGACGTCGCGCAGCGTCGCGATGACCCGGCCCGGGATGGATGCCCGGGCCGTCCCACGGCGTGGCGTCGACGACCGACGCCGCTTCCCAGGCGGCCCGGTCGGCCGCGTTGTGGCGCGTCGCGCGACCGCGACGAGCGCGGCATCGAGGACGCCGCGTGTCGTCAGGATCTCGTTGGCCGCCTTCAGGAACGTCCGGGCGTCCGCGGTGATGGTCCGGCGCGGCGGCCGGGAGGTCGGCCGGTCGGCCCGGCTCGATGTCGACGTGGACCCAGCGCTGGCCGGCGGCCGGGATCGTGTAGTCGTACGACGTCGGCCTCGTTCAGGCGGCTGACCCGAGGACGAGGATCGCGTCCGCCTGCGTCCAGCCGCTCGCGGACGACCGCCGGCGCCCCGAGGCCGGCCATCCCGAGGTAGAGCGGGTGGTCGTTCGAGATGACGTCGGCGCGGCGCCACGACGGCGATGACCGGGACGTGCAGCAGCTCGGCGAACTTGAGCAGCTCGGTCGACGTCCGGGCCCGCAGGACGCCGGCGCCGGCGAGGATGACCGGGCGCTCGGCGCCGGCCAGGAGATGCGAGGACGGAGCGGATCTCGTCCTCGGTCGCACGGGCGGTCGCCGGCGCGAGGCGACGGCGCGCCGTCCACGTCGGGCGCGAGCTCGTCGAGCAGGTCCTCCGGCAGCGCCAGCAGGACCGGTCCGGGCCGGCCGCCGAGGGCCTGGCGCACGGCCTCGGCCATGATCGCCGGGATCTCCTCGGCCGACATCGGCTGGGCCGCCCACTTGGCGAGCCGACCGAGCGTGGCGACCTGGTCGACCTCCTGGAACGCCTCGCGGCCCAGGAACGACGCGCTCGACCTGGCCGACCAGGGCGAACATCGGCGTCGAGTCCTGGCGGGCGGTGTGGATCGCCGATGGCGAGGTTGGCCGACCCGACCGCGCGCGTCCCGAGGCAGGCCGCCGGCCGGCCGGTCAGCTGCCCGTAGGCCTCGGCCATGAACGCGGCGCCGCCTTCGTGGCGCGTGGCGACGACGCGGATCCCGGCGTCCTCGAGGGCGTCGAGGACGCCCAGGAACGACTCGCCCGGCACGGTGAAGGCGACGCGGACCCCGGCCGCCCGCAGCGCGTCGGCGATGAACCGGCCGACGGTCCGCGGTCCGCTCGGGACCTCGGGGATCTCGTGCGGCTCCTCGGTCTCGGCGTCGGCCGCGCGACGGCGTCGACGGTCGCATCGGCGACCGCGGCGCTCGGCCTCGGGTCGATCGGCTCGACGAGGTCGATGACCGGCACGCCGTCGACCTCGGCTGCGGGCTCGGCGACGGCGGATCGGCCTCGGCGGTCGGCGTGTCGTCGGGCACGGCGGCGGCCTCGACCGTCGGCCTCGAGCGTCGGGCTCGACGGGCGCCGGCTCGATGGCCTCGGCGGGTCCGGTGGCCTCGGGATCGTCGATCACGAGCGCACCTCAGCGGTAGTTCTCGAACTGGAGCGGGACGGTCTCGTCGAGCTCGCGCAGCTTGGCCATGATCCGCTGGAGGTCGTCCTTGCTCTTGCCGGAGACCCGGACGGCGTCGCCCTGGATCTGCGACTTGACCTTCGGGAACTCGTCGCGGATCAGCTTGGTGATCTGCTTGGCGACCTCCTCGGGCAGGCCGCGCCGCAGGCCGATGCGTCTGGCGGACCTTGTTGCCGCCGGCCTCCTCGACCTTGCCCCAGTCGAAGATCTTGAGCGACAGGTTGCGCCGGATCGCCTTCGATTCGATGAGGTCCTTGATCGGCGGCGGCGCGATACTCGTCGTCGGTGAGCAGGATGAGCTCGTTCTTCGCCTGCTCGAGGTCGACGGTCACGCCCTTGAAGTCGAAGCGCGTGCCGACCTCGCGCCGGACCTGGTCGAGCGCGTTGCGCAGTTCCTGCTCGTCGAAGTCGCTGACGACGTCGAATGACGCATCTCCAGCCATCGATCCTCCTCTCCCCTACCCGGTCGTCGCCGGTGCCCGCATCCAGACCTCGTGGAACCGGTCGATCCGACCGTCCGCGGCGACGTCCGCCGTCAGGAAGCCGGCGACTCGGACGACCGATCCCGTCGGTCTGGCCGATCCACGAGGCGTGCCACGCGGCCAGCACCGTCGATCCCGAGACCCAGTGGCGCTCGACCGTGAACTCGACGTCGCGCTGGCGCGTCGGCCGAGTCCAGCAGGAACGCCCGCAGGGCATTGTGCCCGACGAGCGGGGCGCCGAACGGGTCCCCATGGTACTCGGCATCCTCGGTGAAGAGGCGCGACCCAGGCGTCGCCGTCGAACGCCGCCCAGGCGCGTCCGTACGCCTCGAGGAGGTCGCCGCCGTCGCGTAGTCGATGGTCATCGTGGCTCCTTCGTCGCGAGGGCCTCCAGCAGCAGCTCGCCGATGCGATAGCTCCGGCCGCCGCCCATGACCAGGACCGCGTCGCCCGGGCCGGACCTCGTGCGCCAGCCAGGCCGCGGTCGCCTCGACGCTGCCCGGCGCGGCGACGGTCATCGCCGGGGCGCCGGGCCGCGACCGCGTCCGCGAGGCCCTGCGCCGAGGCGATCGTCGTGTCCGGGTCGCGACCGGCCCAGATGTCGGCGATGGCGACCGCGTCCGCCTCGGCGAGCGCGTCGGCGAACCCATCGAGCAGGGCGGCCGTCCGATGGTACGTGAGCGGCTCGTAGACGGCCCACACGCGCCGTTCGGGCTCGCGCTGGCGGATGGCCCGCAACGTCTCGCGGATGGCCGTCGGGTGGTGGCCGTAGTCGTCGTAGACGACGACGCCGGCGGCCTCGCCCTTGCGCTCCAGGCGGCGCCCGACGCCCGTGAAGCTGGCCAGGCCCCGCGCGATGGCCGCCGGCGTCCAGCCCGGCCGCCCGTGCGGCCCCGGCGACCGCGAGGGCGTTGGCCGCGTTGTGGCGGCCGGCCGTCGCCAGGCGCAGGATCACGGGCTCGTCGTCGGCCGCGAGGCCGTGGACCTCGAGGGTCGTCCCGCCGGCATCGGCGGCGGCGATCCGGCCCGTGATGTCCGCCCCCGGCCCGCCGGCGTCCGCCCACGCCTCGCACGACGGCATAGCGGACGGTCGCCAGCGGCGTCCGACACCCTCCAGGCGCTCCAGGACCGACTCGACGCCGGGGTCGCCGACGTTGGCGACGAGGGTCGCGCCGTCGGGCGCCTGCTCGAAGCCAGGCCTCGAACGCGTCGGCGACCGCGTCGGCGTCGGCGAAGACGTCCGGGTGGTCCCACTCGGCGGAGGTCAGGATCGCGATGTCCGGCCGGTAGGCATCGAAGTTGCCGGCGTACTCGTCCGCCTCGACGACGAAGTCGGGCCCGGCGCCCCAGCGCGCCGTCGCCGGCGGCGCCGCCGGTGATGTCGCGGCGGCAGGAGCGCCCCGACGAACGCGCACGGGTCCTGGCCGCCGGCCACGAGGATGTGGACCAGCCAGCCCGACGGTCGTGCTCTTGCCGTGCGTGCCGGCGACGCCGATCAGGCGCCGCCCGACGGCCGCGTCGGCGATGACCTGCTGCCACGACTCGACCGGGATCCCGGCGGCGCGCGCGGCGCGCAGCTCGGGGTGGTCGGGATCGACGGCGGTGAGCGCCTTGGTGACGGCGAGCCGGTCCGGCGGCGGGCCCGCTGTGACGTGGGCGGCGGCGTGCTGCCACGCGATCGGGATCCCGGCCGCCTCGACCGCCGTCGTGTACGGCGACGGGCCGCCTGGGTCGCAGCCGGTGACACGATGGCACCCGCGTGCGCCGCGAGGAGGGCCGCGGCGCTGGCCCCGGCGCCCGGCGACGCCGACGACGTGGATGCGCTCGCCCGGGCGGATCGCGCGGGCCGGCGCGGGCCGGCGCCAGGCCCGCCCCGACGTTCGTCGTCACGCCCGCACCCGCTCGAGCGCGAGCTCCAGGGCGGCCGCGGCGCTGTCGTACCTGGTTCGCGCTCCGATCGCCGGTCCACAGGTAGCGCCGGACATCGGTCCCGCGGCGCGTCCGCGACCCCGACGTAGGTGAGCCCGACCGGCTTGGCGTCCGATCCGCCGTCCGGTCCGGCGATGCCGGTCACCGACACGGCCAGATCCGCGCCGAGGCGCGAGCGGGCGCCCGTCGGCCATCGCGACCGCGACCTGGGCCGAGACCGCCCCGTGGGCCGCGAGGACCTCCGCCGGGACGCCGGCCAGGTCCCGCTTCACCTCGTCCGCGTACGTGACGAACCCGCCGAGGTAGTAGCCACTGGAGCCCGGGATGGCGGTGATGGCGTGCGCCGACCAGCCCGCCCGTGCACGACTCGACGGTCGCGACGTGCAGCCCGCGCGCGAGGCACGTCGCCTGGAGCTCGGCGGCCAGCGCCGTCAGCCGATCGTCCGGCACGGATCCCACGGTCCGCCTACCGCCGCTGGGTCTTCTCCGGTGGCGCCGGAGGAGCGAACAGCCACGTCTCGGGCATGCCCGGACTTGCCGAGCGCCCCGAGCGATGTCCCGTTGAGCGTGAAGTACGTCACGCCGGACGAGCCGGTCCGGACCTCGACCGACTCCTTGCCGGTGAACGTCAGGGTCTTGCCG
The DNA here is from genome assembly GCA_963738475.1 of uncultured Chloroflexia bacterium. Lineage (GTDB taxonomy): Bacteria > Chloroflexota > Limnocylindria > Limnocylindrales > CSP1-4 > SPCO01. The sequence continues at coordinate 609,025 of CAVTWU010000028.1, forward strand.
TTCGCGACGACCGAGCCGGCCACGCCGAGCTGCTCGTCGATCTTGCCGTCCACCCAGACCTTGAGCCAGGCCCGGCCGCCCTTGACGTTGACGACCAGGTTCACGCCCTTGTACGTGACGGTCACGTTCCGGGTGAGCGCCTGGGTCTTGCCCTCGGGGCTGGACGCCGTGACCGTGATCGCCCACTTGCCGGCGGTCAGCTCGAGGGGCGTGCTGAACGCGCCGTCCTCGGCGACCTCGACCGTGATCGGCGCCGGGCACGGCGGGCGGGGCCGGCGATGCGGCTCCGGCCGGCGTCGCCGGAGCCGGTCGAGCCCATGTACGCGGCACTCACGACGACCGATTCGGCATTCGTCGTGCGGCCCTGGACCGGGATCGCGCCGTTCTCGAAGATGGCGCCCTCGGTCGGCTGGTCCACGGTGAGCGTCGGCGCCTCGATGACGAGGAACGGCACCGTGATGAACAGGGCGAGCGTGTCCTCGGACCGCTTGCCGGTGTCCGGGTCGAGCGAGCTCACCTGGAACTCGTTCCGGCCGCGGCGCAGCTCCACGTCGGCCGTCCACGCGCCGGACGTGTCCGCGGTGACGCTGTACGGGATCGCGTCCCGGCGTCTCGATGTTGACCGTCGCGCCGGCGGTGGACGTGCCGCGCAGGATGTAGTTCGTGGCGTCGTCGTCCACCTCGACGACGGCCGCGGCCGGATCGGTCACCGCGATCGTCGGCGGCTTGGCGAAGCGCAGCAGCTGGACGCCGAGGTAGGCCCCGAACGCGAGCACGCCGATCGTCAGCAGCGCGAAGACGACCAGGCTCGGCGAGAACGTCAGGCCCTGGCGCGGCGCCGCCATCGGTCGCGGGACGGCCAGGACGGGCGTGACTTCCTTCGTGTCGCCGCGCTCGCGGCGCCACTGGTCCAGGATCTCGTCCGGGTCCAGCCCGAGGTACAGCGCGTAGTTGCGCAGGAAGCCCTTCGTGTAGACCGCGCCCGGGCAGCTCGCGGTAGTCGCCCCGCTCGAGCGCGCCCAGGTAGCGGGCCCGGATCTTCGTGTCGCGCTCGGCTCGGTAGAGGTCCACGCCCTTGCGTTCGCGGGCGTCGTAGAGGCGCTCCGGGAGGCTCGGCGCGGGCTGGGCCGAGATGCCACGTCCGGCATCCCCACGGTCACCGGAGACCGCTCGCCTCAGCTGCTGCCTGGTCGTCATCCATCGTCCTCGTCGAGTCCGGCCTCCGGTTCGCCTGCCGGAGGTGTCGTTTCGCGCCGGAGGACCACCCGGGCGTTCGAACCATCGAAGGCGCCGATGTAGCCCCGCGCCTCCAGCTGGTCGATCATCCGGGCGGCGCGCGCGTAGCCGACCTTCAGGCGGCGCTGGAGGAGCGACGCGGAAGCCCGATCGTACTCCCGAATGACTTCGACGGCGTCCGGCAGCAGGCGATCGGCCTCCTCGTCGGCCAGATCGTCGACCGATCCCGTGCCCTCGTCGTCGCTGGTGATGATCGACATGTCGTAGCGCGGGTCCTCGATCTGGTCCTTCCAGTGGGCCACGACCCGGCCGATCTCCGGGTCCGACACGAACACGCCCTGCATGCGCATCGCGCGCGGCAGGTCGGACGGCTGGTAGAGCATGTCGCCGCGGCCGATGAGGTCCTCGGCGCCCGGCGCGTCCAGGATCGTGCGCGAGTCGATCTGCGAGGCCATCGCGAACGCGATGCGGCTCGGGAAGTTGGCCTTGATGAGGCCGGTCACGACGTTCACCGACGGCCGCTGGGTCGCGAGGACCATGTGGATGCCGGTCGCGCGGGCCTTCTGGGCCAGGCGGACGATCGGATCCTCGACGTTCTTGCCCTCGCGCATCATCAGGTCGGCGAGTTCGTCGATGACGATGATGATGTACGGCATCCGGTCTTCCGGATCCGCCCGGGTCTCGTTGAACGCCCGGATGTTGCGGGCCGTGGCGCCGGCCAGCCGCCGGTAGCGCGCCTCCATCTCGTTGACCGCCCACTTGAGCGCGGCCTTGGCCCGCTCGGGCTCGGTGATGACCGGCACGAGCAGGTGGGGCAGGCCGTTGTAGGCCGCCAGCTCGACGCGCTTGAGGTCCATCAGGATCATCCGGACGTCGTGCGGCGTCGCCTCGCACAGGAGGCTCGTGATGAGGGCGTTGACCATGACGCTCTTGCCCGAGCCGGTCGCGCCGGCGATGAGCAGGTGCGGCATCTTGGCGAGGTCCACCGCCTGGGCCTTGCCGGCCACGTCCCGTCCGAGGGCGAAGGTCAGCGTCGGACCCGGACGCCTTGAAGTCGACGTCCTCGAGGATCCGGCGCAGGGCGACGACGTTGAAGTCGGCGTTCGGGATCTCGATGCCGACGGCGCTCTTGCCCGGGATCGGCGCCTCGATGCGGAGCGAGCGGGCGGCCAGGGCCATCGCCAGGTCGTCGGCGAGGCCCTCGATGCGGCTGACCTTGATGTCCGGGGCCGGCTGGACCTCGTACTGGGTGACGACCGGGCCGGCGTTGCGCCCGACGATCTTGGCCGGGATGCCGAAGCTCGCCAGCTTGCGGACGATGATCTCCTCGACGTGGGCGTGGGCCGCGGCGTCGCCACCGGCGTGGATCGGGATCGCCACGTCGTCGAGCAGGGTCGTCGGCGGCAGGACGTACTCGATCCGGTCGCGCGTCGGGCGGCGAGTCGCCGGCATCGGTGACGTCGTCCGGGTCGCGGGCTCCGACAGCGGATCGGCGACGGCGACGCGCGGCGGCCGCAGCGGCAGCACCACCGGCGGTCCTGGCCGGGGCGAACGTGGCGGACGTCGGGACCGCGCTCGGGACGGCGACCGGGATGGCGTTGCGGGCCGCTTCGTCGTCCTGGCCCCAGATGCCGGTCTGGCCGGCGGACGGCCCGGGCGCCGACGGCCGTTCCCTTGGGCGGCGCCGGGGCCTTGCGTGCGGCCGTTCGTGGTGGTCGTGGCGGGCGGAGCGGCCGGCTTCGGGTCCGGCGCCGCCGGATCCCGCTTGACCGGCTTCGGCCGTGGTCGCACCGAGCCACTTGGCCAGTACCGCGGTGATCGGGCGCGGTCAGCTGTGCGCAGGCGCAGGTTGAAGCCGAGCACGAGCCGCCGATGACGACCATGCGCGAACAGCACGATCGAACGGCACCGGGCGCCGTCAGCAGCGGCTCGAGCAGGCCCTTCGAGGAACCGACCGATCCGACCGCCGGCCGGGAACGTCGGCGGCGAACAGGACCTGGGCGAGCCCCGAGGACCCCGAGCGTAGGCGATGGCCATCCCGAGCAGGGTCAGGCCCCAGCCCGATTCGGGCCGGCTGCCGGTCCCCACTCGAGGCACCAGCCCGCGGCCAGCAGGCCGAACGGCAGGAGCCAGCGCATCGTCCCGAACCACGGCGCGAACGACGCCGGTCCACCAGCTGGTCAGGCTCCCCTGCCCCGGCAGGATCAGCGCGATGAAGGTCATCGCGCCAAGGATCAGCAGGATCAGACCCACGATCGAGCGGACGACCTCCGGCGTGAACCGGGCGCCGAAGCTCGACGCGCGCTTGCGCGTCCGCGAGGCGGTCGTGGAACGGGCGCTCGAACGGCGCCGGGTCGCCATCGTCAGACCTCGACGACGACCGGGAAGACCATCGGACGGCGCTTCGTCTGCTCGTACAGGTAGCGCGAGACGCCGTCCTTGACCTGGGTCTTGAGCAGGGCGATCTCGTTGATGTGGTCACCCGGCGTGGCGATCGACGCGATGACGCGCTCGACGGCCTCCTCCATGAGCGGGTCCTTCTCGTTGAGGTGGACGAAGCCGCGGGTGACGATCTCGGGCCGGCCGACGACCTTGCCGGTCTGCTTGTCCACGGTCACGACGATCATGAACATCCCGTCCGCCGCCAGCGAGCGGCGGTCGCGCAGGACGATGTCCCCGACGTCGCCCACGGACAGGCCGTCGACGTAGACGTAGCCGGCGGTGACCGGGTTCGCGCGGCGGGCGGAGCCGTCGGAGTAGAGCTCGATCGGCGTGCCGTTCTCGATGATGAACACGTTCTCCGGCGCGACGCCGGTCTCGATCGCCAGGCGGCCGTGCTGGACCTGCATCCGGAACTCGCCGTGCATCGGGATGAAGTGCTTCGGCTTGGTCAGCCCGAGCATGAGCTTCAGCTCCTCCTGGCTGGCGTGGCCGGAGACGTGCGCCCGCTTGATCGTGTGGTAGTAGACGTTCGCGCCGGCCTTGAACAGGTTGTCGATCGTGCGCGAGACCGACTCCTCGTTGCCGGGGATCGGGCTGGCGCTGACGATGACCGTGTCGCCGGGCTGGATCTCGACGAACCGGTGGTCGCGGTTGGCCATCCGCGCCAGGCCGGCCATCGGCTCGCCCTGGGCGCCGGTCGTCGCGATGACGAGCTTGGGATCCGGATGGTCCTTGATCTTGTCCTTCGACACGATCATCGACGGGTCGTAGGTCAGGTAGCCGAGGTCCGTGGCGATCCGGAAGTTCTGCTCCATGGATCGGCCGAGGACGGCCACGCTGCGGCCCATGTCCGCGGACGCATCGAGGACCTGCTGGACGCGGGCGATGTTGCTCGCGAAGGTGGCCACGATGACCCGGCCTTCGAGCGGCTCCATGATCTCGCGGAACGCCTCGCCGACCGTCCGCTCGGACGGGGTGTAGCCCGGGTTCTCGGCGCGGGTGGAGTCGGACAGGAGGACGGCCACGCCCTCGGCGCCCAGCTTGGCCAGGATGGCGAAGTCGGACAGCTTGCCGTCGACCGGGGTGTGGTCGAACTTGAAGTCGCCGGTGTGGACGATCGTGCCGACCGGCGTCTTGAGCGCGATGCCCATCGCGTCCGGGATCGAGTGACCGACGCGGAACGGGACGACGTGGAACGGCCCGATGTCGAGCTCATCGCCCGGATCGAGCGCCATCAGCGGGTTGTTGTGGAGCTTGTGCTCCTTGATCTTGTTGCCGAGCAGGCCGCGGGCCAGGGTGCTGGCGTAGACCGGCACGCCCGGGAACTCCGGGAGCACGTACGGCAGCGCGCCGACATGGTCCTCGTGGGCATGGGTGATGAGGAACGCCTTGACCTTGGAGCGGTTCTCCTTGAGGTAGGTGATGTCGGGGATGATCGAGGTCGATGCCGTACATCTCCTCGTCGGGGAACATGAGCCCGCAGTCGATGACGACGATGTCGTCGCCGTATTCGAAGACGTACATGTTCTTGCCGATCTCCCCCACCCCGCCGAGCGGGATGATGCGGAGCGGCGTGTCCAGGCCCTGGGGCGCCGGACTGGTTCGTTTCTTGGTTGGCATGGGGTTCCTTGGTGTGGGCTAGAAGAGGGTGAGTTGGTCGATGTCGGCGGGGTCGGCCGGGATGATGGCGGTGGCCGCCGAGGGAGTCGCGGTGGGCGTGTCCATGGCGTTCAGGGTGACGGTCGCGCCGGCATCGGGTCGCGAGGCGGATCGGCGATCCCGGGAGCGCGACGCGACGAGCGCCCGGGCAGGCCGGCGATGTCGTCGAAAGCTCGTCGGTTCGATCGCTGGTACAGGGCGGCGCCGGGTGGTACATGGCGAGGCGAGCGCGTTCCGCGCGCCCGGTCGCCGGGATCGGCCGGGCGGATCGTGCCGTGGACCGGCGAGATCCTGGTCCCCGGGCAGGAAGCGGGCTCATGCGAGAACTGCCCGAGCGGTGACCACGACGGCCGGGTCCAGGACCTCGAGTTGGCGAGGTCAGGTAGGGTCGAGCAGGCGTCGATCTCGTCCGGCTGCGGGTCGCGGTTGTCCGGGCGGCCGGCACTTCACGACGTTCGTGATGAACACGTCCGGGCGCGTCCAGCCGACGGACTCGATGCAGCTTCGACCAGCAGGTCACCCGGCGCGCCCGATGAACGGCCGCCCTTCGCGGTCCTCGTTGCTCGCCCGGGCCCTCGCCGACGAACACGACCTCGGTGTCCGGGTCGCCCTCGCCGGGCACGGCCTTGCGTGCGCGTCTCGTGCAGCCGGCAGCGCGTGCAGTCCCGGACCTCGGCGGCGATGGACTCGAGCGCCGCTCGGCGCTCGACGTCGGTCACGCCATGGCCTCCGCGAGGGGCTCCTGGACTCGGTACGGGCGCGCGCCGCGGGCCGAGGCGTGGCTGACCCAGTCGCGGGCGACCAGGACCTCGGCGATCTCGACGGCGTTCGTGGCCGCGCCCTTGCGCAGGTTGTCCGACACGACCCAGAAGGCGATGCCGCGATCGTCCGGGATGGACACGTCCTGGCGGACCCGCCCGACGAAGATCTCGTCGCGGCCGGTCGCCTCGGTGGCGAGCGGGTAGTCGTGCGCGGCCGGGATCGTCCTTGACGATGACGCCCTGGACGGCCGCGAACAGCTCGCGAGCCCGGGCCGGCGTCAGCGGGTCACGCGTCTCGACGTGGACCGCCTCGGAGTGGCTGACGAAGACCGGGATCCGGACGGCCGTGCACGAGATGCGCAGGTCCGGCAGGCCCAGGATCTTGCGATCCTCGGTGACGACCTTCCACTCCTCCTTCGTGTAGCCGTTGGGCAGGAAGACGTCGATCTCCGGCAGCGCGTTGAACGCGATCGGGTGCGGGTAGACCGACGCGACCTTGGCCTCGCCGTTCACGTGGGCCCGGATCTGGCCTTCCATCTCGGCGATGGCGTCCGCGCCGGTGCCGGACACGGACTGGTAGGTGTCCACGACGACCCGCTCCAGGCCCACGCTGTCGCGCAGGGCCATCAGGACCGGGGCGAGCTGCATGGTGGAGCAGTTCGGGTTGGCGATGATCCCCTCGTGGCCCTCGAGGTCGTGCGGGTTGACCTGCGAGACGACGAGCGGGATGGTCGGCTCCATCCGCCAGGCGGACGAGTTGTCGATGACGGTCGCGCCACGGGCCGCCGCGGCGGGCGCCAGGTCGCGCGAGATGTCCGCGCCGGCGCTGAAGAGGGCGATATCGACGCCGTCGAAGGCCTCGGGGACCGCTTCGGCGATCTCGATGGTCTGGCCGCGGACCGACACGGTCCGCCCGGCCGACCGGCCGGAGGCGAGCAGGCGCAACTCCCCCACCGGGAAGTCGCGTTCACCGAGGACCTGGATCATCGTCCGACCGACGACGCCGGTGGCGCCGACGACGGCGACGGTGAGTGGTTTGCCGTTCATCCTGGGCATGGCTCCGCACGCTCTGTCGCTTGTCCGGGCACGGCGGGAGTATACCAGCGGCTCCCGCCCGATCCGCCACGCGTCCCTCGTGCCGGCCGCGCCGGACATGGAAGGGCCGCCGGTGTCCCGACGGCCCTTCGCGAGTGACGGGTGAAGGCGCCTTGCGGCGAGGACCCTATGCGGGGTCCTTCGCCAGGTGGCGCTGCATCGCGGCCTTGCGCGACAGGTTGACGCGGCCCTGACGGTCGACTTCGAGCACGACCACCATGATCTCGTCGCCGACGGACACGACGTCCTCGACGGTCGGGACGTGGTAGTCGGCCAGCTCGCCGATCCGGACCAGGCCTTCCTTGCCGGGCATGATCTCCACGAAGGCACCGAAGCCCATGATCCGGGTGACCTTGCCCATGTACAGGGCGCCCACCTCGACCTCACGGGTCAGGCTGTTGATCCAGTCGATCGCCTTGCGGGCGTTCTCACCGGAGACGGCCGCGATCTCGACCGTGCCGTCGTCCTCCACGTTGATCTCGGTGGAGGTCTCTTCCTGGATCTTGCGGATCATCGATCCACCCTTGCCGATGATCTCGCGGATCTTCTCGGGGTTGATCTTGATCGTCGTGATGCGCGGCGCGAAGTCGCTCATCTCGGAGCGGGTCTCGGGCATGACCTCGACCATCTTGTCGAGGATCTCGAGGCGGGCCGCCAGGGCCTGCTCCAGACCGCCGCGGATGATCGCCTCGTTGATGCCCTTGACCTTGATGTCCATCTGCAGGGCGGTGATGCCGTCCCGCGTGCCGGTCACCTTGAAGTCCATGTCGCCGACCGAGTCCTCCTTGCCGAGGATGTCGGTCAGGACCACGAACCGGCCGTCCGGCTCGCTGATCAGGCCCATCGCCGCGCCGGCGACCGGGGCGGAGATCGGGACACCGGCGTCCATCAGGGCGAGGGTCGAACCGCAGGTCGACGCCATCGACGTCGAGCCGTTGGACGACATGCACTCGGACACGAGCCGGATGACGTACGGGAACTCGTCGTGGCTCGGCAGGACCGGGTAGAGCGCGCGCTCGGCCAGGTTGCCGTGCCCGATGTCGCGGCGGCTGGGGCCACGCATCGGCTTGTTCTCGCCCGTGGAATAGGGCGGGAAGTTGTAGTGGTGGATGTAGCGCTTCTCGGTCTTCGGGCTGATCGTGTCGATCCGCTGGACGTCGCTCGACGCACCGAGCGTGGCGACGGTCAGGACCTGCGTCTCACCGCGGGTGAAGACACCGGAGCCGTGGGCGCGCGGCACGAGGCCGACTTCCACGGAGATCTTGCGCAGCTCGGTCACGCCGCGGCCGTCCATCCGGATGCCCTCGTCGAGGACGAGCTTGCGGGCGACCTTCTTGTTGATGAGGCTGAACAGGCCCTTGCTGACGCGCGCCTCGCGGCGAGCGGCTTCCAGGATGGCCTTCGAGTCGCCACCGGTCCGGTTGGCCCGGAACGAGTTCGCGATGCCTTCCTTCAGGGCGGCGATGCGGCCCGGCAGGTCGTTGCCGAACCAGATGAGCAGGTTGGCGGTCGCCTCGGCGTCCGGAGCGGCCCGATGGGCCTGCGCCAGCTCGATGCCGAAGAAGCGGGACAGGGTCTCGAGCTTGTAGTTCTCGAGATCCGGGTAGCCCTCGCGGGCGATCGTCAGGGTGTCCAGGTAGCGGCCCTGCTCGAAGCGGGTCCCGTCGGCCAGCGCGGCCTCCAGGAAGCCCAGGTCGAAGCCGACCGAGTGGCCGACGACGGTCGCGTCGCCGATGAACTTGACGGCCTGCGCGGCGGCCTCGGCCGGGCTCGGCGCCTTGGCGACGTCCTTGTCCGTGATGCCGTGCATCTGGTTGCCGAGGATGGTCCGGCCGGGGTTGACGAAGGTGGACCAGCGGTCCGTGATCTTGCCCTTCTTGACCTTGACGGCGGCGATCTCGAGGAGATCGGCCATCTTCGGGTCCGTGCCGGTCGTCTCGACGTCGACGATGACGAACTCGTCACCCGCGTCCGCCTTGGCGGCGAAGTCGAGGACCGAGCCGAGGCCGGCCTCGAGGAACGGGACGCTCTTCTTCTTGCCGACCGCCTTCTGGAGCTCCTCCTGGAGATCCACGAGCGGCTGCAGGGCGCGGTGGCCGAACAGGATGGCCTCGGCCATGACGGACTCGGGCAGGAGCTTGGCGCCCGCCTCGACCATCATGATCGCGTCGCGCGTGCCGGAGACGACCAGGTCGAGCTCCGAGTCGGCCAGTTCGCTGTAGGTGGGGTTGACCACGAACTCGCCGTTGATGCGACCGATGCGGACGGCGCCGATCGGGCCGGCGAACGGGATCTCGCTGATGGTCAGCGCGGCGGACGCGGCGACGGTGCCGATGACGTCCGGCTCGTTCTCCTGGTCGGTCGAGAGGACCGTGATGACCAGCTGGATGTCGTCCTTGTAGCCCTCGGGGAACAGCGGGCGGATCGGGCGGTCGGTCTGGCGGGCGGCCAGGGTCGCGGCCTCGGAGGCGCGGGCCTCACGCTTGATGAAGCCGCCCGGGATCTTGCCCGCGGCGTACATGCGCTCTTCGAACTCGACCGTCAGCGGGAAGAAGTCCAGCCCGGGTCGCGGATCGGAGCGGTTGGCGGTGCCGAGCACCATGGTGTCGCCGTAGCGGACGGTGACGGCGCCGCCGGCGAGTCCGGCGAGTCGGCCGGTCTCGATCGTGAGCGTGCGGCCGCCGATCTGGGTTTCGAATGTCTGGGGCAAGTGTGTACTCCTCCAAGTCGTGGAGGAGGATCCGACCTGTGGGCAGATCGGCCACTCTGGGCCGTTGGGCGTCGAACGCGATGGGACCCCGGGCATGTGCCGGGGTCCGGGAGCGGCGTCGCTAGCGGCGGAGTCCGAGTCGTCCGATGACGACACGGTAGCGCGCGCTGTCCTTCTTCATCAGGTAGGCGAGAAGGCGGCGGCGCTGGCCGACGAGCTTGAGGAGGCCGCGGCGCGAATGATTGTCCTTGGGGAAGCTACGAAGATGTCCGGTCAGCTCCTTGATCCGCTCCGTCAGGAGGGCGATCTGGACTTCCGGTGAACCGGTGTCACCTTCCTTGGTGGCAAACCCGGTGATGATCTCCTGCTTCTCTTCCCGCGCGAGCGGCACTCGTTCCTCCGAACACGAACTTCTATCGTTGACTTCTGTTATGACCGACGGATGGTAGCAGGCCGAGCCTGAAGATGCACGCGCGAGCGTGAACGGGCGTTCGTGTGGCAGGTCCTGTCGGTGGCGCGATCCGGCCAGCGCAGGCCTCCGCACCGGCCGCTATTCCCATCTGCCTGTGGGGACAGCACTAGCGTCAACTTCGACCGTTGCGACGCGCCGTCGTGGACCGCCGTCTGAGCGTGGATCCGGTGCATGCAGGGACCTCCCAAGCCCCAAGACCCGCGCTACTGCTGTCCTGGCAGGCGTATGGGCAAACCTCGGCGATCACACCATCCTCGGATCGCACGATTCGCCGAAGGCTCAGCTGACCGGCGCCTCGAACGGCACCCGGAACGTGAAGGCGTCGACGGTCGGGCCAAGGCGGTCCAGGAGGGCCAGCCGCTCCTTCGCCTCATCGATCGTCGGGCGATGGCCCGCCGGGACCCACCACAGGGCCATGTAGGCCGTCGCGTACTTCTCGAACCACTCGCGGCGGCGGCTCATGACGCCCGTGTGCGCGGACGTGTAGGTGAACGCCCGGAGCGCTTCGATCGACTCCCAGACGGACATGTTCGAGATGATCAGCGGGTCGTCGAACGAGTGGAGCGACGTCGCGTTGCCCTCGGCGGTCTGCAGCCGCCAGATGAAGCCGGGACTCGAGTCGGCCAGCGCGTTGATCTCGTCCAGCGCGGCCATGAAGTCCGCGATCTGCGGGGACTCCACCGGCGCCAGCAGCCGCCCGATGTTCACCTGCGCGAGCTGGAACCGCGCCGCCCCATCCGCCACGACGCCTACTTCGCCTCGTGAGCGGCGTTCTCGGCGACGCGGATCTCGATGATGCGGGTCACGAGCGTGACCGGGATGGGCCGGGACGCCGGGAAGCGGATGGTCCCCTTCCCCGCCAGGTAGGGCTCGATCTCCGCGCCGAGGCCCTGCACGACCTCGTCGCTCGCCGGGAACAGGCTGTAGTGGTTCTTGAAGGCGTCGTACGACACCAGGAACTGGCCGCCGTGACTGCGGAAGGCCGGCATCTTGTAGGCGAGGACCTCGGTCGCCTCGGGGGCCGCGGCGCGGATCGTCGCGCGCAGGGTCTCCATCGCCGGACGGCGATCGTCCGCAAGGGTCGCCAGGTACTCGTCGACGGTGGTGGGTCCGGCCAAGATGCTCTCCTCGGTACGCTGGGTCGTCGCGGCATCATCCCACGCCCATGCCGGCGCGGGCGACGTCAGACGAACGCCACCGACACTCGACCGGACGACACCACGTCAGGCAACTCGATCGAGCCGGCCCGAACGACCGCATCGGCTGCCTCACCGACGACGAGCACGTCGTACCGCCCGTCCGGCGGGACCGCCATCGGCAGGTCGACCGCCAGCCGACCGTCGATGAGCGTCCCGGTCAGCGTCACCGGTCGACCGAGCAGCTCCGCCGCCGCTGCCAGCTTCCCGGTCCGGATGAGCTCACGGACCTCGCTGCTGCGCACCTGACGGCCATCGAGTTCGAACGGCGGGACGACCACCACCTCGAATCCATCCCGCTCACCCAGCGACGCAAGTGCGACCGGCGTCCCCTGGCGCTCGAACCCGAACGCGGCATCGGGTGTCATCAGGAAGCCACGGAGGTCCACGCGCGACCGGATGCGCTCGACGAAGACGTCGTAGGTCGTGTGGCGAAGGTCGTCGTCGAAGTGCTGGACGACGGTCACCGCGACGCCGGCGGCCGCGAGCCGCTCCAGGCGCTCCTGCGGGTCGATCAGGAGGGGTGGCGCGTTCCCGGTCAGGATCTCGTCCGGATGGTGATCGAACGTGATGACGGTCGGTGCCGCCTCGTGACGACCCGCCTCGGCGACGAGGTGACGGAGCAGGTACGCATGGCCGAGGTGCAGCCCATCGAAGACGCCGACGACGACGAAGACGGGCCCGAGTCCGGACCCCAGGCGCTCGACTCCCTGGACGACCTCCATCGAGCCCGTCAGTCCGACGAGGCCGCGGAGGCGGGCTCTGGCTCCGGCGCGGCGGCCGCTTCCGGTGCGACGGGGGCCACGACGGCCCCGCCCGATCCGCCAGGAGCCGGGCTCACGAACACCTTGTCCGGCGCCAGGCGGGTGCCATCGGCGGTGGCGATCGCCGCCAGCCGGCCGTCCGGGCTTCGGAGTCGATAGTGCGCAGCCGGCGGCGACGGGATCCCGGCGACCGGCCGGACGTACTGGCCCCGCGCGACCGCGAGCAGCTCGGTCTCGGTCAGCGCGATGCTGGGAAAGGCGTCCAGACCGTCGTCGATCGGCCGCAGGATCGCGGTCAGGCCCTCGGGGCCCTCCGCGGCAGCCGCGCGGACGTCGTCCAGTGGCACCGCGTCGGTCAGCTCGAACGGTCCGGACGCGGTCCGCGACAGGGCGCCCAGGTACGCGGCACTCCCCACCGCCTCGCCCAGGTCGCGCGCCAGGGCCCGCACGTAGGTGCCCGCGGAACACGTGACATCCACGATCGCGATCGGCCGTTCCGGATCCGAGCCGTCCCACTCGGTCATCGTCAGCGCGTGCAGCGTGACCTCGCGCTCGGCGAGCACGACCGTCTCGCCGGCCCGGGCCATCGCATAGGCTCGGCGGCCGCCCACCTTGATCGCGCTGTACGCGGGCGGGCGCTGGGAGATCGGCCCGACCATCGCCGCCAACGTGGTCTCCACGGCCTCGCGGGTCGGCGCCGGGCCGTCGGACGGCGTGATCTCACCCTCGAGATCGTCGGTCGTGGACGAGCCGCCGAAGCAGACCGTCGCGCGATACCGCTTCGTGTCGCCGAGGTGGTACTCGACGACGCGCGTCGCATGGCCCAGGAAGATCGGCAGGACGCCGCCCGCGAAGGGATCGAGCGTGCCGCCGTGGCCGACGCGCTTCGTCGCGGCCAGTCGCCGGATCAGCGCGACGACATCGTGCGAGGTCGGGCCGGCCGGCTTGTCGATGACGAGGATCCCGTCGAGCCCGGGACCCAGCGAGGAGCGGGCCACGGCCTAGGCCTGGCGGCGGACGCCGGCGACGAGCCGACGCGCCTCCGCGACGACCGCATCGCGGGCCGCATCCACGGGACCGTCGAAGCTGGCGCCGGACGCCCGGGCGTGCCCTCCCCCACCGAACGTGCCGGTCAGGACGGTCGCATCCACGCCGCCGGGCTTCGTGCGGACGCTGATCCGCGTCGCGGCCCCGGCCTCCTTGAACAGGATGGCCACCTCCGCGGCGTCGGACTGCGACAGCAGGTCGATGATGCCTTCGGAGTGCGCCCGGGTCGCGCCGGTCGCGGCGACATCCGCGTCGGTCAGGCGTGGACCAGACGATCCGGCCCTCGTCGGTGCTCTCGAGGCGATCGAGGATGCGGCCGAACAGCCGAAGCTGCGCCTCCGGCTTGGTCCGATAGAGCTGACGCGAGATGTCGGACAGCGGCGCACCGGCGTCGACCAGGGCGGCGGCGACGGCGAGCGTCCGGGGCGTGGCGTTCGGGTGGGCGAAGGTCGCGGTATCCATGACGATGCCGGCCATCAGGTTCGCGGCGAGCGCGCCATCGTCGGTCGTGAGCGGGACGCCGAGCCGGGCCGCCAGCAGGGTCGCCATCTCGCACGTGGCCGCGGAGTGCGGTTCGATCCAGTCGCCGGCCTCGGCCGCGTCGTTGGAGGCGTGGTGATCGACGATGACGCGCGGCAGGCTCGGCGAACAGGTCGGCATGCCGGACGCCGACGTCCCCGACGCGGGACAGCGCCCCGCAGTCCGAGATGACCAGCAGGTCGTAGGTCGCCGCCGGATCCGGGTCCGTGCGGAACCGCTCCACGCCGGGCATGAACGCGTACAGCGGCGGCGGCTCGTCCGTGCAGACCGCGTCGGCGGTGCCGCCGAGCGCCTCCACGATCCGGACGATCGCCAGGGTCGCTCCCAGCGTGTCGGCGTCGGGGTTCTCGTGGCTGACCGCCAGCACGCGTCGCGCGCCACGGAGCCGCTCGACGACGACCGACGGGACGGCGTCCAGGTACGCGTCGAGGAACATCGTCATCGCTTGCCGCCCGGCGATGTGCGTCGATGGCCGGTCCGACGTCGCGGGGGCTTCGGCGGGATCACGGCGGACTCGGGCTGATCGGCCAGATCGCCCTCGTGGGGCAGCCGGGCGACCGGTGTCGGCAGCGACTCGCCCTTGACCGGCTCCGAGTCCGGGATGTGACCCGCGCTGAGCTCATCGATCAACTGCAGGATGCGGGTGCCGCGCTCGGCCGTGTCGTCCACCTGGACGTGGAGCATCGGGATCCGCTTGATCCGCAGCCGGTCGCCCAGCTGATGCCGGACGAACGGCATCGCGTGGGTCAGGGCGGCGATGGTCTCGGTCCGCTCCTTCGGCTGGCCGATGACGCTCACCCAGACCTTGGCATGCCGAAGCTCGCGGTCCGTCTCGACCTTCGTGATCGTGGCGAACCCGACCCGCGGATCGGCGATCTCACGCGCGACGATGCTGCCGATCTCCTGCCGCAGCAGCTCATCGACCCGATCCGTCCGCTGGCTCATGCCATGTCCTACTGCGTGGACGCCCGCAGGGGCGCCGGCGAAGGCGGAGGCGAGCACGAGAGCGAGCGCACCCCAAGGTGCGTGAGCGAGCGCGCGCAGCCGACAACGCCCGCCGCCGCCTCATCCGGGCGTCCCTCGTCAGCCGGCGACAGCGCGGCTGACGGTCTGCGAGACGAAGCACTCGATGATGTCGCCCTCTTCGAGGTCGTGGTAGTTCGCCAGGCCGATGCCGCACTCGTAGTTCGTGGCGACCTCGCGGACGTCGTCGCGGAAGCGGCGGAGCGACTCGATCTTGTCGGTCGCGACCACCTTGCCGCCACGCCACACACGCGCCCCACCGCGGACCATCCGGCCGTCGGTGACGAACGAGCCGGCGATGACCGTGCTCTTGCCGACCCGGAAGATCTGGCGGACCTCCGCGCGACCCTCGACGACTTCGACGACGACCGGCTCGAGGAGACCCTTGAGCGCGGCACCGAGATCGTCGGTCAGCTTGTAGATGATGTCGTACAGGCGGACGTCGACGCCCTCGGCCTCGGCGGAACGACGGGCGGTGTCGGTGATCTTCGTGTTGAAGCCGACGATGACCGCGTTCGACGCGGCGGCCAGCATGACGTCGTTGTCGGTGATGTCGCCGGCGCCCTCGAGCAGGACGTTGAGGCGAACCTCCTCCTGGTCGAGCTGCTCCAGCGCGTGGGTGATGGCGCCCAGCGAGCCGGACACGTCGGCCTTGAGGATGATCCGCAGTTCCTTGGCCTGGCCGGCCTGGATCTGGCGGTACAGGTCCTCGAGCGTGGCGCGGCCACTGCCGTCGCCGGCCTTGGTGGCCGCCTCCAGCTTGCGCGCCTCGACCAGCGAGCGGGCTTCCTTCTCGTCCTTGACTTCGCGCAGGATGTCGCCGGCGGCCGGGACTTCGGCGAGGCCCAGGATGACCACGGCACTCGACGGCCCGGCCTTCTTGACCCGCTTGCCCTGGTCGTTCTCGAGGGCGCGGACACGGCCGAACGTCTCGCCGACGACGATGATGTCGCCGACGTTGAGCGTGCCGGTCTGGACGAGCGCGGTCGCGATCGGGCCGCGGTTCTTGTCCAGCTGCGCCTCGACGATCGTGCCGATCGCGCTGCGCTTCGGGTTCGCCTTGAGCTCCTGCAGGTCCGCGACGAGCAGGATCATCTCGATCAGCTCATCGAGGCCCGACACGGGTCTTGGCCGAGACCGCGACGAGCGGCACGTCGCCGCCGTACTCCTCGACGACGATGCCGGCTTCGGTCAGCTCCGTCTTGACCCGGTCCGCGTTGGCGTCGGGCTTGTCGATCTTGTTCATCGCGATGATGATCGGGACCTTGGCCGCCTTCGCGTGGCTGATCGCCTCGAGCGTCTGGGGCATGACGCCGTCGTCCGCCGCCACGACGACCACGGCGATGTCCGTGACCTTGGCGCCGCGGGCACGCATGGCGGTGAACGCCTCGTGGCCCGGGGTGTCGAGGAAGACGACGCGCTTGCCGTCGTGGGTGACTTCACTCGCGCCGATGTGCTGGGTGATGCCGCCGCGCTCGCCCGAGGCGACCTCGGTCGTCCGGATGGCGTCGAGCAGGCTCGTCTTGCCGTGGTCGACGTGACCCATGACGGTCACGATCGGGGCACGCGGCTCCAGGAGCGACGGGTCGTCCTCTTCGAACAGGACTTCCTTGGTCGCCTCGGCGACCGGGCGCCTCGCCCTCGCCTTCGACCCCACCGGAGCCGGCCGCGATCGTCTCGGCGACTTCGAAGCCGAGCTCGCCGGCGACCAGCGACGCGGTGTCGCGGTCGATGAGCTGGTTGATGGTCGCGAAGATGCCGCTCTTGATCAGCTCGCGGATGACGTCGGCCGGGTTGACCGACAGCACTTCGGCGAGTTCCTTGACGGTGATGGTGCCGGGCAGCTCGATCGCGCCACGCTCACGCGGGTCGGCGACCTGGACCTGTCCGGGCGCGAACGTGCCGTCGCGACGCGGCGGCTTGCGCGGGCCGCGACGGCCGCGGGTGCCGCTCCTACTCCTGGCCACGGGCTCCTCCTTGGATGGTCATGTCATGTGGGATGCCCGCCAGGAGCGCGGCTCGCGCCTCGGCGGGAAGGGATGTCTTGAGGGCTCGACCGAGGGCACCCTTGTCGAGGGCCCGGGTGAGGCAATCGCCGGTCCGGCAGACGTAGGCACCGCGACCGGCGAGCCGGCCCGTGTCATCGGCCATCACGGCGCCGTCCGGCGTCCGGACGATCCGCTGCAGGTCGCGCTTGGGTCGTGCCGTCCGGCACGCCACGCACGATCGAGTGGGGACGCTCCGGGGCGCGGGCGCCGCGGCTACGACGCCACCTCCTCGGTGGGTTCGGCGGCCTTGGCCGCGGCCTTCTTGGTGACGCGCTTCGGCTTGGCCGGGGCGGCGTCGGGCTCGGCCGGGACGGCATCGGCCGGAGCCTCGGCAGCCGCGGCGGCTTCGGCGGCGGCCTTCTTGGTGACGCGCTTCGGCTTGGCGGGCGCGACCTCGGGCTCGGCGGCGGCTGCGACCTCCCGGCGCCTCGGCAGCGGCGGCTTCGGCGGCGGCCTTCTTGGTGACGCGCTTCGGCTTGGCGGGCGCGACCTCGGGCTCGGCAGCGGCGTCGCTCGTGTCGTTCGCGACCACGGCCTCGGTCTCGGCTTCGGCCGCGACGGCCTTCGCCTCGGCCACCGAGACGTCGCTTCGGATGTCGATGCGCCAGCCGGTCAGGCGGGCCGCGAGCCGGGCGTTCTGGCCCTCACGGCCGATGGCCAGCGACAGCATCCGCTCCGGGACGGTCACGTTGGCGATCCGGGCCTCCTCGTCGATGTCGACGGAGATGACCTGGGCCGGGCTCAGGGCGTTGGCCACGAAGACGCTGGCGTCGTCGCTCCACGGGATGACGTCGATCTTCTCGCCGGACAGTTCCGCCACGACGGCCTGGACGCGCGCGCCGCGCTGGCCGACGGTCGCGCCCACCGGGTCGAGCCCTTCCTGGCGTGACGCGACGGCGACCTTGGAGCGGCTGCCGGCTTCGCGGGCGATGGCCTTGATCTCGACCGTCCCGCTGTGGATCTCCGGGACCTCGAGCTCGAACAGGCGCTTGAGGAAGCCCTTGTGCGTCCGGCTGACGAAGATCTGGGGGCCGCGCGGCGTGCGCCGGACCTCCAGCACGTACGCCTTGACGTTCTGGCCGATGCGGTAGTGCTCGAGCGCGGACTGCTCGGTGGTGGCGAGGATGGCCTCCACGTTCTTGCCGACGTCGAGGATGATCGCGCGCGGCTCGACCCGGTTGACCGTGCCGTTCATGAGCTCGCCTTCGCGGCTCGCGAACTGGTCGAAGACCTGGTCGCGCTCGACCTCGCGGATGCGCTGGAGGACGATCTGCTTGGCGGTCTGGGCGCCGATGCGGCCGAAGACGTCGCCGTCGAGCTGCTCGGTCTCGACCATGTCGCCGGGGGTGGCGCCGGGATCGAACGCCTTGGCGTCCTCGACCGTGATCTGGGTCAGCTCGTCCTCGATCTCCTCGACGACCAGCCGCGCGCGGTAGACGCGGATCTTGCCGGTCTCGACATCGATGCGGACGTGGATATCCTCGTCGCCGGCGACCCGTCGATAGGCGGACTGGATGCCGTCCTCGACCGCCCCGATCAGGTGCTCGCGCGAGATCTGCTTCTCGGCGTTGAGCTGCAGGAGGGCACCGACGAAGTCACGACTCACGAGTGCCTCCATTCCGCTTGTGCAGACGTCGAAAGAACAGCCGCTCAAAAAGAAACGTGGGGGTCACCCACGTCGCGGAGCGGCCATTCGGTTGGGGCGGAGTATACACCCGGATGGGTGGACGCTCAAACGCGGTGCTAGCCTAGCGGCCCACCCGGCCGACGCCCGGGACGACGTCGGAGGTCGCATGACTGGCCGGACCCTGCCCATCCTGCAGCGAACCGAGATCGACGGTATCCCGGCCGATCTGGGCCGACGCAGCCGGCGGACCGTTCGTGGCGGCGCTCGGCTTCCGGGTCGGACGAGCCGACGAACCCCTGGCCCAGGCAGGCATCTCGCACATCGTCGAGCACCTGGCCCTCGCTCGGCTGGGCGTGCAGGAGTACGACCACAACGGGTTCGTCGACGCGACGCGGACCGTCTTCCACAGCATGGGCTCGGCCGACGAGGCCGTCGAGTTCATGGCGGCCGTGACCCAGGGGCTGGTCGATCCGCCCGCTGGCCCGGTTGCAGACGGAGCGGCGGATCCTGCGCAGCGAAGCCGACCAGCAGGGGCCGAGCATCGGTGGCGCGATCCGGCAGTTCCGGTTCGGCTACGCGGGGCATGGACTCATCGGCGAGGACGAGCTCGGGCCTCGGGCTGGCTCGGCCCGGCGACGGTCAGCGCGATGGATCGCGGACCGGTTCAACCGTGGCAATGCCGCCCTGTGGCTGAGCGGACCGCCACCGGCCGGTCTGCGGGTCGAGCTGCCCGACGGGCCGCGCCACGCGCCCCGCCGGTCGCCCCGATCGGGTACGTCACGGTTCCCGGCCCACAACGCCTGGCACGGGACCGGGCGCCACCCTGACCTGGCTCATGCGTCGGGACCCGGCGGCGAACATGCTCGTCAACATCGCCCACCGGCGGGCGCGCCAGCGACTGCGCTTCGACCAGGGCCTGATCTACGACGTGGCGATGGACTACGAGCCGCTCGACGGGCAGGTGGCCCACGTGACGCTTGGGCGCGGACGCGCCGGAGGACCAGGTCGAGGTCGTGCGGGACGCGCTCCTGGCGGTCCTCGACGAGCTGGCCTCGGACGGACCGACCCAGGAAGAACTCGACGTCGAGGTCAACGGGTTCGAGCGCCAGTTCGAGGATCGCGACGCCACGCTCGGATTCCTCGACGCGTGCGTGCTCGACATCCTGTTCGGCGAGGAACCCCGGACGGCGCAGGCGATCCTCGATGGTCGACGCGCGGTGGGGCCGGAGGAGGCCGCGGAGACCCTGCGGACGTCGCTCGCGATCGCTGCTGGTCGTGGCGGGTGGGACGCCCTTGCCGCCGGAGCGAGCGACGCCGTACCCGGCCTGGTCGCTGGACCGGATCGACGGGCGTGAGCATGGCCCCGCCGGCTTCTTCCTGCCGGGTCGCAAGCCCAAGGAACGGCTGTACGCGGGCCCGGAGGGCATCACCCTGCAGGCCAGCCCCGACCGAGTGGGTGACCGTCCGCTACGCCGACTGCGTCGCCGTCGCCCACGAGCTCGCGACGTCCGCCGCGAGCTGTTCGGACGGGACGGCTTCCGGGTCCGGGTCGATGCGACGCTCTGGAAGGACGGCCCGGCCATCGTCGCCGCGATCGATGCCGCGATCCCACAGGCAGCTCGTCGCCTGCGACGAACACGGCGTCGATCCGCTACCGGATGAGCCCGCTGGCGCCTCGGGTGGCGCCTCGTCGGCGCCTGACCGCGCTAGGGCCGGACGACCGAGTCGCTCGGTCGTGACGAGCGGCGTCGGGCACCAGGGCACGTCACCCTCGGTATTGAAGTCGTTGGCGCCACCG
The DNA here is from genome assembly GCA_963738475.1 of uncultured Chloroflexia bacterium. Lineage (GTDB taxonomy): Bacteria > Chloroflexota > Limnocylindria > Limnocylindrales > CSP1-4 > SPCO01. The sequence continues at coordinate 629,443 of CAVTWU010000028.1, forward strand.
AGGATCAGGACCGAGCCGTCCGCAAGGGCGACGGCGTGGCCGCCGTACCGGGGCTCCAGGAGATCGGGCCCGCGCAGCCAGCGGTCCTGCGGCCGGGTCGTAGCGCTCGGTCGAGACCAGCGCCTGCTGGCCGCCGTCGGCGGCGTCCGCCGTCCCCCGGCCACGAGCACGCGACCCGTCCGCCGAGCACGGACGACCTGGGGCTCATCGCGCCCGGTGGTCATGGGCGCGACGGTCGCCCAGACACCGCGACCGGGTTCGAACCGGTGGACGGCGGTCGTCAGGCCGCCGGTCCCGCCCGACAGTTCGCCACCGTCGTTCCCGCCGAGGGCGAGGGCTCGGCCGTCGGGCAGCGCGACGAGCTGGAAGCCGTAGCCCACGAGGCCCTGGACGCCGCCCCACGTCGTCGGCGGCCGGATCGTAGACGTAGGCGACGGGCGTCGGCTCCGAGTCGCCTGAGAAGGTGCCGGTCGGCCAGGACCGTCCCGCCGGCGAGGGCGACCATGTCGTCGATCCAGGTCAGGCGCGGGAGCGACGGCGGTCGTCGATCCACGACCCGGTCGCCGGGTCCAGGAGCTCGCTGGTGAACCCATCCTCGATCGTACTGGTGTTGCTGACGACGAACACCCGTCCGTCCGGCAAGGTCACGGCGAGCGGCTGCGCCCGTCCGAGCCCCATCAGGGGACCGTCCGTCCAGCCGCCGGTCTCGGGTCTCGAACACCTTGGTGCTGGAGAAGGGCTGCTCGACGTCGTTGAGGCCGCCGAGGACCATCGCCGAGCCGTCGCACATCGCGACGGTGGCCGGCTCCTTGCGGGGCTTGTTGAGGCTCGGGACGTCGTCCACCCAGGTGTCGGCGACCGGGTCGTACCGCTCGGCCCGCTCACTGCCAGGCTCGGCCGGTCCCGGGCAGGCAGGCCTGGTCGTCACCGACGGCGAGGACCGTGCCGTCGCCAAGCACGACGGCATCGAAGCCGGTCCGAGCGTGGAGCATCGGAGCGGACGAGCGCCACTCGCCGAACGCGATCGGGAGACGGAGCCTCGGACGGGCTCGTCGTGGGCGACGATGTCGGCGGCGCGCTGCCGATCGGCGACGCGGATGGAGGCGATCGAGGGTACCGTGGTCTCGGGAGCAGCCCCACAGGCCGCGAGTGCCAGAGCGCTCGTGAGGATGGCGATGGTGAGCCCGCGCGACGTCGACATCACCGACGTATGACGCCTCACGCGAGGCGCGCTGTCAACCCGCGACGGGCGTCGGGTAGCGCCTCGCGACGTAGTCGTCGAGGATCCCGATGAACTCGTCGACCAGGCCGTCGCCGCGGAGCGTCCGGTCGAGCTGGCCGTCGATGAAGACCGGGGCGACCGGCTCCTCGAACGTGCCGGGCAGGCTGATCCCGATGTCGGCGTGCTTGCTCTCGCCCGGCCCGTTCACGACGCAGCCCATGACGGCGACGCGCAGCTCCTCGGCGCCCGGATGCGTCTCGCGCCAGATCGGCATCTGCTCCTTGAGGTAGCCCTGGATCTGCTGGGCCATCTCCTGGAAGAACGTGCGAGGTGGTCCGGCCGCAACCGGGGCAGGCGCTCACCTGGGGCAGGAACGAGCGCAGGCCCATCGACTGGAGGACCTGCTGGGCGACCTCGACCTCGCGTTCGCGCGGCGCGCCGGGCTCCGGCGTCAGCGAGACCCGGATCGTGTCGCCGATGCCCTCGTTGAGCAGGATCGCCAGCCCGGCCGTCGACGCGATGATCCCCTTGTCCCCCATCCCGGCCTCGGTCAGGCCCAGGTGGAGCGGGTAGTCGCAGCGCGTCGGCCAGGAGCCGGTAGACGTCCACGAGGTCGCGGACGCCCGGAGACCTTGGCGCTGATGATGATCCGGTCGTGGCGCATGCCGGTCTGCTCGGCCAGCTCGGCGGAGCGCAGGGCCGACTCGAGCATCGCGTCGATCATCACGTCGCGCGCGTCGCGCGGCTCCGCCAGCGCCGCGTTGACGTCCATGAGCTCGGTCAGGATCGCCTGGTCCAGCGAGCCCCAGTTGACCCCGATGCGGACCGGCTTGTCGTTGTCGACGGCGACCTTGACGATCGTCGCGAAGTGCTCGTCGTGGCGCTTCGCGCCCACGTTCCCGGGGTTGATCCGGTACTTGGCCAGCGCGGCCGCCATCTCCGGGTAGTCCACGAGCAGCTTGTGGCCGTTGTAGTGGAAGTCGCCGACGATCGGCACATCGACGCCGAGGCCCCGGACCTTGCGGACCATCTCCGGGACGGCCGCGGCCGCCTCATCCGTGTTGACGGTCACGCGCACGAGCTGCGAGCCGGCATGCGCCAGCCGCGCGACCTGGATCGCGGTCCCATCCGGGTCCGCGGTGTCCGTGTTGGTCATGGACTGGACCACGACCGGGTGGGCGCTCCCGACCAGCACGCCCCCGACATCCACGCTGACCGTCGCCCGCCGTCGCGGGCGCAGCGCGTCGGGTGAGGTCACGTCCCGCCGCCACCAGTCAGGCTGCGGACGATGTCGTAGCCGGTGACCCAGATGAGGAACGCGAACAGGAAGACGAACCCGACCATGTAGGTCATCTGCTCGGCTCGCAGGCTCATCCGGTCGCCGAAGAAGCGCTTGAGCGTGATCATGAGCATCCGACCACCGTCGAGCGGCGGGAACGGCAGGATGTTCACGACGGCCAGGTTGGCCGACAGGACGCCGGCGACGTACAGCGTGAAGATCGGGCCGAGCTGCCAGAACACGTCACCCAGCTGGGTCGCGATGCCGACCGGGCCCGAGACCGGCGGCGCCGTCGGTCGGGACGATTGACGATCGACTCGACGAGCGACGCCAGGCCGCCGACGATCAACCCGAGGGCGTCCACCGTCCGTTGCGCGCCGATCTGGATCGCCTCGCCGAGTCCGTAGTCGATCGGCTCCACCAGCACGATGGTCGTCGAGTTCTCGATGCCGAGGGCGCCGTGCGTCGGCGTCGATCTCGCTCTCCGGGCGGAGGGTCACGACCACGTCACGCGTCGTCCCGTCGGCGGCCACGACACCCAGCGTCACGGTCTCGCCGGCCTGGGCGCGCAGGGCGGCCGTCGGCGACACCCGGTCGAAGGCCGGATGCGGCTCGCCGTTCACGGACACGATCTGGTCGCCGACGACGAGCCCCGCGGTCGCGGCCGGTCCGCCGGCCTGCACCCCACCGACTTCGATCCCGACCGCTGGATCCGCGAACAGGGCGATCCCCGTGAAGATGGCGAAGGCCAGCAGCACGTTCATCGCGACCCCGGCGACCAGGATGATGAGTCGCCTCGGGAGCGATTGGGCCGAGAAGGATCGCGGGTCGTCGGCGTCGTTGCCGTCTTCGCCTTCGAGCTTCACGAAGCCGCCGATCGGCAGCCAGTTGAGCGTGTAGACGGTCTCGCCCTTGTTGCGCAGGACCTTGGCCCGCGGCGGGAACCCGACGCCGAACTCCAGCACGCGCACCTTGTACAGGCGCGCCATGACGAAGTGCCCGAGTTCGTGGATGACCACGAGGGCGCCGAGGATGAAGATGAACAGCAGGATCGTGATGATCGACTGCACGAAGCCGGTCAAGCGGTACCTCCGATGGGTCCGGTCGCGAACGCCGCACGGATGTCGGCGTCGAGCGCGACGAGTTGGTCGAGATCAGGGTCGGTGGGGCCGGCGGCGGCCCCGGTGGTCGCCCGGGCGACGGCGGCCTCGAGCAGGCGCGGGATGTCGGTGAACGAGATGGTGCCGGCGATGAACCGGGCGACGGCCACGTCGTCCGCCGCGATGAGGGCCGCCGAGGCGCGCGGGCCCAGGCGGCCGGCCTCACGCGCGATCCGCAGGGCCGGGAAGCGACCCTCGTCCGGGGCGCGGAAGTCCAGCCGGGCGATGGCCGCCAGATCGGGGGCCGTCGGCCGGCGAGGGGCGGCGATCCGGGTAGGTCAGCGCGTACTGGATGGGAAGCCTCATGTCGGGCGTACCGAGCTGGGCCTTGATCGACCCGTCCACGAACCGGACGGCCGAGTGGACCACGCTCTGTGGGTGGATGACGACCTCGATGGCGTCATAGCCGACATCGTACAGCCAGTGCGCTTCGATGACCTCCAGGCCCTTGTTGGCGAGGGTCGCCGAGTCGATGGTGATCTTGGCGCCCATCGTCCAGGTGGGGTGGCGCAGGGCCTGGGCCGGCGTGATCGCGGCCATCGTCGGCGGCCGACGTGTCCAGGAACGGGCCCGCCCGACGCGGTCAGGATCAGGGCCGGCGACGCGCGGCCATCGACTCGCCGACGAGGCACTGCCAGATCGCCGAGTGCTCCGAGTCGATCGGGCGGAGCCAGGCCAGCGGGCTGGCGAACGGATCCGCCGGCCGGACGGACCGCGGCGCGCCGCGTGCGTCGGCCAGCGCCCGGGCCAGCGGCATCACCAGGTGGCCGCCCGCGACCAGGGTCTCCTTGTTGGCCGTCGCCACGACCTTGCCCGCGCGCAGCGCCGCCAGGACCGGGCCGAGGCTGACCACGCCGCCCGTCCCGATGACGACGAGGTCCACGTCGTCGCGGGTGACCAGCTCGGTCAGGGCGGCATCGCCGTGGACGCGGTCCGTGCCGGGCGGCAGGTCCAGGCCGCGCACGGCCGCGCTCGTCGGCCAGCGCCACGACGGCCGGTCGGAGCTGCGCGGCCTGCTCGGCGAGGACCGCGGCGTTCGTCCCGGCGGCGAGGGCGACGACCCGGAACGCGTCCGGGGTCCGCGGCGAGGACCTCCACCGCCTGCCGACCGATCGAACCGGTCGAGCCGATGAGGGCGACGCCGCGCGGTCCCCTGCCCTCCCCGGTCCGCGCGTCAGCGGAAGACGGCGACGACATACAGGGTCACGATCGGGGCCGCGAAGAGGAACGAGTCGACGCGGTCCAGGATGCCGCCGTGCCCCGGGATGAGGGTCCCGGAGTCCTTCTGGCCGGCCGCGCGCTTGAGGACGGACTCGGCGAGGTCGCCGGCCTGGGCCGCCAGCGCCGCGAGCGGCCCCAGGACGATCGCGTGGAGCGGGCTCTGGCCGAGGCCCCACAGCATCAGCGGCCGTCACGACCGTCGTGGCGACCACGCCGCCGATGAGGCCGGCGTACGTCTTGGACGGCGAGATGTGGGTCAGGAACTTCTCGCGCCCGAACTGCTTGCCGACGAGGTAGGCGCCGGTGTCGTACGACCACACCGCGAAGATCAGCAGGATGATCCAGCCGCGCTCGGGTCCGAGGACCGCCAGCGGCGCGCCATCGACCGGCGGCGCGGCATGGCCCAGCCGCAGGATGAACCCGAGCAGCGACGCGTAGATCGCCCCGAACACGGTCGCCGTCCAGGCGTTCAGGCCGTCGCGCGGCTCGATCTTGGTGAACGACGCGACGCCGATCAGGACGACCCCGACCGCGACGAGCAGCGTGCCACTCCCCTCGAGGGTGCCGGGGAACGCGGCGTCCAGGACGATGACGACCGTCAGCGCGGTGCCGAGCGCCGCGAACGTGCCGTAGCCGGCGGACCGCAGCAGCCGGAAGACCTCGACCGCGGCGAGGCCGGCGATGACCGTGATGAAGATGGCCAGCACCGGACCGGCGATGGCCAGCACGATGAGCAGGATGGGCACGAACAGGGCGGCGCTGATCGCTCGCTGGCGCACGGGTCCTCCGAGTGGGTGGGCTGGCGGCCTTAGCGCCCGAACCGGCGATGCCGGAGGGCGAACTCGGCGATGGCGGCGTCGAACGCCTCCGCACCGAAGTCCGGCCACAGGGTCTCACACGTGTAGAACTCGGCGTAGGCCGACTGCCAGATCAGGAAGTTCGACAGCCGCTGCTCGCCGCCCGTGCGGATGACCAGGTCCGGGTCCGGCAGGCCGGCGGTGTACAGCGCGCCGCTGATCGTCGCCTCGTCGATCTGGTCCGGCGTCACGCCCTGTTCGACCAGCCGGCGGACGGCATCGACGAGCTCGGTCCGGCCGGCGTAGTTGAACGCGATGTTCAGCAGGAGCCGATCGCCGCCCTCGGTCGCCGCGAGCGCGTCGTCGATCGAGCGACGGGTCTCGGCCGGCAGCTCCTCGAGCCGACCGAGCAGCTGGACGCGGACGCCCTGGGCGCGCAGTTCGTCGGTCTCGCTCCGGATGGCGGCCTCGAGCAGGCCGAAGAGGCCGGTGACCTCCTCGTCCGAGCGGGCCCAGTTCTCGCGGCTGAAGGCGTACAGGGTCAGCGTCGGGATGCCGCGCCGGACGGCGTGCTTCAGCAGGCCCCGGATGGCCTCGACGCCGGCCGCGTGACCCTCCAGTTCGGGCAGGTCGCGGGCGCGCGCCCAGCGGCGGTTGCCGTCCATGATGATCGCGATGTGGCGCGGCAGGTCGTCGGGCGACTCGGTCCCGGCCACGCCCGTCGGGACGTCGGCGGCGACCCGCGCGCCGTCGTACGTCGGCTCGTGGGCGGCGGGTGGCGCGTCGGTCGGTCTGGCGAGGGGTGCGCGGGGCACTAGACCTCCAGGATCTCCTGTTCCTTCACCAGGCCAAGGCGATCCACGTCGGCGATGTGCCGGTCCGTGGTCTTCTGGAGCGTCTCCAGCTGGCGGTGCGACTCGTCGGTGCCGACGGCGCCGTCCCGCTCCTCGCGCTTGATCTGGTCGGCGGCATCGCGGCGAAGGTTACGCACCTCCACCCGAGCCTCTTCCATGCGCTTGTGGACGACCTTGACCATGTCTTTGCGACGTTCCTCGGTCAGCGGCGGGATGTTCAGGCGCACGACCGTGCCGTCGACGTTGGGCATCAGGCCGATGTCGCTCTTCAGGATCGCCTTCTCGATCGCGCCGAGGACGCCGCGGTCCCACGGCTGGATGACGATCTGGTGCGGCTCGGGGACGCTGATCCCGGCGAGCTGGTTGAGCGGCGTGGACGTGCCGTAGTACTCGACGTGCAGGCGCTCCACGAGCGACGTGGACGCCCGGCCCGTGCGCATCCCCTGCAGGTCGCGCTCCATCGCCTCGATGGCGCGGGCCATCTTGTGGTCCGCCTCGGTCAGGACTTCGTTGCTCATGCCTTGACACCTCCCGAGGCCGTCGTGCCCGAGATCAGCGTTCCGACGGGCTCGCCGGTGGCGACCCGCGTGATGTTGTCCGCTCGATTGAGGTCGAAGACCACGATGGGCAGGTCGTTCTCCATGCACAGGCTGACGGCCGTCGCATCCATGACCTTGAGCTGGTCGCGGAGCAGGTCGCCGTAGCCGAGCGAAGCGTACCGCTGGGCGTTCGGGTCCACCATGGGGTCGCGGTCGTAGACGCCGTCGACCTTGGTGGCCTTGAGCAGGACCTCGGCGTTGATCTCGACCGCGCGCAGCGCAGCGGCCGTGTCCGTCGTGAAGTACGGGTTGCCGGTCCCGGCCACGAACATCGTGACCCGGCCCTTCTCCATGTGCCGGATCGCGCGACGGCGGATGTACGGCTCGGCGATCTCGTTCATGGCGATGGCGGTCATGACCCGGGTCGGGACGCCGGCCCGCTCGAGGGCGTCCTGCAGGGCCAGGCCGTTCATGACCGTCGCGAGCATGCCGATGTAGTCACCGGTCGCCCGGTCCATGCCCTTGGCCGAGGCGGCCAGGCCGCGGAAGATGTTGCCGCCGCCGACGACGATGCCGACCTGGACGCCGAGCTTGTGGACCGTGGCCACCTGGCCCGCGATGAACGCGCAGAACGACGGATCCACGCCGTACTGGCGATCGCCCAGGAGGGCCTCGCCGGACAGCTTCAGCAGGATCCGGCGGTAGCGCAGGGGCGCCGTCGCGTCGTCCGTCCGGGTGGACCCGGCGCCGCTCACAGCTCCTCCCCGACCTCGAAGCGGACGAAGCGGCGGACCTTGATGTTCTCGCCGATCGTCGCGATCGCGCTCGTGATGAGCTCGCCGATCGTCTGGTCCGTGTCGCGGAAGGGCTGCTCCGTCAGGACGACCTGCTGGTACCACTTCTTGAGCTGGCCGTCCACGATCTGGGCACGGATGTTCTCCGGCTTCTTCTGGACGGACTCGTCGGCGAGGAGCTCGGCCTTCTTGGCCTCGAGCGCCTCGGCCGGGATGGACTCGATCGTCGGGTAGAGCGGCTTGAGCGCCACGACCTGGATGGCCAGGTCCTTGACGAGCTGCTGGAACTGCTCGTTGCGAGCGACGAAGTCGGTCTCGCAGTTGACCTCGATGAGCGCGCCGAACCGGCCGCCCGTGTGGATGTACGTGCCGACCAGGCCCTCGCGGGCGTCACGGCCGGCCTTCTTGGCCGCCTGGGCGACGCCGCGCTCACGCAGCAGCGCGATGGCCTTGTCGAGGTCGCCGTCCGTCTCGGTCAGCGCCTTCTTGCAATCCATGAACCCGGCGCCGGTCCGCTCTCGCAGCTCCTTGACCAGCTCCGCCGAGATGTCCGCCATATCCGTTCGTTCTCCTTGGCTCGCGGCGGCCCGGTCCGGACCGCCGCCTGATGCTGTCTTCGATGACGATCCGCGGGCCCGAACGGGCCCCGGATCAGCCGGCGTCTTCCGCCTTCTCGGCCGCTTCGCGGGCCAGTTCGGCGGCGATGTCCTCTGGGCTCGCCTCGGCCTCGGCCGCGACGGCCACTTCGGCGATCGGCGGCTCGGCGCGCGCGGCGCGGTCGCCGGGCAGCAGGTCGTCGTCATCGACGTCCGGCTCGAACGAGAGCGCGGCGCCACCGGCCAGGGCGGCGACGAGCTCATCGGACGCGCCCGGCTCCTCGTCTTCCTGCTCCGGGATGGCCATGGGCTCCATGACCTCGGGCTCCGCGGCGGCGCGCGACGAGCGCTCCTGGGCGCCCTGGATGGCGGCGTCCGCGACGGCGGCGCACAGCAGGCGGATGGCCCGGATGGCGTCGTCGTTGGCCGGGATGATGTAGTCGAGCTCGTCCGGGTCCACGTTGGTGTCGCCGGTCCCGACGACCGGGATCTCGAGCTTGTTGGCCTCGGTCACGGCGATCCGCTCGCGGTGCGGGTCGACGATGAAGATGGCGCCGGGCAGGCGCTTCATCTTGCGCATGCCGCCGAGGGTCGCCTCGAGCTTGACCATCTCCTCGGTCAGCTTCGCGGCTTCCTTCTTGGTCATCCGCTCGAAGTCGCCGGCCTGCTGCCGGGCCTCGAGCTGCTCGAGCAGGGCGATGCGCTTCTTGATGGTCGTGAAGTTGGTGAGCATGCCGCCGAGCCAGCGCTTGTTGACGAACGGCTGGTTGGCGCGCATCGCCTCTTCCTGATCGGCTCGTGGGCCTGCTTCTTCGTCCCGACGAAGAGGACCTGGTCGCCGCGGGCGACGGTCTCACGGACGAATTCGAGGGCGACGTCCAGGCGCTGGACGGTCTGGGCCAGGTCGATGATGTGGATCCCGTTGCGCTCCGCGAAGATGAACGGGCGCATCTTGGGGTTCCAGCGGCGAGTCTGGTGGCCGAAGTGGACTCCGGCTTCCAGCAGCTGCCGCATCGAGACGGACGGCACGGTGAGCGACCTCCTGTTCGGTTCTTGCCTCCGCGGGCCTCGTCGTCGGGGACCGTGGCGTTCGCCATGGCACCACCCCGAGCGGGATGATCCGCGTGTGAGCTCCGCGCCAGGTGGCGCAGGCATGCTTCGAATCTCGAAGCGGGCGGAGTCTAGCACACGGTCGGCGATCGACCCCGGATACGTGGCTGATAAGCGGTCGTCGTCAGGATGGCGGCATGGAGGATCCTCCGCTCGGTCCTCGACGGACCGCGGCGCAACGGGCCGGCGATGCCGCCGAGTCGCTGGTCGCGTCGCACCTCGAGGCGATCGGGTGGACCGTCCTGGCCCGGAACGTCCATGTCGGTCGCCACGAGCTCGATCTCGTGGCGATCGACCCGGGCCCGCCGGCCGCGCTCGTCGTCGTCGAGGTCCGCTGGCGGGTCGAGCCGCGCGTTCGGACTGGCCGAGGAGACCGTGGACCACCGCAAGCGGACTCGGGTCCGGTCCGCCGCGTTCGGGCTGCTGGATCGCGGCGCGTTCGCCGATGGCGAGCCGCTGCCCCATCTGCCGCTTGCGGTTCGACCTGATCGTCGTGGAGCCGCCCGCCGACGCGAGCGCGGGCTCGCCGGCCCGGATCCGGCACCATCGCGCGGCGTTCTGAGCGTCGCGTCGCCGGGCTACGGGTACGTCGCGAGGGTGTCCAGGAACAGCTCCCAGAACCGGGGGACGTCCACCGCCACGGCGACCTCGGCGTTCGGCGGCGAGCCCTCGGCGACCGGGTGCTCGGTCGCGATCCGGCGCATGTCCGGCCCGAGGCGGCGCCCGTCGCACAGGGTCATCCCGGCCGTGTGCGTCCCGGTCAGCTCGACGGCCACGTGCATCGGCTCGAACGTCAGGATGTCCGGATCGGCGAGCGCCGCGACGGCGAGTGGATCGTGCATCGCGCCACCTGGCAGGCCGGTGTAGACCGCCTCGGCGACGCTGTAGTGGTCGAGCATGTCGGCGACGTGGACGGCGGCCCGCGGTCCCAGGCCGCGGATCCGGGCCCGGATGTCGGGCGTGGCCAGGACCTGGCGGGTCACGTTCAGGCCGACCATCCGGATCGGGATCCCGCTCGTGAAGACGACGTGGGCCGCTTCCGGATCGCACCAGATGTTGAACTCGGCGGCCGGCGTGACGTTGCCGAACGTCAGCGATCCGCCCATCAGCGTGATCCCCGCGATCCGTTCGGGCAGGCCAGGGTCGCGGATGAGTGCCGACGCGATGTTCGTCAGCGGCCCGACCGGGACCAGGTGCAGGTCCGGGACGACATGCGACTGGTCGATGATGTGGTCGACGGCGTGCCGGTCGAGGATGGCCACGGTCGGGCTGGGCAGCGTCGGACCGTCCATCCCGCTCTCGCCGTGGACATCCGGGGCGTAGTGCGGCTCGCGGACCAGCGGCCGAGGCATGCCGGCGGCGATCGGGACATCCAGCTCGGCGAACTCCACGGTCTTGCGGGCGTTGATGGTCGTGTGCACGAGCGAGGCGTTGCCGTGGACCGTCGTGATCGCTCGCAGGTCGAGGGTCCGGCCCGCCAGGAGGATGGCCATGACGTCGTCGTGGCCGGGATCGCAATCGATGATCGCGCTGATCGTCATGTCGCCACCGCGGCCAGCTCGTCGATCATCGACGCGTCCTCCTCCCGATCGATGTCCATCACGCCCACGAGCTCGGCCGACAGGTCATCCGACAGCTCCTCCCCGTCATCGAACAGGCCGAGCTGGTCGCCGGCGAGCGTGCGCTGGAGGGCGAGGAACGAGCGCCGATGGAACGGCGTCAGGCCCAGCTCGCGGATCGCCATCCGGTGCTCGAGCGTCGCGTAGCCCTGGTTCCGCTCCCAGCCGTAGCCCGGGTAGCGCGCCGAGAGCAGGGTCATCATCCGATCGCGGACGACCTTGGCCACGACCGACGCACAGGCGATCGAATAGACCTTGGCGTCGCCCTTGACGATCGCGCTGTACGGCCCGACCTGGGCCTCGAAGCCGGCGATGCGGTTGCCGTCGACCAGGACGTGCTCGTGCTCCCCCACCCGCGCGATCGCTCGGCGCATGGCCAGGTGCGTGGCGTGATAGATGTTGAGCCGGTCGATCTCGGTGACGGACGCGGCGCCGACGCCGACCGCGACCGCCCGGCCACGGATGAGCGGCGCCAGCCGCTCGCGCTGGGCCGCCGACAGGGTCTTGGAGTCGCGGACGCCGGGGATCCGGTGGCAGTTCGGGCGCATGATCACGGCCGCCGCGACGACCGCGCCGCACGTGGGCGCCACGCCGACCTCGTCCACGCCCACCACGCGCTCCAGCCCGTCACGCCACAGGGAGCGTTCGTAGCGGAGGGTGGGGACGATGGGCGCCATCGGGGGCAAGCCTACCGGAATCGAAGACCCCGCCGGGTCCGGCGGGGTCGTTGGCGTCGCAGGGCCAGATCGCTGGTCGCAGCTTGCCGTGCGAGGGCCGACCTCGGACCCGGCGCGCGATCGAGGTCGATCAGCCACGCTGATCAGGATCGATGGAACCAAGCGTCGCCGAGCGCTGGTCCGGCTGTTCCGGGCCTCGTTCAAGCGTGGCTGTCTGCGATCCGATCAGTGCCAGCGATCGGCCAACGTGGGCCCGCGATCGGGCCTCGTGGCCGGTCGGCCGAGCGTCAGCCGTTCGTGCGGCGTTCGCGCAGCGTGGCGGCCTTGCCGACGCGGTCGCGCAGGAAGTACAGCTGGGCGCGACGGGCGACGCCGTGACGCACGACCTCGATCTTCTCGATCCGCGGGCTGTTGATCTTGAACGTCCGCTCGACACCGACGCCCGACGCGATGCGCCGAACGGTGATGGAGCGGGTGATGCCGCCACCGCGCAGGCGCATGACGGTCCCCTCGAAGACCTGGATGCGCTCGCGGGTCCCCTCGACCACCTTGGCCGACACCTTGACGGTGTCACCCGTGGCGAGTTCCGGCAGATCCGTTCGAAGCTGGTCCTGGACGATCTCGTCGAGCACGTTCACGCGGCGGTTCCTGACTCATCTGGGCAGCCGTGGCTGCGGGGGTGCATTCCGGGAGCGACGCGGACGGGTGCGTCGGCGGCGGAGTATAGCACGGCCTCGGGAGTCAGCCGGTCCTCTGCGCCTGCGACGGTAGCGGCGATCGGCAGCGAGAAGCCCACCTGTGGCTGCAGCCACCACGACAAGGATGAGGCCCGGGGCCGGCGGATCGGCCGCCGCTTCGGCGTCGTGGATGGTGGACGTATCGGGGACTGCGACACGTAGGGCCGAGACCAGGCGCTCGACCGTCCGAGGACCGCCGGTGGCCAGACTCGTTCGCTCGATGGACCCATCGGGCTCGATCCACCAGATGGCAGATTCGATTCCAAGCGCGGTAGCTGGATCGGCCAAGGCGAAGACGACATGGTCGCCGACCTCGACGTTGATCCGGCCACGACAGCTTGAGTTCGGGATCGGGTCGGGGGCCGTTCCGACGACGGTGGTGGTTCCACCCGCGCGACCCTTGAGGACTCGGTGCACCTGCAGCCCGATGCCGTCCGGTTCCACCGCGTGACCGTTGCCTCCGCGATGAACGCCGCCTTCCGAGCAGCATCCCGGACGGACCAACCCTCCACGGAACAGGCGGCCGCGGGTGAAGCGACCGCGATGGATCCGACAGCGCCGAGGATCACAGCCGTCAACAGGGAGCGAGCCGGTGAGTACATCGGCGCTCAGACGCCTCGAGACTGAACGTCTGTGACGTCATGCCCCGCGGTCGGGACGTCGTCGAGGAGGTCAGATCTTCTCGATGCGCGGGCTGTTGATCTTGAACGTCCGCTCGACACCGACGCCCGACGCGATGCGCCGAACGGTGATGGAGCGGGTGATGCCGCCACCGCGCAGGCGCATGACGGTCCCCTCGAAGACCTGGATGCGCTCGCGGGTGCCCTCGACGACCTTGGCCGACACCTTGACGGTGTCACCCGTGGCGAGTTCCGGCAGATCCGTTCGAAGCTGGTCCTGGACGATCTCGTCGAGCACGTTCACGCGGCGGTTCCTGACTCATCTGGGCAGCCGTGGCTGCGGGGGTGCATTCCGGGAGCGACGCGGACGGGTGCGTCGGCGGCGGAGTATAGCACGGCCTCGCGAGGCATCAGGCGCCGGGCCCTTCGTCGGCGAGGAGGTCCGGGCGGTTCCGGCGGGTCCGCTCGACGGCCTGCTCGTGTCGCCAGCGCGCGACCGCCCCGTGATCGCCCGAGGTCAGGATCGCCGGGACGTCCATGTCGCGGAAGACCGGCGGGCGCGTGTACTGCGGGTACTCCAGCAGGCCGTGACCGAACGACTCCTCGTCGGTCGAGGCATCGTCGATGGCGCCCGGCAGCAGCCGGATGACCGCATCGATGACGACGAGCGCCGGCAACTCGCCGCCGGTGACGACGTAGTCCCCGATCGACAGCTCGAGGTCCACCAGCGAGCGGATCCGCTCGTCGATGCCCTCGTAGCGCGGGCACACGAAGATGAGGTGCGATGCGCGTCGCGAGGTCCGCGGCCCGGGCCTGGCGGAAGACCTCGCCGCCCGGGTCGAGCAGGATGACGAGCGAGTCCGGCTCTCGGAGCGCGTCCAGGGCGGTCGCGACCGGCTCCGGTCGAAGGACCATCCCCGCTCCCCCGCCGTAGGGCGAGTCGTCCACCGATGCGGTGCTTGCCGAGGCCCCACTCGCGCAGGTCGTGGACGCGTGAGGCTGGCGATCGTGCCGTCGAGGATCCGGCCCGGGATGCTCTCGGACAGCGGGCCGGTGATCATCGCCGGGAACAGGGTCAGGACGTCGATCCGGAGGGTCATGGCTCGGCCGCGGGTGCCTCGGTCGGCGCGGGTCGGCCGTCGGCGGCTCGGTCGGCCGTCGGCGACGGCCTGCTCGGCGTCGCGGGCGTCGACGCGGCGTCGGCTTGCGACTCTTGCGCCGCGGCGCCTTCGGCTTCGATGGGTCGGGCGTCTTCGACTTCGCCGGACGCAGGTCGAGCGAATCGGCGTCGACGACGATCTCGCCCCGACGCGGCGCGAAGACCCGGATGAAGGCCCGGACGGCCGGCAGGTCGAACGGCGCCATCGCCCCGCCGCCCACCTCGAAGACCTCGGTCTCGCCGATCCGGTAGATGTCCTGGACGACCCCGAGCTCGGCGCCATCGGCGTCCTTGACGGTCGTGCCGATGACCTCGTGCCAGTAGTACTCGCCACGTCCGAGGCCCTCGTCGGCCGGCACGGCCTGTCTCCAGGTACGATGCCACGGAGCGTGTCGGCCTGGTCGCGTGAGCCGACCTCGCGGAAGCGGACGCGCCAGCCGGGACCGTCGACGACGGCCTCGGCGGTCGCGATGGTCAGCGGCCGCGCGTCGCCCTCGCGATGGAGGACGGCGCCCGCGACGAACCGGCGTTCAGGGTGATCGGTCAGGACCTCCACCCGGACCGCGCCGTTCAGCCCGTGGACGCCCCGCACGAGGGCGACCACGAGCCGCTCGTCGTCGCTCAGAGGATCTCGAGCTGGACCGACTCGCCGTCGCGAGCGGCCGTGACCTTGAGGAGCGTGCGGAGCGCCTTGGCGACGCTGCCGTTGCGCCCGATGACCTTGCCCATGTCGTCTTCCGCGACGTGGAGCTCGATGACGGTGCCGCCCTCCTCGACGACGACCTCCACCTTGACCGCGTCAGGATCGTCCACGAGGGACTTCGCGACGTATTCGACCAGTTCCTTGGCTGCCATGGTCGCGACCCCTACTTGGCGGCGGGCAGGATGCCCGACGCGCGGAACAGGCGGGCGACGGTGTCGGACGGCTGCGCGCCCTTCGCCAGCCACGCCTTGGCCTTGTCCTCATCGACGACGAACTCGACCGGCTCGCTGCGCGGGTTGTAGTGGCCGAGCGTCTCGATGGATCGCCCGTCGCGGGCGTTGCGGCCGTCGGCGACGACGACGCGATAGGTCGGCTGCTTCTTCGCGCCGACGCGCGTGAGCCGGATACGGACTGCCATGTCTGGTTCGGTTCCTCCTCTTCGGCGGGGGTCTGGGGCCCCCGCTCTCCCTGGCTACGTGAACGTGACTACTTGACCGTGATGACGGTGGTCGTGGTGTCCAGGTCGCCGCCGACCTCGCTCGTCGCCGCGAAGGCGTCGAACGGCTCGAGGAACGGCTGGACATCGGTCTTGTACTTGGCGAGCTCGTCGCCCGACATCTGACCCTCGGCGAGGGTCCGCAGGGCCGTGATGTCGAGGTACGTGAGGCCGGTGACCTCGTCCCCGACGCGCCCGACGGCGCTCTTGAAGCCGGCGTCCGACGCGAGCGAGTTGCCGGCGTCGGTGTCGAGCACGTGCTTGACGAACTCGGGGCTGCTGCCGATGACGACGACGTCATCGCTGACGCTGTACGCGATCTCGACCTTGCCCTCCGGGATCGGCAGGGCCGACGACGGCGCCGTCGGTCATGCCGCCGGCGAGGGCCCCGAGCTTGGTCAGGTCGACGCTGACGATCGTGATCGTCTCGTCGCCGTACGCCTCGTCACGCACGGTCAGGCCCGCGGACGAGCCGCCCAGCGCGATGAAGCTCTTGAGCGTCGTGAAGAACTTGGCGGCCTTGTCCGGGTCGGTCGGGACGATGACGAGGCCGGCCTCGACATCGGAGCCCGTCCCGTTGACGACCACGCCGGCATCGCCGATCCAGCCGATGGCTTCGGACGTGCCGCCGAAGACGCCGGCCGCCTCGTTGATGCCGTCGACGACCTCCTTCATCGACTCGTCCTTGCCGAGCTCGGCCAGGAGGCCTTCCCAGGTGGCGCCGACATCGTTGCCGGCGATCAGGGCGATCGCACTGGCCGGCACGTGGTCGACGACCTGGTTGACGCGGTTGGTCGTCGCGCCGAAGCCACGATCGACGTGCGGGTTGGTGGCCTGGCCGACGAGCGCGTCGGGCTCGACGCGCAGGCTCATGGCGACCCAGTCCGGGATCGGGGCCGCGAGGAACTCGCCGACGGCAGGACCGCCCATGGCGCCCGCGGCATCGGCGACGCTGTCGATCAGCGCCTTCGTGTTGACGTAGGCGAACCCGATCGTGTCCTCGTCGGACGCGTCGGCGGCGGCCTTGAAGTTCGGGTCGGAGGCGAGCGACTGCGAGCCGTTCGTGTCGATGGCGGCCTTGACCGAGGTCAGGTCACCGGCGACGGCGACGTTGCCGCCGAGGATCGCGAACGCGGCACTCATGGCCTTGTCGCCGCCCGGGGTCACGACGGTGATCGTCACGCCCTGGTAGGTCTCGGTGGTGGACGGCGTCTCGGTGTCCGTGAGGACGCTCGGTGAACCAGGCCGACGCGGCCGCCTGGTCCTTGACCGAGAGCAGGATCAGCGCCCGCGCATCGGCGGCAGCGGCCGAGGACTCGCCCGACAGGGCGTCCTTCGGGAGCGGACCGACCGCGAAGGCGAACTCGCCGTCGAACCACGGCTTGATGTCCTGGGTGAACGTCTGCTTGCCGTCGGAGGCCTCGCCGACCAGCTGGTCGAGCGCCTCGTCGAGCTTGGTGTCGAGGGCGGCCTGGTCGGCGAAGCCCGGGAACTTGCTCAGGAACTCGCCGGCGGCCTGGCGCTGGTCGCCGGGCAGGTCCAGCCGGAGCTCGCCGTAGACGACGCTGTCCGCCGGGACGTACTGCAGGACGGTGGCCTGCGACGTGGAGCCGGTGAGGAGCGCGGCGACCGCGAGGGTCGCACCGAGGACGAGCGTCACGACCGCGATCGCGGCCGCCCAGCGCAGCGGGTTGCCCTTCGTCCTGGCACGGCGGCGGTCTGGACGGGCTCCGGGACCGCGGGCGCGGCCGGCGACTCGTAGGTCGGCGGCGTCCACGCCACGGTGGGTGCCTCGGGGCTCGCGCCCGGGGTGGGCGTCGGGTTCGGCTGGTCGGTCATGGGACGGTCTCCTTGCGCCTAGCGGCGGCCGGACAGGGCACCGAGGGCGGCCCGCTTGCCGCCTCCGGAGAGCTGCTTCATGAGTTTCTGCATCTCGCTGAACTGCTTCACGAGACGGTTGACGTCGGGGAGTGTGGTGCCGGATCCGGCGGCGATGCGCCGGCGGCGTGAGCCGTTGAGGATGGATGGATCGCGCCGTTCGACCGGGGTCATGGCGCGGATGATGGCTTCGGTGCGTTTGAGGTCGCCCCGGTCGACGGCGGCCTGGGCCTCGCCGGCCAGGTTGCCCATCCCGGGGATCATCGACACGAGGTTGCCGAGCGGACCCATCTTCTGCATCTGCTGCATCGAGTCCAGCATATCCTCGAGCGTGAAACTCGCCTTGCGGAGCTTCTCCTCCATGCGAGCGGCGTCCTTGGCGTCGACGACCTCCTGGGCCCGCTCGACGAGGGTGAGGATGTCGCCCATCCCCAGGATCCGGCTGGCCAGGCGGTCCGGGTGGAAGACCTCGAGGGCGTCGGTCTTCTCGCCGGTGCCCATGAACTTCACCGGGACGCCGGTCACGGAGCTGATCGACAGGGCCGCGCCGCCGCGAGCATCGCCGTCGATCTTGGTCAGGATCAGGCCGGTCACCGGGACCGCGGCCGCGAATGCCTGGGCGACCGCGACGGCCTCCTGGCCGGTCATCGCGTCCACGACGAGCAGCGTCTCGACCGGCTTGACCGCGTCGTTGACCGCCGCGATCTCGGCCATGAGCGCCTCATCGACGCTCAGGCGACCGGCGGTGTCGATGATCACGACGTCGCGGACCTGCCGCTTGGCGGCCTCGACGCCCTGGCGGGCGATGTCCACGACCGACGTCCCGACCGGCGCCCGGAAGACCGGGATGTCGAGGCTCTTGCCGAGCGTCTCGAGCTGATCGGCGGCGGCCGGACGGTACGGGTCCGCCGCGACGAGGAGCGGCCGGCGGCCGAGCTTGACGACGTGGCGCGCGAGCTTGGCGGTGGAGGTCGTCTTGCCCGAGCCCTGCAGGCCGACCATGGCGATGACCGCCGGGTTGCCGCTCATGTGGAACGTGCGGTCGCCGGCGGACAGGAGCGCGACGAGCTCGTCGTTGACGATCTTCACGATCTGCTGGCCGGCGCTCAGGCTCTCGAGGATGTCCTCGCCGATGGCGCGTTCGCGGACGCGGGCGATGAAGTCCTTGACCACCTTGAAGTTGACGTCGGCCTCGAGCAGGGCGAGGCGGACCTCGCGCATGGCGGCATCGACGTCGGCCTCGCTGATCCGGCCGCGACCGGTCAGGTTGCCGAGCGTCTTGCGAAGGCGCTCGCTCAGGGTGTCGAACATGGTCCGGGTACGGACTCCGTCAGGTGGTCTGACCGTTCCGGCTGCGTGATCTCCCACGGCCGAAGCGGGTGGCGCGCGGATTCTGACGCGCCGAGGCCCAGCGAGTGTACCGCAGGGTCGTTCCGGTCGCCCCGGACGATGGTCCGGGCCGGTGTCGCGCGGCACCACCGGGCCCGGGCGTCGTGGCGCCTGTAGGCTCCGGGCGTCATGCGCAACCCCTTCGCGTCCCCGCTCTGGCGCAACCAGGCCTTCGTCCGGGTCTGGACGTGCGGCCACGATCTCGATCTTCGGGTCGCTCGTCACCCGCATCGCGCTGCCGCTTGCCGCGATCCTCGTCCTCGGGTCGGGCGCGATCGAGGTGGCGATCCTGCGCAGCCTCGACCTGGTCGCGACGCTCGTCTTCGGGCTGGTCGCCGGCGCCTGGGTGGATCGGCTTGCGTCGACGCCCGGTCCTCATCTGGGCGGATCTCGGCCGAGCGGCGCTGCTCGGCTCCATCCCGCTCACGTTCGCGTTCGGGGTCGCTGACCTTCTGGCAACTGCTGATCGTGTCCGGCCTGGCCGCGATCCTGACGACGTTCTTCGACTCCGCCGACAACGCCTACCTGCCGACGATCGTGGAGCGCGATCAGCTGGTCCCGGCCAACTCGGCGCTCGCGGCGAGCGGCTCCGCCGCGGAATTCATGGCGTTCGGGATCAGCGGCTTCCTGGTCCAGGCACTGACCGCGCCCGATCGCGATCCTGCTCGACGCCCTCAGCTACCTCGTCTCGGCCGTCCTGCTGGGTTCGATCCGGCACGAGGAGGCGCCGCCTCCGCCGCGCGAGGATCGCGAGCCCGTCCTGGCCGAGATCCGCGAAGGTCTGCGACTCGTCATCCACGACCCGGTGCTGCGGGCGTTCGCCGGTGCCCAGATGGCGCTGGCTGCGCTGTGGGGCGTCTTCGGCGCGACCTTCTTCCTGTTCGTCCTCGATGAGCTGGGCCTGAGTCCGGTCGTCCTCGGCCTGGTGGCCGGCGTCGGTGGCTTCTCGTCGTTCGTCGGGGCCGTCATCGCGACCCGCGCGACGAAGCGCTGGGGCATCGGCCGGGTCGCCATCGTGGCCATGCTCATGGCGGCCGTCGGCAACGCGTTCATCCCGCTGGCGCCATCCGGGCTGCCGGTCATCGCCATCGTCTGCCTGGTCCTGCAGCAACTGGTCGCCGACTCCGCGGTCACGGTCTACGACGTGACCGAGGTGTCCGTCCGCCAGACGCTCGTCGACGACCGAGCGCTGGGGCGCGTGACGTCCACGTTCCACGTGGCGGCGGTCGTCGCCCAACTGGTCGCGACGCTGGCGGCCGGCGTGCTCGCCGAGGTCATCGGGCTTCGGGCGACGGCGTGGCTGGCGCCGGTCGGGGGGCTGATCGGCGCCGCGATCCTGTTCTGGTCGCCGGTCCGAACCCTGCATGTGCTGCCGGAGGCCATCGGCCTGACGCCCGCCGAGATCGTGGTCGAGGTGGAGCGCGATCAACCGGTCGGCGGCTGAGTCAGACGGTCGGCGATGACCGTCCCGAGGTGATCGCTTCGGACGTGCGGATCCGCTCACGCTCGCCGAGGTCGTACCCGCGCTGGACGAGTACACCGCCGAACGCTCCGATCAGGACGAGCGTCGGCAGGTCGGTCCCGGCGAGGGCGAACCAGAACGCGGCGAGGACGACGCCGAACCCGACGCCCATCGTGGCAGCATGGCGCCACGGGATCCGGCGGACACCCGCTAGGCCGATGACGAGTGCCAGGCTGATCCCGACGAAGATCAGCGCAGTGAGCAGGTCCTGCGACTGGATCATGTCTCGCCTCCGCTACTCGCCTGACCGTACACCCGGGGTCAAGCGAAGAGCGCCTCGACGAAGGCGTCGGGGTCGAAGACGATGAGGTCGCCGGCCTGCTCCCCCACCCCGACGAAGCGGACCGGGACGTCCAGGGCGTGTTCGATGGCGAAGACGATGCCGCCCTTGGCGGTGGAGTCGAGCTTCGTGAGGACGATGCCGGTCAGGCCGACGGCCTGGTGGAACGCGATCGCCTGAGCGAGGCCGTTCTGGCCGGTCGTCGCGTCGAGGACGAACAGGGTCTCCGGCTCGGCGCCGGGCAGGCGCTTGTCGACGATCCGGCGGATCTTGGTCAGCTCGTCCATGAGGTTCGACTTCGTGTGCAGGCGGCCGGCCGTGTCGGCGATGACGAGGTCCGCGCCGCGGGCGACGGCCGCATCGAGTGCGTCGTAGACGACGGCACCCGGGTCGGCGCCGGGGGCGTGGGCGACCACCGGGACACTGGCCCGATCCGCCCAGATCCGCAGTTGATCGATGGCGGCAGCACGAAACGTGTCCGCGGCGGCGAGGATGATCGAGCGTCCGGAGGCGGCATAGCGGGTCGCGAGCTTGCCGATCGTCGTCGTCTTGCCGGTGCCGTTGACGCCGACGACGAGCACGACGGCCGGACCGCCCTCGACGGCGGACCGGGGTTCCCAGTCCAGGTCCCGATGGACGAGCAGCGCGGCGAGTTCGGCGCGAACGGCGGCCTCGGGGCCATCCGGGTCGCGGCGCTTGCGGGCGCGCTCGACGACCTCGATGGCGAGCGAGGCGCCGACGTCGCCGGCGATGAGCGTCTCCTCGACCTCGTCCCAGGCGGGACCGTCGGCGCCGCCGAGGTAGCCGCGCAGCTGCGACATGAAGCCGCCGCGCGAACGCTCGAGGCCGGCGTCGATCGTGCCGGGCTTGGCGACGGCGAGGAAGGCGGTCGGATCGAACGCCGGGCGGCGGAGCTGGCTCGATGACCACGCTCGGCGCGACTTCGGGCTCCGGCTCTGGCGCGGGCGCCGGCTCGGGTTCGGGTGCGACGGGCGGCTCTGGTTCCGGCTCGGCGACCGGTTCGGGCTCGGGCTCGGGCGCCGGCTCGGGCTCGGATTCGGGTGCCGTCGCCGGTTCGATCTCGGGTCGGACGAGCGGTTCGGGCTCGACCGTCGGCGCGGGCGCCGGGTCGTCGAAGTCGGACGGGTCGGGCTCCCAGCCGGGCGCGACCGTCTCCGGCTCGATGACCTCGGGTGGTGCCGGTTCGTTGGTCTGGTCGCGGTTCCGACGCCAGAAGGGCATGCGCCGCCTAGCCCACCGAGGCGAGGTCGCCCCGGTCCCGTTCGGCCAGCGCCTGGGCCTCGTCGAGGCGCAGGCTGATCACCCGGCTCACCGAGTCGTCGCCGACGGTCACGCCGTAGAGCGCATCGGCGGCCTCGATCGTGCCTCGGTTGTGGGTGATGACGATGAACTGCGTCTGGTGCGCCAGGCTGCGCAGCGCTTCCGCGAACCGGCCGATGTTGGCCTCGTCGAGCGCGGCATCCACCTCGTCGAGCACGCAGAACGGGACTGGCCGGACCTCGAGCATCGCGAACAGCAGCGCAACGGCGGTCAGGGCGCGCTCGCCGCCGGACAGCATCGCCGAGCGCCTGCGGCTTCTTGCCGGGTGGCCGCGCGACGATCTCGACGCCGGTCGACCCGAGGTCCGACGGATCCGTCAGCGACAGCTTCGCGTAGCCGCCGCCGAACAGCTGCTCGAAGCGGGCCTCGAACGCCGTCTCGAGGGCGGCGAACGTCGTCCGGAACTGGTCCGCGATGAGCGTGTCGAGTTCCGTGATGAGCTCGCGGGTCTTCGTGATGGCCGTGCGCAGGTCGGCACCCTGCGCTTCGAGCGTCCCGAGCCGCTCGCTCAGGGCGGCATGATCCTCGAGCGCGTTCGGGTCCGAGGCACCGAGTTCGTGGAAGCGGCGCCGGAGCTGGGCGAGCCGGCCCGGTCCGGGCGCGGCTTCCGTCGGGGCAGCCTCGGCCCACGCGACGATGGCCACGTCCAGCGCCGACTGGAGGGCCGCGGTCTCATCGGAGGTCTCGTCCGACCCCCCGTCGACGCGTTCCTCGTCGCCCGTCGCGGTCGGCCTGCCGGGCACGCCAGGCTCGATGCCGGCGACCTGGGCGAGGCCGCGGATCCCGGCGTCACCGATGCCCGCGAGCTCCACGAGCACCTGCTCCCTGAGGGCGTCGGCGCCGAGACGGGTCTCGAGTTCGGACCGCTCGGCGGCGCGCGACCGTTCATCGGCCGCACGCAGGCGCTCTCGTGCCGCGCTGGCGGCTCGCTCGGCGGTCCCGAGGCGGTCGCGGTCTTCGAGATCGGCGGTCTGCAGGGTCCGGATCGCCTCCCGGGCCGACGCTTCGGCCGCGACGGCGGACGCCAGGTCCGCGCGGACGCGATCGCGCTCCAGGCGCAGCGTCGCCTCGCGCTCGTCGAGGGTGGCGAGGTCCGCCGTGGCCCGGGCCGCTCGCTCCTCCCCGATCGAGACGCCGGCCTCGGTCCGGGCGCGCAGGTCCTGGGCCTCCCGTCGGGCGCCATCGACGACGGCCAGGTCGGCCGCCAGGCGGTCGCGCGTCGCGCGCAGATCGGCGGCTCGGGCCTCCCACGCGGCCAGGGCCGCACCGTCGGGCGCATCGCCGTCGGTCGCGGCGGCTCGCGAGGTCTCCGTCTCGACGGCTTCGTGGGCGGCGACGGCCTCGCGGTTGCGCGTGAGTTCGCCGGCCAGTCGCTCAGCCTGTGCTGCATGCCACGCCGCCTCCCGCGCGACCGCCTCGAGATCGCGCGCGGCGGTCCGCTCCGACTCCTCGGCCCGTCGACGCGCGGTGGCGGCCGCGGCCTCGGTCGAACGGGCGGCCTCCAGGGCCGCTCGGGCCTCGTTCGACGTCCGGCCCGTCAGTCGCGACCTCGGCGGTCGCGGCGTCGGCTTCGGCCGTCAGTCGCTCGACCTCGGCGGTCACGGTCGCGAGCTCGGCCCTCCGCTCCAGCACTGGATCTGCGGCACCCAGGGCCACGGTGAGGTCCGTCACCACGGCCGACCCGTCGCGCGGGACGACGATCCACCCGGCGGGCAGGTCGCCCTGGATGGCGAGGCAGGCCGGCAGGTCCGGGAGCCAGGCGGCATGCGCGAGCAACCGGCGAGCCACGCCGGCACCATCGCGACCGACCGCGTCCGCCAGGATCGCGCCGCCGGCCGCGGCGAGGGCATCGCGGAACCGGCGTTCCTTCGCATCGGCCGCGACCGGCGCCGTGCCCGCCCGCTCGCCGACCACCAGCAGCCCGCGTTCCGTGCCGAGATCCGCGACCGCGTCGGCCCCGACCACGTACGCCCGTGACAACCCGGCGAGGGCCGCCTCGACGGCGGCGCGAAGGCCGGGATCGACGACCAGGTCGTCATCGACGCGTCGGCCACCATGCTTGCGAGCCGCCCGGGCGATGCCGCGGGTCTCGTCCTCGGTCAGGCGTGCCTCGAGCGACGTCGACCGCCCCCGCGCGGCGGCGAGCATCGCGTTGATCCGCGCCGACCGGTCCGCCGCGCCGGCCCGCAACCCCTCGGCAGCCTCCACGGCCGCCCGGGCTTGCTCGCGTGCCTCGACCGCCGTTCGTTCCGCCTCGATCGCGGTGGTCAGGTCGGCACGGGCCGCGACCAGCTCCGCCTCCAACTCCGTCCGACGCGCCTCGGAGGCGGCGGCGCGGGCGCGCTCGTCCGCGTGGGACTTCTCGGACTCGGCCAGGCGTCGGCGGGCCGTCTCGAGCTCGGCGGTCCGGGCGGCCTCGGCCCGCCGGATCGCGGCCAGTTCCTCGCCCTTCGCCCGGGTCGCGGCGCGCAGGCTGGCCAGTTCCGCGGTCGCCTCGGCGAGCGCGCGATCCGCCTCGGCCACGGCCCGTTCCAGCTCGGCGTCGCGCGACGGGATCGGGGCGGCCAGGGCGCGTCGCTGGCGGGCTGCCTCGGCCACCGCACCATCGCGCTCACCCACCAGTCGGCCACGGTCACGCGCCAGGCCGTCCAGTTCGGAGGTGAGCCGCCCATCGGTGAGCTGCAGGGTCGTCAGTGCGGCACGCGCCAGGTCGTGCGCCCTCGCGACGCTCCGCCTCGACCCGCGCCCGGGCCGACAGCGCCTCCGCGACCGCTGACGCGACACCCTCGGCGGCGGTCAGGTCCGCCATGGCGGCATCGACCTCGGCGCGAGCCCGTTCGCCGCGAGCGGTCGCCTCGGACGCCCGCGTCGCGACCTCGAACCAGCGCGCGTGGGCGTTGAGCAGCAGCGCGGCGGTCAGTTCCTCGCCGATCGTCGAGCGGCTCGCCTGCTGTTCGGCCTGGGCCGCCAGACGCCGGACCTGCGGCCGGAGCTCGGCCAGGATGTCCTCGACCCGCGCCAGGTTGGACTCGGACTCGACCAGCTGTTCCTCGGCCTTGCGACGACGCCGCTCATGGCGGCGGACCCCGGCGACCTCCTCGAACAACGGGCGCCGCTCCTCGGGCCGCAGGGCCAGCGCCTGGTCCACCATCCCCTGGCCGATGAACAGGAACGCGTTGTCGGCGAGGTGGGCGGCGTCGAGCAGGTCGACGAGATCGCGCAGGCGGATCCGCTGCTTGTTCAGGAGGTAGTCGTTCTCGCCGGAGCGGTACAGCCGTCGGCCGAGCTCCAGCACCTGGAAGTCGACCGGCAGCAGGCCGTCGGCGTTGTCGATGACGAGCGTGACGTCGGCCATGCCCTGGGCGGCGCGCTTCTCCGAGCCGGCCCAGATGACGTCCTCCGCCTTGCGCGACCGAAGGGCCCGACCCTGCTCCCCGAGCGCCCAGCGCAGGGCGTCGGCGAGGTTGCTCTTGCCCGAGCCGTTCGGCCCGACGACGGCACTGATGCCGCTCCCGAATTCGACGACCGTCCGCTCGGCGAACGACTTGAAGCCCTGCAGGCGCAGGCCGAGCAGGCGCGGCGGGGTCGGCGCGCGGTCCGGCGTCATGCGCCCACCGACTCGGCCGGCTCGTCCGACTCGGTCCGGCCGTGCGACCGCATGTGATCCATCGCCTCCGCCGCCGCGGCCGTCTCGGCGACCCGCCGCGAGGGTCCTTCGCCCGACGCCGAGGACCTCGCCGCTGACCGACACCTCGATCCGGAACGAGCGCTCGTGATCGGGGCCGGTGGCGTCGACGACCCGGTAGACGGGCCGCTCGCCGAGCGTGCGCTGGGTGTGCTCCTGGAGCCGGCTCTTCGGGCTCTTCAGCGCACCGACCGACGAGCCGGCATCCAGTTCGGGCGCCGCCAGCTCGACGAGCCAGCTCGCGGACCGGCTCGAAGCCGACATCGAGGAAGAGCGCGCCCGCGAGCGCTTCGAACGAGGACGCGAGCAGCGATGGACGCTGTCGACCGTCGCGCTGGGACTCGCCCTCGCCGAGGAGCAGCATGTCGCCGAGGTCGATCCGGGTCGCGAGCCGGGAGAGCCCGGCGGCCGACACGATGGCGGCGCGACGCGCGGAGAGGTCGCCCTCGTCGTCGTCGGGGTGGCGCTCGTACAGCGCCTGGGAGATGGCCAGGTTCACGACGGCATCACCCAGGTGCTCGAGGCGTTCGTTGTGGCCGCGCGCCGCGTCCGGGTGCTCGTGCAGCCAGCTGGAGTGCACGAGAGCCTGTTGGATCAGGCTCTCGTCTCGGACGCTGAAGCCCAGTCGCAGTGCGTACGCCTGGGCCGATCCCACCCTGGGATGGACCTAGGAGGAGCGCTCGTCGATGTAGTCGACGGCGTCCTGGACGGTGCGGATCTTCTCCGCGTCCTCGTCCGAGATCTCCGTCCCGAACTCCTCTTCGAGGCTCATGATGAGCTCGACGAGGTCAAGGGAGTCAGCGTTGAGGTCGTCGACGAACGACGCCTCGGGCGTGACTTCGGCCTCATCGGCGCCGAGCTGCTCGACGACGATCTTCTTGAGGCGCTCGTACGTGGTTGCCAACTGACTCCCTCCTCGGAGTGGGTGGTTAGGCCGACGGCCCTTCGCCGTTGGGCTCCGCTGCGATGTTCCCGAGTACGCCATTCATGAGGCGTCGCATCGGGTCTCCACTGTAGGTGCGTGCCAACTCGACCCATTCGGCGATGGCCACCCGGGCCGGCGTGGCCGAGTGTAGCACCTCGCATATGGCCGTACGGAGCAGCGCGCGGTCCATCCGCGCGAGCCCGGTGACCGGGTACTGCGGCGCTCGCCGGCCGATCTCGGCATCGATGCTGTCGCGGTACTTCCCGACCCCGTCGACCAGCTCGCGGGCGAGCGCGATCGCGTTCTCGTCGCGCTCCTCCTCGGTCAGGTGGCGCTCCAGGATGGCCTGCATCGTGTGCGCGCCGAAGTCGGCCTCGAACACGGTCGAGAGGGCGATGCGGCGACCGGTCCGCCGGCCGCGGACGCGGTCAGTTCCCGACGCCATCGACCAGCACGGTGACCTCCGCCAGCTCGAGTCCGAGGAGCCGCTCCACGGTGGCCGCGACGGCCGTGCCGACCTGCCTGGTGAGTGGCCCGATCTCGTGGCCGGGACGCGCGACGATCCAGAGCCGGACGCGGACGCGCTCGTCGTCGAAGCGGCACCGCGACCGGCGCCCCGAGGAAGAACCGGCGCACGGCCGATCCGCCGCGGCCGACGCGCATCACGCCCGGGACCTCGAGCGCGGCCTGGCCGACGAGTTCGGCGATGACCCCTCGCCCGACCGTCAGTTCGTGTCCGCTCACGTCGCGTCCTCCGCCAGTGCCTCGGCGATGAGCGCCGGGACCCGCGTGCGGGCCGTGGTGGCGGCGACATCGCAGGCGTACCCGATCATGCGCCGTCTGGCCCGGCCGTGGGTGATGATGACCGTGCCCTTCACCCCGAGCAGCGGCGAGCCCCCGACCCGCTCGTAGTCGAAGGTGGCCCGGATCCGGTCGATGCCGGGCTTCATCAGGGCGCCGGCCAGCTTGCCGCGCAGCGATCCGCGGAACTCCGCCTCGCCACTGGTCGAAGATGAACGTGGAGAGGCCCTCGAAGAACTTGATGACGACGTTGCCCAGGACGGCATCGCACACGACGACGTCGGCCAGGTTCTTCGTGAGGTCCTTGCCCTCGACATTGCCCTCGAACCGCAGGCCCGAGGTGTCGAGCAGCTCCGTGGCGCGCTGGATCCGGGCGTCGCCCTTGCCCTTCTCCTCCCCGATCGAGAGCAACGCGACGCGCGGGCTGGCGATCCCGACCACGCGCTCGGCGAAGATCGCGCCCATCTGGGCGTACTGGAGCAGGTTCTCCGGGGTCGAGTCGGGGTTGGCGCCGATGTCGAGGAGGACCAGCGTCCCGGCGTCCGTGATCATCTGGACGGCCAGGGCCGGTCGGTCCACGCCGGGCAGGCGTCCGAGGCGCAGGATCGCGGCGGCCATGCCGGCGCCGGTATGACCGGCGGTGACGACGGCATCGGCCTCACCGCGGCGGACGAGGTCCATCGCGACGAGGATCGTGGAGTCCTTCTTCTCGCGCAGGGCCAGGGCCGGATGCTCGTCCATGCCGATGACCTGGGAGGCGGCCACGATCGAGACGTTGGCCGGGAGGTCCGGGGCGAGACCGCGGATGACGGCCTCGTCGCCGACGAGGATCAGGTGGTCGGCGGGATGCGATCGGGCGAAGTCGAGGGCGCCGGGGACGACCTCGGACGGGCCGTGATCACCGCCCATCGCGTCGATGGCGACGCGCACGCCGGCACCGACACTCGCGCCCGGCAGAGGCTCCGGGTCGCTCACCGAGTCAGCGCGCGGCGTCGCCGCCGCCGGCCGGCTTGAGGTCGATCGCGAGGCGGCCGTTGTAGTAGCCGCAGTTCGGGCAGACGTGATGCTGGCGCTTGGTCTCGTGGCAGTGCGAGCACTCCTCGAGGTGCGGCAGGTCGATCGCGAGATGCGAGCGCCGCTCGCCCTGGCGAGCATGCGAGACGCGTCGCTTGGGTACACCCATGGGGTCGTTGGCTCCCTGTGATGATCGCAGTGTGTGCGGCGGACGGGATCAGTGTCGGCCCGCGGGTGCGCGAGTCGTCGCGCCGACGGCGGAGTCTACCGCAAGATGACCGGCCCCGTCACGCGCGGGTCACTCGTCCGCCTCGCGGAACCCGAGCAGCGCCTCCAGGCGAGGGTCGATATCGGCGGCCGGATGGTCGTGCTCGCCGTCGTCCAGTCGACCACCGCAGGTGATGCACAGCCCCGGGCAATCCGGGCGACACAGCGGCGCGATCGGCTCGGCCAGCCAGATGGCCTCGCGGACCGTGGTCTCGAGATCGAGCGTGTGGTGGTCGTCGAGGCGGAGCGCCTCGGGCTCCTCGTCCGTGGGGAGCGGCTTGCCGGTCGCGAGGTCCAGGCTGGGCAGGAACTCGTCGCGCTGGTCGATCCGGATCGGGACGGTCAGCTCCAGGAGGCAGCGGCTGCACTCCGCGTGGAGCGAGGTCCCGAGCTCCGTGTCGGCCACGATGCCGCGGTTGGTCCGGATGAGACGGACCGTGCCGTCGATCGGCTGGGCGAGCCGGACGTCGTCACCGAGATCCAGCTCGACGCCGGCCACCGGGTAGGAGCGCTCCGCACCGGCCAGGTCGGCCAGGAGTCCCGCGACGTTCCAGGTGAGCGGCCCGTCCGGGGGACGGACGGTCATCGACGGGCTTGTCCCTGCGGCTCCAGCTCGTCGTCCTCGTGGGCCTCGGGGAGCGGCTCGTCGTCCTCCGCGGCGTCGGCCAGCAGTTCCGCGCGGCGCTCGTCGAGGAGGGCGATCCCCTTCTTGATGCTCTGGAGCGTCTTGACGACGTCCGCCTCGAGCCCGACCAGCACGCTCACGGCGTACTCGTCGGCGCCTCGGCGGATCTCGTCGGCGTCCTCGTGGGCGTTGCCGATGATGCGCCGGCTCTCCTGGTCGGCCACGTTCATCAGGCCACGCTCGTCGATCAGGAAGGCCGCCTGCTCCTGGGCCTTGGCGACGATGCGCTCGGCTTCGTCCTGGGCCTTCTCGATGATCCGCTCGCCTTCGGAGTTGATGCGCTTGGCAGCGCGAACCTCCTCGGGAACGGCCACGCGAAGCTCATCGATCAAGCCAAGGGCGGCGTTCTGGTCGACCACGACGTTCGTCGTCAGCGGGAGCTTCTTGCCGTTGGCGATGAGCGACTCGAGGCGCTCGACCAGGAAGATGATGTCGATCGGAGTGCCCTCCAGCGGCGGCGGCGGTTCGGTCGCGGGGATGTGGCGCCCAGTATCGCACGCTCCCTGCGCGTCAGCGACTCGCGAGCGCCTCGCGCAGTGGCCCGAGCGCGGCAGCCGGGACCATGGACGACACGTCCCCGCCGAACGAGGCGATCTCCTTGACCAGGCTGGAGCTGACGTAGCCGTTCTCGACCGAGGTCATGAAGAAGACGGTGTCGACGGCGGGCGCCAGGACGCGGTTGTTGTGGGCGAGCTGCATCTCGGTCTCGAAGTCGCTGATCGCGCGCAGGCCCCGGACGATCGCGCTGGCCTGACGAGCCTGGCAGAAGTCGACCGTGAGGCCGTCGAAGGAGGTGACCACGAGCCGATCCATCGCGGCGCCGGCGTCGCGCAGCGCGGCCTCGATGACCGCGATCCGGGTCTCGACCGAGAGGAGCGGCGTCTTCCGCGGGTTGGCGAGCACGCCGATGACGACCGTGTCGAAGACGGATGCCGCCCGACCGATGATGTCGAGGTGACCGTTCGTGATCGGGTCGAACGAACCGGGGTAGACCGCGGTCGTCATGTGGCCTCCTGGCGGCGGTAGAACGTGAGCGCGGTCTCGCCGAACCGGCGCTCCCGCTCGGATGCTAGCAGGCCGACGGCGGGCGGCGGCGGGTCGCGCCAGAAGTGCTTGGCCACGATCCGGGCGCCCGGCGCGAGCAGCGGATCGAGGCCTTCGAGGCTGGCGATCAGGGCCGCGTGATCGTCGTACGGCGGATCCGCGATGACGAGATCGAACGGGCCGGCCGCCGCGGCCGCAGGCGTGACGAGCCACGCGACGGCCTCGGCCTTGACGACGGTCGCCGCCGGTCCGGCCAGGTGGGTCCGGGCCAGGTTGGCGGCGATGACGGCGCAGGCCTTCGCATCGCGCTCCACGAAGGTCGCGGACGCGGCGCCGCGCGACAGGGCCTCGATGCCGGCGGCGCCACTTCCCGCGAACAGGTCCAGGACCCGGGCGCCGACGAGGTCCGGCTCCAGGATGGCGAACAGCGTCTGCTTGACCCGGTCACCGAACGGGCGCGTGCCGGCGCCCGGCGCGTCCAGCCGGAGGCCGCGGGCCGTCCCGGCGATGACCCGGCCGGCGTCAGGCACGCGCGGCCTCTGCCGTGGGTCATGCGCCGCTCGCCGGTTCCGCGGCCGCGACCCGGCGGAGCCAGCCGGTCGCCAGTTCCGCCGCGAGGGCCGGGTACCGCTCGTCCAGGCGCCCGGCGTCGTCGAGGAGCGCCTCCGCGTGCTGGCGCGCCTTGACCGCCAGGTCCCGATGCTCGGCGACCTGGAGCGACGCGATGCGGAGGCGCGGGAACCCGCTCTGGGCAAGCCCGAGGACATCGCCCTCCTTGCGCAGTTCGAAGTCCGTCTCGGCCAGGGCGAACCCGTCGTTCGAGTCGACCACCGCGCGCAGGCGGGCCATCGCCGTCTCGTCGGTGGACTCGGTCACGAGGACGCAGAACGACTCGACGCTGCCGCGCCCGACCCGTCCGCGAAGCTGATGGAGCTGCGCGAGGCCGAACCGATCGGCCCCCTCGATGATCATCATCGTCGCCGCCGGTACGTCGACCCCGACCTCGACCACGGTGGTCCCGACGAGGACGTCGAGGTCGCCGTCGCGGAACCGGCTCATCTCGGCGTCACGCTCGGCGGGCTTGAGCCGGCCGTGGACCATCCCGACCCGGAGCGGATCGAGGAGGGCGGCCAGCCGGACCGCCTCACTCTCGGCGGCGACCGCACCGTCTCCCTCATCGGCCCCCTCCTCGATGAGCGGCACGACCACGAACGTCCGGTGGCCGAGGGCGGCTTCCTCGCGGACCTTCTGCCAGGTCCCGTCCAGGTCGCCCGGGCGCTTGACGCCGGTGCGGATCTTCACCCGGCCTGCCGGCGGCGTCCGCAGGTCCGACACGTCGAGGTCCGCGTAGAGGACCTGGCCGAGTGTCCGCGGGATCGGCGTCGCGGTCATCAACAGCACGTGCGGCGACCGACCGCCGGCTTTCGCCTCGAGCGCTCCACGCTGGTCGACCCCGAACCGATGCTGCTCGTCGATGACCACGAGTCCGAGATCCGCGAACGACACGGCGTCCTGCAGGAGCGCATGCGTCCCGACGACCACCAGCGCCTGTCCCGACGCGATCGCCTCGAGCGACCGGGCCTTGACGTCCGCCTTGAGCGAGCCGGTCAGCAAGGTGACGCCGATGCCGACGCCCTCGAGGAGCGCGCTGACCGTCTCGAGGTGCTGGCGAGCCAGCAGGTCGGTCGGGGCCAGGAGCGCACCCTGGAGACCCATCCGGGCCGTCGCCGCGAGCGCATAGGCTGCCACGGCCGTCTTGCCCGAACCGACGTCGCCCTGGAGGAGGCGAAGCATCGGGGTCGGCCGCGCGAGGTCGTCGCGGAGGGCATCCATGGCCACGACCTGGTCCACGGTCAGGTCGATCGCCTCACCGACGCGAGCCCCGATCGCCCCGACGATGGCCGACCGGACGGCCGCATCGGCATCCGGCTCGACCCGGATCTCCGGCGCGGCGTCGCGGACGCGCTGCCGCCGTCGCTCGACCATGCCGATCTGGAGCGCCAGGAGCTCGTCGAAGGCGAGCCGTCGCAGCGCGGCGTCTCGACCGGGGAACGAGGCCGGGAAGTGCGCCTCCTCGATGGCTCGGGCGATCGGCACGAGGTCCTCGGCTCGGGCGATCTCGCCGGGCAGGTACTCCGGGTAGGCATGGCCGGCCTTGTCGAGCGCCTCGCGGATGGCGGCCCGAAGGCGGATCGCGGTCAAGCCAGCCGTCAGCGGGTACACCGGCACGATGCGGCCGGCGTGCAGGAGCTCCGTCTCGCCCAGCTCCCCGGCAAGGACCTGGAACTCGGGGTTGTCGAGGGTCAGCCGTCGGCCGAAGTGCTTGATCTTCCCGGACACCACCACCTGGCCCCCGACCTGGAGCCGCCGCTCGATGAACCGCCGTCCGAACCACGTCGCGTCGATCGAGCCCGTGTCGTCCTCGAGCCGCGCGATCGTCCGCTGGGTCCGGCCGCGAAAGCCAGGCTCGACCCGGACATCACCGACGGTCGCCAGGGCCGAGATCACGTCCCCGTCGGCGACGAACAGCAGGTCCCCGAGCTTGCGCATCTCGCGCAGGTCGTCGTAGCGGCGAGGGAGGTGGAACAGGAGGTCGCGGACGTCGTAGAACCCGAGGCGGATCCCGGCGCGTCGCAGCGTCGCCCCGGCGGCCAGCCCGGATCGCGCCAGCGGGGTCGACAGCAGCTCGACCGGATCGGTCGGCGGCGGGGCCGGAGCGGCTGCCTTGGCCACCCGTTACTCGGCGGCGATCAGGTAGCGGTAGTACGGCTGACCACCGTGCCGGACCTCCACCTCGGCACCGGCCGCCACGCTGCCGATGGTCCGGGCCATCGTTTCCGCCTCGGCGAGGTCCGCGCCGTCGCCATAGAACAGGGTCAGGAGCTCGAACCCGGGCGTCAGCGCCTTGACCGCGGCGGTCACGCACTTGACCCGGTCGCCGTGGACGGCCACGAGGCCATCATCCGGATCCAGCGCGATGGTCTGACCCTTCTTGACCTTCTTGCCGCCGATCGTCGCATCGCGGACGGCCTCGGTCACGGCCAGGGTCTGGATCGCCCGGGCCGCCTCGGTCATCGGGCCGGCGTTGTCGTTCGCGCCGAGTCCCGGATCGAGCGCGAGCAGGGACGCGAAGCCCTCGGCGGCATTGCGCGTCGGGACGACCACGACCGTCCGCTCGGTCATGGCCGCGACCTGGCGGGCGGCCAGGACGACGTTCGGGTTGTTGGGCAGCAGCAGGATCTCGCGAGCGTGCACCAGCCCGATCGCCCCGATCAGCTCGCCCGTGCTCGGGTTCGCCGATTGGCCGCCCTGGACGACGGACGCGACCCCGAACTCGCGGAAGATCGCGGCCAGGCCGTCGCCCGCCACCACGGCGACCACGGCCAGGGCAGGCGCGTCGGCCGTGGGCTCGGTGGGGGCTCCCGCGGACCCGTCGACGGTCTCCCCCGCCCCATCGGGTCCTTCGGTGGTGAAGGCCGCGGCGCGTGACTCGCGCACGTCGCGTGCCTGGTTGTCGAGATTCTCGACGCTGATCCGACTCATCGAGCCCTGGGTCAGGCCGTAGCCGATGACCAGGTCCGGGCGCTCGTTGTGGACGTGGACCTTGAGCGCACGCGAGTCGCCGGCGACGAGGACGGACTCGCCGATCGACTCGAGGTGATCGCGGATCGCGTCGACGTCGAGCGCCACCGTGCCCGTCGCCTGGAGCAGGAACATCGTCTCGTAGCCGAAGCCTTCATCCGCATGGGCCACGAGCGTGGATGGCTTCGCCCCGACCTTCGTCCGGCTGCGCGCGGCGGACGCGGGCGACTTGCCGACCAGGTGGAGCAGCGCCCCCTGGAACAGTCGATACAGTCCCTGTCCACCCGAATCGACGACGCCCGCCTCGCGCAGGATCGCCAGCAGGCTGGGCGTCCGCGCCACCGACTTCTCCGCGCCGTCGAGGGTCGCCGTCAGGACGACCTCGATGTCGTTGTCCTGCTCGGCGGCGGCCACGGCCGCCGCCGCCGACTCGCGGATGACCGTCAGGATCGTGCCCTCGACCGGCTTCGCCACGGCGCTGTAGGCGGTCTTCGTGCCCTCGGACAGGGCGTGGGCGAGGTCCAGGCCGTTGAACCGGTTCTTGCCGCTGAGGGCTTCGGCCATGCCGCGGAAGATCTGGCTGGTGATGACGCCCGAGTTGCCGCGGGCACCCATGAGCGCCCCGAAGCTGATGGCCGCCGCGATGCGGTCCGCGGGCTGGCCGGCCGCGTTCTCGGCCTCCTCGAGGGCCGCCTTGACGGTCGCGTACATGTTGGATCCCGTGTCGCCATCCGGGACCGGGTAGACGTTGAGGCTGTTGATCTCGTCGACGTGCGCTTCGAGATTGGCGACGGCGGCACGGAATGCGGCCAGCAGGCCGTCGCCATCGCAGGCCCGTCGCGCCATCAGGCGACGTCCGTCCCGCTGTCGGCGAGGTCGCGCGTCGAGACCGTCTCCGACGTCGGGCGGAAGGTCGGCTGGCGGCGAGCCCGCGGGAGCGAAGCGCAGGCCATCGATGTGGATGACCAGGTGGTTCACCTCGAGGCCGAGCGCGTGGCGCAGGGCGTACCGGACGGCCGAGTCCACCTGGCGCCCGACCTCCGCGATCGGCACGCCGAAGGCGACCGTGAGGTCGAGGTCGACCGCGACACCGTCACCCAGCCGGACCTTCAGGCCGGGCGTCCCGAGACCGAGACGGGCGATGAGCCGCTCCGGGAGTCCGCCGGCGAACCCGGTCACTCCGTAGGAGCCAAGGACGGCGGTCCGGACGATGTCCGCCACGGCACGGCGAGTGACCAGGGTGTGGCCGGGGATGGGTTCGGCTGGCACGCGGGCGACGTCCTCCTCGCGAGTGCGGGTCGGGCGGCGTCCGAACCGGTGCGTCGGAGGCCGTGTGGTATTCTACCGCTCCGTTCGCGCCTGTTCGGCTCGGACACCCCACCTGAACCCACATCGAAGGACCACGCATGGCCCGCTCCTGCGCGATCTGCGGCAAAGAGTCCATGGGCGGCTTCAATCCCCAGTCTTCGGGGATGAACCGCGTCCGGGCGCACCGTCGCATGCAACCGAACCTGCAGCCGCTCGTCATCCAGCAGAAGGGTGCGCCGGTGAAGGCCCTCGTCTGCACGCGCTGCCGCCGCACCCAGCTGAAGTCGGCCAAGTAGCCGCCGCCGGCTCCCGGGCCGGCTGATCTTCAGACCTCGACCCTGACCGGCCGTCGACCGACGGCCGGTTTCGTTGTGTGCCGCTCAGCGATCGTCGGTGTCCAGCCAGATCGTGAACGGGCCGTCGTTGACCAGCTCCACGGCCATCTCCGAGCCGAACCGGCCGATCTCGACCGTCACGTCCAGCGCCCGCAGCGCGGCCACGAACTGGCGGTAGAGCTCCTCGGCCAGCTCCGGAGCCGCCGCCCCGGTGAACCCGGGACGTCGCCCGCGCCGCGTATCGGCGTAGAGCGTGAACTGGGAGATCGCCAGGACCGCGCCCCCGACATCGATGAGGCTGCGGTTGGTCCTGCCCTCGTCGTCGCGGAAGATGCGCAACTCCGTGACACGGCGGGCCAGGTCGGCCGCGACCTGCGGCGTGTCGTCCGGACCGACGCCGAGCAGGATCGACCAGCCCGCCATCGATCGCCCCGACGACCTCGCCATCGACCCGAACCTCCGCCCGCGACGCCCGCTGGAGCAGCGCCCTCATCCGTGGTCCGTGGGCGCGTCGGCAGCCACGGGCCCGTCCGTACCCGCGTCGAACGTGGCGCGCCACGCGTCGGCCGCGACCTGGGCCGCGTCGCGAGCCGCCGCGTGCCGTTCCTCGACGAGGGCCTCGGTCGTGGCCGGCACGAGCAGGTCGTAGTCGCGAACGCCATCCGGGTTCATCTGGCCGTCGCCGCGGAGCATGATGACCGGCACGCCGCCGGCCTCGATCTCGTCGCTCAGCACCTTGGCCAGGTGCTTCGGCAGCGACGTGAAGCGGACCATGCGATCGCGCGGGATCGGCGGGACGCCGCCGTTGAGACCGAACTGGTAGCCCTCGTCGGCCAGGGCGCGGATGAGCCTGATCTCGCGACCCATGTCGTGGCCCTTGATGAACAGGGCGGACCCGACGACGAGGATGTCGACCCCGAGGGCGCCGACGAATTCGGCGGTCTCGCGGTTGATCCCGCCGTCCACGTGGACCTCGGCGCCGTGGGCCTTGTGGGCGAGGTAGTCGCGCGCCGCGAGGAGCTTGTCCCTCGCCACGTCCTTCATGAACGACTGACCGCCGAAGCCCGGCTCCACGGTCATGACCATGACGATGTCGATGAGGTGCTGGTACGGCTCGAGCGCGGACAGCGGCGTGCCCGGCTTGAGCGCGAGTCCCGCATTCCGGCCCGCCGCGTGGATCGCGCGCAGGGTCGGCTCGATGGGCTCGTCGATCTCGACATGGATCGTGATGGAGTCGCAGCCCGCGTCGAGGTACTCGTCGATGTAACGCCCGGGCTCGCTGACCATCAGGTGGGCGTCGAGCGGCAACTCCGTCCGGCGCCGGATCGCCTTGATCGTGCGTGGGCCGAAGGTGAGGTTCGGGACGAAGTGGGCGTCCATGATGTCCAGGTGGATCCGGTCCGCGCCGGCCGCCTGCACGCGACGCACCGCGTTCCCGAGGTTGGACAGGTCCGAATCGAGGATGCTGGCGGCCACCCGCGCGCGACCCGGCGCCACCGCTAGTCCCCCACTCCGGCCGGGACGGCCTCGTCGCTGCGTTCGCCGCGGAGCGCGGCCGCACTCGCTGCCTCCAGGCGGGCTCGGCGTCGCGCGACGGCCGGCGCGGACGGCTCCCCGGCCCGTTCGGCGGCCAGCTGCCCGCACGCTGCGCCGATCTCCTGGCCGCGGTTGCGCCGGATCGTCGTCTCGATGCCGGCCGCCTTGAGCGTGGCCGCGAAGGCCTCGATGACCGGCATCGGGCTGGCCTGCCATGGCGTGTGGGCGACGGGGTTCATCGGGATCAGGTTGACATGGGCGTGGTCGCCGCGCAGCAGCTCGGCCATCGCCTCGGCGTCGATCTCGGTGTCGTTCACGCCGCCGATCATCGTGACCTCGTAGCTGATCCGGCGGCCCGTGGCCTTGGCATGGTCGCGCGCGGCAGCCACCACCTCGGCGATCGGCCAGCGGCGATTGAGTGGCACGAGCACGTCGCGCAAGCGGATCGCGCGCGGCGTGGAGCGAGACCGCCAGGGTGAACTGCGGGCCGAGTGCGGTCAGTCGCCGGATCCCCGGCACGACGCCGGAGGTGGACACGGTGATGTGCCTCGCGCCCAGCCCGAACCGCTTCGGGTCGTTGAGCGCCTCGACCGCGGCCAGGACCCGGTCCAGGTTGAGCAGCGGCTCGCCCATCCCCATGAACACGATGTTCGTCAGGCGTTGGCCGTTCGCCTCCAGCCGGCGGGCAGCGTGGCGGACCTGGTCCACGATCTCGGCGGTCTCGAGGTCCCGGGTGAACCCAAGCTCCCCGGTGGCACAGAACGGGCAGCCGACCGCACACCCGGCCTGGCTCGAGATGCACAGCGTGTGGCGTTCGCGCGAGTGGCCGCGCGCCGGGTAGTGCATGAGGACCGACTCGACCAGCGCCCCGTCCGACAGTCGATGGAGCGCCTTCTCGGTCTGGCCGGCGTCGGACACGCTGAGCTCGGTCTCGCCGACCGTATCGAAGCGGATCGCCTCGGCGAGCGATGTCCGCAGCCCGGATGGGAGGGTCAGGACGGCGTCGAGGGACTCGGCCCTGCCCGACCAGACGGCATCGCTGACCTGGCGGGCGCGATAGCCCGGCTCGCCCCGCTCCTTGAACCAGGCCGCCAGGTCGGCGGGCTCCATGCCGGAGATCCCGGGTCGCGGGTCCGACGGCGCGCGCGGTCCCGATCCCTGCAGCACATCGAGCGTCATCGGCTCGATGCTACCGCACGACGCTGCCGACGAGACCGGGTGCGCCTCGACGGAGCTCGGCGGCGGTCATCGGCTTGCGACCGGCGATCCGGACGCGACCCAGGCGCAGTCGCCCGTCCGAGGTCGCGATCGCGAGGCCGTCCCCGTCGGCGACCAGGTGGCCGGCGACATCGCCGGACTCACTCGGGCCGACTGTGGCGTCGTCGACGATCAGCCGTCCGAAGTCAGCCGTCTCGACGAACGACCCCGGCCACGGTGCGTACGCCCGAACCTGGCGCTCGAGCTCCGCAGCCGGGCGGGAGGGATCCAGCCGGCCGTCCTCGCGACGCAGCGGTCGCGTGAGGCTGGCGCCGTCGGCCGATTGTGGCGTGGGCACGATCTCGCCAGCCAACCAGGCCCCAAGGTTCGACAAGAGCAGGTTCGCAGCGTCGATCGACAAGACCGACTCGAGCTCCGGTGCGGTCTCCCTGCGATCGAGGGGTCGGCGCGACTGCGCCACGATCGGTCCCGTGTCGAGGCCTGCGTCCATCCGCATGAGGGTGACGCCCGTCTCCTCGTCGCCGGCCAGGATCGCGGCGGGGATCGGCGTCGCGCCGCGATGGCGCGGGAGCAGGGACGGGTGCAGGTTGAGCGCGCCATGCGGCAGGTCAAGGAGCGCCGCGGGCACGATCTGCCCGTAGTCGGCGAGGACCAGCAGGGCCGGGTCGAGGGCCAGCACGGCCGCCACGGCGTCGGGAGCACGAAGGCGTTCCGGGGTCAGGACCTCACGGACGCCAACGGCCGCGGCCGCGTCATGGATCGGTGTCCGAGTGGGGATCTGCTTGCGGCCGACCGGTCGCGGTGGGGCCGTGACGACGCCGACGACATCGACCTCAGGTGCGCTCGCAAGTCGTCGCAGGCTCTCGACCCCGAACCCGCCGCTCCCCAGGAAGACGGTCCGCACCGGACGCGGGCCCGGCCCGGTGGTCACGCCAGGGCGCTCGTCGCCTCGCGGACGTCCGCGTCGTCCTCGTTCCCGACCCCGACCGCCAGCAACTCGTCCATCGAGTCGAGGTAGTCGATGTAGAGCTTGCCGTCGAGGTGGTCGAGCTCATGCTGGAGCGCGCGGCCCAGCAGCCCGGACCCGGCGACCTTGATCTTGCGGCCCTTGCGATCCTGGGCGACGACCCAGACCCGCTCCCGCCGCGTGACGTACGCCACGTAGCCCGGGATGGACAGGCAGCCCTCGAGGTCGCGATCGTCGCCGGTCGACTTGACGATCTTCGGGTTCACCAGCTCATGGAGCTGGCCTTCGACCTCGATGACGCACGCCTGCATCGCCTCGCCGAGCTGCGGCGCGGCGAGACCGACCCCGGGCGCGTCGCGCATCGTGTGCGCGAGGTCGTCCAGGAGTTCGTGGAGGTACTTCCCGAAGCTGTCCACCGGCTTGCCCTTCAGGCGAAGCCGGGGGTCGCCGAGCATGACGATGGGGCGGACACTCATGCTCGAACGCTCAGCTCGCGACGTCCTTGGCGGCGTCGGTCACGTCTGAGGCGACGTCCTTGGCCGCGTCCGCCACGTCGGACGCGGCATCGCCCGCGGCGTCGGCCACGTTCGTCCCGACATCCTTGGCGGCAGCCGTCGCCTGGGCGGCGGCTTCGCCGACGTCCCCGGTCTTGGCGCTGTCGGTCGCCATCGAGGCGCGGACCTCGGCGGCCCAATCGCGCGAGCGCGTGGCCAGCTTGCCGCTGGCATCGGAGGCGACGTCGCCCGCCTTCTTGACGGCCGGGCCGGCCTTGTCGGCGGCCAGTGCGGCGATCTCGGCGGTGCGGGCGCCCACCTCGCGCACGGTCGGCGAGGCGCGCTCGGCCAGGTCGTCGAGCGCATCGCGCAACGTGCCGAAGATGCTGGAGATGGTGTCCGAGGTGGACGTCTTCGTGGGCTCGGGGCCCGGATCGGGATC
This sequence comes from uncultured Chloroflexia bacterium, assembly GCA_963738475.1. Lineage (GTDB taxonomy): Bacteria > Chloroflexota > Limnocylindria > Limnocylindrales > CSP1-4 > SPCO01. The sequence goes on from CAVTWU010000028.1 coordinate 669,739, forward strand.
GCCGGTCCAGCCGAAGGTCTCGTCGGCGGGCTTGTCCGGTCGTCGCGGTGGACGTGCTGTGGTCGGTCATCGGGGGCTCCTCCTAGTCGAACCCCTATGGTCGCATGGATCGGATCGGGAGTCACCCGGCCGATGGTTACAACAGCGATTCGGGATCCACGTCCACCGACCACGGCGCCGGCACATCGCCGTCGAGCAGCGCGACCGGATCGTCGCCACGCAGGATGACGTTCCAGCGCCAGCGGTCGGCGCGTCGCGGCACGAACGCCGGCGCCGGGCCGACGACCGACACGGACGAGCCCCTGGCGCTCGCCCTGCGCCCGGAGCTCGTCGGCCATCGCCGCGGCATCGCGTTCCGCGTCGGCGCGGTCGGTGCGACCGATGGTGAGCTTGACCAGCCGGCCGAACGGCGGCGACCCGAACCGGCGACGCAGGTCCAGCTCGGCGTCGTAGAAGGCACTCGCCCGACCGGTCGCGGCGGCCACGATGGCCGGGTGTTCGGGCTGGTAGGTCTGCAGGAACGCGCGACCTGGCCGCTCCCCTCGCCCGGCGCGGCCGATGGCCTGGACCAGGAGCTGGTACGTCCGCTCCGCGGCGCGCTCGTCGGGGAGGTTCAGCGCGACATCGGACGACACGACCCCGACGACGGTCACGCTCGGGACATCGAGGCCCTTGGCGACCAGGCTCGTGCCGACGAGGACGTCCAGCCGGTGGTCCGTGAACGCATCGATGACGCGTTCCGCGGCGCCCTTCCGTTCCGCGACATCACGGTCCAGCCGGCCGACGCGGAGTCCCGTGAACCGGTCGCGGACCTCGCGCTCCACCCGTTCCGTGCCACCACCGAGATAGCGGATCCGCGGGGACTGGCAGGCCGGACAGCGGGTCGCGAGCGGCGTCGCCCGGCCGCAGTGGTGGCAGCGGAGCGTCGTGCCGGCCTGGTGGTAGACGAGCGGTCGCTCGCAGTCCGGGCAGGCCTGGACATGACCGCAGTCGCGGCAGAGCACCACGGACGCCGTCCCGCGCCGGTTCAGCACGAGGATGGCCTGGTCGCCGGTCGCCGGGTCGAGGGCGGCCAGCGCCGCTGCCAGCGGTCGCGAGATCAGGCCGCGCTCACCGTCGGCGAGCTCCTGTCGAAGATCGACGATCTCGACCTCCGGGGCCGCGCCTGACGCACGATCGCGCAGCGCGACCCGGCGGTATCGGCCGGATCGGGCGTGTCCCTCGGTGTCCACGGCGGGCGTCGCCGAGCCGAGCACGCACGCAGCGCCGGCCGCGGCGGCCAGCCGGATGGCGACATCGCGGGCCTGGAGCCGCGGCGTCCGGTCGCTCTTGTAGGCGGCGTCATGCTCCTCGTCCACGATCACGACCCCGACGTCGGCGAGCGGCGCGAGGACCGCCAGCCGTGTCCCGACGACGACGTCCACGTCGCCGGCCCGGATCCGTCGCCACTCGTCGGCGCGCTCGCCGTCGCCCAACCCGGAGTGGACGAGCGCGACCCGGACGTCCAGGTCGGCCCGGATGCGGTCCACCAGCGGCATCGCCATCGCGATCTCCGGGACGAGCACCAGGCGCCGGTCGACCGCGTTCCAGCGACGCGACGATCGCCTCGATGTAGACGGCCGTCTTGCCACTCCCCGTCACCCCGTCGAGGAGCAGGGGCGTCGGGTCCCGCGCGTCGAGCGCCGCGACGATCGACGCCACGGCACTCGCCTGGGCCTCGGACAGGTCGGTGCCGGCCGGGCGTCCGCCGCGCAGGCCGGGCGGGCGGCCCGCCAGCGGACGACGTGGCCGCTCCCGGACCTCGCTCTCGACGAGACCGCGGCGGATCAAGCCCGTGAGCGCGGACCCGCCGTGCGACACGGCCAGTCCGGCACCAGCCAGCCCATCGGGCGGTGCGGCGCGCAGGTCCTCGAGCGCCGCCACCTGGCGCGGGCCCAGGGGACGGCCCGGCAGCCGCTCCCCCCGGCCGAGCGCACGCGCCGCCGCCCGGCCATCGTCGGTGAGCCGGATCCAGCGCTCGAATCGAGGCCCGCCGGACGCCCCCGTCAGCGTCCAATCGAGCGAGATCGCACCGACATCGGCGAGGCGACGCAGCCTGCGCAGGAGGCCGGCACGACCTTCCGGGCCGGCCAGGTCCCGCACCGGGCGAGCGCCGCCGGCCAGCTGGTCGATGAGGTCGGCGTCCACGGCATCCGCCGGGATGGCCTCGCCCCCGTCCGGGGTCAGTTCGGCGATGAGCTCCAGTCGCTCGAGCAGGCCCGGCGGCAGCATCGCGCGCAGCACGAGCGCCGGCGGCGCGAGGTACCAGGCGGCGATGCCAGCGCGCCAGCTCCAGGCTGAGGGGCGGCAGGAGCGGGCCGTCGGCGCGGACCCGGTCGACGATCGGTTTGGGTTCGACGGCCGGGACGACCTCCGTCTCGGCGAGGACGATCCCCAGCGCCTGGCGGCGACCGAACTCGACGAGGACCGCCTCACCCGGGACCAGGTCGGCGAGCCGATCCGGGACGGCGTACGTGTACGTCCGTGAGCCACCGGCCCCGGCCGCGTCCACCGCGACCTCCACCAGGCGGATCGGCGACGATCCGTCGGCCGAGTCCGGCAGGAGGCCCAGGGTCACCCGACCCGCCTAGACGCTGATCCGTCGCGCGGGATGGAGCCCGTGGACCTCGGCGATGATCTCGTCGATCCGGGCGGCGGTCCGCTCCACCTGGCCGGTCTCGTTGGTCACGACGTAGTCGTAGTCGTCCTGGCGGGCCAGTTCGACGGCGGCATTGCGCTGCCGGAGCTCGAGTTCGTCGACCGTTTCGGTCGCGCGCGACTTCAGCCGGGCGAACAGCGTCTCGAGCGACGGCGGCACCACGAAGATCAGCAGGGCGTCGTTGACCCGCTCCTTCACCTGCTGCGCACCCTGGACGTCGATCTTGAGGATGACGTCGTGGCCGGCGGCCAGCGCTTCCTGGACCTGGGCGCGCGGCGTGCCGTACCAGTTGCCGTGGACCTCGTTCGCCTCGAGCAGGCCGCCGGCATCGCGCAGCGCCAGGAAGGCATCGCGGTCCATGAAGTGGTAGCTGATGCCGTCCACCTCGCCGGGCCGGCTGGCCCGGGTCGTGCAGGTCACGACGTAGTGATAGTCCGGGTCGTGCGGCCGACGCTGGAGGGCCTCGATGATCGTGTCCTTCCCGACGCCGCTCGGCCCCGAGATGATGACCAGCAGGGCGTCCTCCGCGCCGGGGCCCGGTCGCCGGCGGTCCGTGTCGATGCCGTCGACCTCGCTCAATGGAGACCCTCGGTCCGCAGGCCGTCGAGCACGGACTCGAGCTCGGGCGGCAGCGGCGCCGTCGCCCGGATCAGGTGGCCGTCGGACGGCGAGGCGAGCTCGAGCCGCCAGGCGTGCAGGAACATCCGACCGAGACCGGACGGGCCCTTGCGCGACGTGCCGGTGCCGTAGACCGGATCGCCGGCGATGGGATGCCCGATGGCGTCGAGATGGACGCGGATCTGGTGGGTCCGCCCGGTCACGAGATCCAGCTCCAGCTCCGTCCAGGCCGGGAAGCGTTCCTTGACCCGGTAGCCCGTCGTGGACGGGCGGCCGGCCGGGATGACCGCCATCCGCGTCCGATGCTTCGGGTCGCGCCCGATCGGCGCCTCGATCCGGCCGACCGCCGCCGAGACGCTCCCCTGGACGAGGGCGAGGTACGTCTTCTTGACCCGGCGCGCCTTCAGCTGGGCCATGAGCGAGTGCTGCGCGGCGTCGTGTTTGGCGACCATGAGGAGCCCGCTCGTGTCGCGGTCCAGGCGATGGACGATCCCGGGCCGGGCGACCCCGGCGATCCCGCCGTACTCCGCGCCGCCGGCGCGCCCGAGCAGCGCATTGACCAGGGTGTCGTCGGCGTGACCGGGGGCGGGGTGGACGACCAGGCCGGCCGGCTTGTCGATGATGAGCAGGTCGTCGTCCTCGTAGACGACCTCGACGTGGATGTCCGGCGCGGCGACCACGTCCAGGGCCTCCACTTCGGGCACGTCCAGCTGCAGCTCCGACTCGCTGTCGACGATCGTGTTGGCCTTGATGGCCTCGCCGTGGGACGTCAGGCGGCCGTCCGAGATGAGCTTCTGGACGTAGCTGCGCGACAGGCCGGTCGCATCGGCCACGAACCGGTCGACCCGGCCACGATCGCCCTCCGGGACCCGGATCGTCCGCACGCCGGCGACGACCCCGCCCTCAGGCATCGGCGCCACCGCGCTCGCGGGCGCCACCGGCGAGCGCCGGGAAGAGCGCGAGACCCACGAGCATGACGATGGCCAGGCTGATCGCCGAGTCGGCCACGTTGAACGTCCAGAACCGCAGGCTGCCGAGCCCGATATCCACCCAGTCGACGACGTAGCCGAGGCGCAACCGGTCGATCATGTTGCCGATGGCGCCGCCGAGCAGGAGGCCCGAGCGCGATCGACAGGTACAGGCTCCGCCCGGCCCGGCCGTGGTACAGCACGATGAGGCCGATGACGCCGATCGAGACGAGCGCGAACAGGATGGCCTGGTCACGGAACAGGCCGAAGAGCGCGCCGCTGTTCTGGCTCTGGACGAACCGCACCAGGTCGCCGATGACCGACATGACCTCACCGACCGCCACGTTCGCGACCAGCCAGGCCTTGGTGAGTTGATCGAGCACGATGACCGTGCCGGCGACGCCCAGGAAGACGCCCCACCGCGCCCGCCCGGTCGTCGCGTCCGCCGACGCCGTGTCCGCCGGTGCCGCGTCCGCGACGGCGGCCGGTGCCGGTGTTCCCCGCTCCACGCCCTCGACGCCGTCCAGCTGGTCCTCCCCGGTCACGCCATCCGCCGTCATCAGCCTAGCGGCCGCTCGTCCGGCGGCGCAAGGCGATCCGGATCTCGCCCGTCCCGACCTCGACGGTCGAGCGGGCGGTCGCGTCCGCGGGCACGGGACCCGTCGCCAGGTCGCACAACGTGTCCGCGGCCACGTCGGCGAGGTGCGGGACGATGGCCGGATCCGCGCCGTCGACCCAGAGCTCCACCCGCTCGTCGAGATCGGAGCCGGCCTCGCGGCGCAGGTCCTGGATGGCCCGCTGCAGGTCGCGTGCGTCGCCCTCGGTCCGGAGCTCCGGCGTCAGTTCCGTGTCGATGACGACGACCAGGCCGTCATCGTGGGCGACCGCGGTCCCCGGCCGCGGCGTCGCCTGGATCTCGACCTCGTCGGCGCGCCAGGGTGACCCCGCCGAGCGTCACGGACCCATCCGCCTCGAACGTCACGGCCCCATCGCGGGCCGCGGCCATGACGGCCGGGATGGCCGCCCCGAGGCGCTTGCCGATCTTCGGGCAGCAGCGGCTTGACCCGCCGCTCGACGAGTTCGGAGCCATCGGCGATGACGACGACGTCCTTCACGTTGATCTCGTCGGCGACGATGCCCAGCAGCTCCTCGTCCACCGCGAGTCCGCGATCCGGCAGCGCGATCCAGGCCCGGGCGAGCGGCTGGCGCGTCTTCAGGCGGGCCGTGCTGCGCAGCGTGCGGGCCAGGTCCACGGCCCGTTGGGCGATGGCCATGGATGCCTCGAGGCCGGTATCGCGGTGCGGCGCCAGGTCGGCCGTCGGGAAGGCGGTCAGGTGGACGCTGTCGGGCGCGGCGTCGTCCACGGCCACGACCAGGTTCTGGTACATCGCGTCGGTGACGAACGGCAGGATCGGGGCGAGGAGTCGCGTCGTCGCGACCAGCGCCTCGTGGAGCGTCGCGAAGGCCGCGGCCCGGTCGGTCGCATCGTCCGAGCGCGAGAACCGACGCCGCGACAGGCGCAGGTACCAGGTCGACAGGCCGTCCATGAAGTCGGTCAGGGCCCGCGTCGCACCCACCGCGTCCACGTCGCGCAGCCGGTCCTCGACGATCGCCGCGGTCCCCGCCGCGCGCGACAGGATCCAGCGGTCCAGGGCCGGTCGGTCCGCCACGGCCGGCGTCGCGGCGTCGCCCGGCGTCCAGCCGGCCAGGCGGGCGTACGTCGCGAAGAACGCGTAGACGTTCCACAGGACCAGGAGTTCGCGCCGGGCCTCGTCGGCCGCGTGCCAGCCGAACGGGATGTTCTCCTCCGGCCGGGCCTTGGCGAACATCCAGCGCATGACATCGACGCCCATCCGTTCGGCGGCCTCGTCGAAGTCGATCGCGTTGCCCCAGCTCTTGTGCATCGGGCGACCGTCCTCGCCGAACACGAGCGCATAGCCGAAGATCGTCTTGAACGGCGGCTCGCGGCGGAGCACCGTCGACATCGCGAGCATGCTGTAGAACCAGTTGCGGAACTGGCCGGGGAAGCTCTCGGTGATGAAGTCGGCCGGGAACCAGTCCGCCCAGTAGTCCGGGTCCTCGCGGAAGTGGAGCGTGGAGAACGGCACGATCCCGGCATCCAGCCACGGGTTGCCGACGTCCTTGATCCGCTCGACCGGCGCGCCGCAGCCGTCGCACGCGATCCGGACGGCGTCCACGTGCGGCCGGTGCGGCGTATGCCCCTCGAACGCGTCCCAGCCCTCGACCGCCCGCGCCTGGAGGTCGTCGCGACCGCCGACGACGCTCGACCGTCCCGCACGCGGCGCAGTCGTAGATCGGCAGCGCCAGGCCCCAGTAGCGCTTCTTGCTGATCATCCAGTCGTGCATGTTGCGGAGCCAGTCGAGCTCCCGCTCGTGCCCGAAGTCCGGGATCCACCGGATCTGGTCGACCACGTCCATGATCTGGTAGCGCAGGCTCGCGTCCACCTGCTCGGCGGTCAGCGACTCGCGCGGCTGGTCATACAGCGGGCCCATGCTGATGTACCACTCGTCGACGAGGCGGAAGACGAGCGCGGTCCCGCAGCGCCAGCAGTGCGGGTAGCGGTGGGTGATCGTCTCGAGGCGCTGGAACCGGCCCTCGCGCTTGAGGTGCTCGATGATCGGCTCGGCGACGTCGCGGACGTCCCGACCCGTGAGCGCACCCGAACCCGTCGACGATGACGCCCGACTCGTCGAGCGGCGCGATGACCGGCAGGCCGAGCGACTTGCCGAGCTGGTAGTCCTCCGCGCCGCAGCCGGGGGCGATGTGGACGATGCCGGTCCCCTCGTCCTCGCCGACCTCGTCCCAGGCGATGACGACGTGCTGGTACGGCGTCTCGGGGTCGTCGCGCGTCCCGGCCGCGAACGCCTTGCGGACGACGGGCAGGTCGTCGAACGGCCCTTCGTAGCGCCAGCCGAGCAGCTCGGACCCGAGGCGCTCCTCGAGGATCTCGAACGGCCCCTCCAGCGCGGCCTTCAGCGTGCCGCGGGCCAGCCAGAACCGGTCCTCGCCCTGGCGGACCAGCACGTAGCGCAGGTCCTTGCCGACGGCCGCGGCGACGTTGGAGGTCAGGGTCCACGGCGTCGTCGTCCAGACGAGCAGCGTCTCGCCGGGTCGATCCAGCAGCGGGAAGCGGACGGTCAGGCCCGGGTCGTCGCGATCCTGGTAGCCCTCGTTCAGCTCGGTCTGCGACAGGCCCGTCCCGCAGCGCGTGCACCAGGGCATCGTGTCGTCGCCCTTGTACAGCCAGCCGCGCCGGTGGCACTCGGCGAGGAACCCCCAGATGAGGTCGTTGTTCTCGTTGCTGAACGTGAAGTACGACCCGCCCACGTCGGGCATCCCGAGCCGCCCGACGAGCATCTCGACCGAGTCCGTGACGGGTCCGTCCGGGCCCTGGATGGTCGCCTGGGCGGCCGGATCCGAGCCGAGCAGGTCGTGCAGCCGGCGCAGTTCGACCGGATCGTTCCAGTCCATCCACATCCCGAGCCGGATCGACTGCTCGGTCTGGCGCGCGGCATAGGTCAGGACGCGCTGCTTGCACAGGGTCACGAACTCGGCGATGCCGTACGCCTCGATGTCGCGCTTGGAGGTGAACCCGAGGTCGCGCTCGACGTTGACCTCCACCCACAGGCCCTGGCAGTCGAACCCGTTCTGGTAGCGCTCGTCCTCGCCGAGCATCGCGTGGAAGCGCTGGTACAGGTCCTTGTAGGCGCGGCCCCAGGCGTGATGGACGCCCATCGGGTTGTTGGCCGTGATCGGGCCGTCGAGGAAGCTCCACTTCGGCCCCCCGGCGTTCTGCGCCCGAAGCCGGGCGAACGTCGACCGCTCACGCCACAGCGCCAGGATGTCGTGCTCCTGGCTGACGAGATCGGGTCGCGCGGGAACGGCGTTGAACATCCGGCTCCGGTGGCGTGTGGTCGCGGTGGGCGCCCGGCAGCGGCCCTGACGGGCTGAATCGGCGGGTCCGGGTATCCTACCCGCGATGCACGAATCGCAGGAGGCGCGACCGCGCGCCCGGTCCCCGTTCACGGCGGCCTTCCTCTCGCTCCTGTTCCCCGGTCTCGGGCAGTGGTATGCCGGTGCGACCACGCGCGCCCTCGGCTTCGCGGCGGCGCCGATCCTGCGCATCGCCCTGCTGGCCGGGATCGGCCTGCGGATGGACCGCATCGCGCATGCTCGGGCTGGTCTTCGACCCGAACGTCCTCAACGCCGTCTTCGTCCTCAACATCGTCGTCCTGATCTACCGCGTCGTCGCGGTGGTGGACGCCTACCGCGTCGCGGAGTTCATGAACGCCCAGGCGGCCTCGGGCGATGGCCGGGCCGGACGCGCCCGACTCCGTCGCAACCCGCTGTCGATCGCCGGCCTGCTGGCCGTGCTCCTGGTGATGGCCGCCAGTCACGTGGTCGTCGCGCGCTACGACTCGTTCGCGATGGAACTCGTGGATCGCGGCTGCGACAGCATCTTCATCGGCGAAGGATCGACCGAGGAATGCCCCGACCCGGAGGCCTCGGCCTCGCCGTCCGCCGAGCCGAGCGAGTCCGAGGACATCGGCGAGGAGCCCACCGCCACGCCGACCCCCGAGGCGAGCCTCGTCGGCACGCCGGTCCCGAACGTCTCGATCGCGCCGTGGGACGGCAAGGAGCGGCTCAACATCCTGCTGATCGGCGCGGACGAGCAGGGCGGCGGCCACAACACCGACACGCTCATCGTCGTCTCGATCGACCCGGTCACCAAGCAGGTCGCGATGTTCAGCCTGCCGCGCGACACGGTCGACGTGCCGATCCCGGACGGACCCGCTCGCCAGGTCTGGGGCCGGGACTACTCGGGCAAGATCAACAGCTTCTTCGCGAACAACCGCAAGCGCTCCGACCTGTGGCCGGGCAACGACCGGACGCGCGGCTACAACGCGCTCAAGTCCGTCCTGGGCGAGCTCTACGACCTCGACATCAAGTACTTCGTCGAGGTCAACTTCGAGGGCTTCAAGCAGGTCGTCGACGCCGTCGGTGGCGTCACCATCAACGTCCAGATCCCCGTCTCGGACGACCGGTTCCCGAGCGACCGGGGCCGGCTGGTCCGCCTGTACATCCCGTCCGGGATCCAGCACATGGACGGCGCCGAGGCGCTGAAGTACGCCCGGTCGCGGCACTCCTCGACGGACTTCGACCGGGGCCAGCGCCAGCAGCGCGTGCTCCTCTCCCTGCGCGAGCAGGCGGACCCGCAGAACCTCATCCCGCGCCTGCCGGAGCTCGTCGCCGCGCTCAAGAAGACCGTCCGGACGGACATCCCGCTCAGCCAGATGGACGAGCTGCTGGGGCTCGCGTCGGAGGTCGATACCAAGGACATCCGCTCGTACGTGTTCGCCCCGCCGCTCTACGCGCGGGAGTCGAGTGGCGACTCGCGCGGCTACGTCGATCATCCCGAACATCGAGCGCATCAGGGACGCCGTGAAGGACGCCTTCAGCTCGGATCCCGGCGGACGAGGCCCTGCGCCAGACGCTCGCGGCCGAGGGCGCCGGCGTGTGGGTCCTCAACGGCACGGGCGACAGCGGTCGCGGGGCGGACCTGGCCGGCTACCTCGACTATCACGGCGTCGCGGCGTCGGCCCCACGCCAGAGGCCCGACGGCGCGCGTCCCGGCGAACACGCGGATCGTCGTCTACAACGGCGCCGAGGCGACGATCCCGGAGACGATCGCCTACCTCGAGGAGACGTTCGGCGTGAAGGTCTCGCTCAAGGACGACCCGGCGATCCGCAAGGACGTGGTGATCACGGATCCGGCAGACGAAGCGCTGCGCCAGACGCTCGCGGCCGAGGGCGCCGGGGTGTGGGTCCTCAACGGCACGGGCGACAGCGGCCGCGGGGCGGACCTGGCCGGCTATCTCGACTATCACGGTGTCGCGGCGTCGGCGCCTCGCCAGAAGCCCGACGGGGCGGTCCCGGCCAACACCCGGATCATCGTCTACAACGGCGCGGAGGCGACGATCCCCGAGACGATCGCGTATCTCGAGAAGACGTTCGGGGTGAAGGTCTCGCTCAAGGACGACCCGGCCGTCCGGACGGACGTCGTCATCACGATCGGCAACCAGACCCCGACGCTCAGCGCGCCCGGCGGCGCGTAAGGCTCTCCAGCCGGGCCGATGCCCGGCGACGACCCGCGCCGATCAGGCGATGGGCGTCAGCCAGTGCTGGTATTCGGGCAGCTTGCCGCGGACGGCATCGAAGTAGCGGTCGCGCACCAGCCGACCGATCGGCCCGATCGAGCCCGAGCCGACGGGGCGGTGGTCCACCTCGATGATCGGCGAGATCTGGACGCCGGTCCCGCACAGGAACGCCTCGTCCGCGATGTACAGCTCGGAGCGGTCGATCGAGCGCGTCTCGACCGGGATGCCCTCGTTCCGCATCAGCTCCATCATCGCCTTGCGGGTCACGCCCTCGAGCAGGTCGTCGCTGACCGGCGGGGTGAGCGCGACGCCGTCGCGGACGACGAACAGGTTGGCCGCGGACGCCTCGTTGACGTGGCCGCTGGCGGTCAGGACGAGCGCCTCGTCGAAGCCGTTGAGTTCCGCCTCGGACTTCTGGAAGGCCATGTTCACGTAGCCGCCGACGATCTTGCCGCGGGCCGGGATGGCCTCGTCGGCGTTGCGCCGCCAGGACGACGTCATGACCCGGCAGCCCGTGTCGGTGTCGATGTAGTTCCCGAACGGCAGGGCGATGATGTACAGCTCGTTCTCGAGCTCGTGCAGCCGCACGCCGATGACCCGGCTGGACTTGTAGAACGACGGCCGGATGTAGGCGTCCTCGCGGAACCCGTTCCGGCGGATCGTCTCGACGATGAGGCCCGTCAGCTCGTCGACCGACGGGACGTCCTCCATCAGCAGGATCTTGCAGGACTGGCGGATCCGCTCGACGTGCTCGCGCAGCTTCAGGCCGTACAGCACGCCCTGGTCGGCGTTCCAGTAGGCGCGGATGCCCTCGAAGGTCGCCGTCCCGTACATGAACGCGTGGGTCATGATGCTGACCTTGGCGTCCCGCATCGGGACGAACTCGCCCTCGAAGTAGCAGATCAGGTCGTCCAGCGCGGCCGGCGGCCGGCGCGTGGTGGGGTCCGGTGGCCGGGATCTCGGCGGACTTCTGGGTGATCATGCGGGTCAGGGCTCCTCGACGAAGGCGCCGAGTATATCAGTGGCTCACGCCCGAACCGTCGAGCACGCCGGACGCGACCAGCCCCACCAGCACCAGGTACGCCGCGTAGAACACGCCACCGACGAGCAGGCCGCGGCCGCGCAATCGACCCGACCGGGCCATCGGCAGGAAGATGAACGCGGACGACAGGAACGCGATCCCGGCCGAGGCGAAGGCGACGTACGAACCCGGCCCGACGACCCACGAGTCGGACGCGAACAGCAGGGCGACGACGGTCGGGATGGTGGACTGGAAGACCATCGCGCCGGTGATGTTGCCCATCGCCAGGGTGTCCTTGCCCTGGCGGACCCACAGGACGGAGTTGAACTTCTCGGGCAGCTCCGTGGCGATCGGGGCGATGACCAGCGCGAGGAGCAGTTCGTCCACGCCGAGGCTGCTCGCGAGGTGCTCCACCGCGTTCACGAAGACGATGGCGCCGATGATGATCAGCGTCAGGGCCGCGATGACCTGGAGGTTCACGACCCGCAGCCGCGGCACCCCCGGGTCCTCCCGATGCGCGTTCCGGTCCAGGCGATGGAAGCGAAGCGGCGCCAGGTCCTCGAGGTCGACCGACGCGTCGGCCTCGAAGTGGCCCTTCACGTACCAGGCGTAGATCCCGAGGAGCCCGACGGCCACGATCCACTTCAGCCAGACGGGCTCGAGCGGCAGGAACGCCGCGCCGATGGCGATCGCGTAGGCCACCGCGAAGTAGCTCATGTCGTGGCTCAGCACGTGCGTGTCCACGAGCATCGTGTCGCCGGTCGTCCGGCGCTTGGCGACCACGAGCACGGCGACGCCGGTCACGAACATCGCGAGCGTCGCGAGCATGAACGGCGCCCCGAGGATGGCCCCGACGCCGACCGCGTTCGAGGCCTCGCCGGTGGCGAACAGGATCGCGATGATCGGGATCATCGTCTCCGGCAGGGCCGTCCCCACGGCGGCCAGCACGGACCCCACGGCGCCCTCGGCGAGGTCCAGCTTCCGCCCGAACCACTCGATGCTGTTGGTGAAGAGCTCGGCGCCCAGCCAGGATGATGACGAAGGCGACGGCCAGGATGAGGATGTCCACGCGCGGGTCAGTGCTCCACAACGATCGAGGTGACGATGCCGACGGCGATGACGAGCAGGATGCCCGTCCCGACCCCCACCATGCGCCATTGTCCCTGACGCGCGTATCCGACCGCAGACACGGCCACCCGGACGATCGGCGTGGCGATGACGACGATCAGCCCGAGCCACAGGAATCCGACCGGCATCCCCGCCCGCAGCTCCGCCCAGATGAGGCTCGGGTCGAACACCGGCGCCTGATCGAGCGGCGAGATCCCGTTGACCAGCATGAGGACGACGCCGACGAGCAGCAGCCCGACCGAGATGTAGGTCATCGCGATCATCAGCCGCCCGATCGTCGAGTCGAAGCCGTGCGGTCTCATCCGATCGCCTTGAGCAGCATCTGGACCGCGGTGTACACGAGCACGACGACGAACAGCACCCGCAGGTAGCGCAGGTCGATGCGCGGCGCGATCCGCGAACCCAGGGTCGCGCCCAGGAACACGCCGATGGCGGTCGGGCCGGCGACGTACGGGTCGATCTCGCCCCGCAACAGGTAGATCACCGCACTCGCCGCGGCGGTGATCCCGATCATGAGGTTGCTCGTCGCGGTGGCCACGCGCAGCGGGACGCCCATCGTCAGGTTCATGAGTGGCACCTTGATGATCCCGCCACCGATGCCCAGCAGGGCGGAGACGACGCCGGCGAAGGTCGCACCGACCACGCCCTTGCCCATGTTCCGGACGACGTAGCCGTCCGGGGCGCCCTCCCCGCCGGTCGGCTGCGGTTCCGGTTCGGCCCGGCGGCGGACCATCGTGATCGCGATGTAGACGAGCAGGAGGCTGAACAGGATCCCCAGCAGGCGCTCGTCCAGCAGGAACGCGACGGACCCACCGACGAGCGCGCCGATGGCCGTGAACAGCTCCAGGCTCATCCCGAGCCGGAGGTTGGCCACGTGCTTCTCGAGGTAGACGCCGGCGGCGGCGCTGCTGGTCATGATCACGCTGACCAGGGACACGCCGACGGCCTCGCGCAGGGGCAGCCCGAAGCCGAGCGTCAGCAACGGGACGATCAGGATCCCGCCACCGAGACCCAGGAGCGAGCCGAACAGCCCGGCAGCGGCTCCGCCGCCGAGCATCAGGATCCCGACGATCATCGCGGCGAGCCGGGCGAGCCGGTCAGGCCGAGCCGGTCAGGCCGAGCCGCCCGGTCCGCATCGGATCAGGGGCGGAGGTGCTGCGGCGCGTACGGGAGCAGGGCCACGTGGCGGGCTCGCTTGAGCGCGACGGCCAGCTCACGCTGGTGGCCGGCACAGGTACCGGTCTTGCGTCGCGGCTCGATCTTGGCCCGCTCGGACAGGTAGCGGCGGAGGCGGTTGACCTCCTTGTAGTCGATCTGGACGGTCTTGTCGGCGCAGAACGCGCAGACCTTGCGGCGTCGTCGATCGCGGTAGAAGTCGTCGCGCTTCTTGGGTCGTGCTGCGGGGGGCATGTGGTCAGGTCTCCTGGATCAGAAGGGAAGGTCGTCGAGGGCGGTGTCGTCGGATGCCGCGCGGGAGCCACCGGCTGGGGCTCCTCCGGCATACGGCGTCCCGGTGAAGTTGCCTCCACCCGCCGCCGCTGTCGTCGCCGCTGCCGCGAGCCGCCAGGTTGATGACGTTGTCGGCGGACACATCCAGCGAGAACCGCTTCTCGTTGTCCTTGCTCATGTACTCGCTGGTCTTGAGCCGCCCCTCGACGAAGACTTTCATCCCCTTGCGAAGCTGCTCTGCGGTCCGCTCGGCGCGGTCACCGAAGACGCTGACGCGGTACCAGTCCGTGCCCTCGTCCACCCAGCCGCCCTGGCCGTCCGGCTTGCTGTGGCTGACCGCGACGCTGAATTGCGTCACCGGCCGGCCATTCGGCATGTAGCGCATCTCCGGGTCGCGACCCAGGTTGCCGATGAACATGATCTTGCAGAACGCCATCGTGAGCCTCCGGTCAGTCGATGGCGGCCGGGGCCGCCTCGCTCTCGGATTCGTCGATCCGCTCGGGGATGTCCAGGTCCTCGTCGTCCAGGTCGTCGTCGGACGGGAGGAGGGAGTCCTCGAGGGCATCGGCGTCCGCATCGTCGCCGTCGCGCGAGGCCCGGGTCGGGCGCTCGACGCGTGTCACGAGGTGGCGGATGACCTCCTCGGTGATGAGCAGGCTGTGCTCGAGTTCGGTGAGCACCTCGGGGGGCGACTCGAACAGGACGATGTGGTACGAGCCCTCACGGTGGTGACCGATCGGGTACGCCAGCCGGCGGCGGCCCCACGGGGCGACCTTGATGATCTGGCCGCCGGCGGCCACGATCTGCCGGGTGGACTTGTCGATGACGGCCTGGCTCTTGTCATCCGGCACGTCCGGGCTGAGCACAAGCATGAGTTCGTATCGGCGCATACGCGCAGGCACTCCTTCCAATGGGTATGCCCCGCCGACGGCACGAGCCGGCGCGGAGCGGAAAGGAAACGGAGCGGTAGTCTAGCACGAGGTCCCGGGAAGCCGGCCCAAGGAGGTTCCGGGGTACCGGCGCGAGGCCGGGTCGATGTATCCTCTGGTCATCCCTCGACTCCATCACATCGCTATCTCGGAGTGCTCGTGCCCGCCAGTACCATCCTCCTGCTCGACGCCGATACGACCTACGCGGAGACGATCTCGGCGGCCCTGACCTCGGTCGGGTACACCGTCACGATCGCCGCCGATGCCGACGACGCGTTCGCCAAGACCCCCGACAACCACCTGGTCATCCTCGACGTCGTCTCCGGACCCCGTTCCGCGGCGGACCTGTGCCGCGAGATCCGGAACACGCCGACCATGGCGGCGATCCCGGTCCTGTGCATCGGCCAGTCGGACGACGTGGAGGAGCGGATCCGGTTCCTGGAGGCCGGCGCGGACGACGTCATCGCCAAGCCGTTCGATCCGCGCGAGCTCGAGGCCCGGGTCGAGGCCCTGCTGCTCCGCTTCCAGCGCTCGAAGGACCTGGCCCCGGTCGTCTCGGCGGACGGCCTGACCCTGGCCAGGGCCCGCCGGATGGTCGCCTGCTTCAGCCCCAAGGGCGGGGTCGGGACGACGACGATCGCGGTCAACATCGCCGTGGTCGCGGCCGCGCGCCGGCCCGGGCAGGTCGTCCTGATCGACCTGGACCTGCAGTTCGGCGGCGTCGCCACGCACCTCAACCTGACCCCGAAGCAGACGCTGGCCGAGGTGACCCGCGAGCCGGCCGCCCTGCGCGAGCCGGAGCTGCTGCGGTCGTACGCGACCCATCATCCGAGCGGCCTGCACGTGATCGCCGCGCCGGGCTCGCCCGAGCTGGCCGAACTGGTCACGCCGAACCACATCGAGCAGCTCCTCAACGTGGCCCTCGACGCGTACGAGCTGGTCGTCGTCGACGCCGGATCGAACCTGGACGAGCGGGTCATGACCGTCTTCGAGCGAGCCGAGACCGTCGTCCTGCCGGTCTACGCGGAGATCGCCGCGCTGAAGTCGATGCATGCGCTGCTGGACTACCTGAACGAGGCCGGTTCCGTGTCGGCCAAGTCGACGTTCGTGCTGAACAACATGTTCGCGCGCGACATCCTGAAGCTGCGGGACATCGAAAGCGCGCTCGGCCAGCGGATCGCGGCCGACCTGCCGTACGACCCGTTCCTGTACCTCAAGGCGATCAACGAAGGCGTGCCGGTCGTCCTTGGCGCGCCGCGGACGGCCCCGGCCGAGCAACTGGCCAAGCTCAGCGGCCATGCCTTCGGTGAAGGCGGCTACCAGGTCCCGGCCGACATCCCGAAGAAGTCCGGCGGCCTCTTCGGGCGCCGCCGCGGGTAGGTTCGCGGGCCTGACTGCCCGGCGCGGGCCGGGCGCGCGCGGGCCGGGTGCGCGCGCTCCCATCCAGCCGACGCACTATGGCTGGTCCGGAGCCGTAGGCGCGCCACCCCGGATCCGCGTGCTAGGCCAAGAAGCGGCCGCTATCCACGCCGGCATCGTCGCTGTCGAGGCCCCGCAGGCGGCTCGACAGCAGAGCTGAGTCCGCCTACGGCTCACGGCGGCGGGCGTCCGAGAGTCGCTCCGTACCAGTCGGCGATCGGCTAGATCGAGACGGCGACCTCGCACGGTGACTCGGCTACGCTTCCGCCCATGCCGGAGTGGCGGAATTGGCATACGCAGCGGACTTAAAACCCGCGGCCCGCAAGGGATTCCGAGTTCGAATCTCGGCTCCGGCACCACAGGCGGCATCTAAACGGCACCCTCACTGTTCGCGACAATGGCATACGACTGCCGCCTTAGCTCCCGCCTGCCGCCATAGCACCTTTCGAGGTGTTCGCCGCCACCGCTGATCCGGTCGGTCCGCGGGACTGACAGCCAACCTGGCGCCTTGGCCGCCATACCCTGCGGCCATGATCGAGTGGTTTCGCCAGTACTGCGAGTCGCTGCTCTTCACTCGTCAGGCACAAACGACCGTCCGGTAGTCTCTGCCGGTACCGCTTGGCATCCTGTCAGGCGACCGGGAGAGGCGGGCATGGACGAACCGACGCCGCCGAGCGGGAAAGGTGACGGTCCGGTAGAGGGCTGGGTGCGGCCGGAGGCTTGGGTCGCACCGCCTCGACGCGGATCGGAAGTGATCTGGTACCGCGTCGCCGTGGTCGCCATCGTGGTGTTGCTCGTGGCCTTCGTCGGCGGCCTCGCTTACCGCTTGGCCAGCGCCGACCCGGGCGGGCCAGTCGTGCTGCCATGGGAAGCGGCCCCAGGGCCGATCGAGTTCGGGACCGGCGGAACCGGGTGCTCGTTGACGGAAGAGGCGACCACGTTCGCATCGTCGACCGGGTTCCGCGTGGTCGCGACGCTCAATCGTCCGCTGCGCGCGGGCGAAGCAACGTCTGGTTCGTGGACGGTCCCGGCGGGAGGGTGGAGACGGAGGAGCAGCGCTCTGCCTTGACCACGTGCACCTACAGCGCCTTCGACCCTGGCCTCCCGCCTGGCCTCTACCGCGGTCGAGTATCGCGCTGGGCTCGACTTGCTGGCGTACGGCAACGATTCGACATCACACCCTGAAGCGGCGCCGGCTTGCGCTGGCACAGGCCCGGACGGACGAAAGGGTGCGAGGGGCAATTCGTGCAGCATCACGCCGTCGGCGGAGGTCCGCGGACCCATCGGTCAGGACTTGAACCCGCGCCCCGCAAGGGATTCCGAGTTCGAATCTCGGCTCCGGCACCAACGACGTCAGCTGCGGATCCACGCCTCTGCGTCGTGGCTCTCGGCCGTCGCGAAGAGGCGGACATCGCCGGGGATGAGCCCGCCGAACAGGTGGATCGCGCGACGCAGCCACTCGGCGTCCGTCACCACCGCGATCCGCTCGAACGACCCGAGATGCCCGATGCCCAGCGCGCTGTCGGACAGGATGGCGCTGGTGTCGTACCCCTCGAACCCCTCGCCGAACTCCAACAGGAGCCGTGCCTTGCGCCCGCCTGCCGTCGCGTCGGCGATGGCCGGCGTGAGGACCGCCTGGTAGTCGTCGGCGGTCACGAGTCCGGTCCCGCGCACGGCGACCACGTTGTCGGCGAAGCCATCGATGGTCGTGAGCATCCTTCCCTCCAGCGCCATTCGCTTCTGCGGGCCGACATCGTCGCACGACACGCCCGGCAGCGGATCGCCGCGCTTGCCTGGCGCTAACCAGTCCGCTCCGAGCTAGGGACTCGGCGATGCTACCGAACTGGCAGAGACGGTGAACGTACCGCTGGCAAGATCCGACGCCTCAGGCTGGCCGACGTAGCGGTAGCGGACGGTGTAGGTGCCAGCCTCCAGCGAACCAAGTGGGTTCGACGAGCTGAGGCAGTCGTAGGGTGGCTCGACCGTGATCGGAGCCGACCCCTCGGTGACGCCGAGGCGATCGAGCTCCACCACGACCCGCGAGCCCGGCTGGACCGTCTCGCGCATCACCACGCTCTGGAAGATCGAGTCGCCTGGAGCGAATACGGTTGCTTGCCCCGTCGAGTCGCAGTCGTCCGGCGGCATCTCTGGAAAGAACAGCACCTCGCCGCGATGCTCGTAGTCATCCAGGCCAGCCGCGACCCACACCAACACTGCCGACCCGAGGATGAGTACCGTCCCGATGATGGCGATCAACGCTCCCACCAACCCACTCCGTCCCGTCACCTGGCCGGCGGCGGCGAGTGGCATCTGATCGCTCTTCTGGATCGCGTAGAGGTAGTAGCTGACCCCCAGGCCGATGAGCGGGATGATCGACTCCGCGACGAAGATGAGCGCCCAGATCCCGATCACGACCGCCGCCAGGTGCGCGATCGCCTTGCGAGGCTGGCCCATCCTGCGCCAGTTCAATGCGGCGAGGACCGTCGCTCCCGGAAAGCCGAGGAAGACCGACGCGATGCCGATGCCCTTGGGCGACCATAGCTCGAGCGTATTCGCTGGAGGACTCTCGGCCGGCGTCGTGGTCAACCAGCTGTCGCCTGCCGCTGCTGGTTCGGCCGCAGGCTCGCTCGGAGTGATGGGCGGCTCATCCACGATCGCTCCTCACCTTCCATTCGGCCTCGGTGGATCGTCCGCAGAAGACAGTACACCCTGGTCAGAGCACGACCCGGAGCGCTACTTGACCGAACGTCCGACCCGGGAACGCTCCCCGCAGCCCCGGCTTCCGTAGACTGGGCGGCGATGACGTCGCCTACCAGCTGGCTCTCGCGGGCCTGGCAGCAACCCATGGCGGTGTTGCTCGCCGTCCAGCTCAGTGGCGTCCTGATCTACCCGTTCATGGACGACTCGGCGCTCGGTCGGGCGGCGGTCTCCACGTTCGGGCTCGTCGTGCTGTTCCTGGCGGTCCGGGCGGTGAACGAGACCCCGGCGCTGACCTGGGTCGTGGTCCTGCTCGGCGTCCCGATCGTCGCCCTCACCTTGCTCGAGGTCGTCGACCCGCTCAACCAGCAGGTGGTCCTGTGGTCCTCGATCCTGCACGCCGCCTTCTACCTGTACACGTGCGTCGCGCTGCTGCGCTACATGTTCCTCGATCGATTCGTGACGACCGACGAGCTGTGGGCGACCGGCGCGACCTTCACCGTCGTCGCCTGGGCGTTCGCCTACATCTTCATGGCCGTCCAGGTCATCTGGCCGGGCTCGTTCACCGCGGCCGTGGCGCCGGATGCGCCGCGCACCTGGTTCGAGCTGCTGTTCCTGTCGTTCACGAACCTGACCAGCGTCGGGCTGTCGGACATCACGCCGATCCAGGCCCAGGCCCGTTCCTGGGTGATGATCGAGCAGGTCGCCGGCCTCATGTACGTCGCCCTGGTCATCTCCCGGATCGTCGGGCTCACGATCGCCCGACAGCGCGCCTAGCCACGTGGGCTTCATCGTCGTGCACGCGACCGGCACGCCGTTCGAACGCGGACGGGCCATCGGTCGAGGACTCGGTGACGAGATCCACGACTCCCTCGCCTTCGTCGATCGCTACCTGGCCGCGCATGGCGTCGACGCCGACTCCCTGGACGAGATCCTCGCCCCGTACATCGCCGCCTCCGAGGCGGCGCTCCCCCACCTCGTCGAGCAGATCCGCGGCATCGCCGACGGCGCGGGCCAGCCGTTCGCCACGGTCATGGCGGCCAACGCCTTCGAGGAGATCTACGGGCAGGTCGAGCTCGGGATCGGCCGTCTGGCGCCGCTCGAGCGCTGCACGGACGTGGTCCTGGACACGGCCGACGGACCGCTCCTGGGCCACACCGAGCAGTGGTACGCGGGCGACGACGGCGCGGTCGGGATCGTCATCGACCTCCCCGACGATGGCCCGGCGGTCCTGGCCCCCGTCGTCGCGGGCACCCTCCCGCTCGTCGGGATCAACGAGCACGGCGTCGCGGTCGGCGCGATGTCGCTCTCCGCGCGCGACGAGCGCATCGGCATCCCCAGGGCGCTCATCGCCCGTGACGTGCTGGATGCGCGAGACGCGGCGGACGCGACGGCACGAGCGACGCGAGCCGGCCGGGCCGGCGGCTACTCCTACCAGCTGGCGTTCCCCGCGGAGGCCGCCCGGGTCATCGAGACGACCGGGACGCGGCAGGCCGTGTTCGGCGGCAACGTCCACACGAACCACGCGCTCGACGCTTCCGTGGCCGACATCACCTTCCCGCCGTCGCCCGGGAGCCTCGGCCGCTACGCGCGCGCCGCCGCCCTGCGCGACCAGGTCGAGCCGACGATGGCCGGTCTCACGTCGATCCTCGCCGACCACGGCGCGGAGCCACAGGCCATCTGCGTCCACCCGGATCCGGCCGATGGCGACGAGGGCTCGACCATCCTGTTCGCCATGGTGGCCGACCCTGCCCGACGCGCGCTCACGATCGCCTCGGGTCACGCCTGCACGGGCACGTTCGAGACGTTCCTCCTCGACGACCTCCGCTGACGCGACGAGACCCCATGCGGCACGATACGTAGATGGTCTTGATCTTCGGATGGGGCGCCGGCAAAGCCCAGGATCTCGGCGAGGTCGCCCCCACGACCTGCCCGAACTGCCACAACCAGGTCTTCCTGCACCACATCAAGTCCGAGAAGAAGATCAGCCTGTACTTCATCCCGGTCGTGCCGTACGGCTCGGACGAGTACCTGGCGTGCCCGATCTGCAAGGCCGGGATCCAGCTCCAGCCGGCGCAGCGCGATGCCGTCGTCCGGATGAAGGGCATGACCTCGGCGTTCCGGAGGCAGACGCTCTCCAGCGCGGCGTATCAGCCGGCCGTCGACCAGTTCTGGCGAGGGATGGGCGTCAACCCGTCGGGACAGCAGGTCCTGCAGCCGACCGCGACGATCCCTCCCCCGGCCGCGGCACCGGCCCCCGCCCCGGCGTCGCCACCAGCCTCGGCAGCACCGTCCGTGGCCGACCGACTCGCGGACCTCGGCAAGCTGCATGCCACCGGCGTGCTCACCGACGAGGAATTCGCCGCCGCCAAGCGCCGACTGCTCGGTCTCTGACCTCGGCCGGACATGAAGAACGGCCCCGAAGGGCCGTTGTGCGTGCTCGGAATTGTGGAGGCGACGACCGGATTCGAACCGGTGAATAGAGGTTTTGCAGACCTCCGTGTTGAGCCACTTCACCACGTCGCCATATGGAGTTCGCGCCGATCGCCCGGGGTGGTTGGCTGCCCCTCGAGGGTTCGAACCTCGGTTCACGGATTCAAAGTCCGCTGTCCTACCACTAGACGAAGGGGCAGCGGTCCGATGTCTGAGGAATGGAGCGGAAGACGGGACTCGAACCCGCGACCCTCACCTTGGCAAGGTGATGCTCTACCAACTGAGCCACTTCCGCCCGAAGACACTGCGCCCACCCGTAGGTGGTGCCGAGAGCCAGATTCGAACTGGCGACACCGCGATTTTCAGTCGCGTGCTCTACCAACTGAGCTATCTCGGCCCGATGAACAACCAGCCGTCGGCTGCCCGTCGGCGGGGGCGAGGATACCACGGGCCACGCTCGGCCTGCCACGGAGCCTCCCTCAGCCCTACTCCAGGTCGGCCAGGTGGGCGGCCTGTTCCGCGCTCAGCGGCGGCTGGCTGGTCAGCTCGCGCAACCGGTTGATCCGGTCGAGGATCGGCGGGTGCGTGGACATCAGCGACGACGAGCGGGCCTCGAACTTCTTGATCGGATTCGTGAAGTACATGTGCTGCGTGCCACGGTTCGCGACCTCGAGCACTTCGCGGTCCGACGAGATCTTGGCGAGCGCCCGCTCCAGGCCCATCGGGTTGCGGGTCAGCTCGACGGCCGAGGCGTCGGCGAGGTACTCCCGCTGCCGGCTGACCGCCAGCTGGATGAACCGGCTGATGATCGGCGCCAGGATGGCCAGCACGATCGCGATGATGGCGAAGGCCGCCTGGGCCCCTCCCCCACTCCCGCCGCTGTCCCGGTTGCGCGACCGGCCGCTGACGCCGCTCCAGAACGTGAATCGCAGGAAGAAGTCGGCCAGCAGCGCGATCGCCCCGACCATGACCCCGACGACGAGCGAGAACCGGATGTCCAGGTTCCGCACGTGCGAGAGCTCGTGCCCGATGACGCCCTGGAGCTCCTCGCGGTCCAGCTTCTGCAGGAGGCCGGTCGTGATGGCGATCGAGGCGTGCGCCGGATCTCGCCCGGTCGCGAAGGCGTTCGGTGCCGTGTCGTCGATGATGTAGACCGCCGGCACGGGGATGTTCGCGGCGATCGCGAGTTCCTGGACGACGTTCATCAGCTGCGGGGCGGCGGCCGGATCCACGGCCTTCGCGCCACTCACCGCCAGGACGAGCTTGTCGCCCTGGAAGTACGTGCCGATCCCCGACATCACGCCCAAGCGCCGAGCGCGAACAGCGTCACGGCGACGCCACCCGCCGGCGATCCGAACATGGCGTACCCGACGCTGAAGCCGAGCAAGCCCAGCAACAGCACGACGAAGCCGGCCATCAACAGCGAGTTACGCTGGTTGGCCGACTTCTGTGCGTAGAACGTGTTCCCGGCCACGGTCCCTTCCGCGGGCCGGCGGTCAGCTCAGGCTGAGGTCGACGTTCGGGACCGTGGAGGCCTCGGGCTCCGCGTCGAAGAATTCGCGCTTGACGAACCCGAAGATGCCGGCGATGAGCACGGCGGGGAACGTGGCGATCCCGGTGTTGTAGTCCAGCACGGTGGCGTTGTAGTGCTGGCGCGAGAAGGAGATCTGGTTCTCGGTGGTGGTCAGGTTCTCCTGGAGCGACAGGACGTTCTCGTTCGCCTTCAGCTCCGGGTAGTTCTCGACGACCGCGAACAGCGAGCGCAGCGTGCCGGTCAGCGCGTTCTCCGCGGCGGCCTGCTGGGCGGGGCCCTGGGCGCCGGCGGCGACGGCGGCCGCTCGGGCGTTCGTCACGTCGGTCAGGACCTTCTGCTCGAAGCCCATGTAGCCCTTGACCGCGTTCACCAGGTTCGGGATGAGGTCGTGGCGACGCTTGAGTTGGACTTCGATCTGGGCGAACGCCTCGTCGACGCGCAGGCGCTTCTGGACCAGGCCGTTGTACAGCCCGATGAGGATGACCGCCAAGATGACGATGATCCCGCCGATGATCAGGAGTTCCATGCCCCTCCTCCGGTGGCGATGCAGTCCGGGGCGACGCCCAGGCTCACGAGAGCATAGCAGCGACCATCGGCGACCGGCGACCATCCGTCCACGGGCCGACCGCCAGTCAGGCGAAGGCTGCCGCCGCAGCCGCCGGCGTCGCCGGCCGCCATCCCGGCATCGAACGCCCGCAGGTCCGCCTCGAGCGTCTCCGGGTGTTTCGCTCCGACGACGTCACGCACGCGCCTGGCGGATCGCGTCGGCACCGGGCACCGTCGAGCGTGCCGCCAGCGCGCCCAGCGCGACGATGCTCACGAGCCGGTCGTCGCCGGCTGCCCTGGCGAGCTGGGTGCACGGCGGCGCCACGAGCTCGACCCCGTCGCCCTGGCGCGTCGGCGTGGCCATCGATCCATCCACGATCAGGAGGCCGTCGTCGGCGACCACCCGCCCGTATCGCTCGAGGGCCGGGGCCGACAGGGCGATGACGACATCGGCGCGGTCCACGACCGGGGAGCCGATCGGGCCGTCGCCGACGATGACGGTGCAGGCCGCTGCGCCGCCGCGCATCTCCGGCCCGTACGACGGGATCCAGAACACGTCGAGTCCCTCGGCCATGGCGGCGCGTGCCAGCACGGTCCCGGCGAACAGGATCCCCTGCCCGCCGAACCCGGACACGATCGCGGTCCGCTCCATCAGGCCCGCCCACCGGCCGACGCGCCGGCCGGCGCTCCGCCGATGCGCCCGGTCGACCAGGACGCCGAGTGGGAAGGTCTCGGCGACCACCGCGAGATGGTCGATCGACTCCACCGGGGTCATCCCCCAGCCGACCGGGCAGTTGGACAGGATCTCGACGATCCCGAAGCCGCCATCGACCGCCTGGACCTCGCAGGCCCGCCGCATCATCGCCTTGGTCTTGCCGATGGCCGACGGAGACGCGAGCGACCCGCGCGCGGCGTACGCGACGCCGGGCAGGATGGCCAGCATCTCGGTGATGGGCAGCGGATAGCCGGCGGTCCGGGCATCGCGGCCGAGCGGCGTGGAGGTCGTCTTCTGGCCGAGCAGCGACGTGGGCGCGAGCTGGCCGCCGGTCATCCCGTAGATCCCGTTGTTGACGAAGATGACCGTGATCCGCTCCCCGCGCGCGGCGGCATGGACGATCTCCGCGGTGCCGATGGCGGCCAGGTCGCCGTCGCCCTGGTAGGTCAGGACGAACGCGTCGGGCCGCACCCGCCGGATGCCGGTGGCGACCGCCGGCGCCCGACCGTGCTGGGCCTCGACGAAGTCGATATGGAGGTAGTCGTAGGCGAACACCGCGCAGCCGACGGCGGCCACCGCGATGGTCCGTCGAGCGAGGTCCAGCTCCCCGAGGACCTCGGCCAGGAGGCGGTGGACCACCCCGTGCCCGCATCCCGGGCAGTAGTGGGTGGATCGGTCCTCGAGGAGTTCCGGGCGTGCCGCGACGATCCGCGGCGGCCGGCGGTCCAGCGACGCGGTCATCGCGCACCTCGATCGCGCGTCGGCGTCCGTGCCCAGGCCGTTCGGACCGCGTGGAGGACGTCGCCGGGTGTCGGGACCATCCCACCGGTGCGGCCGTGGAACAGGACCGGCACCCGACCATCCACGGCGAGTCGGACGTCCTCGACCATCTGGCCGGCCGACAGCTCGACGACCAGGACCGCCCGGGCACCAGCCGCAGCGGCGGCGAGCGCCTCCGACGGGAACGGCCACAGGCTGATCGGCCGGAACAGGCCCACCCGAAGGCCGTGGGCCCGGGCATCGGCGACCGTGGTCCGCGCGACGCGGGCGGCCGTGCCATACGCGACGATCACGACCTCGGCGTCCTCGAGCGCTTCGCCGGCCCAGCGCACCTCCTGCGCGGCGATCGTCCGGAACTTGGCCTGGAGCGCGTCGTTGTGCGCCTCCAGATCCTCGTTCCGCAGGTGCAGCGACTTCACGACCCGAGGCGGACGGCCGTCGGCGCCGGTCACGGCCCAGGAAGCTGGGACCCGCTCCGGGCATCGATAGACCGGGCGGACCGGCTCCATGGCCTGCCCGATGATCCCGTCGGCCAGCAGGATGACCGGCGTGCGATACCGCTCGGCCACCTCGAAGGCGTCGGCGACGAGCGCGACGGCCTCGGCGATGGACGACGGCGCGAAGACCGGGACGCGGTAGTCGCCATGCCCATGGCCCTTGACCGCCTGGAGGTAGTCCGACTGGGACGGCCCGATGCTGCCGAGCCCGGGCCCGCCGCGCATGACGTCGACCAGACGACCGGATTCGAACCGGTGAATAGAGGTTTTGCAGACCTCCGTGTTGAGCCACTTCACCACGTCGCCAGGTGTTCAGTTCGCGTCGTCGCCGGGGTGGTTGGCTGCCCCTCGAGGGTTCGAACCTCGGTTCACGGATTCAAAGTCCGCTGTCCTACCACTAGACGAAGGGGCAGCGGTCCGAGATCCGATGAATGGAGCGGAAGACGGGACTCGAACCCGCGACCCTCACCTTGGCAAGGTGATGCTCTACCAACTGAGCCACTTCCGCCCGGAACACGCCCACCCATAGGTGGTGCCGAGAGCCAGATTCGAACTGGCGACACCGCGATTTTCAGTCGCGTGCTCTACCAACTGAGCTATCTCGGCCCGATGAACAACCAGCCGTCGGCTGCCCGTCGGCGGGGGCGAGGATACCACGGGCCACGCTAGGCCTGCCACCGAGGGGCGGTCGCCCTACTCCAGGTCGGCGAGGTGCGCGGCCTCTTCGGCGCACAGTGGCGGCTGGCTCGTCAGCTCGCGCAGCCGGTTGATCCGATCGAGGATCGGCGGGTGCGTCGACATCAGCGACGACGAGCGTTCCTCGAACTTCTTGATCGGGTTCGTGAAGTACAGGTGCTGCGTGCCACGGTTGGCGACTTCGAGGACCTCGCGATCCGACGAGATCTTGGCCAGCGCCCGCTCCAGGCCGACCGGGTTCCGGGTCAGCTCGACGGACGAGGCGTCCGCGAGGTACTCGCGCTGCCGGCTGACCGAGAGCTGGATGAACCGGCTGATGATCGGCGCCAGGATGGCCAGCGCGATCGCGATGATCGCGAAGGCGGCCTGGGCCCCGCCGCCCCCCGCCGCTGTCCGTTGCGCGACCGGCCGCGACGCCGCCCCAGAACGTGAACCGCAGGAAGAAGTCGGCCAGCAGGGCGATGGCCCCGACCATGACCGCGACGACCAGCGAGAACCGGATGTCCAGGTTGCGCACGTGCGACAGCTCGTGGCCGATGACGCCCTGGAGCTCCTCGCGGTCGAGCTTCTCGCAGCAGGCCGGTCGTGATGGCGATCGAGGCGTGGGCCGGGTCTCGCCCGGTCGCGAAGGCGTTCGGCGCCGTGTCGTCGATGATGTAGACCGCCGGCACCGGGATGTTCGCGGCGATCGCGAGCTCCTGGACGACGTTCATCAGCTGCGGGGCGGCGGCCGGATCCACGGCCTTCGCGCCGCTCACCGCCAGGACGAGCTTGTCGCCCTGGAAGTACGTCCCGATCCCCGACATGACGCCCAAGCGCGAGCGCGAACAGCGTCATGGCGACGCCACCCGCCGGCGAGCCGAAGATGGCGTAGCCGACGCTGAAGCCGAGCAGGCCCAGCAACAGCACGACGAAGCCGGCCATCAACAGCGAGTTGCGCTGGTTGGCGGACTTTTGTGCGTAGAACGTGTTCCCGGCCACGGTCCCTCCCGCGGGCGGGCGGTCAGCTCAGGCTGAGGTCGACGTTCGGGACCGCGGCGGCCTCGGGCTCGGCGTCGAAGAACTCGCGCTTGACGAACCCGAAGATGCCGGCGATGAGGACGGCCGGGAAGGTGGCGATCCCGGTGTTGTAGTCCAGGACGGTGGCGTTGTAGTGCTGGCGCGAGAAGGAGATCTGGTTCTCCGTGGTGGTCAGGTTCTCCTGGAGCGACAGGACGTTCTCGTTCGCCTTCAGCTCCGGGTAGTTCTCGACGACCGCGAACAGCGAGCGCAGCGTGCCGGTCAGGGCGTTCTCCGCGGCGGCCTGCTGGGCGGGGCCCTCGGCGCCGGCCGAGACGGCGGCGGCTCGGGCGTTGGTGACGTCGGTCAGGACCTTCTGCTCGAAGCCCATGTAGCCCTTGACCGCGTTCACCAGGTTCGGGATGAGGTCGTGGCGACGCTTGAGTTGCACTTCGATCTGGGCGAACGCCTCGTCGACTCGCAGGCGCTTCTGGACCAGGCCGTTGTACAGGCCGATGAGGACGACCGCCACGATGACGATGATCCCGCCGATGATCAGGAGTTCCATGCCCCTCCTCCGGTGGCGATGCAGTCCGGGGCCACGCCCGGCTCCGAGAGCATACCAGCGCGATCGGACGGAACACCTACGACGGAGTAGGCAGGGGCGGGTGCAGCCGGGTGCCAGCGCCATCCCCGCATCGAACGCGCGAGGTCCGCCTCGAGCACCTCGGGATGCTTCGCGCCGACGACGTCACGCACGCCGGCGGATCGCGCCGGCACCGACCACCGGCGGGCGCGCGGCCAGGGCGCCGAGCGCGACGACGCTGACGAGCCGGTCGTCGCCGGCGGCACGGGCCATCGCGGTACACGGCGGGGCGAGGATCTCGACCCCGTCGAACGGCGGGTCGGCGTCGCCCTGCGACCCATCCACGATGAGCAGGCTGCCCGGCGGACCAGCCGCGGTATCGATCCAGGGCCGGTCCCGAGAGGGCGATGACGACATCGGCGCGATCGACGACCGGGGACCCGATCGGGACGTCATCCACGATGACGGTGCAGGCGGCCGCTCCGCCGCGCATCTCCGGTCCGTACGACGGATCCAGAAGACCTCGAGACCCTCGGCCATCGCCGCCCGCGCCAGGACGGTCCCGGCGAACAGGAGACCCTGGCCGCCGAAGCCCGAGACGATGACCGCCGAGCCCATCAGGACCGCCGCCTCGTTCGCGGCAGGGCACCCGGTCGACGAGCACGCCGACGGGTAGGTCTCGGCGACCTCCGCGAGGTGCGTCGATCGACTCGACCGGGGTCATGCCCCACCCGACCGGGCAGTTCGACAGGACCTCGACGATCCGAAGCCGCCATCGACGACCTGGACCTCGCAGGCGCGCTTGAGCATCGCCTTCGTCTTGCCGATGGCCGCCGGCGACGCGAGCGAGCCTCGGGCCGCGTACGCGACGCCGGGCAGGATGGCCAGCATCTCGGTGATCGGCAGCGGGTAGCCGGCGAGCCGGGCGTCGCGGCCGAGCGGCGTGGACGTCGTCTTCTGGCCGAGCAGGGTCGTCGGCGCCATCTGGCCGCCGGTCATCCCGTAGATCCCGTTGTTCACGAAGACGACCGTGATCCTCTCGCCGCGCGCGGCGGCATGGACGATCTCGGCGGTGCCGATCGCGGCCAGGTCGCCGTCGCCCTGGTAGGTGAGGACGAACGCGTCGGGTCGGACCCGCCGGATGCCGGTCGCGACGGCCGGCGCCCGACCGTGCTGCGCCTCGACGAAGTCGATGTGGAGGTAGTCGTAGGCGAAGACCGCGCAACCGACGGCCGCGACCGCGATCGTGCGCGGGCCCAGGTCCAGCTCGCCGAGGACCTCGGCCAGGAGGCGATGGACGACGCCGTGCCCGCAGCCGGGGCAGTAGTGGGTCGAGCGGTCCTCGAGCAGGTCCGGGCGGGCCGCGACGATCCGGGCCGGGCGGCGGTCCGAGCGCCGTGGTCATGCGTCGACCTCGCTCGCGCGCCGGCGTCCGCGCCCAGGCCGTCGCGCACGCATCGAGGACGTCGCCGGGCGTCGGGACCATGCCGCCGGTCCGGCCATGGAAGAAGACCGGGGCGCGGCCCTCGACGGCCAGCCGGACGTCCTCGACCAGCTGACCCGCCGACAGCTCGACGACGACGATCGCCCGGGCACCGTCCGCGAGCGGCTGCCGAGCGCGTCGCGCGGGAACGGCCACAGGCTGATCGGCCGGAACAGGCCGACCCGAAGGCCTGCCTCCCGCTCGGGCGACCGCGGTGCGCGCGACGCGGGCGGCCGTGCCGTACGCGACGATCGACGATCTCGGCGTCGTCGAGTCGCTCGCCGGCCCAGCGGACCTCGCGGCGGCGATCGTCCGGAACTTGGCCTGCAGGCGCGTCGTTGTGCGCCTCGAGGTCCTCCGGGCTCAGGTGGAGCGACTTCACGACGCGCGGCGGCCGTCCGTCGGCGCCGGTCACGGCCCAGTCGGCCGGGCGCCGCGGCGGGTATCGATAGTCCGGGCGGACCGGCTCCATCGCCTGCCCGAGGATCCCGTCGGCCAGGATGATGACCGGGGTGCGATAGCGCTCGGCGAGCTCGAAGGCGTCCGCGACGAGCCGACCGCCTCCGCGATCGACGACGGCGCGAGGACCGGCAGTCGGTAGTCGCCGTGGCCGTGGCCCTTGACCGCCTGCAGGTAGTCCGCCTGGGCCGGCCGATGCTGCCGAGGCCGGTCCGCCGCGCATGACGTTCACCAGGACGACCGGTAACTCGGAGCCGG
>CAVTWU010000029.1:0-133696 GCA_963738475.1 uncultured Chloroflexia bacterium
ATCGAGACCTACTGACCCGCGTGTCGGCTCGCGCTCGAAACAGGAGCGCCACGCGCTCGATCCGCGACGACCGTCTCGCGTCGGTGATCCGGCCGTCGAGCGTCATCGCCAGCGACCTCGTCGAACGGCACCCAGCGGACCTCGAGGTCCTCGGTCGCGTCCGGTGTCGCGTCGCCGTGGGTCAGGCCCGGTCGCCAGGTAGAGGACCGCGAGCTCGTCGGTCACCGAGTTCGACAGGTGCGAGCCGGGCGAGCTCGCGCCAGTCGGCGGCGTCGACGCCGGTCTCCTCGCGCAGCTCGCGCCGGGCGCCCGTCCAGCGGGTCCTCGTCGACGGGCACGCCGCCCTCGGGGATCTCCCACGAGTAGGCGTCGAGCGTGTAGCGATGCTGGCCGACGAGCAGCGACCCGGTCGTCGTCGTCGATGGCCACGACGCCCGACCGCCAGGTTCGCGAAGTGGACCACGCCGTAGATCCCGGGCTGCCGTCCGGCCGGGTGACCTCGTCGTGCCAGACCGTGATCCAGGGTTCTCGTAGGCCGACGCCGGCGCGAGCGGCGCGATCCACGGGCCGCTCGGCGACCGGCGGTCGTCGTCCATCGCGGCGATCGTCGCATGGCGCGGGCGCCGGCCGTCCGCGGCCCGCGCCGCCGCCCGTAGACTCGCGGCGATGACCGCCGACCCGACCGACGGCCGCCCGGCGAGCCCGCCACGCCACGAGGTCGAGTCGACTGGGACGTCCGGATCCCGGTCCGCGACGGCCTCGAGCTGTCGGCCAACCTGTGGCTGCCCGGCCCCGGCCGCCGACGACCCGACGAGCGGTTCCCGGCGATCCTCGAGATGATCCCGTACGGCAAGGACAACTGGCGCCGCGAACGCCGACACGCGCCGCGGCGAGTGGCTCGCGGCGCGCGGCTTCGCCCTGTGCCGGCTCGACGTCCGCGGGACGGGATCGTCCGCCGGCGTCGCCCTCGACGAGTACACCGAGGCCGAGACCCGCGACGGGTACGACGCCGTCGAGTGGCTCGCGGCCCAGCCGTGGTGCACGGGCGCGGTCGGCATGTGGGGCATCAGCTACGGCGGCGTTCACGGCGATCCAGGTCGCCAAGCTGCGGCCGCCGCACCTGCGGGCGATCGTGCCCGATGTACGCGACCGACGACCGCTACCCGACGACGTCCACTACCTCGGCGGCTGCGTCACGGCCAGCGAGCTCAGCCAGTACGCGGTCAGCCAGGTCGGGATGAACGCGATGCCGCCCGACGCCGGCGTTCCGCGGCGACGGCTGGCGCGACGAGTGGCGCGAGCGGCTCGAGGCGACGCCGCCCTGGCTGTTCGCCTGGCTCCGCCAGCAGCACGACGGGCCGTACTGGCGGCAGGGCTCGCTGGCGCCGGACTACGACGCGATCGAGGTCGCCGATCTTCCAGGTCGCCGGCTGGATGCGACGCCTACGTCGACGCCGGCGTTCCGGATGCAGGAGCGCTGCACGGCGCCCGCCGGACGCTCGTCGGCAACTGGGTCCACGCCTTCCCCGACGACGCCTACCCGGGCCCGAACCTCGACTGGCTCCACGAGCTCGTCCGGTTCTTCGACCGCTGGCTAAGGGCATCGACGAACGGCTGGGAGGACGAGCCCGCCGGTCGCCTGGTTCGAGCGCGACTGCGCCGAGCCGGAGCCGTTCCCGGCGGCGCTGGCCCGGGCGCTGGCGGGCGGCGGCCGCCTACCCGCACCCGTGCGGTCGCGCGCGGGCGACTGGCGGTTCGCGGCGGCGCGCTGCCGCTCGCGGGCCGGCTCGTCGCGGACCGAGCGGCGCGACGGCCGACGCCGCCGGCATCGACCGCTACCGCCACCGCGCGACGGTCGGGACGCGGGCCGCGCTGTCGTGGGGCGCCGGCGGGCCGCCCAACGGCCTGGCCCGCGACCTGCGCCCGGACGAGGCGCTCGGCCCGACCTACACCACGGCGCCGCTCGACGAGCCGCTCTCGATCCTCGGCGTGCCGGAGGCCGTCCTCCACCTGGCGGCGACGATGCCGGTCGCGACCGCCGTCGTCCGGCTGGCCGACGTCGCGCCCGGACGGGACGTCGTCCCAGGTCAGCGCCGGGGTCCTCAACCTGACCCACCGCCGCTCCGACGTCGACCCCGAGCCGCTCGTGCCCGGCCGGGTCGAGGAGGTCCGCATCCCGCTGCGGCACGGCCGGCTACCGGTTCGCGCCGGGCCACCGGATCCGCCTGTCGGTCGCGTCGCGGCCTGGCCGGTGCTCTGGCCGTCGCCGTTCCCGGCGAGTTCGAGCTGCACCGCGGTCCGGCGACGCCGTCGCGCCTCGTCCTGCCGGTCGTGCCGCCCGCCGGCGGCCCGGCGACTCGCCGGTCCCGGCGTTCAAGACGACGCCCGCCGGCGTGCGCGAGGTCGGCGGCGAGGGCGAGGCCGATCCGCCGGTCTGGCGGATCGAGGAGGACGTCATCGCCGGGACGCGTGGCCGTCACCATCCACGACGGCGGCGAGGACATCCTCGAGGACGGCCGCGCCTCTACGCCGCGGAGACGCTGGTGCTGACCGCCTCGGACGCCGACCCGGCGACGCGCCTCGATGGACGCCGACGTCGTCTACCGCTGGACGAGGCCGCGCCACCGGATCGAGATCCGGGCGCGGTCGCGCCAGACCAGCGACGCCGACCGCCTTCGACCTGTCCGTCGACCTCGAGGTCGACCTCGACGGCGAGCCGTTCTTCGAGCGGTCCTGGCACGAGCGATCCCCCGCCGCCTCGTCTGAGCGGCGCCGGCCCGTAGACTCGCGGCCATGCCGCGTCGACGGATCTCGGCCAAGGCCGGACAGCTTCACCGAATCGGTCATCCGCGAGATGAACCGCCTGGCGGTCGCGGCCGGCGCGGTCAGCCTGGCCCAGGGCTTCCCGGACTTCGCCTGCCCGCCGGAGCTCAAGGCGGCCGCGGCGCGCGGCCGTCGACGACGACATCAACCAGTACGCGATCACCTGGGGCGCGAAGCCGCTGCGCGACGCGATCGCCGCGTCCACGACGGCGCACTTCCCGGCCTGGGGCGCGATCGATCCCGAGACGCAGGTCACCGTCACCTGCGGCGCGACCGAGGCGATGATCGCCGCGATGCTCGGCCTGCTCGACCCGGGCGACGAGGTCATCGTCTTCGAGCCGTACTACGAGAACTACGGCCCGGACGCGATCCTGTCCGGCGCGGTCCCGCGCTACGTCACGCTCCACGAGCCGGACTGGTCGATCGACCCGGACGAGCTGCGCGCGGCGTTCGGCCCGCGGACGCGCGGGCATCGTCGTCAACTCGCCGCACAACCCGACCGGCAAGGTGTTCACGCGCGAGGAGCTCGCGCTGATCGCCGGCGCTGTGCGTCGAGCACGACGTCATCGCCTTCACCGACGACATCTACGAGCACATCGTGTTCGAGGGCGAGCACATCCCGCTCGCGACGCTGCCGGGCATGGCCGAGCGGACGGTCGTCGATCCACTCGATGTCGAAGTCGTACTCGGTCACCGGCTGGCGGATCGGCTGGACGATCGCGCCAGCCGGAGCTGACGCGTCGGGATCCGGCGCGTCCACGACTTCCTGACCGTCGGCGCGGCGGCGCCGCTGCAGGCCGCGGCGTCGTCGCGCTCGGGCTTCCCGCGACGCCTACTACGAGAAGCTCGTGGCCGGACTACCGCGGCCCGGCGCGACCTGCTCGTGCCGGCCCTGCGCGCGGCCGGGCTTCCGGGTCCATCGACCCGGCCGGCGCGTACTACGTCATGACCGACATCCGCGACCTGACCGACGAGGACGACGTCGACCTTCGCCATGCGGCTCATCCGCCGATCCGGGCGTCGCGGCCGTGCCGGGCTCGTCGTTCTTCTCGCGCCCGGAGCTCGGCCGGACGAAGCTCCGGTTCGCCTTCCCGAAGCGCGTCGAGACGCTCGAGGCCGCCGCCGAGCGGCTCGGCCGCCTGGCCTGACCGGTCGGCCGCGCCGGGCGGCTGGCGGCCGGGCGACGATCTACCCAGCCGGCGACCACTCGACGATCGTCCGGCGGGCTCGGGCGTGTCGATAGCGCATGAGCGGTCGGGTTCGATCTGTGCTCCGCCGACGACGCCGCCGATCCGCGTGTAGAGGACCGGGTAGATCGCCCCGAGCCGTCGGCCTCGAGCGTCGCCGCGAGCGCGTCTGGCCCGTCGGCGTCGAGGACGTGGGCGAGCGGCTGGACGCCGTCGTCGACGAAGCCGCCGGCCGGATCGGCGGTCAGGACCCGGGCGAGGTAGCCGCGCTGGTGGAACAGGTCCGGCGCCTCGGCGAGCTCGGTCGCACGATGGATCCGACCACGCGCCTCCGGGGCGACGGCGGCCGCTCACGGGCCATCCCGAAGCCGGTCGCGCGATGTCGGCGGCCAGCACCCGGGCGTTGTAGCGGGCGCCATGGACGGCCCCGGAGTTGGCCGGGACGCCGTGCTTCTGGAGGCCCTTCGCGCCCTGGCCGATGGTCCCGGCGAAGAAGATGCCCGGGACGCGTGGCGCTCTCCCACCAGGGCGTCTGGACGGGCAGCCGGCTGGCGCCGAAGGTCGCGACGCCGAGCGTCCGGCAGGTCGACGAGCGGCGCCACGAAACCGGTCGCCGAGATGACGTCGTCGACCTCGATCGCCAGGTCACGCGCCGCCGTCGGTGCGGCCAGGTGCGACGTGCAGCCGCCCCGTCCGGGCTTCGCTCGACCGGTCGAGCGAGCGTCGAGGATCGCCGACGCCGCCGCCCAGGACGTGGTCCTCGTACGGCTGGACGTAGCGCGCGCGGACGCCGACGAGCGTCTGGGTGTCGACCGACAGCTTGGCGTGCGACGGCGAGACGAGGACGAGCTGGCGGGCCCACGGCAGCAGGCCGTTGGCGAGCTCGAAGCCGGAGTTCTGCTTGCCGATGATGAGCACCCGGCGGTCGGCATACGTCTCGGCCGGCCGGACATCGGCGTAGTGGGGCTGAGCTCCATCCCGGCGCCGGGCGGCGTGAACGGCTCGGCGACGCCGACGGCGACGATCAGGACCCGGCAGCGGTACGGCGCCGTCGGTCGTCTCGACCTCGAACCGGTCGCCCGTCCGGCGTCGCGTCCGGCGCGTGCCCGTCCAGCGGCAGCCGTAGCGGACCTCGATCGCGGCCCGCTCGGCGAACGCCGCCAGGTTCGCCTCCATCTCCGGGCCGCGACGGGAAGTACGACGTGCCGTCCATGAGCTCGGCTGGAGTGGCGCGCGCTCGGGCTCGTCGGCCGAGCAGGCTGTTCCAGTCGTACCGCTCGTAGGCGCGGCTCGCCGGCGCGACCGGGGCGTACGGCTTGGTCCACGACAGGAGCCGCTGGAAGAACGGCCAGCGCCGGAACATCCCGCCGGGCGACGGATCGGCCGAGATGACGGCGTGGGCGACGCCGAGCCGGCGCAGCGAGTAGGACGACCTGGAGGCCGCCCGGGCCGCTGCCGACGACGACGACCGGGTAGTCGCCGGGCGGGAACGGCCGGTCGCTCAGCTCCGCCATCGGTTCGCGTTCCGCAGGCGGCGGGCCTGCGCCTGGAGCATCCGGTACATGACCCGCGGGTGGTCGATCAGGAAGCCTCGACCGCCGGGCCGGCGCAGGACGAGGCAGCGCAGCGGTCGGAGTGGCCACGACGTCGGCGATCGGCGACTCGCCGAGGAGGATCGAGACCTCGCCGAAGAACTCGCCGCGGCCCAGCCGGGCGCGCTCCGTGCCGTCGACGACGACGCCGCCTCGCCGTCGAGGATGACGTGGAAGCCCGAGCCGCTCAGGCCCTGGCGGAGGACCCGCTCGCCCTCGCCGGGAGACCGCCTCCTCGAACGTGTGGACGACCCGCTCGAGCTGCGGGTCGGTGAGGTCGGCGAACAGCGCGAACCCGGCGATCGCGTCGACCATCTCGTCTCGGTCCGGCCATGGTCCGCATGGTGCCAGATACGGCGCTCGCGTGGCAGCCGCGGCGCGGTTGACGGCCCTCCCTCGCGCGGCGCAGCATGGCCGCCGGAGCCGCCTGGAGGACCGATGACACTGACCCAGGACCGGCAAGATCGAGCTCCTGTCGGCGCGCCCCCTGTTCGACGGTGTCGACGCCGGCCGGGATGGCCCCGATCGCCGCGGGCCGTCGAGGTCGACTTCCCGGCGGGCCACGTCATCGCCCGGCAGGGCGAGATCGGGACCGGGTTCTTCGTCATCGTCGACGGCGGCGCCCGGGTCATCCGCGACGGCGAGACGATCGCCGAGCTGGGACCCGGCGAGTTCTTCGGCGAGCTGTCCTCCTCGACGGCCGGCCGCGGATCGCCCAGGTCGTCGGCGACGGGCCGACGACCTGCCTGGCCATCGCCACCTGGGACTTCGAGGCGGTCCTCGCGCGAGCAGCCGCGGCGTCGCCCTCGCCATCCTGCGCGGGCTGGCCGGCCGGCTGCGCGACCTGACCGAAGCGGCACCGCCACTGAGCCGACACCGGAGGACGCAGCCGGATGACCGAGCCGACGGCCGCGCCGACGCGGGACCGTCACCTTCCTGTTCAGCGACATCGAGGGCTCGACGCCGCCTCGAGCAGCGCGTCGGGACCGACGCGCTACGGCGAGCTCCGCGCAGCGCCACCGCGCGATCCTGCGCGCGGCGTTCGCGGCGCACGGCGGCGAGGAGCAGGGCACCGAGGGCGACTCGTTCTTCGTCGTCTTCCCGAGCGCGCGCCAGGCGATCGCGGCGGCGGTCGACGGCCAGCGCGGCGCTCGCCGCCGAGCCATGGCCGGAGGACGCCGACCGGTCCGGGTCCGGATGGGCATCCACACGGGCGAGGCCGCAGCTGGTCGGCGACAGCCTCGTCGGCCTCGACATCAACCGCGCCGCGCGGATCGCGGCCGCCGCCCACGGCGGCCAGGTCGCTCGTCTCGGACGCGACCCGCGCGCTGGTCGGCGAGCGCCTGCCGGCCGGCGTCACGCTGCGCGACCTGGGCGCGCTACCGGCTGCAAGGACCTCGCGCGAGCCCGAGCGGCTGAGCCAGCTCGATCGTCGACGGCCTGCTCGCCGACTTCCCGCCGCTCCGGACGCTCGACGCCCACCCGAACAACCTGCCGACCGCAGCTGACGACGTTCGTCGGCCGCGAGCGGGAGCTGGCCGAGGCCGCCGCCTGCTCGGCACGACCCGCCTGCTGACGCTCACCGGCCCCGGCGGGACCGGCAAGACGCGGCTCTCGCTGCAGGTCGCGGCGCGCGCCGCCGACGAGTTCCCGGACGGCGTTTCTTCGTCCCGCTCGAGCCGGTCCGCGACCCGATGCTGGTCGCGCCGCGCGATCGCCCGCGACGGTCGGGCTGGTCGAGAGCGGCGCCCGGCCGACCGCTCGACGCGCTGGTCGACTGGCTGCGGCGACGAGCGCGTCCTGCTCGTGCTCGACAACTTCGAGCAGGTCGTCGGCGGCGGCGCCGATCGTCGCCGACCTGCTCCGCGCGCTGCCCGAACGTGTCGGCTCGTCGTCACGAGCCGGGCGGCCCTGCGCGTCTCGGGCGAGCAGGAGTACCCGGTCCCGGGCCTGCCGGCGCCGCCGGACCCGCGCCAGCTGTCGCGAGGTGGAGCGGCTCGACCTGCCGCGGGCGCTGCGCGAGCATCGACCTCGCGACCCTCGACGACGTACGAAGCCGTCCGCCTGTTCATCGAGCGGGCGGTCGCGGTCAAGCCCGGGCTTCACCGTCACGAACGCGAACGCGCCGGCCGTGGCCGCCATCTGCGCCACGCCTCCACGGGATGCCGCTGGCCATCGAGCTGGCGGCGGCCCGGATCAAGCTCCTGCCGCCGGAGCGATCCTGGCCCGGCTCGAGCACCAGCTGGACGCTGCTGACCGCCGGCGCCCGCGACCTGCCCGAGCGACAGCAGACGCTGCGCGGCGCGATCGCCTGGAGCTACGACCTGCTCGACGACGGCGCGCGGCGCCTGCTCGACCGCCTGTCCGTGCTTCCGCGGCGGGTTCGACCTCGAGACGGCGGAGGCCGTCTGCGGCCCGGCGACGGAGCTCGGCGGCGACGTCATCGACGGGATCGGCGAGCTCGTGGACCAGAGCCTCGTCCGGGTCGAGGAGGGCCGACGGCGAGCCGCGGTTCTCGATGCTCGAGACGATCCGCGAGTTCGCCGCCGAGAGGCTCGAGGCCCGCGGCGAGGCGACGGCGATCCGGGCGCGCCACGCGCGACGCGTATGTCGCCCTGGCCGAGCCGGCGGCGCCGCGAGCTGTCCGGCGCCGACCAGCGGCGCTGGCTGGAGCGACTCGAGCGGGAGCACGACAACCTGCGGGCCGCCCTCGACTGGGCGACGCGCCGAACCGCGACCGGCCGGTCGCGGCCGGCCTGGCGTTCCTGCTGTGGCGGTTCTGGCAGAAGCGCGGCTACCTCGACGAGGCGCGCCGCCGGCTCGATGCCATGGCCGCGAAGCCGGCTGGTCGCAGGACGAGCCGATCGCTGCGGCGCCAGTTTGCTCGAGGCGCTCGGCGG
Organism: uncultured Chloroflexia bacterium; assembly: GCA_963738475.1. GTDB lineage: Bacteria > Chloroflexota > Limnocylindria > Limnocylindrales > CSP1-4 > SPCO01. The sequence goes on from CAVTWU010000029.1 coordinate 8,503, forward strand.
GATCGCCTACTGGCAGGGCGACTCAGCCGACGGCCGTCTCGCTGGTACGAGGAGGCCCTCGAGCTGTGGCGCGAGCCATCGGCGACAAGGCGCGAGATCGCCAACGCGCTCTACAACCGCGTCGTACTCGGACCTCATCGAGATCATGAACGGGCCACATCGACCCGGATGTCCTGGCCGACGGCCGGGCGATGCTCGAGGAGGCGCTCGTCCTCTACCGCGGAGCTCGGCGACACCGCCGGTGAGGGCAACATCCTGTGGGGCCTGGGCAGCTACTACTACTTCATCGGGCGACGCGGCCGCGGCCGAGCCGTGGTACACCGCGGCCCTCGAGCTCCACCGGGCGTCCGGCGAGCGGACGATGGAGGCCTGGTCGCTGCACATGCTCGGCCTGTCCGCGATCGGCCAGCGCGACTTCGACGGGGGGCTCGCGAATCGGGCGCCACGCCCTGCGCCACTTCTACGAGGCTGGCGACATCTCCGGGGTGACCCTGACCCTGGACGACCTGGCGATCGTCGCCATCGCGACCGGCGACCCGGTCCGCGCCGGCCGACTGTGGGGCGCGGCCCGCCATCTGCAGACTCGACGACCGGGCACGATGCTCGCCGACTACGTCGACCAGAACTTCGACCTGTTCGGGATCGCCCGGCCGCGCGACCTCATCGAGCCGGCGGAGCTTGCGCGCCTGGCGGCCGAGGGCGCGGCGATGGGCCTCGACGAGGTCGTCGCGTACGCCCTGGGCGAGTCGGCGGCCCGCGCCGACGGCCGGCCACGGGGCCGACGGCTGCCCATCGGCCCCGACGCCTCCGGAGCCACGCCGCTGGGCTAGACTGACCCTCCGATGACCGCCCAGCCGACGACCCCCGAGCCGACCCGCGAGAAGACCGGGATCCCGAAGAACCCGGGCCGTCGCGACCTCGGGATGAAGGCCACGCTGCTCTTCCCGGACCGGGAGATCGTCGAGAGGTTCTACGTCCCGATCATCTACACGGCCTGCCGGACCTGCTACTCCGAGCAGGACCCGCAGACCATCTTCCGGCGCGCGGTCGCCGGCGACTTCGACGCCGCACAAGATGCAGAAGCTCATCAGCTCGGTCATCGAGTCCGGCCACGGCTCGACGATCGAGCACGTCGTCTTCACGTTCGCCATCAGCGGCGTGTCGCGGACGCTGTCGCACCAGCTCGTGCGCCATCGCGCGGGCGTGGCGTTCGACCAGCAGAGCCAGCGCTACGTCAAGTTCAAGGGCGCGGCGACGATGCTCCCCCACTCCATCGCCGAGGGCGACCCGGATCTGCGCGAGCGGTACGAGTCGCAGGTCGACGGGGCGCTCGGGCTGTACGGGGACCTGCTGGGGGCCGGCGTGCCCGGCGAGGACGCCCGGTTCGTCTTCCCCAACGCGACCCGCACGAACCTGGTCATGACCACGAACCTGCGAGCCCTCATCCACATGTCGGGGCTGCGGCTGTGCACGATGGCCCAGTGGGAGATCCGCCGGCTCTTCCAGCTCATCCGCCACGAGATCTTCACGGTCTCGCCGTTCCTCGGCTCGTTCCTGGCGCCCAAGTGCGTGCCGCTCGGCTACTGCGACGAGTTCAACAACCGCGACGGCCACTGCCCCATCCGGCCCGCACAAGGACCGCGTCCTGGAGGCCTGGGCCGAGAAGGCCGCCGCGGCCAAGGCGGCCGGTCGGGAACTGCCGGTCGCCTGAGGCGGCGCCCTACGCGGTCGCCCGCTGAAGCCACGGCATCGAGCGGATGACAAGCGACCGGACCGCCTACGTGCTGCTGTCGGTGATGGCCGTCGCCTTCGCCGGGACCTGGGTCGCAGCACCATGGGCCACCGACGACGTGACGCCCCTGACCGTCGCGTTCGTCCGCTTCCTGGTTGCGTCGCTGTGCCTGTTGGCGTTCACCGGTGAGCCGGATCCCACGCCGATCCTGCGGGCCGACCTGCCCATCGCCTTCGCGATGGGCGCGACCGCCGTCGTCGGCTACAACATCCTGTTCCTCTACGGGGTGACCCTGGCCCCGTCGACCGATGGCGCCATCATCACGCCCGGACTGGTGCCGATCGTCACGGCCGTCCTGGTGCGGATCGCGTATGGGGAGAGGCTCGCCCGGCGCGGCATGATCGGTCTCGGTCTCGGCCTCGTCGGTCTCGTCCTGGTCGTCGGGCCGGCGATCGGCGGCAGTCCGGAGCGCCTCCTCGGCGACCTCATGTTCATCGGCGGGGCGCTGATGTGGGGGCTGTACACGCTCATCTCGCGGCGCGCCACGCTCCGGCTGCACCCCGCCCACGCGACGCTGCTCGCCACGTTGACGGGCACGCTCATGCTCGCGCCGCTGGCCGTCGCCGAACGAGGCTGGGAGCCGCTGGTCGACGCCTCGGCGCGGAGCCTCCTGAGCATCGCCTACCTCGGGGTCATCGGGACGGCCGTGGCGTTCGCCACGTTCTCCGAGGGCGTCCGGCGGATCGGTCGGCCCGGGCCGCCGCGTTCATCGTGCTGGTCCCGGTCATCGGCGTCGCCCTGTCCGCGTGGTTGCTCGCCGACCCGGTCACGCCGCTCGGGATCGGCGGCGCCGTCCTCGTCCTCGCCGGGCTATGGCTCATCCAGACGTCCGCGCGGTGGACCGGCCGCGACGTCGGTGCGGCCACCGGACCCGACCCCGACCTGATCGCGGACGAGGCTCGCCGGCTCAGCCGGGCGGCAGGTCCGCCAGGAACCGTCGGATGACCCGCGCCAGTCGCGGGCCGGCCACCGCCCCGGCCTCCATGACCTCCTCGTGGGTCAGCGGCTCGCCGCTGTAGCCGGCGCCGGCGTTCGTCACGAGCGAGACGCCGCAGACCTCCAGCCCGACCCAGCGCGCCGCGATGCACTCGAGCACGGTCGACATCCCGACGGCGTGGCCGCCCAGCCCGGCCAGCATCCGGACCTCGGCCGGGGTCTCGTAGTTCGGGCCCGGTCAGGCCGACGTAGACGCCCTCGGCCAGCGGCACGTCCTCGGCCGCGCCGGCGGCGTGCAGGCCGCTCGCAGGCGCGGACTCCAGGCGTCGGTGAGGTCCGGGAACCGCTCGCCCATCGCGTCCGCGTTCCGGCCCGATCAGCGGGTTCAGCCCGGTCAGGTTGATGTGGTCGCGACATGACCATGAGCGTCCCGGGCCCGAAGCTCGGGTCCAGCCCGCCGGCCGCGTTCGTCAGGACGACGACCGACGCGCCGAGCGCCTTGAACAGCAGGACGGGCTGGATGACCAGGCCCGGGTGGTTGCCCTCGTACAGGTGGAACCGGCCCTGGAGCATGACCACGGTCCGGCCGCCGAGCCGGCCCAGCAGCAGCCGACCGGCATGCCCGGGCGCGGTCGCGGCCGGCCAGCCGGGCAGGTCGGCGAACGGGATCGCGACCGCGTCCTCGAGGTCGTCGGCCAGGCCGCCCAGCCCGGACCCGAGCACGATCCCGACCTCGGGGACCAGGTCCGTGCGGGCCCGGACGGCCGCGGCCAGCGCCTCGATCAGCGCCGGCTGGTCGGCCGGCGCGATCGGGCGGGACGGGTCGATGGGGTCAGCCGATGGGGACATGCGGGCCTCCAGGAACGCGTCCAGGGGATAGACGGCCGAGGCCCGCGGCTTCGTCGGCCCGACGGAAGTATCGACACCGGGATGCCGATCACGTCCCGTCGGGCGCGGACCCGAACGGCGCGCCGTGGTGAGACAGCTGCACGACGCGGGCAACGAAGCGCCCGAAGCGACCGGCGGTGGAACGAAGAGTCCTTGATGTGATCTCGGGTCCTTCGTTCCTGTCGGCCCCTTCGGGCAAGACCTACGATACGGGACGGCGTGGACAGCGGTCAACGCGGTTATCCACCAATGTGCCGGGGACGCGCGGACGGCTGTCCACGGAACGCGCGCGGGCTGTGGATAACCCTGTGGACGAGCCGGCTCTAGCCGCCCATCGCGAACATCTCGACCTTGGGCAGGTCGAGGTCGCCGCGGACCGCAGTTCGGAGTAGCGGTCCGAGCGGACGGACCAGACGCCGCGGACGAACGCCTCGATGGCCTCGTCGTCCGCGCCGCTCGCGCAGGACCGCCCGGGCGTCGCGGCCCTGGACCGCGAACAGGCAGGTGTACAGCTTGCCCTCGGCCGACAGGCGCGCCCGCGTGCAGTCGCGGCAGAACGGCTGGGTGACCGACGAGATGACCCCGAACTCCCCGTGCCCGTCGACGTAGCGCCAGCGATCGGCGACCTCGCCGCGGTAGCTCGGGTCGGCCGGCTCCGCCGGCCACTCCGCCTGCAGCGTCGCGATCAGCTCCTCGGCCGGCACGACCTCGTCGAGCTGCCAGCCGTTCGAGTGGCCGACGTCCATGTACTCGATGAAGCGCAGCGTCGCGCCGATGTCGCGGGCCCAGCGCCGCCATCGGCACGATGCTCGACTCGTTGACGCCGCGCCGGACGACCATGTTGATCTTGACCGGCGCGAGGCCGGCCTCGATGGCGGCGGCGATCCCGTCGAGGACCCGCTCCACCGGGAAGTCGATCCCGTTCATCGCCCCGAAGACCGCGTCGTCGAGCGAGTCGAGGCTGACCGTCACCCGCTTCAGCCCGGCGTCGGCCAGCGGACGCGCGAGCGCGCGCAGGGCCGAGCCGTTCGTCGTCAGGGTCAGGTCCACCTCGCCGCCGTCGGGCCGGCGGATCGCCGCCAGCAGGGCGATGAGGTCGGGCAGGTCGCGCCGGACGAGCGGCTCGCCACCGGTGATGCGCAGCTTCTCGACGCCCAGCCCGACGAAGACGCGCGCCAGGCGTTCGATCTCCTCGAACGTCAGGACCTGGTCCTTGGGCAGGAACGCGTAGTCCTTGCCGAAGACCTCCTTGGGCATGCAGTAGGTGCAGCGGAAGTTGCAGCGGTCGGTGACCGAGATGCGCAGGTCGCGCAGGGCCCGGCCCAGCGTATCGGGCAGGCCGGGTCGTCCATCGAACGTCACGGGAAGGTCCACGTCCGTACTGTACCCGGCTGTCGGCAGAAGCTCGCCCGACGCCTGGATCGGCCCGATCGGCCCGGTGCGCCCCGGAACCGACCGGCCGGCGTTCCCGTTGCACCTCGCAACGAGCCGGGTCATGGGTGGTCCGCCGGTACCACCGGGGCCAACCGCTGGTACCTCTAGCGGACTCCACCGCACCGAACTTCGCTGGCAGGATGCCCACACGCCCCGAACAACTGCCTGCATGCCGTCAACGAGGGTCCACACGAATGGCCACGACCGAAACGCGAACCGGGTTCCGACTCCCCTGGAGCCAGGACCACACCGGAACCGACGAGCCGACCGGAGATACCGGCGAGACCGTCGAGGCCAGCGAGTCCGCTGCGACCGCGGCCGAAGGCGCTGCCCAGGAGACCGAGAGGCCCGACATGATCGACGCGACGCCCGGTGTCCTCGGTGACACGCCCCAGACCGCCGAGACCGACGCGCCCGCCGCGGACGTGACCGCCGACGCCGTCGCCGAGCCCGCCCACACCGCGGCCCCGGTCGACGCGCCCGCGTCGGTCGAGGCCGCCCGCCGCCAAGAAGCCGAACAAGCTGATGGCCGACCTGGCCAAGGCGATGCAGACCGCCGCCGAGGGCGCCCGCAAGGACACCCTGACGAAGTTCGCCGCCGACGCCAAGGCCCACATCGAAGTCGATCAACGTCGACTCCGCCGACCGAGGCCGCCGACCTGCGTCGCCAGGCCGACGACGACATCGCCGGCATCCGCGACTGGTCCAAGGCCGAGATCGCCCGGATCCGCGAGGAGACCGAAGGCCGCATCACGGGCCGCAAGACCGGTCTGGACGGCGAGCTCGAGGACCAGGCCGCCTCGACCGAGCGTCGCATCGCCCGGGTCCAGGCTCGGGTCGATGCCTTCGAGGCCGAGATGGCCTACTTCTTCGAGGTCCTGCTCGCCGAGGAAGATCCGACCAAGCTCGCCGCCATGGCCCAGAGCCTGCCCGAGCCGCCCGACTTCGACGTCGACGTCCCGGACGCTCCGTCCCTGTACGCCGCGGCCATCGAGTCCGCGACCCCTGAGCCCGAGACGGCGCAGGTCGACGCGAGCGCCGATCCCGATGCCGCCTTCGAGGCGATCGCGGCTGCCGCCCATGCTGCGGATCTCGCCGAGGCCCAGGCCGCGGCTGCCGCCGAGGACGCCGCGAGCGACCCGCGTCTCGAGGCCCTCGGCCTGAGCGCCGACGCCGCCGCCGAGGCCGAAGCCGCCTCCTTCGAGGCCGCCGAGGCCGGAGCCGAGCAGGAGGACATCCCGCTCATCGACGACGACGCCCTCGCCGCGAAGATCGCCGGCCTCGTGCCGGACATGGAGTCCCAGCCGACGGTCGCCAAGGCCGAGACCGTCTCGACGCGCGTCGTCGTGGTCGGCCTCGTCAGCGTCGCCAGCATCGCCAGCTTCAAGCGCCATCTCGGTCGCGTGACCGGCGTCCAGTCCGTGGGCGTCTCGTCCGGCCCCGACGGTGAGTTCGTCTTCGTGGTCAACCACGGCCACGACGTCGTCCTCCGCGACGCCATCGCCACGCTGCCGGGCTTCGGTGCCCGCGTGACCGGCGAGACGGACGAGGGCCTCCAGGTCACCGCCCGCGATCCCGAAGCCGAGAGCTAAGCCAACACCCCCACCAGCCGCACCGCGCGCGAGGAGTACCTGTGGCCCGACCGGCCGTCGTCATCGCCCTACCGTCCGAGGAGTCGGCGCCCGTCGCCGCTGAGCTGCGCGCGGCCGGATTCGAGGTCGTCACGGTCACGAAGCCGGAGCAGCTCGAAGCCCTCCTGGTGGATCGTCGCGACGTCGGCGTCGCCATCCTGGACGGCGAGACCGACTTCGACGAGTCGCTCGAGTACTACTCGCTCCTGCGCGAGGGCGGCCGCGCCATCCCGGCGCTCATGGTCGTCTCGCCGCGCGCCCTCGATCGGCTGGCCAGCCAGCCGATGGGTGGTGCCGTCGAGGACGAGTACTTCACCCGGCCCTACTCCGCCGAGTCGCTCCGCTGGCGCGTCGAGGCGATGCTCATCCGCAGCCAGACCATCGACGACGGCAGCGGGCCGGTCCTCCAGAGCGGACCGATCGAGGCCGACGGCTGGTCCCGGCGCGCGACGATCGTCGCCGTCTTCAATCCGAAGGGCGGCGTCGGCAAGACGACCGTCGCGACGAACCTCGCCAGCGCCCTCCAGATCCACAAGGGCCAGTCCGTCCTGCTCATCGACGCCGACACGGTGACCGGTCACGTCACCACTTCGCTCGGCATCGACGCCGTGCGGACCGTCGTCGACAGCTGGCGCGACCAGGCCGACGGCGGCCCGAGCGAGACCTTCACCGAGCTCGCCTCGGCCCATCCGTCCGGCCTGAAGGTCGTGTCGCTCACCTCGTCGCCGCTCCAGACCGAGATCCTCGAGCCGGAGCGCGTCGGCGGACGCCATCACGGCCGCCCGCCGCGGCTTCGACTTCGTCGTCGTGGACCTGCACCCCTCCTACAGCCCGCTCAACCAGGCCGTGTTCGAACGAGCCGACCGCATCCTCGTCCCGGTCACGCCGGACGTCCCCGCCTTGCGGGCGGCCGTCCAGCTGCGCGACCTGGCCGTGGAGCTCGGGATCAAGGACCGCCTGGCGCTCGTCGTGAACCGCGCCAACAGCGGCGTGTCCGTGGCCGACATGGAGAAGACGGTCGGGATGCCGGCGATGGCCCTCATCCGATCCGGTGGGCTCCTCTTCGTCCGGGCCGCCAACGAGGGCCGCACGGTCATCGAGATGTTCCCGAAGGAGAAGGTGTCCGAGGACTTCGACGCCCTCGCCGACCGCCTGCTGGGTGCCAAGCGCGCCGAGCCGGCCGCGAAGGCGCCGTTCCGCATCTTCAACCGCGCCGCCAAGGAACCCGCCCGAGCCTGAGGCCGCAGCCGGCCGACGAGCGCCGTCAGCCGAGGCCGGCCAACACGCCTCGCAACGAACCCAGGTCATCGATGACAGCCGTCGCCTCCGGCGGATCGGTCCGTCCGGCCTGGATCCACGCCCACGGACCTCGCCGCAGGAAGATGGCCGCCATCCCAGCCGCTCGTGCCGGGCGGATGTCGTTGTCGAGGCGGTCCCCGACGTAGGCGATGTCCGCCGGTGGCAGCGCGAGCTCCGCGACGATCCGCTCGAAGAAGCGCGGGTCCGGCTTGGCGACGCCCCATGCCGCGGACGTCCCGATGAACTCGAACGGGATGGCCATCGCGTCCAGGATCGCCTGGGCCGGCGCCGGTTGGTTGGCGGCGATGGCCAGCCGATACCCGTCGGCCGCGAGATCGCGAAGCGCGTCCAGCACGTCCGGGTACAGGTCGTCGAGCGACACCAGGTCCGAGCGGCCGGCGATGCCCATCCGGGCCGCCTCGGCGCGCAGGTCGAGGCCGGGCTGGAAGAGCTGGAACGACCTCGCGGTGATCGCCGCCACGCTCGATGACGGCGCCGGCCGCGGCGAAGAACGTCAGCGCGGGATGCCAAGGTGGTCCGCCCAAACGCCCCAGGCGCGGGTCTCATCGATCAGCGTCTCGCCGACATCGAAGACGACCGCGTGGATCATCGGTCGCGACGCCCTTTCGCCCGGCCGACGCGTCCCGCGACTAGCGGGAGCGGTCCTGCCAGCTCGTCCCGCCCAGCGGCGCGCCCGGCAGCGTCTGGGCCCGGATCCCCGTCCGCCGGTCGATCTGCTCGACGCCGCGCAGGTAGAAGCGGTTGACCAGGACCGCGTCGACGTTCTCCTCGGTCAGCGGCTCGCCCGTCGTGGTACGCGGTGGCGTCCACCAGCGGGATGAACATCTCCGTCGCGCGGTCCAGCAGCCGGTCCGGCTCGGAGCCCGGGAACAGGTAGACGGTGCCGACGACCCGGAACGGCGGCACCTCGAGGGCCACGTCGTAGGCCATCTTGTGGACCTTGTAGGCGGAGCGCTCCGTGTCGGTCAGCGGCGGCAGCGAGTCCTCGCCGGCGAGCACGATGATCAGGTCGTACGGGTCGACGTCTTGAGGCCGGGCGCCGAGACGAGGTCGGCCGAGCCGTCGAACGGGGCCCACTGGACGTCGGCGATGGTGATCGGCTCGCGCTTGTTGAGCGCGTCGGACAGGCGGCCGGGGATCTCCATCCAGCCGACGAGCCGCCACTCCTCGGTCAGGCCCTCGAACGCGATCCCGCGATGCCCGGCGGGCGATCCGGCCGCCTTGGCCGACGACGGCCACGGTCCCCCGTCAGCGCCGGCGCCCGTCGCCGGCTCGTCCTTGTTGCGCTTCAGGAAGTCGAACGGCACGTCACTCCTCCGCGGACCCGCTGTTGGTCCGGATCGTCTCCACGACCCCCGCATCGGCCAGGGTCGTGGTGTCGCCGAGCGACCGGCCCTCGGCGAGGTCGCGCAGCAGCCGGCGCATGATCTTGCCTGACCGGGTCTTGGGCAGGTCCGGCACGAACAGCAGGTACTTCGGGCGGGCGATCGGCCCGATGACCTTGGCGACGTGCTCGCGGAGCTCGATGGCCAGCGCGTCGGACGGTTCCTGGTCGGCCCGGAGGATGACGTACGCGAAGATCGCCTGGCCGGTGACGTCGTCCTTCTTGCCGACGACCGCGGCCTCGGCGACGGACTTGTGGTCGACCAGCGCCGATTCGACCTCGGTCGTGGAGATCCGGTGGCCGGCCACGTTCATGACGTCGTCGACGCGGCCGAGCAGCCAGAGGTAGCCGTCGAGGTCGCTCTTGGCGCCGTCGCCCGCGAAGTACATCCCCGGGAACCGGCTCCAGTACGTCTCCTTGTAGCGCTCCGGGTCGCCGTAGATGCCGCGCAGCATGGCCGGCCACGGCCGCTTCAGGACGAGGTAGCCGCCGCTGCCGTTCGGGACCGAGTTGCCGTCGCCGTCGATGACGTCCGCGGCGATGCCCGGGAACGGGAACGTGGCACTGCCCGGTTTCGTGGCGGTCACGCCGGGGAGCGGCGTGATCATGATCTGGCCGGTCTCGGTCTGCCACCACGTGTCGACGATCGGGCGTCGCGTTGCCGCCGATGTGCTCGCGGTACCAGAGCCAGGCCTCGGGGTTGATCGGCTCGCCGACCGAGCCCAGGAGGCGCAGCGACGACAGGTCGTGGGCCGCCGGGAACGCCTCGCCCTGCTTCATGAACGCCCGGATCGCGGTCGGGGCGCAGTACAGGATCGAGACCTTGTAGTCCTCGATGATCTGCCACCAGCGATCCCAGGCCGGCGTGTCCGGCGCGCCCTCGTACATGACGCCGGTCGTCGCGTTGGCGAGCGGGCCGTACACGATGTAGCTGTGGCCGGTGACCCAGCCGATGTCGGCGGCGCACCAGTAGACGTCGTCCGGCTTGATGTCGAAGACCATCTCGTGGCTGTACGACGTGCCGAGCAGGTAGCCCGCGGTCGTGTGCAGGATGCCCTTCGGCTTGGCGGTCGTGCCCGAGGTGTAGAGCAGGTAGAGCATGTGCTCCGAGTCGACCGGGACCGGCGGGCAGTCCTCGGACTGGCGGTCGACGATGTCGTGCCACCAGTGGTCGCGACCGTCGGCCATGGCCGCCTGTCGCCAGTCGCCGCCGGTCCGCCGGACGACGATGGACGCCTCGATCGTCGGGCAGTCAGGGCGAGCGCCTCGTCGGCCTGGGGCTTGAGCGCGACCGCCTTGCCGCGCCGATAGCCGCCGTCCGCGGTGATGAGGACCTTGGCGCCGCAGTCGTTGATGCGGCCGCACAGCGCCTCGGCGGAGAAGCCGCCGAAGACGACCGTGTGCGGCGCGCCGATCCGGGCGCAGGCCAGCATCGCGATCGGCAGCTCCGGGATCATCGGCATGTAGATCGCGACGCGGTCGCCGGTCGTCACGCCGAGCTCCAGGAGGGCGTTGGCGGCCTTGCTGACCTCGCGCTGGAGGTCCGCGAAGGTCAGCGTCCGGGTGTCGCCCGGCTCGCCGATCCAGTGGTAGGCGACCTTGTCGCCGAGGCCGCGCTCGACGTGGCGGTCGACGCAGTTGTAGGCGACGTTGAGCTGGCCGCCGGTGAACCACTTGGCGAACGGCAGGTCCCACTCGAGGGTCGTCGTGAACGGCGTCGTCCAGTCGATCCGCTCGCGCGCGTGCTTCGCCCAGAACGCCTCGAAGTCGGCCTCGGCCTCCGCGTACAGGTCCGGTCCGGCGTTGGCCTGGGCGGCGAACGCGGCGGACGGCGGGAACGTGCGCGACTCGGCGAGGAGGTTCTCGATCTCCGGGACGGCGAGGGACGGCTCGACGCTCACGGGACTCCTCGTGTTCGACGTCAGCTGGCCGGGCCATCCTACCGCGCCTGCATCGAGGCGTGCGCGGGCGTGCCGTGGGCGGCGCGAGCCGTGGGCTCGAGCGTCGCCAGGAACGCCATCACGCGATGATTTCGATCAAGCGGAACCAGTTTGGCGGCGGGCGAGCGCGGCGCCCGACTGCTGCGCGGCGCCCGACTGCCGCGACGGCGCCCGACTCGCGCTGCCGGCGACAGCAGGTCGTTCCGCTTGATCGGAACCATCTCGGATCCGCGTATGGCGGAGGCTGTCGCCCGACGCCTCAGTCCGTGTCGTCGGCGAGGTCGTCCTGATCCGGGGCGCCGAGCGCTGGCCAGGTCCGCGCCCGGGTCGCGCGAGAGGACGACCCGCTGCGGCCGCGGGATCTCGATGCCGTTGGCCGCGAACGCCTCGAGCAGGCGCTTGCGGAAGTCGCCGCTGGCGGCCCACTGGTCGGCCGCCCGGACGGAGCCCAGGATCTTGAGCGTGACGCCGTACTCGGCGAGGGCCTCGACCCGCTCGACGCGCGGCGGCTCCAGGACCCGCCGCTTCCAGAGCGGGTCGGCCGCCATCTCGCGGCCGACGATCTCGACGACCCCGATCGCCTTGTCGATGTCGGTGCCGTACGCGACCGTCACGTCCTGGTTGATCCGCGACCACGTCGGGTCAGGTTGGAGGCGACCTTGATCTCGCCGTTGGGCACGGTGTGGACGACGCCGTCGAGGTCGCGCAGGGTCGTCCGCCGCAGGGTGAAGTCCTCGACCGTCCCGGCGACCCCGGCGGCCCGGATGACGTCGCCCTTGGCGAACTGGTTCTCGATGAGGATCAGCGAGCCGTTGAGGTAGTCGCGGACGAGGCTCTGGGCCCCGAACCCGACCGCGATGCCGACGACGCCGAGGCCGGCCACGGCCGGCCCGATGTCGAGCCCGAGCCGGCCCAGGATCATCAGGCCGGCGATCGCGACGATGAGGAACTGGAGCACGTTGCCGCCGAGCTGGTCGAGCGTGTCCATCCGCTTCTTGAGCTCGACCGCGCTCAGCTCCTGGGCCGTGCCCTCGGTCGCCTCGCGGTCGAGCAGCGTCTTGACGATCCCGTGGACGAACAGCCGGGCGAGCCGCAACGCGATGTACGCCGACGACGACGATGAGCAGGACCGGCAGGACGATGACGTCCTGGGCGACGCGACGATCGTGCTCCAGGGCTTGGTGTCGAAGTCCGGCATGGCGCTAGGCGTAGCACGCGTAACGATGTCCGCACTCTCGGAGGCGTCTGCCTGCCATGGACCGACATCGGCCGCCGTTACCCCGGACCCGTCGCCGCCATCGCGCCTCCTCGCGACGTGCTGCTCGCGAGCGATGTCGGCGCGAGCGAGCTCCAGCGCGACCCCGAGCCCGACCGGGCCGCCACGCGGCGACGACCGTTCGACGACGTACGCGCGTCGACGTTCTGCTCGGCCTGGGAGTCGCCCTGTTCCGAGCGCGGTCGGCAACCCGGACAGCGGCGCGCCGGCTCGCGACCTCAGCGCTTGGCGCTCGATGCCGCGGTCGACTGCCGCGGCACGGCTCAGGACGGCTCGAAGCCGGGCGGCTCGCCGGCGAGATCGTGGATGCGCTGGAGGACGGACGGCGGTCCGCCGCGGCAGCCGGCGGCTGGGCGCCAGCCGCGAGCCGATGATGGACGCGATGGATCGCGTGTTCGTGGCGTTCGAGGCGATGACGGCAGCGCAAGGTCGGCGGTCGCGACCGAGGCAAGCCGAACGCGATCGATCCGCAGGTCGCGCTGGAGCAGGCGGGCGGCATCGAGGCCTGGACGGCGATGCTCATGGCGGCATCAGGCGATGACGCCTGGCACAGACCCGCCGATCCGAGCGCTGCGCGAACGTGCCCACGGCCTGCGCGGTCGCATGCCGCTGACCGACTAGGTCGTGGCGCCGCCGAGGCGGACCGAGATGGCGGCCGCGGCCTCGCGGGCCTGGGCGGCCAGCTCCGGGATGCGCCGCGGCGTGAGCCGGAACGCCGGGCCCCAGATGTCGACGGCGGCGATGACGTGGCCGCGCGCGTCGTGGACCGGCGCCGCGACCGCGTTGAGGCCCAGCTCGTACTCGCCGATCGCCGTCGCGTAGCCGCGCCGGCGGATCCGGGCCAGCTCCTCGAGCAGCGGCTCGAGCTCGACGATCGTCCGCTCCGTGTAGCTGGTCGAGGCCGCGGCGGACGATGCGCAGGACCTCGCGCTCGGCCAGGGACGACAGCAGGACCTTGCCCGAGGCGACGCAGTGGAGCGGCGTCGCCCGCCCGGTCCAGTCGCCGACGGCGATGAGGTTCGGGCCGTCGGCCTGGGCGACCGTCAGCATCGTGTCGCCGTCGAGGATCCCGAGACCGGTCGTCTCGTGGGTGAGCCGGGCGAGCCGCTCCAGCTCCGGCACGCGATGCCGCGCAGGTCGAGCGTCCGCTCGGCCCGCTCGGCGAGCCGGATGACGACGAGGCCGAGCCGGTACTTGCCGGTCTCGTCGTCCTGCTCGACGAGGCCGCGCTTCTGGAGCGTGGCGAGCAGCCGCGAGGCCGTGGACTTGTGCAGGCCGAGCCGGCGGGCGAGCTCGGTCACGCCGGCCTCGCCCTGGCTGTCGCCGAGGGCCAGCAGCAGGGCCGCGGCCCGGTCGACCGAGCGGACGGCGTTCCCGTCGAGGACCATCCCGTTCGGGTCCGTTCACGCGGCTCAGCCGGCCCCGGGCGAGGCCATGCCGCCGTGCGGCGTCGGCGTCGCAGCTCGCCGTGCGCCCGGTCCTCGAGCGCGGCGTCGAGCGAGTCGCTGAAGATGGTCAGGACCCGGTCGACGATGTCGCCCTCGGCGTGCGCCTCGCACATGAACCACGGCTCGCGCGAGTCCGGCTCGGGCATCGCGCCGCGGGCGTGCATCCCGATCGCGATCGCGTCGTACAGCTCGTGGTCGGTGGTCGCCCAGTCGCGGTACTCGCTGGCGTCCTCCTCGCGGAACATGATCCCGAACATCGACGGGTGGCCGGTGAAGTGGTACGGCGATGCCCGTTCGGGTCGAGGATCTCCTTGAGGCCGTCCTGGATCCGCCGGCCGGTCGCGTGGATGGTCTCGAGCGCGTCCGTGTCGCGCAGGATCTGGAGCGTCTGCGACCGCGGCCGCCGCGGCGACCCGGTTGCCGGCGTACGTGCCGCCGTGGCTGACCTTGTCGGGCAGGACGCTCATGACCTCCTCGCGGCCGCCGAACGCCGCGGCCGGGTAGCCGTTGCCCATCGCCTTGGCGTACGTCGCGAGGTCCGGGCGTGATGCCGAAGAACTCGGCCGCGCCGCCCTTGGCGAAGCGGAAGCCCGGTCTTGACCTCGTCGAAGATCAGCAGGATCCCGAACTCCTCGGTCAGGGCCCGCATCGCCTGGTGGAAGCCGGGCTTGGGCATGATCCCCTGGGCGTTGCCGAGGACCGGCTCGACGATGATCGCCGCGATCTCCTCGCCGCGCGCTCGAACAGGCGGCGCAGGACGCTCGATGTTGTTGTAGCGGGCCGGGATGATCGTCTCGGCGACCGCGCCCGGGATGCCGCGGCCCCAGGCGAGGCGCGACCGGGCGCGTCCGCGTCGCCGAGCTCGGACATGTCGTCCGGCCCGACGCTGATCAGCGCGTAGTCGTGGACGCCGTGGTACTGGCCCTCGAACTTCACGATCTTGTCGCGGCCGGTGTAGGCGCGGGCGACGCGCATCGCGTGCATCGTGGCCTCGGTGCCGGACACGGTCATCCGGGCCTTGTCGACCCAGCCGGTCAGCTCCTTGACGAGCTCCATCGCCCGGACCTCGTCCTCGCTGGTGAGCGAGAAGCTGACGCCCCGGCGCATCCGCTCGTTGACGTAGTCGTCGACCCGCTCGTCGCCGTGGCCGAGGATCACCGGGCCGTAGCCCATCCGCAGGTCGACGAACTCGTTGCCGTCGATGTCCCAGACCACGCCGCCCTTGCCGCGATCGACGTAGATCGTGTCCTCGCCCCAGGCCCGGAAGTTCGAGTCGGTGCCGCCGGGCAGCGTCTTCAGCGCGCGCTGGTACATCGTCGGCTGGCGGTGCGCGGTCGAGCGCGGGGGCGGGGCGGGCGGCGGGCTCGGTGGCCATGAAGGTCCTCGGCTGGCGGGTTGGGTCGGCCCGGTCCGCGGGACGCGGCGTTGCGCACGAGTGGGACGCGAGCGCGGTCATCGTGCCATACGGCGCCGATGCGGCGTCAACGCGAATCGCGTGGCCCGATCGGCCGCGACATCGTGCACGAATCACGCGTGCCGTCCGCGCATCGACGCGACGCGTGCGATCCGACGCGCTGCCGCGATCCGACGCGATGCCGCGCATCGGCGCCATGGCACCGGCCCGCGATGGCACCATCGCCGCGACCCGCCGCGCCGAACCGATCAGCTACTGGCTGCGCGAGCCGGCGCCCGGCCGTTCGAGCCGCCGCTCGGCGGGCGACACCGACGCCGACGTCGCCATCATCGGCGGCGGGTTCACCGGCCTGTGGACCGCGATCGCGCTGACCGAGACGGACCCGGCGCTGCGGGTCGTCGTCCTCGAGGCGGAGACCGTCGCGTTCGGGGCCAGCGGCCGGAACGGCGGCTTCTGCGAGGCGTCGCTGACCCACGGCCTGGCCAACGGGATCCTCCACTTCCCCGACGAGCTCGAGCGCCTCGAGGCCGAGGGCGTCGACAACCTCGCAGGGCCTGATCGACGTTCACGCGCGACGCACGGCATCGACTGCGACCTCGAGGAGACCGGCACGCTCGTCGCTGGCCGACCAGCCGTACCAGGTCGAGGAGTTCCGGGCCTGGGTCGACGAGGCGGCCGAGCACGGCGAGCACGCTCGAGTTCCTCGACCGCGACGCGGTCCAGGCCGAGGTCCACTCCCCGCTCTGGCACGCCGGCCTGTACCGGCCGCCCGGGCCGCGACGTCCTGCTCGACCCGGCGAAGCTGTGCCGGGGCCTCGCCCGGGTCGCGCGCGGAGCGCGGCGTCCGGATCCACGAGCGGCACGCGCGGTCACGCGGCTGGAGCGCCGCGCCGGCGGCGTCGATCGTGCG
This sequence comes from uncultured Chloroflexia bacterium, assembly GCA_963738475.1. Lineage (GTDB taxonomy): Bacteria > Chloroflexota > Limnocylindria > Limnocylindrales > CSP1-4 > SPCO01. Next base: position 24,876 of record CAVTWU010000029.1, read on the forward strand.
GACCGCCGACGGGCGCGACCGTCCGGCCGGACCAGGTCGTCGTGGCGACCTCGGCCTACTCGCGGCTGGCTGCGCCGGCTCGTCGCCGCTGTTCGTGCCGGTCTACGACTACGTCCTCGTGTCCGAGCCGCTCGACGCCGGACCAGCGGCGGTCGATCGGCTGGGCGCGGCCGCCAGGGCCTGTCCGACGCCAACAACCAGTTCCACTACTTCCGCCTGACCGCCGACGACCGGATCCTGTGGGGCGGCTACGACGCCATCCACCACTTCGGCAGCCGGGTCGGGCCCGAGCTCGACCAGCGGCCGGCGACGTTCGAGAAGCTCGAGGCCCAGTTCTTCCGCGCCTTCCCCCAGCTCGACGGGCTGCGCTTCCCGTATCGCTGGGGCGGCGCGATCGACACGACGACGCGGTTCACGGTCACGTTCGGCCAGACCATGGGCGGGCGCGTGACTACGCCCTCGGCTACACCGGCCTCGGCGTCGGCGCGAGCCGCTGGGCCGGCGGCGTCGTCCGCGACCTCCTCCTGCGCCCCGACGCGGACCGCCTGCGGCTCCGGCTCGTCGCGAGCCCGCCGTTCCCGTTCCCGCCCGAGCCGCTCCGCGTCGGTGGCGGTCGAGACCTGGTCCGCCACGAGCTCGACCGCGCCGACCGCAACGAGGGCCGCCGCGGCGCTGCTCCTGCGGACGCTCGACGCGCTCGGGATCGGCTTCGACAGTTCCTGACCGCTCCGGCGCGGTGCCGTCAGGCCCGGTACGCGCGAGGGCGAGTCGGGCCGACGCACTGAATCCCGACCCGCGCTGGCGGGGCTAGGGGTCGGCCACCCAGCGGGCAGCTCCTGGGAGCGTCGCGAGCGGCAGCGAGCCGTGGCCGAGGACCGCGTCGTGGAACGCGCGCAGGTCGAACGCCGACGCCGTCGCGCGCCGACGAGCTCGCGCGCGCAGCCGCTCGATCTCGCGCTGGCCGATCTTGTAGGTCAGCGCCTGGCCCGGCCAGCAGATGTAGCGGTCGGTCTCGATGACCGCGTCGGTCTCGGACAGGCCGGCCGTCGCGCAGGAAGTCGATCGAGCGCTGGCGCGGCCAGCGCAGGGCGTGCAGCCCGGTGTCGACGACGAGCCGCGCCGCGCGCCAGGCCTGGCGCGTCGAGCATCCCGAACCGCTCGCGCCTCGTCGCGGTACAGGCCCATCTCGTCGGCCAGCCGCTCGCTGTACAGGCCCCAGCCCTCGACGTAGGCGCCGCCGACCATCCGCGCGCCCGAGCCGCCGGAACGTGTTGAGGTGCGGGTTCTCCATCTCGAGGGTGATCTGGAAGTGGTGGCCGGGGACCGCCTCGTGGTAGGTCGTCGAGGCGAGCTTCGTGTACTTGCGGCTCGGCAGGTCGTAGCCGTTGGCGTAGTAGATGCCCGGGCGCGAGCCGTCCGGGCGACGGCGGGTAGTAGTAGGCGAACGGCGCGTCCTTCTCCTTGTACTCCTCGACCGGCGCGGACCTCGCAGCCGGCGCCGCGGCAGGACGCCGAAGTAGCGCGGCGCGATCGCCATCGCCCGCTCGATGTCCTCGCTCGCGCGGGCGACGAGCTCGTCCTTGGTCTGCGGGCGTGTTCGCCGGGTCGGCGTCGAGCGCCGCGCGGTAGGCGGCCGTGTCGTCGCCGAAGCCCGGCGGCGCGGGCGATCGTCGCGCCGCTCGGCCTCGATCGACTCGAGCTCGTCGAGGCCGATCCGGTGGACCTCCTCGGGGTCGAGGTCGAGCGTCGTCCAGCTGCGGATCGCCGTCCGGTAGAGCTGCTCGCCGTTCGGGCGCCGACCAGAGCCCGGGCTCCTCGCGGCGTGGCGCGCGAGGTAGTCGCCGCGGAGCGCGTCGAGGAACGCCGCGTCGGCCGGGTAGACGACGTCGCGGACGACGTCGCGGATCCGCTCGCGGTCCGCCTCGGTCGCGACCTTGACCATCGACGGGACGATCGCCGACTCGATCGGGATCGCGAGCATCCGCTCGATCTGGGCGATCGTCCGCTCGGCGACGATGCGCGGGCGCGGTCAGGCCCGATCGCCAGGCCGTCGCGCAGGATGCTCGACGTTGGCGGCCATGAGCGCCGGGTAGGCGTGCAGCCGGGCGATGAACGCCTCGAGCCGCTCGGGCGTGTCGGCCGGCTGGAACTGGGTCAGCTGCGGGCAGGAGCTGCTGCGGGCCGCCCATCTGGTCGACGACCCGGAGCTGGTGGAGGCGCTGGTCGTCCTCCTCGATCTGCGAGCTCGGCGATGACCTGGAGCATGTCGCGGGTGATCCGGTCCTCGGTCGGCAGGCCGTCGGTCGGCGATCGCCGCGGCCTCGGCGGCGGTCCGCTCCATCAGCGCCGCGGCGCCGCGCCCGGCCCTCGGGCCCGGGTCCTCGAGCCGGTCGGCGTAGCGCTCGTCGCCGTAGAACGTGGCGGTCGTCGGGTTCAGCTCGAGGATCGCCTCCCAGAAGCGGTCGGCGAGGTCGTCGACGGGCGAGGTCGGGATCGGGCACGGTCACGCTGGGTCTCCTGCTGCGGGCGCGGCGGCGTCGCGCCGCGGCGGCGCTGTGGCCGCTAGCCTACGCGCCGCGGGCGTCGCCGCGCGCGCGCCGGTCAGCCGCCGAACAGCGGCATCTGCTCGCCGCCGCGCTCGATCGCCGGGTCGAGCCCGAGGTAGCGGCTCGAGGTCGGCGAGGTCGAGCGGGTCGCGCGGCCAGGAACGTCGCGCAGGTGGTCCGACTTGATGATGTGCCAGTCGCCCGTCGTCGAGCGCCGTCGCGCAGCAGCGGCGAGCGCTCGAGCTTGTAGCGGACGAGCTCGGTCCGCTCCGGGCGCGACGACGAGGAACCGGACGAGCGCGTCGTCCGGCGGGATCCGGGCGTGGCGGCGGAGGAGCGGCTCGCCGAGCATCGCCGTCCACTCGACCTCGAACAGGAAGCGCGACCTTGCCGCGGACGTACCAGATGCCGTCGACCTCGGCGAGGTCCTCGGCGGCCCGGCCGATGCCGCCGAGGTAGGCGCCGCCGCTCGCCGGTCGTCGAGGCAGGTCGCCGAGCGGGCCGCCGCCGATGCCGGCGGCGTCTGCTCGCGCCGGCCGATCCAGACGCGCATCCCGAGCCGGTGGCCGGCGTCGGCGATCGTCGCGAGCAGCTCGCGTGTGCTCCTGGCTGCGGCGCAGCAGGTCGTCGCGCGGTGACGAGCCGGTCCGGGCGTGCTGGCGAGGCTGCGGTAGCTGTCGAGGCAGGCGCGGACGAGCGCCTCGTCGGGCAGGTCGTGGCCGGTGAACAGCGTCGGCGATCCGCTCGAAGAAGGCCGCCTCGGAGAGCGGGCCGGCGGTCGACAGGAGGCTGAAGACCGCCCACTCGACGCGGTCGGCGAGCGGCGCCGCGGCGGCGTCGCGGTCGTCCGGGTCGGCCAGCCACCAGCGGCCGGGCTCGATCTCGACGAGGCGCCGCTGCGTCGGGCCGGCCGAGCTCGTCGCGGATGAGGGCGAGCAGGCGCTCGACCGGGTCCGGCGGCCGCCTCGCGCTCGGCCGGACCGCGCTGGGCGCGGTCCGGCCGGCTCCGCCGGCCGCGTCGGCGCGTCCGCGCCGTCGGCCGCGCCGGCGCGTCGCCGGCCCGTCCGGCGCCGCCGGCGTCCGCGGCGCCGATCGGCCGGTCGGCCGTCCGCCGCGGTCGGGCCGCCGGCGTCGACGGCGTCGTCGGCGCCGAGCGCGCGGCGAGGCGGCGGAGCTGGCCGGCCCGGTCGAGGCCGACGAGGATCTCGCCGAGCAGCCGCTCGTAGCGGGCCGGCTCGCCGCGGGCGCGGAGCGTCTCGACCGCGGTCTCGGTCACGGTCCGGGCGGCCTCGGCCGCCGAGAACGGCCGCTGGTCGAACGCGCTCCGGCGGCGCGAACAGGCCGCGGCCGGGCACGAGGTCCGGGTCGCCGGCGCCGCCCGGGACGGCGTCGAGGCCGACGTTCGCCCGGGTCCGCGGCCCGGGCGGCACGCCGCGCGCCGGGCGGCACAGCTCGACGATCGCCGCCGACGTCCTCGTCCGGGTCGGCCAGCCGCGCGCCGAGCAGCCGGTAGCCCGCCGTCGACGCCGCCGAGCGCGGCCGCGACGAGCGCCTCCGGGCCCGCCGTCGACGAGCAGGACGACCCGGCCGTCGCGGGCCATCGACGGGCTCGACCGCCTCGAGGGCGCGGCCGAGCGCCGCCGCCTGCCAGCTCCACGGCGCCGCGCAGCGACGTCGCCGGCGAGGGCGTCGAGCGGCAGCAGCGCCGCCGCCTCGCGGCCGAGGACCCAGCGCCGTCGCGTGGTAGGCCGCGGCGAGGCGCTCGAGGCTCGGGCGCAGCGGCGGCTGGCCGAGGACGAGGCGGATCCGCGGCGGTCGGCGGCCGCCGCGGCCGTAGGCGATCGGGTCGTCGCGCGAGCGCCCGGAGGCCGACGGGCTCGCCAGGCCGACGACCGCCGTCGCGCGTCCCCTCGCCGAGGCTGCGCAGGTCCTCGCCGAGCCGCGCCTGGACGGGCCCGACGGCGCCGCCCTCGAGGCGCTGGACGAAGCCGCGGACCAGGCGGAACGCCGTCCTCGAACGCGAGCCACGGGTTGCGCTCGCGCCACTGCGTCGCCGCGCCGGGCAGCCGGACGTGGCCGCCGGCGATCCGCAGGGTGCGCGGCGCGGCCCGGGCCGGTCGCCGAGCCGGCTCGCCGGCAGGATCGCGTGGAGGAGCGCCAGCCGCAGGGCGGCCACGACCGGCGCCGCGCGCAGGTCGCTCTCGATCCGCTCGAGGATCGCGCCGAGGCCGACGAGCTGGCGCGGCGTGTGGAGGTCGAGCAGCTCGTCGACGAGGTCGCGCGCGCCGTCGAGGGCCGGGAACCGGGCGCGCGAGCAGCGCGCGGGCCTCGTCGGCGCCGACGTCGGCCGTCGACGCGGCGCAGGTCGTCGGCGTCGAGCGGCGCCTGGCGCTGCTCCGTCGCCGCCGCGCTGGTCGCGGCAGACCGTGCAGCGGTAGTGCTCGGGCGATCGGGCCGCCGGCGACGTCGGCCGTCGTCGACCGCCGCCCAGATGAACTCGTCGGCGACGAGCATCCGGCCGCAGGTCGCGCAGCGGCGTCGCGAACAGGTCGCCGAGCGAGACCTTGAGGCTCGACTCGCGCCGCGGGCGAGGCGGCCATGCCCTGGAACGCCGCGTCGAGGTGGCGGACGTCGGGCGGCCGCAGGACGACCTCGGCGAGCAGCCGGGTCAGCGGGCTCGACTCGAGCGAGATCGCCCGGCGCTGGCGGTCGAGCGCGGCCCGGGCGACCCAGCCGCCCCGGCCGAACAGGTCGGCGACGACATCGCCGGCGCCCGAGTGCGGCGTCGATCCGGGCGGCGACGAGCGGCCGGCGGGCGCGGGCGCGAGCCGCTCGAAGACCGGCAGCGCCGAGCGCCGGGCTCAGGCGCTCGGAGTACGATGCGCGGCCGGTCATCGCGTCGATGCTAGCCGACGGGCGCCAGCGGCGGCCGACCGCCCGGTCGGCTCGGCGGCGTCCGGGAGCCGGCCGGGCCTTACGGCTCGTCGAGCTCGTCCGGCTCGTCCTCGAACGCCTCGTCCGTCGTCGCCTCGGGCGGCAGGACGCGGTCGAGGTCCTCGATCTCCTCGTCCTCCTCGTCGTCCTCGAGGTCCTCCTCGAGGTCCATCTCCTCGCGGACGAGGGTGCCCTTGGTGTACGGGCGCAGGTCGGTCGACTTGGCGGCGGTCGGGAAGCTGACCTTGCCGTAGTTGCGCGGGTCCTGGAAGACCTCGCGGATGATGATCCGGACGTCCTTGTCGCCGAGCGAGGTGACGCCGGCCGCGTACTTGTTGCCGTCGGCCATGAGCTTGAGCAGGCGGGCCGCGACGCGCGGCTCGACGACGCCGATGCGCATCGCCGTTGCTGATGCGCGATGAGGCGGTTGCCCTCGGGCGTCAGCTCGACCGCGTCGCCCGGGTTGACCTGGGCGAGCTCGCGCGGGTCGGGCGAGGTCGGTCAGGAACGCGAAGCCGGTCTTGCCGGTCTCCTCGACGAAGATGCTGACCGGGGCCTTGCTGCCGGCCTGGGCCGGGACGGTCTTCTCGCCGGCGGCGACGAGGAGCATCTTGAGCCGGTCGATGTTGCGCTCGGCGATGCGGTTGGTCGGGTCGAGCGCGAGCGCCGTCTGGTAGTGCTCGCGCGCGGCGCCGAGCTCGCCGAGCTCCCAGAGCGACTTGGCGAGGCGGTTCTCCGCCTCGGCGTCCGGGCCCGAGCTCGAGCAGCTTGCGGTTCGTGGCCGCGGCCTCGGCCCACTGCGGCGGCCGTCGCCTGGGCGATCGCCTGGTCGGCCAGCTGGCGCTTCTGGCGGGTCAGGTTGGCGGGGCTCTGGGCGGTTGGTCTCGACGTCGGGGAAGGTCACGAGGCGGTCGTCCTTTCGGGGCGCGGCGAGGTCGAGCGTCGGGGTCGTGATCGGGCGTGGACGGGCGCGCGGCGACGCGCACACGGCGCGGGCTACGTCTTGTAGCACCGTCCGGCGCGAGCTCGTCAAACGCCGACGGTCGCGCGGCGAGCCGCGACGGCGCGACGCGCTCAGCCGCGCAGCAGCAGGTTCCAGGCGACGACGACGAGGCCGAGCACGCGAGCAGGCCGATCTGCCAGAGCCAGCCGCCGCTCGCGGCGGCGGGACGGCGTGCGCGCCGGCGAACGCGTCCCACAGGTAGAACAGCAGCGTCAGCAGGGCCGGGCCGATCAGCCGCGGGATCTCCATCGCCCGCAGGGCGGCCGCGCCGATCGCGATCGCGATCGCGTAGGTCAGCGCCGACCCAGACCGCGTCGCGCAGGTTCGTGACCCGCAGCGCCGCCGCGCGGTAGCCGAGCAGGAACGCGACGAGCGCGTCCGCCCCGGCGAGCACGAGCAGGTTGCGTCTCGGGCAGCGCCCCGCCGTCGCACGCCGGGCTGGACGAGCCCGCCCGGCACCATCGCCGCGATCCCGGTGAACGCGAGGAAGCCGACGAGCAGGATCGTGACCAGGACGCGCCGTCCGGTCGTCCTGCGGTCAGGCCCTCCGTGGCCGCGGTTGATGCGGGCCTCGAGCGCGAGCGTCCGGCCGACGAGCAGCCACGGTGATCGAGCAGGGCCGGCGACCAGCCACAGCCCGAACGGCACGAGCCGGATCGCGCCGAGGCAGGCGACCGCCGCGACGGACGGCAGGATGAGCGACTCGATCGGGACGCCCATCCGGCGCTCGGCCGGCGGCGCCTCGTCGGCGAGGACCTGGAGCGTGCCGAACAGCATCGCCCCGAGCAGGAACGACCGCGACGAGCCCAGACGTGCGGGCGGCTCGAGCAGCCGCGACAGGCCGACGACGACGACGGCGGCGATGGCGAGGTCGCGTCGGGCCAGTCGATCGTCCATCGGCGCGATGGTACGCGAGACGGTCAGACGCGCCCCGGCTTGCCGGCGACCCAGGCGAGCAGGTCCGCGCGCGACCGCGTGTTGAGGACGTTCGCGGGCTCGACCCACGCCCGGCGCGCCTGGCTGATCCCCCAGCGCACGTAGTCGAGCTCGTCGGTGTGGTGGGCGTCCGAGTCGATCGACAGCAGGCAGCCCATCGCCGACCGCCCGCCGGGCGCGCTCGACCGCGAGGTCCAGGCGGGGCGGCGACCCGTTCATCTCGAGGGCGGTGCCGGTCCGCGCGGCCTCGGCGAAGACCGCGTCCCAGTCGAGGTCGAGGTCGTCGCGCTGGCCGATCTTGCGGCCGGACGGGTGGGCGATGACGTCGACGTGCGGGCTGCGGATGCGCGTTGAGCGTCCGCTGCGTCAGCTCGGCGCGCGACTGGCGGCGGGCCACGTGGACGGACGCGACGACCAGGTCGAAGCGGGCCAGCAGGTCGTCGTCGTAGTCGAGCGCGCCGTCGGCCCGGATCTCCAGCTCGCAGCCGTGCAGCAGGCGGAAGCCTTCGGCCGGCGTCTCGGGCGGGGCCGTCCCGGCGGCCTCCTCGGCCGCGAACCGGGCGTTGAGCTCGGCGATGATCCCGCGCTGCTGCTCGACGCGGTCCGGGCGCAAGGCCGCGGGCGATGGCGAGCGACTGCGTGTGGTCGGTCAGGACCTGGTAGGCGTAGCCGCGCCGGCGGGCGGCCTCGGCCATGACCTCGATCGGGTAGCGCGCCGTCGGACCACTCCGAGTGGCTGTGCAGGTCGCCGCGCAGGTCGGCCTGCGTGATGAGCGTCGGGCAGCGTGCCGGCCAGCGCCGCCTCGAACTCGCCGGCGTCCTCGCGCAGCTCCGGCTCGATGAACGGCAGGCCGAGGAAGGCGTACGCCTCGGCCTCGGTCGCGAACGTCCGCAGCTCGGCGGCGTCGCCGGTCAGCGGCTCGCCGTCCTCGCCGATGCGCAGGAACCCCTTCTCGGACAGGCTCCAGCCCTGGTCGCGGGCCATCGCCCGGAGGCGGACGTTGTGCTCCTTCGAGCCCGTGAAGTGGATCGCGGTACGTGCCCGCACTCGCCGGGCGGCACGACCATGAGGTCCACCTGCGGGCCGCCACGCAGCCGGATGGCGGCCTTGTAGCTGCCCTGGCCGATGACCTCCTCGGTCGCCGGCTGGCCGACGAACCGCTCGATGACCGCGCGCGCCGTCGCGGTCTCGGCGAGGAGGTCCAGGTCGCCGATCGACTCGCGTCGGCGGCGGAACGAGCCGGCCGGCGTCAGGCTCGCGAGGCCGGGCGTGCCCGTCGAGGGTCGTCGAGCAGGCCGTTCACGAGCTCCTCCGCCCGGTCCAGCAGCATCCGCGACGACCGGGTCTCGATCCGGGCGATGCCCTCGAGGATCTGCGCCTCGGTCTTGCCGGACAGGCCGCGGATCGTCCGCAGCCGGCCCTCCTGCGGCGGCGGCCTGCAGGTCCTCGACGCTCGTGATGCCGAGCTCGGTGTGGAGCTGGCGGACGGTCTTCGGACCGACGCCCGGGATGCCGCAGGATGGTGACGAGGCCGGGCGGGATCTCCGCGGCCAGCTTGTCGTAGAACGCGAGATGCCCGGTCCGTCGCCAGCTCGTCGAGCTTGTCGCTGATGGCCGGTCCGACGCCGGCCAGGCGCGGCGGCTTGCCGTCACGGTAGGCCGCGACGAGGTCGATCGGACTGCGCTCGATGACGTCGGCGGCCCGGTGGTACGCGACGGTCTTGAACACCAGCTCGCCCTTGATCTCGAGCATGTCGCCGATCTCGTGGAAGATGCGGCCGAGGTCGGCGTTGGTCAGGTTCGGCGCGTCGGCGGTGCGCTCGGTGGACTCGGACTTGGGCACCCGGCGATGGTAGCCGGGTCGGGCGAGGCCGGCCCGGACCGGTCGGACGCCGCGACGACGAGGGCCGGCGTCAGACGGCGACGACCTTGTCGCGACCCGTCCGCTTCGCCCGGTAGAGCGCCCGGTCGGCCGCCTTGATGATGTCCGGGATCGGCTCGTCCGGGACCTGCGCCACCGCGACACCGACCGGACACGGACACCTTCGAGACCCCGAACTCGCGCAGGTCGAGGTCACGGACGGCGGCCCGCACGCGCTCCCCGACCTCGAGCGCGATCTCGCGCGACGGGTTGCGCAGCAGGACGACGAACTCCTCCCCGCCGTACCGCGCCGGGACGTCGTCCTCGCGGACCGCGCCCATGATCGCGCCACCGACGGCGCGCAGGACCTCGTCGCCGACATCGTGGCCGTGGGCGTCGTTGAGCTTCTTGAACAGGTCGATGTCGACCATGAGGACGCCGACCGCGTCCTCCGCCCGGCGGCGGCGCGCGAGCAGGCCGCAGAACTCGTCGAAGTAGCGCCGATTGGGCAGGCCGGTCAGGACATCGGTGGACGCGCGAGCCTCGGCCGCCCGATGCGAGTAGACGCGGGCGAGCGCCGTGGACGCCTCCAGCGCGGCGCCACCCAGGATCCGCCGGGTCGTCGCCGGCCAGGCTTCGGCCGTCCGCCGCGAGATGACGATCGCCCCGATGACGCCATGCTCGGAGGTGAGCGGCGCCGCCAGGGTGTGGGTCAGGCCGTACGTGCGACGGACGCGGGCGGCGATCCGCTCGGCCACGGCTCCGTCCGGTGAGGGCTCCCGGGCCGCACGGGCCGCGTCGGCGGCGTCGTCGGCCGGGTCGCCGGCACCGATGAGCCCGGCGAGCTCACCCCACAGGCGGTCGCCGCGGTCGCGCAGCGTGTCTCGTCGCCTCGCGACGGATCCGTCGAGGCCGACATCGATGCCTCCGCCGGAGCCGAGACCGACACCCGCGCCGGCCATCGCCCCGACCGGGACGGCCAGCTCGGCGGCCGCCGCGATCGGGACCGCCACCGGGACGCGTTCCGTGCTCGGTTCGGCGTCCGGGTCGACCGGGTCCATGAGATCGCCGATGGGCAGGACCGTCGTCGAGTCCGGTACGCCGGGACGCGTACTCGTGAGCGTCGCCTCGAGGACGAGGGCGTCGGGGCGGCGACGCGCGACGACCACGTGATCCGCGCCGGTGGCCGTGCCGAGCTCCTCGACGATGGCCCGGACGATGGCGTCGGGCGAGACCGACCGCGACAGGCCGGACAGGATGCGAGCGAACGACTCGGCTTCGCCCCGCCGGCCGGACTCGAGGGCGAGCACCGCCTGTCGATGTCGAAGCGCGGCCAGGCCGACCAGACCGAGGAGCCCGGCGACGGCCCAATCGATGGGCTGGGCACCACCGGCGACCAGGCGCACGACGATGAGCGCGGTCAGCAGGAGGAAGGCTCCGGAGAAGACGACCCAGGCCCGGCGGATCCGGCGATCCGACGGTTCCACTCGGCGAGGTGCGGTCGCGATGGGTTGGGTCACGTCGGAATCGAAGTGTGGGACTCGAACGTCCGTTCGTCTACCCGCTTGCGGGGTACAGGAGGGTCATGGTGAGGCGGTACTTTCGTACGGGGTACCGCTCGACGGGACCACGGCCGAGGGTCAGGCGGCGGCCTCGGCGGCCGTGGCCGCATCGTGGCCGCCGTCACGCTTGACACGGTACAGGGCGCGGTCGGCGGCGGCGATGAGGTCGGTCCCGGTGCGGCCGTCGGCCGGGAACGTGGCGACGCCGATGGACGCCCCGATCGGGACCGGCCCACGCTGTTCCCCGACGAACGGCCGGTCTCGGAACGCTTCGAGGATGCGCTCGGCGGCCCGGCGCGCTTCGACCGCGTCGGTCTCGGGCAGGATGATCGCGAACTCGTCACCGCCGTAGCGCGCCGGGATGTCCGAGCCGCGCAGGGTGGACCGGATCAGTTCCGCGGTCCAGGTCAGCACGCGGTCGCCGAACAGGTGGCCGAAGGTGTCGTTCACGAGCTTGAAGTCGTCGAGGTCCAGCATCAGGACGCTGAGCGGGCTCCGGGCGCGCTGGGCGCGGATGACCTCCTCGCCGAGGCGCTCGTGCAGGAACCGGTGGTTGTAGTAGCCGGTCAGCGGGTCGCGGTCGGCGAGCTTGCGGGCGTCCTCGTACAGCCGGGCGTTCTCCAGGGCCATCGCGGCCTCGTTGGCCATCGTCCGCGCCAGCGCCAGTCGGTCGTCGTCCCAGCGGATGAAGGTCTTGGAGAACAGCTCCACGAGGCCGATCGCCTGGCCCTTGGCGAGCAGCGGCAGCATCGCGACCATCCGATTGCCGTCCTTCACCAGCAGGATCCGTTCCGCCTCGTCGGCGGCCGGGTCCTCGGCGTCGATGATCACGGTGCACCTGGTCGTCCATGACGCGCTGCGTCTCCGGATAGCCCGCGACATCGAAGAACGGCTCGATGGCCTCGCCGGCCAGGACCGGGTAGTAGCCCAGCGAGTCGAGCCGACCCAGCGACCGGTCCCAGTAGCTGATCGCGCACTCCTCGACGCCCATGGCCTGGGCGAGGTGGGCGGCCATGAGGTCCGCGACCTGGCGCGGATCCAGGCTCTCGGACAGCTCGGCGCTCATGTCGAGGAGCCGGCGCAGCTCCGCGGCGAGGTCCTGTGAACGCGCCAGCAGCCGGGCGGACTCGACGGCCGTGGCGGCCTGGTCGGCCAGGATCGTGAGGAGCCGCAGGTCGTCCTCGTCGAACTGGTCGAGGCCGAGCTTGGAGAGCGTGATGACCCCGACGGTGGCCTCGTCGTAGCGCATCGGGACGACGAGCATCGACTCATCGACGTCGTCCGTGCCCGGGATCGTGGCCCCGCGAGTGTCGCTGTTCGCGTCGCGGATGAGCAGGGGGCGGCCGTGCTGGGCGACCCAGCCGGTGAAGCCCTCGCCGAGACGGCAGCGGAGGAGCTCGAGATCCACCTGCTCGTACGCCCCGACCGTCCCCTCGAACGCGATCGGGACGACGTCGTCCGGCAGCTCCACGAGATACACGCGGGCGTTGTGGTAGTCGATGATCCGGCGCGTCTCCTCGACGACCGTTCGGCCGACCTCGCCGACCGTCGCCGCCCGGCTGAGCCGGGCCGACGCGGCCTGGAGCACGCCGAGTTGGGCGGCTCGCGCTTCGGTCTGTTCGAACAGCTCGGCGTTGGTCAGCGCGATGGCCGCGTGCGTGGCCAGGGTCGTGATGAACGCGACGTCGCCGCTCGTCCACTGGCGCGGCTCGCGGGTGACGGCCGCCAGGGCACCGATCACCCGGTCGTGGTGGATGAGCGGGGCGATCAGGTCGCCGGCGAACTCGATGACGCCGTCGTAGCGTGCATAGCCGTGGCTGAGGTCGCCGCGGACATCGGGGAACGCGAGCACCCGCCCGGTCCGCAGGACCTCGCCGACCCAGCCCTCGTCGCGATGGAAGGACGGGAGGCGCGCCGCGACGTCGTCCGGCAACCCGGCCCAGGCGGCGATCTCGAGGCGATCGTCCTCGAGGATCCGGATCGTCGTCACGTCGGCGCGCAGGGCCCGCTTCGTCTCGTCGACGATCATGCGGAACAGCTCGGGTCGGTCATGCGAGCTGGCCAGTCGCTCGGCGATGCCGAGGACGGTGTCGAGTCGCTCCGCGAGCTCCGCCTCGAGGGTGGGCGGCACGTGGTCGCTGGCACGCCGGCCGAGGTTGGCCTGCGCCGGCATCGCAGCGGGCGTCGCGGCCAGCGGCTCGCGCCCGCGCTCAGCGTCCGGGCGCACCCGGCAGCAGGACCGATGCCCCGCCGAGCAGCCGCTTCCAGACCGACGGCCCGACGCTGTCGGTCCGTTCCCGCGGATCGCTCCGGGCAGCGCCCGTCAGCCCGGACGAGTCGGGCACGCGTACACGGAGCGGCTCTTGAGCGCTCATGGACCGATGCTCGCATCCGCGAGCGCGGAAACATCCCCACCCTCCGTACGGGTGCGCCCGCTCGGAAGTCCCATCCGAGCGCGGGCGATCCGCGGTCAGTGGGAGTGGCCGGCGCCCCCCGAGGCGGTCGCGACGACATCGCCCGCCGCGCCGCCGGTCTCGTACCGGTGACCGGCCGCGGCCCAGGCATCGAACCCGTCCGCGACCCAGGTCACATCGGCGAACCCGGCCGATCGCAGGATCGACGAAGCGACGGACGCGCGGTAGCCGGACGCACAGGTGGTGACGATCGGCCGGTCGCGGGGCAACGTGTCAAGGCGATCGGGCAGCGACCCCGCCCCGATGTGGACCGCACCGGGAACGTGCCCGGCGTCGTACTCGGCCGCCTGGCGGACGTCGATGACGAGCGGGCAGGTCCGTGCCTCCCGCTGCGTCCAGCGACCGCGCGAGGCCGTCGGCCGAGATGACCCCATTCGACTCCGTCGGCCGCCCGGCGGCGAGCCAGGCCGTGAACCCCCCGGTCAGGTGCCCGACGATCGATTCGTGACCGATCCGGAACGCCTGGCGCTGGAGCTCATCGAGGTCCGCGACGTCGTCCACGACCACCACCAGCGGTCGATCGTGGTCCACGACCCAGCCGAGCCAGGTCCCGAAGGACGACCCGACCGGGATGGACAGCGACCCCGGGATGTGGGCCGCCGCATGGGCCGCTGGATCGCGGGCGTCGACGACGAGGCCGCCGCCCGCCAGGATCTCATCCACCGCCGCAACGGACAGCCCCGGCACGGCCGGGATCACGCCGTCGAGCAGCCGCGGACCGCCCTGGTTGATCGGCCGCATCCGGGCGAAGTAGCGCGGGAAGGCCGGCTGACCGGCCAGCAGCGCCCGGGCGAACGCGTCCACCTCCATCGGCGCGAGCAGCGGGTCGTGCCGGCGCTCGAACCCGATGGTGGACCAGGTCGTGGACCCGATCCCGGTCGAACACAGCGACCCGGCGCCATGGGTCGGGTAGATCGCCACGGAGTCCTCGTGCGGCAGGATGACCTCGTGGAGCGAGCGGTACATGGCCGCCGAGAACGCCGGGGCGTTGTCGGCGCCGAGCAGGTCGGTCCGTCCGACCGCCCCGACCAGCAGCGACCCACCGGTCAGCATCAGGAGCGGCTCGTCGGCACGGCTCGTGTCCGTGACCGTGTAGCTCACCGACTCGGGCGTGTGGCCCGGCGTGTCCAGCACGGTCAGCCGCAGCTCCCCGACGTCGATCGTGTCACCGCCGTGGACGCCGCGGGCTTCGTAGCGCAGCTCCGCCCCGGCGCCGATGACATGGGTCGCCCCGGTCAGGGCGGCGAGGTCGCGACCGCCGGAGACGTAGTCGTTGTGCAGGTGCGTCTCGACGACGTGGCTGATCCGAAGGTCGTCGCGCTGCGCAGCCTGCAGGTACACGTCCACGTCGCGCCGCGGGTCGACCACGACGGCCGTCCCCGTGGTGTCGTCGACCAGCAAGGTGGACAGGTGGCCCAACCCGGGGATCTGGTACTGCTGGACTCGCATGTCATCGAGCCTACACCGCCCGGCACTGCTAGGCTTCGCCCTCGTGGAGGCACCCCGACGACAGATCACCGTCATCGGCGCGGGCTACGTCGGACTCATCACCGCCGTGGGCCTCGTCGAGCTCGGCCACACCGTCGAACTCGTCGAAGCCGACCCCGAGCGCCTCACCATCCTGCAAGCCGGTCGCGCGCCCATCCACGAATCCGGCCTGCCCAATTCGCTCGCCGCCGCCCTGGCCGCCGGGTCCCTGCGACTGACCGATCGGCCGACGGGCCGCGCGGACGCCGTCCTGGTCTGCGTCGGGACGCCGATCGGCGAGGACGGCCGAAGCGACCTGTCGCAGCTGCGCGGCGCGCTCGCTGCCCTCGAACCGCTGGCCGCCGCCGGCACCCCGATCGTGATCCGGAGCACGTTGCCGCCGGGATCCACCCGGGCCGCGGTCGCGTGGGCCGGCAGCACGACGAGCCACCTGCTGACCAACCCGGAGTTCCTGCGCCAGGGCACGGCGCTCGAGGACTTCCGCCACCCGACCCGGATCGTCGTCGGGCGGTTCGAGGATGCCGATCCGGCCGCCGTGTCCCTCGTGACGGACCTGTACGACCGGCTCGACGCGCCGATCCTCGTCGTGGATGTCGCGGCCGCCGAACTCATCAAGAACGGCTCGAACGCGTTCCTCGCGCTCAAGCTGTCGTTCACCAACGAGATCGCCACGATGGCCGAGGAGTACGGCACGGACGCGTCCGAGGTCATGCGCGGCATCGGGCTCGATCCGCGCATCGGGTCCACCTACATGCGACCGAGCTTCGGGTTCGGCGGCAGTTGCCTGCCGAAGGAACTCCGGGCGCTCGCGGTGGCCGGCCAGGATCGCGGCCTCGACATGCACGTCACGGTCGCCGCGTCGGAGGCGAATGCCGCCCAGCAGCGCCGCTTCGCGGATCGCGTGGCGGCGGCGGTCGGTGGCCTGCCGGGCAAGCGGATCGGCCTCCTGGGCCTCGCGTTCAAGGCCGGTACGGACGACGTCCGCGACTCCCCGGCCCTGCGCGCTCGCCGAACGCCTGCTGGCCGGCGGCGCGCAGGTCCGCGCCTTCGACCCCGAGGCGATGACGAACGCGCGCCGACGACTGCCCGACCTCGAGACGACCGCCACCGCGGAGGCCGCGATCCGCGACGCCGACGCGGTGGTCATCGCCACGGAGTGGCCCGCGTTCGCGGCGCTCGACTGGGCTGGCGCTGCGGACCGTCGTCGCCGAGCCACTCATCGTCGACGGGCGGCGGCTCCTGGATCCGGAGCGGGTCCGGGCGGCCGGGTTCCGCTACGAGCGGGTCGGCACGGCGCGCGACGAGGACCTCGAGGTCGCTCCGGTCACATCATGACGAGGCCGCCATCGACGGCCAGGACCTGGCCGGTGATGTAGGCGGCATCGTCGGAGGCGAGGAAGGCGACGGCCTGGGCGATCTCGTCGGTCGTCCCGAAGCGGCCCAGTGGCGTTCGGGCGGTGATCTCGGCCTGGAGCGGCGCCGCGAGGTCCTGGGTCAGCTCCGTCAGCACGAAGCCCGGAGCGACCGCATTGACCGTGATGGACCGCGAGGCCAGTTCGCGGGCGGCGGCCTTGGTGAGGCCGATCAGGCCCGCCTTCGCCGAGGAGTAGTTGGCCTGGCCCATCTGGCCGGCTTGCCCGGACACGCTCGTGATGTTGACGATCCGGCCACCGCGCGCCTTGAGCATCGGGCGGGTGACGGCCTTGATCATCCAGAAGGCGCCGGACAGGTTCGTCGAGATGACGCTGTCCCACTTCTCCTCGGTCATCCGCATGATCAGCTCGTCCTGGGTGATCCCGGCGTTGTTGACCAGGATGTCCACCTTGTCGAACGCCTCGAGGACGGTCTTGACCACGCCGTCGGCGGCGGTGCCGTCGCTGGCATCGGCCTGGATGGCGATGACGCGACGCCCGAGCGCCTCGACCGCGGCCGCCGTGTCGGCCGCCGCCGCGGCATTGCCCTTGTAGGTGAACGCGACGTCGGCGCCCTGCGTCGCGAGCCGGAGCACGATCGCCCGCCCGATGCCACGGGACCCGCCGGTCACGAGGGCCGACTTGCCGGTCAGTTCGATCACGCCTTGGCCTCCTGGTGGGTGGGTTGCTCGCCGGGCACGACGTCGTCGAGCGGCACGTTCGGGCCGCCCGGCTGGGCCATCAGGTCGGCGAGGGCCGCCGGGATCGGATCCACCGAGTCCCAATCGACCGGCAGCCGGACGGTGACATCCTCGGGACGCACGGCCGCATCGCCTGCGACGCCGCGAGCCGGGTCGCCGGTCCAGCGGATGACCACGGCCCCCGACGTGAACCCGGCCCCGAAGGCCACGATGACGACGGTGTCGCCGACCTTGATCCGACCGCTGTTGGCGGCCTCGGCCAGGGCGATCGGCACGGACGCGGCGGAGGTGTTGCCGTACTTGTCCAGGTTCACGAACATCTTGTCCATCGGCAGGTCCAGGCCCTTGGCGACCGCGTCGATGATCCGGATGTTCGCCTGGTGCGGGATGAACAGGTCGATGTCGGACGGCTGGAGACCGGCCTTCTCGATCGCCGCCAGGGCCGTCGTGGCCAGCGTCCGCGTCGCGAACCGATAGGTCTCCTTGCCTTCCATCCGGACGTAGTGCTCGCCACGGGCGACCGTCTCGGCCGATGGTGGCGCCTTGGCCCCGCCCGCGGGCAGCCAGATCATGTAGGCGCCCTGCGGCTCGGTCGTCAGCTCCATCCCGAGCCCGCCGCCGGGCTCGTCGGACGCGGACAGGACGACCGCCCCGGCCCCGTCGCCGAACAGGATGCAGGTGTTGCGATCCGTGTAGTCGAGGAACCGGGTCAGCAGTTCCGCCCCGATGACCAGCACGTGCTTCGCCAGGCCGGCCGTGATGTAGGCGTGGGCCGTGGCGTAGGCGTAGACGAACCCGGAACAGGCCGCCGAGACATCCATCGCCGCGGCCTTCGTGTTGCCGATGGCCTCCTTGACCAGGGCGGCCGTGGACGGCATCCAGTAGTCGGGCGTCAGCGTCGCGAGCAGGATGAGGTCGATGTCGTCGGGTTCGATGCCGGCCGTCCGGATCGCCCGCAGGGACGCGACCGCCGCCATCGAGGCGGTCGTCTCGTGGGCCGCCGCGACGCGCCGCTCGCGGATCCCCGTCCGCGACACGATCCACTCGTCCGAGGTGTCGACCATCCGCTCCAGGTCGGCGTTGGTCAGGACCTGGCTCGGGGCGTAGCGGCCCCAGCCGGTGACGTGGGCGTAGCGAGGCGCCGTCGCTCATAGCGGGTCGACCTCGATGAGCGGGCCCTTGGCCTTGACCAGCGTGCCGCTCTCCGGCACGACCCGGACGACGCGACCCGCGAGGTCCGACTTGATCTCGTTGAACAGCTTCATCGCCTCGATGAGACCGACGATCTGGCCGACCGCGATCTCGCCACCGACCTTGACGTAGGGCGCAGAGCCCGGCGCCGGGGAGGCGTAGAAGATGCCGGTCAGCGGCGCCTTGACCGACGGTCGCGCCGGGGGTCCCGGATCGCGATCGCCGGCGGTCGATCCGCCGGCTGCACCCGCGGGAGCCGCCGGCCGTCGTCGCCGGAGCCGAGGTCGCCGTCCCACTCCCGGCCGGTAGCCGCATCGGCGACCGGCTTGCGCAGGATGAGGCCCGTGCCGCCCGACTCGACCTCGATCTCGGTCAGGTCGGACCGCTCCAGCAGCACCGCGAGGCGGTCGATGAGGCCAAGCAGCTCGGCATCGGCGCCGTCGCTGCGGACCGGTCGTCGCGGCGTCGTCGGTCATCCGTCCCACCGCTGGAAGATGAGGGCCGTGTTCTGGCCGCCGAACCCGAACGAGTTGCTCAACGCCAGGCGGATGTCGCGATGGCTCGCCGTGCCGGGTGTCAGGTCCAGGCCGTCGGCGGCCGGGTCCGGATCGTCGAGGTTGAGCGTCGGGGGCACGGTCGAGGTGCGGATCGCCTGGATGGTCGCGATGGCCTCGATGGCGCCGGCGGCGCCCAGGGTGTGGCCCAGCATCGACTTGTTGGCCGTGACGGCGACCGCCGGGGCGTGGGCCCCGAAGATCGTCCGGATCGCCTGCAACTCGGCCTTGTCGCCCTCGGGCGTGGACGTGGCGTGGGCGTTGACGTGGCCGATCTCGTCGGCGGAGATCCCGGCCTTCTCGATCGCCCGGCGAGCGGCTCGGACGGCGCCCATGCCACCGGGCGCCGGCAGCGTGATGTGCGACGCGTCGGCCGTGGCCCCATAGCCGACCAGTTCGGCCAGGATCGTCGCACCGCGGGCCTGCGCGTGCGCGAGTTCCTCGAGGACGACGACGCCGGACCCTTCCGCGACGACGAACCCGTCACGACCGGCGTCGAACGGTCGCGAGGCCGCTTCCGGATCGTCATTGCGCGTCGACAGCGCGCGCATGGACGCGAAGCCACCGACGAGCGGCTCGAAGATGCCGGCCTCGGTGCCGCCGGCGAGCATGATGTCGGCGTCGCCGCGGCGGATGATCTCGCTCGATTCACCCAGGGCGTGGCCGCCCGTGGCGCAGGCGGACACGACCGCGAAGTTCGGTCCGGTCATCCCGAAGTTGATGGCGACCTGACCCGCGCCGACGTTGGGGATGCCCATCGGGATGAGGAACGGGCTGATCCGGTCCGGACCGCGCAGGGCGTTGATCGTGATCCCGTCGACGAGCGTCCCGACGCCACCGAGCCCGGTCCCGAGGATGACCCCGGTCCGCTCGGCGAGGTCGCCCTCGAACCGCTGGGGCAGGCCGGCCTGGTCCAGGGCCTCGCGCGACGCGACCAGCCCGAACTGGATGTAGCGGTCCGTGCGGCGCTGGTCCTTGCGGTCCAGCACGGCGCTCGAGTCGAACTCGCGGACCTCGCCGGCCATGCGGGACGTCAGGCGCGACGCATCGAAGGTCGAGATGGTGCGTACGCCGGAGCGTCCCGCGACCAGGCCATCCCAGGTGCTGGCGACATCGTTGCCGAGGGCGGACACCATGCCCATCCCGGTGACGACGACGCGACGCGGCTCGGTCATCGGACCAGCTTCCCGGTGCGGACCGTGGCGGCCCGGTACACGTCGCCGGGCAGTCCGCGCTCGGAGATGGCGTTGGCCACCGCGAGCACGTCGTACTCGGTCCGTCGGATCTCGGCGGTGACCTCGCCGTCGTGGATGTCCACCATGGCCCACGAGGCGGTCGCCTCGCCGTCGAACACGTAGCCCACGGAGCCCGCGTTGACGATGATCTTCCAGCCGAGGTCGCGGACCTCGGGCAGGTGGGTATGGCCGCAGCCGATGACCCGGGCGTCCGTGCGCGAGATGCGCTCGACGACGATGTTCGGATCGAGCGCCTGGTCGAAGCCGGCCGTCTGCGAACCCGGCGAGGCGTGGCAGATGAGGACCATCGTGCCGTCGTCGGCGCGCAGCCGTCGCTCGGCCGGCAGGCGCCGAAGCCAGTGCACGCGGTCGTCACCGAGCGTGTCGTTCGCCCATTCCGTGGCCGCCTGGAACGTGTCCGGCACGCCTTCGGCCATCCACGGGAAGGCCGCCGCGTAGTCGAAGTCGGCCACGGCGATGTCCGTGTTGCCGGACACGACCGTGGCGCCGGCCGCCTCCATCTCGCGCAGCACGTCGACCGCGCCGGCCGGGTCGGGGCCGTTCAGGACCAGGTCGCCCGCGACGGCGACATGGTCGGGCGCGGACGCATCGACGGCCTTGCGCACCGCCTCGAGCGCGATGGCGTTGCCGTGGATGTCGGACAGGATCGCGAACCGGGTCATCGAAGCACGCCTTCGGCGGGGATGACGAAGCTGATCAGGACGTCGCAGGCGACCTCGCCCTCGACGGTCGCGACCCCGTGGCCGCGTCCGAACTTCCCGCCGAGCTTCTCCATCGTGACCTCGAGACGAAGCGTGTCGCCGGGGCTGACGACCCGCCGGAACCGGCACGCATCGATGCCGGCGAACAGGCCGATCCGGTCACCGAAGCCCGGCTGCTTGGCCACGTAGACGGCCATCGTCTGGGCGAGGGCCTCCACCTGCAGGACGCCCGGCATGACCGGCATCCCCGGGAAGTGACCCTGGAAGAACCACTCGGTCGCGGTCACGGCCTTCTGGCCGACGATCCGCTTGGCCTCGGGGTCGTACTCGATGATCCGATCGACCATCAGGAACGGCCAGCGATGCGGGATCAGCGCTTCGATCTCGCGAGTGGTATGGACGATGGCCTCGGGCACGGGCGACTCCAGGTTCGGGTTCGACGGTCAGTGTGGGCGGGCGATGGCCCGGCGAGCGACACGGTGCGTGCAGGTCTGCACGACCGGCCTCACGAGCGGGCAGCGGCGGCCAGGAAGGCGGCGCTGCCCACGCGATCGAGCAGGTTGGTGGTCATCCGACCGTCCAGGAACGACTGGTTGGCCAGGAGCGCCTGGTGGATGGCGACGTTCGTGACGAGGCCCTCGACGACCAGCTCCGCCAGGGCCGCGCGGCCGCGCGCGATGGCCGTCTCGCGGTCCGGCCCCCAGGCGATGAGCTTGCCGAGGAGCGAGTCGTAGAACGGCGGCACCTCGTAGCCGGCGTACAGATGGGTGTCGAAGCGGATGCCCGGGCCGCCCGGGGCGTGGTAGCGCTCGACGACCCCGGCCCCGGGCCGGAAGTCCGCCGTCGGGTCCTCGGCGTTGATGCGGAACTCGATGGCGTGGCCGTCGAACCGGACGTCCGCCTGGCTGAACCCGAGCGGCTCGCCCGGCAGCGATCCGGATCTGGGTCGCGACGAGGTCGATGCCGGTCAGCATCTCCGTGACCGGGTGCTCCACCTGGATCCGGCAGTTGATCTCGATGAAGAACGCGTTGCCGCTCCGATCCACGAGGAACTCCAGCGTCCCGACGTTCTCGTAGCCGGCCGCGACGACGGCCCGGACGGCCCGCTCCGCCAGCTCCTGGCGGGCATCGAAGGTGAGCGCCGGCGTGGGCGCCTCCTCGAGGATCTTCTGGTGGCGGCGCTGGACGGAGCAGTCCCGCTCCCCGAGGTGGACGCCGTGGCCGTAGCGATCGACCGCGACCTGGACCTCGACGTGGCGGGTCTCGTCGAGCCACTTCTCGAGGTACAGCGAGTCGTCGCCGAACGCCGCCTTGGCCTCGGAGCGGCAGACCTTGAGGGAGGACTCCAGCTCGCGCGGGGTCCGGATCATGCGCATGCCCTTGCCGCCACCACCGGCCGACGGCTTGATGAGGACCGGGTAGCCGATGCGCTCCGCCTCGCCCAGGGCGTGCATCTCGTCGCGCAGCATCCCGTCGGACCCGGGGATGGTCGGCAGGCCCTGGTCGCCCAGCAGGCGCCGGGTCCCCTCCTTGCTGGCGAACCGCTCCAGCACGGTCGCGCGCGGCCCGATGAACGTCAGGTCGTGGGCGGCGACGACTTCGGCGAAGCCTTCGTCCTCGGACAGGAACCCGTAGCCGGGATGCACGGCGTCGCAGCCGGTGACGAGCGCGGCCGAGATGACCGCGGGGGCCAGCAGGTACGACCGCTTGGCGTCCGGTGGCCCGATGCAGATGGCCTCGTCGGCCAACTGGACGGCGAGCGATTCGCGATCCGCCTCGGAGTAGGCGACGACGGCCTCCACGCCGAGCTCCCGGCAGGCGCGAAGCACCCGCAGGGCGATCTCGCCGCGGTTGGCGATGAGGATCTTGCGGAACATCCGTCAGGCCTCGGCCGAGGGTGCGGGCGCCGAGGCGAACTCGATGACGACCAGTTCCTGGCCGTACTCGACCGCGTCGCCGGACTCGGACAGGCTGGCCCCGACGACCCCGTCCATCGGCGCCACGACCTCCTGGGCGACGCCCAGCATGTCCACGACACCGAGCTTGTCACCGGCCCGGACGCGGGTGCCGGCCCGGCGGTCTGCGGCGACCTGGAAGATGCCGACGGCCGGCGACGTCGCCACCACTCGTCGTTCGGCCGGGGCGGTGGCTCCGTCACGGCCATCGCGGCCAGGCCCGACGGGCGTCATCGCGGGAACGGCCGATGGCGGCGGCGCGTGGTGGCCGGCGGCGGCACGGGCCGCCCGTTCGGTCGCGCGCTTGTCGCGCACGGCGCCATCGGCGGGGCGGCGCAACCGGACCCGCCAGGTGCCCTCGCGGACTTCGAGCTCGCCCAGGCCGGTCGCGCTCAGCTTGGCCATGAGCGCCGGCAGGAGCCCCTCGGTCAGACCGTCGATGGCGGCGTGGTCGACGGCACGCTCGGCATCGCTGCGCACGGGACGGCTGCCGTCCTTCGGGGCGGGCTCGGGCATGCGCTAGACCTCCTCGCGGGCCGGCGGCTCATCGCGCGACCAGGACGATGTCGCACCACCGACGGCTCGCCGGCCCGGGTCGAGCAGATCGCGAAGGCGATCGGCCAGTCCCTTGTTGGGCGGCGGCGGGACGTCCGGTGCGGACGCCTCAGTGTAGGACCCGAGGGACCGGTAGCGTCGGTAGCGTTGGTCGACCAGCTCGTCGAGGGACAGCGCGTCCAGGGCGGCAAGTCGGTCGACGATGATCTCCTTGAGCCGCCGGGCGGTCTCCTCGTGGTCGGTGTGCGCCCCTTCGCCGGGCTCGGGGACGACGATGTCCACGACGCCCAGGGCTCGCTGGTCCGCGGCCGTCATCTTCATCGCGACCGCGGCCGTGGCGGCCTCGTCCGCGGTCCGCCACAGGATCGCGGCGCAACCCTCCGGCGAGATGACGGCGTACACGGCGTTCTCCAGGGCGATGACGACGTCACCGACCGCGATCGCGAGTGCTCCGCCGGATCCACCTTCGCCGGTGATGACCGTGACGATCGGGAGTGCGCAGCCGACTCATGAGCCCGACCGACCGGGCGATCGCCTCGGCGATGCCGCGCTCCTCCGATTCGGGCCCGGGATGGGCGCCCGGCACGTCCACGAACGTGACGATCGGGAGGCCCAGGCGCTCCGCCAGCTCCATGATCCGCATGGCCTTGCGGTAGCCCTCGGGATGCGGCATCCCGAAGTTGCGCACGATGTTCTCGTCGGTGTCGGCGCCCTTCTGCTGGCCGATGATCACGACCCGCCGGCCGGCCAGCCGCGCCACTCCGGCGACCAGCGCCGGGTCGTCGCCGAACAGGCGGTCGCCGTGGAGCTCGACGAACTCGTCGGTCATCGCCGCGATGAACTCGAGGGTCCGCGGCCGGCGCAGGTTCCGGGCGAGCTGGACCCGGGCCCAGACGGCCTCCTTCGGGTCGACCGTCTCGTCCGGTGCGTCGTCCGCCCCATCGCCGTCGGCGCTGTCGCCCGCGGTCATCTCGCCCACCCGCTCGGCGAGGGTCGAGAGGAACGACAGCGGGCGAAAGCCGGCGACGTCGTCGTCGTCGACCGACGCCGCGACATCGGCCACGCCGTCGCGGACCGGCAGCAGGCGGAGGAGACCGGCGAGTTCCCCGCGCAGCGCGTCGCGGGTCGCGATCCGGTCGATGAAGCCGTGGCTCAGGAGGAACTCGGCCCGCTGGAAGCCTGGCGGGAGCTCGCTCGCGATCGTGTTCGCGGAGACGCGCGCGCCGGCCAGCCCGATGAGGGCATTCGGCTCGGCGATGTTGACGTCCCCGACGGCCGCGAACGAGGCGAACACGCCGCCGGTGGTGGGGTCGGACAGGACCGACAGGAACGGCACGCCGCCGTCACGCAGTCGCTCGAGCGCGGCCATCGTCTTGGCCAGCTGCATGAGGGCGAGCGTGCCCTCCTGCATCCGCGCCCCGCCCGACGCGGCCACGACGATCAGCGGGATCCGGGCGCTCAGGGCGTGTTCCGCGGCACGGGTGACCTTCTCGCCGACGACCGCGCCCATCGACCCGCCCATGAACCCGAAGTCCATGACGCAGATGGCGGTGGCCGTGCCCTCGATGGCGCCGGTGCCCCAGATCGCCGCGTCGCGCATCCCGGTGGCGGCCTGGGCGGCCGTCAGGCGATCCGGATAGGCCTTCTGGTCCACGAAGCCGAGCGCGTCCACGGACTGGAGGCCGGCGTCCTGCTCGTCGAACGACCCCTCGTCGAGCAGCTGCTCCAGGCGCGCGGCCGCGGACAGGCGGAAGTGGTGACCGCACGTCGGGCAGACCCGCATCGCCTTGTCGAGCTGCTTGTTGAACAGCATCGTCTCGCACGACGGGCAGCGGGTCCACAGGTCCGGCGGATAGACGTCCGTTCGCGAGCGGAAGGAGGGCAGCTTCAGCGGCATCAGGCCAGCCTCGCCCGCGTGACGGCACGGACCGCGCGGGCCATGGGCGCGGCGTTCGGGTGGCTCAGGCGCCACGCGACGTACGCCGCGCCCGCGATCGACAGGGCGGCCGAGGTCAAGGCCCCGCCCACGAGCAGGGGGCGCACGGCGTTCGGGAGGTCAGCCTCGGGATCCGGGCCGTCCACGAGGGCGGCCAGCGCGACGGCGTCCAGGTCCAGCGAGGCGCGGCGGCCCCCGACGACCGGGACCGGCCTCCCATCCGAACCGGCGGCGGCCCCAAGCTGGAGTCCGCGGGCGACGTCGGACAGGCGGAGCCACAGGGCGTCCTCGAACCGGAACGACGGATGGAAGCGGGGCAGGTCCCGCGACAGCCGGTCCGCCGCGGCGCGCGCGGCCGGGTCCACGGCGGATGATGCCGGCGTCCCGGCGGCTCCGGATGCGTGCGCGGACAGGAGCGCGTCGAGGTAGCGATCGGTCGTCATCGCGTCGATCTCATCGCTGTCGCGCCCGCCGAGCGAGAACGTCACCGACCGTCCTCGCCGAGGTCGCGGGCCAGGCTGCGCAGGGCGCGGTGGATGAGGACGCGCACGGCGCCCTCGCTCCGTCCGAGGGTGCCGGCGATCTCGGCCGTGGACATCTCGTCGACGAAGCGCAGGATGACCGCCCGCCGGCGATCCCCGGTCAGGCGCGAGACGGCCCGCCACGCCTCGGCGGCGTCCTCGCGACCGGTCACCTGGGTCGCGATGTCCTGGCGATCCGCGACGTGCGCCGCAGCCTCCAGCGGCGCCTCGGGATGGCGGCGCCGGGTCCGACGTCGCTCGGCCACGACATTGCGGGCGATGCGGAACAGCCAGACACGGAACGTCGAGGCGCCCTCGCCGTCGGCCGGGCGCGCGCGCTCCTCGAAGCGGTGGAGGTTCGTCAGGGCGGCCAGGAACGTCCGCTCCGTGGCGTCCTCCGCCTCGTGATGGTCGCGCAGTTCGTAGAACGCGTAGCTGTACACCTGGGCCAGGTACTTCCGATACAGGGCTTCGAACCGAGCCGGGTCCGCCTGCGCCGCGTCCACCAGCGATCGATCGAGATCGAGATGGGCCAGGCGACGACGACCGGCCTCCTCCGGTGTGCCTACCCTCCTCAATGCCGGACGAGCCATGGTGTTACACCCCGCTCGGCAGGACGGACGGCTGGCTGACCGGCTCGCTGGCCCGCTCGGCCAGCCGGATGTGGACGATCTCGCCGACGAGCACGGAACGCTCCCCGGTCGGCCGCGCTCGGGTCCTCGACGACGAGGGCGCCGCTGCCAGCGTCCACGCCCGAGCGCCCGCCCGGTCCACGTCCCGCCGTCGTGGCCGGCGATGGTCACGTCGCGCCCGGTCGTCAGCTGGCGCTCGGTCCAGTCGGCGACGTCGAAGCGGCCGGCGCGCAGCGCTTCGATGCGGACCTCCAGCCGACCGAGGAACGCGTCCAGCAGCGCCGCCATGTCCACCGGCCGGCCGCCGGAGGCCTCACGCAGGGACGTCATCGTCCCGACCAGCTCCGGCGGGAAGGCGGTCGGAGCCCAGTCCGCGTTGATGCCGAGGCCCACGACGGCGCGTGGGTCGTCCGTCCCAAGGCCGTCGGTCTCGCCGAGCAGCCCGGCCAGCTTCCGGACGCCGCCGCCGTCCTCGCCTTCGATGACCAGGTCGTTGGGCCACTTCAGCCGGATCGCGCGGTCGGCCAGGCCGCCGACCTCCTCCGCGGCGTCCGCCATCGCGAGGCTGGCCGTGGCGACGAGGCGCCAGACGCGATCCGGCGGCAACCAGTCCGGGCGAAACCCGAGTGACAGGAGCAGGGCGGCACCGGTCGGCGCGACCCACGTGCGTCCGTTCCGGCCACGTCCGGCGGTCTGTTCGTCCGCGACCGCCAGGCAGACCTCCGGCGTCCCGTCCGCGAGCCACCCGCGGACGACGTCGTTCGTGGAGCCGACGCTGGCGAACCGCTCCTGTCGAGCCAGGAACGTCGTCATCGAGCCCACGCCGATCGGTCGATCATCCGGCCGCCGCGACGTCGATCGGTTCGGGTCGCTCGAGCTCGAATGCGTCGTGCAGCGCGCGCAGGGCGACCTCGAGTTCGTCCTCGGCGACGATGCAGGTGATGCGGACCTCCGAGGTCGAGATCATCTCGATGTTGACCTTGGCGTCGGCCAGGGCGCCGAACATCCGCGCGGCATAGCCCGGCGCGTTGTGCAGGCCGGCGCCGACGATCGACACCTTGCCGACGGACGCATCGGTCGTCAGGTCGCGGGCGCCCAGCTCGCGGACGACCCCGTCGAGGACCTTGCGGGCCTTGCCGAGCTCGGCGCGAGGGACGGTGAACGACATGTCCGTGGTCCCGCCGTGGCCCACGTTCTGGACGATCATGTCGACGTTGATGCCGGCTTCGGCCAACGGGTCGAAGATGGCGCGCGCGACGCCCGGCCGATCCGGGACTTCGTTGACCGTGACCTTGGCCACGTTCCGGTCGTGGGCGAGGCCGCGGACCTTGTTGCGCTGCTCCACGAGCGGGTCCTCCTTGATGAGCGTGCCCGGCGCGTCCTCGAACGAGCTCAGGACCTCGATGACGACGTCGTTGACCCAGCCGAGCTCCACGGCCCGCACCTGCATGACCTGGGCGCCCTGGTGGGCGAGTTCGAGCATCTCCTCGTAGCCGATGATCGGCAGCTGGCGGGCGCTCGCGACGAGGCGCGGATCCGCGGTGTAGATGCCGCGGACGTCGGTGAAGATCTGGCACCGTGCCGCCCCGAGGGCCGCCGCGAGGGCGACGGCGGTGGTGTCGCTGCCGCCCCGGCCGAGCGTCGTGATCTCGGCATCGCCGACGGCCGCGGCGCTCTGGCCCTGGAAGCCGGCCACGATGACGACCTTGCCCTCGGCCAGCTCCTGGCGGACGCGACGGGGCTCGATGTCGGCGATCCGCGCCTTGCCGTAGCGACCGTCCGTGGTGATGCCCGCCTGCGGCCCGGTCAGGCTGAGGGCGGCGACGCCCAGCGCGTGCAGCGCCATCGACAGGAGGGTGGCGCTCTGGTGCTCGCCGGTCGCCAGCAGGACATCGAGTTCGCGCGGATCGGGATCGTCGGTGATGGCCGCCGCCAGGCCCAGCAGCTCATCGGTGGAGTCGCCCATCGCGGACACGACGACGACCAGGTCGTTCCCGGCCGCGCGCTCGCGCGCGATCCGACGGGCGACTCGCTTGATGCGGTCGGCGTCGGCCACGGACGAGCCGCCGAACTTCTGGACGACGAGGGGGGCTGGCATCGCTGCGCATTCTACCGTGCGCGAATCGGCGCTCCCGCGAGCGTGGCCGTACGATGCGCGGACCCCGGCATCAAGACTCGACCAAGCCCCGTGGAGTGCGCGCCCATGTGCTTCGATCTCGACAGTCGTCCGCCCATCCTGCCGATCGCCGGCGGCGCCTTCGACACCGAGCGACTGACGCTGACGTCCGCGGACGGCGCCCGGTTCGCGGCATTCCGGGCCCGCGCGACGACACCGACCGGCGCCGGGATCGTCGTGCTTCCCGACGTCCGCGGCCTGCACCCGTATTACGAGGAGCTCGTCCTGCGGTTCGCGGAGCATGGCGTCGACGCGATCGCGATCGACTACTTCGGGCGGACCGCGTTCGACGACCCGCGCGACGACACGTTCGAGTACATGCCGCACGTCGGCCAGACCACCTGGGCCGGCTTGCAGGCCGACATCGCGGCGGCGGCCGGTGTCCTGCGGTCACCCGACGGCGGCGCCGTCCGGTCGCTATTCGCGACCGGGTTCTGCATGGGCGGCCGGCTCGCGTTCCTGACGGCTACGTTGGGCCTGGGCGTCGCCGGCGTCATCGGGTTCTACGGCTGGCCCACAGGTCCGGCCCGCAACGACACGCCGGCGCCGGCCGACATGGCGCCGGCCATGGAGGGCAGCGTGCTCGGGATCTTCGGCGGGGCGGACCAGGGGATCGGCGCGTCGGTCATCGACGAGTTCGAGACCGCGCTCGAGGGCCGCCGGCGTGGACCACCGGCTGATCACGTACCCGGGCGCTCCGCACGGCTTCTTCGATCGGAAGGCGAGTGAATTCGCCGAGGCCAGCGACGCCGCCTGGACCGAGACCCTCGGGTTCATCGGGTCGAGGACAGCCCCGGCCGGGTGACGCCGAACCGGGCCGTCAGGCCCTGAGCTTGACCTTCGCGCCGGCGTTGCGCGGCGCGACGACCATGACGCGGCCGGTGATGTCCGTATCGGCGGCCGCGGCGGCAAAGGCCCCTTCGATGCGCGAGATGACATTGAGCGAGTCGGCGAACGCGAGGATCGTGGAGCCGGCGCCCGACAGGCACGCCCCGAGCGCCCCGGCCTCGCGTGCCGCTTCGACCAATCGGGGGAGCTGCGGGTAGATCGCCGCCCGGTACGGCTCGTGCAGGCGGTCCACCGTCAGCCGGCCCAGCAGGTCGAACCGGCCCTTGGCCAGGCCCGCCACGCCGATCGCGACCGCCGCCAGGTTCGCGGACGCATCCTCGAACGGCACGGTCTCGGGCAGGGCGTCGCGCATCGCGCCGGTCGCCAGGCGCAGGTCCGGGACGAACAGGACGGCGCGCAGGTCGCGCGGCGCATCGAACCGGATGGCCTCCACGCCGTCGTCGGTCGCCGCCGAGACGACGAACCCACCGAGCATGACCGCCGCGGCGTTGTCCGGATGCCCTTCGATCTCGGTCGCCAGCTGGAGCAGCTCGGTGGATGGCAGCGGGTCGCCCAGGAGCGCGTTGCCGGCCAGCAGGCCACCGACCGTCGCGGCGGCCGACGATCCGAGCCCACGCGCGAGCGGGATCTGGTTGTGCATCTCGATCCGCCAGCCGACGCCGTCTGGCAGCTCGCCGCGGGCAGCTCGCAAGGCCGCCTCCACGCCTCGCACGAAGCGGTTCTCACGGTCCTCGGTCAGTTCGCCCTGGCCCTCGCCGTCGACCGTCAACTCGATCTCGCCGCGGCTCCAGCCGCGGACTTCCACCTCGACCTTGTTCGTCAGGGCCAGGGCAAGGCCCAGGCAGTCGTAGCCGGCGCCCAGGTTCGCGGCGGACGCCGGGACCTCGACCGAGACCCGACGACCATCCAACTCTGCCAACCAGTGCGCGACCACGATGTCCTCCGTTACCAGCCGAGTGCGACGGCGACCGCTCCGACCGATGCGTCGGACTCGAGGAAGGGCGGGACCTGACGCTCGGCGGTCGTCGGGTCCTTCAGGCCGTGGCCAGTCAGCACGCAGACGACCACGGCGTCCGGGTCGAGTTCGCCGGCGGCAGCGGCCTTGGTGATACCGGCGAAGCTGGCCGCGGACGCGGGCTCGCAGAAGACGCCCTGGTGGCGGGCAAGGGCCCGATAGGCGGCCAGGATCTCCTCGTCGGTCACGGCCGTGATCCGTCCGCCGGACGCGTCACGCGCCTCGACCGCCAGCGCCCACGAGGCCGGGTCGCCGATCCGGATGGCCGTCGCGATCGTCTCGGGCTGGTCGATCCGGTGGCCCACGACGAGAGGCGCCGCGCCGGCCGCCTGGTAGCCCCACATGGCCGGCGTCGTGGTGACCAATCCGGCCGCGCGGTACTCGCGGAAGCCCGCCCAATAGGCGCTGATGTTGCCGGCGTTGCCGACCGGGATGGACAGGATGTCCGGGGCGCGCCCGAGGTCGTCGCAGATCTCGAAGGCGGCCGTCTTCTGGCCTTCGAGGCGGAACGGATTGACCGAGTTGACCAGGGTCACGGGGTGGTCGTCCTGCTCGGCCAGCGCGCGGACGATGTGCAGCGCCTGGTCGAAGTTGCCGTCGATGGCGACCACCCGCGCACCGGCGACCAGGGCCTGGAGGAGCTTGCCGACCGCGATCTGGCCCTTCGGCAGGACGACGATGACCTCCATGCCGGCGGCCGCGCCATACGCCGCGGCCGAGGCCGAGGTGTTGCCGGTCGAGGCGCAGACGATCGCCTTCGCACCCGCTTCGGCCGCCTTGGCGACGGCCATGACCATCCCGCGATCCTTGAACGAGCCGGTCGGGTTCTGGCCCTCCACCTTGAGATACAGGTGGCGCAGGCCCAGCGCCGCCCCGAGGCGCTCGGCATGGACGAGCGGCGTCGCGCCTTCGCCGAGCGTCAGCGCGGGCGTCGAGTCGGTCACCGGCAGGAACGCGCGATAGCGGTCCAGCAGGCGCGGGCGCGGCGCGGTCGACGGGCTCACCGGGGCCTCAGTCATCGACCGGGTAGAGGGTCACGTCGGCCCCGTCGGGCAGGATCGCGGCGAAGGCGGCGCGGGCCTCGTCGAGGGTCACGACCTCCGTTCGAAGGGCGGTCCCGTGCTCGAACGTCACCGAAGCCACCTCGTCGAGGGCGGTCGGCAGGCTCCCGATCCCGGCCCGCACCGCCGGGACGAACGCGTACCAGTGACGGGCGGCCCCGAACGGCGTCGCCGCGGCGAGCGCCGGCCCGGTCACGGACGGCAGGCCCGCCCAGGTGGACGTCGCCCCGCGCGACACCGCCAGCAGGTCGCCCAGGACGGCACTGCTCGTGGCCGCACCGCCGGCCCCCGGCCCGGCGAGGCGAACGGTCCCGAGCGGACTCGCCTCGATCTCGACCCGATTGGTCACGCCGTCGGTCCACCCGAACGGGCTGTCCGACGGGACGGCGGTCGGGACCACGGCCCCGGCGATGGTGTCGCCGGCGCGGATCGCCGTGGCCAGGAGCTTCAACGTCAGTCCGAGCGCGGCGGCACCCTCCATCTCCCGGTCCGTCACGCCGGTGATCCCGGGTCGACCCTCGCCTCGCGCGGTCGGTGGGCCGTGCGCCACGGTCGCCGGGTCCAGCCAGCCGTCGAAGGCGAGACGAGCCAGGATGACGAGCTTGTTGACCGCGTCGTCCCCCTCCACGTCGCCGGACGGATCCGCCTCGGCATACCCGAGCTCCTGGGCATCGGCGAGGACATCGGCGTAGGCCCGGCCCTCCTGGGCCATCGCCGTCAGGATGTAGTTCGTCGTGCCGTTGACG
Organism: uncultured Chloroflexia bacterium; assembly: GCA_963738475.1. GTDB lineage: Bacteria > Chloroflexota > Limnocylindria > Limnocylindrales > CSP1-4 > SPCO01. Next base: position 56,942 of record CAVTWU010000029.1, read on the forward strand.
ATGCCCCGGATGCGCGTGATGTCGTTGGCGGCGAGGTCGCTCGCGAGCGGCCCCAGGACCGGGATCCCGCCGGCGACGGCCGCCTCGAACCGGAGGGCGACGTCGTGATGCCGGGCGAGCGCCTCCAGCTCCAGGCCGTGATGCGCGATGACGTGCTTGTTGGCGGTCACGACCGGCTTGCCGGCGCTGAGGGCGGCGGCGATGAGCGTGCGGGCCGGCTCGTCGCCGCCCAGCAGCTCCACGACGACGTCGACGTCGGGCGAGGCGACCAGGTGAGCCGGCGCGTCCGTCAGCAGCTCGGCGGGGATGCCGGCGTCGCGGGCCTTGCCGATGTCTCGGCAGGCCACGCCGACGAGTTCGAGGGGGACTCCATCGGCCGCAGTCAGGCGTGCCGGGCGCTCGAGCAGGCGCGCGACCACGGCGCCGCCCACGGTGCCGGCGCCCAGGACGGCGACGCGCAGGGCAGGGTGGGTGGACATCGAGGGCATGGTAGCGGACCGCCAGTGGGCGACGTTGTGTGGCCGCCGGGTGATCGGGGTCCGCTACACTCGGCCACCATGACCACGGAACTCCTGCCCGCGCCCGCGCCGGCGACCGCCGGTGCCGACCGACCGCGCATCTTCTCCGGCATCCAGCCGTCCGGGATCGTCCATCTCGGCAACGACCTTGGGGCGATCCGGAACTACGTGCGGCTCCAGTGGGAGTACGAGGCGATCTACTGCATCGTCGACTACCACGCGCTCACGAGCACCCATGACCCGGTCGTCCTGCGGACGCGGACCCGCGAGATGGCGGCGTCGCTCCTGGCCCTCGGGCTCGACCCCGAGCGGTGCACGCTGTTCGTCCAGAGCCACCGTCCCGAGCACACGGAGCTCGCCTGGCTGCTGATGACGGTCACGCCGGTCAGCTGGCTCGAGCGGACACCGACGTACAAGGAGAAGAAGGCCAACCAGCCGGACGACATCAACCACGGACTGCTCACCTACCCGGTGCTGCAGGCCGCCGACATCGTCATCTACAAGGCCTCGATGGTGCCGGTCGGCAAGGACCAGGCGGCACACCTGGAGCTGTCGCGCGAGATCGTCCGCTCGTTCAACGCCCGCTACGGCGACACGTTCCCGGAACCGCAGGCGGTCTTCACCGAGGCGCCGGTCGTGCTGGGCACGGACGGGGTCAAGAAGATGAGCAAGTCGGTCGGCAACACGATCGACGTGTTCGCGACGGACGACGTCATCCGCAAGCAGGTCATGTCGATGGTCACCGACACGAAGCGGATCCTGCGGACGGACCCGGGTCGGCCGGAGGTCTGCAACGTCTGCCAGCTCCAGCGCTCGTTCGGCGACGACTACGACGAGCTGTGGGAGGGCGAGCGGACCGCGGCGACCGGCTGCGTGGACATGAAGCGGCTCCTGGCCGAGCGGATCGTGAAGCACTACGCCGGGGCGCGCGAGCGCTACATCGAACTGATGGCCCACCCGGACGAGGTCGACGGGGTCCTCGAAGCCGGGGCGGATCGCCTCAAGCCGATGGCCCAGGCGACGATGGCGGAGGTCCGGGAGCGGATGGGCCTCCGGTGACGCTGGACATCCGGCCCACGACTCGCGAGCGGCGCCTGGTCAGCGCCCTCCTGACGCTCGGCGTCATCGCGCTGTTCTTCATCGTCGTGGACCAGGTGGCGTCGGTCTTCTTCTTCTTCGGCGACGTCCTGCTGACGTTCTTCCTGGCGTGGCTGCTGGCGTTCGTCATCAGCCCGGTCGTGACCTGGATCAGCTCGCGCATCCCGCGACTGCCCCGGGCCCTGGCGACGATCATCGTCTACACCCTGGCCGTGACCGTGCTGCTGACCCTGCTGGTCATCGTGGCCGGGGCCCTGGCCACCTCCATCAGCGAGTTCCTGGCCTCGATCCCGCAGATCCGGGAGGACCTGCCGGCCATCCTCGCGCCGTGGCAGGCCTGGCTGGACTCGCTCGGCCTGGCCAACGTGGACCTGGTGGTCCAGGTGGAGACGATCCTGGCCAACCTGGACCGGTTCGCCGGGCTCCTGGTCGCCCCGCTCCAGGAGATCGCGGTCGCCAGCGTCGGGGCCGTCGGGACGATGCTGATCATCTTCTTCCTGTCGGTCTACATGGTCATCGACCGGGACCAGATCATGTCGTTCCTGTTCCGGCTCGTCCCGCCCGCCTACGCCGACGACGCTCGACTGCTGCAGGTCTCGGTCGGGAAGTCGTTCGGCGGCTTCATCCGCGGCCAGGGGACGATGGGCGGGATCTACTTCCTCGTCGCCCTCGTGACGAGCATGGTCCTGGGCCTGCCGCTCGGGATCCTCACCGCCGTCGTCGCCGGCGTCCTCATGGCCATCCCGTTCTTCGGGCCGTTCGTGGCCTGGGCACCGCCGGTCGTCGTCGCCCTGTTCTTCCAGCCCGAGGCCCTCGTCCCGGCCATCCTGATCATGGGCGTCGGCTGGTTCGTGGTCATGAACGTCCTCCAGCCGCGGCTCATGCAGGGCGCCGTCGGGATCCACCCGATCGTCGTCCTCGGGTCCGTGCTCATCGGCCTGCGCGTGGCGGGGATCCCGGGCGCCATCTTCGGCATCCCGATCGCGGCCGTCCTGTCGGCGTTCTTCTTCCAGCTGCTCGAGAAGGGCGCGGGCGACCGATCGGTCGCGGGGCGAGCGACGAAGCGCGTCAGCGAGCGCGAGGGCCGGCCGGTCCGCAAGCCGCGTGAACCCGAGCCCGGCAGCGCCGCCGATATCGAGGACGACGAGGGAGATCCGCCTGCCCCACGACCCCGAGCGCGGCCCCCGATCCGCCCCGATCCCAGGCGCCGCTCGCCGACCGCGAGTCCGATCCGGCGTGACCACGGACGACCGGGACGAGCGTCCGGCGGACGGCATGGACATGTCGCGCGAACGGGCGCGATCGGAACGGCGCGACGTCGACAAGGAACGGGGCGAGCCACTGGCCGGCGCCCGCGGCGGGCCGCGCGCGATCCGGGGCCAGGCCGCGCGGCTCAGTGAGTGGACGAGCCGGCCACGGATCCTCATCACCAACGACGACGGCGTCGAGTCGCGCGGGCTCCTGGCCCTCAAGCAGGCGCTCGATCCGATCGGCGACGTGACGGTGGTCGCGCCCGACACCAACCAGAGCGCGGTCGGGCACACGAAGACGCTGATGCGGCCGCTGCGCGTGCGCGAGCGCCTCCTGGCCGACGGCTCGGCGGCGTTCTCCGTGGACGGCTCACCGACCGACGCCGTCAGCCTCGCCTTCCTGGGCTACTTCGATCACGGCTTCGACCTCGTCGCGTCGGGCATCAACTACGGCGCGAACCTGGGCGACGACATCACCTACTCCGGCACGGTCAGCGCGGCGATGGAGGCGGTCATCAACAACTGCCCGGCCTTCGCGATCTCGCAGGAGTACTACGAGCATCCCGACTTCACGCTGGCCGGCGTCGCTGCGGCGGTCGTCGCCCGCAACATCCTCGAACACGGCCTCGCGCCCGGCGAACTCGTCAACGTCAACGTCCCGGCTGCCACGATCGACGAGTTCGACGGATTCGAGGTCACCCGCCTCGGCAAGCGCGTCTACTCCGACGAGCTGGTCGAGCGACTCGATCCGCGCGGGTATCCCCTACTTCTGGATCGGCGGCCAGCCGCCATCCGGCCTCGCCGTCCCGGGCACGGACTTCCACGCGGTCATCAACCGCCGGGTCGCGATCACGCCGATCCATCTCGACCTGACGGGGCGGCGGCTGCTGAAGCGCCTCCGGACGTGGGAGTGGGCACTCCCCGCGGCCGACTGAGCGGGTACGCTTCGGTTTCCCGAGACCTGACACCGCGCACCGCGGACTGGAGGCACGACCCATGGATGACCTGTCGCAACTGATCGGTGGCCTGGAGAGGGCTGGTGTTCCCGGCACGGAAGCGGACTCGATCGGCGGCCTGGCGGCGGCCGTTCGCGAGGACGGCGGGCTCGACGCCCTGCTGGCCAAGCTGCAGGCCGGCGGTCTCGGCGACGCCGCCTCCTCCTGGGTCGGACCCGGGCCCAACCAGTCCGTCGACCCGCAGCAGCTCGGTGATGCGCTGGGACCGGACACGGTGAACCGCCTGTCGGCCGGTTCGGGCATGTCCATCGCCCAGCTCCTGCCACTGCTGGCCGCGTTCCTGCCGCAGATCATCGACATGCTCACGCCAGACGGCGCCGTCCCGTCCGGCGGCCTCAACAGCGCCGCGGCGGCGGCGCCCGGCGATCATCGGCGGGATGCTCGGCGGGCTCCTCGGCGGTTCGTCGGGGAGTGGCGCGCCGGATCTCGGCGGGATGCTCGGTGGCCTGCTGGGTGGGACCGGCGGCCCGGGCGTCGGCGGTGAGGCGCCGGACCTCGGCGAGCTCCTCGGCGGCCTGACCGGCGGCGACACGCCCGGCTGAGTCGCCGGTCACCGCCCCGCGCGGGGCGGCCGGCCCGAGGCCGTCAGCGGCGGCGCGACTTCCAGTCCGACACGATCTCGCGAGCGGCATTCTGGCCGGGTCCGCCGGTCACGCCGCCACCCGGGTGCGCCCCGGAGCCGGCGAGGTACAGGCCGTCCAGCCCCAGCCGGTAGCGGGCGTGCCCGAGGAGCGGTCGCCACAGGAAGAACTGGTCCAGGCCGTGCTCGCCGTGCATCGGGTGCCCGCCGCTGAGGCCGTAGTCGCGCTCGAGATCCAGCGGCGTCAGGACCTGGCGGGCGGTGACCATGGCCGCCAGGCCGGGCGCGTACCGGTCCAGCGCGGCGACCACGCCATCCCCGAACGGCTCGCGGTGCGCCTCCCAGTCCGTGTCGCGCAGGGTGTGCGGCGCGGGCTGGACGATGACGCTCATGACGTGGCGTGCCGTCCGGGGCACCCTCGACCAGCGACGGGTCGGCGAGGGACGGGATGGTCGCCTCCATCATCGGGTCGTCGGCGGTCCGCCCGTACTTGGCGGCGTCGTGGGCACGCTCCATGGCGTCGATGCCGGGCGCGAAGACGATCCGGCCGCGCAGGCGAGCGTCACGCCGGTCCCGCTTCGCGATCGCTCGCCGCCGCCGTCGCCGGCTGACGCGAAGCGGGGCAGCCCGGACAGCGCCAGGTTGACCTTGGCCACCGTCCCCGGCGTCCGGATGTTGCCCGCCCGCCAGAGCAGGTTGGGCCCGACCGCCACCGGGTCGGCCAGCCGGGTCAGGGTCGTCTTCGGGTCGAGGCCGCTGACGACGACCTTCGCCGCGATCTCCTCGCCGTCGGCGAGCACGACGCCGGTCGCCCGGCCGTCGCGTGACGTGATCGCGGTGACCTCGGCACCGGTGCGGATCTCGACGCCGGCCGCCTGGGCGGCCTCGCCGAGGGCCGCTGACAGGGCGCCAGGCCCGCCGCGCGCGAAGACCGTCTGGCCGGCCGCTCCCCCATCGTTGCCGGCCGCGTCGGCGAGGAGGACCGCCGTCGAGCCCGCGGACCACGGCCCCATCGAGGTGTACTGGACGCCGCGCCACGCGACGGCGGCCTGCAGCGCATCGGTCTCGAACGACTCGGCGACGAAGTCCGCGACCGCCATCGGCAGGACGCGCGTCAGCGACCGGGCGTCCTTGCGGCCGAGCCCCCGGAACGACCGACCGAGCGACAGCCCGGCGAGCGCATCGCCGACCCCGGGCGCGTCGATGTCCGGCGGCGTCCGGCCGGCCAGCTCGCGCGAGGAACCCGGCGAGCGAGCGGACGAGCCGATCGAAGCCGGCCCAGGCGTCGGCGTCGTGGGCCGACCTGGCCCGCAGCCCGGCGGCGGTCCGCTCGTTGTCGCCCCACAGGACGATCCCGGGGCCGTCGACCGCCGGCGCGAACGCCCGCACGTCCGGCCCGACCAGCGACAGGCCGATGCGTCTTGAGGCCGAGGTCGCGCACGACCGACGGCCGCAGCCGGCCGACCGTGTGGGCCAGGGTCGGGACCCGGACGCCGGGCGCGAGCTCGGACGTCTCCGCGGCCCCGCCGACGGTGTCGCGTCGCTCGAGGACGAGGGTCCGGATGCCGGCCTTGCCGAGGTAGGCCGCGGTCACGAGCCCGTTGTGGCCGCCGCCGATGACGATCGCGTCGTAGGACGCCCGGTGACCGATCGCGGTGCCGCCTCGACCGCCGCCGGGGTCGCGTCGTCTCGTCGCCACTCAGGCCACCTTCCGGCGCGCGAGCGCAGGACGTCGAGCGCCGCGATCCGGCCGTTCGCGCCCATGATCCCGCCGCCCGGATGGGTGGACGAGCCGCACAGCCACAGGTCGCGCAGCGGCGTCCGGAAGCGGGCGTAGCCGGGGGTCGGGCGGTTGAAGAACAGCTGCTCGAGCGACAGCTCGCCCTGGAAGATGTTGCCCTCGGTCAGCCCGGTCGTCCGCTCGATGTCGAGCGGCGTCTGGACGTTGCGGAACAGGATGCTGTCCTTGAAGCCCGGCGCGAACTCGGCTGATCCGGTCGACGACGGCATCGCCGAACGCCTCGCGCTGGTCGTCCCAGGTCCCAGCTCCGGCGCCAGCTTGTACGGCGCGTACTGGACGAAGCAGCTGATGACGTGCTTGCCGGGTGGCGCCATCGTCGGGTCGACCAGGGTCGGGATGATCATGTCGATGTAGGGCTTCTTCGAGAAGTGGCCGTACTTGGCGTCGTCGTAGGCGCGTCTCCATGTCGTCGATCGACGGGCGAGAACGAGATCGCGCCGCGCAGGTGCTCGCCGACGCCCGGCAGGCAGCTGAAGTCCGGCAGGCGGTCGACCGCCATGTTGACCTTGCCGGACGAGCCGCGGAACTTGAACCGGCGGATCTCCGCCTCGAACTCCGGGTCCAGCGTGCCGGGCTCGACGAGCTTGAGGAACGTCCGGTTGGCATCGAGCGAACTCAGGACCGCGTCGGCCCGGATCTCCTCGCCGTCCTCGAGCACGACACCGACGGCGCGGCCGTCCTTCGACAGGATGCGCGCGACCGGCGCCTCCATCCGGATCTCCGCGCCGAGCGCGCGGGCCGCGTTGCCGATCGCGTTGCTGACGCCGCCGGTCCCGCCCTTCGGGATGCCCCAGGCCCGGAACGCGCCGTCGATCTCGCCCATGTAGTGATGGAGCAGGACGTACGCGGTGCCCGGGCTCTTGACGCCCTGGTAGGTGCCGATGATCCCGGACGCCGACATCGTCGCCTTGAGCGGATCCGTCTCGAACCACTGGTCCAGGAACTCGGACGCGCTCATCGTCATGAGCTGGACGAAGACCGCCTGCTGGCGCTGCGGCAGCGCCTGGAACGCGCCGGGCCAGGCCGGCCAGCGGCAGGAACGGCCGCGGGTCGAGGCTCGTCGGGTCGGGCGGGGTGATGGCCAGGATCGGCTTGATGAAGCGGGCCATCTCGACCATCAGCTGGCCGTATTCCTCGTACGCCTCGGCGTCGCTGGCGGACCAGCGGCGGAGCTCGCGGATCGTCCGGCCGTGGTCGTTGACCCGCCACAGGTAGTCGTCCCGCAGCGGCGTGAACGTGCCGTCGAGCGGCAGGATGTCCAGGCCGTGCTTCGGCAGCTCCAGCTCGCGGATGACCTCGGGGCGCAGCAGGCTCACGACGTAGCGAGAAGACCGAGAACCGGAAGCCCGGGAACAGCTCCTCGGTGACCGCCGCGCCGCCCAGGACGTGGCGCTGCTCCAGGACGAGCGTCTTCATCCCGGCCCGCGCCAGGTAGGCCGCGCTGATCAGGCCGTTGTGACCACCGCCGATGACGATCGCGTCGTACCGCTGGGCCAATGAGCGAACCTCCGCGACATCCCGACCGTCCGTGTCCGTCCAAGTCTAGCGACGCTGGGCCGATCGTCGTCGTGTGCTATGGTGTGTGCAATCGATTCACACGGAGGAGTCACACCATGGGCCTGGTGCGCACGAACATCACGCTGCCCGAAGAGACGCTCGCGCTCGTCGACGCGGTCGCGGGCCCGCGCGGCCGAAGTCGCTACATCGCGGACCTCGTCGCCAAGCAGGTCCGGCGCGACAACGCCCGGATGGTCTTCGAGAAGTACGCCGGCTTCCTGAAGGACTCGGACGCCTGGGGTCGGACCCCGGAGGAGACGGATCGGTTGCTCGCAGAGGTACGCGACAACTCGGAGCGCGAACGACGGATCTGGGCACCGTACGAAGGGGAGACGGATGCGCTACCTGCTGGACACGACGCTGCTGATCGACCACGCGAACGGACGGCCAGGCGCCGTCGCGATCGTGCGCGAGCTGTTCAGCGAACCGAATGACCTCCTCGTCTGCGATGCCGTCGTCACGGAGGCAACTGTCGGGCGGCGGCGACCGAGCAGGTCGGCGGCGATCCTGAGCGCTGCTCGAGCTCGGTCGAGTACGTCTCGACCCATCCGGATGCGGCACGCTGGGCGGGCGCCTCGCGTCGCCGGCTGCAGCCGGACGAGCCCTCGGCAACTCGGCGACGCGATCATCGCGGGCGTCGCCTGGTTCAACGACGCGATCGTCGTCACCCGCAACCCGGACGACTTCGCGATCCAGGGTGTCCGCGTCCTCGGCTACGAGTGACGGACCGGACGCAGCGTCCGGTCCATCCAGCCTGCATCGAGACCTCGCATACTTGCCCTGACCGCAGGAGGCCGCCAACCGTGAGCGTCGGATCGCCGTTCCATCCCCGGACCGCCCCGCTGAATCGCAAGATGCAGTGGCGCGAGTGGTCCGGCTACTTCGCCTCGAGCGCCTACGCCGACGCCCACGACATCGAGTACAACGCGGTCCGCGAGGCGGCCGCCCTGATCGACGTCTCGCCGCTCTACAAGTACCTCGTGTCCGGGCCGGACGCGACCCGCCTGGTCGATCGGGTCATCACCCGCGATGCCACCAAGGTGGCGGTCGGGCGGCGTCGTCTACACGCCGTGGTGCGACGAGAACGGCAAGGTCGTGGACGACGGCACGGTCCACCGCCTCGACGAGCGGCTCTGGCGCTGGACCGCGGCGGACCCGCAGCTCCGCTGGCTGCGCCAGAACAGCGCCGGGCTGGATGTGACGATCACCGACGAGTCCGAGACGACGGCGGCGCTGGCGCTCCAGGGGCCGCTGTCGCGCGACGTCCTCGAAGCCGCGACCGGCGAGTCGTTCGCGCGACCTTGGCTACTTCCGGCGACGCGCGTCACGGATCGGCGACGTCGCGATCGACGTGTCGCGGACCGGCTACACGGGCGACCTCGGCTACGAGCTGTGGCTGCCGGCCGAGGCGCGCGGTGACCGTCTGGGACGCCCTCATGGCCGTCGGTGACGCGTACGGGCTCCGGCCGGCCGGGATGCTGGCGCTCGACGTCGTCCGGCTCGAGGCCGGCCTCATCCTGCTCGAGGTGGACTACACGTCCGCCCGCCACGCGATGAACCCGGACCAGAACTACTCCCCGTTCGAGATCGGGCTCGGGCGGCTCGTCGACTTCGACAAGGGCGACTTCGTCGGGCGCCTGGCGCTCGAGCGCGAACGGGCCGGCCGGCGGACCGGCTCGCCGGCTGGTCGGCCTCCAGCTCGACTGGTACGACATCGAGGGGCTCTATTCGGCCCAGGGGCTCCCGCCGGCCATCAGTCCCGCCGTGGATCGCTCGCCCGTCCCGGTGTTCGCCGGCAGCTCGCAGGTCGGCCGCGTCACCAGCCTCGGCTGGAGCCCGATCCTCAAGCAGGCCCTGGCCCTCGCGTCGGTCCCGCCGCGCCACGAGGCGGTCGGGACCACCCTGTCGGTGGAGTGGACGGTCGAGGGTCGCCGGGGTCGTGTCGGCGCGACCGTCGTGGACCTGCCGTTCCTGGACCTGCCGCGCAAGCGGGCCTGATCGCCCGAGCCCGCGGTCGGCTACCGCAACGTCCGGTCGGCATACGCCTCGAGTCGGGCCAGCGCCTCGGGCAGGTCCTCGCGCCCGAAGCCGATCCGGAAGTGGTCGCCCGCGTGCCCGAAGCGCGAGCCCGGCAGGAGCAGGACCCCTTCGGCCTCGACCAGGCGCGCCGACCAGTCGTCGATGCCGACGCCCGGGACGGTCAGCCGCGGATAGCCGATCGAGCCGGCCGTCGGCCGGACCCAGCTGAACGCATCCGACCAGCGCTCGAAGAACCCGTCGAGGTGGGCCATGTTGTCGAGCACGATCCGGCGCGACCGGGCCAGGACGGCCTCGCGGGCTCGCAGCCCGATGATGGCGAGGATCTCGGATGGGGCGGACGAGCAGATCGTCGTGTAGTCCTTGAACGAGGCGACGCGGGCCAGCAGGTCGCGATCGTGCGACGCCAGCCAGCCGATGCGCAGCCCGGCCATCGCGAAGGACTTCGACATGACCCCGACCGAGATGCCGGTCGGGAGGGCGTCGGCGCCGGCCGGCAGCTGCGTGGACGGGTCGAATTCGAGGCCTCGATAGACCTCATCGAGCAGGAGGTGGGCGCCGGCGTCGGCGGCGATGGCCACCAACCCATCGAACGTCGCGCGATCGGGCAGCATGCCGGTGGGGTTGTGCGGCGCGTTGACGACGATCAGCCGGGTGGCCGGCGTGACCTGTCGCCGCAGGAGGTCGAGGTCGAGCGCCCAGCCGTCCGCCTCCCGTAGCTCGTGGAGGGTCACTGACGCGCCGGTCGCGCGGGCGACCTCGTACAGGCTCTGGTAGCCGGGCCAGGTCGAGATGACGTGGTCGCCTTCACCGACGAGGACGTTGACGAGGCAGAAGATCGCCTCCTCGGCGCCGGCGAAGGTCAGGACCTCGTCAGGATCGATCGTGTCGTACAGGCTCGCGATCTCGCGCCGCAGGAGCGGGTGGCCGGTCGACTCCGCGTAGCCGAGGCGCAGGTCCGCCCACAGCGTCCGGGTCTCGTCGTCGGCGAGGGCCAACAGGTCCGCCATCGGATAGCCCTGCACGTCCGACGCACACAGGATGTGCCGGACGGAGAACTCCCACTCGGCGAAGTACCGTTCGAGCGCGAAGTCGGCGAGGCGCACCCAGCGGCCCGATCAGCCGCCGACGGCGATCAGGGCGGACCCGAACGCCCGGACGGTCGCCTCGTCCAGGCCGTCGCTGAGGAGCTGCCAGCTGACCGTCGAGCCCGGATCCACGGTGATGACGTAGCGCGAGCCATCGGCCAGGAGGGCGCCATCGCGGTCCCCGAACGCGGCCGTCCCCGCGTCCGTCCCGCCGGGGACGCAACCGGACCCGTCGGTGCACCACGCACCCTCGCTCAGGGTGATATGCGCGCCACCCGGACCGCGATAGCTGATGACCAGCCGCCCGCCATCCGCCAGCCGATACGACCCCTGCTCCACGTACCAGCCGCTCGGCAGGACGGGGCAGTAGACGGTCCAGGCGACGGCCACCGACACGGACTCGTAGAACGTCCGATTCTCGGCGGTCCCGGTGCAATCGGTCGCGGCCCCGACCGGGCCGCCCGACGGGTCTTCCGTCGGGTCGGGCGGGACCGTCTCGGCCGACGCCGACTCGACCTCGAGCTCGTCCGTGGCCGAGGCCGCGGGATCCGAGGCCGCGGCCGAGCTGGACGTCGGCGGGGCCGCCCCAAGACTGGCCGGTTCGGTCGGCGCGCCCTCCGACGGTCCACCCGCGCAGGCCGCCAACGCGACGGCGAGCACGGCCAGGAGCGGCAGCCAGGAGCCGGGGATCGGATGGGATCGAGGGCGGCCGGGACGATGCGGTCCGGGCGCGCTCGACCGAGGTCGCGTCACTCGCGGAGCGTAGCACCGGGGGCCCCGGACCGCCCTCGACCGGCTTGTGGCCGGGGCCTGCCGAGGTGTACAGTCCGACCCATCGAAACAAGCCTGCCTGGACAGGGGAAGCCGGTGCAAGACCGGCGCTGACCCGCAACCGTAAGTCGACCGCATCGGCGGTGACGAGCCGGGATACCTGACCAGAAGGCTCGGCTCCACAACCCGTCGAGGTCTGCGGACGGAGCCCGGAACCCAGATGGCGCCTCATGACCTCGCCCATCCGTGGCACACGGGTGGGCGAGTGTGTGTCTCCCATCGAAGCCGGGGCCCCAGTCGGACGCGACGACCCGCTTCGAGAGGAACGCGACGATGGCCCTTTCCCGAGTCCTCCTGCGCCGAGCCGGTGCGCTCACCCTGGCGACGACGCTTGCCCTCTCGACGGGAGCGGCGGCCGTCCTCGCGGCCGAACCGCCGACCACGTCGGACCCGGGGCCGGCGGCCGCCGGTTGGATCGCCGGCCAGGTCGAGGCCGGCGTCGGGCCCGGGCAGCCTCGCCGACGCGATCTTCGCCTATGCCTCCACCGGCACGGGCGCGAACGCCGCCGCCGACGCCCTGGCCCGGCTCGAGAACGTCGTCGACAGCTACATCCTCGACGGATCCGCCGCGCTGGTCCCGGGCTACCTCGCCAAGACCCTGCTCGCGGTCCAGGTCGCCGGTGGCGACCCGACCTCGTTCGGCGGCCACGACCTCGAAGCCGAACTGCGCAGCCTCATCGTCACGACCCCCGGGCCGGACCTCGGTCGCTTCGGCGCCGGGCTCCCGTCGGACCAGGCGCTCGGCGTCATCGCCCTGTCGCGAACGAGCGGTGGCGCCCCCGCCGAGACGGTCGACTACCTCGTCAGCCTCCAGTGCTCGAATGGCGACTTCCAGTGGGACGCCTCCTGCCCCGGCGCGGGCGCCGAGGACCCCGATACGACCGGGCTCGCGCTGCAGGCCCTGCTGGCCGGTGGCGCCTCCTCGGCCGCGGCCACCTCCACCCAGCTGCTCCTCGATATCCAGGGCTCGGACGGCTCGTTCAGCTCGTTCGGGACGCCGAACACCAACAGCTCGGGTGTCGCCGGGCAGGCCTTGCGGGCCGCCGGTGAGGCCGGCGCCGCCGACGATGCCGCCGCGTTCATCCTGACCCTGCAGTACGGCTGCGATGCCCCGGCCGCCGATCGTGGCGCCTATCCGTGGGCGACGTCCTACGCCGGCCTCCTCATCTACTCGACCCCGCAGGCCGTCCTGGCCTTCGGAGGGCCGTCCCTCGAGGACCTGAGCATCGCCGGCGCGTCGGCGGCGGCTCCCGTGCTCGATTGCGCGGCGCCGGAGCCGTCCGACGACGGCGGTGCCGCCCCGACCGATGACGGCGGCTCGGCGCCGACCGTGACCCTCCCGCCGACCGATCTCGATCCGGCGGTTCCGGCGTCGGGCGGTGCGCCGACCTCGGCCCTGGCGGTGCTGGTCCTGCTGGCCGGCGCGGCCGGTTCCGTGGCCGTCGTCCGCCGCCGGGTCCGTCGCTGACGCGAGGCACGACGTCCGTGACCCGATGATCGGCCGCCGCTGGTCCGCGCCGATCCTGGTGGCCGCCCTCCTGGCGGCCGGATCCCTGCTGGCCTCCAGCCCGGGTCCGGTCGCCGGGTCGGACGGTCCGTGCCCCGGCACGACCGGCGTGACGGTGGTCGTGGACTACCACGCCCTGGGGGGAGGCGTCGTGGTCCGCTGCGCACCGGGATCGCCGGCCAGCGGCTTCAAGGCGCTCCAGGCGGCGGGGTTCGACCTCGTGGAGGTCCAGAACGTGCCGGGCTTCCTGTGTCGCATCGACGGCAAGCCGAACGCGTCCCAGGATCCGTGCCTCAACACGCCGCCGGCCAGCGCGTACTGGTCGTACTGGCACGCCGATCGTGGCGGCTCGTGGGTCACGAGCCAGCAGGGTGGCAAGACCCGCAAGCCGCCACCCGGGAGCGTCGACGGCTGGTCGTTCACCGATGACGGATCGCCCGGTGGCGCGTCACCGCCACCTGGCATCGCCCCACCGGCCGAGCCGGCGACACCGAAACCGACCGCGAAGCCGACACCCAAGCCGACCGCGAAACCGACCGCGACAGCCGCCCCGACGCCCGCGCCGACACCGAAACCGACGGCTGGCGTGGCGACGCCGCGCCCGACAGCCCAGCCGACGCCGGTCCCATCACCGACGGCATCCGACGTGGCCCTCGCGACCTCGAGCTCGACGTCCTCGCCAGGTGTCACCCTGCCGCCAAGCGCCGCCTCGCCGGTCACCACCGACCCCGACCGCAAGCCGGCTGCCGTCCCGGCGGCATCGGCCAGCCCACCACCCGTTGGTGCGGCTCCGACGACGACCTCCGGAGGCAGTGGGCCGCCGCTCGGCACGTTGCTGGGCCTGGGCCTCGTCGCGGCCATCGCCGTCCTCGGCTGGAGCCGGCGGCCGTCCCGTCGTGGCGGCGATGGCTGAGCGGCGTCGCTCCCCCGCCGCCGGACTGGGCCAGCTCCCACGGGCCCTGCATCCGGTCGCCTGGTGGCTGTGGGCGATCGGCCTGGCCGTGGCCGCGAGCCGGACCACGAACCCACTCCTCCTGGGGCTGATCATCGCGGTCGCGGCCTTCGTCGTCAGCGAGCGCCGATCGGATGCGCCGTGGGCCCGCGGGTTCCGCGGCTACCTGGTCGCCGGCCTGATCATCGTCGTCCTCCGCGTCGTCTACCGGATCCTGTTCGGCGGCGACTACGGGGACCACGTCCTGGTCACGCTGCCGGAGATCCCGCTGCCCGACTGGGCGGTCGGCGTGACGCTCGGTGGCGTCATCACCCTCGAGAGCGTGCTGGCGGCGGCCTACGACGGCCTGCGCCTCGCCACGCTGATCATCTGCATCGGGGCGGCCAACGTCCTCGCCGATCCCCGTCGCCTGCTGCGGAGCGTCCCGAGCGCCCTGTACGAGCTCGGGGCGACCCTCGTGGTGGCGGTGAGCGTCGCGCCGCAACTCGCCGAGAGCGTCGGGCGGGTCCGGCGCGCTCGACGGCTGCGCGGTGGCTCCGGACGTGGGTTCCGGGCGCTCGTCGGGATCCTCATGCCGGTCCTCGAGGACGCCCTGCATCGGTCGCTGGCCCTCGCGGCGGCCATGGACGCCCGCGGCTATGGGCGCTCGGCGCACGTCCCGACCCGCACCCGCCGCGCCACCGGCGCCCTCGTCATCGGCGGGTTGATCGGGATCTGCATCGGCGCGTACGGCGTCCTCGATCCGACCGTCGCGCCGCTCCTCGGCCTGCCGATGCTGCTGGCCGGGACCGCCGCCGCCGTGGCCGGCTTCGCACTGGGTGGGCGACGCCTCGATCGCACGACCTACCGGCCGGACCCGTGGGCCGGCGCCGAGACGATGGTCGCCGCCTCGGGCATCGCGGCCGCCGTCTTCATGTTCCTGGCCGGCATCATCGACCCGGCGTCCCTGAACCCGAGTCTCGTCCCGCTCGCCTGGCCCAGCCTGGCTCCGCTCGCCACCGTCGGGATCCTCGTCGGGGCGCTGCCGGCCTGGCTCGCGCCGCCCGTCCGCCGGACCACGGCGGTCGCCGTCGCCCGACCCGCCTCGGCGATGCCCGGAGCCGGGTCGTGATCCGGTTCGAGCGGGTCTCGGTCACGTACGCCGACGCCGCGGCTCCGGTCCTGCGCGACGTGGAGGTCCGGATCGAAGAGGGCGAGCTGTGCCTCGTCATCGGTCCGACCGGGTCCGGCAAGTCCACGTTCCTCGGCGCCATCGACGGCCTGGTCCCCCACTTCACCGGGGGCACCCTCCAGGGCACCGTGACGGTCGACGGCCGTGACACGCGGACGCATCCGCCGCGCGAGCTGGCGGATGTCGTCGGGTACGTCGGACAGGATCCGGCGGCCGGCTTCGTGACCGACTCGGTCGAGGAGGAGCTCGCCTACTCGATGGAGCACCTGGCCCTGGATCCGGCGGTGATGCGCAAGCGGGTCGAGGAGATCCTGGACCTGCTGGGCCTCGCCCAGCTCCGCGACCGGCCGCTCCGGACCCTGTCGGGCGGCGAGCAGCAGCGCGTGGCGATCGGCGCCGCCCTGACGTCGCACCCGCGCGTCCTGGTCCTCGACGAACCCACCTCCGCGCTGGACCCGACCGCCGCCGAGGAGGTCGTCGCCGCCATCACCCGCCTCGTCCATGACCTCGGGATGACCGTGGTGCTGGCCGAGCACCGCCTGGAGCGCGTCATCCAGCATGCCGACCGGATCGTCCTCATCGCGCCGGACGGCACGGTCGTCGCCGGCCCGCCGGTCGACATCCTGGGGATCGTCGCGGACGGGCCACCGATCGTCACGCTGGGCCGGTTGGCCGGCTGGGAGCCACTGCCGCTGTCGATCCGCGACGCACGACGCCTCGCCCGGCTGTTGCGGGACCGCCTGGCGGATCGCGAGCCGCCGCGGCCCGGCCCGCGGCCAGGGAAGGGGAGGGCCACGCGGCCGATGTCCTGGTCGCCCGGGACGTCACGGTCGCGTACGGTCAGGTCGTCGCCGTCCGGGAGGTGGACCTGACCCTGCGGGGCGGTGCCGTCGCCGCGGTCATGGGCCGCAACGGCTCCGGCAAGTCGTCGCTGCTGTGGGCGCTCCAGGGGTCCGGGGTCCGAGCCGGTGGGTCGGTCATCGTGGGCGACCTCGATCCGGCGACGTTGGCCCCGCCCGAGGCCCGCCGCCTCGTCGGCCTGGTCCCGCAGGACGCCGACGACCTCCTCTACCACCCGACGGTCGCGGCCGAGTGCGTGCAGGCGGACGCGGAGTCGGGCGTCGCACCCGGGACGTGCCGGCGGCGCCTCGACGCGCTCGTCGCCGGCATCGCCGACGAGTCCCATCCTCGTGACCTGTCCGAAGGCCAGCGCCTGGCCCTGGTCCTCGCGATCCAGCTCACGGCGACGCCGAGGGTGATCCTGCTCGACGAACCGACCCGCGGCCTCGACTACGCGGCCAAGCGCCACCTCGCCGTGATCGTTGCGCGAGCTGGCCGGCGCGGGGCACGCCGTCCTCCTGTCGACCCACGACGTGGAGTTCGTCGCCTCGGTCGCCGACCGGGTCCTGGTCATGGCCGACGGCGACGTCGTGGCCGACGGGACCGCCCGCGACATCCTGGTGGCGTCTCCGGCGTTCGCCCCGCAGGTCGCCCGGATCCTCGCGCCGGGACCGTGGCTGACCGTCGACGATGTCGCACTCGCGCTGGCGGCACCGCCCACCGCCGACCTGTCGGTGGAGGTCCCGGCATGACCGCCCCGGCGAGCACCCTCCCCCGGACCACCGTCCGACCGAACGCGAGCGCCATCCGGTTCGACACTCGGTCGGCGGTCACGCTCGCCCTGGCCTCGTTCGCCGGCGCGATCGCCTTCGCCTGGCCCTTGCTCCTGCCGCCGAGCGCGAATGTCGGCCACGGGACCGACGCCCCGCTGGTCTTCCTGCTCCTGCTGCCCATCCTGGTCGTCGTCGTCCTCGCCGAGATCGCCGGCGGCGGCATCGATTCGAAGGCGCTGGCGATGCTCGGCGTGCTGTCCGCCATCGGGGCCGCCCTGCGACCGCTGGGGGCCGGGACGGCCGGCATCGAGACGACGTTCTTCCTGCTCATCCTGGCCGGTCGGGTCTTCGGGCCCGGCTTCGGGTTCGTCCTCGGTTCGACGACCCTGTTCGCGTCCGCGCTCATCACCGGCGGGGTCGGGCCGTGGCTGCCGTTCCAGATGCTCGCCGCGTCGTGGGTCGGCCTCGGGGCCGGGCTCCTGCCACCGGTCCGCGGCCGAGCCGAGGTCTTCCTGCTGGCGGCCTATGCCGGGTTCGCCGCCCTGGCGTTCGGCCTGCTCATGAACCTCTGGTTCTGGCCGTTCGTCATCGGCGACGACTCATCGATCTCGTACGTGGCCGGCGCGCCGCTCGGGGAGAACCTGGGGCGACTCCTGCTCTACAGCCTCGCCACCTCGATGGGCTGGGACGTCATGCGCGCCGTCACGAACGTCGTCTTCATCCTGCTGCTCGGTCCGGCGGTGCTCGCCGTGCTTCGACGGACCGCCCGGCGGGCCGCATTCGGCCGCGCCTCGGTCCTCCCGGCGGCGTCGCCAGCGGAGTCCAGCGCGCCCGGATAAGCCCGCGATAAGGGGTCCCTGCGACCATCGCGCCCTCGCCCTCCCGCCGCATCTCCGCCGGGGGAGGACTGGACATGGTGAGGTCGGCATGGCTTCGAAGCGCCGGACCGGGTCTCGTCGCGGTCGTCGCGGTCGGGTTGCTCGCGTCCACGACGATCGGGGCGCGCGAGCGCCCCTGGGATCCACCGGCGTGCGCCGGCCCGAGTGCCGCTGGCGACGATGCCGCGCGCGGCCCGCGGCCCTGGTTCCGGCTCGACCCGATGCTGGATCCGGCCGGCGCCCTGGCCGGCCAGCGACTCGTCGTCGGCCGGATGGATGGGACCGGCCGGCGCTTCGTGGACCTGCCGCCCGAGTCCGCCGTGAGCGGGCCGGTCGGCGGCGCGATCGTCGTCGCCACCGATGACGGGACGGTCTCGCGCGTGCTCGCGCTGGATGTCGTGGCCGGCTGCGCGACCACGCTCGACACGACCTCGGACGTCATCCGGCGCGCGACGATCGCCCCGGATGGGCGGTCCGTCATCGAGAGCCGGGTGGACCGTCGATCCCGGGCCGACCTCGGTATCTGGCGGCGTGGCCTCGATGGGCCGGAAGCGGCGAGTCGCTGGCTCGAGCCGATCGCGGCCGACGCCCGGTTCGGGCGGACCTGGTCGACGGACCTGGCGTGGTCGACGACCGGCACCGAGCTGGTCGTCCAGTCGTGCGGCGAGCTCGCGTGCCGGACGCGCGTCGTGGCGACTGCGACCGACGATGTGCGCCTGCTGGATGACCCGGACCTCGGGCCGGGCATCGGCGTCGCGGACGGGCATCTGGTGGCGTACCTGGCGTGTCGCGGGATGCCCTGCCCCATCGTCGCGGTCGACCTCCGGACGGGGGCCCGACGGACGCTCGTCGCCGACGCTGGACCAGCCGTGCTGACCTGGACGGAAGTCGGCTCCCGGTTGGTGCATCGGGCGGGTTCCGGCGCGGGTGCCACCTTGCGCTCCGTGGCGCTCGACGGTGGTGACGATCGCGCGCTGGGACCGATCCCCGACGACCTGGACCTCCTGACCGATCCCGCCTGGTCGGACGCGGGCGCCGGCCGGCCGGCGGGCTGGATCGTCCTCGCGCCAGGCGGCCGCATGCCACGCGATCCCGCCGACTCCGGGCCGGTCCTCCGACATGCCCTCGATGGCACATCCGCCACATCCGATGAGGTGACTCGATGAACCGGATCGCACGAGGCCGGGGCGCTGTCGCCCTGGTCGCCTGTCTCATGGTCTCGGCCACGGTGGTGGGTGCCGTCTCGGCGCACGGCCCGGATCCGGCGTTGGCCGGCAAGCCCTTCGCCCAGGATCAGGCCCTCACGTTCGCCTGGCGATCCCGGCGCGGCGCCGGTCGCGGCCATCGCCACGGCCATCAAGGCCGCGGCGCTCGACGCGACGGCGACGCGTCGAGAGCCGTGCGGCCACGTTCGCGTACGCGGCGACGGGCCCCAATCTCATCGGCTACGGGATCGGGGCGACCTGTGGCGTCAACGGCCTCGCCTGCTTCACGCGGGACGCCCCGAACGGCTTCACGATGTGGCTACGCGAGCAGGGCCACGTCTTCGACTGGGGCACGCTCAAGTGGTGCCAGTCGTACAAGGCGCCACCGAACGGCTGCTACGACGCCGAGACGATCGCGCTCGACGAGTTCGGCCACATCGAGGGCCTCGACCACCACGTCAACGACCCGGACGACAGCGACTACACCGACGCGGTCGTCCAGACCTACTCGCGGACCAAGCCGGCCGCCGGCTGGAACATGCACACGTTCGGCCCGTGCGACACCGCCCGGCTCCAGCTCATGTACGACATGACGAGCTGGTCGGCGAAGTACTCCACGTGCAACGCGGTCGCGACGACCCTCACCGTGCTGGCGCCGGCTGCCGTGATCTACGGCGGGACCGCCACGATCGTCGCGACCCTCAAGGTCGATGACGACCCGGCCCTGGGTCGGCTGGCCCTCAACCCGGTCTCGGCTCGGGTGGTGTCGCTCCAGAGCCGGGCGCCGGGCGCGACGACCTGGCTCGCGGCCGGGACGATGGCCTTCGGGCCGACCTCCGGGACGTACACGAAGACGCTGACGTTGACCTCGGACCTCCAGGTCCGAGCCGTGTTCCGAACGCCGAGCGATGAGGGGCTCAAGGCCAGCACCTCGACGGCGCTGATCATCGACGTCGGCCCGTGCAAGGTCGCGCCGTGTCCACAGACCACAGGAGGTGACTGATGCCGCGACCTGGATCCATCGTCGGCGTGGCCGCGACCGCGCTCATCGCGGTCGTGGTGACGGCCGCCGGCTGCACGGCATCGACGGCCCCGTCGGCCAGCCAGGCAGCCGCGACCACATCGCCCAGCACGTGGTGGCGACGACGACTCCCGCGGTCGCGCCGACCATGTCGCCGCCGCCGAGACGTCTTCGGCCACGGCGTCCGCCGGTGGAGCCGGGGTCGAGACGCCGCCGGACGCCGCGCTCGCGGTCGAAGGCGGGGACCCGGTCGAGGGTCAGCTCGGGACGTACATCTGGGCAGGTGGCGGGTCGGACAGCCCATGGCTGCCCGGCGCGCCTGTCGCCGCCGCGACCGGCGAGGTCCTGCTCCTCACGTTGTCACCGGACCTGGCCGCGTCCGAGTGGTCGGCGGTGCTCGCCCCGGCTTCCAGCCCGGACGGCGGCGGGCGGTTCGAGGCCGGCGCCGGGACCGGTCCAGGCCCCGTGACGATCCAGACGCCGGATGCGGGGGCGTGGACGCTCGCGCTGACGATCCGGTTCGGCGACCTGGGCAGCGCGACCTGGTTCTGGCGGCTCGACGTGTCCTGAGCCGCTTCGGGAACCGCCCCGTTCAGGCGGTCGCGGTGGCCGGCTCCGGGGAGGCCGAGAAGATCGAGACCTGGGCCTCTTCAGGCAGCATCACGCCGAGGACCTTCTGGAGTGTCAGGAGATGGACACACGAAGACCAGGACTCGAAGTAGTGGCAGGTGCATCGCCACTGGCCGGCGTCGAGGCTGACATGGTGCGTGTCGTTGTCGCCACGGAACGTGAGCGAGAGCCGGTCGAACGTGATCCGGTCCAGCTCGCGGGCGTAGCGATTGGCCTTTTCGACCTTGCCGATCAGGGAACTGTGCATCGCAGACCTACCTCCGTCGCCCGTGGGCGTTCCGGGGCCGCCGACCGGTCATGCACCTCGACCGGTGAGGGCGGTCGCGTGCCGACAGCGTACACCCGCCGACCAGTGCCGGTACCGGCGAAATCGTCCTGGCCCGCGCCGCCCCTCGCAACGGCGACGGAGGTCGCCCGAGCCTACGGCGCGCTGGTCCCTTCGCGGCCGAAGTCGTCCTCGAGGCGGACCACGTCGTCCAGCTCCGGCGTCGAGACCTCGACGAGTTCGCATCGCTCGATCGCGGCGTAGCGGTGGATCCGGCCGGTCGCCACATGCCGGTGATCGCCAGGTCCGAGCGCCTCCACGACGAGCCCGCCGGCGTCGTCCTCGAGGGTCAATTCGAGTCGCCCGGACAACACCAGGATGGACTCGTCCTTGACCTCGTGGCGCTGGAGCGACAGGCGCCGTCCGGTCTCGATGACGAGGATCTTCCCGACGTAGGTCCCGGTGTGCGCCCAGATGAGCTCGTGGCCCCACGGCTTGTCGACCCGTCTGGTCGCTCCCTCGCCCCCGCCGGACGCCGCCGAGCCGCCTGCCTCAGCGGTCATGAGCCGCGCACCAGGCGCTCGCCGGCCACGAGCATCTCGTCGCGGATCTCGGGCGACGTGGCTTCCGTGTACACGCGGACGAGCGGCTCCGTGCCGGACGCCCGGACCAGCAGCCACGATCCGTCGGCCAGGAAGAACTTGAAGCCGTCGTTCGTCTCGAGCGGCACGGTCCGGGCCACCGCCTGGCCGGCCAGGTCCGCCGGGGCCTGCTCCCGCAGGTCCACCAGCAGCCGGCGCTTCGTCTCCGGATACAGGGCTCGCTCCACGTGCACGTCGATGCGCCGATAGAACGACGGCCCAGCCAGCGCGTGGAAGTGCTCGATGGCGCTCGAGACCGGCCAGCGACCGGCGGCGCGCTCCTTGAGGAACAGGTCGAGCAGCAGCAGGTCCGCGTAGACGCCATCGCGCTCCGGCAGGTGCATCCCGAACCCGAACCCGCCGGACTCCTCGGCCCCCATCATCGCGTCCGTCTCGATCATCTTCGGACCGATGAACTTGAACCCGACCGGGGTCTCGTGGGTCGCGATCCCGTAGTGCTCGCCGAGGCGCGCGGCCATCGACGTGTTGTTGACGCTCACGACGACCGGCTCGCGCAGTCCGCGGTGCTCGGCCAGGTAGTACATGAGCAGGCCCGTGACCTGGAGCTGGTGGATGAACGTGCCCCGTTCGTCGGCTGCGCCCGCCCGGTCGGCATCGCCATCCAGCAACAGGCCAAGGTCGTAGCCGCCGCCGGCCAGCATCCCCAGCGCTTCGTCGACGTTCGGGCGGATCGGCTCCGGGTTGACCCCGCCGAAGAACGGGTTGCGCTCCTGGTGGATCTCGTGCACCTGGATGCGTCCGCCGGCCAGCAGCCTGGAGATCCAGCCGCTCCCCGCGCCCCACATCGGATCGACCAGGATCCGCGCATCGGCCGCCCGCAGGGCATCGAGATCGAGCGTGCGCCGGACGAACCGCTCGTACCCGTCGAACGGGTCGAACCGCTCGACCAGCCCGGCCGCCTCGGCGTCCGCGAACGGCCGGCGCTCGAGCGCGATCCCGCCGTTCTGCGCCAGCTGCGCCTCGATGACCGACAGGATGTCGTGCCCGGCCGCGGCGCCCGTCGGGGCCTTGACCTTGAAGCCGTTGTCCACCCACGGGTTGTGGCTCGCCGTGATGACGATCCCGGCCGCGGCGCCGCGCTCCACCACCTCGTACGAGCTCATCTGGGTCGGGACCGCGTGGACGGCGAAGGCCACCGGGATGTCGTGGGCGAGCAGGATCTCGGCGGCGGCCTGGGCGAAGTGCTCCGAGGCGAACCGGCGGTCGTAGGCCACGACGACGCCCTTGGCCGCCTCGCCGCGATCCACGACGTAGCGGGCGACGCCGTCGGCGCAGCGGCGGACGTTGTCGAACGTGAACTCGTCGGCGATCCGGGCGCGCCAGCCGTCCGTCCCGAAGACGATGGTCGTCGGCGCGGGCGCCGGGCCGGTCACGTTCAAGCTGCCTCCTCCGGGTCCGCGCAGCGCGCGAGCAGGTCCTCCACCTTCGCCCGGTCCGCGGCGGTCCCGCGCAGGACGGCGATGGGCTGGACGGCGGTCATGCTACCGCGCTCGAGTGGCGCGATGATCCCGAGCCGGCCGCCCGAGCGACGGATGACGAGGTCCTCGCGCTCCACCTCGACCGTCTCGCCGGCCTGCACGACGGATCCGGTCCCGTGCGCCCCGATCGCCTCGAGCAGCGCGGTCCACGACCCGAGATCGGACCATCCGACATCCATCGAGCCCATGACGACGTGCCCATCGCGCGCGGCGCTCTCCATGACCGCGTAGTCGATCGACACCGGCTTGAGCTGCTCGTAGGCGTGCTGGAGGAGGTTCGGGGCCGCCAGGGTCGGTTCGATGAGCTGGATGAGCCCGGTATAGCGCTCCAGGGCGGTCCGGATGGCCCGGCGCTGCCAGACGAACATGCCGGCATTCCAGGCCGCACCCTCGGTCGTGAACAGGTCCTCGGCCCGGGCCGGCTTGGGCTTCTCCTCGAACGCCTTGACGGGATAGCCGACGAGGCCCTCGATGTCCTCGCGCGCCTCGAGTCGCGGCAGCAGGTAGCCGTATTCGGTCGCCGGCCGGGTGATCTGCGTCCCGAGGGTGACGAGCGGATCGTCCAGGCCGAACGAGCCGGTCGCCAGGCGCGTGGCGGCGGTCCGCAGGACGTCGACGTAGACGCCTTCACGGGCGGGATCGATGTGGGCGTCAGCCGGCAGGACGAGCATGACGTCGTCGTCTGCGCGGTCCACGGCAGCCGTGACGAGGGCGATGGCGGCCGCCGTGTTGCGGCCCATCGGTTCGACGAGGACCGCCGCGGACGGGAGCTGCTCGCGGACGATCGCCTCGTAGCGTCGGTCCGTCACGACGGTGATGTCGTCGGTGAGGCCGCCCAGTCGTCGGGCCGTGGCCTGCAGCAGCGACTCCGCTCCGAGGAGCGGCAGGAAGGGCTTCGGACGCTCGGGACGGCTCAGTGGGTGGAGCCGGGTCCCGCCGCCGCCGGCCATGATGACGGCGTACATGCCGCCCATCGTATAGGGCGCGGACCGTCAGTCGTTGACCACCACGTACAGGCCTTCCCAGATGACCTTGCGCTGCCACTCGTGGTAGCGGGTGTAGACCTTGCTGAACGCCGCCACCGTCATGTACTTGTACGGGTACGGGTCCGGGTAGCCACCCAGCGGACCGGTGACGTAGAAGCCCTGCAGGGTGCGCTTGGTCGGATCGTTCGGGTCCACCGCGGCCTTGTAGCCGAGCACGACCCAGGCGTGGGTCCCGGCCTTGACCGTGATCCCGACGGGGTGGCCGGTCCGGTCGATGGCCTTCACGATCTCGTTCATCGCGACGGTCTTGGACAGGTAGGCGCGGGCGTAGTACGGCTTGTAGGTCCAGCGGCGGAGTGCCCAGGCCCAACCCTGGACGTCGTTGCCGGACGTCGCGTAGCGATACCGGTTGTGCTGGCGGATCTGCTTGTACAGCGTGGACTGCCGCAGGTACGTCGAGTTCGAGTCGTTGCGGATGAGGTTCCACATCGTCTGCGTCGCCGCCGGCACGCACCAGTAGTTGGTGTATTGCCGCACGATCGCGCTCCGCCGGTAGTTAAGGACGGTCACGAGCCTTGGCGTCGCTCCCGGTGTCGGCTCCGGCGTGGGCTCCGCGGTCGGCGTTGGCTCGACGGTCGGGGTCGGACTGGGGCTCTCGGTCGCGGCCGGCTCGGCGAGCGTGGACGGGGATGGGAACGGGGACGGCTCGATCGAGGGCTCGGGATCGGCCGCCAGCGCGACGGCCGGGCCGAGGACCATCAGGGCGGCACCCGCCAGGAGCCAGGCGCGGACCGCCGCAGCGGAGCGATGGCGTTCGGTCTTCGGGAGACGCTCGATGGCGGGACGGTGTCCGGGTTCCACGTGCAGACCTTTCATGCGGCACTTTGGGGATGCAGCAGTGGGAGAAGCCTACCAAGTGGGCGCGCTCGAAACCATCCCAGCGAAGGTCCGCCACGTTGCAGGCGCGATGGTCCTGTGCGGTCCTGACCCGTCCTGACCCGCACGGGGTCGTGCAGAGCGGGACATGGCGGTGCGGATGCGGCGCTTCGTTGACGGTCCGGGCATCCGCCCGTACCATCCAGCCACCCAGACGCGCGCGCATCGAGGATCGCCGTTGACCGCTCCAGCGACGCCGGAGACAGCCAGTCTCGCCGGCCCCGCGCCAGTCGCCTCCATGTCTCCGTCCGGCGCGTCCCCGGACGTCCAGATCCTGGGCGTGACCAAGCGGTTCGGTGACGTCACGGCCGTGGACCACATGGACCTGAGCATCGCGAGGGGCGAGTTCTACAGCCTCCTCGGGCCGTCGGGCTGCGGGAAGACCACGACGCTGCGGATGATCGCCGGCTTCGAGCAGCCGTCCGAAGGCGAGATCCTGCTGGACGGCAAGCCGATCGCCGGCGTGCCCGCCTACAAGCGCAACGTCAACACGGTCTTCCAGCACTACGCGCTCTTCCCGCACATGGACGTCGCCCGGAACGTCGGGTACGGCCTGCGCCAGAACAAGGTCGGCAAGGAGGAGGAGCAGCGTCGGGTCAGCGAGGCCCTGTCGCTCGTCCGGCTGTCCGGCTACGAGAAGCGCCGCACGTGGGAGATGTCGGGCGGCCAGCAGCAGCGCGTTGCCCTGGCCCGCGCGCTGGTCAACCACCCGACCGTGCTGCTGCTCGACGAGCCGCTCGGCGCGCTGGACCTCAAGCTGCGCAAGGAGATGCAGCTCGAGCTGAAGGCCCTCCAGCGCGAGGTCGGGATCACCTTCGTCTACGTCACGCACGACCAGGAAGAGGCGCTCACGATGAGCGACGTCATCGTGGTCATGAAGGACGGCCGCATCCAGCAGCAGGGTGGCCCCGAGGAGCTCTACGAGCGGCCGATCAACCGCTTCGTCGCCGACTTCATCGGAACGTCCAACTTCATCGCCGGGACCGTCGTGGAGGCGGACTCGGCCGGTCGGACGGCGACGGTCCGCAGCCAGCGCGACGTCCTGCTGCCGGGCATCCTGACGGACGCCTCGGCGAACATCGCGGCCGGCGACGCGGTCACCGTCGCGATCCGGCCGGAGCGCATGGAAGTCGTCCCGGAGGACGGCGCCGGCGATCCGCTGCCGGGCTGGATCCACGTCAAGGGCCGGGTCACCCAGGGCACGTACCTGGGCGACCAGACCGAATACCGCATCCACACCGATTCGGTGGGCGAACTCATCGCCCGCCACCAGAACAGCACGGGCGTTGGGAGCGCCCTGGGGGCAGGTCCGGGCGACCCAGTGGTGGTCCGGTGGCACCAGGAGGCCGATCTCGTCCTCGTGGGATGAGCGCGGCCGACAGGCGTCCAGGATGACCCTGGGACGCAGAGGAGGAACGCACGTGGCGAACGAAGGTCTCGACGAACTGATGGCGAAGATGGCCCGGAACCGGGTCCCGCGCCGAAGCTTCCTGGCAGCGGCCGGTCTCCTGGGTGGCAGCGCGGCCCTGGCCGCGTGCACGTCGGGTGGGTCGGCGAGCGGCGCGCCATCCGACGCTGGCGCGGCCAGCTTCCCGCCGGCCGGTCCCATCGAAGACGAACTGTTCATGTACAACTGGTCCGACTATGTCGCGCCGGCCAACATGGAGGCGTTCAAGGCGGAATTCGGGGTCAAGAACTTCGTCTACGACACCTTCGCCGACAACGACGAGCTGCTGGCCAAGCTGGCCGCCGGCGCGTCGGGCTACGACTTCGCTTGCCCGACGGCCGAGTTCATGCCGCAGATGGCCGAAGAGGGCTACATCCAGAAGCTGGACTTCAGCCGGATCCCGAACTCCAAGTACATCGACCCGGCCGTGATGAGCCAGAACTGGGACCCGAACAACGAGTACCACGTGCCGAAGGACTTCGGTACGACCGGCATCCTGTACCGCTCCAAGATCGTGACCGAGCCACTCACGTCATGGCGCGAGTTCTACGACCTGGCGGTCGGCAAGTACAGCGGCAAGGTCGTCCTCGTGCACTCCGCCGGCGACGTCCTCGTGATGCCGCTCAAGATGCTTGGCTACTCGCTCAACAGCACGGATCCCAAGGAGCTTGAGGAAGCCAGCAAGCTGCTCCAGGACCTCGCGCCGCACGTGCTGGCGCTTGACTCGGACACGTACCAGGACAAGCTCGCCTCCGAGGAGGCGGTCCTGTGCCTCGGCTGGACCGGACCGCTGGTCGAACTCCAGGCCAACCCCGAGACTGCCGACACCAAGTACGTCGTGCCGAGCGAGGGCACCCTGTTCTGGATGGACGTGTGGGTCATGATGGCCGACGCGCCGCACCCGAACGGCTCCTACGCCTGGTTCGACTTCATCCAGCGGCCTGCAGAACAGGCGCTCGAGACGACGACCAACGGGTACGGCACGCCCAACCTCGAGGCCAAGAAGCTGCTGCCGCAGGAGATGCTGGACGACCCGTCCATCTTCCCGCCGGAAGAGGCGATGAAGAACCTCGAAGGTGCGGACCCGTCGTCGACGGACAACGCGGATCGCCTGGCGATCTGGACCGAGTTCAAGTCGAGCATCGGCGGCTAGCCGACAGCCGGTAGCCCCGACGATGGCCACGGCGACGCCGCCCATCGAGACGCGCGAGCCAGAAGGTCGGTCGCGAGCCGGCCTTCTGACCGCCGCCCTGCTCGCCCCCGCCTCTCTCTGGTACCTGCTGCTGCTGGTGCTGCCGATGGCGTTCGTGGTCGTCTTCAGCTTCGGCGAGAAGGCCAAGAACGGCGGCTATACCCCCGGGTTCGACCTGGACAATTACGGCCAGGTGGTCAAGGGCGTGGATCCGTTCATCGAGAGCCTCAAGCTGGCGGCGATGGGGACGGCGCTCACGCTGTTCATCGCGCTGCCCCTGGCCTACTTCCTGGCCACTCGGGCCGGGAAG
This sequence comes from uncultured Chloroflexia bacterium, assembly GCA_963738475.1. Classification (GTDB taxonomy): domain Bacteria; phylum Chloroflexota; class Limnocylindria; order Limnocylindrales; family CSP1-4; genus SPCO01. The sequence goes on from CAVTWU010000029.1 coordinate 84,971, forward strand.
CGCAAGGGCCTCCTGATCCTCCTGCTCGTGATCCCGTTCTGGACGAGCTTCCTCATCCGGACCTATAGCTGGTTGATCGTGCTGGGACGCGAGAACCTCGGTGGGTTCATCGGCGCGCTCATCGGCGACGCGGACTTCCGGATCCTGGGGACGCCGACCGCGATCATGATCGGGATGGTCTATGGCTATCTGCCCCTGATGATCTTCCCGCTGTACGTGACCCTGGAGCGGATGGATCGCTCGCTCGTCGAGGCGTCCAAGGACCTTGGCGCCGCTCGCTGGGCCACCTTCCGCCAGATCACGCTGCCCATCGCGATGCCAGGCCTGATCACCGGCAGCATCCTCGTGTTCATCCCGATGATCGGCGAGTACGTCATCCCGCAGATCCTGGGCTACGGCCGGACCTTCCTGATCGGTAACGCCCTGGTCCTGGACTTCCTGGAGGCGCGCAACTGGCCGCTGGGAGCGGCCAAGGCCGTCGTCCTCATCGCGATCATGCTGGTGACCATCACGGTCTACATCTGGTTCCTCAATCGCGGGCGCCAGGAGCGGGAGGTCAGCGTCCTGTGAGCGCGCCAACGGCCGCTGCGGAGCTGACCACCGGCACCCCGTCGCCACCTCGACGGGGTCGCGAGCTGATCGCCTCCGAGCGCATGGACGGCTTCGTCACCGGCGTCTTCCGCTTCCAGGCCGTTCTCGTGTATGCCTTCCTGTACCTGCCGATCTTCGTGGTCGTGCTGTTCGCCTTCAATGCCAACCAGCTGGCGACCATCTGGACCGGGCTTCACGACCGATTGGTTCGGCCGGGCGCTGGACAACTCGGTCGCGATGAAGGCCCTGGGCAACAGCGCGACGATCGCCTTCTTCAACGCGATCCTGGCCACCCTGTTCGGCACCATGGCGGCGCTTGGCCTCCAGCGAGTCGGCCGCAAGACCCGAGCCGGGTACGACGGCCTCATCTACATCAGCATCATCGTCCCGGAGATCGTCATCGCCCTGGCGACGCTGGTCTTCTTCGCCACCGCGTTCGACCTCGATCAACCCGATCCTGTCCGCCATCCAGGGTGGCGGCAAGGGCGTGTTCAAGTTGACCTTCGGGCACTACACGATCATCAGCGCCCACGTCCTGTTCAATACCAGCCTGATCCTGCTGCTGGTCCGCGCCCGCCTGTCCGGGATGGACCGGACCCTGGTGGAAGCCAGCCAGGACCTGTTCGCGACGCCGTGGCGGACGTTCCGCCAGATCACGTTCCCGCAGCTCCTGCCGGCGATCGTGGCCGGGTTCCTCCTGGCGTTCACGTTCAGCTTCGACGACTACGTCATCACGACGTTCGTCTCGGGTCCCGGATCCACGACCTTGCCGCTGTACATCTTCGGGCAGGTCAAGCGAGGCGTGAGCCCGGAGACCAACGCGATCGCGGCGATGGTCCTCGCGTTCACGATCGGGATGCTCCTGATCGGCCAGCTGCTGCTCATCTGGAACGGCCGCCGATCCGGCGGGCGTGGTGGGTCGATGACGTCGATCGTCGCCGACGACTGACGGCATCGGGATGGGGACTTCCCGATCGACAACGTGGACGGCTGGCGCGGGCCGACGGCGTCGCAGGCGACCGGCCTGACCCTGGCCGCCGCCCGGGCGGTCATCGATGCGGTCCAGGCCACCGCCCGCGAGCTCGGGGTCGCGATGAGCTGCGCCGTCGTGGACGCGGGCGACCAACTGGTCGCCTTCGAGCGGATGGACGCGGCCGACCTGGTCGGGATCACGCTGGCGCGGGACAAGGCGTTCACCGCGCTGGCCAACCGGATGCCGACGCGGGACCTCGCCCCGATCGTCCAGCCAGGGACCGAGTTCTACGGCTACGCCACGGTCGCCGGCGGCCGGACGATCGTGTTCGCCGGCGGCATGCCGCTCGAGCGGGACGGCGTCCTGGTCGGTGCGGTCGGGGTGAGTGGCGGCGATTCGGCCCAGGATCAGCAGGCGGTCGACGCCGGCGTCCTGGCGTTCGGCGGCTCGTAGCCGGTCGAGGTCCTGGCGAAGCGTCAGCCCGCGGCGGCCAGCTCCGGCGCAGGCAGTCCGGCCTCGGATGCCAGCTGGGCCGCCTTGTCGGTCCGCTCCCATGGCAGGTCCAGGTCCGGCCGACCGAAGTGGCCGTACGCCGCGGTCTGGCGGTAGAGCGGCCGGCGCAGGTCCAGCGCGGCGATGATCGACGCCGGGCGGAGGTCGAACGTCCGCTCGACGATCCGCTGCAGCTCGTCGTCGGGCAGCTTGCCCGTCCCGAACGACTCGACCGACAGGCTGACCGGCCGGGCGATGCCGATGCCGTAGGCCACCTCGACCTCGAACCGGTCGGCGAGGCCGGCGGCCACGATGTTCTTGGCCACCCAGCGCGCGGCGTAGGCCGCCGAGCGGTCCACCTTCGTCGGATCCTTCCCGCTGAACGCACCACCGCCGTGACGGGCCATGCCGCCATAGGTGTCGACGATGATCTTGCGGCCGGTCAGGCCGGCATCGCCCATCGGGCCGCCGGTGACGAATCGGCCGGTCGGCGTTGACGTGCATGACCGGATCCACGTCACGCAGTTCGTGCGGGATGGTCGGCAGGATGACCGCTTCGACGATCTCCGAGCGCAGGCGTTCGACCCGGACGTCCGGATCGTGCTGGGCCGCGACGACGACGGTCCGGACCCGGACCGGGACGCCCTTGCTGTACTCGATGGTGACCTGGGTCTTGCCGTCCGGGCGGAGGTACGGCAGCTGGCCGGTCCGGCGGACCTCGGACAGGCGCCGGGCGATGCGGTGGGCCAGGGCGATCGGCAGCGGCATGAGCTCGGGGGTCTCGCGGCAGGCGAACCCGAACATCATCCCCTGGTCGCCGGCACCGAGCTCGATACGACGGCGCCGCGTCGTCGCGGACCTCGAGCGCGGAGTCCACGCCCTGGGCGATGTCGGGCGACTGCTCCTTGACCGAGACCATGCGTCCCGCAGGTCATGTAGTCGAAGCCGTAGTCCGAGTGGGTGTAGCCGATGTCCCGGACCGTGTCGCGCACGACGGCCTGGAAGTCCACGTAGGTGGATGTCGAGATCTCGCCGAGGACCATGACCAGGCCCGTCGTCGTCGCCGTCTCGCACGCCACGCGGGCGTCCGGGTCCTCGCGGATGATGGCGTCCAGGATGGCGTCGCTGATCTGGTCGCACATCTTGTCCGGGTGCCCTTCGGTCACCGATTCGGACGTGAACAGGTACTGCTGGGCGTCGACGATGCTCATGCTGCGAGTAGGGCCTCCCTCGGTCGGATCCGTCGTCGGGAGACTACCACGGGCCCGCCCCTCGGTCGGATCAGGCGGGCTGCCGGGCGCGCCAGGCGTCGAGGCCCTCGACCACGACCGGCTCGGGAGCATCCGCCGGCTCGAACCCGAAGACCTGGCCCAGGAATGACAGTTCGGCCTCGACCGATCGCCGGATGGCCGCCTGCGCCTCGGAACCCATGGCCCTCGCCCTCGAACAGGAGGTAGCCGTGCGGGATGCCGTTCGCGACCAGGGCCTCGACGATCGCCTCCGCCTGGGACGGCGGGACGACCTTGTCATCGGCCCCCTGGAGGATGAGGACCGGGGAGGCGATCCGGTCGAGGGCATGGATCGGCGAGCGCTCGCGGTAGACGTCGGCCATCGCCGGATACGGGCCGACCATCGTGTCGAGGTAGCGCGACTCGAACTTGTGGGTGTCGCTGGCGAGTGTCTCCAGATCGCCGATCCCGTAGCGGCTGATGCCCGCCGCGAACGTGTCGTGGAACGCCAGGGCGGCGAGGGCGGTGTAGCCCCCGGAGCTGCCGCCGGCGATCGCCAGGCGCTCGGGATCCACGTCGCCGCGATCGACCAGGAACCGCGCGGCCGCGATGCAGTCCTCCACGTCGACGACGCCGAACGCGCCGTCCAGCTGCCCCCGATACTCGCGGCCATACCCCGTGCTGCCACCGAAGTCGACATCCACGACGGCGATCCCGCGACTCGTCAGGAACTGGATCCCGAGGTTCAAGCGACGTGGATGCGTTCGCCGTCGGCCCACCGTGGGAGTGCACGACCAGTGGCGGTCGCTCGTCGTCCGGCCCGACGAAGGCCGGGTGGCGCGGCGCGTAGTAGAGGGCATGCGCGGTGCGATCGCCGCTCGTCGGGAAGTCGATCGACTCCGGCAGCGAGATCTGAGCCGGGTCCAGGACGATCGAACTCGTCCGGCGCAGGATCCCGGCCGGCGCCAGCGTCTCGGCATCCAGCCGCACCACGACGGATGGACTCTCGGGCATCCCGGCGAGGACCAGCACGCCGGCCGGACCGACCTGCAGGCCGTCGAATTCCGTGAAGCTCGTCTCGACCTCGCCGATCGACACACCGGGCAGGAGGTGGAACAGCCGATCGTGGCCGGACTGGCGGGCGACGGCCACGATCGACCCGTCCGGCAGGAAGCCGTACGACGAGCGTCCGAAGACCCATGCCGGGTCGGCGAACTCGGCCTCCATCGGCGCCAGCGGCTCCAGCCTGGGGCCCTCGACGAGGCGGTACAGGTTCCACCAGCCGCTCCGGTCGGACACGAGGTGGAGGATGCCGTCGGCGCTCCACTCGGGCTGGGCGATGGACTCGTCCGGGCCGCCGGCCGCGAGGTCGGCCAGGCCGAGCGTGCCGTCGGCCTCGATCGGCGCGACCCGCAGGCGCGTGGACTCCCAGGGCATGCTCGGGTGGTCCCACTCGAGCCAGCACAGGCGCGACCCGTCGGGCGACACGCGCGGCGCGGCGACGAAGTCCGGCCCGCTCACGAGGACGCGCGGGTCACGCTCGCCGTCAAGTGGGACGTCGACGATGACGTTGACCGGCTCGCCCGCGCCCGAGTGGTCCTCGCGGACGGCCACGAACCGGCGGCGCGACACATCGAACCTCAGGTCGGCGTAGCGCCACGGGCCGGCCGGCGTGATGGCGACCGGAGCGTCGGCCCCCGGGTCGAGCCGATACAGCCGGCCGTCCGCGCCATCCGAGTACACGGCGATCCCGCCGGCGACGACATACGCACCGCCGCCGTACTCGTGGACCCGGGTCCGGACCGAGATCGGCGCCGGGGTCAGGTCCTCCGGCGCCCCGTCCGCCCCGACCCGAACGAGGACCTGCCGGCCGGCCTCGGACGGTCGCGACTCCAGCCAGTAGAGGTCAGCGCCGTCGATCCATGGTTCCGCGAGCCCGATGACGTCGCCGACGAGGTCGTCGATCCGGATCGGGCTCCGCCACGATCCGTATGGCGCGATGGTGGGTTCGAGCATCCGGGCTCAGGTGCCGTGCTGCCAGGACGAGACGTACGCGGCCTGTTCGGGGGTCATCGGCTCGAGTTCGATCCCCAGGGCAGCCAGCTTGAGGCGGGCGACCTCGGCATCGATCGCCTCGGGCACGACGTACACCTGCGGCTTCAGGTCCGCATGGTGGAGGGCGACGTACTCGGCGGACAGCGCCTGGTTGGCGAAGCTCATGTCCATGACCGCGGCCGGGTGGCCCTCGGCGGCTCCGAGGTTGACCAGCCGCCCTTCGGCGATCAGGTTCAGCTTCTTGCCGCCCAGGTCGAACTCCTGGACGTTGTCGCGAACCTCGCGCACGTGACCCTCGGCGAGGGCGGTGAGCGCGGCCAGGTCCAGTTCGGCATCGAAGTGGCCCGAGTTGGCCATGATCGCGCCGTCGCGCATGACCTCGAAGTGCTCGCGCCGGAAGACGTTGAGGTTGCCGGTCGCGGTGATGAACAGCTCGCCCCAGGCCGCAGCGGCCGGCGTGGGACATGACGGCGAACCCGTCCATGAGCGCCTCGAGCGCCCGGATCGGATCGACCTCCACGACCGCGACGTGGGCCCCGTGGCCGTCCATCCGCGACGCGATGCCCTTGCCGACCCAGCCGTAGCCGGCGACGACGACCTTGCGGCCGGCGATGAGGATGTTGGTCGCGCGCAGGATCCCGTCGAGCGTGCTCTGGCCGGTCCCGTACCGGTTGTCGAAGAGGTGCTTGGTCTGGGCCTCGTTGACGGCCACGACCGGGAAGCCGAGGGCGCCGTCGGCGGCCATGGCCTTGAGCCGGATGACCCCGGTGGTCGTCTCCTCCGTGCCGGCGAGGACCTCGGCGACCTGGGTGGGCCGCTCGCTGTGGAGCAGCGACACGAGGTCGCAACCGTCGTCCATCGTCACCTGCGGATGGGTGTCGGCGACGCTGTTGAGGTGGGCGTAGTAGGTGTCGCGATCCTCGCCGCGCCGGGCGAAGGTGGCGATGCCGTACTCGGCGACGAGCGCGGCGGCCACGTCGTCCTTGGTGGACAGCGGGTTGGACGCCGCCAGGACGACCTCCGCGCCGCCGGCCTTGAGCGTGCGCATCAGGTTGGCGGTCTCGGTCGTGACGTGCAGGCAGGCGCCGATGCGCAGGCCGGCGAGCGGACGCTCGCGCTCGAACCGCTCGCGGATGAGGCGCAGGACGGGCATCTCGCGCTCCGCCCACTCGATCCGTCGGACCCCCTCGGCGGCGAGACCGAGGTCCGTCACGTCGTGGGCCGGCAGGGTGCTGGTGGTGGTCATGGGCGATCGGTCTCCTTGCGTTCGAACAGGCGGCGCAGCGGCGCCGTGAGGGCGGGCCAGGGTGAGCCAAGGCGATGGACGAGGCGCTCCTCGAACCGGGCGTGCTCGGCGTAGCCGAGTCGGCGGTAGGCGTTGAGCGCCGGGGGATTGTCGGAGCGGACGTTGAGCACGACCTGGTCGCAGGTCCGCAGCAATTCTGCCGTGACGGCACCGGTGACCGCGGTCGCGAAGCCGCGACCACGATAGTCGACATGGGTCAGGACGTTGCCGACGACCGCCAGGCGCGCGGCCGGACTGACGACGTGGGTCCCGGCCGCCGCGATGAGCTGGCCGTTGACGCGCATCCCGTAGTAGACGCCGTCGGCGATGGCCGTCGACGGCAGCCAGGACGCGAACCCGAGCTGGTACAGGCGATTGAGCTCGCCGCTCTCCACCGGGAGCAGGCGCTGGACACTGGCCGGGTACGGTCGGAAGCGCGCCCGGTCCACCCACATCCGGACCATCGAAACGCCCGGATCCACGCGGTAATGCGGCCTGGACCGCAGTGATCGCGGCCGGCCGGGCTGCGACATACGCGGCACGCGGCCGGATGAGGTCGCGCAGGATGGCCTGGATGCCGTCCGGACGACCGGTGATGAACAACGGCTGTGGCGTCGGCCCGTTGTATTCGAGGACGAGCGCGACCGGCTCGTCGCCGTCCCAGGCCACGCCCCAGCGCGTCCGGGCGAACTCGCGCTCCTCGAGGTCGCAGATGGCATAGGCCGAGTACAGCCGGTCCTGTTCGAGGTACGCCCGCAGGAGCGCTCGATCGGTCGTGGCCTTGACGACGACCCCGCTGCGACGTCCGATCGCGACGGTGGCCATCAGCCCGCGCCCTCGGCCATCACGTGGCCACGGCGCTGGCGAAGGGCGAGATCGCGGTCGCATGACGCGCCTTCGAGCTTGCGACGGCGTCGGCCAGGCCGGCCTCGAAGTCGCCGCGGATGACCCCCTCCTCGGTGACGATGCCCGTGATGAGCTCGGCCGGGGTGACGTCGAACGACGGGTTCCGGACCTCCGTGTCGGGCGGGGCGATGCGGACGCCACGGAACGACAGGACCTCGTCCGGCTTGCGCTCCTCGATCGGGATGGCGGCTCCGTCGGGTGTCGCGAGATCGACCGAGCTGGTCGGGGCACACACGTAGAACGGGATGCCATGACGGGCGGCGAGGACCGCGAGCGAGTACGTCCCCACCTTGTTGGCCGTGTCGCCGTTGGCCGCCACCCGGTCCGCCCCGACGAGGATGACGTCCACCTCGCCGCGCGACATCAGGAAGCCGGCCGCGACGTCCGGGATGAGCGTGTGCGGCACGCCGGCCTGGGCCAGCTCCCACGCCGTGAGGCGGGCGCCCTGGAGGTACGGCCGTGTCTCATCGACCCAGACATGGACGGGTCGCTCGGCGTGGTGCGCCACCTGGACGACCCCCAGCGCGGTCCCGAACTGGCCGCAGGCGAGCGGGCCGGTATTGCAGTGGGTCAGGATCCGCAGCGGCTCGTCGGTCCGAGGCGGCAACGCCTCGTAGCCGAACGACGCCAGCCGGCCGTGATCCGTCGTCGCCTCGAAGACGATCGCGTCGGCCTCCTCGCGCATGACCCGGGCGATCTCGACACCGTCCTCCGACAGGTCCCCGACGGCCTCGTAGCGAGCCATGACCCGGTCGAGGGCCCACGCCAGGTTGATCGCGGTCGGCCTCGAGCTGCGCAGGGCGTTGGCGGCACCGCGCAACGTGGCCCGCCGCGCATACGGTCGCGAGTCGCGCGAACTTCGCGGCGGTCATGGCCAGCCCGATCGCCGCGACCTGGCCGATGGCCGGGGCGCCGCGGACGATCATCTCGCGGATGGCGAAGGCGACCTCGCCCGCCGACCGGCAGTCGTATTCGACGAGCGCGTCCGGCAGGTGGCGCTGGTCGATGAGGTACAGGACGCCGCCGTCCTCGCGGAACGGCGTGCGGAAGCCTTTCGGGGCGGGTTCGCCGGCGAGCTCCGCCTCGAGGCCGGCCAGAGGGCTCCCGCTGTTCGGGTCGAGCAGGGCGCCCGCCGCCTCGGCCGACGCGCGCTGGAGGGCCTGGGCCGCCCCCGCCATCGTGGCCGCGGTCTGGATGATGTCGCCGGCGAACTGGCGGAAGAACCGACGTCGGCCGAGATCCACGTCGGCCGGTCCCGGACCGGCGGGCGCCGGTGCCGGGGCGACGGCCGCGGATGCCTCGGGGGTCACCCGGGGGGCTGGCTGCGGCATCGTCATCCCGGCCGGCGGCGTCGGGGCGTCAGGTCCAGGCGGGACCTCGGGCGTCCCGGGGTCCGCGGTCGGATCCGGCTTCGCGCGCTCGTCGATGGGTTCCGCCACGTCGGCTCGGCCTCGTCTGCGGCTGCCGGTCAGTACTGGATGACGCTGGTGACCCGGCGACCGTCCAGCCGATCGCGGCCGTTGAGGAACTCGAGTTCGACCAGGAACGCGAGGCCGACGACGTCGCCCTTCAGGCGCTCGACCAGCTCGATCGTGCCCTTGACGGTCCCGCCGGTGGCGAGCAGGTCGTCCACGATGAGGACCTTCTGACCGGGCTGGATGGCGTCCCGGTGGATCTCGAGCGTGTTGGACCCGTACTCGAGGGCGTACTCGACCGAGATCGTCTCGGCGGGCAGCTTGCCGAGCTTTCGGACCGGCACCAGGCCGGCATCGATCTGATAGGCCATCGGGGCGCTGAAGATGAAGCCGCGCGACTCCATCCCGACGACGATGTCGATCGACTCACCCGCGTACGGCGCGAGCATCAGGTCGATCGATTCCTTGTACGCCGCCGGATCCTTGAGCAGCGTGGTGATGTCGTAGAACAGGATCCCGGGCTTGGGGAAGTCGGGGATCTCGCGGATCTTCGAGCGAAGGTCCTCGGCGGACATCGGTATGGACCTCCTGGGGTCGGGCGCAGCGCCTGGTGGATGGGGCTCAGGCCGCCCCGAAGTCTACCGCAGGCAGACGCACCCACCCGGCCGGTCCGCTGCGGTCAGGGTCGGTCGGGCTCACGTCAGCCGGGGGCCGGCGGCGCGGTCGGACCGGATCGGGTCGGCACCGGGTCGCCCGTCGGGCCGCCGACCCGGACCCGCCTGAGGCGTCCCGAGATCGCGAACCCGCCGACACCGACCAGGATCGACACGACGAAGGCGACCGCGAGGCCCATCTCGAGGTCCCCGGACGAGCGCAACGCCGCGGCGACGATCGCGCCGGACACCCCGGTCCCGATGGCCGTGCCGAGCGTGTCCATGAGCGACAGGGCGCTCGAGGCCGTGCCCTGGGTCTCGGTCGGCGCCTCACGCAGGACGATGAGCGCGAGCGGGGCGTAGGCGAGGCCCATCCCGTAGCCGGCGACCGCGAACGTCGGGACGGCCAGCCAGACCGGGACCTCCGGGATGAGCGTGAACGAGAACAGCGCCAGGCCGGCGATGACGACGAGGAATCCGACGCGAACGAACCGGCGGGTCGGCCAGCGCTCCGAGTTGCGCGCCTGCGTCCACGAACCGGCGGTCCACGCCAGCGTGGCGGCGGTCAGGACGATCCCGGCCGCGATCGCCGACAGGCCACGGCCGTCCTCCAGGGCGAGCGTCACGTAGGCGTCCACGCCAAAGAAGGTGCAGGTCAGGATGCCGCGCAGCATGACCGCGGCGGGCAGGACCGGTCGGGCCGTCAACGTGCCGGGCGGGGTCAACCGCAGGAGGGCCGGGATGCCCGCCAGCAGACCGGCGGCCACCAACACGACGACGAGGACCGGCTCGCTGCTGCTCAGGCCGGCCATGAACAGTCCGGCGCCGAGGCTCACGAGCAACGCGGACGGGAGCCGACGGCGCCCGGCGTTCCCGGCACGATGCTTCGTCCTCGGCGGTCGTCTCCGGCACCCGGACCGCCGCGATCGCGTGATGGGTCAGCACGCCGGCCACCGCGATGAACGGGAGCATGCCCAGGAAGACGTAGCGCCAGCCCAGGGTCTCGCCGACCAGTCCGGCCAGGGCCGGTCCGATGACACCGGGCAGGATCCAGGCGGTCGACAGGGTCGCGAACATCCGCGGTCGAAGCGATTCAGGCAGGCTCCGCCCGATGGCCACGTACGCGATCGGCGGGATGGTGCCGGCACCCAGGCCCTGGATGAACCGGGCCACCACCAGGACCTCCATGCTCGGCGCGAGGCCACCGATGAGCAGTCCGATCCCGAACAGGGTCAGGCCGAGGGCGAACGGCCGGCCGAGGGCGCCGCGGTCGACGGTCCCGCCGACGACCGCGATCCCGATCAGCGACCCGAGGAAGAACGCCGAGAAGACCCAGCCGTACAGCTCCTGGCCGCCGAGCTCGCGAGCCACGATCGGCAGGACCGTCGAGACCGCCAGCGCCTCGAACGCGACGAGGGTGATGGTGAGGACGAGGCCGCCGCTCAGGACGCGGCGCTTCGGGGACCACAGGCCGTCGTGATCGGCGGCGGGCGAGGCTGGCTGCATCCCGGAAGGATGGCGGCTGGCAGCGAACCCTGCCGGATGGGCCGTCTGGTGCGCCCCGACGCGGGGCGCCGGTCAGCGGGTCCGGGTCACCTTGCTGATCGAGCGCGGGTTCTCGGGGTCCCGGCCGCGTGCGATCGTCAGGTACATCGCGTGGAACTGACCGGCGACGATCGTCGCGATCGGGGCGACCCATTCGGCCGGGACGGGCGGCAGAGCCACGGGCCGGGTCGCCAGGGCCAGCGCATCGGGGCGGTCGGACAGGACGGTCAGATCCGGTGACGAGGTCCGTCCGCAGGCTCGTCAACTGGGCGACCAGGCTGTCCGCCGTCGGTCCGTCGCGCACGATCGCGAGGAGTGGGACGCCGTCTTCGAGCAGCGCCACCGGTCCGTGGGCGAAGTCCGCTGCGGAGTACGGGTCCGCGAAGACGTGGGCGAGTTCCTTGACCTTGATCGACCACTCGCGCGCCGTCGCGTACTCGTAGCCGCGGGCGACCAGCAGCGCCCGGTCCGCCGCGGCATGTGCCTGGGCCGCCTCACGCATGGCCGGCTCGACCGCGAGGACGGCCGCGAGGGCCTCCGGGACGGCCGCGACCGCGGCTCGATCCGCGGCGTCGCCGGTCAGCGCGGCCGACAGCGCGGCCACGGCCAGCAGCGACATCGTGTACGACTTGGTGGCGGCGATCGACCGTTCCGGGCCCGCTGACAGGTCGATGGTCCGGTCCGCCGCGGCCGCCAGCGGCGAGTCCACGGCGTTCGTCAGGGCGACGGTCAGGGCCCCCTGCCGGCGAGCCGCATCCACCACGGCGATGATGTCGGGCGAGGCGCCGGACTGGCTGATCGCGATGACGAGCGCGTCCGACACGACCGGGTCGCCGCCGTAGACCGACACGACGGACGGCGTCGCGAGCCCGACGGTCAGCCCGTGGCGGATCCCCAGGACGTACTGGGCGTAGATCGCGGCGTGGTCAGATGAGCCGCGGGCGACGATGACGACGTGCCGGATGTCGCGCGCACGGATCGCCGCCGCCAGGTCGTCGATCGCGCCGGCCTGCCGGGCGAGCAGGCGGGCAGCCGCCTCGGGCTGCTCGAGGATCTCTTCGCGAAGGGGCATCGGCTACGTCCCCGCCAGCCTGGCCACGACGGGCGCCAGTTCGTCGATGTCACCGGTCATGAACGACGTGATCCCGAGTCGCTCCCGGAGCATGACGAGCTTGTCGACGAGGCTGTCGACCGTCCCGATGAACAGGTGCGGCGACTCGAGCACCTCGTCGACGGTCAGGTCCACCGCGTTTCGGCCGCGCAGGTGCTCGATGACCCGTTCCGCCTCGGCGCGCGGGTCGTCCGTGACCGTCACCGGCCAGGTGGACGGATAGACGTTGAAGACGAGGTCGTCGAACCGGTCGCCCGCGGCCTCGCGGACCCAGCCGATCTTCTCCTCGGCCGCCGCGACGGTCAGCGACGACGGGTCGGAGCGCTGGCCGGACAGGATCCGCGGCGCCAGCCCGACGATGTCGGCCTCGCGACCGGCCAGCGCCAGGGTCCGGCGGCCGCCCCCGCCGATGAGGAACGGTGGATGCGGCCGCTGGACCGGCTTCGGGTACAGGTCGAGATCGGTGATCGTGTAGTGCTCCCCGGCGAACGAGAACGGCCCGTCGGCGAAGCAGCCCTTCAGGACGGCGATCGCCTCCTCGAGCCGGGCCTGGCGGACCGGGCGTCGGGTCGAACGGGATCCCGATGGCGTCGTACTCGGGCCGGTTCCAGCCGGCCCCGATGGCCACGTCCAGGCGACCGCCACTGAGCACGTCGAGGCTGGCGAGGTCCTGGGCGAGCACCGCCGGGTGGCGCAGGTCGTTGTTGTGGACGAAGGCCGCGATGCGCAGCCGCTCCGTGGCGGCGGCGATCGTCGCGAGGGCCGGGATCGGCGAGAGCTGCTCGATGAGGTGGTCCGGCACGACCAGCGAGTCGTAGCCCATCGCCTCGGCCCGGCGCGCCTCCGCGGCGAGGGTCGGGCCATCGGCGACGGCCTGGAACGCGGCGAGGAACGTGAACGGCCGCACGCTAGGACGCAGGCGGCGAGGTCGTGCCGGCTGCGCGCCCAGCCCCCGATGGCCACGACCGCCACGCACATGGCGACCATCAGGATCAGGATCCCGACGCAGTAGACCGCGACGGTCGCGTACCCACCGTTGGCCGGATCGAGGAACGGGTACGGGTACTTGCCGACGATCGCGCCGCGGATCAGGACATACACGATCCAGGCGGCCGGGAAGCTCAGCCACAGGAGCCCCTGGCGCCGGGTGAGCCGGACGGTCGGCGGGTCGATGAGCCAGTCCATGAGGATGACGACCGGGATGATCTCGTGCAGGACGCTGTTCACCCACGGGATGGCGAGGTCCACGTCCGTGTTCGAGAGCAGCAGCGCGAAGACGATGAAGGTCACGGACAGGTAGACGACCGCGCCGCCACGCAGCAGGTCGATCCGCGCGCGACCGCGGCGACCGCCAGCGCGCGGCGCCGACGAGCAGCAGGGTCGCGCCGATCAGGTTGCTCAGGATCGTGAAGTAGCTGAAGTAGTTGACGAGGTCCAGCCGGCCGTCGTCGGCCAGCGTCTTGAGCTGGAACCCGATGGCGAAGAACGTCAGGAGACCGAAGACGAGCCGAAAGAGCGCGAGGAGCCCGCGACCGCTCACGCGTCGGCGGTGACGAGCGCCGCGATCGCTCGAAGGTGCTCCGGCGTGCTCCCGCAGCAGCCGCCGATGATCGACGCGCCGGCCTCGCGCATCAGCAGCGCCTGGCGGGCCATCTCGGCCGGCTCGGACTTGTAGACGGCGCGCATGTCGACGAGCTCGGGCATCCCGGCGTTGGACTTGGCGACCAGGCGCACGTTCGGGGCGACCGCCCGCATCCGCTCGATGACGGTCACGATCTCGTCCGGGCCGTTGCCGCAGTTGCCGCCGACCGCGTCGGCGCCCCACGCATCGAGCGCGATGACCGCCTGCTCCGGGGTGACGCCCATCATCGTCCGGCCGCGCGTATCGAAGGTCATCGTCGCGATCGAGCGGGATCCCGGGCGCGACCCGGCGGACGCCCTGGATGGCGGCCTTGACCTCGGTCAGGTCGGACATCGTCTCGATCCAGATGAGGTCCACGCCGCCGGCGATGAGCGCCTCGGCCTGCTCGGCGAACAGGTCGACGGCCTCGTCGTAGTCGAGCGTGCCGGTCGGGGCCATGATCGCGCCGCTCGGGCCGATGTCGCCCGCGACGAGCGCATCGCCGCCGTTCGCGTCCACCTCGGCGCGCAGGAGCACGGCGGCCGTCTGGTTGAGTTCGGCGACCCGTGTGTCGAGGCCGTGCAGCGCCAGGCGCAGCCGGTTGCAGCCGAACGTGTTGGTCATGACGATGTTCGAGCCGGCTTCGAGGTAGCCGCGATGGACGCGGCGGATGACGTCCGGCTCGGAGACGTTCCAGGCTTCGGGCGGATCGCCGAACTGGAGCCCGGCCGAGAACAGCATCGTGCCCATCGCGCCATCGGCGATGACGACCTTGTGCTCGTCGAGCATCGCCAGCCAGGCTTCCGCCTGGGCGCCACCGTCGACGGCTCGACGGGTCGCCACGTCGGGGAAGGCGATCGGGTCGACGGGACCCGGGTCGTTGGAGCTGCTCTGGAGTTCGCGGCGAGGTCGCATGTCGGGAGGGTACCAGCCCGGTCGGGCCGGCTTCGGTCGGCTTGCTACGATGCGGCCATGCCCGACGTGACCCTGACCGGCGAGCGCGTGGTCCTTCGGCCGCCCCGCGAGGACGACACCGAACGCCTGCGGACGATCCTGCTGGAGCCGTCCGTCGCCCGCTGGTGGGGTCCGACCGATCCCGCCACCGTCGCCGAGGAGTGGCTGGAGGTCGAAGCCGGACGACATGGTCTTCGTCATCGAGCTCGATGGCGTCGTCGTCGGCAGCATCCAGTACTCGGAGGAGACCGATCCGGACTACCGCCACGCCGGCGTGGACCTGTTCCTGACGACGGCCGTCCAGGGCCAGGGCGTCGGGCCGGACGCGATCCGGACGGTCGCCCGCTACCTCATCGACGTCCGCGGCCACCACCGCCTGACGATCGATCCGTCAGCCGCCAACGAGCGGGCGATCCACGTCTACTCGAAGCTCGGCTTCCGGCCGGTCGGCATCCAGCGCCTGTACGAGCGCGGCCCGGACGGCACGTTCCACGACGGCCTGCTCATGGACCTGCTGGCCGACGAGCTGCGCTAGCTACAGCCGGGTTGTTGCGGCTGCGTCCACGGTTCGTTCGCCGAGCGCCGACGTCGTACCAGGCATCGTCCGGGATCGACGGCCAGCAGGTCGCGGTCCGACACGAGCGTCCGTCAGCCGGTCGCTGATCGGACCTGCGACGCACAGGCACGATCGCGCACGACCTGGCGTCGTACCATCGACGCAGATCGAGGACGACACGACGAGCACGTCGCATGCGACGATCGGCCCGACGTGGTCGTCGGCGACGGACGTCATGCGGCCGTCGACCGTCCGATACTCGTACGGCCATCGTCCAATCGGCGCGGCGCGACCGTCGTCCACGGTCGATCCCGTCGGGTCGCCGATCGCGAGCGACGCTGCACTGCTCGACCTCGCACTCGTCACCCGGGTCGCTCGGCACGGGCGTCTCGCGCATGGACCCAGAAGCCATCGACGGCCTGCGACATCATCGCCGAGCCAGTGCGCGCCGGTTCGGAGCAGCGCCGCGACGAGGCCACGAGCAGGACGCCGAGGAGCGATCGACTCGCATGCGCGGCACGATGCGCCACGCGTCCGCTCGTACGGCAAGGCGACGAAGGTCCCGCGCCGCTACTCCGGGTCGTGCTGGAGGCGCGCGACGACGGCCTGGGTGAGCGCCCAGCTCTTGGCGGCGTCGCGTGGCAGCCGGATCCGGACCTGGTTCGAGGCGAACGTGACGTCCGACGGCTTCGTGCCGGGCAGGCCCGGACCGGCGAGCAGCCGCATCGCGGTCGCCCGCGTCAGCGACGCCCCGAACCGGACGACGAGCCAGCCCTCCTCGCGCGACACGGACGACACGCCGGCCGCCTCCGCCGCGAGACGCAGTTCCGCGACCTCGACGAGCCGGGCGACCGGCTTCGGCATCGCCCCGAACCGGTCCGTGACCTCCTGCCGGAACGCGGCGAGATCCTCCGGCGTGCGCGCCCGCGCCAGCCGCCGGTAGAGCTCCAGCTTCTGGGCCGTGTCCGGGACGTACTCGGTCGGCAGGTGCGCCTCGACCGGCAGGTCCAGCACGGCCTGCGGCGCGGCCAGGACCGCGACGCGACCCTCCAGGTCCGCCTTCTGGACCTCGACCGCCTCGGCCAGCATCCGCGAGTACAGGTCGAACCCGACCGCGGCCATGTGCCCGGACTGCTCGCCGCCCAGGATGTTGCCGGCGCCGCGGATCTCGAGGTCGGACAGGGCGATCTGGAACCCGGCGCCCAGCTCCGACGCGTTGAAGATGGCCTGCAGTCGCTTTCGAGCCTCGTCGCTCAGGCGCTCGCGGCGCCGATAGAGCAGGTACGCGTAGGCCCGCCGGCTGCTGCGGCCGACCCGCCCGCGGAGCTGGTAGAGCTGCGCCAGCCCGAGCGTGTCCGCGCGATCGATGACGATCGTGTTCGCGTTCGGGATGTCCAGGCCGGACTCGATGATCGTCGTGCAGACCAGCACGTCCGCCGCGCCATCGGCGAAGGTCAGCATCACCTTCTCGAGCGCGCCCTCGGTCATCTGGCCGTGCCCGACGACGAACCGCGCGCCCGGCAGCAGCCGTCGCAGCTGCTCGGCCTGCGCTTCGATGGTCTCGACCCGGTTGTGGACGTAGAAGACCTGGCCGCCACGGTCGAGTTCGCGCAGGATCGCGTCCCGGACGAGACCCGCGGATGCCTCCGCGACCCGGGTCTGGATCGGCAGGCGGTCCTCCGGCGGCGTCTCGATGGCCGAGAGGTCGCGGATCCCGGCCAGGGCCAGGTTGAGCGTGCGCGGGATCGGCGTCGCCGACAGGGTCAGGACGTCCACCTCGTTGCGCAGGCGCTTGAGCCGCTCCTTGGCCGCGACGCCGAACCGCTGCTCCTCGTCCACCACGACCAGGCCCAGGTCCTTGAACGCGATGTCCTTGCTGAGCAGCCGATGCGTGCCGATGACGACGTCCACGGTCCCGTCCGCCAGCCCGTCCACGGTCACGGCCTGCTCCTTGGCCGAGACCATCCGCGACAGCAGCCGGACCTCGAGCGGGAACGCCCCGAACCGCTGGCCGAACGTCGCGAGGTGCTGGGCGGCGAGGACGGTCGTCGGGACCAGGACCGCCACCTGCTTGCCGTCCTGGGTCGCCTTGAACGCGGCCCGCAGCGCCACCTCGGTCTTGCCGTAGCCGACGTCGCCGACGACGAGTCGATCCATCGGCTGGACCTGCTCCATGTCCGCCTTGACCTCGGCCACGGCCCGCAGCTGGTCGACGGTCTCCTCGTACGGGAACGACGCCTCCATCTCCATCTGCCAGGGCGTGTCCGGCGCGAAGGCGTGACCACGGGCGCCGGCCCGCGCGGCGTAGAGCTGGAGCAGTTCCTCGGCCAGTTCCGCGACGGCCTTGCGGACCCGCTGCTTGGAGCGCAGCCACTCCGTGCCACCGAGCTTGGAGAGCGCCGGTCGCTCCCCGCCCGCGTAGCGCGTGACCCGGGCGATCTGCTCGACCGGCACGTAGATCCGGTCGCCGCCCGAGAACGACAGCTCCAGGTAGTCGCGATCCTCGTCCGTGCCGCCGCGCCGGAGCATCTGCTCGTAGCGCGCGACGCCGTGATCGATGTGGACGACGAGGTCGCCGGGCGTCAGTCGCTCGAGGATGTCGCGCGGCACGACCCGGCGCAGCGCCTTGGGACGCCGGACGCGGACCGTCCCGAACAGCTCCCGGTCCGTGACGACGACGAGCCCGTCCGGGCCGCCTTCGAAGCCGCCGTTGAGGCTGCGCTCGACGAGGGCGATCGCGCCGGTGGGCGGCGGGTCCACGATCCGCTGCACGACCCCGACCGCGTGCCCGGCCTCGCCCAGGATGTCCGCCAGGCGCGCCGACTGGTCGCTCGCGAGGATGATCCGGGCGCCCTCGTCGGCCCAGGTCTTGACCGCGTCGGGGAGGCGGGCGGCGCGCCCGAGCGGCAGGCCCGGCTCGCGCCAGCCGAACAGGTCGCCCGAGCTGAGCCGGCCGGACGCCATCGCGGCCTCGCCGGGCGCCTCGGATTCCCAGGTCAGTTCCAGGGTCCGCGACGCGACGAGCCGGCCCTTCCAGTCGCGTGGCGGCAGGTACGTCGGACGGCCAGTCCTTCGGCAGGTCGCCGGACCCGATCAGCTCCGTCGCGCCGCTCGTCGGCCTGGCGCCACAGGAACTCGGCGGCTTCGGCGATGTCGCCGGGCTCGTCGAGGAGCAGCAGCGTGCCCGGCCCGACGTGGTCGAGGCCGGTCGCCGGGGCGAGCTGGGCCGCCCAGACCTCCGCCGCATCGCCGACCGCGACGGCCCGGGTCTCGGGGGCGGCCGCGGCCGTCGCGGGCGCTCGCCGCGGGCGACGTCCGCGCTCGCCCGTCGCCTTCGAACCGGGCCAGGTCCGCCGCGAGCCGCTCCGGCAGTCGGGCCGCCATGCCGCCCGAGCCGCTCTCGGATGGCCGCTCCCCCACCCCGCGGCAGCAGGAACTCGGACGCCGGCAGCAGGACGATCCGCTCGACGGTCTGGACGGTGCGCTGGTCGGTCGGGATCGAACGCCCGCAGCGAATCGATCTCGTCGCCGAAGAACTCGATCCGGATCGGCAGCGGCATCGAGGGCGGGAAGACGTCGACGATCCCGCCGCGCCGGGCGAACTCGCCGCGACCGCCGACCTCCATGACCGGCGAGTAGCCGAGGTCGAACAGGTCGTGGAGCAACGCGTCCTGGTGGAGCCGGGCGCCGGGCTTGATCTCGCGCGGGGCGCTCGGCAGGTCGTCCGGCGCGATCGTGTGCTGCAGGAGCGCCTGGACGCCGGCGACCAGGACCCGGGCACGGCCGGTCCGCCACGCCGCCAGGGCCGCCACCCGGGCGGCGGTCTCGTCGGCGACCAGCTCGCTTCGTTCGTACGCGAGCGCCGTGCGCGGCTCCAGCACGACGACGGCCGCCGGATCGCCCAGCCACGCCCCGAGTTCCTCCGCGACGCGGTCGCCGATCTCCGCATCGCGGGCGATCCAGACGAGCCGCTCGCCGGACGCGGCGAGGGCCAGGGCGGCGGCGAGGTACGACTTCGCGCCGTGCGGCACGGACGCCAGGCCGGCATGGCGGCCGCGTTCGGGCTTGACGCCTTCGCCGGCAGTCGCGCCCGAGCCGCTCGCGCAGGCTCTCGAACGAGCCGGTCCGGACCAGGAGCGGCGGCAGGCCGGACAGGTCGGGCAGTCGATGGCCGGTCCCCTTCTTCGCGAGCGCGGCCCCGGCGGCCGCGGCGGTGGCGGCCCGCCGGGCCTCGATCGCGCGAGCCCGTGCCTCGCGCTCGGCCTGCTCCTCCTCGGTGCGCGCCTCGGCGCGGAGGTGATCGTCGACCTCGGCGTCCACCTCGGCGACATCGAAGTCGATCGCGTCGTCGTCGGTCGGTGCGGCATGACGCGTGGCGAAGTCGGCGGCGACGCGCTCGCCGATGCGCCGGTCGCGGCCGCGCTTGCCCCGGAGCGGCGGGGTCGTCACTCGTCGGTCGGCTTGCCGGGCAGGATGCGGCGCCAGCCGGTCTTCGTGCGGCGGATCCCGTCCGGGCCCGCCGGGCCGTCGACCGCACCCGGGTGCCGCCGTCCGGTCCGCATCGGCCGCCCGCAACTCGAACTTGTTGAACGTGTTGGCGGCCTTGCTCGTCCCGACCCGGGCCCAGGCCTCGACGGCATCGGCGGCGGCGTCCAGGAGCTCGTCGAGTCCGGGCCCGCTCGTCTGGCTCGAACTTGGACAGGACATGGTCGATCGATGTCGCGACCCGGCTCGCCGATCCCGATCCGCAGGCGGCTGAACTTCTCGGTCCCGAGCTCGTCCACGATCGACCGCAGGCCGTTGTGGCCGCCGTGGCTCCCGCCCTCGCGGAACCGGAGCTTGCCGAACGGGAGCGCGAAGTCGTCCGTGACGATCAGCAGGTCCTGCAGCGGGGCGTGGTCGCGCGCCAGCGACTTGCGCACGGCCAGACCCGACTCGTTCATGTAGGTGAGCGGCTTCACGAGCGTCAGGTCCAGGCCGCGATAGCGCCCGCCGACGACGTTCGACGGCGTCGCGCTGGCGACCACGACCGGCCCACCCGGCACGGTCCGCCAGGCGGTCGACGACCATCCAGCCGATGTTGTGCCGGGTCCCCGCGTACTGCGACCCGGGGTTCCCCAGGCCGACGACCAGCTTCACCGAACCCTCCGCAGACAGCCGAACAGGGCCCGATCCCGTCCGGGAGGGCCTGCGACGGATGGTACCGCGCGGCGCGTCAGGCTGTGGGCCGGCGCGTCCGAGCAGGCGGGTCTCGAGCGCGCGCATCGCCGCTTCCTCCTCGGGCTCCGCGTGGTCCCAGCCGCAGAGGTGGAGCGTGCCGTGGACGGCGAGCAGGCGCAGTTCGTCCATGGCGGCCCAGCGGACGTTGCCCGTCTGACCGCCGAGTCCGGCCGTCGCCTGCTCGACGGCCCGCTCCACCGAGATGACGATGTCGCCGAGGTGCTGCCGCTGTCCGGGCGGCAGCGGGAAGGCCTCGGCCGCGTGGCCGGTCTCGCGCGGCGCGCTGCCCGGGTGCGGCCGGGAAGGCCTCGGGCGGCAGCAACGGGAAGGACAGCACGTCCGTCGGCCCGTCCTTGCCCATGTGGACCTGGTTCAGCGTCGGTCAGTTCGGCGTCGTCCGACAGGATCAGGCCGACCGATGCGGGTGACGGGGCGCCGGCCGCATCCAGGGCCGCGGCCACCATCCGGCTCAATCCGGCCATGGAGGCCGGCAGCGACACGCCGTCGCGGACGGTCACATCGATCCGCCACGGGGGCAGGAAGATCGCCCGGGTCACGGCGTGATCGCCCCCGATCACGAGGCGGAGCCGCCGCCTCCGCCCGCCGCCCGACGCGACTCCAGGTCCACGATCTCGCTCTGCGGGTAGGCGATCCGCGTGTGGTACATGCCCAGCAGCTGGCCGACGAACGCCTCGCGGATCAGCTCGAGGTCGCGCAGCGTCAGGTCGCACTCGTCGAACTGGTCGTCGTTGACGCGCTCTTCCATGATCCGGCTGACCATCGCGCGGATGGCGGGCTCGTCGCGCGAGGCGAGCGAGCGGACGGACGCCTCGACGCCATCGGCGAGCATGATCAGGGCGGCTTCCCGTGTCTGGGGCTTCGGGCCGGCGTGGCGGAACTTGCGCTCATCCACGGCCGCCGCGGCCTTGGCGCCCTCGGCCGTGCCGGCGCCGCCATACGGCGCCGCCGCCAGGTCCTTCGCCCGCGCGTAGAAGTAGCCCATGATCGCCGTCCCGTGGTGCTGCGGGATGTAGGCGATGAGGGCCTTGGGCAGCTTGGCCTTGTAGGCGAAGTCGATGCCGTCGGCGACGTGCTGCTTGACGACCTGGGCGCTGACCTCGGGGTCGAGCTCATCGTGGATGTTCTCGCCGCCGGCCTGGTTCTCGATGAACGCGAGCGGGTTCGCGAGCTTGCCGACGTCGTGGTAGTAGGCCGCGACACGGGTCACCAGCGGGTCGCCGCCGATCGCCTCGGCGGCGCGCTCGGCGAGGTTGCCCGACCATCAGCGAGTGGTGATAGGTCCCGGGCGTCTCGACCAGGAGCCGGCGCAGCAGCGGCTGCGACGGGTTCG
Organism: uncultured Chloroflexia bacterium; assembly: GCA_963738475.1. Lineage (GTDB taxonomy): Bacteria > Chloroflexota > Limnocylindria > Limnocylindrales > CSP1-4 > SPCO01. The sequence continues at coordinate 106,928 of CAVTWU010000029.1, forward strand.
CCAGCTCCAGGAGCTGGAAGACCGTGAGGATGCCGAAGACGGAACCGAGGACGGCGAACAGCCCGACCGCCGCCACGCCCGACCCGGCCGCGCTGGCCGCCGAGGCGAACCACAGTTCCAGCAGGCCCTGGATGTCGCGCGTCACCCAGCAGCGAGAAGACGGTGACGACCATCGCGTTGCACGATGAACACGGCCACCGCGGCCTGGACGAAGACCTGCAGTCGGTCGCCCTTGCGGACGGCGATGATGCCGGCGACGCCGCCCAGGAACGTGTAGGTCGCGAACTCGAGCGAGCCGCCGTTCACCGCGCCACCGATGATCGCGATGATCGCGATGACGATCGTGGCGAGGGACGCGTCCAGCAGGATCGCCAGGAGCATGCCGATGGCGGCGGTCGGCAGGAAGAACTGGAGGATCGACCGGCCGGCCGTGACCTTCAGGGCGAGCGTCGCCCCGACGACCAGCACGCCGATCAGGAACAGGACGTTGTCGCGGTGCCAGAGGCCCGGTCGGAACCGCCAGATCCAGGCGAGCAGCATGCCGACCACCAGGAGCGACAACATGAACCAGCCGACGAAGACGTTCGGGCTGGGACCTGCCACGCCCAGGCCGAGCGCGTCGATCTTCTCGATGTCCGCGGCCGTCAGCAGCGTCCCGTTCCGGACGATGACCTCGCGCTGGGCGATCTCGACCACGATCGGCGCGACGGCGGCCTCGGCTCGATCCTCTGCCTGATCCGTGAGGAGCTGGCTGAACGACGAGTTCGGGACGACCAGGTCCCGGACCAGTTCCGCGGCGAGCATCCGCTGAGCGGCATCGAGGCCACCGGCCATCAGCCCGGTCAGCCGCGTCTTGGTGGCGGCGACTTCGGTGTCCAGCAGCTCCGTGCGCAGGATCCCGTCGAGGACGCGAGCCGCCTCGGCTCGAACGGCCGCCCAGCCGTCGCCGTCGAGGCCCGCCAGCGTCGTGCTGGACGCCTCCGTGAGCGACGGCATGACGGTCGCCAGGAGCACCGCACGCTCCTCCGGCGTCATGTCGGCGGCGTAGAGCGTGTCGATCGGCGAGACCTTGCGCTCGAACGCGAGGGCCTGTTCGGCCGCGATCGCGATCGCCTTCTCGCTCGTGAAGTCGTACTGCGGATCGACGCCCGCTCGAGCCTCGGCGCGGGCGGCGGCGGTCTGGACGTCGCTCTCGAACTCGATCGCGGTCGGCGCGACGATGTCGGTCGGGGCGATATCGCCGACGGCCAGGGTCGTCGTCTCCTTGGGCAGGAAGTCGGCGCCGAGGATCGCGGTCATGGTCAGGACCAGGATCACGGACGCGATGGCGAGCCGCGTCGCATCGCTTCGCGTGAAGCGGGAGATCGAGGCCGCCCGGCTGGTCAGCATGGCGTCAGTGGGTCCCACCGTCGTGGGCGGCGAGGTCCGCCCGGGCGAGGGCCTGGACGACGAGCTCGCTCACGTGCTTGCCGTCCGCCCGACCCTTGGTCTTCGGCGACAGCCAGCCCATGACCTTGCCCATGTCGCGGGCGGACGTCGCGCCGGTCGCGGCGATCCCCTCGTCCACGAGCGCGACGACCTCGGCCTCGGTCAGCGCCTGGGGCAGGTAGCCGCTCAGGATCTCGATCTCGGCGGCTTCCTTGTCGGCGAGGTCCTGGCGGCCGGCGCCCTCGAAGGCGACCACCGACTCGCGCCGGGTCTTCACCTCACGGGTCAGCACGCCCAGCATCTCGTCGTCGGTCAGGGCACGGCCCTGCTTCTTCTCGACGTTGTAGGCGGCACTCGACGCCATGCGCAGGACGTCACGACGCAACGCATCACCACTCCGCATGGCGGCGGCGATGTCGGTCTGGATCTGCTCTTGAAGGGACACCGGTTCTGGCACCTCGGGTAGACGGATCGGCCGATGATTCGGTTTCACCGCCGTCGCACCCGCAGGGGATGCAGGGGTTGGTACGGGGCCCGTCACGCGGGCCGCCGTTCAGCCGACCTGCGTTCGGGCGTTCTTCTTGCGCTTGGCTTCCTTGCGCTTGCGCTTCACAGAGGGCTTCTCGTAGTGCTCGCGTCGGCGAGCTTCGGCGAGGATGCCGCTCTGCTGGATCTTCTTGTTGAAGCGACGCAGGGCGCTTTCGAACGTCTCGTTCTCACCCACTCGGACTTCTGCCAATCCCGGTTCACCTCCCCAGGCCTGGGGTCGTGTCTGTTCGCGTCGGGCTCGCGGCCAACCGGCCCGTGACGCCACTCAGGCGGTTCCCCACCAGAGCCGGCGGAGCATACCCCGAGGTGCAGGGTCGGTCAAACAGTCTTGAGCTAGTCGAGGAAGCGGAACCCGGCGGGCACGTTCTCCAGGCCGCATCAGCCGGGAAGCTGCTGGCCGAGCACGAAGATCCAGTACGCGTCCAGCACGACGACGACCGCCCAGAACCCGATGATCAGCGTCGGGCGCCGGAGGAAGCACTTGCTCCACGACACGCCGAGCGTGATCGAGCGGGCATAGAGCGCGATCGCGACGATCGCGACGATCAGCACGAACCAGGCTGGTCCGACCGCCCAGGCGATCAGCCCGATGGTGCCCATCCGGCAGAACGTGAACGCGAGCCGCTCGTACTTCTCGGGGCGGCTCAGGGGCGGCCGGACGTACGACCCGGGGCCGACGACCCCCGGGGTCAGCGACTCGCCATGCAGACTCGTCATCGATGGTCCCCCGATGCCATCGCCGGGCTGGACGCCGGGACGGCGTCCAGAGCCACCAACCGACCCGCGGGCACCATCCCGGCCGATGTGCGCCTGCGGAGTTCTCCGAAGACCTGTCGCGCACAGAACGGGATCCGGACGGGGTTCCGCTCCCCGTCGGTGGAGCCCACGTGCACGCAGCACTGCTGCAGCCGTTCGACGTTGAGCGTCCACGGATCCATGAACGTCTTGATCGAGACGCGCTTGACCCGCAGGGCGATCTCGTCGAGCGGAGCGCTGCCCCGGTTCGTCAACCACCGGCCCAGGCCCTTGATGAACCCCGAGACGCCCAGGTCGCAGACCTCGCAGATGTCCAGGAGGTAGTCGATGACCTCTCGACGACTGACCATGGCTGTCTCCGACAGAAGGCCCGTGAGTGACTCCCACAGGGCATCGTCCGGGGCGAGGCGATTGCCGAAGACCGCCATCCGCTCCTTGAGCCGATCCCGCCCGATGAGCTGGACGATGGACCGATGCGACCCGTCGTCACCGCGGATGAAGTAGGTCAGCGACGAGCAATCCGGGTGACTGCATGGCAAGGCGATGAAGTCGTCCGGACCGACTCGACCCTCCGTCTGCGCGCCGAGGCGACGGATGGTCCCGGTCGTCGTCGCCCGGGCCATCGGATCGACCGGGTTGGCCCGCCCGGCGGTGAACATCGGCTGGATGGCGACCCCGGCGATGTAATCGGTCGCGAAGGCATGATCGACGACGGCCCCCACCTCGTCGTCGTTGACCCCCGTGGCAACGGCCATCGCCAAGGTCGTGAAGATCCGCTCCCCGGTGAGGCGCCTGATCGCCTCCGCCTTCATCTCACGCAGATCCTCACCGCGGTGGAACAGGTGGGTCTCGAGGCGGAAGCCGTCGAACTGGAGGTACACCTCGACACGGTCCCGCAACCGCGCCAGGTCCGCCAGGAATCGGTCGTCGCGGACGATCCGGATCCCATTCGTGTTGAGCACGACCCGGGTGACCTTGCGCTCCACGGCGGCCTCCAGGATCTGGACGATCTCCGGATGCACGGTCGGCTCACCGCCGGACAGCATCAGCGCGTCGACGTGGCCACCCTCGCGCTCGATCGCCGTGTCGAGCGATCGCAGGATGTGCGGCAGTCGGGCGTGACGGTTGTTCCCCGGTCCGCTGTCGGCGAAGCAGGTGGGGCAATGCAGGTTGCAGTTCTGGGTGACGTCGAGCAGCAGGATGCAGCTGTGCTGGGTCTGCAGGTCGCCCAGGCCGTCGAGGTACCCCATCGGGATGGGCCTGACATTGTCGGGAACGTCCGGCGTGATCTCGCGAGTGGGGATCCGCCAGTCCTGCAGACCCTGCCAGAGGGCGTAGTCCTCCTCGTACAGGCTCACCACCTCACCGTGGCCGCGCTGGCAGTGGCGGCGCAGGTAGACGGCGCCATCCATGGCCACCAGGTTCCCCTGGAGGACGTCGACCTCGTAGTCGATCTCGCGATCCGGGTCGTCGCTGAAGCACCGTCCGCAGATCGTCAGGACCATCCGGAGAGGCAGGTACGGCCGGAGGGCGAGCGTCATGTCGACGCCGTGAATGGCAGGCAGAGACCGGCGACCCCGACGAGCAGGATGATCGGGATGGCCATGAGGATCACCACGGCCCGTGCCGACCGTTCCGGGTCAGGACGACCGCGGCGGATGATCAGCACCGAGATGATCACGGTCAGCCCGAGCGCGAACGTGAGCACCCCAAGCAGGACAGGGCCCATCCCGTACTGGAACGCCCGCCCGAGGTAGATGACCGCGAACACGAGCCAGGTGATGCCATACGCCAGCAGGACGATGTTGCGGGCACGGGTCCGCACCGGGCCGAACCGCTGTCGCTCGGCCTCGTGCTCACCCGAGATGCGGATCGCCTCGTCGACCTCACCCGCGTCGTAGCCTGCCTGGAGCGCAGCCGAGCGCAGCGCTTCGATCGTGAACCGATCGCGCTCCTTGTCAAAGTGGCTGACCAACGTCAGCTGACGCCACGCCGCATTCGCATGGGGTGGGGCCTGGCGGGCGGCGGGAGCGGGATCCCTCGGCGATCCATCCATGTATCACCTCCTGACGTGCGCGCGACTGGCCGTCATCCGCGGCTGGAGCTGAGGCCAGCGACGCACAGGCCACTGAGCCCGACGAAGATGACCACGGAGATCGCGAAGGCGATCGCCACGGACGCGCACCCGTTATCGCGGGTCGGCGCCGAAGCGAGTCGATACAGGGAGTACAGGCCACCCGCGACCATCGCGACGGCATAGAGGGGCAGGATGAGAGGGGCCCCAGACCCCCACGAGGCGGCGGCGAGGGCCAGCAGGATGGCTGGGGCGTATGCGGTGAAGACGACGAACATCAGGAGCCCGGACGCCACCCGGGTCCCGGTGTCCGCGGTCGGCGGACGTTGGCCCGCGTCGTAGGCCGACCAGGCGGCAGCGATCTCCGCCTGATCATGGCCGCTGGCTGCCAGCGAAGCGGTGATCGCCTCGCGCGTGAAGTGGGCATCGTGGTCCGCGATGTACCGGAGGGCCGTCTCGTCGGGCGTGCTCATGGCTGGACCTCGATGAAGCCGTGAGGCGGCGGGGCGGCGGGGATCCGATAGGCGTCCCGCTGGATCTGCCGCAGGAAGTGGATGACGAGCAGGCCGACCATCGGGATGAGGACCCACTGCGGTCCGGTCAGGCCCAGCGCCTGCGGCTCATTGCCGCGCACGAACTCGACCAGGAACCGGAACGTCCCGGCGGCCAGGAGGTACAGCTTCAACCCATCGCCGGGCACGGGCACGCGCTCGCGATAGCGGATGATCAGGGCGATCGCCACGAGGTTGAACCCGATCTCATACAGCATCGACGGATGCATCGCCACGTCACATCCGGGGCACCGAGCGAATGCGGCGGCGACCTCCGGGCCGACGCTGATCCCCCATGGCAGCGTCGTCGGTGTCCCGAGCGGTAGCTCCGAGAAGAAGCAGCCGATCCGCCCGATGACCGTCGCGACAGGGATCGCCAGGAGATAGCAGTCGCCTGTCGAGCGGGTATAGCCGAAGGCCCGCTTCGTCAGGGCGATCGCGATGTAGCCACCGGCCAACGCGCCGAGGATGCTCTTGCCGCTGCGCTCGATGACTTCGCTGAATGGGCGGTCGGCGAGCGCGCCATAGACCTCGAGGTGCTCCCAGGACGTGATGACGCGAGCCCCGATCACGCCCCCGAGGACGGCGGCGAGTGAGATCCAGAGGATCGGCCCGTCGAGCCAGCGCCGTCTGCGTAACTCGCGGTAGTAGATCCCGAGGCCGACCGACAGCGCGATGACCGTGAACGCGTCGTGCGTCATCACGGTCAGAGGACCCCACTCGAACAGGATCGGGTGCATGGACGCCACCCAACTTGCCGGGACATCGGAGGATCCAGCGCCCCCTCATGAAGGACGCGTCGTTCGTCCGGATGGTACGCCCCGGCGCAACAGCTGAGGCTTATCCTGTATCCGTGTCCGAGACCCTTCTGGGCCTGCTCGACGAAGCCGTGTCGCGGTACGGCGACAAGCCCGCGCTGAGCCTGCGCGCGGACGATGGCTCGACCAGCGACTGGAGCTTCCGCGAGCTCGAGCGACGAGGGCGCCTCGCCGCCTGGCGCCTGCGGGCCCTCGGCCTGGAACCCGGCGACCGCGTCCTGACCTGGTCCCCGTCCATGCCGGAACTGGCGGCGGCCTACTTCGGGGCCATGCGTGCGCGCCTGATCTACGTGCCGCTGGACCTGCGCATGTCGACCGAGGCCGTCGAGGCGATCGTCCGCACGAGCGAGTCGCGCCACCTGATCCTGGGCACCGGACGCGACGCGCCGGACCCGCGCGAAGCTCGACTCGAACACTTCCCCACGACGACGCTCGAGGCCCTGTGCGCCGAACCCGCCGACGACGACCCGCTCTTCCCGCCCGACTGGGAGGCGCACCAGGCCGCCTGGGAGTCGCCGACACCCGACGAGATCTTCCAGCTCGTCTTCACGTCCGGCACGACCGGCACGCCGAAGGGCGTGATGCTCGCCCACGACAACCTGCTGGCCTCGATCGAGTCCTTCCACGCGGTCATGCCGCACCTGGAGCATCGGATCGTGTCGCTGCTGCCCCTGTCGCACCTGCTCGAGCAGGCGGTCGGGCTGTTCTACGCGCTGAGCGTCGGGGCCGACGTCCTGTACGTCCGCAGCCGCAACCCACGCGTCATCTTCGATGCCCTGCGCGACCACGAGGTCACCTCGATGGTCGTGGTGCCGCAGGTCCTGGACCTGTTCTGGAGCGCCATCACGCGCGAGGTCGAGAAGCGCGGGAAGACCGCGTCGTTCGATCGCCTTCGGGGGATCGCCCGTCATCTCCCGATGGCGATCCGGCGGATGCTGTTCGGCAGCGTCCACAAGCAGATCGGCGGGCACCTGCGCCTGTTCGTGTCGTCCGGGGCGTTCCTGCCGCCGGCGCTGCAGCAGGGCTGGGAGGACCTCGGCGTCATCGTCATGCAGGGCTACGGCGCCACGGAGACCGGGACCGGCAGCTGCACGACGCTGGACGATCACGGCCTCGGGACGGTGGGGCGGCCACCGGCCGGGATCCAGATGCGCCTCGCCGAGGATGGCGAAGTCCAGTTCAAGGGCCGGCCGGTGTTCAAGGGCTACTGGCGGAACCCCGAAGCGACGGCCGCCGCCTTCACCGAGGACGGCTGGTACCACACCGGCGACATCGGCCACCTCGACGACGAGGGCCGCCTGATCCTGTCGGGCCGGATGAAGGACATCATCGTCCTGCCGAACGGCTTCAACGTCTATCCCGAGGATCTCGAGAACGCCCTCCGCATCGCCGGCATCCGCGACTCGGTCGTGCTCGAGACGAAGCCCGGTCGCATCGAGGCCATCGTGCTCGCCGGCACGACGCTCGGCGCCACGCCCGACCCGGCCGAGATCCGCGCGCGACTCGATGCCGCCGTGAAGGCCGCCAACGCGACGCTGGGACCGAACCAGCGGATCGCCGGCTGGCGCCTGTGGCCCGAGGACGACTTCCCGCGCACCCACACGCTCAAGGTGAAGCGCCCGCTCGTGCGCGCCTGGGCCGACGTCGAGGCGGCGCTGCCCGTCCAGGCCTCGTAGGCCAGGCGGCAGTCGACCGGCCGCGCCGTCCGCCTAGGCGCCGGCCCCGGTCGCGGACCTAGCCCGGGACCGGGTACCCCACGCCGAGCGTCTCGAGCGCGGCCTGGATCTCGGCCGAGCCCGGATCGTTGGACGCCGCCGCCGGCTGCCACGCGTGATAGACGACCGTCGTCCCGACCTGGCGGATCGTGTGGACCGTGCCCTGCGGCGACTGGACCCGGCCCGGACCGGTCGCCAGGTAGGCCTGCTGTTCGGCGGCGGCCATGGCGGCCTGCGACGAGTCGATGAACTCGTAGACCACGATGTAGCCGCCGTTCGGATCCGCCGGCAGCGTGACCTGGTACACGGCCCGCGGCGCCGAGGCCAGCATCGCCGACTCCGGCGGCCGGTACGGCGAGATCGTGTCGGTCAGGATGAGGTTCCTGGCTCCCGAGCGCCTCGGCGATCTGCCCGCGCGTCCCGATGACCGCCGGCGAGACCGTCCGATCCGGCCCGACCGAGCCCACCGGATACGTGACCGACGCCCCGTCGCTCGGCGAACACGCCGCGACGGCCCCGATGAGCGCGACGAGCAGCGACGCCGCCGAGCGCCGACCGAGCCCGCCCGTCCGACGGGCCTCATCCGGGCGGCCAGCCCATCTGGCGCCCGCCGAGCAGGTGCACATGGAGGTGATGGACGCTCTGACCGCCCTCGTCGCCGACGTTCGTGACGAGCCGGTAGCCGGCATCCGCGACACCCTCGGTGCGGGCCAGATCCGCGGCCACAGCGAACAGTCGCCCGAGCAGGGCGCCGTGGGCCTCGCCGAGCTCCGCCGCCGAGCGGATGTGCTCACGCGGGACGATCAGGACGTGGGTCGGCGCGTCGGGCGCGATGTCACGGAAGGCCACGACGAGGTCGTCCTCGTGGAGCCTCGTGGACGGCAGGTCGCCCGCGACGATCCGACAGAACAGGCAGGCTGCGGCGTCCGACACGGGAACCTCCGTCACCACAGGGTCGGCTTGGTGCTCATCAGGAACCCGATCGTCCCGACGAGTCCAGCCATCAGGTACGACACGTAGCGCTGGCGCTTGGCTCGCTCCTTCCAGACCCGGTCGTCGGCCGCCGCCGTGACGCCGACCAGGCGCCGCAGGTTCGGGCGCTGGATGAAGAACGCCAGGCCGAGGTTCGCGAAGTAGATCGTCAGCGCGAGGACCAGCCACGGCTGCTGGAACATGCCCGAGCCGAGGGACGCCACGAGGCCGAGCCCGGTGATCGCCAGGCCGGCCCCGATGACGATCGTGCCGTGCGTCTGGGCGTACAGCAGCCCCTGGACGACGCGGCTGTCCGAGTCCACCGTGGCCCGCCGGGTCCGCAGCGTGAACGGCAGCAGGATGGACGGCAGCACCAGGCAGATCGCGAGCGCGATGTGGGCGACGAGCAGGATCGGGAAAGAGGTTCGAGGGCATCGCCGTCGATTGTAGGGTGGCGCGCTCGGCCTGGCGCGGTTCAGGCCGGCGCGGCGCGCCTCGAGCGCGACCCAGTCACCCTCGGCCGTCCGTGCCGTGACGGTCAGCCCGGCCGCCTCGAACGCGGCGACGACGGCCGCCTCGCGGTCGTGGAAGATCCCCGACGCGAGCAGGATCCCGCCCGGACGCAGCTCGTCCCGCAGCGGCACGGCGAGCGGGACCAGCACGCCGGCGATCAGGTTGGCGAGGACGACATCGAAGCCGGGCTCGCCGCTCGGGCAGGCTGCCCTCGCGGGCCCGGACGCTCCGGACGAGCCGGTTCCGTCGAGCGTTGGCGAGGGTCGCCTCCTCGGCGACCGGGTCCGTGTCCACCCCGAACGCGGAGGCCGCCCCGAGCTTGACCGCCGCGATGGCCAGGATCCCGGAACCGCAGCCGACGTCCAGGACGCGCGTCCCGGCCAGCTCGCCCCGGTCCGCGACGACCTCCAGGGCCGCCAGGCACAGCCGGGTCGTGGGATGCAGGCCGGTCCCGAACGCCATGCCCGGGTCCAGCGCCAGGACCACGTCGTCCGGCTGTCGACGATGCCGCCGCCACGTGGGCCGGATGACGATCCGCCGTCCGACACGCAGGACCGGGAAGTAGTCCTTCCAGGCATCGGCCCAGTCGGACTCGGCGACGAGGCGCGTCTGGAGCTCGCCGATCGGTCGCAACCCGAACGCCTGCAGGTGCCCGAGGGCCGCGGTCACATCGGCCACGACCGCCTCGGCGGCGGCGGGGTCGCCGGCCGGTACATACGCCCGGACCGTCGCCGGCCGGGTCGGGTCCACGCGCGCGCCGAGGCCCTCATCGACGAGGTCGAACGCCGGCTCCACGGACGTGCCCGGCCGGCGCGTGGCGGCCCAGGATCTCGCTGACCGCCTCGACCGCCTCCACGTCCGCCACGACCGAGAGTTCCAGCCACGCGCCCGTGGCCGCCGCCGGACTCCGCGTCGTGCCGACGGCGCCCCCCTCAGCCGAGGGCGTCACGGACCTTGTCGAAGAAGCTCCCCGTCGCATGGGTGATCTCGCCGGACTCGTCCGCGTAGGCGGACAGCAGTTCCTTCTGGCGCTTCGTCAGCTTGGTCGGGACGACGACGTTGACCAGCACGTGCAGGTCGCCGCGCGATCCCGAACGGCGCAGGTGCGGGACGCCCTTGCCGCGCAGCCGGATCTCGGTCTCGGGCTGGGTGCCCGGCTTGATCTCGACCTCTTCGGTGCCGTCCACGGTCGGCACCATGATCCGCGTCCCGAGCGCGGCCTGGGCGATCGACACATCCGCCTCGAAGTACAGCTCCGTCCCGTCGCGCTTGAGGGTCTTGTGCTGGCGCGACGTGGACGGCCACGTACAGGCTGCCGGCCGGGCCACCGCGGGCCCCGACCTCGCCCTCGTTCGACAGGCGGATCTGGTGGCCCTCGTCGATGCCGGGCGGGATGGTCACGCGCAGCGTGCGTCGCTGCTCGGTGCGGCCCTCGCCCTTGCAGGTGGGGCAGGCCGACTCGATGATCTTGCCCTCGCCCTTGCAGCGCGGGCAGGCGCTGACGTTGACCATCTGGCCGAGCATCGTCTGGCGGACGCTGCGGATCTCGCCGCGGCCGTCGCACTGCGGGACAGGTGATCGGCTCCGCGCCCTCCTTCGCGCCACTCCCCTGGCAGGTGGCGCAGCGGAGCAGGACCGGGAACTCGATCTCCTTCTCGGTCCCGTTGACGGCCTCCTCGAAGGTCAGGCGCAGGTCGTAGCGCAGGTCCGCCCCGGGCTGCGGCCGGCCGCGACGGGCGGCACTCGCGCCACCGGCCCCGCCGAAGAAGGCATCGAAGATGTCGCTGAAGCCACCGAAGCCACCCTCGAAGCCGGCGCCGCCCGCGCCCGCCGGCGCCGTTGACGCCGGCCGCCCCGAACATGTCGTAGCGCTGGCGCTGCTGCGGATCCGACAGGACCTGGTAGGCCTGGTTGATCTCCTTGAACTTCTCCTGGGCCTCGGGCGTCGCGTTGACGTCCGGGTGCCACTGCTGGGCGAGCTTGCGGAAGGCGCGCTTCAGCTCGGCGTCGGACGCGCCGCGCTCGACGCCCAGGACCTCGTAGTAATCGCGTTCAGCGGTGGCCATCGGTCACGAAGGATACGGGAGGATGGCCCCGCGCACCGGAGCGACGTCCTCAGTGGGCCGCCGCACCCACGTCGAGACCCGCCGCCTCGAGCAACCCGGCGAGGTGCCGAGCATCGTCGGCCGACAGGTCCAGGAGCGGGCCGCGGACCGGGCCGGTCGTCAGCCCGACGCTGCGGCAGGCCGACTTCACGGCGGCCGCGTAGCTCGTCGACTCGAGGAACGCGCAGATCGGCCAGAGGCGCGACCACAGCTCGCGCGCCCCGGCCAGGTCGAGGTCCTCGATGAGCAGGCGATGCAGCTGGACGCACTCGGCCGGCATGAACGACGCCGCGCCCCACACGACCCCGCGCGAGCCGGCGGCCAGCGCCGCGAACGTGAGCGTGTCCCAGCCGTTGAGGAGGACCGGCACGTCGCCTTCGCGCTGCATCAACTCGGTCTGGAGGACGGCGTCGCCGCCGGTGTCCTTGAGCGACGACACGCCGACGCGTGCCAGGTCGGCGGCGCGTTCGACCGTCAGGGTCACGCCCGTGATGCTCGGGATGTTGTAGTACATGATCGGGATCGAGACGCGATCGGCCACGGCCGAGATGTGGGCCAGGAGTTCCGGCCACGTCGGCGCCCCGTAGAACGGCGGGACGATCATCACGCCGGCGGCGCCGGCGCGTTCCGCGTGGACGCTCAGCTCCACGGTCTCGGCCGTCGTCAGGGCACCGGTCGCGGCGACCGTCGGGACGCGCCCGGCAGCCGCCTCGATCGTCAGCTCCACGACGGTCCGTCGCTCGTCGGTGGTCAGGGCCGTGAACTCGCCCGTGCTGCCGTTCGGGACCAGGCCGCCGACGCCGGCATCGATGCAGCGTTCGATGAGCGCCCGCAGGGCTGCCGCGTCGACCTCGCTCCCGTCCGGGGTGAACGGCGTGATCAGCGCCGGCAGGACGCCTTCGAACCCCTGGGATCCCGTCATCGAACCGCCTCCGCTTGCGCCGTGGATGGGCCATCGCCCTGATCGAGCATCGAGGCGACCCGGTCGGCCGCCGCGGCGCCGGTCCGTGCCGCCATCTCGAGATTGCCGAGTTCGGCGAAGTAGTCGCCGGCCAGGTGGATGTTCGCATGTGGGCCCGAGCGGCCCTTCGATCGCCGACTGCAGACGCTGGCGACCGGGCTTCGCGTACACGTTGCCCATCGGCCATCGCCACACGCGCGCCTCCTCGACCAGGCCCCGCGCCTCCGGGTAGAGCCCGACGAGGTCGCCGACGAAGCGCTCGATGATCACCTCGTCCGACTCGGCCATCAGGGTCGCCGCCGCCTGGGCGCCGGCGAACAGCATCAGCGTGCCGCCCGGCTGCCGGGCGCCGGCCGTCCGGAGGGCGTGGGACTGGTTCGTGAACATGTCGAAGACCCGGCCCGGCGTGGCCATCGCGTAGACGTCGTCCCAGGGCATCGGCTGACGTCTCCTTCGTCGCGACCGCCACGCTCAGGAACGCGCCGTACGACATCTGGCCGAGGGCGGTCGAGGCCTCCGGGGCGATCTCGGCGATGAGCGCGGACGCGAACGGCGCCTGCGCGGCGAGGACCACGTGGCGGGCCCGGATCCGCCTCGGCGTCCCGTGGTCGAGGTACTCGACGACGTGCCCGTCGTCGTCGGGGACGGATCGCCTCGGCCCGGGCGTTGGTCCGCGTCGCGTCCCCGAGCGCGGCGCCCAGGGCCGCCGGCAGCCGCCCCGTCCCGCCGAGCAGGTTGCGCGCGATGAGCGACTTCTTGCCGCCCCAGACCAGGGCGAACAGGCCGATCCCGCAGCCGGCCGAGAGCTCGTCGAGCTCGGCGGTCGCGCGGTGCGACGCGGTCGAGAAGATGCCTTCGACGGCCTTCGGCATCGAGCCCAGGAAGTCGGCGAACGTGCGGTCGTCGAGGAAGCCCAGGACCCGATCACGGACATCTGCGGGCGTGTCATCCGGACCGGGCCTGGCGTTCTTCTGGTAGCTGGCCACCGCTCGCTGGATCTGGAGGCCCTTGATCGCGAACGCCGCCTTGTCGCGGAGGGACAGCGGCAGGCGCAGCGGATACGACTCGATGCGGCCGCTGGTCAGGCGCTTGTCGCCGACGGCCAGGCCCATCATCCCGCCCCAGACCGGGACCATCTCGAGGTCCACCTCGCGGGCCATCGTGTCGACCAGCGATCCCGGCGCCGGGAACAGGTGGGCGCCGTAGTTCATCCAGTAGTCGCCGTACGCCTCGGAGCGGACGCGGCCACCGAGGCGGTCCGAAGCCTCCAGCAGGACCACGTCCCGGTCGCGCAGCCGCCACGCCGCGGACAGGCCGGCGATGCCGCCGCCGATGACGACCACGTCATGCCGTTCGATGGGTCCCGTTCCGTCGTCCACCATGCCTCCAAGCCAGGACCGCGATCGTACGCTGCGGTCAGCCGGCGAGTGACACCGCCTGCGCGATCACGTGCCTCGAACATCGGCACCGTCAGGCGGCCGGTGAACGTGTTCTGCTGGCTCGGGTGGTACGACCCGACGAGGCGGTAGGGACCCACCTCGTACGACACGCCGTGCCCGAACCGGGGCTTGGGCGACGCCGGATGGCCGAGCGTCCGGAGCGCCCGGAGCGCCGCGTCCCAGCCGAACGTGCCGAGCGCCAGGATCACCCGCAGCTCGGTCAGCAGCGCGATCTCGCGGGCCAGGAACGGCGCGCACGCGTCACGTTCGTCGTTGGTCGGCTTGTTGAGCGGCGGCGCACACCGGACGGCGGCGGCGATGTAGGCATCGGTGAGCGTCAGGCCGTCATCCGCCCGGCGTGAGGACGGCTCGGTCCGCCAGTCCCGCCCCGTGGAGCGCCGCCCACAGGAAGTCGCCCGACTTGTCACCGGTGAAGACCCGGCCGGTCCGATTGCCGCCGTGCGCCGCCGGGGCGAGCCCGATGATCAGGATCCGACCGTCCGGGTCGCCGAACCCGGGCAGCGGCCGACCCCAGTAGGGCTCGTCGCGGAAGCGGGCGACCTTCTCGACGGCGACGCGCTCGCGCCACTCGACCAGGCGCGGACAGCGGCGACACTCGACGATCTCGGCGCTGAGGGCCGCCAGTGCGGCTCGATCGGTCATCCCGCGTGACCTACTTGAGCAGGAGCTTGTCGAGCCGACGAGACGTGATGACGAGCCCGATGACGCCCATGACCACGAGGTAGGCGACGTTGAAGAGCAGGGCCGGCGACACGAAGCCGACCGACAGCGCGCGGATCAACTCCACGCCCTGGTAGAGCGGCGTGAGGGAGACGAACGTCTGGAGGGCCGGCGGATAGGCCGTGATCGGGTAGAACGTGGCCGAGAACAGGAACATCGGCAGGACGACGATGTTGATGAGGTCGAAGTCCTGCCAGGAGCGCATGAACGACGTGCAGGCCATGCCGACCGCGCCGAACGCGAAGCCGACCAGGAGCGCCGCCGGGAACGCGAGGATGACCCACGGCGAGACGATCAGGCCCAGCACCGCGATGACGACCATGAACCCGATGGCGTACAGGCCGCCGCGGATCAACGCCCAGCCGAGCTCGCCCATCGCGATGTCGCCGGGCGACAGCGGCGTGGACAGGATCGAGGCGAACGTCTTGTTGTAGTTCAGCTTGAAGAAGAAGTTGAACGTCGCTTCCTGGATCGCGCCGTTCATCGCCGAGCTGGCCAGCAGCGCCGGGGCCACGAACTGCTGGTAGCTGATCTCCTGGCCGCCGGGGCCGATGACCGGTCCGACCAGCATGCCGATCCCGAACCCGATGCCCAACAGGTAGAACAACGGCTCGAAGAAGCCGCTGAAGATGACCAGCCAGCCGTGCTTGTAGACGTACAGGTTCCGCTCGATGAGCTTGGCCGAGCGGCGGCTCCCGAACATGAACGTCGGCGTGATCCGGAGGGCGGTCATCCGCGCACCAGCCTCGCCCCGATCGTCCGGATCGCGAACCACGTGCCCACGATCACGAAGGCGGACAGGAACAGGACGTCCACGACCGCCGCGACCGGGTCTGCGGTGATCGTTCCGAGCGACAGGCCGCGGGTCAGCGTCGACGCCGTGGTAGAGCGGCGTGAACCAGGCGAGGACCTGGAGCGACCTGTGGCAGCGACGACGACCGGGAAGAACGTGCCGGAGAACAGGAACAGCGGCGTGATGACGAACCGGAACAGCGCGTTGAACTTGATCGGCGTCTTCTGGGTCGCCGAGAACGCGGCGATCGGGGCGGCGAAGGCCATGCCGGTCAGGACCGCCGCGGGGATGGCCAGCACGATCAGCGGCGACTCGGCCGCGCCGAACAGGACGATGACGATCGTGAAGACCGTGCAGATGAGCAGGAGGCGCGCGGCGATGAACAGGAGATTGCCCAGGGCGATGTCGCGCGGCGAGATCGGCGACGCGTACATCGCGTGGAAGATCCGGCTCCACAGCAGGCCGCTCATGACCGGGAACGTCGCCTCGAAGGCGGCCGAGTTCATCGCGGCCGCGGCCAGCAGTCCCGGCGCCAGGAAGACGAGGTAGCTGATCCCACCGAGTGACGCGGTACTGCCGTCGTCCACGTACGACCCGAGACCCAGGCCCATGGCGGCGAGGAACAGGGCGGGCGTCACGAACGACGTGAAGATCGTCGAGCGGAACGTGCGCTTGTACGCCAGCAGGCGGTGCTCGAAGACGCGCGCGATGGTCGACCCCGGCGCCGGCGTTGGCGCGGGAGCGGACGGGGTTCGGGCGATGGCGGTCATCGAGGCCTCGACGGTCCGAGGCTATTCGATGAGGGAGCGGCCGGTCAGCCGCAGGAAGACGTCCTCGAGCGACGATCGGCGCACGAGCACCGCCTCCGGCTTGAGGCCCATCGCGTGGACGGCGACCGCGGCCTCCTCGCCGTCGTCGGCGTAGAGCAGGATCCGGTCCGGCAGGAACTCGGTCCGCTGGGCGATCGCATCGAACCGGCCGTGGAGCGTCTCGGCCACATCCGGCAGGAACCGCAGTTCCGCGACTTCCTTCGTGGAGTACTGCTCGATGAGCGACCGCGGACTGCCTTCGGCCACGATCTTCGCCTTGTCCATGACGACCAGCCGGTCGCACAGCTGCTCCGCCTCGTCCATGTAGTGCGTGGTGAGGACGAGCGTGACGCCGCGCTGCTTGAGCCGGTAGAGCCGGTCCCACAGCAGGTGGCGAGCCTGCGGGTCCAGGCCGGTGGTCGGTTCGTCCAGCAGCAGGATCGTCGGCTCGTTGATGAGCGAGCGAGCGATGGTCAGGCGTCGCTTCATGCCGCCCGACAGCGGCTCGACCTGGTCGCCGGCTCGCTCCGTCAGCTGGGCGAACTCGAGCAGTTCGTCGGCGCGCTTGCCGACCTCGGCCCGCGACAGCCCGAAGTAGCGGCCGTAGATGATCAGGTTCTCGCGGACGGTCAGCTCCGTGTCCAGCGTGTCCTGCTGCGGCACGACCCCGAGACGAGCCCGGATGCGCGGCCCGTCCGTCGCCGGGTCCATGTCCATGATCCGGAGCGACCCGTCGGTGATCGGCGAGACGCAGCCGATCATCCGCATCGTCGAGGTCTTGCCGGCGCCATTGGGCCCCAGGAAGCCGAACGATTCGCCGGGCGCGACATCGAAGTCGACGGCGTCCACCGCGGTGAACTCGCCGAACCGCTTGGTCAGTCCGCGGGCACGGATGAGTGAGGGAGTCGCCGAGGTGTCGGGGGCGGACACGGCCGGCGACACGAGGGTGTCGGGCATGGGTGCGCATGGTACCGCGCAGGCCGCGGGGGTGGGCGACCCATCCGATCTGCCCGGTCGCGCGTATCCCCTGTGAAACCTGCTACACCGGAGTAGCACAACGTGCTAGGATGCGACACGACGCGAGTCCGGGCACGCGAAGCGACCGGCCGCCACACAGGAGCCCGATATGGCCACCGTTCCCGATCCCGTCTCCGCCTTGCTGGACAAGGCGCTCGTGGCCGAGCTGACCGTCGTCGATGGACACGGCACGCCCGTCACCTACCCGCTCATCCCGCTCTGGGACGGCGAGAAGGTCTATCTCACGTCCTCGACCCTGTTCAGCCGGAAGCTCGAGCACATCAAGGGCAACCCGAAGGTCTCGGTCTCGATCACGGACCCGGTCGCGACCGACGGTTCGCTCGATCGCGCGACGATCCAGGGCGACGCCCGGGTCATCGAGGAGGACCCGCACGGCGGCTGGGAGCGCCTCCTGCCGATCTGGGAGGCGAAGGAGCCGTCCATCGTCTACTTCCTCAAGGCCCGCGTCGCCCTGCCGCTGTTCTTCGAACGAGCGCTCATCGAAGTGACGCCGCGGCGGGTCCTGTACTGGTCCGACGGGGATGCGCACCACGCCCCGGTCGTCACCACCGCCGGCGCCGTCGCCGGGGAGGCCGCGTGATGCCCGCCACCGAAACGCCACGACCGCCACCGCCGCGCGGTCCGCGAGCGACTCCACCGACGGCCGCACGCCGTCCCTCACGCCTCGCGTCGGCCTCGACAAGCTGGCCACGTATCCGTTCCACGTCGCGACCTGGGTGGACGATGCCGGCTATCCGGTCAGCGTCGCGGTCCAGGCCACGATCCATCCGACCGACCTGACCGCCACGTTCGACGCACCCGGCCGGGATGGACGTCCCGACCGTGCCGACCGACCGGGTCATCTCGCTGACCGGATCGCACATCCGGCCGCAACCGGGCTACGGCTACGACGAGCGCCGCCACGTGACCGTGTGGGGCCCGGCCAGCCGCGATCGGCGATCTCCTCACGATGTCCGGCCGCCGAGCCTGGGGCTGGGACGAGGCCGAGGTCCCGTTCTTCGAGTACTCGGAGCGGTCCGTCGGCCAGTCGCGCCGCTACTTCGACGCCCTGTCGGCGGAGCGCGGCACGCCGGTCAAGCCGAAGCTGTCGTTCGGGTTCCTGACCCTGCGGACGACCCGCCTGCCGTTCCTCACCGCGACGATCATCCCGGTCGTCCTGGGCATCCTCATCGCCGCCAGCCACGGCTCGTTCGACCTCGTCGCGGCCGTGCTGACCATCGTCGGGGCGTCCTTCGTCCAGCTCGGGCTCAACGTCGCCAACGACGTCTTCGATACCGTCCAGGGCGCCGACGATGCGAACGTCACGCCGACACAGTTCAGTGGCGGTTCGCGGGTCATCCAGTACGGGCTCGTCAGCCTGCGCCAGATGGCGACGCTGGCGACCGTGTTCTACGTCCTGGCCGGGATCATCGGGCTCGTCCTGCTGGCGACCCATGGGTCGACCGCGCTGCTGGTCATCGGCGTCGTCGGGTTCATCGTGAGCCTCGGCTATACGGCGCCGCCGCTCAAGTTCGTCTATCGCGGACTCGGCGAGATCGCCGTCGCGATCGGCTTCGGGCCACTCATGCTGCTGGGTGCCTACGTCGTCCAGACCGGCGGGACGCTCGCATGGGAGCCGTTCGTGGCGTCGATCCCGATCGCCCTGCTCGTCGCCCTGATCCTGTACGTCAACGAGATCCCGGATCGTCGCGGCGACGCGCGAGTCGGCAAGCGGACCCTCCCGGTGCGCTTCTCGGAGACGACCGTCATCACGGGCTACAACGTGGCGGCTGCGGGGGCGTTCATCGCCCTGGTCGCGGGTGTCGTGGCCGGGATCCTGCCGATCCCGGCACTGGCGATGCTCCTGACCATCCCGATGGCGCATCCGCGTCTCGCGCGGCCTCCGCCCGAACTACGACAACCCGTATGGCCTCATGGCGATCATGGGCGTCAACGTCCAGCTGCACATGCGGGCCGGCCTGCTGTTGCTGGCCGCGTACCTGCTCGTGCTGATCGTCGGCGCGGTGGCCCCCGGACGCGAGCCTGTTCCTGGGCTGACGATGGCGCTGACCGCGTGCAGCGCGCTCACGGCGGCCGAGGCGTTCGCACGTCCCCGGCCGCGGATCCACGGGCTGGATGCGACGACGACGCTGCGGGACTTCGCGATCGTCACGTTCGATGTCGATCCGGACCGACTGGCGGCGCGTGTTGCCGGCCGGTCTGTCGCCGGAGATCCGGACGCTCGATGACGGGCGCGAGCGCGGCTTCGTGTCCGCGGTCTCGTTCCGCGATGTCGACTTCCGGTTCGCCTTCGCGGGCTGGCTGCGGCGGTCGTTCTTCCAGACGAACTACCGCGCGTACGTGCGCGACCCGGACGGGCGACAGGCCGTGTTCTTCTTCGGGACGACGCTCGACTCCCGGCTGGTCGCGGTCCCGCGGCACGTGTGGGGCATGCCCTGGCACCCGGGCCGGACGTCGATCGAGGCGACCTGGACGGACGGGGCGTGCACGGCGTACCGGCATCGCTGCGACGGGCGACGTGGGGCGGCGCGGACGTCGAGCTGGTCGGGTCGTCGGAACGGGCCGGCCGCCTCGACGGGTTCACCGACGCGGACGACACGGCCCACATCCTCACGCACCCGCTGGACGGCTGGTTCCGTCGACCGGACGGCCGACTGGGCCGCTATGCCGTCTGGCACGAACGCCTGCCGATGACCGTTGGCCGCGCGATCCGCGCTCGCTACGACGTGTTCGAGAGCCTTGGGCTGGTCGCCGCGGGCGCGGTCCCCCACTCCGTCCTGCTCGCCCCGTCGGTCGAGTTCGACGTGCTGCTGCCGCCCACGTAAGCGGCAGGAAAGCGCCGCCTCGCAGACTCGCCGCGTGGATCCCATCCGGATCGGAGCCGACGTCCGGCTCCTCCGCAAGCGCAAACGCTGGACGCAGGCGCGACTGGCCAGCGAAGCGGGTGTCTCACGCTGGGTCATCTCCCAGATCGAGTGCGGGCGCGCTGATCGATTCGCCCTGGCGGTCGTCAAGCGCGTCGTCGATGCGACCGGCGGCTACCTGTCGGTTCGCATCCAGTTCCAAGGCGAGGGCCTGGACCGCCTCCGCGATCGCGCGCACGCCCGCATCGTCGATGACGTGGTCTCGATACTGGTCGCGTTGGGCTGGACCGTCGAGACCGAGGTGTCGTTCAACCACTTCGGCGAGCGGGGATCGATCGACATCCTCGCGTTCCACGCCCGCGCCGGAGCGCTGCTCGTCGTCGAGGTCAAGACGGTCGTGCCTGACGTCGGCGGGATGCTCATGACGCTGGACCGCAAGGTGCGCATCGGTCCGGGCCTGGCGCAGGCCCGAGGGTGGGAGGTCGAGTCCGTGTCGCGGCTCCTCGTGTTTCCCGAGTCCAGTACGCCACGGCGACGAGTGGCTGACCATGCCATGACATTCGCCAGCGCGTTCCCGGCACGGAACGAGGCGATCAAACGATGGCTGCCGCGACCGACCGAGCCGATCCGCGGGCTCCCTTTTCCTGTCAGATGCTGCCTCCGGCAGCACGAGAACGCGGCGAACGGGCTGAACGGGCAGCGAATGTGGGCACGGAGGCCCCTTTTCCGGTCAGCTGCCGGTCCACGCCATCAGATGACCGGAACCGGCGGGCACGTGACGGCCGGGACAGCATCTGACGGGAACCCGGCCTCGACCGGGTTGCGTCTGGCCGATCGGATCCGGCGTCTCGGCTCAGCGCCGCCCACGTAAGCCGCTCGCCGGGAATCGATGCGGCCCGCCGGGGACCGGCGGGCCGTTCGTGACTGCGTGGGCGTCGCGGAGGCTAGACCTCCTTGAACTCGCCCTCGACCGTCTCGTCGTCGGTCGCGGCGCCGTCCGCGGCACCACCCTCGGCGGAGCCATCGTCCGGGGCTCCCGCACCGTCACCGGCGCCGGCAGCCGCCTCGGCCGCGGACGCCTGGTAGGCGGCCGCCCCGATCTTGTTGAGGGTCTCGGCCAGCGCGGTCATGCCGGTCTTGACGATCTCCATGTCGCTGCCCTTGAGCGCCTCGCGCAGGGACGCGACCTGGTTCTCGACCTCCAGCTTGTCCTCGGACGGGACCTTGTCGCCGAGGTCCTTGAGCACCCGCTCGGCCTGGAACGCGAGGGCCTCGGCCTGGTTGCGGGTCTCGACTTCCTCGCGCCGCTGCTTGTCCTCCTCGGCATGCTCCTGGGCGTCGCGGACCATCTGGTCCACGGCGCTCTTGTCGAGCATCGACGAGGCCGTGATCCGGACCTGCTGTTCCTTGCCGGTCGCCCGGTCCTTCGCCTTCACGTCGAGGATGCCGTTGGCATCGATGTCGAACGTGACCTCGATCTGCGGGATGCCGCGCGGGGCCGGCGGGATGCCGTCGAGGATGAACCGACCCAGCGTCTTGTTGTCCGCCGCGAAGTCGCGCTCGCCCTGGAGGACGTGGATCTCGACCTGCGACTGCGAGTCGCTCGCGGTCGAGAAGACCTGCGACTTGGACGTCGGGATGGTCGTGTTGCGCTCGATCAGCTTGGTCATGACGCCACCGAGCGTCTCGATGCCGAGCGACAGCGGGGTCACGTCCAGCAGCAGCACGTCCTTGACGTCGCCGGCCAGGACGCCGGCCTGGATCGCGGCCCCGATGGCCACGACCTCGTCCGGGTTGACGCCCTTGTGCGGCTCCTTGCCGTTGAACATCGCCTTGACCGCCTCGACGACGGCCGGCATCCGGGTCATGCCACCGACGAGGATGACCTCGTCGATGTCGCCGGCCTTGAGTCCGGCGTCCTTGAGCGCGGCCACGACCGGGCCCTTGGTCTTGGCGATGAGGTCCGCGACCAGGTCGTCCATCTTGGCTCGCGTCAGCGTGACGACGAGGTGCTTGGGGCCGGTGGCGTCGGCGGTGACGTACGGCAGGTTGATCTCGGTCGACGCGGTCGTCGACAGCTCGATCTTCGCCTTCTCGGCGGCCTCCTTGAGGCGCTGCAGGGCCTGCTGGTCCTTGGCGAGATCGATGCCCTGGTCCTTCTTGAACTCGCCCAGCAGCCAGTCGATGATCCGCTGGTCGAAGTCGTCGCCGCCCAGGTGCGTGTCGCCGTTGGTCGCCTTGACCTCGAAGACGCCCTCGCCGAGCTCCAGGATGGAGATGTCGAAGGTGCCGCCGCCAAGGTCGTAGACGGCGATCTTCTCGTCACCCTTCTTGTCGAGACCGTAGGCCAGGGCCGACGCGGTCGGCTCGTTGATGATCCGCTTGACGTCGAGGCCGGCGATCCGGCCGGCGTCCTTGGTCGCCTGGCGCTGGGTGTCGTCGAAGTAGGCCGGGACGGTGATGACCGCCTCGGTGATCTTCTCGCCCAGGTACGCCTCGGCGTCCGTCTTGAGCTTCTGCAGGATCATCGCGCTGATCTCGGGCGGCGTGTACGTCTTGCCGTCCGCGAGCTTCACGCCGATGCCGTCGCTCTTGGGGTCCTTCTCGATCGAGTACGGGACGAGGCCCTTCGAGCGCTTGACTTCGGTGTCGTCGAACCGACGACCCATGAAGCGCTTGATCGAATAGACGGTGTTGCCCGGGTTGGTGACGGCCTGGCGCTTGGCCAGCTGGCCGACCAGCCGCTCGCCGGTCTTGGTGAAGGCGACGACGGACGGGACGGTCCGACCGCCCTCGGCCGATGCGATGACGGTCGGCTCGCCGCCCTCCATGACCGCCACGACGGAGTTCGTGGTGCCGAGGTCGATGCCGATGATCTTGCCCATGGGTCAGATGGCTCCTTGTTCAGTGCAGGGGTGCGGTGGGATCGATGTCGTTGGTGGTGGGTGCCGTGGCGACGACGACGAGGGCCGGGCGCAGGACGCGGTCGCGCAGTCGATAGCCACGCCGGGCGGTCTCGACGATCTCGCCTTCCGGCCGGCCCGTGCCGGGGACGGTGGCGATCGCCTCGTGCTCCCGCGGGTCGAACGGGGTCCCGACCATCGCGTCGATCGAGGTCACGCCCTCGCTCTCGAGGAGGACGCGCAGCTTCCGGTCGATCGCGGCGATGCCTTCGAACCAGGGGTCCTCGGCGATCGACTCGGGGCGCGCATCGATGGCGCGATCGAAGTCGTCAGCGAGGTTGAGGACCTTGCGGATGAGGTCCTCGGCGGCCAGGCCGAGATCGCGGTCGCGCTCCTCGGCCGTGCGCCGCTTGAAGTTGAGGAACTCGGCGCGCTCGCGCTGGAGGGCGACCAGGTAGTCCTCGGACATCTTGGTCGCGGCGTCGCGCTCGGCGGTCAGGGTCTCGATGATCGCGAGCAGGGCGGTCGGCGAGACATCGATCTCATCGACGCGCTCCTGCGAGCGGGTCCGTCGGGGTCGCTCAGGCATAGAGGTGATCCACCAGTTCGTTCATGAGCCCGGACACGAAGCGGACGGTGCCGATCGCCTGGGCGTAGCTCATCCGCGTCGGGCCCAGGACGCCGACGACCCCGATCGCCTGGCCTGGCCGACCGTACGGCGCCAGGACGAGCGAGACCTCGCTCATGTCGGCGGGCGAGTTCTCGTGGCCGATGTAGATCTGGATGGTGCCGGATCCGGCGACGTTGCCGACCAACTCGCCCAGGTAGGCGCGATTCTCGAGCGCCGAGAAGACCCGCCGAAGCTTGTCGCTCTGCGCGAATTCGGGCGCCTCCATCACGTTGAGCAGGCCGTCGCTGAAGACCTCCTCGATGGCGGCCGCGTCGTACTCGCGAAGCACCTTGACGATCCGCTCGCCGACGCGGGCCGCGACCGCCTGGATCCGGTCGCCATCCGCCAACGTGGCCAGACGGACCTCCGCCTTCGAGGCGGTCAGGTCCGCGATGCGCTCGTTGAGGAGCGCGGCGGCGGCATTGAGGGTCGGCTGGTCGATCGCGTCGTCCTCGCTGAACGTGACGAGCGCCTGCTTGATGGCGCCTTCGCGCAGGACGAGGATCAGGCTCGCCATCCGCTCGTTGATGGCGACGAGGTCGATGCGTCGGATGTGGGCGTCACGGGGCTTGGCCGGCGTGGCCAGACCGGCGGCGCGCGTGACCGACGCGAGGGTGGTGGCAGCCAACCGGAACCAGTGTTCGCTGGCGAACTCCACCTGCCCGAACTGGTGGCGGATCATCAGCTGCTCGACAGCCGGCAGCGGGATCGTGTCGGCGATCGACTCGACGTAGAAGCGGTAGCCCTCGTCGGTGGGGATCCGGCCCGCTGAGGTGTGCGGGTGGGTCAGGAGGCCGGCGGCCTCGAGCTCGGCGAGGATGCTCCGGACGGTCGCGCTGGACACACCGAGGTGATAGCGCTCGACGAGCGCCAAGCTGCCGACCGGCGTGGCGGTGGTGACGTATTCCTCGATGACGGCCCGAAGGATCGCCTGGGAGCGGAGGTCCAGAGGGCCGCTGGAGTCGCGGGTGCGACGAGCCAACGGTGCTCTCCTGCGTTGGTTAGCACTCTATGGGTGAGAGTGCCAACGGTGTCCCGGAAGCTTATCAGCCAGCGCGATCGAGTGTCAACGCAGGACGAACGGTTCAGGCCGGCCGAACGACCGGCGGGCTGCCGGGCGCGCCGCCGGGCCGCGGGCGCGCCTACCAGTTGCGGATTCGGAATGAACGCCTCGCGGTGCGATCACCAGACTGCGTGAACGAGCAGTTTTGGGTTGGATCCACGCTCGGTCGTTCGGAAAGTGCATCTGACAGACGCGCCGGCCCCGTTCCGACGTCGCGCCGATCGCATGAAGGCGCCCCCATGCCCGACCCAGCACCGAAGCATGAGAACCAAGCCTCGGCTCAGGGGGGCGTGGAGGCGATCGAGAGTCGCGCGAGCCGAAGGCAATGGTCGCCGGGCCGCGAGCAGTCGACCCACGAGCCGATCGGGGTCAAGCCTGGCGACGTCAGGACCGAGTCGATCCGCAGCAGGCCCGTTCCGAGGAACTCGAGTCGACTGGGCCGCCACGTCCAGCCCGGGCCCTGCCCCACCGCCACGTGGACGTCCGTAAGGCCCCGACTGAGCCGACTGAAGGCGGGCTCGGTCGGTGCGGTGTTGAGGTCGCCGAGCAAGATCAGATCGCCGGATCCGAGGAGCGCGTCGATCTGGTCTCTGATCGTGTCCAGTTCGGCATTCCGCTCGGATGGGTCGAACCCGGTCGGGATCCTCAGGCCGGTGAGCGTGGGGATCTGCGCCGGGAACGGGTGCACCGCAAGGACCGCGATCTCGTGGCCCTCGACGTCGATGGTTGCCACGATCCGAGCTGGGTTCTCGGACGCCTCAGGGTCGCCGAGGGGCAACTTGCTGAGCAAGCCCATCCCCTCGGCCCCGGCACCCGCCGCGGGATGCAAGACTCGATATGGGTATCGAGCGGTCAAGTCGACGTCGGACTCGATGGCAGCCGCCTGGTCGCGTGTCAGTTCCTCGAGCGCGACGACATCGACATCGAGGACAGCGAGGCCATCTCGCATCGCGTTGATACCGACCGCGCCGAATTCCAGGTTCCACGTCGCCACATCGACGGTCGTGCCTTCCGGTTGTGGTGCCGGCAGCGACACCCACTCGTCACCGAAGCGGAGGGCGGAGACGACGAGCAAGCCGACCAGCGCCAAGCGGGGCCATCGGCCACCGCGGATCGCCACCAACGCCAGGGTGGCCAGAGAGGCGATGACGATGAAGGTCGATCCGATGTTCGCGAGCGCAGGCAGACCGGACTCCGGTCGGACGAAGGCATCGAGCAGAAGCCACGCGATGACGCCGAGCCCGAGGATCGAAGCAGCCCGACCCACGAGTTCTGCCCGGCTCAAATCAGGCCGGCCGAACCACGGGCAACCCGAGGTTGCGAGCCGCTTCAGCGATCCGGTCGTCGTAGGTCACGAAGGAGCCGAGACCCGGGATGGAGAGCGCCGTGGCCAGGTGGATCGCGTCCAGCGTTCGGAGTGAGCTCGGGCCGATCTCGCCCGCTCGCTGCTCGATGTCGTCATCGAGCGCGAAGACTTCGAGGCGATCGATCACGACCGCGAGCCGCGCCATGTCGCCGTCCCCCCGATTCGCGGCGCGGCGGCTCTCGACGACGCCGATCCGGTTCGTGACGAGCCTCTCGCTCTCCTGGTACCAGCGAAGCATGCCCGGCGACTCCGGTTCGACGCGGACGAGTTTGACGATCGCCGATGCATCCAGGTACGCGATCGATGTCACCGGTCGTCCTCGTCACGCATCTCCTGGAGGATCTCGGAGAGCGGGCGGCCGGGGATGTTCGGCGGCATTCCGATATTCCTGTCGCGAGTCTTGGCCGGCGTGATCCGGCCCTCGGCGATGAGCCGGTCGAAGGCGGAGATCGGATCCTCGGTCCGCGGCCGGAGTTCCGCGACCGGGATCCCGTGCTCCGTCACGTCCAGCGTCTCGCCCTCCTTCACGCGATCCAGGTAGACGCTCAGGTTCTGGCGCAGCTCCCGAACCCCAACACGTGCCCTAGGCTGCCCGGTCTCACTCATGTAGCACACGGTAGCACATCGTGGTTCGCCGGCCC
>CAVTWU010000030.1:0-272608 GCA_963738475.1 uncultured Chloroflexia bacterium
GGCCGAGCGCGGCCGGCAGGTGTACGTCGCCCAGTGCACGTCGTGCCACTCGAGCGATCCAGCGCAGAATGGCCCCGTCGGCCCTGCGGTGAAGGGCGCGTCCCGGGAGCTTCTCGAGGCCCGGCTGCTTCGGGGTACCTATCCCCCGGGGTACACGGCCAAGCACCCAGCGCGGTCATGCAGCCGATGCCGCACCTCGCAGGGAGTCTGGACAACCTCGCGGCCTACCTCCGGTAGCGGCGGGTCGGCGCGCCGGAGGCTGATGGCGGCGCTCCGGTGATTGCCCGCCTAGCTGACCCCGGCTCGACGCGCGTCGGGTCCGGGAAGGCCCGGGCCCGACGGCGAGCGGGTGCGGATCGGAGTCCAGCCGGCTAGCGCATCCCCTCGAACCACGCGTAGTAGACGAGGGGAGAGGACGAAGCCCGCCCAAATCGTGCCCTTCACCGTCGCGAGCGGCTTCGCCGCGCCCTGGCCGGGGGTGCCCTTGAGGGCGTTGATCTCGACGACCAGCAGGATGGGCCAGCGCGACGACCCAGAACAGCGAGTCCGGTTGGCGGGGGACGGGGCAGGCTGAGGTGGCTCGCCGCGCCCATGAAGAACAGCATCGGGATCGAGAACAGCGTGTTGGTGCGCGACGCGAGGCCCGCGCGCGCGCCGCGCGCCGCGGCCTCCGGGATCGCCTGGCCGCCGCCCGCGACCTGTCGGCCGCGCTGATCACGACCTGCTGCGCGGGCCAGATCACGAACCAGACGTTGGCCCACATCAGCGTGCCCAGCAGGCCGCCGGTGAGGATCGCGCGTCATGTAGCCGCTGCGAGCGGACGCCCTGGTGGCCGAGCTTGGTGAGCACGATCAGCCAGCCCGTCAGGAACGTGAACATCGCGCCCCAGCGGAACCACCAGAGCGCGTTCGGCACCAGGCCGCGCATCATCGGGCTCGCGCGCCGGCGCCGCCGAGCTCGGTCTCGGCGAAGAACGGCGTCTGCACGAAGTTGAAGTAGTAGAGCATGCCGATCCAGGTGATGCCGGCCAGGAAGTGGAACCAGCGCAGCAGGAACTGCCAGCCTTCGCCACTCGCCAGCGCCATACCGTGCCTCCCTGTACGTGGTGAGGTCAACGACGTAACGATCGACGGGCCTTCGGGGGCGGGAGGAGCGAGCTCTCGGGTTGCCGGTGCTGCCGGCCGCCGACCGCGCTCCGGGAGCGACGGTCGAAACCACCGGCCCTCCTGCCGGGTCCGCGTTGGACATCGGGGTGCCTGTGATCCGGACAGGCACGATTACAGCCGGGGCCCCCCGGGGTGTCAACCCCGGGTCAAGCCGGTGTCCGGGACCGGTCGAGGGCGGCGCGGCGCCGTCCGAAATCGGAGTGGGCATCCCGGCTCCAGGCAGGGCCGGTCGGCGTCGGCTGGCATCGAGAGGCGACCAGGTCCATCGATCGGACGCTTCGGGGTATGGGTGGTGGCGGTGGGAGGAATTGAACCTCCGACACGGGGCTTATGAGACCCCTGCTCTGCCGCTGAGCTACACCGCCCGAGCATCCGCCATGGTAGGGCCTGCCACGAGCGTCAAGCAACGGACCTGCCGGCACGCCCCCGTGACGCGGGAGCCTCGGCGACATCGGCGCGTGACCAAATTTTGCGCTTCCGACCCCTCTGCTATAATTTCCACCGTTCGAGCATCATCCGTCAGGGAGGTCGTATGGACCTGGAGCCGCGCTCGAAGATCGACGACGAAGAGAATCCGCAGTACGCCGACGACGACGAAGAGGACGAGGACGAGCTCGAGGACGCCGAAGACGAGGACGAGATCATCGAGGCCGACGTCGAGGAGGATGACCTCGACGAGATGATGACGACGACATGGACGACGAAGACGACCTCGACGAGGACGACGACGACTGAGACCCCGGTCTCGGTCCCCCCGTCCTCGGACGTCGCCGCGCTCCGTCGACCTCCGCGGGCTGGATCGCCGCCGGGGCCGGGATCGGCCGGCGTGGGTGGGTCGTCATCGGATCGGACTCGGCCCGCGGACCGAGGACGGTCGGCCGCGGGCCGAACGCCGTCCACAGACAGGCCAGAGGACAGGAAGGTGGCCCGGTGAGCGACCATATCCTGGTGGAGCGGGACGGCCACGTCGCCACGGTCGTGTTCAACCGGCCCGCAGGTGCGGAACGCGATCAGCCTCGCGATGTGGAGGCGATCGCCGCGGTGGTGGAGGGCTGGTCCGGGACCCGGGGTGCGCGCCATCGTGTTCCGCGGGGCGGGCGAAGAGGCATTCGCCTCCGGGGCGGACATCTCCGAGTTCCGGGAGAACCGGAAGGCACCGTGACCGCGCTGAACTACAACGCTGCACGGAGGCGGCGACCCCGCGATGGAGACGTGCCCGAAGCCGACGGTCGCGATGATCTTCGGCTACTGCATGGGCGGGGCGGTCGCGACCGCGATGGCGTGTGACCTCCGGTTCTCGGCGGACACCGGCAAGTTCGGGATCCCGGCGGGGCGGCTCGGCATCATCTACGGTCTCCATCGCCGTCAAGCAGCTGGTGAGCCTGGTCGGCCCGGCGACCGCCAAGGACATCCTGTTCTCCGCGCGGCTCCTGGAGGCGCGAGGAGGCGCTTCGCGTGGGATTCGTCCAGCGGGTGGTGCCGGCGGCGGAGCTCGCGGCCTACACCTACGACTATCTCGGCCGCGTCGCCGACAACGCGCCGCTCATCGGTTCAGGGCGCGAAGCTGATCGTCGAGGCCATCGTGGAGGACGGGGGCGTCGCGAAGCAGGCGACATCGAGCAGCTCCAGCTCCGGGCCTTCGAGAGCGAGGACTACAAGGAAGGTACGGCCGCGTTCCTCGAGAAGCGGCGGCCCCGGTTCGTCGGCCGGTAATCCCGCGCGTGGTCGCGGGGCTCGCTCTCCCCGCCGCGCTCTTCCTCGCTCCCGCGCTGTGGCGTCTCGGGCGCGTGGTCGGCGGTCCTCCGCGGGCGTGCCCGCCTTCCCCGTGCGAGCGACGCACCGGCGTCCCGCGGGCCGGCCCTCGTCAGCGTGCTCGTTCCCGCCCGCAACGAGGAGCGCAATGTCGGCGCCTGCCTCGCCTCCCTGTCGGCGCAGACCTGCCCCAGCCTCGAGATCATCGCCGTGGACGACGGCTCGACGGACGGGACGCCGGCGATCCTCGCTGACGCCGCCCGGCGGGACCCGCGGGTGCGGATACTCCGCGTGGACGGTCCGCCGCCGGGGTGGACCGGCAAGAGCTTCGCCCTCGACGCGGGCGTGTCCGTCGCACGCGGAAGCTGGCTCTGCTTCACGGACGCCGACACGGTGCACGCCCCCGAGTCGATCGCGCGCGCGGTGGGGTTCGCGGAGACGCACGGCATCGCGCTCCTGTCGCTGACGAGCCGGCAGCTCACGCGCTCATTCTGGGAGCGCGTGGTCCAGCCGGTCGTCTTCGGCCTCCTCGATCAGTGGTTCCCGCTGGCGACGGTGAACGACCCCGCGTCCCCGCTCGCCGCCGCCAACGGGATCTTCATCCTGGTCGCGCGTGACGCCTACCAGGTCGCGGGCGGTCACCGCGCGGTGGCCGGCGAGATTCTCGAGGACGTCGCGCTCGCGCGGCGCGTGAAGGCGGGCGGCGGGCGGATCGCGTTCGTCGACGGGGCCGACCTCGTCGCCGCCCGGATGTACACGGACCTCGCGGCGATCCGACGCGGCTGGACGAAGAACCTCTACCGGCTCCGCGGCCGGCGGCCGCTCGCCGCGCTGGCCTCGCTCCTCGAGCTCGGGGTGACCCTGGTCTGGCCGGCGGTGGGCTGCGTCGTGGCGCCGCTCGGGGGCCCGGCCGGGTCCGGCTGGCTCGCCGCCCTTGGCCTCGGGCTGGTCCTCGGGGCGGAGGTCCCGTTCCGGGCCTGGCGCGGGGATGACCCCCGCTGGAGCCCCACCGCGCCGCTCGGCGCCGCGCTGGTGGCCCTTTTCCTTCTGGAATCGGCGGTTCGCGACTGGCTGGGGCTGGGCGTCCGCTGGAAGGACCGCCGGTATACTTGAGGCTGCGACCCTGCCGGGCCGCGACCCCTCTAAAGATGAGATGCCCGAGGCCATGAAGACGCCAGGCCCTCCCCCGGTTGCCGTCACGCGGCGGTTCACCTTCTCGGCGGCGCACCGCTACGCGCGTCCCGAGTGGTCCGACGCCGAGAACCGCGCGCACTTCGGCCCGCTCGCGTCGATCCACGGGCACACCTATACCCTGGAGGTGACCGTCCGCGGGCCGGTCGACCCCCGAACGGGCATGGTCGTCGATCTCGAGGAGCTCAAGCGGGTCGTCGGCGAGACCGTGCTCGCGCGCTTCGACCACACCTTCGTCAACGACGATCCCGCATTCCCGCCCGGCGTCCTGCCGACCACGGAGAATCTCGTGCGCGTCGCGTGGGACCTTCTGGTCGCGAAGCTCGGCTCCGAGCGGCTCGCGAGCCTCCGCCTCTGGGAGGACCCGACGCTCTACGTCGACTACCGGGGCGAGGCCTGAGGGCCGGCCGTGGCGACGATGGAGCTGACCAAGGTCCTCCGTTTTTCGGCGGCCCACCGCCTGATGAGCCCGGCGCTCTCCCGGCGGAGAATCGCCGGCTCTACGGCGCGTGCGTCCGCGGCCACGGCCACAACTACGCGCTCGAGGCGACCGTGCGGGGAGTCGGTGGATCGCGGACGGGATGGTGATGGACGCCGCCGTTCTCGAGCAGGCGATGCGGACGGTCGTCGACCTCGTGGACCACCGGGACCTCACCCGGGACGTCCCCGCGCTCGCCGGCACGGTCACGACGGGCGAGAACCTGGCCGCGACGTTCTACCGGATGATCGACCGGGCGCTGCCCCCGGGCGCCTCGTCCGGGTGGCCGTCGTCGAGACGGAGAACAACCGCTTCGAGTACGAAGCGACGGGGGAGGCGCCATGAAGGAGCTGATCGAGGGCATCCTGCGCGAGCTCGGGGAGGATCCGAAACGCGAGGGGCTCGAGAAGACCCCGGCGCGCGTGGAGTCGATGCTGCAGTTCCTCACGTCCGGGTACCAGCAGGACGTCGAGGAGGTCCTGAACGGGGCGGTCTTCGCCGAGGACCACTACGACCAGATGGTGCTGGTGAAGGACATCGACTTCTACTCGCTGTGCGAGCACCACCTGCTGCCGTTCTTCGGCAAGGCGCACGTCGCGTACGTCCCGGACCGGAAGATCCTGGGGCTGTCGAAGCTCGCGCGTCTCGTCGAGATGTTCAGCCGCCGGCTCCAGGTCCAGGAGCGGCTCACGACCCAGGTCGCGCAGGCGCTCCACGACGCGCTCCTGCCGAAGGGCGTCGGCGTGGTGATGGAGGCGACCCACCTCTGCATGCTGATGCGGGGCGTCGAGAAGCAGAACTCGAAGGCCGTGACCTCCGCGATGCTCGGAAGCTTCCGGGACTGCCCGATGACGCGCAGCGAGTTCGTGGAGCTGCTCAAGGGCCGGAGCTCCCTCATTTGAGGCTCGCCGGCCAGGTCGCGCTCGTCAGCGGGGCGAGCCGCGGCATCGGGCGGGCGGTCGCGCTCGCCTTCGCCCGGGAGGGCGCCCGGGTGGTGCTCCTGGCGCGCGGCCGCGGAGATCTCGAGCTGGTGGCCCGGGCGATCGAGAGCGACGGAGGCTCGGCGCTGGTGGTGCCGGGCGACGCCGCGGAGGAGGACGCCGCGCGCCGGGCGGTCGAGGCCGCCCTCGCGCGGTTCGGACGCCTGGACTGCCTCGTCACGGCGCAGGGCGCGGGCGCGTTCGGGCCCCTCGAGGCGTCGCGCGTCCAGGACTGGGACGCGATGCTGCGGGCGAACCTGACCGCGACGTATCTCCTGTGCCGGGCCGCGCTCCCGGCGATGCTGGCGGCGGGTCAGGGGACCATCGTCGCCCTGGTGTCGCTGGCGGCCGTGCGGGCGATCCCCGGGTGCGCGGCGTACACCGCGTCCAAGGCGGGGGTCCTCGGGCTGGTGCGGGCCCTTGCCGCCGAGGTGCGAGGCCGGGGGGTGCGGGTGGCGGCGCTGTGCCCCGGGGCCGTGGACACCCCCTTCTGGGACGAGATCCCGAGCCCGCCGGACCGTAGCCGGATGCTCAGGCCCGAGGCCGTCGCCGAGGCCGCCCTCCTGATCGCCGCCCAGCCGCCCGGGGCCTTCGTCGAGGAGATCGTCCTCGCTCCCACGCCGGGGGTGCTGTGATTCCTGGACCGGGGGGACGCGGGCCGGCAGGCGCCGCGTCCATTTGCTATAATGCAGTCTGATCACCGCGATTCCCGTGTGGCGCGGGTTCGCCGTAACGACTAGAGGAGGCCTGGAATGGTCACGTTGACGGAAACAGCCGCCAAGAAGGTCGAGACGCTCCGACTCGAGGAGGGCAAGCCCGAGTGGGGCCTGCGGCTTCGCGTAGTGGGGGGCGGCTGCTCGGGCTTCTCGTACGAGCTCGGGTGGGAGGATGCCGCGCAGGAGGGCGACCAGGTCGTCGAGGCCAGCGGCGTCAAGGTCTACGTCGACCCCAACAGCGTGCAGTACGTGGGCGGGGCCCAGATCGACTACGTCGACAGCCTGTACGGCTCCGGCTTCTCGATCAACAACCCCAACTCGAAGGGCAGCTGCGGCTGCGGCCACTCCTTCCAGGCCTGATCGCCCGCCTTCGGGATGGCGGGATGGCGGGAGGCGGTGTGCGGGTCCCGGTCGCGCTCTTCGCGCGATACCGTGAGGCGGTCGGCCGCGGGTGACATTGAAACCGGGATTTCTTACGCCTTTGCCTGGAGGCCGGACAAGAGGCTAATGGCACAACGGGGACGATGACCAATCTGGACGTGCAGAATCACAACACGGCCGCGGACATCAATACTGCGGGCCTGGTCGTCGGCTCTCGTTTACACCTATTTTGTAGACGACGGGAGCTGCGACCCCGATGGCCCCTACTTTTGCGTACCCAGTGGCACCTGGTCCTCTACGCCACTCGGCATATGGAGGGCGGGGTGTCGCACATATCTACGACGTCTCAAACCCTGGAGCGGCCAACGCCATCAACAACTCTGGGCAAGTGGCCGGGTACAACGTTACTACTCCCCACGCCTTCCGCTACACCGGCACGCCTGAGAGCGGCGGCATCATGCATGACTTGGGCACTCTCGGCGGGACTATTAGCTTCGGCAATGACATTAATGATTCCGGTCAGATTGTCGGCGGTTGCCAAACGATCGGCAACGCTGCCACTCACGCCTTCTCTATACCGGCACGCCCGGCGCCGATGGCATGATGGTCGATCTCGGCACCCTCGGCGGGACCTCCAGCACTGCTTACGGCGTCAACGACGCTGGCTTTGTCGTCGGGCGGGCGGACCGCGCTCCCAACGCCGGGGGCGGATCGTGGGCCACCCTCTGGCAGAACGACGCCGCCAACTCAGCTGTTGATCTCGACGCCTGGTTCGATGCGATTAATCCAACTCAGGGAGCATACTGGGGGCTTACCAAAGCGCCAGGCATCAACAACAACGGCTTGATCACTGGCAGCGGCTATTACAACGATGGCCCCGGCGGGCTGAGCGACGGCCCCCGCGCATTCGTCCTGGACGCCTTTAGTCTCATACAGCCGATTCCAGGCGACTTCAACAATAACGGCATAGTAGACACCGCCGACTATGTCGTCTGGCGCAACAACGATGGTACGCAAGCAGGCTATAACCTGTGGCGAGCCCACTTTGGTCAAACCGTCGGCAGTCGCACAGCGTTGTCCTTCCTCGACCACCGACAAGCTCGACGAGGGCTTCCGCTACGGCTCCGACCTCGTCGACATCGTCGCCGACGCGACCGCGCCCGGCGGGATGGGCACGTTCGGCTGGGACGACGAGGGCGTCGCGGCCCAGGCCGTGCCGCTCGTCAAGGACGGGATCTTCGTCGGCTACCTGTCGTCGCCGCGAGACCGCGCCGCGGATCGGCCGCCAGAGCGGTGGCGCGATGCGGGCCGACGGCTGGAACCGGATCCCGCTCATCCGGATGACCAACATCAACCTGCTGCCGAAGCCCGGGATGAGCCTCGACGAGATCGTGGCCGACACCGACGACGGGCTCTATCTCGCCTCGAACCGCTCGCTGGTCGATCGACGACCGGCGCCTCAACTTCCAGTTCGCGACCGAGGTCGCCTACGAGATCAAGGGCGGCAAGAAGGGCCGGCTCTTCAAGAACCCGACCTACACCGGCATCACCTACGAGTTCTGGCGGTCGTGCGACGCGGTCGGCGACGCGCGGAGCTACGTGATGCTCGGGACGCCGAACTGCGGCAAGGGCGAGCCCGGCCAGACCGGCCACGTCGGCCACGCCGTGCCGGGCGCCCGGTTCCGCGACGTCCAGGTCGGCGTCGGCAAGTGGTGAGGCGCGGTCGGCGATGGCGACGACCGAGCCGCGACGCGCTGGCGCTGGCGGAGGCCGCCCTCGCCCATGCCGCTGCGCGACGGCGTGACCGAGGCCGAGGCCCTGGTCACGGCCGAGGACTCGGCGCTGACCCGGTTCGCCAACAGCGAGATCCACCAGAACGTCGCCGAGACGAACGTCTCGATCAACCTGCGGGTCGTCGTCGGCAAGCGGGTCGGCGTCGCCTCGACCGGCCGGACCGACGACGAGGGCCTGCGCCGCCTCGCCGAGCAGCCGCGCGCGATCGCCCGGGTCGTCGAGGAGCTCGACGACTGGGGCGGGCTGCCCGGCCCGACCGATCGCCGACGGCCGTCGCGGCCGCCTACAGCCCGGCCACCGCCGAGGCGACGCCCGGAGTTCCGCGCCGAGGCGCGTCCGCGCGGTCATCGCCGCCGCCGACGAGGCCGGCGTCGTCGGCCTACGGCTCGTTCGCGACCGGCCTCGAGATCGATCGCGGTCGCCAACTCGAAGGGCGCCCGCGCCGTCGCGGACGCGGACGATCGCCCAGCTCATCACCGTCTCGATGGGCCCGGACGGCGGGACCGGCTACGCCGAGGCGGCGGCCGTGGACGCCTCGACCATCGACGCCGCGGCGCTCGGCCGCGAGGCGGCCGGCAAGGCGCGCGCGACCGCCGAACGCCGGTCTCGGTCGAGCCCGGCGACTACCCGGTCGTCCTCGAGGAGTACGCCGTCGTCGACCTGCTCGACATGCTCGGCTACCTCGGCTTCTCGGCGCTCGCGGTCCAGGAGGAGCGGCAGCTTCGTCGAGCCCGGCAGGCGGATCGGCAGCGACCTCGTGACGATCGTCGACGACGGCTACGACCCGGCCGGCCTGCCGCTCCCGTTCGACTTCGAGGGCGTCGCCAAGCAGCGCGTCTCGCTCGTCGAGCGCGGGCGTCTGCCGCGACGTCGTCTACGACGCCCAGACCGCGGCGCGGGCCGGCGTCGCTCCACCGGCCACGGCCTGCCGGCCCCGAACCCGTGGGGCCCGTTCCCGCTCAACATGGTCATGGCGCCGGGACGTCGACCGCGCGACGACCTGATCGGCGGGCCTGGATCGCGGCCTGCTCGTGACCCGCTTCCACTACACGAACCCGGTCCACCCGAAGCTCGCGATCGTCACCGGGATGACCCGCGACGGGACGTTCCTCGTCGAGGGCGGCCGGATCGTCGGGCCGGTCAAGAACCTGCGCTACACCCAGAGCTACCTCGACGGCGCTGGCCGGGACGGTCGGCCGTCGGCGCGCGAGCGCAAGACGCTCAAGGGGTTCCTCGGCGGGGTCGTCGTGCCGGCCGTCCGCATCGACGGCTGGACGTTCACGGGCGGCACCGAGCACTGACGCGCGCGTAGACCGTTCTACCATCGACATGGTAGCTTTCTACCATGAGCCTCAACATCAAGAACGCCGAGACCACGCGGCTCATCAGGGAGCTGGCCGACCTGACCGGCGAATCGATGACCGGTGCCGTGACCGAGGCCGTCCGAGAGCGTCTGGAGCGGATCCGACAGGCCGACGACAGGGCAGGGATGGTCGAGCGCATCCACGCGATCGCCGTCGAGATGCGCGCACGCTCCCCGCCGACTTCTTCGACATCGAGCATGGCGACCTGCTCTACGACGAGGACGGATTGCCGAAGTGATCGTCGACACGTCGGTGCTCGTGGCGATCATCAAACCTCGAGCCGGATGGCCGACTACGTGGCGGCCTGCGGCCTCGCCGTCAGCGATCTCCGGCGACCTACTCGAGCGCGTCGATCGCGATCGACCGGATGCGCGATCCCCTGCTCAGTCGGCGCCTGTGACGAGCTTCCTGGCTCATGGCCGGGATCATCATCGAACCAGTCACCGAGGCCCAGGCCCGGATCGCGCGGGAGGCGTACCGGGACTTCGGCAAGGGCAGCGGCCATCGCGCCGGACTGAACTACGGCGACTGCTTCGCCTATGCGCTGGCTCGCGAGCTGAACGAGCCACTGCTGTTCAAGGGCGACGACTTCTCGCACACGGACATCCCGTTCGTCGGCCGGCCGGCCGAGCGGCGGCGGCTGAGCGAGATCTTCGCGTCGTACGCGTAGACACCCGCCTGAACGGCCCCGGCGCCAGGTTTCGAAATCGTTACGGACCGCGGGGTTCTCAGGAAACCCTCAGAAAACTCCGCGAACGTCGAGGCAACCGAACCTCCCGTCCCGAGCGCTCACCGATCGCCGGGCCCCGAAGCCAGTCCGGAGAACGACCATGTCCGACTCGACCACCTCGACCCCGACGCCCATCAGTGCGCCGACCGGCGCATCGCCGCCGCCCCGGCCGCGCGCCCGACCTGCGCGCCCTCCCCGACCCGACCGACCCGCGCGCGACCGCCGAAGCGATCATGTTCGAGATCCGGCGGGTCATCGTCGGCCAGGACGCGATGCTCGAGCGGGTCCTCGTCGGCCTCCTGTCGCGGCGGCCACCTCCTCCTCGAGGGCGTCCCCGGCCTGGCCAAGACGCTGACCATCAAGACCCTCGCCGACGTCCTCGGCGGCACCTTCAAGCGCATCCAGTTCACGCCGGACCTCATGCCGTCCGACCTCGTCGGGACGCGCATCTACCGCCCGGACAAGGGCCGACTTCGACGTCGAGCAGGGCCCGGTCTTCGCCAACTTCCTGCTCGCCGACGAGATCAACCGCGCGCCGGCCAAGGTCCAGTCCGCGCTGCTCGAGGTCATGCAGGAGCACCAGGTCACGATCGGCCACGAGACCTTCAAGGTCCCGACGCCGTTCCTCGTCCTGGCCACCGAGAACCCGATCGAAGCCGAGGGCACCTATCCGCTGCCCGAGGCCCAGGTCGACCGGTTCATGCTCAAGATCCTGCTCGACTACCCGAACCCGGCCGACGAGGCGCAGATCGTCGCCCGCTCGCTGGTCGCCGCCGGCCGCGCCGCGCGAGATCCTCGACGCGGCCGGCCTGCTCCGCCTCCAGCAGACGCGTCACCGAGGTCTACGTCGACCCGCGGCTCATCAGCTACGCGGTCGGCGCTCGTCGAGGCCACCCGCAAGCTGACCTACTGGGGCGCGCCCGACCTCGAGACCTACGTCTCGTACGGCGCCAGCCCGCGCGGCTCGATCAACCTCATCCACGGCGCCCGCGCCATGGCCCTCCTCCACGGCCGCCGCTACGTCCTGCCGTCCGACATCATCGCGCTCGCGCCGGACGTCCTGCGCCACCGCCTGGTCATGAGCTACGCGGCCCTCGCCGACGGCATCACCGCCGACACGATCGTCGAGCGCGTCCTCTCGCTCGTCCCGGCGCCGCGCCTCGAGATGGCGGTGGAGCCGACCGCATGACCGACGGCGCCTCGCGCGCCGACCTCGGCCGACCTCGGTCGGCTCGGCGGGCGCGACACGGACCGCGGCACGACCCGGGCCCGGGCCCATCGCCGACCGGCTCGTCCGCCAGCTCGAGCTGACGCATGACCGCCGGGTCGGTGGCCGGATGAGCGGCGACCACCTCGGTCGTCGGCCACGGGACCGGCATGGAACTCGACCGCATCCGGCCGTACGAGCCGGGCGACGACGTCCGCCGGATCGACTGGAACGCCACGGCCCGGACGCTCAGTCCCGCAGGTCCGCGAGGACGTGCCGGACCGCCAGCTGACGGCCTGGCTGCTGCTCGACCACTCCCCGTCGATGCACTTCGGGACGGCCGACCGGCGCAAGGCCGACGTGGCCGAGGGCGCCGCGCTCGTCGTCGGTCGGTTCGCCGCCCGCCGCGGCAATCGCCTCGGCATCGTCACCTTCGGGGCCGGGCGCGAGACCGTCACGCCGCCGGCCGGCGGCAGCCGCGGGATGCTCGGCCTGCTCCGGGCCGTCGCCACCGAACCGCCCGAGGAGGGCGGCGGCCAGACCTCCCCGGCCCAGCGCCCTGGCGCTCGTCGGCGCGACCGCAGCCCCGCCGGCGTCGTCGTCATCGTCTCGGACTTCCGCGGTCCGCGCGACTGGATCCCGGCCCTCACCGAACGTCGCCGGCCGGCACGCGGTCATCGCCCTCGAGATCACCGACCCGCGCGAGGACGCGCTCGTCGACGTCGGCGAGCTGACCCTGATCGACCCCGAGACCGGCCGGACCCTTCGCGTCGACACCGGCGATCGTCGCCTCCGACGCGCCTTCGACGCGGCGGCCGCCGCCGACCGCAGCCTCGCTCGCCGCGGAGTTCCGCCGCCTCGGCATCCGCCACCTCCGACTCTCCACCGATGGGCCATGGCTGCCCGCGCTCGCGCGCGGCTTCACCCGGACCCCCGACCGAACAGGACGACCCGCATGAACTTCCTCGCTCCCGAGCTGCTGCTCGGCCTCCTCCTCGATCCCGATCGCCATCGGGTTCTACCTGTGGGCGCAGCGCCGCCGCAGCAAGTACGCGGTCCGGTTCACGAACCTGGCCCTGCTGGCCAACCTGACCCCGAAGCGGCCGTCGTGGCGCCGCCACCTGCCGCCGGTCCTCTACCTCGGCGCCATCGCCGCGCTGCTCATCGGCCTGGCCCGGCCGACGATGGTCGTGCCGGTCCCGCGCGAGGACGCCACGGTCATCCTGGCGATGGACGTGTCCGGCTCCATGCGGGCGACCGACGTCGTCGCCGACCCGGCTCGACGCCGCCACGCGCGGCGGCCCTCTCGTTCATCGACCAGCTCCCGGAAGGCGTCCGCGTCGGCATCGTGTCCTTCGCCTCCGAGCCGGTCACCCTCGTCTCCCCGACGACCGACCGCGCCCAGCTCAAGGCGGCCATCGACAGCCTCGACGGCCGCGCGACGGGACCGCGATGGGCGACGCCCTCATGCAGGTCCTCGACATCGCCGAGAAGATCCAGGCCGAGGACGCCGCCGCGACACCGGACGCGCAGCGCGACCCCGGACGCCGCGACGCACCGCGACCCGAGCGCCGGCGCCCGGACGCCGCCGGCCGACCGGCCGTCCGGGCGAGCCGCTCGTCGCCGCGATCCTGCTGTCCGACGGCGCCAACTCGGTCGGCGAGGCCGAGCCGCTCGATGCGGCCGAGCGCGCCGCGACGCTGGGCGTGCCGATCTACACCATCGCCCTCGGGACCCCGAGGGCCGGTCCAGGTCCGCGACCAGTTCGGCCAGCCGGTCACCCTCGATGTCCCGCCGGACACCGAGACCCTCGAGCAGATCGCCGAGACGACCGGCGCGCAGTCGTTCGATGCCCCGACCGCGGAGGACCTGAAGGCCGTCTACGACAACCTCGAGTCGCGCGTCGGCTACACCGAGGA
Source organism: uncultured Chloroflexia bacterium (assembly GCA_963738475.1). Classification (GTDB taxonomy): domain Bacteria; phylum Chloroflexota; class Limnocylindria; order Limnocylindrales; family CSP1-4; genus SPCO01. The sequence goes on from CAVTWU010000030.1 coordinate 13,679, forward strand.
GCGCCAGGAAGTCACCTTCGCGCTCGTCGCCGCCGGGCCTCCTGCTGGTCGTCGTCGGGGCCGGCGCCTCGGCGGTCTGGTTCGGCCGGCTGCCGTAACCATCCCGTGACGGCATGGGTGCAAGGTGCGCCCATGCTGCATCGCGATCGCCGCTCTGACCCTGCTCGCCGTCCTCGTCGCCGGCTGCCAGCCGACCGCCACCGAGTCCGGCCCGCCGAGCGCCGGCCGCCGCCTCGTCCGCGCCGGCGGCGAGCGCCGAACCGCGCCCGATCGTCATCGATGCGGACATGGACCACAGCGACCTCGCCGCGATCCTGGTCCTGCTGCGCGATCCCGCGGTGGAGGTCCTCGCCATCGCCATCGATGGGACCGGGCTGGTCCACTGCCAGGGCGGCCGCCTCGTCACCCGCTACCTGCTCGACGAGCTCGGCGTCAGCCGGACATCCCGTTCGGGTGCGGCCGCGAGAACGGCGGCGCAGGATGCGCGACCCGTTCCCGGACGACTGGCGCGCGACCGCCGATGCCGGCTACGGCCTGGACATCACGCCGCAGGTCGAGATCGGGCACGCCGCACGACGCCGTCGACCTGATCCGCGACGCCGTCGACTCGCGGCCCGGCGAGGTCACCATCGTCGCGCTCGGACCGCTGACCAACCTCGAGGATGCGTTCGCCGCCGACCCGACGCTGCCGGACCGGATCGCCGGCATCCACGCGATGCTCGGGCACGGTCGAGGCGCCGGGCAACGTCTACATCGACGGCCTGTCCGGCGGCGGCCGTCGAGTGGAACGCGTTCGCGGACCCGTCGGCCGTGGAGGCCGTCTTCGCGACGGACGTGCCGATCTCCATCGTGCCCCTCGACGCGACCGATGACGTGCCGGTCCCGACCGACCTCACCGACCGGCTCGCGACCGACCATGCCGCGGCCGGCGCCGACCTGATGTACGAGCTCCTGCTGCGCAACCCGTCGCGCCTGGACGGCGCCGAGGGCCAGCAGCTCTGGGACGAGCTGGCCGCCCTCGCCGTGTCCGCGCCGGACCTCGTCACGTGGGAGGACGCGACGGTCACCGTCGAGGACCGCGGACGCCTGGCCACGGACCCGGCCGGCCGGCCCATCCGGTACGCGGCCGCGGCCGACCGACCGGCCGTGGAAGCGGCCCTGCTGGAGGCCCTCCGGCGCGGCGGACCGCGAGCCACGCCGTTCGAACTCGCCGGCGAGATCGACGGTCACGTGGGATGGGACCGACCTGCGCCGGGACGGTCGACGGGGACCGGACGCCGGGCTCTACACGATCCACTACCAGGGCCCGACCGGCGCCCCGTCCGCGGTCCAGATCGGCGGCGTGCGGGCGCCACACACCTGGTCCGAGCTGATCGACTTCCTCGCGACGGTCGACCTGTCCACCGAGGTCGAGGTCGCCCGACTGGGTCATCCAGGGCGGGCAGGTCACCGACGACCGGGGGACCGGGCTCGCGGTCGATGGCACGGTCGAGCTCGAGGCGGAGACCTATGGTCCGGTCTGCGTGACGGGCGACTGGCCGGATCTCGTGTTCACCGCGGGTGACCCGTTCGAGCTCCGGCCGATGACGGCTCCTCCGGCGGGCGTCGGATCGCCGACGGATCGCCCTCCTTGGGGCCGGCGCCGTCATGTTCGCGGCCGGCGTCCTTCGGGCTGGGCATGTTCGTCATCCGCCGGGTCGATGACCCGGTGGCCGGCCTACTGAGCGCGTACGGCTGCTGGATGTACGCGTTCGTCGGCGTGACCGTGTTGTGGCGGCGGCCAGGTCACGGGATCGGTCGGCTGGCGCTCGCCATCGGCCTCGCCTTCGCCGTCGGCGTCCTGCTCACCACGGTCGCCGTCGCTGTGGCATCCGACACGGGCGTGCAGTCGATCCTGGCCCGCCCACAGCAGTGGCTGTTCGACCTGGCGCAGTTGGTGTCGAGCCTGCTGCTCATCGTCGGCCTGATCCTCGGGACCAGCCTGCTGGTCACCTGGTTCCCGGACGGCCATCGGACGAGTCGACTCGGTGGTCTGGTCCAGGCGATGCTCATCGTCGGCGCCGGCGCGGCGCTCGTGGGCAGCCTTCGCGAACCGACCATGCGCGAGATCGGCTGGTCGCAGACCGGACAGGACGTCTTCGGACTGGCCGAAGCGATCGGGGTCGGCGGCATCGTCCTGGCCTATGTCGGGGCGTTCATCGACCTGGGTCTGCGATACCGGGGTGCCGACGTCATGCGCCGGACGCAGATGCGCTGGGTCCTCGGTGCGGAGGCCACCACGGTCCTCGTGACGGCGGCGCTGATCGTGTTCGGCGGCGGCGCCGATTGGTTGTGGCCCGTGTGGCTCGCGACGTTCGGCCTGCCCGTCCTCGCCATCGCCATCGCGATCACCCGCTATCACCTGTACGACATCGACCGGATCGTCAGTCGATCCATCTCGTACCTGGTCGTGACCGCGGTCCTGGTCGCGGTCTTCGCGTCGATCGTGCTGGTCCTGCAGGCGGCGATCAGTTCGGCCGTCGCGGCGCCCGGGCTCGGCCCTGGACCCACGGGTCGTGGCGGTGTCGACGCTGGTGGCGGCGGCCCTGTTCAACCCGCTCCGACATCGGGTCCAGGCGTCGGTCGACCGGCGGTTCAACCGACGGCGCTACGACAGCGGCCGCCTCGTCGCCGGATTCGGCGGACGGCTGCGCGACCAGGTGGACCTGCCCACGGTGAGCCGCGACCTGCCGCCTGACCGACGGTCGAGGCGCTCGAGCCGGCGACGACCGGGGTGTGGCTCCGAGCGCACGTCGCGCAGCGATAGGTCCGCCACGGGACCGCGTCGCCGCGCTGGGGTACGCTCGGGCCCCATCCGACGCCGGAGGATCCATGCCCGCGTTCGATGTCGACGCCCTGCGAGCCGAGTTCCCGGCGCTCGCCCGCGAGCAGGACGGCCGACCGGTCGCCTTCCTCGACGGACCGGGCGGGACGCAGGTCCCGCAGCGCGTCATCGACGCCGTCGTCGGCTACTACCGCGACACGAACGCCAACTCGGGCGGCGCGTTCACGACGAGCGAGCTGAGCGACGCGATCTCGGACGAGGCGCACGCCGCGGTCGCCGACTTCCTCGGCGCCGCGTCGCCGGACGAGATCAAGTTCGGCTACAACATGACGACGCTGACCCTCCACATCGGCCGGTCGATCGGGGCGACGCTCGGGCCGGGCGACGAGATCGTCGTCACGACCCTCGACCACGAGGCGAACGTCGCGACCTGGGGGGCGATGGCCGCCGACCGCGGCGTGACCGTCCGGACGGTCGACATCGGACCCGGACGACGTGACCCTCGACCTCGAGGACCTCGAGTCGAAGCTGAGCGCGCGGACGAAGCTCGTCGCGGTCGGCTATGCCAGCAACGCGGTCGGGACGATCAACCCGGTCGGCGAGATCGTCGCCCGCGCCCACGAGGTCGGCGCGCTGACCTACGTCGACGCGGTCGCCTACGCGCCGCACGGCCCGATCGACGTCCAGGCCCTCGACACCGACTTCCTCGTCTGCTCGGCCTACAAGTGGTTCGGGCCGCACCTCGGCGCGCTGTACGGCAAGGCCGAGGTCCTCGACCGCCTGCCGGCGTTCAAGGTCCGGCCGGCCCACGACCGGTTCGAGACCGGGACCGCGTCGTTCGAGTCGATCGCCGGGACGCTCGCCGCGACCGACTACCTGCGCGACGTCGGCCGCGTCGTACGGCGACGTCGCCGGCGCGCCCGGGGCGGCCGACGCGAGCGAGCGCCGACGCGAACTGGTCGCCGGGATGGTCGCCATCGTCGACTACGAGCGCGCGCTGGTCGCGCGGCTCATCGACGGCCTCGAGGCGATCCGCGGCGTGACGATCCACGGCATCACCGACCGCGGCCGGCTCGCCGAGCGCGTCCCGACCGTGTCGGTCTCGATCGACGGGCGTCCACCCGCGGGCGGCCGCCGAGGCGCTCGGCCGCGAGGGGATCTACGCCTGGGACGGCGACTTCTACGCGACCGGGCTCATCGAGCGGCTCGGCAAGGCCGAGGCCGGCGGCGTCCTGCGCCTCGGCCTCGTCCACTACAACACCGCCGCCGAGGTGGACCGGACGCTCGAGGCGCTCGAGCGGATCGCCGGAGTGAGCGACGCCATCGAGTCGATCCGGCGCGCGCCTGGCGCGGCCGTTCGACCCGGCCGAGCTGCGCCGGATCAAGCGGCTGTGGGTCCGCCACTCGATCGCCGAGGACGCCCGCGACATCGACGGCCTCATCGCCACGCTGTCGCCCGGACTGCGTCTACGAGATCGTCCCGACCGGCCAGCGCTGGGAGGGCCACGCCGGCGCCCGGGCGTTCTACACGGAGCTGTTCGGGGCGTTCCCGGACAACGCCTTCGCCCTGTCGGAGATCGTCATCGGGCCGCAGGGCGCGTTCGAGGTCGCGACGCTGACCGGCACGAACCCGGGCCCGTGGGCCGGCGTCGCCGCCGTCCGGCCTGGCCGTCTCGCTCGAGGTCCTCATCCTCTTCCCGTGGGACCCCGTCACGGAGCGGTTCACCGGGGAGCGGATCTGGTTCGACCGCGGGACGCTGCCGCCGCGGACCGTGACCTCCGTCCGGTTGCATCCGCTCGCGTCGGCGCGCCCATCATCGACCCGGGCCGGCATCCGACCGGCCACTCCCGGGGTGACTCGCACATGACCTGACCGACCTTCCACCACGCCGGCTCGCCGCCGCCCTCCTCGTCCCGGCCCTGCTCCTCGCCGCGTGCGGCGGATCCACGGCCTCCACCGGGCCCGGCGGCAGTCGCCGGCACCGACTGCCGTCCGGGCATGACGCTGCCGTCCGACGGGACGCTGCCGTCGTTCGCCATCCCGTCGTTCGCGATCCCGTCGTTCGACCTCGGGCAGCCTGATCACGAACCTGGAGAACGTCGACTCGTACCGCGTCGTCGATCGCCGGCGCCGACGGCACGGCGTACAGCGGGCACGGTCGTGACCAAGCCGGTCGTCGTCGCGCGACCTGCTACATCGGCACCGGCGACGCGGCGACCCACATCGTCACCATCGGCGACGAGGCCTGGATGGGCACGGGCGACGGCCCGCTGCAGACCGCCCCGACCGCCCTGGTGGCCGGGATGATCCCGCTGTTCGACCCGATGGTCCTGCTGGCGGCCTTCGCCGGCCTGAGCATGACCGAGTACGCCGACAACCTCGGCGAGGAGGAGAAGAACGGCCAGTCAACACGACCCACTACAAGGTGGACGTCTCCGACGCTGCCGAACTTCGCCGCAGCTGGCATGCCGGCCAGCGCCACGATCGAGACCTGGGTCGCCGACGACGGCTACCTGGTGTCGTTCATCGCGACCGACTTCGGGGCCGTCGGCAACGACCTGGCGATCGACGTGACCGAACGTCAACGACCCGGCCAACGTCGTGGAGCGCCCGAGCTGACGCCCGAGCCGCATGAGCCGGGTCCTCGTCCTCGGCGGGTCCGGCGAGATGGGGTCGGCCGCCGTCGCCGACCTCGTCGAGCGGACCGACCACGAGGTCACGGTCGGCGACATCCGGACCGGACGCGGCGGCGGCCCTGCTGCGAGCGGCTCGGCGCGCCGGAGCGCGTCGTCCGCGTGGACGTCGAGGACCCGGCGTCGCTGGCGGCCGCCCTGGCCGAGACCGATGTCGTCCTGAACGCGACCTACATGCGCCACAACGTGCGGCGTCACCGACGCCGCGATCGCCGCCGGCGTCCACCTCGTCGACCTCGGGTCGTACTACCCGGAGACGCTCCAGCAGCTCGACCGGCACGACGCGGCCGTGGCGGCCGGCTGCCGGATCGTCCCCGGCTGCGGCGTGGCGCCCGGGCCTGACCAACATCCTCGCCCGGCTCGGCGCCGACCGGCTCGACGCGGTCGACGCGGTCCGGATGTACTCGTACATCACCCACCCGATGTGGACGTCGCCGGGCATCGTCGTCACCCGCTTCGATGCCAGTACCGGCATCTCGCGTCGTCCTCGAGGACGGCGAGCTCGTCGAGCGCCCGTCGTTCTCCGGCGCGGAGCGCTTCGCCTTCCCGGAGCCGTACGGCGAGCAGGAGGTCCACCTCGTCCCGCACCCGGAGCCGGTGACCCTGCCGCGCTCGATCGACGTCGCGACGTCGTCTTCAAGGTCGGCTACCCGGCCGACGAGACGCAGCCGGATCCAGGTGCTGCTCGAGCTCGGGTTCGACTCGGACGAGCCGTTCACCGTCGATGGCGTCGACGATCTCGCCGCGCCGGTTCGCGGCCGCCTACATCGGGCGTCGCGGCATCGGCCCGGACGACCGCAGCGCCAACGTCAAGCACGTCCGCGTCGAGGGCGTCCGCGACGGGCGGCCGGTGACGCTGACCTACGACTTCGCGGTCGAGGCGGTCGGCCGGTCGGCGTCGTCGACGATCACCGGCACGGTCGCCGCGATCGCCGCCGACCTGGTCGCGCGCGGCGGGCCGGTCGGCGTCCATCCGCCCGAGGCGGCGTTCGATCCCGCGCGCGTTCGTGGACGCGCTGGCCGACGCGCGGCCTCGACCGTGGACCGAGACGGCCGAGCTGGTCGGGCCGGCCTAGCGGAAGACCGGCCGGAGCCCGAGCTCGTCGATCGTGTGCAGGCCCGGCGGCAGCGCCCGGAGCGGCCGGACGGCCGCCATCGCCCGGGCGCCGGTCGGCGGGTAGGTGTCGAGGAACAGGTCGCCGCGGACGATCGTCTCGAACGCCGGATCGCCCTCGACGACGACCCGGGCCGAGCCCTCCATCCCGTCGCGCTCCGGCGGCGAACCGGCCGCGCCAGACCGAGACGAGGCGCCCGCCGCCGCGGACGTTCGCCGTGACCCGTGCGGTCGTGGCCGCAGATCGTCCCGGGCTCCACGACGTAGCCGGCCCGCTCGCGCCGGACCGTCGGACAGGACCGGGACGCTCTCGAAGACCGGCTCGTCGAGCTCCAGGCCCGCCGACTCGCCGAGCAGCATCAGCGCCTCGACCAGGAAGTTGCGCATCATGAACCCGGCGCCGGCGGCCTCGAGCGGCCCGCCGATCCCCTCGTCGCGCAGGATGCCGTGGCCCCACAGCGTCATGTCGGCGATCCGCTCGAGCCGGATCTCGTCGAAGGTCAGCACGTTCGACATCGCGGCCAGCGGCAGGGTGATCGTCAGGTAGTCCCAGAAGCCCGGTGCCGAGGATCCGCTGCCCGGCGGCCCGCGCCCCGGCGTCCAGCTCGGCGGCCGCCGCGGCGCCCGAGGATCGTCGCGGGTGGACGAGGCCCGGCGATCGTGATGGCGTCCTTGCCGGCCCGGTTGGCCCGCAGGCACGCGGCGGCGACCTCGTCCGGCGACCCGATCCCGGCATAGAAGACGACGTCGATGTCGGGCCGCGCCAGGACCGCGTCGATGTCCGTCGAGACCGGCGCGCCCGAGCCGGACGTCCAGCCCGCACGCCTCGCCCGAGGTCGAGGCCCTCCTTGGCCGGCGAGTAGACGATCCCGCCACGGAACTCGAGCCACGGCCGGGTCAGGCCCGGCCTCGACGATCACCCTGCCGGCCCGCCCGGTCGCCCAGACCGCCGCCCCGATCCTGTCCATCGCCGTCCTCCTCCGCGAGCTCCGTCCGGTCCCGGAGTATGGCGCCCGTCAGGCCGGCGCGACTCACCAGGCGGCGAGCGCCCAGATCCCGGGTCGCGCTCGGGCACGCCCTCGCCGACCTCGGCGAACAGGGCGACCGCCCGCTTGAGGTGGTCCATCGAGTCGTCCGGGCGACCGGCGTCGTGGAGCATGTCGGCGAGGTGGTTCTCGACGGCCGCCTCGAGGTGGCGATCGCCGATCCGCCGGCAGGCGTCGATGGCCGACGCCGGCGATCGCCACGGCGTCGTCCACGGCGCCGGCCGCGGCCAGCACGAGGGCGAGGGCGGTCTCGCGGCGATCGCGGCGGTCGGATCCGGGTCGTCGGCGGCGATCGCCAGGCTCCGCTCGAGCGCGGCGCGCGCCGTCGGCAGGTCGCCCATCGCCTGCGCGACGAGCCCGACCAGGCGCTCGGCCACCCGGCGAGGCGCGGGTCGTCGATGCTCGGTCGCCAGGTCGCCGGCCTCGGCGGCCGATCGGCGGGCCAGGTCCAGGTCGCCGGCGCGGAGCGCGACGACGCTCCGCTCGACCAGCGCCCGCGCCCGCAGCGACGGGTCGAGGTCGGGCGAGGCCAGGGCGGAGGCGAGGTGGCTGGCGGCCGCCGCGAGGTCGCCCCGGCGCCGATGGACGCGCCCGAGCGCGATCTCGATGGCGGGCAGGTCCGCCGGTGTCGGCGAGGGCGGCCGCCGTCTCCAGGGCGGCGATCGCGGCCGGGTACTCGCCGAGCCGCGACCGCAGCTCGCCGATCCGGGCGTGGACGCGCGGCGCCGTCGGGACTGCCGAGGGCGATGCGCGGCGTCGAGGTGGTCGATCGCCTCGCGGTTGGCGAAGACGCCTCGGCCCGGTCGGCCGCCTCGACGAAGGCCGCGGCCGCCTCGGCCGCCCGGCCGGCCTCCCGTTCGTGGCCGGCGATCAGGGCGAACCGGGCGAGGTCGTCGCGACCGCCGGCCGCCGGGTCGAGCCGGAGCGCGTCGGCCGTCCGGCGATGGATGAGGCGGCGGCGGGCCAGGCTCGTCGCCTCGTAGGCGACCTCGCGCATCCGGCCGTGGGCGAAGTCGTAGCGGACCGACGGCCCGGTCGAGCCGGGGACCTCGCGGACGAGGCCGCGGCGGATCAGCTCCTCGACCGCGTCGATCGTCTCCTCCTCGGACCGACCGCTGGCCTGGCGCAGCGATCGCCGAGGTCGAACGAGCGGCCGATGATCGCCGCCGCCGACAGGATCTGCGCCGCGGTCTCGCTGACCGACGCGATCCGCTCCAGGAGCAGGGCGTGGACGCCGCGCGGCATCGCCTGCCCGGGCGCCTCGCCGCTGGCCAGGGCCGCGACGACATGGAGCGGCAGCCCCTCGGAGTCGGCGGCGAACGCATCGATGAGGGCGTCGTCCGCGTCGCCCGGCCGCATCGCCCGGACGATCGCGGCGATCCCGTCCCGATCGAGCCGCTCGAGGACGACGCTCGTCGCCGACGGGAGGCGGGCGAGGTCGGCGGCCGTCGCCTCGGCCGCCGGGCGTCAGGTCCTCGCGGCGCCAGGCGAGCAGGAGGAGCATCGGTCGATCGCGCAGCCGCCGAGCCAGGTAGGCGAGGGCCTCGCGCGTCGGGTCGTCGGCCAGGTGCAGGTCGTCGACCCAGAGCAGGCCCGGGACGGGCCCGGCGGTCAGCGCCGCCAGCGCGCCGGCGATGGCCTCGAGCAGCCGGACGCGCGCGCCGACGCTGTCCGACGTGGCGTCGCGGCGGGCTCGCCGGACGCAGGCCGGCCGGCAGGTCGACGAGCCGGCCGATCTCGGCTCGGGCCGTCTCGTCCAGCGCCGGCCAGGCGCGCCGGCCCGTCGGGCGCGGCCAGCCCGGCCCGCAGGAGTTCGGCGATCGGGCCGTAGGCGATCGCGCCCTCGCCCGGGTAGCCGCGCGCCGCCAGGACGGTCCCGCCGGCGGCCGCGACCGAGGCGGCGACGGCCTCGGCGAGGCGGGTCTTGCCGATGCCCGCCTCGCCTTCGAGCAGGACGACGCGGCCGTCCGGCGTCGCCGCGCGCCACGCGCCGTCGATCGCCGCGAGTTCGCGGTCCCGCCCGACGAGCGGGACGTCGCGCGCGGCCCGGCGGCGTCGCGGATCGCTCGCGGCCGACGGCGCCGGCGACGCCGGCCCGGCGTCCGGCGGCCGGTCGCCGGGTCCGGCGGCAGCCGGTCCTCCCGGATCGCCTCGTACAGCTCGGTCGTCTCGCGCAGCGGCGCGACGCCGAGCTCCCGGTCGAACAGGGCGACGAGCGCGCGGTACTGGCGGATCGCGCCGGCCCGGTCGCCCGACCGGGCGAGCAGCTCCATGACCCGACGCTGGCCGGGCTCGTCGAGCGGGTCGAGCTCCACCCGCCGCCGCGCGGCCTCGATCGCGCCGGACGCGTCGCCGCCGTCGCTCCGCGCCGCCGCCAGCCGGTCGAGGACGTCGCCGACCGAGCCGCTCGACGCGGACCGCGCGGGCCGCCTGCCAGTCGTCGAAGTCCGGGCTGTCGCGCAAGCGCGAAGCCGGCCAGGAACGGCCCGCGGGCGAGGGCGGCGGCGGCCTCGAGGGCCGCCGCGTCGTCGGAGGCGGCCAGTCGCTCGAACTCGACCAGGTCGACCGCGCTGGTCGGCCGGATCCAGGGCGACCTGCGCTCGGTCGATGACGAGGCCGGCCGGGCCGATCGCCGTCCGCAGCGCCGACAGCGTCCGGCGCAGGGCGCCCGCGCGCCGCCTCGTCGTCCGCGTCCGGCCAGAACATCGCCGCCAGCTCGTCGCGCGCGAACGGCCGGCCCTCGGCGGCGACCAGGGCCACGATCGCGAGCGCCTTGCGCGTGTCGACGACGACCGGCCGGTCGCCCACGACGACCTCCAGCGGGCCGAGCAGCCGGACGCGGAGCCGTGGCTGGCGAGCAGCCATCGCGTAACGGTACAGGGAGATCGGGCACATCTCGTAACGTTGTGCGAACGCCGATGGTCCAGGATGCGTCCGATGACGAGCTCGCTCGCAACCGCCAGCGCCCGCATGCCCCGCGTGCCGGCTCGGGCTGTGGCCGCGGGACGGCGGGTCGTGATCCGACGGTCGGCTGATCCTGGGTCGTGCGCGCTGGCCTCGATCGCCGTGACGCTGCTCGTCGCGGTCGTGGACGCGGCCCGCGGATTCCCGAGCGGCGGGTTCTACCTGCTGTACGGCGGCGTGGCGATCGTCTTCATCGCGCGTCGGCTGGCTGATCGCCGAGCGCCGGCCCGACGAACGCCGTCGGTCCGCTGCTGCTGGCGTTCGGCGCCGCTGTTCGCCTGGTACCTGCCGGCCGACCTGTACCTGCAGCCTGGCCCGGCGACCTGCCCGGGCCAGGACCTCGCCGCGCTGGTTCGTCAGCCCTGGACGCCCCGATGTTCATCCTCATCGCGCTGACCCTGATCCTGTTCCCGGACGGGCGCCTGCCGTCGCCGCGCTGGCGCTGGGTGGTCGCGCTCGGCGCTGGTCGGCATCGGCCTGACGGTCGTCGGCCACGCGCTGTCGGGCGAGCCGTTCCCGCTGTTCCCGGACCTCGCGAGTCCGATCGGCATCGACCGGATTCCCGGCGACGGCTCTGGTGCTGCCTCTCGTACGTCGATCATGGTCGTCCTCCTGTTCGCCGGCCGCGGCGGCGCTGGTCGTCCGCTTGCGGCGGGGCGACGCGGTCGAGCGGCACGCAGATCAAGTGGGTCGTCGCGGCGGCCGTGGTGATGCTCGTCACCGAGCTCATCAACGTGGCGACCTTCCGCGCCGATGCGCCGAACGCGCTCGCCAACGTCGCTCGCCACGCTCGGCATCGCCCTCGTCCCGATCGCCATGGGCATCGCGATCCTGCGCTACCGGCTGTACGACATCGACCGGATCATCAGCCGGACGGTCGGCGTATGCCGTCGTCACCGGGCTCCTGGCCGTCGTGTTCGGCGGCGTCGACCTCGTCCTGTCCAGCGCGTCCTCGTCGCAGCTCGCCGCAGGGCCAGACGATCGCGGTCGCGGCCTCGACCCTGGTCGTGGCCGCCCTGTTCCAGCCGGTCCGCCGGCGCGTCCAGCGCGTCGTCGACCGCCGGTTCGACCGGGCCCGCTACGACGCCGAGCGGACGCGGCGGCCTTCTCGATCCGGCTGCGCCACGAGGTGGACATGGAGACCGTGACCGCGGATCTCGGCCTGACCGGCGAGCGCGACGTCGCACCGACGACGCTCTCGATCTGGCTGCGACCAGGGCGGACGGACGATGACGCGCGGCGGCGTGCGCGCCGTGCCGGCGCGCTCGCGTCGCGGCCGAGTCGTGCGTCGTCGCTGCTCGTCGGCCTGGTCGCGGTCGGGGCCGTCCCTGACCTTCGGCGATCTTCGCGGGCTCGGGTCGTATCTCACCTACGCCGCGGTCGGCTGCGCTGCCTCGTCGACGCGGCGACCCGGAACGTCATCGGCTGGATCCTCCTCGGGCTCGCCGCCGGATGGGTCGCGAACACGAGCTATCCGGCCATCGACGTGGACGCCCTGGTCCGGGGCGACGCGCCGGTCCGTGACACCGCCATCGCCTGGCTCAACGGCTGGTCCGGACGCGCGGTGTTCCTCGGCTTCCTGGCCCTGACGATCGTGTTCCCCGGCGGCCATCTGGCGATCGGACGCGGACGCCGGATCGACATCCTCCTGCTGGCGATCGGCGGCGCTGTTCCTGGTCACGCCGTTCGCGCCGACCCTGACCGTGGACCCGACCGGTTCGACCGTCACCGTCGTGATCGACAACCCCGTGGGTCTCCTGCCGGGACCGCGGACGTCTGGGCGTCCCTGCTGGAGCTCGGCGACCTCGTGTACATCGCGCTGCTGGGCGTCGGTGTCGGACGCTCGCTGCTCCGATCGCCGGCGGCGCGCGGCATCGAGCGACTCCAGTTCCACTGGCTGGTCGCGGCCTTCGCGGTCGATCCTGGCGGCGATCGCGTTCGGACTCGTCACGACGGTCGATCCTCGGGGACGACGTCGGGCCGGCGGCCTGGTTCCGGTGTCCATCGCCTGCTCGACGATCCCGCTCGCCATCGGCATCGCGGTCCTGCGCTACCGGCTGTACGAGATCGACCGGATCGTCAGCCGGACGATCGCGTACGCCATCGTCATCGGCCTGCTGGCGGCGCGTTTCGCGGCGATCGTCGTCGTCCTGTCGACCGTGCTCGCCCAGGTCGCCAGGGCCAGACCATCGCCGTCGCCGCGTCGACGCTGGTCGTGTTCGCCCTGTTCCAGCCGGTCCTGCGCCGCGTGCCAAGCGGCGCGTCGACCGGCGGTTCGACCGGGCCCGCTACGACGCCGAGCGCACGATCGACGCGTTCTCGAGCCGGCTCCGCGACGAGGTCGACCTGCCGACCCTGCGCGACGACCTCGTCAGCACGGCCGTCGCGCCGTGGATCGCCCTGCGCGTCCGGCGTCTGGCTGCGACCGACGTCACGACGGCAGCCGATCGCTGATGCGTCCGTAACGATTCCCGGACGCCCGAGCATGAGGATGACCGCGACATGACAGCACTGACCCGCCCGATCCGCCGCCTCCTCGGTCGTGACGACCCATCCGGAGCCGACCGCCGTCGCCGGCACCGGCCGTCGCGCGCCGACCCGGCGCCGCACCGGCCGACGAGCCGACTCGATCGCCGTCGACATCCCCGAGTCCGACCCGCTCCTCGCCTACCTCCAGACCGCCTCCGGGCCGGTCGAGATCGCGCGGCTCGAGCTGGACTCGCCGGCCGTCGCGCCAGCTGCGCGCCGCCGGTGTCGCCCTCGTCGTGCCGCTCGTGTCCCAGGGCGAGCTGATCGGGACCCTCAACCTCGGGCCCGCGGCTGTCCGAGCAGGACTACTCGACGGACGACCGCCGGCTCCTGACGACCCTGGCCGCCCAGGCCGCGCCGGCCATCCGCGTCGCCCAGCTCGTGCGCGAGCAGGCCGCACGAGGCCGCCGAACGCGAGCGCCTCGAGCAGGAGATGCGCGTCGCGACCCTCATCCAGCAGCAGTTCCTGCCGCGCGAGCTGCCGAACCTGCCCGAGTGGCAGATCGCCGCGTACTACGGCCCGGCGCGGGCCGTCGGCGGCGACTTCTACGACTTCATCGAGATGCCCGGCGGCCGGATCGGCATCGCCGTCGGCGACGTGACCGACAAGGGCGTGCCGGCGGCGCTGGTCATGGCCCGGACCCACTCGATCCTGCGCGCCGAGGCGACGCCGCAGCGACTCGCCGGGCGAGATCCTCGCTCGCGCCAATGCGCTGCTGGTCCCGGAGATGCCGGCCCGGATGTTCGTGACGTGCCTGTTCGCGATCCTGGACCCGGCGACCGGCCGGATCGTGCTGGCCAACGCCGGCCACAACCTGCCGTACGTCCGGACCGCCGACGGCGTCATCGAGCTGCGCGCGACCGGGATGCCGCTCGGCCTGCTGCCGGACATCCCGTACCAGGAGACGGAGGGGGTCGTCGATCCGGGCGGCAGCGTCCTGCTCTACTCGGACGGCCTGGTGGAAGCCCACGACCCGTCCAGGAGATGTACGGCTTCCCGCGCCTGGCGCGGGAGATGGCCGTCGACGACGCCGGCAGCGAGCTGCTGGACCGCCTGCTCGAGACGCTCCACGCGTTCACCGGCCCCGACTGGGAGCAGGAGGACGACATCACCCTCGTCACCCTGCGCCGGGCGTCCGGGGTCGCCGATGCGCCGACGGCCACGAGTCCGACCCTGCTGACCCAGTTCTCGCGTCCCCGGCGAGGAAGGCAACGAGCGACTCGTCGATGGACCGCGTCGCCGCGGCCGTCGCCGACCTCGGCCTGGACCCGGCCCGCCTCGAGCGCCTCAAGACGGCGGTCAGCGAGGCCGCGATGAACGCCATCGAGTACGGCAGCCAGGGCCGCCCCGACATCGCCGGTCGAGATCGCGGTCGAGACGACCGCCGACAGGCGGTCGTCGTCCGGATCACGGACCAGGCCCTGTCCGGCCCGGTCCCGACCGACGCCGAGGCGCCCGACATCGATGCGAAGCTCGCCGGCCTCCAGAAGCCGCGCGGATGGGGCCTGTTCCTCATCCGGGCGATGGTCGACGACATGGACGTGACGACCGACGGGACGACCCAGACCGTGACCCTGACCCTGGTCCGCGAGGAGCGTGCGTGATGGAACCGACCCTGTTCGAAGCCACCGTGGAGGCCACGGCCGACGACGCCCGCATCCGCTGCATCGGCGATCTCAACGGTCGAGCCGATGCCGCGCATGGACGAGGCCTACGCGGCGGCCGCCGGCGCTCGGTGCCGACCCGGATCACCCTCGACTTCGCCGGACTGCGGGTACATCAACAGCACCGGGATCGCCCTGATCGTGCGGCTGCTCACCGTCGGCCCGGGCCGACGGCCGGACGGTCCGCGCCGTCGGCCTGACCGACGCACTACCGCCAGATCTTCGAGATCACCCGCCTGTCCGACTACATGGAGATCCCCGACGACGCGCCGACCGGCGTGCGGCCGCGCGCGACCGCTGGAGGAGAGGCGCATGACCGCGATGACCATCCTCGTGAGCCGCACCGGCGACGCCGGCGTCCTGCACATCGCCGGCGACATCACGTCCGGCAGCGAGGCCGACCTGATGAAGGCCTACACGCCAGGCGACCGACGCCGGGGCCACGGCGATCGTCCTGGACTTCAGCGGCCTCGAGTACATGAACAGCGGTGGCATCGGCCTGCTGGTGACCCTGCTCGTCCGCGCCCAGCGAGCCGGTCAGCGGCTGATGGCCGTCGGCCTGTCCGACCACTACCGCCAGATCCTGTCGCTCACCCGGCTGGACGAGGCGATCGAGATCCACGACGACGAGGCCGCGGCCCTGGCGGCCGCGGCGGCCTGAGCCCAGAGAGGAGCTGCGCCATGACGAACCTCGCACCCGACGATCCCGGGACCCGCTCGGAGGCCAACTGGGCCAAGCCGGTCGACCGGCTGTCGGCGACCGGTGTCGCCGGCGCCAAGGACGACGCCGTCAGCGGCAAGCGCGTCCCGGGCCCGCTGCAGGGCTTCGGCCAGCTGTGGCAGAAGACGTTCAAGGTCGCCGCTGACCGGCGTCGACATCACGCCCGAGGCGGTCATCGCGATCTGGAAGGAACGGTTCGCGACGTTCTGGCCGAAGTCGCAGCGGTTCTACGCGCCGCTGTCGGGCATCGCGCCCGGTGAGGTCGGCCTGCTCGAGATCGCGCCGCTGCCCGGCGCCCCGGTCCGGCTGTCGACCGGCGTCCTGGTCCTCTACGCGGACGCCGAGTCGTTCACGTTCATGACCCCGCAAGGCCATACCCTATCGGCGTGGATCACCTTCTCCGCGTTCCGCGACGGCGACGTCACGGTCGTGCAGGCGCAGGCCCTCGAGCGCCCGTCGGACCCGTTCGACGAGCTGGCCTACCTGCTGGGCGGCAACCGGATGAACAACCGGTTCTGGCAGCAGACCCTGCTCAACCTCGCCCGGCACGTCGGCCTGGCCGAGCCCGGTCGTGGACACCCAGATCGTCTGCATCGACCGGAACCGCCAGTGGCGGCACGTCCGCAACCTGCGCTACTCCGCGACGGTCCGCTCGGCTCGTCGGACGATGACGGCGCCGCTCCGCAAGCTCACCGGCAAGGGTTGAACCGGCTCCGACGGCGGTCACCGACAGCCGGCGGACGGCTCGATGACCGCCGCGCCGTCGAAACGGGCGTCGATCGCGCTGACGGCCGGCCTGCTGCTGACCCTGGCGGCAGGCCTCGTCATCGCCGTCGTCCTCACCGACTTCGCCGGGCACCATGTTCTTCGTGGCCTTCGCCGGCGTCGGGGCGCTCCTCGCGCAGCGTCTGCCGGCCAACAGCGTCGGCTGGCTGCTGATGCTGATGGGCTGGGCCTGATGATCGCGACCGTCCACATCACGGCGCCGGTCGAGTGGCTCGGGACCGACAAGCTCGAGCCCGCTCCAGAACGCTCCTGGCCTGGGCGAACGCCTGGGGCTGGAGCCTCGTCTTCGTCGGGTTCCTGGCGATCACGATCGTCTTCCCGAGCGGCCACCTGCCCGACGGGCGTCGGTCGGCGGCCGGCGCTGCTCGCGCTCGGCCTGGCGATCGGGCTGTCCGTCCTCATCGCGCATCGCCCCGACCATCAACGTGACCTCCGCCCTCACCGGCACGGCGACCGATGCCCCGAACCCGTTCGCCCTGGCGCCCGACGCCGCGGTCTGGGTCTTGATGCCGTCGCCGGGCATCGCTTTACGCGCTGCTGTTCGCTCGTCGTCGCGGCCGGCGTCGTCGCGCTGCTGCTCCGGTATCGTCGCGCCGTCGGCCTCGAGCGCGCTCCAGATGCGCTGGCTGGTCGCCGCCATCGCGTTCGCCGCCATCGCCAACGTCATCTGGGCGATCTTCGTGACCATGCTCGACGCGGACTCGATCGCTGCCCTGGGTCCTCGTCGGCATCGCCTATCCGTGCATCCCGATCGCCATCGCGTTCGCCGTCTTCCGCTACCGCCTGTTCGAGATCGACCGGATCATCAGCCGGACGATCGCCTACGGCGCCGTCGTCGTCGTGCTCGCCGGCGTGTTCGGCGCCGGCGTGCTGATCCTGTCGTCGGCGCTGGCGTCGTTCGCGCAGGCGGAGTCGATCGCCGTCGCCGCCTCGACGCTCCTCACCTACGCCGTCCTCCAGCCGGTCCTCGTCCGGATCCGGCGGGTCGTCGACCGACGGTTCGACCGGACCCGCTACGACGCCGAGCGGACGGTCCAGGCCTTCGCCGTCCGGCTGCGCCACGAGACGAACGTGGAGTCGGTCACGAACGACCTGACCGCCACGACCCAGGCCGTCGTCGCGCCCACGTCGACCTCGCTCTGGCTTCGCCCGACCGGCCCGGCTCGATGACGGCCGATGACGGCGGCGGCCGGTGGATGCGGTCGTCGTCGGCGCCGGGCCGAACGGGCTGGCCGCGGCGATCACCCTGGCCCGGGCCGGGCGCTCGGTCCGCGTCTACGAGGCGGCGGCGACGGCCGGCGGCGGGACGCGGACCCACGGAGCTGACGCTCCCCGGGTTCCGCCACGACGTGTGCTCGACGATCCTGCCGCTCGCGGTCGCCTCGCCGTTCTTCCGGACCGTGGACCTGGCGGCGCGCGGCGTCGAGGTCATCCATCCCGATGCCCCGGTCGCCCATCCGCTGGACGGCGGGCGGGCGGCGGTCCTGGAGCGGTCGGTCGCGGCGACCGCGGACGGGCCTGGGCGGCGCCGACGGGCGCGCCTGGAGGCGGCTGTTCGGGCCGCTCGTGCGCGACGCCGACAAGCTCGGGCACCGAACTCCTGCAGCCGGTCATCCACGTCCCGCGCCACCCGCTGGCGCTGGCCCGGTTCGGGCTGCCGGCGCTGCGCTCGGCGCGCGGCCTCGCCCGCGGCCGGTTCAAGGACGACGCCGGCCCGCGCGCTGTTCGCCGGGATCGCGGCCCACGCGATGCTCCGCCTCGATCGCCCGTTGAGTGCCTCGTTCGGGCTGGTCCTCGGCGACGTATCGCCCACGCGGTCGGCTGGCCGATGGTCCGCGGCGGGCGCGAACGCCGTCGCCGACGCGCTGGTCGCGGAGCTCGAGGCGCTCGGCGGCGAGGTCGTGACCGACCATCGCGTCCGCGTCGCTCGCCGACCTGCCGCCGGCCCGCGCGGTCGTCCTGGACGTCACGCCGCGCCAGCTCGTCGCGATCGCCGGGCGACCGCCTGTCGCCGCGGACCCGGCGGCTGCGCCGAGGGGTTCCGCTACGGCGTCGGGCGTCTTCAAGGTGGACTGGGCGCTGGACGGCCCGGTGCCGTGGGCCGCCGAGGGCTCGCGCCGCGCGGCGACGGTCCACCTCGGCGGGACGCTCGACGAGATCGCCGCCGCCGAGGCCGAGGTCGCCGCCGGCCGCCACCCGGACCGGCCGTACGTCCTGTTCGTCCAGTAC
The DNA here is from genome assembly GCA_963738475.1 of uncultured Chloroflexia bacterium. GTDB lineage: Bacteria > Chloroflexota > Limnocylindria > Limnocylindrales > CSP1-4 > SPCO01. The sequence continues at coordinate 32,251 of CAVTWU010000030.1, forward strand.
GCGGCCGTGGGACCCGTCGCGAGCCCCGGACGGGAAGGCGACGGCCTGGGCCTACTGCCACGTGCCGGCGGGATCCACCGTGGACATGACCGACCGGATCGAGGCCCAGGTGGAGCGGTTCGCGCCCGGGATTCCGCGACCGGATCCTGGCCCGCGCCACCCGCGGACCCGGCCGCGATGGAGGCGTACGACGCGAACTACATCGGTGGCGACATCAACGGCGGCATCCAGGACATCCGCCAGCTCATCTTCCGCCCGATGGCCGCTCGTCGACCCGTACCACGTCGGTGACGGGCTGTACCTGTGCTCGTCATCGACGCCGCCCGGCGGCGGCGTCCACGGGATGAGCGGGCTGCTGGCGGCCCGGTCCGCGCTGCGGCGGGACCTCCGCTAGGCGGCCTCGCGCCGTGATACCGTCCCGCGATGGTCACCTGGCTCGAACAGCACGGCCTCGCGCTCGCGTTCTGGGCCGTCGTGCTGTTCCTGGTCTTCCGCTTCGCCCGACCCGCTCATCCATCGGCTGCTGCTGTCGGCGTCGTTCGTGGCGCAGGAAGTCTACGCTCGGCGGCGAGGAGGCCCAGCGCTACGAGCTGGAGAAGCGGGTCAACACGCTCGAGGACCTGCTGTCGAAGGCGCTCCGGGTCGGCGTCATCGTGGCCGGCGTCCTCGTCATCATCGGCGTCTTCGACCTGTGGCCGCTCTTCGCCGGCCTGGGCATCGTCGCCGCCGCCCTGACCCTCGCGGGCCAGAGCATCGTGCTGGACTACCTGATGGGCATCCTCATCCTGGTCGAGGGCCAGTACTACGTCGGCGACTTCGTGAGCCTCGGCGGCGTCGAGGGGACGGTCGAGGAGATCGGCTTCCGGCGCACGACCATCCGCGACACGAGCGGGACGGTCCACTCGATCTCGAACGGCGAGATCCGCATCTCGTCCAACTTCACCCGGATCTACGCCAGCGCCGTCGTCGACATCCAGGGCATCCGCGACGAGGACGTCGAACGGGCGATCGACGTGATGCCGCGGCGTCGCCGAGGCGCTGGCCGCGGACCCGGACTGGTCGGCGCGCCTGCTGGCGCCGCCCGGCCAGCCCATGGCCTTCGCCTTCACCGACATCGGCGCCACCATCCGGATGTCGTGCCGCGTCGTGCCCGAGGACCGCTGGCGCGTCGCCGCCGAGCTGCGCAAGCGCATCGCGATGGCGTTCACCGCGGCCGGCATCGAGCCGAATCGCCGGACGGGCGGCTCCGCCCAGCCCTGACGGTCCGGGCCTAGGACGCGGTCGGCTGACCGGCGCGAGTTCGCGCCGGAGCCAGATCCCGACGACCAGGGCCCCGACCGCCGGGACCGCCGTCCAGGCGACCATCAGGACCAGCAGCACCATGAGCACCGCCTGGACGTCGGCCAGCGAGTCCTCGACCACGCCCGAGCGCAGCCGTTCGGCCATCGCCGCGGTGCTGTCGGCGACACGCGGCCGAGCGACGTCGGCGTTGGCGGCGAGGGCGTCGCGGTTCCCCTCCAGGCTGTCGGCGATGGCGACAGGCGGCGTGTCCAGGCCTTCGAGGGCGTCGGCGATCCCGCCGACCGCCTCGGCCGGGGCCCGAGCGGCGTCAGGCCCAGGATGTCGACGGCGCGCAGCGCGTTCTCGAGCGTCTCGAGGTTGGACCGGACGCCCTTGATCGTGTCGGCCGCCGAGGCGACGCCCTCGACGGTCCGGTCGATCGTGCCGGTGAAGCTCTCGGCCGTGGTCGACGCGTCCTCGAGCGCCACGGCCGTCCGCTCGAGGGTCGTCGCGATCTCGTCCACGCTCGTCGCGACCCGCTCGCCGACCGTCTCGATCCGGCCGTTCGACCCAGACCAGGGCGGCGAGTCCGAGCGCCGCGACCAGCAGCCCGATCGAGCCCGTAGGCGATCAGCCCGGTACTCAGCCGACGGAGGCCGCCACGCGACACCAGCGGACGCTGGTCGTCCGGCGTCGCGATGCGCGTGGTCTCGTTCACGTCCTGAAGCCTACGACGTCACCGACCGCGGTCGGCAGGGTCCGGACGTCCGGCGCGAGCTCGGCGGCGTACTCGGCGAAGGCCGCCGGCGGCTCGACGAGCCGCTCCGGGAAGACCCGGCCCATCGCGTGCGGCCAGTACGTGCCCCAGTGGATCGGCACGGCCGCGCGCGGCCGGATGAGGCGCAGCGACTCGGCGGCCCGGAGCGGGTCCATGTGCAGGCCGCGGCCGAGCGTCGGGCCCCAGCCCCAGACCGGGAGCAGCGCCACGTCGACCGGTCCGCCCAGCTCGCCCATCCCGGCGAACAGGTCCGTGTCGCCCGCGAAGTAGACCGACCGGCTGCCCGTCGATGACGAAGCCGAGCGCCGGGGCGGTCGGGCCCGAGCGGCGGCCGGTAGCCGGAGTGGACCGCCGGCACGGCCCGGACGCTCGACGCCGCCGACGTCGAGCGACATCGCCGACCGCGATCTCGCGGACGTCGCCGAACCCGGCGCCGCGCAACCAGGCGCCCGGCGCCGGCCGACACGATCAGCGGCACGTGCCGGCCCAGGTCGCGCAGCGACGGCACGTCGAGGTGATCCCAGTGGAGGTGCGACAGGAGGACCGCGTCGATGTCGTGCAGCCGGTCGCGCTGCGGCACCGGCCTCCACCCGCCGCAGCGGCCCGACCCGCGAGCGGGTCACGGGGTCGGTCAGGATGCGGATCCCATCCAGCTCGACCAGGACGGTCGAGTGGCCGATGAAGTCGAGCGCCAGGCGCCCGGTCAACGCCAGGTGCTGCGGGCCGCGTCCGGGTAGAGCCGGACCCGTCGGTACGGCTCGCGGCCGCGCGACCGCGACACGAGGTTGGCCCGCTCGGCCATCTGGTGCTGGAGCCGCCGGATGTAGGCGTTCTGGGGCGACAGCTCGACCGCCTCGGACGACGACAGGACGACACCGATGGCGTCCTCGGTCTCGCGCAGCGCGGCCTCGCGCGGGTCGATCTCGAGCGCGAAGATGCTGGTCAGGCTCGACTGCATCTGCGGGATCGTGTTGCTCTTGAGGACGTAGATCGGCATCGACCGGTCCTCCGCGTCGCGCAGCATCGGCGTCTTCTGCTTGTACTCGTTCTTGAGGGTCATGACCACGTCCGCCTCGTCCACGTCGTGGGCGATGACGACCGGGAGCTGCAGGTCGCGGACCGCCTGCTCGAGGCGCTTGCGGCTGATGCCCTGCGGCAGGACGCGCAGGGTCGGCAGCGGGCGAGCCGCCGGCCACGATCGCGATGTCGCCGTCGGACGTCTCCACGAAGCCCGAGCGGCAGGCGTCGAGCGTCGTCGTCGTCGTCGAGGTCGTCGGCGTTGACCGGCCCGGTCCCGTCCTCGGCCTTCATCGCGGTCAGGGCGCGGGCGGCCTGGTCGCGCCACGCCTTCTGGCGCTCGAGCTCGCGGGCGTCGCGGGCCCGCTTCTCGGCGAGGCTCGGCGGGGCGCCACGCTCCAGCGGGCCGCGGTCGGCGATCTCGCCGGCGATGAACGGGACGTCGGCCGGGGCCGCCGCGCCGGCATAGCCGCGGGTGCCGTACGGGGTCGCCGCGAATCGCTCGCCCGGCAGGGTGCCGGGTACGCCACCCTCCGAGACGGGACCGCGGGGCGCGCTCTCGCGGCCGGAGCCGCCGCGCGTCTGGCGCCAGCCACCGGACGCGCCGGGCCGATAGCCGGCCCGCAGGCCGCCGCGGTCCGCCTCGCGATAGCCACCGCCGCCGCCGCGGTACGACCGGCACCGTCGCCGCGCCAGCCCGGCTCCATCCGCCACGGCGAGCCGCTCCCGACGAGCCCGGCGAACCGCTCCGCGCCGAGCTGCTCGCGCGGCGACGGGCGCGGCCGGCCCTGGGAGCGATGGACGCCTTCCTCGTCGCGCCAGCGCAGCTCCGGGGCGACCTGGTCGCCGCGCAGCATCGCGTCGATCGTCTCGGCGACATCGGCGTGGACGACGACCCGCTCGCGGTCCTGGATCTCGACGATGACGTCGAAGGTCGGCGGCGCCTTGCGCTCCAGCACGCTCTTCTGGGTGCGGCGGCGGCGCGCCTCCTCGTCGCCGAGGGTCACGCTCTGGATCCCGCCGATCAGGTCGGACAGGGTCGGGTTGAGCATCAGGTTGTCGAGGTTGTTGCCGTGGGCCGTGCCGATGAGCTGGACGCCGCGCTCGGCGATCGTCCGGGCGGCCTGGGCCTCGAGCTCCGTGCCGATCTCGTCGATGACGATGACCTGGGGCATGTGGTTCTCGACCGCCTCGATCATCACCTCGTGCTGGACCGACGGGCGTCTTGACCTGCATCCGGCGGGCCTTGCCGATGGCCGGGTGCGGGATGTCGCCGTCGCCGGCGATCTCGTTGCTGGTGTCGACGACGACGACGCGCTTGCCCAGGTCGTCGGCCAGGACGCGCGCGGCCTCGCGCAGCATCGTCGTCTTGCCGATGCCGGGCCGGCCCATGATCAGGATCGACTTCCCGGTCTCGACGAAGTCGTTGATGATGTCGATGGTGCCGAACACGGCCCGCCCGATGCGGCAGGTCAGCCCGACGATCTTGCCGGTCCGGTTGCGGATGGCGCTGATGCGGTGGAGCGTCCGCTCGATGCCGGCCCGGTTGTCGTCGCCGAACAGCCCGATGTGCTCGACGACGTAGGCGATGTCGGCCTCGTCGATCTCGCGCTCGAGCAGCATCACCTCGGAATCCGGGAAGCGCGCCTCCGGCCGCCGACCCAGGTCCATGACGACCTCGATCAGGGCGGTCCGGTCCGGCAGGGCGTTGACGGCGGCCACGATCTCGGGCGGGAGCGACGCGAGGAGCGCATCCAGGTCGTCGATCAATTCGCGGCGTTCGTCTGATCCCACGTTGGCCTCCACTAGCGGACGCCGGCCGGCACGAGGGCCGGTTCGGCGACACGGACGAGGGTTTCCTTCATCAACAGGGTGACGCTGGCGATCGATGCGAAGCCTGCCTCCTCCAGTCGACGATCGATGGGCGATTCATAGGTTCGCACGGGAGCGAAGACCCCGTGGTCGTGGCGATGATCGCGCCTTGCCCGTCCGGGCGGCGATGACCCCGAGACCGAACGCCACGAGGGCCGCCGTGTCGGCCTCCGGGCCGGGCGAGGACCTTGAGGTAGTGTGGCTGGTCCTCCTTCGCGACGCCCACCTGGACGAAGCCGTCGAGCGCGGTGCCGTCCTTGCCGCCGCCCTTCGCCTCCTGGACGAACGCCTCGACGTCGGCGAAGCGCAGGATCGGCGCGAGGCTGGAGCGCGGGCACGCGCGAATGGGTGCCCTGGCGCTCCCAGTCGTTGAGGCGCAGGGCCTCCAGGCGCGCGACCGGCTGCGGGCGTCACCGCGGCGTACAGGCGCGACAGCGGCAGCGCGTCGAGCTGGGTCGCCGGGCCGGATCCGGGCCGCCGGCGGCCATCTCGTCCGTCCACGGCTCGGGCATCGGCACGGTCCCCGGCCGGGCCAGGATCGTCTCCTCGCCGAACCGGATGAAGCCCGCCTGCATGAGCAGCTCGACGTTGCCGTCCGCGTCCGCGCAGGCGACGTGGAACCGCGCCGCGGCGCGCTTGGCGCCCTCGCGCAGGAGCTGCTGGACGAGGCGGTAGCGGATGTCGCCGGCGTCGGCCATGCCGACCGCATCCAGCTCCACGATCGTCCACTCGTCGCGGACCGACTCGCGCTCCACGCGGACGAGACCGGCCAGCCGGCCGTCGTCCTCGTAGACGTACATCAGGTCGTTCGGGCGGAAGGCGCCCAAGCGGCAGACGGAACAGGCTGAAGACGCCGATCGGCGGGCCGCTCACCGGCAGGCCGAGCGAGCGGGTGTCGGCCCCGTCGGACTGGCACAGCCGCGACAGCTCGCCGAGCGCGGCGAGGTCGGTCAGGCGCGCGGCCCGGACCTTGCCCGAGCTGCGTGGCGCGCGGGCTCTCGGTCATCGCGGTCTGCCGCGTCCGGCGGGTCGGGTGGTGGCGTCGGCCGGAGCCCTCGCCGGGATCGTCGTGCTCGGAGGCCATCGTCGCGACGAGGCGGTGGAACCGGGTCTCGCCGGCCAGCTCCGGGTGGAACGCCGTGGCGATGACGTTGCGCTCGCGGACGGCCACGATCCGGCCGTCGTCCAGACGGGCCAGGACGTCGACGCCGGGACCGGTCCGCTCGATGATCGGGGCCCGGATGAAGACGGCGTGGACCGGGGTGTCGCCCAGGATCGGGACGGGCAGCTCGGCCTCGAAGGAGTCCAGCTGGCGCCCGAACGCGTTGCGCTCCACGGTCACGTCGAGGAGCGGCAGGATCGGCGCCTCGCCGCCGGCGATCTCGGTCGCGAGGACGATCATCCCGGCGCACGTCCCGAAGATCGGCGCGCCGCCGCTCGGCGAAGGTCCAGGATCGGCTCGTGCAGGCCCCAGCGCTCGATGAGCTGGCGCATCGTCGTGCTCTCGCCGCCGGGCAGGATCAGGCCGGCGACGTCGGCCAGGTCGGCCGGCTCGCGCACGCGGACGCCCTCCACGCCGATCGCTCGGAGCGTGTCGAGATGCTCGCGGAACGCGCCCTGCAGGGCGAGGACCCCGATCTTCATCGGTGACTCGTCGGCGACGTCGTGGGTCGCCTACCAGCCGCGAACGGCGAGTCGCTCCTCGTCCGGGATCTCCTCGAGGGAGATGCCGCGCATCGGGGCTCCCAGGCCCTTGGAGACCTCGGCGATCTTGGCCGCGTCGTCGAAGAACGTCGTGGCCTGGACGATGGCGTTGGCCATCCGGGCCGGATCCTCGGCCTTGAAGATGCCCGAGCCGACGAACACGCCCTCGGCGCCGAGCTGCATGACGAGCGCCGCATCGGCCGGGGTGCTGATGCCGCCGGCGACGAAGTTGACGACCGGCAGCTTGCCGTTCGCCGCGACGTCCTTGACCAGGTCGTACGGCGCGCCCGAGGTCCTTGGCGGCGACGAACAGCTCGTCCTCGCGCATGCCCTGCAGGCGGCGGATCTCGGCGAGCACGTCGCGCAGCTGGCGGACGGCCTCGACGATGTTGCCGGTGCCGGCCTCGCCCTTGGTCCGCATCATCGCGGAGCCTTCGTTGATCCGGCGGAGCGCCTCGCCGAGGTTCCGGCAGCCGCACACGAACGGGACCTTGAAGGCGTGCTTGTCGATGTGGTTGCTCTCGTCGGCCGGGGTGAGGACCTCGGACTCGTCGATGTAGTCGACGCCGAGCGCCTCGAGGATCTGGGCCTCGACGAAGTGGCCGATGCGGGCCTTGGCCATGACCGGGATGGACACGGCGTCCATGATCCCCTCGATCATCGACGGGTCGGACATGCGGGCGACGCCGCCGGCCTTGCGGATGTCGGCCGGGACGCGCTCGAGCGCCATGACGGCGACGGCGCCGGCGTCTTCGGCGATCTTGGCCTGATCGGGCGTGACGACGTCCATGATGACGCCGCCCTTGAGCATCTGGGCGAGGCCCTTCTTGGTCGCCCAGGTGGACGTTTCGACGGTCATGTGCTGGTGATCCTCTGGTGGTCTCGCGCTCGGTTCGCCGGCCGGGTCTGGCCCCGGGGTCGTCGCCCGATCGAGTCGGCCGAGCCCCTCGCGCGCGACGATTATGGCACGAGCGTCCACGAGGGCACGGGAGCGCGGCGACGCCGCCGGTGACTACTCGGACGGGAAGCGGAAGCGGGTCATGTCCGTCGGGAACACGGACCAGGCGAACGCCTTGACCGGCGTCAGTTCCCACAGGCCGCCCTCGGCCCAGTTCGAGGCGCTCGCCTCGTAGCCGGCGGCCGCCTTGTACTTGGCGTAGCCGGCGAGGATCGCGCTCGACAGCGGTTCGGCCGGCGCGACCAGCTCGCGCGCGGTCCCTTCGACGATGACGACCTCGTCGCCGGACTCGACCTTGATCGCCAGCTGCGGGTTCTCGCGCAGGTTGCGCTGCCAGCGCGTCGGTCCACCCTCGACGTACCAGTGGCCGCCGGTCCACGAGCCCCAGATCGGGATCAGGTGCGGGCGGCGTCGGCGCCGGTGGTGGCCAGCCAGTAGATCATGGCGCCCTCGAGTCGCTCGAGCGCCCACGACCATGGCAGCGTGCCCTTGAGCGTCGTCGGGACGCCGTAGCCCGGGATGTGCGGTCGATCGCCGCGCGGTTCGGTCATGCCGCGATGTTAGCGGGAGACGGTCCGGACGACCCCCGACATGAGCTTCGTCGCGCGGCGGGCGGCCGTCGGCGACAGGTTGGAGACGGCGTCGAAGAGGTCGATGACGTCGTCGTCCGGCAGCCCGCCGAGGAGGTCGAACAGGCGCAGGATCGTCGCGTCCGGCAGGCGCCCGAGCAGGCCGAGCGCGCGCTCGAGTTCGCGCGGCTCGAGCTGCGGGCACGATGCCCGACGGCCCGGTCGAACAGCTTCACGAAGACGAGGAACTCGACGAGCCAGTCGCGCAGGGCGACGAGTTCGGCGTCGTCCGGGTTGGCGCGCGGAGGCGGCGGCCGCCTCGGCTCCTTGGCCTCGAGGACGGCGACGATCGGGTCGCCCTCGCGGACCTTCCGCTCGGCGATGACCCGCCCGAACCACTGCCAGTGGTCGCCGATGGCGAGGTACGCCGCGCCCGCCGGACCGCGCCGCCCGACCCGCCGGGGCTCCGGCCACCCGCTGGACGATGCCCCACGATTCGGCCTCGGCGAGGGCCAGGCTGGCCGCCCGGTGCGACAGGCCGAGCGCTTCGCGGACCTCGCGCTCGGTCAGCGGTTCCTGGCGGGCCATCAGGTAGGCCTGGACGCGGGCGATCGCCGGGGTCACGCCCCAGGCGGCGCCCATCTCGCCCCACGCCTCGGCGAGTTCCAGGCGGATCCGCTTCCGCGGTCGCCGGACCCGTTCCGGGGCGCGTCGTCACCGTCGTCGGAAAGTTGCGCCTTGACAGTAGCGAGTTTTGCGTCCATAACTTGCTATATGAGAGTAGCACGAGCAAGGACGGGCGCGGACGCACCGGCGTCAGCTGGCGGCGCGTCGCGGTCGAGCGCGTGCTCATCGGCCTGCTGACGGTGATCGCGATCGGCGCAGCCGGTCGATCGGAGGAGCCGACCTGATCGTGTCGGTCCTGGGCGTCGTCGCGATCGGCTGCGGGTCGGCCGTCGTCGGCGCTGCGATCGGCAGCCTCGATGGACCGCATCGGCACTGGGTGTCGGCGCGTCTATGCCGCGTCGTCCTGGCTGGCTCGTCTGCCTCGCCGTGGGCGTGACCTGGGCGCTCGTGCGGCGGGCATCGGCGATGGCTCGTCGCGGACATCGGCGGCGTCGTCGCTCATCGCCATCGAGCCGTTCCTGGTACGGGCTCGGTGTCAGTCGCTCTACATGGTCGTCCTGGCTGCTGCCGTTCGGCCTGGCCTGGGTCGGTCGCGTTCCGGATCGCTCCGACGCCTCGGCTCGCCGGGATGACCACGGTCGCGACGCCGCGGCGGCTCGGCCGTCGGGGCGGCCGCGGTTGCGAGGTCATGGCATGAGGATCGCGATCACGGGTGGCACCGGCTTCGTCGGACGCCACCTCGCCGAACGGCTGCGCTCGGACGGCCACGAGGTCGGTGATCCTGTCGCGGCGCACCGGCCACGGCCTCGATGCCGGTGCCGACCGACCTCGCCGACGCCCTGGCTGGCTGCGAGGCCGTCGTCCACTGCGCCGGGATCAACCGCGAGATCGGCGACCAGACCTACGAGGCGGTCCACGTCCGCGGGACGACGGCCATCATCGAGGCCGCCCGCGCGGCTGGCGTCGACCGGATCGTCATGCTGAGCTTCCTGCGCGCCCGACCGGACGGCCCGACGACCTATCACCGCTCGAAGTGGGCCGCCGAGGAGCTGGTTCGCGAGTCCGGCCTGACCTACACGATCCTCAAGGCCGGCGTCATCCACGGCCGCGGCGACCACATGCTCGACCACCTGAGCCACGCGTTCCACACGTTCCCGGTGTTCGGGCTCGTCGGCCTGCGCGAGCAGCCGGTCCGCCCGGTCGCCGTGGACGACGTCGCGCGGATCCTCGCGGCCGCCGGCGCTCGGCGACCCCCGGCTCGCCGATCGGACGATCGCCGTCCTCGGGCCGGAGACGATGTCGCTGGGCGACGCGGTCCGACGGGTCGCCGCGTCACCGGTCGCCGCCGCTGTTCGTCCGCCTGCCGATCGCCGTCCACCTGGTCATCGCGCGGCGTCGCGGAGTGGACGATGCGCGTCCCGCTGATCTCGACCGCCCAGGTCCACATCCTGGCGGAAGGGGTCGTCGAGCCGCTGCCATTCGCCGACGATCCGCCGCCCGACCTCGCCCCGGCGACGCCGTTCTCGGACGACGTCATCCGGGCCGGCCTGCCGGCGCCGGGCGGGTTCGGCCGCGCCGACCTCCGGTGCGCGACATGACGCGGTTCGATCTCACGACGCGGATCGACGGCGCCGATCGAGCACGTCTATGACCTGGCTCGCGACATCGACCTGCATGCGCGGTCGATGGCCCACACGAACGAGCGCGCGGTCGCCGGACGGACCAGCGGCCGCATCGGACTGGGCGAGACCGTCACCTGGCGCGCCCGGCACTTCGGCATCACCTGGTCGCTGACCAGCCGGATCGTCGTGGCCGACGCGCCGACGCGGTTCGTCGACGAACAGGTCCGCGGCCCGTTCCGGTCGTTTCGCCACGAGCACCGCTTCGAAGCGTCCGGCGGCGGCGACGCGTCATCGACCGATCTGGCGAGCACGTCGCGCCGTTCGGACCACTCGGTCGGCTCGTCGATCGGCTCGTCCTCGAGCGGCACATGCGCGGACTGCTCGAGGCGCGGAACCGGGTGCTGAAGGACCGAGGCGGAAGGCCGTCGCCGGCAGGTCAGGTGACGGGAAGCGGGACGAACGGGCCGAGCGCCGTCGACGACCGCCACGAACAGCGGCGAGCCGTAGTCGACCTCGACCTCGCAGGTGGCGATCCGCTGCGGACCCGCCCGGCGCGCCGAACTCGAAGATGAACTCCTGGCCGTCGAAGGTCGGTCGGGCACTCGCCGGTGAACGGATGGCTCTTGAGGACCGCGAAGTCGGTCAGCTTGATCGCCGACTCGAGCGCCGCGAGCTGGTCGGCCGGGATCGTGCCGAGGTCGTTCGGTGGCTTGGCGGCCGAGTGGACGCGTCCCGTCGCGTTCGACGATGACGGTCGAGCCGCACGGCGCCGTCGAAGCACTCGCCGCCGCGCGTCTCGACGGTCAGCGAGCGGACCGGCGCCGACGAGGTTGGCGGCCGGGTCGCCCGGCTGGCACGCGGCGAGCGCGCGACGCCAGCAACAGCGACGAGCGAGGACCAGGATCGAGGGCACGGCGGTTCGTCTGCATGCGCCGCTGGACGACGGAGGCGCCGTCGCCGGTTCCCGCGACGGGCTATCCTCGCGGCCATGGCCGTCCTGCGCAGCCGACTCGACCCGGGCGCCCCGGAGACCCGCGCCAACCACGACGCGATGGCCGCCCTCGTCGCCGACCTTCGCGCCCGTCAGGCCGAGGTCGCCGGTCGCGGCGCCGGTGGCGACGACCGCTCCATCGAGCGCCACCGCGAGCGCGGCAAGCTGCCCGTCCGCGAGCGCATCGACCGCCTGCTCGACCCCGGCACGCGCCTTCCTCGAGCTGAGCCCGCTCGCCGCGACCGGCCTGTACGACGACGACGCGCCGGGCGCCGGGATCGTCACCGGCATCGGCCGGGTCGAGGGCACGACCTGCGTCATCGTCGCCAACGACGCGACGGTCAAGGGCGGCACCTACTACCCGATGACCGTCAAGAAGCACCTCCGCGCCCAGGAGATCGCGCTCGAGAACCGGCTGCCGTGCATCTACCTCGTCGACAGCGGCGGCGCGTTCCTGCCGCTCCAGGCCGAGGTCTTCCCCGACCGCGACCACTTCGGCCGGATCTTCTACAACCAGGCCCGGATGTCGGCCGCCGGGATCCCGCAGGTCGCGCTCGTCATGGGCTCGTGCACGGCCGGCGGCGCGTACGTCCCGGCGATGAGCGACGAGACGGTCATCGTCCGCGGCACCGGCACGATCTTCCTCGGCGGCCCGCCGCTGGTGAAGGCCGCGACCGGCGAGGACGTCACGGCCGAGGAACTGGGCGGCGCCGAGGTCCACACCCGCCGCTCCGGCGTCGCCGACCACGAGGCGCTCGACGACGAGCACGCGCTGGCGCTCGGCCGCTCGATCGTGGCCAACCTCAACCGCCCGACGCCCGACGCCGCCGTGGGACCGACGCCGCCCGAGCGCCCGGCGATCGCGGCCGCCGGCGACGACCGGCCGGCCTCGCTGTACGCCTCGGTCTCGGCCGACGCGCGCCGGCCCGTGCCGGTCCGCGAGATCATCGCCCGGCTCGTCGACGGCTCGCGCTTCCACGAGTTCAAGCCGCTCTACGGCGAGACGCTGGTGACCGGCTTCGCCCACCTCGACGGCTACCCGGTCGCGATCCTGGCCAACGACGGGATCCTGTTCAGCCAGTCGGCGCTCAAGGGCGCGCACTTCATCGAGCTCGCCTGCCAGCGCCGGATCCCGCTCGTCTTCCTCCAGAACATCACCGGGTTCATGGTCGGCCGCGAGTACGAGGAGGCGGGCATCGCCAAGGACGGCGCGAAGCTGGTGACCGCGGTCGCGTCGGCCGAGGTCCCCAAGTTCACGGTCCTCATCGGCGGCAGCTTCGGGGCCGGCAACTACGCGATGGCCGGCCGCGCCTACCAGCCGCGCTTCCTGTGGTCGTGGCCGAACTCGCGGATCTCGGTCATGGGCGGCGCCCAGGCGGCCCGCGTCCTGTCGACGGTCCGTGGCGGCTTCGCCGACGACGCCGAGCGCGACGCCTTCGAGGCGCCGATCCTCGACACCTACGAGCGCGAGGGCTCGCCCTACTTCGCCACCGCCCGGCTGTGGGACGACGGCGTCATCGACCCGCTCGACACGCGCCGCGTGCTCGCGCTGGGCATCGAAGCCGCGCTCCACGCCCCGATCCCCGAGACCCGGTTCGGCGTCTTCCGGATGTGAGCGGTCCGCTGTTCCCGAACGTCCGCGAACCTCCGGCAGGACGATCCGGATTGGCGACCGCTGCAGGCCGACGAGCGGTTCGTCCAGTTCGGGCGCGGCGGCGACGACGACTTCCATCGGCGCGTCGGCCGGTTGGTGGGTGATCGCACCGACGTGGTCACGCGCTACTTCGACTACGGCGGGCTGACGGCGCCCAGGATCTCGAGTTCCTGCGTCTCATGCCGCAGATCCGCCGATTCCGCGTCGATGCCTATGCCCTGCGATCGCTCGACGGCCTCCGGTTCCTCCGCGATGACCTGGCGGAACTCTCCATCGGCTGGACGGCCAAGCCGCTCGCGTTGGCTCCGATCGCGCGGTTCGAGCTGCTGACGACGCTCGCGATCGAACGACAGCATCGAGGCATCGACCTGATCGGCGGGTTCTCGCGACTCGAGGAGCTCACGCTCAGGTCGATGACCCTGCCCGACCTGTCCCTCCTGCTTCCCTTGACGAACCTGCGATCGCTTGACATCAAGTTGGGTGGGACCCGAGACCTCTCGCTCCTGCCTCGGATCGGCGCGCTGACCTATCTTGAACTGTGGCATGATCCGCGGCCTCGAGGACGTGGATGCGATCGGCGACATCGTGACGCTCGAGTCACTCTTCCTGCAGGCATTGAAAGGGGTCACCCGGCTCCCATCGCTCGCGCGGCTGACTCGGCTGCGGCTCGTCCATCTCGAAACGATGCGCGGCCTCACCGACCTCGCCGCCGTCGCGCAGGCGCCAGCTCTCGAGACGTTGGACCTCGTCGACTTCCGACATGCCCGGCCGGACATCGTGCGGCCCTTCATCGGACACCCGACCCTGCGGGAAGCTGGCTGGGGCTTCGGCAGCCCTCGCAAGAACCTGGCTGTGCAGGACATCCTTCCGCTGGATCCCAGGCTGCAGGACCGCGAGGCCTATCTGCAGTGGTTCCGCGACATGCGCGTGCAGATCAAGCGAGAGTCCTGACGTCTCGCGACACCCGCCTGGCATCATCGGCCGGTGGGGAGGTACCGGCCATGATCGTCAGTCGCGACTCCAGACTTCGGCATCGTCGTCGGCTCGTCGGCGGGGTGATCGGCGTGGTGCTTTCGGCGATCGTCGCTGGCTGGCGTGCGGCAGCTCGGAGCCGGTCATCGTGGAGCCCGTGGACCCGCTGCCCGACGCGCTCGTCGACCCGCTCGCCGGGCCGTGGCGAACGACGCCGGTCGGGATCGACCCAGCGCTGCGACTCGAGGTCGAGCGGGCCTGCCGGGCCTCGATGCTGCCGTTCCCGCCGCTCACCCAACTGGTGCTGGTGGACGCCCGGGGCCAGGGTCGGCTGCAGGCGATCTTCGCCGGGCCGACGGGTCAGCAGGCGACCTGCATGGACATGGAGATCGATGCCGACGGGCGGGTCCAGGCGATGGGCGGCGGCAGCACCGGCGAGGGCGACGGGAAGCCGGTCGAGATCGGCCCATTCGAGCTCCGCTCTCAGGGGTCCATGAGTTCCGGTGCGCCCGGGGCGGTCACCTCCAGCCTGACCTCTGGCATGGCCGGACCAGGGATCGCGTCGATCGTCCTCGAGGCACCCGGACAACCGCAGATCACCGCATCTCTCGCCAACGGTTGGTACGCCGTCTGGTTCCCTGGGGCGTGGCCGCGAGCCACGAAGGTCATCGGCCTCGACGCGTTCGGGACCGAGGTCGCGCAGGTGTTTCCCTAGACCTGGCTGGCGCGACCGATGGGCGATCGCCGTCAGGTCGGGCGGATGACGAACCGGCACCCGACGAGATCGATCGATCGCGGCTCGATCGGCGCATCGACCGACAGGTGGATGGTCGCGACGGGCCAGTCGACCGGAGCCGCAGCATCGGCTCTGGGCCGCAGGCGGAGCGTTTGGGTGCCGATCGCGGTGTCGCGCATCCCGCGTCCCGCCAGGGATGGCCGGAACGGCCCGATCCGCACGGTCCGCATCAGGGACGCGATCGTGCCGGGCATGTCGGTGATCGGCAGTTCCAGCGCCGTCAGGCGGACGGTCCCGCCGATCGGATGGGGGTCGTCGGCGCGTGCCGCTCGGTCCGCGGGCGACCACTCGGCGGAGGTCGGGTCGTGCTCGATGAGGAACGGCGGGCGTTCCGGGCCGAGCTCGCGCGGCATGGACAGCCGCCACCGGACGATCGCGCCGTCGGGCCGCAGCCGTTCGCCGTCGATCGGCGTCGGCCAGGCCGGCGCCCGCCGTCGTTGAGGCGCACGACGTCGCCGTCGATATCGTCGGTCGGCGACCGCCCAGGTCGCGAGCCCGCCGCCCGCGTCGAGCGCCCGGACCGTCGGCGCGCCGACCCACGAGCGCTCCGCGAGCACCCGGTCGAACACGCCGATGAGCTCGAGGTACGTGTCGCCGAACCAGACGAGCCGGTTGAACGTGCCGAGGGCCTCGTGCCGGCCGCCGCCACCCGGCCGCAGGCCGAGATCGCGCTCCAGCTCGGCCGCCGCAGCGTCCGGGTCCGCGCAGGCGATGACGAGGTGGTCGATGCCGAGCAGCATCGGCCAAGGATGCACGTCGTCCGGCCGGCTCGTCCGGTAGCATCGCGCCATGCCTTCCGTGACGCACCTGGACATCGCCCCGGTCATGAGCCTCGGGCTGGAACGACGCGACGAGATCGCGGTCACCGAGCGCGGCGTGGCCGAGGATCGGCGGTTCTTCATCGTCGACGATGCGAACCGGCTCATCGACCAGTTGCTCGTCGCCGACATGGTCCAGGTCCGGGCCTGGACGGACCCCGACGCCACGGTCCTGCGGCTGACGTTCCCGGACGGGCAGGTGGTCGACGGCGACGTGCGGCGACGGGCGCCGCGTTCGAAGGCGTCATCCGCCGCCTGCCGACGCTCGGTCACGAACTCGACGGCCCCTGGGCCGAAGCCCTGTCCGCGTTCATGGGCCGATCCGTCCGGGTGATCCGGTGCGATGAGCCGGGCGTGCTGCAGAAGGACGGCCGGCTGTCGATGGTGACCGATGCGTCGCTGGACAAGCTCAGCCATCAGCTCGGCACCGGCGGCGTGGACGGTCGGCGATTCCGGATGCTCATCAACCTGGCCGGCGACGTCGCGCACGAAGAGGACACCTGGATCGGCCATCGAGTCGGCCTTGGCGACGTGACCCTGCGCGTGACCGGCGCGATCCCGCGCTGCGCGATGACGACGCACGATCCCGACACCGGCGACCGCGACTTCGACACGCTTGCGGGCGATCAAGGAGTACCGCGGGTTCGCCGGGCCCGAGGGCAAGGACCTGATGTTCGGCGTCTACGGCGATGTCGAGCGATCCCGGCACGATCCGCGTCGGCGACGAGGTCCGCCTCCTCGACTGACCGGCCGCCCGGCGGCCGCTCCTGGCCCTACAGCTCCGTCCGGACCTGCCAGAGCTCCGGGAACAGGACCGTCGCGACGCGATCGCGCAGGTACGGCACGCCGGGCGTCCCGCCGGTCCCGCGCTTGCCGCCGATGACCCGCTCGACCGTCGTCACGTGGCGGAATCGCCAGCGCCGGGTGGCCTCCTCGAGGTCCACGAGTTCTTCGGCCAGCTCGTACAGGTCCCAGTGCGTCGTCGTGTCGCGATACACCGCCTGCCACGCCGCCAGCACGGACGGGTCCGCCACGTACGGCTTGGTCACGTCACGGGCCAGCACCTCGGGCGCGATCGGCAGGCCGCGCGACGCCAGCAGCGCGAGCGTGTGGTCGTACAGCGATGGCTCGCTGGAGGGTCGCGAGCAGGTGGTCGTGGATCACGGGCAGGTGCTTGAACGGCCCGAGGTACACGGCATCGCGGTTGCCCAGCAGGAACTCGAACTCGCGGTACTGATACGACTGGAAGCCCGGACGACTGGCCGAGCGCGTCGCGGAATGCCGAGTAGTCCGCCGGGGTCAGCGTCGTGAGGATGTCCCAGGCCTCGTTGAGGACGAGCATGATCCGCTCGATCCGCGACAGGCCCTTGAACGCGGGCCGAAGCTCCCCACCGTCCAGCTGCGCCATGACGTGCCGCAACTCGTGCAGGACGAGCTTGAACCAGACCTCGGTCGCCTGGTGCTGGATGATGAAGAGGACCTCGTCGTGCGCGTCCGTCCGCGGGTGCTGGGCGCCCAGCACCGCATCGAGGTGCAGGTACTCGCCGTAGCTGAGCTGGCCCTCCATCTCCAGGTGGGCGCCTTCGAGATCGGGGCGACGGGTCATGACTCGTCCTTCCGGATGCGGCGGATGACGCCGGCCGAGACCGCGGCCGCGGTCGCCCCCACGGCACGGGCCGCCTGGCGCGGATGGGAGGCCCGTCGTCGGACGTCCGAGTACGGGACCGTCGAGAACGACACGAGCTCGTAGAGCGACACGAAGTGCTCCGGCAGCCGGCGTTCCAGGGCGTGCTCGGCGCGCTTCTGGGTCCGGAAGACCGGCGACGCGACCCTGTCGCGCATCTCGACGAAGTTGTCGAGCGCCAGGTCGGCGATCGCGTCGGCGTTCGGCCGGCGTCGCTCGGCGTAGCGCGGCAGGGCCACCGCCCAGTCGTCGTCGGTCTCGGCGAGACAGCGGTCCAGCTCCACGACGTCCTCGAAGCCGCAGTTCATGCCCTGGCCGTAGAACGGCACGATGGCGTGCGCGGCGTCGCCGATGAGCGCCGTCCGGCCGCGGACCCACGGCCAGCAGTGGACCGTGACCAACGACCCCACCGGGTGCTCGCGGAACTGGGCGGGCAGGTCCGGCATCAGCGCCAGCGCATCGGGGTAGTCGCGCCGGAACCGGGCGGTGATCGACTCGTCGGAGTCGAGACCGGCGAACCCGGACGGGCCCTCGTTCGGCCAGAACAGCGTCGCCGTGAAGCTCCGGTCCAGGTTCGGGAGCGCGATCATCATCGAGCCGCCGCGCGGCCAGATGTGGAGTGCCCCCGGGTCCAGGGCGAAGTCGCCGTCCCGTGCCGGGATCGACAGTTCCTTGTAGCCCCACGGCAGGAACGTCTGGCTGAAGTCCGTGCCCTCGACGTGGGTGAGTCGCTCGCGGACGACGCTGTACGCCCCGTCGGCCCCGATGACGATGTCGTGGTCGGCGCGTCACCGGGCCGTCCGGCGTCTCGAACCTGACCTCGCCACGCTCGTGATCGAGCCCGGTCAGGCGGTGATCGAAGCGGAACTCGACGCTCGCCTCGCGTCGCCGCGGCCTCGACCAGCTGCCGATTCAGCCCGGCGCGCGACACCGAGTTGATCGCCCGCTGGCCGTCCGCGCTGTACGACTGGAACGCGGTCCCGCCAGCCAGGTCGTGCAGGATGCGGCCGCGCATCGGGAGGGCCTTCGCGAGGACCGCATCCGCCAGGCCGGCCCGCTCCAGCGCATCGATCCCACGGACCGACAGGGCGAGGTTGATGGACCGACCGGCATCGAGATCGGCTCGCCGAGGGTCCGGGCGCCGCTCGTAGAGCGTGACCTCGTGTCCGCGCCTGGCGAGGAAGATCGCGAGGAGTGGCCCGGTGAGTCCGGCACCCACGATGGCGACGCGGGAGTGTGGCATCGGCTCGATCGTAGACCCTCGGGCGGTACGATGGCCGGGTGAGTCCGCATGTCCCCCACGTCCGCCTCGAGCGAACCGGTCCCGGCGGTGTCGTCGCGCGGGTGACCCTGGCCCGGCCCGACGCCCACAACGCCTTCGATGCGTCGCTCATCGCGGAGCTGCGGACGACGTTCGCGATCCTGGCCCGCGAACCCGCCGCGGACCTGCGGGCGGTGGTCCTGGCCGGCGACGGCCCGTCGTTCAGTGCCGGCGCGGACATCGCCTGGATGCGGGCGGCGATGAAGCTCGATGTCGAAGGCAACGAGCAGGACGCGATGGCGATGGCCGACACGTTCGAACTCATCGACACCTGCCCGGCGCCGGTCATCGCGCGGGTCCATGGCGCGGCGCTCGGGGGCGGGGCCGGCCTGTGCGCGGTGTCGGACCTGGTCATCGCCGAGAGCGGCACGCGCTTCGGGTTCACCGAGACGCGCCTCGGGATCCTGCCGGCGGTCATCAGCCCGTTCGTCATCGCCAAGATCGGGGAGAGTCAGGCGCGGGCCCTGTTTCCCGGCGGCCGGCGGTTCGATGCCACGCGCGCGGCCCGGATCGGCCTGGTCCACGAGATCGTCGAAGGCGAGGCCGCACTGGACGCCGCCGTGGACACCGCCGTCGCGGATCTGCTGGCCTCCGGACCCACGGCTGCCCGGCTCGCCAAGGCCGTCGTCCGCGAGGTCCGCGGCCTCGGGCACGGATCGACGAAGTGGCACACGGCCCGGCTGATCGCCCGCCAGCGCGTCAGCGCCGAAGCGCAGGAAGGGTTCGAGGCCTTCGCCGAGAAGCGCCGGCCGTCCTGGGCGCCACCGGACGAGTGACCGACGAAGAGCCGGTCGGGCAGGTCCGCTGCTATGGCTGCGGCGCGCTCGTCCCGGACGTCACCTGGCCATCGCATCGATACGTGGGCGCGTCTCCGGGCTGCTGGGCGATCTACGCCGAGGTGGCCGGGGGCGGGCTGTTGCCACCCCTCCCGCCGCCGTACGGCGCGCTCGTCGTCGATGCCTACATGGCGCAGCACCCGGGTGTCCCCGGGCCGCAGTCCACCCAGTCGGTCTGGGTCCACCTGATCGCGCTGCAGCTCGTGCTCGAAGGCGGCTGGGCGGCCAGTCAGCTGATCCGGATCCGCAAGGCGGTCGGTGACGCTGTTCCCGGACCTGCCCTGGCTGGAACCGCCGCCGTTCCTGGGTGCGGTGACCTTCCCCGACCTCGACGAGGCGTCCGAGGGGCCGCTCGACGACCTCGCGACGCGCTGGATCGATGGCGTCTGGGCGGCCTGGGCCGTCCACCACGAGGCCGTTCGCGCGAAGGCCGCCGAACTGGCAGGCAGGCTCGACTGAGCCTGCGGGTCCTGGCCCGGGTCCGATCCGGCCCGAAGTCGGGTCAGGCCGGCGTCATGCCCTCGGTCGCTCGTTGGCAGGGTCGTAGACCGGTGCCGCCAGCACCGTCGCCGGGCGGCGGTCGCCGAGCAGCTCGACCTCCAGTCGCGTGCCGGGAGCCTCGAAGCCGGACTCGACGTAGGCGAACGCAAGGCTCCTGGCGGTCGCGTGCCCGTAGCCACCCGACGTGGTGACGCCCACCGCCCGTCCGTCAGCGAACACGGGTTCACCGCCCGCGGCATCCGAGTCGGTCGCGTCCACCTCGAGGTACACCAGGTGGATGGACGCCCCACGCTCGCGGGCTGCCAGGACGGCGGCCCGGCCGATGAAGTCATGGTCCAGCCTGACGAAGCGTTCCAGCCCGGCGTCGACCGGGGTGACCTCGCTGGTGAGTTCGGCGCCCCAGCCCGGATAGGCCTTCTCCATGCGCAGGCTGTTCACGGCGTACAGCCCCACGTCGGCGATCCCGAGTGCGCCTCCGGCCGCCCACACCGCGTCGTACAGCGCGACGACCTGGGCCACCGGCACGTGCAGTTCCCAGCCCAGCTCGCCCACATAGTTGACGCGAAGCGCTCGCACGCGGATGCCGGCCACGTCGATCTCCCGGCCGGTGAGCCAGGGGAAGGCGGCATCGTCGAGATCGGCCGTCGTCAGCGTCGCGAGCAGGTCCCGTGCACGCGGTCCGGCCACGATGAGGGCGGTGTACGCGGCGGTGAGGTCCGTGATGACGGCCACCTCGTCCCCGACCGAGGAGCGAAGGAGGTCGAGATCGCGCTGGTGGGCCGCGGCGCCGGACACCACCATGAAGCGATCGTCGGCCAGGCGCGTCACGGTGGACTCGGCGACGATCCGCCCGCGGTCGGTCAAGGCGTGCGCGAGCACGATGCCGCCGGTCCGGCGCGGCATGCGGTTGGCGTACAGGCGATCCAGGAACGCCTCGGCGCCTGGCCCCGGACACGTCGAACCTGGCAAAGCCAGGCAACTCCAGGACGCCGACCCGCTCGCGCACGGCCAGGCACTCGGCCGCCACGACCTCGAACACGTCGTTGCGACGGAAGCCGTGGTCCTCCCCGCGCCCGTCGAGCGAGAACCACTTCGGTCGCTCCCAGCCGAAGCCCTCGGTGAAGACGCAGCCCTTGGCCTTGAGCCGCGGATACAGCGGCGTGCTCTTCGCCGGGCGGCCCTCCGGACGCTCCTCGCCCGGCGGGATGAGCCGGTACATGTCCCAGTACTCGCGATGGGCCTTGGCGGACGTGTACGCCTGGTCCGCGTAGGCGCCGAACCGCCGCGGGTCGAGGGCGAGCATGTTGACCTCGGCCGAGCCGTGCACCATCCACTGCGCCAGGTACTTGCCACATCCCGGCCCCTGGGCGATCCCGATGCTGCTGGCGGTGGCCAGCCAGAAGCCGGGGACGCCGGCGGCCGGCCCGACCAGGGGATTGCCGTCGGCGGAGTGCGAGATGGCCCCGTTGACCACCCGCTTGATCCCGACGCTGGCGAAGATGGGCATCCGCTCCATGACCCGTCGAAGGTTCGGGGCGATCGGTTCGAATTCCGGCTCGAACAACTCGTTCGAGGTCTCCCACGCCGGCCCACCCGTGTCGAGCCAGGCTTCGCGTGTGGCGCTGCCTTCATACACACCGAACGAGACCCGACTTCTGCTCCTGCCGGTAGTAGGCGGACGCATACGGATCGCGCATCACGGGCAGCTCGCCGTCGCGGTCGAGGAGCTCCGGGATGGGCTCGGTGACCAGGTACTGGTGCTTCATGTTCGCGAAGGTGGTCTGCACGCCCAGCCAGGCGCTCACCCGATCGGCATAGCAGCCGGCGGCATTGACCACGTGCTCGCAGGTGACCTCACCCTGCTCGGTCGTCACCCGGAATCCGCCGCCGGTCAGCCGCTCGATCCCGGTCACCCGGTCGTGCTTGACGATGGTGGCTCCCATCCGCCTGGCGCCGGCCGCCAGCGCGTTGCACGCGCCGGTCGGATCCACGTAGCCATCGTCGAGCGTCCAGGCCCCGGCCAGCACGCCCTCGGTCGTGACGAACGGGTTGAGGCGCCGGATCTCCTCCGGGCTGATGACCTGCATCCGGAAGCCGATCGTCGCGGCGACGCCCTCGACGCGCCTGAAGTGATCCAGCTCCAGCTCGGTCGTGGCGAAGCGGATCCCGCCGACCCCACGCCAGCCCGTCGGAACGCCGGTCATCGACTCGAGGCGCGCGTACAGGTCGTTGCCGTAGGCGTGGACCTTGGCCATCGTGTGGTCGGCGATGAAGCTGGGGCACTGGCCGGCCGCATGCCAGGTGGACCCCGACGTCAACGCGCCCTTCTCGATCAGGATCGTGTCGGTCCAACCCTCCTCCGCCAGGTGGTACAGCAGGCTGATCCCCATCACGCCCCCGCCGACGATCACGACGCGTGCCTGTGATCCCATGTCCGCTCCTTCAGGCCCTGATGCGGGCATTCGACGGGTCATACGGCGCCCGGAACGAGGCGCTCGCCGGGACGCGCTCGGTGGCGATCTCCACCTCGTACGAGCCGGCCGCCAGCCACGCGGCGGTGAGCGGGCCGTCGGGGCACCGGAGATACCCCAGACCGACCGAGCGCCCGACCGTGTGGCCGAACGCGCCGGAGGTGACCCGACCGACGAGCTGGCCGTCACGCCAGATCGGCTCGTTGTGGTACAGGAGCGGTTCGGGATCGGCCAGCGTGAAGACGGCCAGCCGCCTGGACAGGCCTGCCTCCCGCTGCCGGAGCAGGGCATCCCGACCGACGAACCCGCCCGGCTTGTCCCAGGCGACGGTGAAGCCGAGCCCGGCCTCGAGGGCGGTGTCTTCATCGCTCATGTCATGGCCCCAGTGCCGATACGCCTTCTCGATCCGGAGCGAGTCGAGCGCGTGATAGCCGGCGTGGCGGAGGCCGAACGCGTCGCCGACGGCGACGATCTCGTCGTACACGTGGGTCGCGAACTCGGTCGGGATGTACAGCTCCCAGCCGAGTTCGCCGACGTAGGTGATGCGGGCTGCCCGCACGATCGCCAGGCCGAGGTCGATCTCGCGCGCCGTCCCGAACGGGAAGCCCTCATTCGACAGGTCGGCGTCGGACATCGCTGCGAGCAACTCCCGAGACCGCGGACCCATGAGGCTGATGACGGCCTCGCTCGACGTGACGTCCGTCACCGTGACATGGGCGTCGGCCGGGATCCCGCGCCGGAGCCAGTCGAGATCGCGCATCGTGGAGGTGCCGGTGGTGACGACCAGGAACCGGTCGCGCGGCGAGACGCGTGACGGTCACGTCGGATTCCACGCCCCCACGCTCGTTCAGCCACTGGGTGTAGACGATCCGACCGGGCTCGACGTCGACGTCGGCCGTGCACATCCGCCCGAGCGCCGGCGCCGCATCGCGACCCTGGACGAGGATCTTGCCGAACGACGTCTGGTCGAACAGGCCGACCCCCTCACGGACGGCCCGATGCTCCTCGGCGCTGGCCGCGAACCAGTTCTGGCGGCCGTAGCTGTACTCGTAGCGCGGCTCGGTCCCGGCCGGCGCATACCAGTTCGCCCGCTCCCAGCCGGCCGCCTCGCCGAAGCACGCGTTCCGAGCGGCGAGCCGATCGTGCAGCGGCGAGCGACGGACCCCGCGTGACGTCTCGAACTGCCGGAACGGCCAGTGCATGTCGTAGAGCAGGCCGAGCGTCTCGGTCGTCCGCCCATAGAGGTATCGGCGGTTGCGCTGGAACGGCATGAAGCGGCGGATGTCCACTTCCCACAGGTCCATCGGGGCGTGGCCGTCCACCAGCCAGTCCGCGACGGCCCGTCCCGCGCCGCCACCACCGGCGAACCCGACCGAATTGAACCCGGCCGCGACGAAGTAGCCGCCGAGTCCCGGCGCCTCGCCCAGGATGTAGCGGTCGTCCGGGGTGAAGCTCTCCGGACCGTTGAAGTGGAGCTGGTACCCGACCTCACCGAGGATCGGGACCCGACGCGCGATCCGCTGGAGGTACGGCGTGATGTGGTCCCAGTCCTCCGGCAACCTCGTGAACTCGGCGTCGTCCGGGATCCCGTGGGTCGCCCAGGGCTTCGCGCCCGGCTCGAAGAAGCCGACCATGAGCCCGCCTGCCTCGACGCGAAGGTAGGCCGTGTCGTCCGGGCAACGGAGGACCGGGAGGTCCGGGTCCAGGTCCGGGATCGGCTCGGTGATCAGGTAGAAGTGCTCGGCGGCGTGGTTCGGGATCACGACATCGTTCCGGGCGCCGAGCTCGCGGGCCCACATGCCCGTGCAGTTGACGACGTACTCGCAGGCGATGTCGCCGCGCTCGGTCGACACGCCGCTGACGCGGCCGTCCCGCTCCCCGATCCCGGTCACCGTCGTGTGCTCGAAGATCCGGGCGCCACCCATCCGGGCCGCCTTGGCGAGCGCCATGGTCACGTCCGTCGGGTTGGCGACGCCGTCGCCGGGGAGATGGGCGGCCCCGATGACCTCGGTCGCGTCCAGCAGTGGCCACATCCTGGCGGCGCCCGCCGCGTCCATGACCTCGACGTCGAAGCCGCACAGTCGGGCCATCGAGGCGCTCCGCTTCACCTCCTCCCAGCGGCCCTCGCTCGTGGCGAGCAGGAGGGACCCGGTGCGGCGGAACCCGGTCCCGAGGCCGGTCCGGCGCTCCAGGTCCTCGAACAGCTCGGAGGCGTACTTGGCGAGCATGCTCATGTTGTAGGTCGCCCGCAGCTGGCCGACGAGGCCGGCCGCGTGCCACGTCGTCCCGGAGGTGAGCTGCCTGCGCTCGAGCAGGACGACGTCACGCCATCCGCGTTCGGTCAGGTGGTAGGCGACGCTCGTCCCCACGATGCCGCCACCGATGACGACGACCTGCGCGTGGCTGGGAAACGCGTCGACTGGCAGACGCATCTGGGGCAGGCATGGGCACGACTCCGACTCCACGATCAGCGCCAGTATCCACGTCGGCCCAGTCAGCCGTATCGTCGACGGACCCGACAGCCACCTTGCCATCCGGCGCCACGAATGCGACGATCGCGACACGATGTCCGACGAACTCAGTCCGAGCCAGGCCGCCGCGCGGATCGGGACCACGACGAGGACCGTCCAGCGCTGGATCGTCAACGGTCAGTTGCCAGCCAGACGCGTCGGCGGGCGGTGGCGTGTCGCGTCTGTCGCGTTAGACGTGTTCATGGCGGCGAACGGTGGCCCGGCCGGTCGTGGCGAGCCCCGCGAGCGGCGACCCCGATCCGGACCCTGTTCATCGCGAATCGCGGCGAGATCGTCGTCCGGATCCAGCGGACGTGCGAGCGACTCGGGATCCTTGCGGTCGCGCCGGACATGGCTGGCCCCGGCGCCGTCGACCTGCTGGACATCCCGGCGGTCGTCGCCGCAGCCAGCGCGGCCGGCGCCGATGCGGTCCACCCGGGCTTCGGGTTCCTCGCCGAGAACGCGGACTTCGCCGAAGCCGTCGCGTCCGCCGGGATGCGCTGGGTGGGCCCGCCGCCGGCGGCCATCCGGGCGATGGGCGACAAGGCCGCCGCCCGGACACTGGCGGCGAGTCTCGGCGATCCCGGTCCTCCCCGGCTACGACGGCGCCGACCAGACGGACGACGCGCTCACCACCGCCGCCACGCGCATCGGCTACCCGATCGTCATCAAGCCGTCGGCCGGGGGCGGCGGCAAGGGGATGCATGTCGTGCGCGAGCCCGCCCGACTGACCGACGCGCTCGCGGCGGCCCGACGCGAGGCCTCGGCCGCCTTCGGCGACGAGCGCCTGGTCCTCGAACGCCTGGCCGAAGGCGCTCGCCATGTCGAGGTCCAGGTCCTCTTCGATGCCCACGGGCACGGCGTCCACCTCGGCGAGCGCGACTGCTCGCTCCAGCGGCGCCACCAGAAGATCCTCGAGGAGACGCCGTCGCCCGCCGTCGGACGCCGACCTGCGCGCCCGCCTGACCGAGGCCGCGCTGACGCTCGGGCGCGAGGTCGGCTACGTGAGTGCGGGCACCTGCGAGTTCCTCATCACGGACCGCGGGGAGCCGGCGTTCCTCGAGATGAACACCCGGCTCCAGGTGGAGCATCCGGTGACCGAGGCCGTGACCGGACGGGATCTCGTCGCGGACCAGCTCCGGATCGCCGCGGGCGAGCCACTCGGCGTCGACCAGGGCGACATCGTCGCGACCGGCCATGCCGTCGAGGTCCGCCTGTATGCCGAGGATGCCGAGGACGGATTCCTGCCGGCGACCGGTCGGATCGAGGCGCTTCGCTGGCCGGCCGGCGACGGCATCCGGGTCGATGCCGGGATCGAGGTCGGCACCGAGGTGAGCGCCCGCTTCGACCCGATGCTGGCGAAGGTCGTCGCCCACGGCCGCGACCGCGGCGAGGCGTTCGAACGACTCGCCCGCGCGCTGGACGACACGATCGTCCTCGGCGTCGTCACGAACCTGCGGTTCCTGCGCTGGCTCGTCCGCCAACCGGTCGTCCTCGATGGGGAGGCCCGCACCGACACGCTCGACCGGATCTGGCCGCCGGACGACTGGTCGGAGCGGGCGATCATCCCCGCCGACGCGTGGCTGGCCGCGGCCGTCGCCCTGTCCGGATCGGGTGGCGCCGACGCGGCCGACCCGTGGTCGAGCGGCTGGCGGCTCAACGCGACGCCGACCATCCGACTGGAGACCGGCGGCACGGTCCGTGCGACGACCGTCGAGCCACCGGCCGAGCCACTCGCGGTCGTCGTCGTGGATGGGATCGCCCACGTGGACGTCGCTGGCCGGAGCGTGCCGATCCGGCTGGCCCCACCGCCGGACGTCGATCGGGCCGCTCGCGCCGCCTCGGCACATGCCGGTCACGGCGGGGCCACGACCGTGGTCGCGCCGATGCCCGGGGCGGTCCTCACCGTGCACGTCGCCATCGGGGCGGTCGTGGCCGCGGGCGACCCGATCGTGACCCTCGAGGCGATGAAGATGGAGCACGCCGTCGTCGCGCCGTTCGATGGCCGTCGTGACCGACCTGACGGTGCGAGCCGGCCGACCAGGTCGTCCGTGGCCAGGCGCTCGCGACCCTCGAATCCTGACGGGCTCCGTTCGGGTACGCTCCACATCGTTCGAACCGGAGGTTCCCGTGGCCCATCACACCGACTCCACTCCCCTGCCCGGCACGCGCGACGAGTTGCTGGCGCTCCACCGCGAGACGCGCCGTCGCCGCAACGCCGCGGCCCACGGCAGCGAGGAGCACAAGGCCGCCATCGAGCTGATCGCCCGCATCGAGATCGAGGTCGCCCGGATCGAGCGGGCGATGGATCCGCCGCTCGTCTGACATGACCGCCACGCCGGCGATGGGGAGTGAGCGCGTCCGGATCTACGAGGTGGGTCCGCGGGACGGCCTCCAGAACGAGGCGGCGGCCCTGCCGCTCGAGACGAAGGCGACGTTCATCGGGCTCCTCGCGGACGCCGGCCTGCGCGAGATCGAGGCCACCAGCTTCGTCGCCCCGCGCGCGATCCCGCAGCTCGCCGATGCCGACGCCCTGATGACCGGCCTGGACCGCCGTCCCGGCGTCCGCTATCCCGTGCTCGTGCCCAACGTCCGCGGCCTGGACCGGGCCGAGGCGGCCGGCGTGGACGCCGTCGCCGTGTTCACGGCTGCGACCGATGCGTTCACCTCGGCCAACATCGGGATGACGATCGCGGCGTCGCTCGACGGCGTTCGGGCCGGTCCTCGCCCGGGCCTCGGAGCTCGGTTGGTGGCGACGCGCCTACGTGTCGACCGCGTTCGGGTGCCCGTATGCCGGCCGGGTGGATCCGCGCGCCGCCGTGGACGTCGCGCTGCGACTCCTGGAGCTGGGCGTCGACGAGATCTGCTTCGGCGACACGATCGGGGTCGGCGTGCCGGGCCAGGTCGCCGCGCTGACCGGGCTGGCCGTCGAAGCCGGCATCCCGCTCGAGCGCATCGCGTTCCACTTCCACGACACGCGCGGCACGGCGCTCGCCAACGTCGCAGCCGGCCTGGACGCGGGCATCCGCTGCTTCGACTCGTCCACCGGCGGGACCGGCGGCTGCCCCTACGCGCCCGGTGCCGCGGGCAACCTGGCGACCGAAGACCTGGTCTACTTCCTCGACGCGTCCGGCTGGGAGCACGGTGTCTCGCTCGACGGCGTCCTGACGGCGGCTCGCTTCATCGCGGAGGCCGATCGGCCGCCCGCTCGCCACGAAGGTCGGACAGGCCGGCGGTTGGAGCCCGACCGTCTGATGGGCCCCGACGACACGCTGGCCGCGGACCCGCTGGACTCCGTGGTCTCCACCGGCGTCCTCCCGCCAGGCGATCGCGTCCAAGCGCTGCTCGACAGGGCCTACGAGCGGTTCCGGCTCGACGATGCCGGTGAGCCGGCTTCGCACTATCCGGCCTTGGCCGAGGTCCCGCGCCACCTGTTCGGGCTGGCCGTGGCTGGGGTCGATGGCCAGGTCCGGATCGCCGGCGACGCCGATCACCCCTTCACGATCATGAGCGTGGCCAAGCCATTCGTGCTCGCCCTGGTCTGTCAGGCGATCGGGGCAGAGCGGGTCCGGGCGAACGTCGGCGTGAACGCGACGGGTCTCGCCTTCGATTCGATCGTGGCCGTGGAACTGCACCGGGACCGGCTGTCCAATCCGATGGTGAACACGGGTGCCCTGGCGACGACCAGCCTGGTCCCGGGCGCGACCGCCGAGGCGAAGTGGCGATCGATCCAGGACGGCCTGTCGCGCTTCGCGGGCCGGGACCTCGAGGTGGATCCGGTCATCTACCGCTCCGCCTCCGAGTCGAACCAGCGGAACCGGGGGCTCGCCCAGTTCCTGCAGGCGTACGACCGGCTCTACTTCGATGCGGTCGAGACCGTCGACATCTACACCCGCCAGTCGTCCCTGGCCGTCACCGCCCGCGATCTCGCGGTCATGGCCGCGACCCTGGCCGACGGCGGGGTGAACCCGGTGACCCGCGAACACGTCGTCGATGCCCATACGTGCTCGCACGTCCTCGCGGTCATGGCCACCGCCGGGCTGTACGAGGCGTCCGGCGACTGGCTCTTCGACATCGGCCTGCCCGGCAAGAGCGGGGTCGGCGGCGGCATCGTGGCCGTGGCGCCCGGCAAGGGCGGCCTGGGCACGTTCGCGCCGCCGCTCGATGCGGCCGGCAACAGCGTCCGGGGCCGCCTCGCGGCGACGTTCCTGTCGACGTCGCTCGGGCTCAACCTGTTCGCGTCGGACGCGGCCGCGTCGAGCACGGCTCCGTGACCGGCCCGAGGCTGTACATCGACCAACCGACCCACTAACGTTCGAGCCCGAGGGTGAGTGAGCCACCGCGGCGCACGGCAGACTGGGAGGTCGGGAGTGGCGAAGGACGGTCGGTCCAAGGGCGAGTCGAAGGGGCGATCGCGCGTCACTCGAGCGGTCGCGGCGTTCGATCCCATCCCGTCGCGACGAGCCGAGGACGCCGTCGCGATCGAGGTCGACCGCCACGACCCCGGTCGATGCGACCGTCATCGGCGTGCCGACGTTCTCCGACGGCGCCGTCCCGGACCGGGTCCCGCTCGATCGAGCCACGCTGGAGGCCTCCGGCTTCGCCGCGGCGCGTGGCCAGACCCTGGTGCTGCCGCGGGTCGACGGCCCGACCGATCATCGAGACCGGCGTGGGCCCGCGAGCCAGCGTCGACATGGCGGCGATCCGCGATGCCGCCGCCGCCTTCGCGATGGCGGCGGTCCGCCACGAACGACCTGGTCGTGGACCTGACCGGCGTCGACCTGGTCGATGCGGCGACGGCGGGCCAGGCGGTCGTCGAAGGCGTGCTGCTGGCCCGCTATCGCTATCGCGTCTTCCGGGACATCCCGAACGAGGCGCATCTGCGCGGCCTGACGATCGTGACCGAGCGCGGGCACGTCCGGGCGGTCCGCACGCGGCGCGGCTCGCGGCGAGATCCTGGCCCGAGCCGTCAACCTCGCCCGCGACCTGGGCAATACGCCCGGCGACCCACCTGACCGCGACGCGCTTCGCGCGACGTCGCCAAGGCGATCGGCCCGGAGACCGGCCTCGACGTCGAGATCTTCGACCAGGAGGACCTGGTCAAGATGGGCTGCGGCGGGCTGCTCGGCGTCAACGCCGGCAGCCACGAGGAAGCCCGCCTGATCAAGCTGACCTACACCCCGAGCGGGCGCTCGCGCGGTCACCTCGCCCTCGTCGGCAAGGGGATCATGTACGACGCCGGCGGCATCAGCCTCAAGCCGTCCGACGCGATGCACGCCCTCATGAAGCTGGACATGTCCGGCGCCGGCGACATCTTCGGCGCGATGACGACGCTGCGCGACCTGGGCTGCAAGGCGACCGTGACCGGCTACCTGATGTGCACGGACAACATGCCGTCCGGGACGGCCACCCGGCTCGGCGACGTCCTGACGATCCGCGGCGGCAAGACCGTCGAGGTCGTCAACGCCGACGCCGAGGGCCGCCTGGTGATGGCCGACGGCATCGTCCTGGCGGTCGAGGACGGCGCCGATGCGATCGTGACCGTGGCGACCCTGACCGGCGCCGCGATGCGCACGTTCGGGTCCGCGCTGGCGCCGGTCCTCGGCAACTCGCCGGACCTCGTCGCCCAGCTGCGCGCCGCCGGCGATGCGGTGGACGAGCCGCTCTGGGAGCTGCCGCTGGTCAAGGCGTACCGGCGCCCAGCTGGACTCGAAGATCGCCGACATCAAGAACATGGGCGGCGAGAACGCCGGGACCATCACCGCCGGCCTGTTCCTCGAGGACTTCGTCGAGGGCACGCCGTTCGGCCACCTCGACATCTGCGGCCCGATGGTCACCGGCCACGACGACGGCTGGCGCCCGACCGGCGCGACCGCGTTCAGCACCCGCCTCCTGGCCGCCTTCGCCACCGAGTTCCGCAAGCCCGCTCGCTGACCACGCCCGCCCCGACGGATCCAGGAGGGACCCCAGCCGCATGACTGAGATGACGGCCGCACCGCGAGCACACCGCCCTCGGTCGAGTGCTCGACTTCATCGAGCGGACCGGGAACAAGGTCCCGCATCCGGTGATGATGTTCCTGTACCTCATCATCGGGGTCGATCGTCCTGTCGGCCGTCCTCGCCTTCGCCGGCGTCAGCGTCACCGAGGAGATCGCCGTCCCGGACGCGGTCCAGGTCTACCCGGGCTACTACGAGGACACGCACCCAGCCGATCATCGAACCGCGGCCGGGCGACCTCGGCTACGAGGATCGGCTGGCACATCGAAGAGGTGACGATCCCGATCGTCAGCCTGCTCTCGACCGAGGGCATCCGCTTCATCTTCACGTCGTTCGTGCCCAACTTCGCCGGCTTCGGCGTCGTCGCGGTCACCTTCGTCGCGCTCATGGGCGCCGGCGTCGCCGAGGCCGGCGGCCTGATGGGCTCGCTCATCCGCCTGCTGGTCGGCGCCTCGCCGCGGCGGCTGCTGGCGTTCATCCTGATCTTCGTCGGCGTCCTCTCGAGCGTCGCGTCGGACGCGGGCTACCTCATCCTGGTCCCGCTGGGGGCGGCGGCGTTCGCGAGCGTCGGACGACATCCGCTGGCCGGCATGGCCGCCTGTTTCGCCGGCGTCGGCGCGATCTTCACGGTCAACCCCATCCTGACCCCGATCGACGCGATGCTGACCGAGATCACCAACGAGGCGCTCGGCACGGTGGCCGGCGCCGCGCCACTCACGATCGTCGCCAACTACTGGTTCAGCATCGCGTCGTCGGTCGTGCTGGCGCTGGTCGCCGCGATCGTCACGGAGCGGATCGTCGAGCCACGCCTCGGCCCGTGGCAGCCGGCATCGGACAGCGGACCGGACGGCATCTCCGATCGAGGACGCGGCCGACGACACCGACGGACACGGCCGCCGACAAGAAGGGCCTGCGCTACGCGCTCTTCGGGTTCCTCGGCTTCCTCGCCCTGGTCCTGCTCTTCACCATCCCCGAGGGCGCGCCGCTGCGCGATCCGGTCACCGGCGACATCATCGGCGCGACGCCGTTCATGGACAGCCTGCTGTTCATCATCGCGATGTTCTTCCTGATCTCGGGCGTCGGCTACGGCATGGGCGCCGGGACGTTCAAGAGCGCGAACGACGTCATCGCGGCCGTCGACGAAGACCTTCGCCAGCCTGGCCGGCCTGGTCTTCATGCTCCTGATGATCAGCCAGTTCATCGCCTACTTCAATTTCAGCAACCTGCCGAGCGTGCTCGCGATCGTGCTGGCCGAGGCCCTCGAAGCCGCCGGCATCGGGGCCCTGCCGCTGCTCATCGGGATGATCATCGTGATCATGCTGCTGGACGTGATCATCCCGGGCGTGGTCCCGAAGTGGGCGATCTTCGCGCCGATCTTCATCCCGCTGTTCATCCAGCTCGGCATCCCGCCGCAGACCGGACTCGCGGCCTACCGGGTCGGCGACTCGCCGCTCAACGTGGTCACGCCGCTGATGGTCTACCTGCCGTTCATGGTGACCATCGCCCAGCGGTACCAAAAGGACTCGGGCATCGGCACGATCATCGCGTTGATGCTGCCGTACGTCGTGTTCATCGCGATCGCCTGGATCCTGCTGTTCATCATCTGGTTCGTGCTGGGTCTGCCGCTGGGTCCGGGATACCCGATCCAGGCCTGAGCGTGCGTCGGTCCCGCGCTCGGACGTTCCGTGGCCCGTGATGGGTGAGTCGCCATGAGCGACGTCGCGATCACGTTCCTCGATCCTGCTCGGCGGTCGTCGCTCGCGTTCATCTCGAACCGGCTCCCGGTCGGGCTCGTCGCGATCGGGGCGGCCCTGGCGCTGTACTTCACCGGCGTCCTGGACCTGACCCAGGCGCTGGCGGGCTTCGGCGACCCGGCCGTCATCTTCATCGCGACGCTGTTCGTGGTCAGCGAGGGCCTCGATGCGACCGGCGTCACGACGTGGGCCGGCCAGGAGCTGATCGCGCGCGTCGGGAGCAGCCGGACCCGACTCATCGTCCTGATGATGCTGCTGGTGGCGGCGCTGACCGCGCTCATCAGCGTCAACGGCGCGGTCGCGGCCCTGCTGCCCGTCGTCGTCGTCATCGCCGTCCGCCTCGGGCGGTCGCCGTCGCAGCTGCTGATGCCGCTGGTCTTCGGGGCGCACGCCGGATCCATGCTGGCCCTCACCGGGACGCCGGTGAACGTCATCATCGCCGAGACCGTCACCGAGTACGGGTTCGCCCCGTTCGGCTTCTTCGAGTTCGCCCTCGTCGGCGTCCCGCTCGTGATCGGGACGATCCTGATCGTCGCTGCTGTTCGGGGAGCGACTCCTGCCGACGCGGACCGCGAAGGTCATCCCGAGCGACTTCAGCCGGCACGCCCGCACGCTCGTGGAGCAGTACGGGCTCAGCGACGACTCGCTGACGCTCGTCAGCCGCGTCGTCCGGCCTCGCCGAGGTGGTCATCCCGCCCCGCTCCGGCGCTCGTCGGCGAGACCGTCTTCCCGGGCATGGTCACCGACAGCGGCGACCTGGTCATCGTCGCGATCCAGCGCAAGGGCGAGGACCTGGGGCCCGGCGAGGCCGTCCTCGCGGTCGGCGACGTCCTGCTGCTGAAGGGATCGTGGACGGCCCTCGACGAGAACCTCGACGACCCGAACGTCCTCGTCGTGGACGCCCCGGAGCTGGTCCGTCGCCAGGTCGTGCCGCTCGGGCCTCGGCGCTCGCGAGGCGATCGTCGTCCTCGTCGGCATGGTCATCCTGCTCGCGACCGGGATCGTGCCGTCGGTCGTCGCCGGGCTGCTGGCCGCCGGCGCGATGGTCCTGCTCCGCGTCGTGTCGCCCGGAGGGCGCCTACCGGGCGATCAACTGGACGACCGTCGTGCTCGTGGCCGGGATGATCCCGCTGTCCACCGCGATGACCACGACCGGGCGCGGCGGACCTCGTCGCCGACGCGCTCGTCGGCGCGGTCCGGGAGGCTGGCCCGTACGCGCTCCTGGCCGGCCTGTTCATCCTGACGGCCGACGTTCGGGCAGCTCATCAGCAACATGGCCACGGCCCTGATCGTGATCCCGATCGCGATGGCCGCCGCGCTGGAGCTGGGCGTCTCGCCACAGCCGGTCCTCATGTCCGTCACGGTCGCGGCGGCGGCGTCCTTCCTCACCCCGGTCGCCACCCCGGTCAACATGATGGTCATGGGCCCGGGCGGCTACCGGTTCGGTGACTACTGGAAGCTGGGGCTGCCGCTGCTGCTGCTGTTCTTCGCCGTGTCGGTCTTCCTGGTGCCGGTCATCTGGCCGCTCTGACCGACGGCGGATCGTGCGACCGGGTAACAGCGCGACCGAGCCATGGCCCACGGCGGGTTGGGCTATCCTCCGCCGCATGGACGGCGTGGTACTGGTCCTCAATCAGAACTACGAGCCGCTCAACGTCTGCAACCTGCCGCGAGCCTTCCGGCTCGTGTTCGGCGAACGAGCCGAAGTGATCGAGTACGACCACCAGGTGATCAGGACGCCGCGGACCGAATACCGCGCGCCCTCCGTCATCCGGCTGCAGCACCTCATCCGCCGGCCGCGACCGCGGGTGAAGCTGTCCCGGCGCGAGATCTTCGCCCGCGACCACCACACCTGCCAGTACTGCGGGCGCCAGTCCCACGACCTGACCCTGGATCACGTGGTGCCTCGTCACCGGGGCGGCGGCCACACCTGGGACAACCTCGTGACGGCGTGCAAGCCATGCAATCACCGCAAGGGCGGCAAGACGCTCGCCGAGACACACTTCCGCCTCAGCCGACCGCCGTTCGAGCCGCGCAACGACGTCTTCTCGCTGTTCACGCCGTACCTGGCGGACGACCGCAACGACGCCTGGCGCTCGTACCTGTTCCTCGGTCGGAACTGATCGCGCTCCCGGCCGTGGC
Organism: uncultured Chloroflexia bacterium; assembly: GCA_963738475.1. Taxonomy (GTDB): domain Bacteria; phylum Chloroflexota; class Limnocylindria; order Limnocylindrales; family CSP1-4; genus SPCO01. The sequence continues at coordinate 67,126 of CAVTWU010000030.1, forward strand.
GGAGCGACTGGTCGGCGAGACCGTCCCGGGACCCGTCCAGGAGCTGCTCCGCACGCTGTGGGCCAGTGGGCACGCGGCGTACGTCGTGGGCGGCTCCATCCGCGACGTCGTCCTCGGTCGGGAGCCCGCTCGACTGGGACCTGGCCACGGACGCCCGGCCCGAGCAGGTCCAGGCGCTGTTCCCCGGCGCGGTCTACGAGAACCGGTTCGGGACGGTCGCGGTCCGGACCCGGACCGACGGCGTGGTCGAGATCACGACCTTCCGCGAGGACCACGACTACGCCGACTTCCGCCGGCCGCACCGGGTCGAGTTCGGCGACACGATCGAGGCGGACCTGGCCCGCCGCGACTTCACGGTCAACGCGATGGCCTGGGGCGCGACGGCGGGCGGTCCGGCGGATGGCGAGACGCCCACGCTCGTGGATCCGCATGGCGGTCTGGCGGACACGCGCGCCGGGATCCTTCGAGCGGTCGGCGAGCCGCGCCGCCGCTTCGAGGAAGATGCGCTCCGGATGATCCGCGCGGTCCGGCTCGCGGCGACCCTCGGGTTCGGGGTCGAGCCGGCGACGCTGGCCGGGATCCAGGCACGGTCGTCGCTCGTCGCCCACCTGTCGGGCGAGCGGATCGCGGCCGAGCTCGACAAGCTGCTGGCGGCCCCACGCCCGTCGATCGGCCTGCGGCTCATGAGCGACACGGACCTGCTGCGGCCGATCTCGCCGGAGCTCGCGGCCCAGCGTGGGGTGCCCCAGAACAAGATCGAAGGGCGAGGACCTCTGGGACCACACGCTGCGCGCGGTCGATGCCGCTCGCGCGGACCGGCCGATCGTCCGTCTCGCGACGCTGCTCCACGACATCGGCAAGCCGTCGACGCTGGCCGACGGGCACTTCATCGGACACGACGCCGTCGGCGCGGACCTGGCCGGCGCGTTCCTGGATCGCCTGCGTTCGCCGCGGCCGGTTCGCGAGCGGGTCTGCCACCTCGTCCGGCAGCACATGTTCAGCTACGAGCCGAGCTGGTCCGACGCGGCCGTCCGTCGGTTCATCCTCAAGATCGGCCGCGACGCGATCGAGGAGCTGTTCGAACTGCGCGAGGCGGACAACGTCGGCTCCGGGCTGCCGGCCGAGGCCGGCGGGCTGCCGGAACTGCGCGCGCGGGTCCGGGCCGAGTTGGAGGCCGAGGCCGTCCTCGACCTGCGCGGCCTCGCGATCGACGGCTCCGATCTCATCGCCGAACTCGGGATGGCGCCGGGGCCGTCGCTCGGTCGGGTGCTGGACGAGCTGCTGGAACGGGTCATCGCGGATCCGGCCCTCAACGACCGCCCGACCCTGCTCCTGCTCGCCCAGGCCGTCGCGTCGGAGGAGCCGTGATCGAACTCCTGCTCCAGGCCGAGCGCGCGATGTCGGTCGGGCTGGTCGATCGCGCCGAAGTCCTGTACGCCCAGGTGGCCGAGGCCGATCCGCAGAACTCGATCGCGGTCGTCGGGCTGGCGCGCGTCGCCCTCGAGCGCGGCGACGAGGCCGGCGCGCTGGCGCAGGCGCACCGGGCCCTCGCGATCGATCCCGAGAACGCGGCGGCGTCGCGGATGGTCGAGCGGCTCGACGAGGTCTCGCCTACCGCGGCGAGGATGCTCGGCCCGTCGAGGAAGCCGTGATCGACACTGTGCCGTCGGTCCCCATCGAGGTCGCCGCTGACACCGTACCGGTGCTGATCGAGGTCGCCAACGTCCCGAGGCAGGAGCCGGTCGAGCCGGTCGAGACGGCCGACGAGCTCGCGGCCCCGAAACGTCGTTCATGGCTCGATCGATTGCTGCGCCGACGGTGAGCATCCGTTAACGAACCCGCGGTAGGCTGCCGGGGCAGGAGGACGACCCATGGCCACGCGAGAGACGATCCCGACCAGTGACCGACCCGGTCCGCTCCCGGACGACGAGCTCGAGCGGATCGACGCGTACTGGCGCGCCGCGAACTACCTGTCGGTCGGCCAGATCTACCTGCTCGACAACCCGCTGCTGCGCGAGCCATTGACCCGCGACCACGTCAAGGCACGCCTGCTCGGCCACTGGGGCACGACGCCCGGGCTCAACTTCATCTATGCCCACCTGAATCGCGTCATCAAGGCGCGCGATCTCGACGCGATCTACATCATCGGGCCGGGTCACGGCGGTCCGGCGACCGTCGCCAATGCCTACCTCGAGGGGACGTACTCCGAGTACTTCCCGGGCATCAGCCGGGACACGGACGGGATCCGCAAGCTGTTCCGCCAGTTCTCGTTCCCGGGCGGGATCGGCAGCCATGTGACGCCGGAGACGCCGGGATCCATCCACGAGGGTGGTGAGCTCGGCTACGCCGTCAGCCATGCGTACGGCGCCGCCTTCGATGACCCGGATCTGGTCGTGTTCTGCGTCGTCGGCGACGGCGAGGCCGAGACCGGTCCGCTCGCCACGAGCTGGCACTCCAACAAGTTCCTGGATCCCCGGAACGACGGTGCGGTCGTGCCGATCCTGCACCTGAACGGCTACAAGATCGCCAGCCCGACGATCCTGGCGCGCATCCCCCACGAGGAGCTGGCCTCGCTGTTCGAGGGCTACGGCTACCAGCCCTTGTTCGTCGAGGGCGACGACCCGGTCCACATGCACCGCAAGATGGCGGCCGCGCTCGATGAGGCGATGGACTCGGTCGCCGCCATCCACCGGGCGGCGCGCATCGACGGGGTCACCACGCGGCCACGCTGGCCGATGATCATCCTCCGCTCGCCCAAGGGCTGGACGGGGCCGAAGGAGGTCGACGGCCTGCCGGCCGAGGGCAGCTTCCGATCCCACCAGGTCCCGATGTCGGACGTTCGCGAGAAGCCCGAGCACCTGGCCATCCTCGATACGTGGCTGCACAGCTACCGGCCGGAGGAGCTGTTCGACGACGACGGCGCCCTTCGAGCTGACCTGGCCGACCTGCCGCCGCGTGGCGAGCGGCGGATGAGCGCCAACCCGCATGCCAACGGCGGCCTCCTGCGGCGCGACCTCGCTCTGCCCGACTTCCGTGACTACGCCGTGCCGGTCGAGCGGCCCGCGACCACGTCCAGCGAGGCGACCAAGGTCCTCGGAACGTGGCTGCGCGACGTGATCCGGGCCAACCCGACCACGTTCCGCCTGTTCGGCCCGGACGAGACGGCGTCCAACCGGCTCTCGCCGGTGTTCGAGGTGACCGATCGCGCCTGGAACGCCGAGACCCTGCCGACGGACGACCACCTGGCCCTCGATGGCCGCGTGATGGAGGTCCTGTCCGAGCACAACTGCCAGGGCTGGCTGGAGGGCTACCTCCTGACCGGCCGGCACGGGCTGTTCGACTGCTACGAGGCCTTCATCCACATCATCGACTCGATGTTCAACCAGCACGCCAAGTGGCTGAAGATGACATCGGAGATCCCGTGGCGTCGTCCGATCTCGTCGCTGAACTACCTGCTGACCAGCCACGTCTGGCGCCAGGATCACAACGGGTTCAGCCACCAGGACCCGGGCTTCATCGATCACGTCGTCAACAAGAAGGCCGAGGTCATCCGGGTCTACCTTCCGCCGGACGCCAACACCCTCCTGTCGATCGCCGATCATTGCCTGCGCAGCCAGCAGTACGTCAACGTCATCGTCGCCGGCAAGCAGCCGGCGCTCGACTACCTGTCGATGGATGACGCCGTCCTCCACTGCACCCGCGGCCTCGGCATCTGGGACTGGGCCAGCAACGACGATGGCGACCCGGACGTCGTCATGGCCTGCTGCGGCGACATCCCCACCCTCGAGACCCTCGCGGCCGTCGACCTGATCCGGCAGCATCTGCCCGAGTTGAAGGTCCGGGTCGTGAACGTGGTGGACCTCATGCGCCTGCAGCCGGACTCGGAGCATCCGCACGGCCTGTCCGATCGCGAGTTCGACACGCTGTTCACGACGGACCGACCGGTCGTCTTCGCCTATCACGGCTATCCGTGGCTCATCCACCGACTGGCCTATCGCCGGACCAACCACGCCAACCTCCACGTCCGCGGCTACAAGGAGGAGGGCACGGTCACGACGCCGTTCGACATCGTCATGCGCAACGACCTCGACCGGTTCCACCTCGTCATGGACGTCATCGACCGCGTGCCCGGCCTCGGGTCGCACGCCGGGGCCGTCCGCCAGGCGATGGCGGACCGGCGGGTCGAGGCCCGGGCGTACACCCGCGAGCACGGCGAGGACCCGCCGGAGATCCGCGACTGGACGTGGCCGTACTGACTCGGATCCTGGTCCTCAACCCGGGCTCGAGTTCGCTCAAGGCCACCGTCCTCGAGCCGCCGGACCGCACGCCCCTCGCCGCAGCGGCCGTGGACTGGGGCGCCGATGCGACCCGTGCGGCCGGGCGCGGTGAGGTCGTGGCGAACGTCCTGGCGGCACTCGAGGCCGGCGGCGTCCGGCCTCGACGATCGACGCCGTCGGCTACCGGGTCGTCCACGGCGGCACGCGGTTCACCGGCCCGGTCGTCATCGACGACGGCGTGCTCGAGGCGATCGACGCGCTCGCGCCCCTGGCGCCGCTGCACAATCCGGTGGCCACGGACACGATCCGCGCCGCCCGGACGGCCCTGCCGGGCGTCCCCCACGTGGCCTGTTTCGATACGGCGTTCCACGCGACCCTCCCGGCCGCGGCCCACCGCTACCCCGTCCCGGCGGCCTGGTACGAGGCGTGGGGCGTCCGTCGGTTCGGGTTCCACGGCCTGTCGGTCGCGTGGGCGGTCACGCGAGCCGGCGAGCTGCTCGAGCGCGATCCCGTGAGCCTCGGACTCGTCGTCGCCCACCTCGGCAGCGGCTGTTCGGTGACCGCGGTCGATCACGGCCGGTCCGTCGACACGAGCATGGGGATGACTCCGCTGGAGGGCCTGATGATGGGCACGCGGGCCGGTTCGATCGACCCGGGCGTCCTGCTCGCCCTCCTGCGCGACGGCCGTCTGAGTGTCGACGAGCTCGGCGAGACGCTGGACCACCGGTCGGGCCTGCTCGGGGTGTCGGGGCGTTCGTCGGACGTCCGGGCCTTGCTCGACGCTGAACGCGACGGGGACGAGTCGGCGGCGCTGGCGCTCGAGCTGTTCGTCAGCCGTGCAGCCGCCGGGATCGGGGCGGCGGCGACGGCCCTTCCAGGCGTCGATGCGCTCGTCTTCACCGGTGGCATCGGCGAGCATTCCGGCCGGATCCGGGCGAGGATCGTCGCCCGGCTGGCGGTGCTCGGGGTCCCGCCGATCACCGATGCCGACCCGAACGAGGATGCGATCCTGTCCCACGCGCCCGGCGTGCCGTCCGTCCTGCGGATCGCCAGTCGCGAGGATGTCGTGATCGCCCAGCACGTGGTCGCGACGACGACCTAGACGAGATCGCACGCGGCGTATCCTGTGCCGGCATCCACCAGGGATGTCGCGCACGCTCCACCGCCCGCCACTCGCGAAGGGGACCGGTCCGATGTCCATCCATCGACAGCTGGCAGGCGCGGTCGCCCTTTCCCTCATCATCGCTGCCTGCTCGTCCGGTCCGACGACTCCGGCCTCGGATGGGGCCGGCGCGAGCGTCGCCCCGAGCGATGCGACCGTCGCGTCCTCGAGCGCGGCGTCGATCCCGTCCGCCGCCCCGAGCGACGCCCCGACGCCGACCCCCACGGCCACCGCGGTCCCGACGCCAACGCCGATCCCGACCCCCAGTCCGACACCGACACCGACGCCCGTCCCGACACCGATGGCGATGACCCTCGATGCGCACGTGTGGTGGGGCGGTTACGCCATCGATGTCAGCGGCGCGAACTACGACCCGGTCACGCGACGGCTCGTGGTCATCGCCACGTTCCTCAACTCGAGCACGGCGCCGAACGACGTCAGCGGTCTGGGCAGCGAGATGAGCGTCGTCTGGAACGGCACGTACCTGCAGGCCTTCATCCCCAACGGGGCCGTGCCGGCCGGCGGCTCGGTCCGTGGCGAGATCCAGGTCCTGGGGCCAGTGGGCTTCACCCCGGAGACGGCCGTCCTCACGTTCGGGCAGCCGACGGAGCACCAGGCCACGATCCCCCTCAACGGCGATCCGGCCGTGTCGGAGCAGCCGCTCGACTTCGACGTCCTCGGCAAGGTGAAGATGGGCAAGTACGCCACCTACACGGTCCGGACCGGTCGGCTCCAGCCGGCTTCATGTGCCGGTAGCCCCACTCGCATGAAGTTCGGCCCGATGAAGATCGGTGAGATGTCGATCGTGCTGGGCGGCATCGCGGCCAACGGCGAAACGGGCTTCGATGCGTTCATCGACAAGGCCTACCTGACCGTCCCGGACGGGACGAACGCGGCGGCGTTCCCGGCGGTCTACATCGGCGTCCCGAGCAAGGGCACGGTCCGTGACGCATCGATGTGCTTCAGTGTCCCGACGCCCGCCAACGGCACCTACAAGCTCACGATGCACGACTCGCGCTCGAAGAAGAACGGGACCATCACGTTCATCGTGCCGTGACCTGACCGGCGACGCGTGCCGGACGGCCGACTCAGTCGAGAGACCGCTCGCGGCAGCGCTGGTAGCTGTCCTCCCACGGCTGGATCCGCTCGAAGACCGAGCTCGCCCGCAGGACCCCGGCGTCGTCGCCGGGCCGGCCGATGAGCTGCAGGCCGACCGGCAGCCGTCCGTCGATGAGTCCGGCCGGGATCGATGCCGCCGGGTGGCCCGAGAAGTTGAGCAGGTACGTCAGGCACCAGCCGATCAGCGGGTCGACGGCGACACCGGCCACCTCACGGGGACCCATCGTGTTCCCGTCGGTCGCGTTCGGGACCTGGACGGCCCCGACCGTCGGGGTGACGATGAAGTCGTACGTGGCGAACACGCCGGCGAGGACGTCGCGCACCGTCGTCCGCATCAGCTGGTCGCGCCGTCGGTCGGTCACGGTCGCTTCGTAGCCTGCGTCGATCCAGCGCAGGTACTCCGGTGGGAACGAGTCGCGATGGTCCGGAGCAGGTCCAGGCCGCCGGCCTTGAACCCCTCGAACGTCTCGATGTTCAGCGGCGTGATGAGCCGGCACCACAGATCGCTCAGCTCGACGCTGGTCGAACGGGATCGGGATGGCGATCTCGTCCACGATCGCGCCGGCCGCCTCGAAGGCTCGCGCCGCGGCCGCGACCACCGTCGCGATCCGCGGATCCACCGCGTAGACCCCGAAGTCCGGGCTGTACGCGATGCGCACCCCGCGCAGGTCGCCACCGAGCGAGCCCACGAAGTCCGGGACGCCGGTCAGGCTGTACGGATCGCGGGCATCCGGGCCGGCGAGCGACTGGAGCACGAGCGCCGCATCCGCGACGGTTCGAGTGATCGGACCCTCAGCGACGAACGGGTCCGTCCCCGCGAACGCGTTCGGGCGGATGACGACGGGCACACGGCCCCAGGACGGCTTGAGGCCATAGAGCCCGCACCAGGCCGCCGGGATCCGGATCGAGCCACCGGCATCGGTCCCTTCGGCGAAGGACGCGAACCCGTCGGCGACGGCCGCCGCGCTCCCGCCCGATGACCCGCCTGCGTTCAGCGCCGTGTCGAACGGGTTCCGGGTCGGCCCGAACAGCGGGTTGTCGCACGTGCCACGAAAACCCATCACCGGGCTGTTGGTCTTGCCGACGACGATCCCGCCGTCGCGCTCGACGCGCTCGACGAAGACGCAACTGGCATCGATGACGGTGTCCGCCAAGGCCGTCACGCCACCGAACGTGGAGCGCCAGCCAGGCTTGAAGTCGAAGAGGTCCTTCATCAGGGTCGGGACGCCGTGGAGCGGGCCGAGCTCGGCACCGGCCATGACCGTGTCGGTCGCCGCTCGAGCCCGGTCCCGCGCCTCGTCATACCCCTTGAAGACCACGGCGTTCAGGGACGGATCGCGCGACTCGATTCGCTCGATGGTCGCGTCGACGACCTCGGTCGGCGACACCTGGCGCGCCCGGATCAGCGCGGCGAGCGCGGTCGCGGACGTGTAGGCGAGGTCGTCGAGCAAGGCCACGTCGAGCATCCTCCGCGGGGGATCCGGGCCGACTGGTCCGAGCCACGCGGACCACCTCGACCCCGTATCGTTCGAACGATGACACGCATCCTGGTCACCGGTGGCGCCGGCTACGTCGGTTCGGTCTCGGTCGAGGCGTTCCTCGCCGCCGGGCACGAGGTGGTCGTCCTCGACGACGCGACGACCGGTCACATCGCGGCCGTTCCGGCGGGCGCCACGTTCCGCCAGGGCACGTACACGGACACGGCGTTCGTCGCCCGGCTGCTGGAGTCCGAGCGGATCGAGGCCATCCTCCACTGCGCCGCGCGATCGCTGGTGGGCGAGTCCGGCCGCGACCCGGCGAAGTACTACCGCGACAACGTCGCCGGCGGGGTCGCCCTGCTCGAGGCCGCCCGGACGAGCGGTGTGGGGCGGATCGTCTTCTCGTCCACGGCGGCGGTCTACGGCGTGCCCGACGAGACGCCGATCCCCGAGGATGCGCCGCTCCGACCGATCAACCCATACGGCGAGACGAAGCGGACATTCGAGGGCGCCCTTCGCTGGTACGGCGCCGCGTACGGCCTGCGCAGCGTGAGCCTCCGCTACTTCAACGTCGCCGGTGCCACGGAGGCGCTCGGCGAGGATCACGACCCGGAGACCCACCTCATCCCGAACGTGCTCGCGGCGGCCGAGGGCCTCCGGCCCCTGACCGTGTTCGGCGACGACTACCCGACCCCGGACGGGACGTGCATCCGCGACTACATCCACGTCGCCGACCTGGCCGACGCCCACCTGCGCGGGATCGAGGCGACCGCCGAGGGCGACCCGCGGACCGCCGAGCCACTCATCTGCAATCTCGGCACGGCCGGCGGGTTCAGCGTCCGCGAGGTCCTGGCCGCCGCCGAGGCCGTCGTCGGGCACGCCATCCCGTACACGATGGGCGAGCGGCGGGCCGGCGATCCGCCGATCCTCGTGGCGAGCAACGAACGAGCCGGGCGCGTCCTCGGCTGGACGGCCCGGCAGCCGACGCTCGAGGCGATGGTCGGGTCGGCCTGGGCGTGGCGCCGACGCCACCCGGACGGCTACCCGGACTGACCGAGGCGCCGACGCACCTGAGCGTGTCCTCCACACGAGGCTGGTCGACCGTTCTTCGGTCCTGGGGTGACCGAACCAGCGAACGGGAGCCGGGCGCGGGCCAGGGAGGTGCTCATCCGGACCGCTCGTTCGTGCATTCGGTCGTGGGGTGATCAAGCCGACGGACGAGACCGTCAACGGGCGAAGCTCCAGGTGCCCTCGTTGCGTTCGTTCGCTCGTTCGGTCGTCGGGTGACCGATACGCGACGGGCGATGCCCGCCCGGTCAAGGTCCCAACGCGGGGACGACCAGATGTCCGTGGGACTTCGATGCCGCGGCGGGGCCGGTGGACCTGCCCGGCGGCTCAGGCGAGGTCAGCGTAAGGCGGAGCCGGGTTGCCTAGCGCGGCTCCAGCGGGGAGGATCCCGGCGCCAATCGGTCTGGCGGCAAGCGATCCGACGCGAGCCCCGGGGGCGTGCCCTCGCCGGATCCGGCCCAGTCGTCCCGGACCGGCCAGAGCAGCCACAGGCCGATGAGCATCGTGACGAGCAGGCTCAGGACCGCGACCTGGTAGGCGCCGTTGCCGAGGCTGTCGAGGAGCAGGAAGATCAGGGCGCCGTAGAGCAGTTGCCCGATGACCTGGCTGCCCTTGCCGACGAGTCCATACAGCCCGAAGAACTCGCCCAGCTTGTCGGGCGGCGAGAGCCGGACCATCAACACGCGGTCGGCCACCTGGACGCCGCCAAGGCCGCTGCCCAGGATCGCGCCGGCGATCAGGAACGGGACGATCCCGGCCGCCCCGAACCCGACGGCGACGCCGCCGAGCAGCAGGCCGACGGCCCACGAGATCAGGACGATGACCAGGGTCTGCTTCGGACCCCGTCGGTCGACCATCCAGCCCCACACGAAGCTCATGACGATGGCCACGAGGGTCAGGGACAGCAGGATGAGGTTGGCGGTCGCCGGCGTCATCTCGAGCGCCTCGACGGTCACGACGCTCATGACGACGATGACCGTGTTGACCGCGTCCGAGTAGAAGAACCGCCCGATGAGGAAGCGCCACAGCCCCGGCACCTCGCGCGCGTCCGAGATGGACCGCCGCAGCTGGCCGAACGCATCGCCGACATCGCGCAGGGTCAGCGGCGTCTCGGCGGCGCGCTTCGGCTCCTTCACGAACACGAAGATCGGGATCGCGAACAGCAGGAACAGGATGGCCGTCAGGCGGAAGCGATCCTCGACCGGGATGTCGAGCAGGAAGATGAGCAGCCCGACGACGACCGTGCCGCAGTAGCCGATGCCCGGTGCCGATGCCCGACAACTTGCCGCGCGACTCGGTCGTGCTCACGGTCTTGAGCGTCGCGTCGTAGTAGATGAGTGCGGCCTGGTACGCGAAGTTCGCGATGATGAACAGGATCAGGCCGACGGCCGGAGCGACGTCGGCGATGAAGAACGTGCTGCCGATGCACAGCAGCGTGAAGGCCAGCAGGAACGGCATGCGCCGGCCGCCACGGTCCGAGATGGCGCCGAGGAACGGGGAGATCGCGGCGTTCAAGCCGACGCTCGCGACGATGGCGAGCGAGAACAGCAGGTTCCCGTCCCGTTCGCCGAACTGACCGTCGCCGGTCAGGTACAGGCCGATCGCCCCGGACACGACCGCGAAGCTGAAGATCGTGTTGGCGAAGTCGTACATCGCCCACGACGCCGGGACGATGGCGCGACCGCTCGGGGTCAGCGCGGCGAGGCCGCGACGGTCGGGACGCGGGACCGCTGGCACCGGGCGCGCTGGTCACCCGCGGATGATAGCCGCGCGCCCGGGTACGATGACGGCCATGAACGCGCTCGAAGCCGTGCTCGACTGGCGCCCGCAGACCTTCGGTTCGAAGCGGTCCGACGGCGTCCGCGACCCGATCGTGGAGCCGCTCTGGTCCGGCCTCCGATTCCTGGGCGCGGTCGCCGACGACAAGGCGGTCCTGCAGGACACGGACGGCGACCGACTCGATGGCTTTCCGGCGCTCGCGACCGCGCTTGCCGCGGCGACCCTGGCCGGCGAGATCATCGTGGACGGCTACGTCACGGCCGAGGTCGCCCACGACGGGACGGGCACGTTCACCGGCGGCGACAGCCTGGACACGGCCGGCAAGGTCGTCAGCCAGACGCTCATGGGCAGCCGTCCGGGGAGCGACGAGAAGCGCCTGGACCAGGGACGTGCGGAGCGGATGCCGCGCGGCGACGACCCGGTCGCGCTGGTGCTGGTCGACCTCATCTGGCTGGACGGGACGCCGCTGTTCGACGTCCCGCTCCTCGAGCGCAAGCGCCTGCTCGAGTCGGTCATCGCCGAGACGGACCTCGTCCGCCGCGGCACGTTCATCCGGCCGCCGATCGACACGTGGGTGGGCTCGTGGCGCTCGATGGGCTTCCCCGGCATCTCGTTCAAGGCAGCGAACGGCCGGTACGAACCCGGCGCCGCGGCGCTCGACTGGGCCAGCGTGGCGATGCCCCGCCGCTGAGCCCATCGTCCCGGGTGCGGCGGACGCCTCGCCGTCCCGGGTGGTACGGTGAGGCGTGCCCCAGACGACGCTCGCGCCGGCCATCCGCGATGAGATCGCCCGCCTCGGCAAGGCGGACATCATGGTCGGCATCCCAAGCTTCAAGAACGCCGCGACGATCGGCTACGTCGTGCGCGCCGCCCAGGCCGGCCTCGTCCAGTACTTCCCGGACCTGCATCCGGTGGTCGTCAACGCGGACGCCGGGTCGCCCGACGGGACCGGGCGCGTCGTCATCGAGACCGAGCCGCCGGACTACGTCGAGCAGATCCTGCTCGTCCGGCCCACCAACAAGCTCGAACGGGTCAGCCTGACCTACCCGGAGATCGACGGGGTCGGCGGCAAGGGTGCGGCCCTGCGCACGATCTTCGAGATCGCCGCGGCCCTCGAGGTCCAGGCGCTGGTCGTCGTGGACTCGGACCTGCGCTCGATCGTCCCCGAGTGGATCGAGCTGCTGGCCGGGCCCATCCTCAAGGGTGGCTACGACTTCGTCTCGCCGCTCTACGCGCGCTACAAGTTCGACGGCACGATCACGAACACGGTCACCTACCCGTTGACGCGCGCGCTCTACGGGCATCGGATCCGCCAGCCCATCGGCGGCGACTTCGGCGTCAGCGGCGACCTCGTCAAGCACTACCTGGAGCTCGACGACTGGACGCCCGACATCAGCCGGTTCGGGATCGACATCTGGATGACGACGTCGGCGCTGGCCGGCGGCTTCGCGGTCTGCCAGACCCGTCTCGGGGCCAAGATCCACGACCCGAAGGACCCGGGCTCCGACCTCGGCCCGATGTTCCGCCAGGTCGTCGGCACGATCCTGCGGCTGGCGGACCGGTACCGCGACCAGTGGCTGCCCATCCACGGCAGCCACGACGTCCCGGCCTACGGCTTCGAGCGGATCATCGACCCGCCGCCGCTCGAAGTGAACACGCTCCGCCTCCTGTCCGAATTCCACGCCGGCTCGCTGACCCTCGCGGACCCGTGGCGCGCGATGCTCGCCCCGGCCACCGCGGAGACCGTCCTGGAGCTGGCCGCGGAGGCGGGCCGCCTGGGCGACCAGGCCCGGACGAAGCTGGGCGTCGGCGGCGATGTGGCGTCCACGTCGGCGACGACGATCGAGATGGCCGATGCCGTCGCCGCGTTCCACTTCCCGGATGACCTGTGGGCCCGCGTCGTGTACGACCTGGTCGTCGCCGCGCGCGATCCCGAACGCAACGTCGAATCGATGGTCGCGGCGCTGGTGCCCATCTACTTCGGGCGCGTCGGCAGCTTCGTGGTGGAGAACCGGGCCGTCACGACGACCCAGGCGGAGGACCGCGTCGAGCGCCAGGCCCGCGAGTTCGAGTTGCTCAAGCCGTACCTCGTCGAGCGCTGGAACGAGGCCGAGGCCGGCGCATGAAGGCCAAGTCGGCGCTGCCCGCCCGGATCCTCATCCCGGTCGCGAACCCCACCACGGCCGAGGAGCTGGTCCGCATCGGCGCCGCCATCCTGGACCCGCGCGCCGGGGAGCTGTCCGCCCTCGGCATCGTGGAGGTCCCCGAGGGGATGCCGCTGTCCGAGGGCGCGACGCGCGCCCGCCACGCCCGCCGGCTCCTCCAGCGCGTGCTCGACTACGCCCCGCGCGGCACGACGATCCACCCGCTCGTCCGGATCGGCCGTCACGCGGCGGAGGGCATCATCGAGGCCTCCGCGGAGCAGGAAGCGGACCTCATCATCTTCGGCTGGGGCGGCAAGACCGGCGCACGCGACCACACCGGCCCGACGGTCTTCTCGTCGACCATCGACGAGGTCGTCCGGGAGTCGCCGAGCGACATCGCCGTCGTCAAGCAGCGCGGGCTCGCGCACGATCCGGCGGGTCCTCGTGCCGGTCCGCGGCGGCCCGCACGCGGAGCTCGCCCTGCGCTTCGCGGACGCGATCGCCCGACATCACGATGCGACGGTCGTCGTCCTCCATCTCGTGCCGCCCGGGATCACGATGGCGGTCCGGGCGCAGGCCGAGCACGCCCTGGCGGCGTTCATCAAGCAGCACGTGAAGGGTCGCGGCGAGGCCCTGCTCAAGGAAGCGCCGAACGTCCGGAACGCCATCCTGCGCGAGGCCGAGCGATCCGACCTCGTCGTGATGGGCGCATCGGCCAGCGTGGCCGGCGCCAACGGCGAGACGTACCTGTTCGGGGCGCTGCCCGAGGCGATCGCCGCGCGCGCCAAGCCGAGCGTCGTGGTCGTCAAGACGCGCGATCCGATCGAACGGTCCACCTTCGACCGCCTGGCCAGCCGAGCCGAGACGCTGGCCGCCGCCGATCGGGCCGCCGAGGAAGCCCGGGCCATCCCGGCCAAGGTCGAGCGCTGGTTCGGCGAATCGAACTTCCATCACGCCGAGTTCGGCGACCTGCGCCGCCTGGTCGCGCTCAAGGAGAAGCAGGGCGTCACGGTCAGCCTGGTCCTGCCGACCCTGAACGAGGAGGAGACGGTCGGGCCGATCGTCCGTCGGGCGATGCGCGAGATGGTCGGTCGCGTGCCACTCCTCGACGAGGTCCTCGTCATCGATTCGATGTCGACCGATCGGACGCGCGAGATCGCCGAGGCCGAGGGCGCTCGCGTCGTCCAGCATCCCGACGTGCTGGCGCGCTACGGCTCGTTCGTGGGCAAGGGCGAGGCGCTCTGGAAGTCGCTCTATGCGGCGACCGGCGACATCATCGTGTGGGCCGACACGGACGTGAAGAACTGGCACCACCGGATGGTCTACGGCACGCTCGGACCGCTCCTCCACGAACCGCGGCTCCAGTACGTCAAGGGCTACTACCAGCGCCCGATCGTCGAGGACGGCACGCTCAAGGAAGGCGGCGGCGGCCGGGTCACGGAACTCGTCGCGCGGCCCCTCATCAACCTGTTCTACCCGGAGCTGTCCGGGATGATCCAGCCACTGTCGGGCGAGTACGCGGGGCGGCGGGCGCTGCTCGAGACGATCCCGTTCTTCACCGGGTATGCGGTCGAGATCGGCCACCTCATCGACGCTGCCGAGCGGCTCGGCATCGAGGGCCTCGGGCAGGTGGACCTCGAGCGCCGCGTCCATCGGAACCAGGAGCTCGAGGGCCTGTCGCGGATGTCGTTCGTCATCCTGCAGGCCGTCATGAAGCGGCTCGAGGAACGGCACAAGGCCCGGCTGTTCGCCGAGATGGGCTCGACGATGAAGCTGCCCCGGTCCGGCAAGGGCCGGCTCGGGCTCGAGGTCATCGAGCTGGCCGACCAGGAGCGCCCGCCGATGATCCGCATCCCGGAGTACGTCGAGCAGCGCCGCGTCCTGGCCGGCGGCGAGCCGCGCTGACGATGCGGGCGGTCGCGTGATCGTCCTGTTCGCGCCGGACTCGTTCAAGGGCACGTTGACGTCCGTGCAGGTCGCCCGCGCGCTGGCCGACGGCTGGCTCCGCGCGCGCCCCGACGACGAGATCCTCCTCTGCCCGCTCGCCGACGGCGGCGAAGGCACGCTCGAAGCGGTCGCGGCGGCGGGCGGCTGGGAGTGGCAGGGCCGCCGATGGTCCACGGGATCCGACTCGAGCGTCCGTCCGCGCTCGCTGGCTGGCTCCGGTCGCCGGCGGCGCTCGGGCCGTCATCGAGATGGCCGAGGCGTCCGGGCTGTCGCTGGTCAACCCGGACGAGCGCGACCCGATGGCCGCGACCACGTCGGGCACCGGCGAAGTCCTCAGCGCCGCTGCTCGACTCCGGTGTCGCGCCAGATCACGCTCGGGATCGGTGGCAGCGCGACGAACGACGGCGGGACCGGGACTGCTCGAGGCGCTCGGCGCCGATCGAGCGAAGCCGGCAACCCGCTCATCGACGAGGGCTACCCGACACCACCCATCGTCCTCGGCGCGGATCCGGTCCGAGCCGACCTGTCCGGCCTCGATCCGCGTCTCGCCGAGGTCGACCTCCAGGTCGCCTGCGACGTGAGCAACCCCTCCTCGGGCCGACCGGCGCGGCCGAGACTTACGGACCGCAGAAGGGCGCGACGCCGCAAGGTCGCCAGATCCTCGAGTGGTCGCTGGAGGCCTGGGCCGACGCCCTCGAAGCCGAGACCGGCCGTCGCGAACGCGACACGCCGGGGGCCGGTGCGGCAGGCGGCGTCGGGTTCGGGCTGCTCGCGATCCAGGATCGGTTCCGCTCGTTCGCCCTGCGGCCCGGCGTGGACCTCGTCATGGAGGCGACCGACTTCGACGCCCGCCTGGCCCGCGCCGACCTCGTCATCACCGGCGAAGGTCGGATCGACGCCCAGACCGCGTTCGGCAAGACCGCCCTCGGGGTCGCCAAGCGGGCGCAGGCAGCCGGCAAGCCTTGCATCGGGGTCGGTGGCAGCGTGGAACCCGACGGGATCGACGGCCCTGGCCGCCGTCGGTGCGCAGGCCGTCCCCGTCTGGGAGACGCCCGTCCCGCTCGAGGTCGCCCTGGCGGCCGGCACGGCGCCACTCGAGGCCTGCGGTGAGCGTCTCGCCCGCGCCTGGGCTGCCGCGGCCACCAGACCCGGGGCTTGACCTCGTCCGAGCAGGTCCCGCGACCCTGAACGCCGCGCGGGCTGCGAGGACGCTCGCAGGGCGCGACTGCGATGTCCCGCGGTGCCCGAGCGAGGACAATGTCCCGATGGACATCGCCGAGAGCGCACCCGACGACGACCACGACGGCGGACCCGCCCGCGGGGCACGGTCGTCGTCCGCGCCACGCTGTGGCGGCGGCCCCGAGTCCGGCGGCCGTGCGGCCCGGGATGACCGGCGGCCTGTATCGACCGCTCTCCACCCGCGACATCGAACGCATCTACTCGACCGCGCTCGACGTCCTCGCGACGATCGGGATCGGCGATCCGATCCCGGAGATCCTCCGCTATGCGCTCCCGCGCGGCTGCACGCTGGACGCGGATGGACGCCTGCTGTTCCCGAGAGACCTGGTCGAGGAGATGCTCGGCGTCGCCTCTCGCGGCTACGTCCGCTACGCGGTGGATCCGGCCAACGACATCGAGATCAGCGGGGAACGCGTCTACTTCTGCACCTCCGGGGAGGCCGTCTCGGTCCTCGACTACGAGACCCAGACCTTCCGACCGACCCGGCTGGTCGACCTCTACGACGCCGCGCGCCTGGTCGATCGCCTGCCGAACATCCACTGCTACGGCCAGCCCTTCATCGCGGCCGAGTACAGCGAAGACGTCTACGTCCACGACATCAACGTCGCCTACGCGGCGCTGGCCGGCCAGAACAAGCCGTTCGCGTTCAGCTGCGCGACCGTCGGCTACGTGGACGACCTCGTCGCGATGTTCGACCTCGTCGCCGGCGGTGACGGCGAGTTCCTGAAGCGTCCGTTCTGCAGCATCGGCGGCTGTCCGATCGTCTCCCCGCTTCGGTTCGGGAAGGACAATGCCGAAGTCCTCGTCCGCACGGCGGAACTGGGACTCGCCACGGACATCGCCATCGCCCCGCAGGCCGGCGCGACCGCACCGGCCGCCCTCGCGGGGGCCCTTGTCCAGTGCTTCGCCGAGACCCTGGCGTGTCTCGCCATCGTCAACATGATCCGACCGGGCAATCCGTTCGACTTCGGGATGTGGCCGTTCGTGTCGGATCTGCGCACGGGCGGCTTCACCGGCGGCAGCGGCGAGGAAGCCCTGCTGATGGCGGCGAGCGCCCAGATCGCGAACCACTACGGCCTCGTGTCGTCGGTCGCCTCCGGCATGACCGACGCCAAGACGATGGACGCGCAGGCGGGCTACGAGAAGGGCATCACGATCACCGCCGCGGCCCTGGCCGGGGGCAACCTGGTCTCGGCCTACCCCGGCATCGTGGGCAGCCTGATGGGGCAGTCGCTGGAGGGGCTGGTCATCGACAACGACCTGATCGGCAACACCCAGCGCCTGCTGCGCGGGATCGAAGTCACCGACGAGACGCTGTCGTACGAGGTCATCGCGGAGACGGTCAAGGGCGTCGGTCACTACCTCGGCGCCGACCAGACCCTGCAGCTCATGCGCAGCGAGTTCCACTACCCGGAGCTCGCCGATCGCACGAGTCCGGGCGAGTGGCAGGAAGGCGGCAGCCGGACGATCTACGAGCGCGCCCACGAGCGCGTCGGGGAGATCCTGGGCACGCACTACCCGCGATACCTTGACCCGGCGGTCGACGCGCGGATCCGCGAGCGGTTCCCGATCCGTCTCGATCCGGCCGACATGCAGCCCGGCAACGGCCGCTGGTAGGCGGCATGTCGACCGCCGCCCGAGACACAGGGTCGGAGACCGGACCCCCGGCCCCGAAGCCACGACCGAAGCGTCCGAAGAAGCGCCACTTCTCCAACCCGGGCCGGACCTGGGCCAAGACCCTCGAACGCCTGCGGCCGGGCCTCGTGCCGTTCGTCATGGACGAGCTGGCCGGCCTGTACGGGCACCCGACCTGGGAGCGCCGCCTCGACCCGACGAGCGAGCTGATCCTGACCATCCTCACCCAGAACAGCGCCGATACGAACGCCGAGGTCGCCTTCGAGGCACTCCGCCAGGCGTACCCGTCGGGCGGCGAGGTCCGTGCCCACAACCCCGGCGCCGGCTGGGGCGGCGACGGCCTGGCCGACGGGTCGGCGCCGGACTGGGATGCCGTCGAGCACGCGCCACTCCCCGAGCTGGTCGAGGTCATCCGTCCGGGCGGTCTGGCCAACCAGAAGGCGCCCCGGATCCAGGCGACCCTCGCGTACATCCGCGAGCGACGCGGCGATCACTCCCTGGAGTTCCTTGGCGAGATGACCGCCGCCGACGCCCGGGACTGGCTTGTCGCGATCGACGGGATCGGCAAGAAGACCGCCTCGGTGCTCCTGCTGTTCTCCTTCGGGCTGCCGCTGATGCCCGTCGATCGCCACGTCGAGCGGGTCTCCCATCGCGTCGGCCTCATCCCGAAGAAGGCCTCCGCCGACGACGCCCACGACCTGTATCTCGGACTGCTCGAACCGGACGAGATGCACGAGGCGCACGTGAACCTCATCCAGCACGGTCGGAAGGTCTGCCACGCACGCAAGCCGGACTGCGCCGCCTGCCCGCTCCGTCCGCGCTGCCGGTTCGTGGACCCGAAGGCGCCGTGACTCGAAGGTCAGGGGGTCCGAGCGAGATCTCCGATGCTACGATCGGCTCATGACGTGGGATGACCTGCCCGGCTCCGCACCCTCGGGTTTCGGAGTCTTCGGCAGCGACGAGCCGGAACCGGTCCACAACGAGACGATCGAGCTGGTCGGGACGCACCTGCGCCTGAACGGCCAGATCTCGCTCGGGCGGTTCGGGCGGCTGACGGACCTGATCAACGCGTCGAGCGGCTACGTGCGCGTCCACCAGGCCCAGCTGCTGCGCCGCAACGGCGATCCCACCAGCCTCATCCTCCCGGAGCTGATGGTCGACCAGGACGAGATCAGCTACATCGCCCAGCGCGACGCGCCCACACCGGAGCCAGGCACGGCGACCGGCTACGTGGACCAGGGGGTCGGTGGCGCCATCGCCAACCGGCAGACCCGCGAGTTCGTCCTGTTCACCCCGGGCCACACCGTCTCGGGCACGGTCTTCATCTTCGGCGAGACGGATCTGGCCGGCTTCGTGGATTCCTCCCATCCGCGGTTCGTCCCGATGATCGACGTCACGACCCGCTCGCTGGCCGACCGGCGGATCATCAGCCACTATCCGTTCATCCTCATCAACCGGACCCAGATGATCGCCGCGTCCGAGATCGGGCGACATGGCAACATCGAGTCCGAGGACGCGCACGACCTGTAGGTCGTCCGCCCGGCGGGCCATACTGGGGCGATGGGACGACAGCGATGCTGAGCGGCGGACCCGGCGGGATCATCACCCCTCGCATCCTCATCGTCGACGATGACCCGGACCTGCTCGTCCTCCTCGCCGATCAGCTGCGGGCCGACGGCTACGAGCCGATCACGGCCCGGGACGGCGTCGAGGCGCTCCGGCGGCTTCGGACCTCCTGGCCGGACCTGCTGATCATCGACATGATGATGCCGCGCATGGACGGGCTGTCCCTGGCGCGGGAGATCAAGTCGCGAGCGGACCTGCCGATCATCGTCCTCTCGGCGATCGACGCCGGCGACTCGAAGGCGGACCTCCTCGAGGAGGTCGCCGAGGACTACGTCACGAAGCCCTACCACTACCCGGAGCTGCGGGCCCGCATCAACCGCATCCTGCGACGGCTGGGCGACAAGGTGCCTCGGCAGAGCCTGGTCCTGGGCCCGTCCCTGACCCTCGACCTGCATCGGCGCCAGGCGACCGTCGGAGGCGAGCCGGTCCAGTTGACCCCGACCGAGTCGCGCCTCCTGTATGCGCTGGCCGCGAACCTTGGCCAGACGGTGACCACCGAAGCCCTCCTGTCGCGCGGCTGGGCGGACACCGAGGATGCCGATCCGTCGTACGTCTGGGTCACGATGCGACGGCTTCGGCAGAAGGTCGAACTCGACCCGAACCGGCCGCTCCACCTCCAGACGGTCCGCGGTGTCGGCTACCGGCTCGTGCCGTCGACGGCCACGGACGAGCGGCCGCAGACGGCCTCCGAGACGGTGCCCGACCGACTCCTCGATCCGCGGTTCGACGACCGCGGATGACCCGTCGATGACCGTCGATGACCGGGCGGAGCCGCCGGACCTCCGTTCGCCCTACGAGCCGACGATCGACCCAGTGCGGCCGCCGGACGAGCCGACCGGCCGCCTGAGCTTCCGGACCCGCCTGACCGCGGCGCTGGTCGGGGTGGCGATCCTGCCGCTCATCGGATTCGGCCTCGTCGTCGTGGCCATCGGCGTCGCGATCGGCAGCCCATCCGCCGACCCGAACGTCGGCCGGGCGCTCCTGTTCGCGATGGCCGTGTTCGTCATCCTCGCGATCGTCGGGTCGTACTTCCTCGCGGACGAGTTGCTCGCCCCGCTGCGGTCCATCGCGGCCGCGCGTGGACCGGACCTCGGCCGGCGACCTGTCCACGCCCGATCCGCGTGACCGGCGAGGACGAGCTGGCTCGCCTGGCCGAGAGCCACAACCGCCTCGCCGCCGACCTGGCGCGCCGCAACCGCGAGCTCGCCAACATCCTGGCGGCCATCCGGACGATCTCGCCGCGCGACGGGGCCGAGGAGTTGGTGACCCGCGCCGCCGACGACGCGCGGTCCGCGTTCGAGATGATCGACGCCATCGTCATCCTCGGCGATCCCTCGCACGTGCCCGAGGAGGAGGTCGTCCCCGGCGAGACCCGGACGCTTCGCGCCGACCTGCGCGTCGGGGCCGACCAGCTCGGCGTCCTGCTGGGCCGCCTGCCCGCGACGCGGCGCTGGGAGCGGGCGGACCAGGACCTCCTGGAGCTGTTCGCGAGCGAGATCGCGGTCGGGGTCCGGAACGCCCAGCTGTTCGACCAGGTCGAGACGCAGAACCGCCAGCTCATCGAGCTGGATGCCGCGAAGGACGACTTCCTGCGCGGCGTCAGCCACAACCTCCAGACGCCGCTGACGAGCATCCGCGCCTACGCCGAGCAGCTCGAGGCGGACCGACCGGACCGCCGCCTCGGGATCATCTCGGAGCAGTCCGAGCGGCTGTCGCGGATGGTCCGCCAGCTGCTCACCGTCACGCGCCTGGAGTCGGGCGCCCTGCGGCCGCGGACCGACGTCCTGTCGCTGGGCACCCGGGTGCGCAAGGCGTGGGAGGCGCTCGGGGCCGCGGAGGTCGGCTTCGAGCTCACGGACGAGGCCCAGGGCTGGCTGGCCGTCGCCGACGCGGACCAGCTCGACCAGGTGCTGTGGGCGCTGCTCGACAACGCCGTCAAGTACGGCAGCCGCCGGCCTGTCGACGTCCTGATCACCGTGGACACCGAGGAGTCCACGCTCCGGCTGACGATCTCGGACAGCGGGCCGGGCGTGCAGGAGGCGGACCGCGAACGGCTCTTCGGACGGTTCCAGCGCGGGACGGACAACCGCCCCGACGAAGGCAGCGGACTGGGGCTGTACGTGTCGCGCGAACTGTGTCGGGCGATGGGCGGCGACCTCAAGCTCGAACCGCCGCAGGCGGGCGTGGGCGCCGCCTTCACGATCGAGCTTCCCGGGGAGGCGCCGGACCAGTAGATGGCGCGTCGGCGCACCACCAGCCGCGGCGACGGCATCGCGCGGGGATGACAGGCGGCGCGACGTGGCGCACGATGCGCGCATGACCGAACCGACTCGCCGTCCGCGCTCGCCGATGCCGCTTCGCCTCGTCCTCGTCGTGGCGTTGTGCACGCTGCTGGGCGTCCCGGTCGTCGGGGCCCTGGCCGCCTCCCCGGAGCCGTCGGGCGCCACGCAACCCGCGCAGCCGAACGCCTCCGGCGATCCAGGCAAGGGGCCCGGCCACGGCCAGGGCTGGGGCCAGCTCGGCAAGGCTGGGGCCAGCTCGGCAAGGGCGATCGCGGCGGGGTCGGCCACGGCGGCGTCACGATCACCGCGGTCAGCGGCTCGAACGTGAGCCTGACCACCGAGGACGGCTGGACGCGGACCATCGCGGTGACGTCCGCCACCGAGATCACCAAGGCCGGCGCGACGATCACGGTGGCCGACCTGGAGGTGGGCGACCAGATCGCCTTCCGCCAGACGAAGAACGACGACGGCACCTACACCGTCACGTCCATCACGGTCCGCACGCCGAAGGCCGGTGGCGAGGTCACCGCCGTCACGTCGACCACCATCTCCGTGACCTCCCGCGACGGCACCGTCACGAAGATCACGGTGAACGCTTCCACGACGTACCTAGTTCGGCAAGGATGCCGGGACGAAGGCGGACGTCACCGTCGGGAGCCGCATCCATGCGGAAGGCACGGTCAGCGGGGACACGTTCACCGCGACGCGCGTCCGCGTCGAACCGGCCGTCGCCGGTGGCGAGGTGACCGCCAAGACGAGCAGTTCCATCACGGTCAAGGGCCGCGACGGCAAGACGACGACGATCCACGTGACCTCGGCGACGACCTACAAGGTCCGGGGCAAGGATGCCGCGACGCTTGCGGACATCGCGGTCGGCGACCTCCTCATCGCGTCGGGCAAGGCGCGGGCGGATGGTTCGCTGGACGCGACCCAGGTCGGCGCCGGCAAGCTCAAGTGGGGCAAGCAGGGCACCAAGCCCGCCGCACCGGGCGCGAGCGCCACACCGTAGACCCGACCCAGACCCTAGGACCTGGCGCGCGCCTCGGTCGGATAGGCGTCGGGGCGTCGGTTCAGCAGCGACGGGATCTGGCGTCGGACCGTCGCGACCCGCTCGAGATCCAGGTCGGCGTAGATGATGCCGACCGTGTCGGGCGCCTGGGCGACGACCGTGCCCCACGGATCGATGACCATCGACCGGCCGAACGCCGGGAATCGCGGCGGCCCGCCGGTCTGTGACGGCGCGAGGACGTAGGCGCCGTTCTCGATGGCGCGAGCGCGCAGCAGGACCTCCCAGTGGTCGCGCCCGGTCCGCTCCATGAAGTTCGCGGGCACCGTCAGGATCTGGGCCCCGGCCAGGGCCAGCGCCCGGTACAGCTCCGGGAAGCGCAGGTCGTAGCAGATGGACAGGCCGACCGGGATCCCGTCGACCGCCGTCACGACGGGCCCCGAGCCCGGCGTCACCCGGTCCGATTCGGTGTCCACGGGTCCGCGCTCGACCGCCACGTCGAACAGGTGGATCTTCCGGTAGGTCGCGGCGATCGACCCGTCGGGCGCGATCAGCGTGGACGTGTTGTACGGGCGGGCCGGGTCGCCCGACGTCTCGGCCGTGCTGCCGACGAGGATCCAGGCGTCGCGCCGGCGAGCGACGTCGGCGAAGGCGTCGGTATGCGGCCCCGGGATCGGCCGGGCCGAGGCGCGGGAGCCCTCGTCCGAGCCTCGGAACTGGAGGTACTCCGGCAGCGCCACCAGGCGAGCGCCGGCTGCGGCGGCCTCGTCGGCGAGCGCCGTCGCGCGGGCGATGTTCGCGTCGACGTCGTCGTCGGCGTCGAGCTGGACGAGGGCGACCTTGAGCGTCATCGGTGCATCGTACGCGAGCATCGACCGGCGGGAAGGCGCACAGTGAGCGTGACCGATGTCGAGGTGCGCACATGCGCGGACCGACCGCCTTCGAGGACCGTCGCGATGCCGGCCGCCAGCTGGCCGCCCGGCTGCCGCCGTCCACCGAACGGACGCCGATCGTGCTGGCCATGCCGCGCGGCGGGGTCCCCGTCGCCGACGAGGTCGCCGCGGCCCTCGGCGCACCGCTCGATCTCATCGTCGTGCGCAAGATCGGCTGCCCATGGCAACCCGAGCTCGGCCTGGGCGCCATCGCCGAGGGCGGTGTCCGGATCCTGAACGACGACCTGATCCGCGACCTCGGTGTCCGCCCGGACGAGCTCGACGCGGCGACCGTCGCCGAGCAGGAGGAGCTCGAGCGTCGCGTCCGCCGCTATCGTGGCGACCGACCGCCGAGCCCGCTCGAGGGACGCGACGTGATCCTCGTCGACGACGGGCTCGCGACCGGCTACACGGCTCGGGCGGCCATCG
Organism: uncultured Chloroflexia bacterium; assembly: GCA_963738475.1. Lineage (GTDB taxonomy): Bacteria > Chloroflexota > Limnocylindria > Limnocylindrales > CSP1-4 > SPCO01. The sequence goes on from CAVTWU010000030.1 coordinate 91,249, forward strand.
GGGCGATCCGTCGCGCGGGAGCCGTGCGGGTGACCCTGGCCGTCCCGGTCGCACCGCCATCCAGTGTCGCCGAGCTGCGGCTCGTCGCCGACGAGGTCGATCACGGTGATCACGCCCCGGTCGTTCGCTGGGGTGGGCCCGTTCTATCGAGACTTCCGGCAGACGTCGGATGACGAGGTGGTCGCGATCCTGGCGCGGGCCGCACGGCCCGGCTAGAGGCGTCGGATGACCCTGTCGGGACCCTTGCCAGGGGCAGGAGAATCAGGGCAGCGAGGATCGAGTCGGACCACCACCGCCGGAACGGCGACGATGTCGCCCCAGGACAGGGAGGTCGCGATGGACGAGCTCATGACCGTGGACGAACGAGCCGTGGACGAACGAGCCGAGGACGAACTCGAGTCCCAGGACGCCGGCAGCACCTTCGTGCTCGGTGCGGAGGGCTGGGAGGCGGCAGCCTTCCTGGATCCGGAGGACGACTGGAGCCTCCTGGCGGATGGGTCCTACCTGTCGCCCGACGGCGCCATCCGCAGCTGGCCGCTCGTCGGCCCTGAGCCGCTTTGACCGCACCCGTGCCTCGCTTCGAGACCGGGCCGGATCCAACGGTCGCGGCCGAGCTGCTGACCGACTGGGGCTTCCTCGCCAATCCGGACTTCCCGGACAAGCCCGGGCCGGGCTACCTCCTGGTCGCCCTGCGCGATGGCCCGACGCTCCGCCACTACGACCCGGAGTCGGTCGAGTTCTGGGAGAGCCGCGGGGGTCGTGGCACGCGGGTCGAACTGACGCGGACGAGCCGGATGCCGCTCGAGGCCACCTTCGCCTGGGGCCAGGTCCGGATCGTGGATCGGCTCGCGGTCAGCAACGAGTGGCTGACGTTCGGTGGCTCGGTGTCGGCCGCCGTGGTGGACGGGATGGTCGCCGTCGCCTTCGTCTCACCGGCCCCGTTGCTGCGGCGGGGTGGCCACTCACAGGGCTGGGATCAGGGCGCCGACAGCCTCGGTGCGTTCTTCGGTCGGCTCATGGTCGCGGTGGACTACGCGCCGGGGTTCGAGGGACTGGCCGCCGCCGCGACGCCATTGACGCGGTACGCGGCGTTCCTCGCCGACCTGTCGGCCCGGCTCGGCCGCTCCTCGAACCTGCGGACGACCGAACCGGCGCTGTGGCGCCTCATCGACCATGAAGCCGCACGGCTGCAACGCGACCAGCCCGCGGACTGGTCGGCCGGGCTGGCGCTCCTCGACGCCGCCGGACTCGCCCGCCCATCCTGATCATCACCGAGAGGAGGACCGAAACGTGCGTGCCATCGTGGTCTATGAGTCCCTGTGGGGGAACACCGCGACGATCGCCCGGGCCATCGCCGAAGGCATCGGACCGGACGCCCGCCCACTGACGACGGACGAGGCCACACCGGCCGTCGTCGCCGAGGCGGACCTGATCGTGGCCGGCGCCCCGGTCCTTGGCTTCCGCCTGCCGTCGGACGCGATCCGTGACAGCATCGCGACCGGCGAGCGCAACGCACCGACCCCGCCGGACCTGTCGCATCCCTCGATGCGGACGTGGCTCGCCGGCCTGCCAGCCGGACATGCCGGGGCGGCCGCATTCGAGACCCGGTTCCGCTGGTCGCCGGGCGGCGCCACCGGTGGCATCGAGAGCGGATTCAAGGGAGCCGGCTATCGACCGATGGCCAAGGCCCAGAAGTTCGTGGTCACGGGCAAGTACGGGCCGCTCCGTGAGGGCGAGGTGGAGCGCGCTCGGCGCTGGGGCGAGGAGCTGGCCCGGGCCGTGGCACGCTGAGCTTGGGCTGGGTCAGCGGATGCCGGTGTCGTAGGCCAGTTGGACCTGGGACGCGGCGCCGTCAGAGACGCTGACCGAGGTCGGTTCGGGTGTGCCCATGAGTCCGGCGACGACATCGCCGCGGACCGTGTAGTCGCCGGCTGGGAGCGTCACGAAGAACACGCCGTCTAGGCCGCTCGTGGTCTGCGCGACTTCCGCCCCGGATCCATCAAGCACGACGATGGTGGCACCCGCGACGGGTCGCGGAGCGCAGGCCGGGTCGCCGACAGTCTCGACCGGACAGGTCGGGCCCGCGAGGGCGGTCCCGCCGATCCCGGTCCCGCTCATGCCGATCGGCGTCGGCCACTCCTCAGGCGGTACGGGTGAACCCGTCTCGGACTGGAGGTTGACCGTGCCGTCCGGCAGGACGGCGAACAGCCACGAGTGCTCGTCGATGCAGCCGGCCGGGCAATCGCCCCAGCCGAGCCGGACCTCGACGACGAAGGCCCCGACGCCCGACGCGGGCGTGACCTTGTACCAGGCGGATTGACCGATCATGTCGGCCTGGTAGGGGCCGATGCCGGCGAAACGCGGCTCCTTGGCGATGACGGCCGCGAGGGCCTCCTCGGGCGTGTCCACGGTCCCACCGATCGGTGCCCCGGAGGCGGGCGGCGGCGAGGACGGCGCGGCTGTCGATGCGGCCCCACCGCACGCGGCGACGAGGGCCAGGACGGCGACGAGGGCGATGAGCCCGGACTGGGCGCGTGAGGTTGGTCATGGCCGAAGGACGGGACGGCGCGTCCCGAAGTTCCCAGGCGCCCTGACCGCGGCTCGCGACTCGGTCAGTCGTCCTCGCGCTCGGCCCGACGGCGGCTACGGACCACGAGCAGTCCGCCGACCAGGATGCCGGCCGCGGCGACCAGCAGCAGGATCGGGGTCGTGTCGCTGCCGGTGTTCGAGCTGTCGCCCGGCGCGGCCGAGGCTCCCGGCGTGGCCGAGGCCCCGGGCGTCGCGGACTCACCCGCGCTGGGCGATGGCACCGCGGCGACCGGCTCGGTCAGGAGCGGATAGCCGAACGAGCCGTACCCGAAGAGCGGGTAGCCGTTGGCCGGCTGGTTGGTCCAGCCGCCGAACGTGTCCGTCCGATGGGCGACGAGCGTGTCGTCGTAGGCCAGCACGTGGTACGGCGCCTCGTCGTAGAAGAGGTTCTGCATCTGGGCCATCAGCTCGTGCCGCTCTTCATCGGTGGCGGCGACGGCCTGCTCGTCGTACAGGCGGTCGTACTCCGGGTTCGAGTAGAGGCTGTCGTTCGTGGAGCCGATGAGGCTGGTCGTGAAGATCTGCAGGAGCGGGTTCGGGTCCGCGTAGCCCGTCCAGCTCCAGATGATCATGTCCCAGTCGGCCGTGCGGTCGGGCGCCTCTTCGGTCGGGGGCAGTTCGAGCTCGAGCAGCGTGGCCTCGTCGTAGATGCTCGTCGAGACCTTGATGCCCACCAGCTCGAACCAGCCGGAGATGAACTCGGCCATCTTCGGGTAGTTGGGCGAGTCCGTCGGCATGTAGAGCCGGAGGCTGATCGGCTTGCCTTCCTTGTCGAGCCGCTGGCCGGACGCGTCGAGTGGGTAGCCGGCGTCGGTCAGCTTCTGCTTGGCGAGTTCGATGTCGAAGGTCCGGGGGTTGTCCGGCTCGACGTGCCACTTCTCCTGGAACGGCGGCACCTGGGTCGTCCCGATGTCGCCGTAGCCACCCAGCACGCGGTCGATGAGGGCCTGCTTGTCGATCGCGTAGCCAAGGGCGTCGCGGAACTTCGGGTCACGGAGCGCCTTCGTGGACGCGCCGCCGCCCGGGATGTCCTGGTCGTAGCTGTTGAGATTCAGCATCGTCCAGCCGTTGGTCACGCCGTTGACGACGGCGATGTTCGGCTCGGACTTGAGCTCGTCGAACTGGTCCGCGTTGAGTCCGATGGCGTAGTCGAGCTCGCCGCTCTTGAGCGCCTGGACCATCGTGTCCGCCGACTTGTAGAACTGGATGACGATCTGCTTCGCCGCGCCCTGCTTGCCCCAGTAGTTCGGGTTCTGCTCGAAGCGCACGAACTGGCCGGTCTGCCACTCGACGGCCTGATAGGGGCCGCTGCCGACGACGGGCGGATCGTTCGCGAACGTGTCGTTGCTCGCCAGCGTCTGGTCCTGCCAGATGTGCTTCGGCAGGATCGGGATGTACATCTGCAGGATCCGGTCGGACGCGTCCGTGTTGTGGATGACGAGCGTGGTCGCGTCGGGCGCCTCGACCGAGGTGACGCCGGCGTTGTACAGGTCGGGGTCGATGTAGCCGAAGCCGACATACCCTTGCTCGGCGATCCCGTCCAGCGCCCACTGGTAGGTCCAGCGAGCGTCCTCGGCCGTGGCCGGCTCGCCGTCCGACCACTTCATCCCCTCGTGGATCTTGAACGTCCACGTGAAGGTCCCATCGGCCTCGTCCTCGCGCGACCAGGACTCCGCGAACCCGGGCACGGGCTCCAGCTCCTGGCCGAAGCCGACGAGCAGGTCGTAGTTCAGGGTGAAGACCTCGAACCCGATCGACAGCGCCGTGTTCCACGGGTTCATCGAGTCCAGGTCGGCCACGGTCCCGAACCGCAGCGTGCCGTCGCCGGCGGCCTGCACGGGCGCCGCCGCGGGCATGATCAGACCGACGCTGAGGAGGGCCGCTGCGACGGTTCGGACGAGGCGGGCGGAAAAGGTCGTCATGGCGGCGCACTTTGCCATAGGCGCAGCGAATCCGCTCGAAACGGCTCGCGATACGAGACTCGGACGCACGTGCCGTCGCGCGACCGCCCAGACTCGGACCATGGATCCCGATCAGGCACCGCTGGCGCTGCGCGTCATGGTCTTCAACATCGAGGAGGGCGGGACCGGGGTGGACCTCGGCCAGGTCGTCGAGGCGATCCGCCGCGCGGACCCGGACATCGTCGCGCTCGAGGAGGCGACGGGCAACACCGCCCGGATCGCCGACGCGCTCGGATGGGGGTACGCCTCGGCACGGACCCACCTCCTGTCACGCCACCGGATCGTCCGAGCGGGTGGCCCGGATGTCCCGTTCGACTACGTGGAGGTCCGCCCGGGTGGGTTCGTCGCCGTCGCGAGCGTCCACCTTCCTGCCGAGCCGTATGGGCCGCAACTCGCTCGCGATGGCGCCACCGAGGGGGAGATCGTGGAGCTCGAGACGCGCGTGCGTCTGCCGCGGTTCGAGCGGATCCTCGCCGGCCTGTCGGGACTCGAAGCCGCCGGTATCCCGGTCTTCGTGCTCGGCGACTTCAACACGCCGTCGCACCTTGACTGGACCGCCGAGGCGGTGGGTCTGCGGCCGCACGTGCGCCTGCCGGTCGCCTGGCCGGTGAGCCTCGCCGCGGAGCGGGCCGGGTTCCGCGACACGTGGCGCGAGATCCACCCGGATCCGGTCGCCGACCCGGGTCTGACCTGGTGGGCCGAGCGTCCGCCGACCGGCGGCTACGAGCCCGGTCCGGACACCCCGAACGACCGGATCGACTTCATCTACGCCGCGGGGCCATCGGTCACGACGGCATGCGTCGTCGTCGGCGAGGCGGGTCGGGCGGGCGTGTCGCTCGGGGTGGATCCGTGGCCGTCGGATCATCGGGCGGTCATGGCGACCGTCCAGGTCGTCCCGGCCGTGATGACCGTGTCGGGCGAGGATGAGACGACGGTCCGAGCGGCCGAGGCCGTCGAGCCGAGCGGAGACGTCGTCCTGGAGGTCGCGAGCGCGACCGTCCGCGTCGGCGAGCCCATCGAGGTCCACTGGTCGGGCGGACCGGCGCTGCGCTGGGACTGGATCGCGGCCTTCCACGCCGGGACCACGGATCTCGTGGACGCGCACCTGTTGTGGCGCCACACCGGCCGGCGACCAGCGGGCTCGGTCACCCTCGATGCCGAGGCCGCCATCGTCGACCAGTCCTCGGTCGGTGGCGCGTGGCCGCTGCCGCCGGGCGACTACCGGGTCGCCTACCTCCTCGACGACGGGCCTGTCGCGATCGCCTGGGCCGACGTCCGCGTCATCCCGTAGGTCCATCGCCGCGCCGACGGCGACTCGCGACGAACAGATCGATCGTCCAGCGACCCGTGGAATACCGGATCCCTCGATGTGCCGGCCCCACCTTTAGACCGACGATGCCTCCATACCCGCAGTCGTCCCGGAGGGGACAGGAGGCCAGTCATGCATCCCACGTTCAGCCAGTTCCTCGTCGGCGATCGCCACGCGACGTTCCGCGCCGAGGCGGACCGAGCCCGCCTGGCGTCGATCGCCCGAAGCGCCACGCCAACGGCCGCGATGTCGGCCCAGCCGGGCGCCGATCGGGCTCGCCCGGGCGTCGTCCGTCGCCTCTTCCTGCGGCTGGCCGCGGCGTGATCGTCGTCCAGCCACGCGAGGGCTCCAGCGCGGATCCGGCGCGTATGCTTGGCGGCATGGCCGGACGAGTCAGCAGCCCGGTCTTCGTCGGACGGCAGGCCGAGCTCGACGCCGCGGTGGATGCCCTCGATCGGGCCGCCGCCGGCCAGCCCGTCCACCTGCTCGTCGGAGGCGAGGCGGGCGTCGGGAAGACACGGTTCACGGGCGAGGTCGCGCGCGAGGCGACGGCGCGCGGGTTTCGCGTGCTGCGTGGCGAGTGCGTCAACCTCGGGGGCTCGAGCCTGCCCTACGGACCGTTCGTCGAGATCCTGCGCAGCATCCACGCCGAGTCCGACGACGCCGACATCGCCGCGCTGACCGGTCCATCCCGGGCGGACCTCGCTCGCCTCGTCCCGAGCTTCGGCTCCGATGCGACCGAATCGCTGGCCCAGTCCGAGTGGGTCCAGTCGCGCCTCTTCGAGGGGCTCCTGGGACTGTTCGGCCGGCTGGCGGAGCAGACGCCGACGCTGATCGTCTTCGAGGACCTGCACTGGGCCGACCAGGCGACTCGCGAGGCGATCAGCTTCCTCATCCGCTCCCTCCACGACGTCCCGATCGTCCTGCTCGGGACCTATCGATCGGACGAACTGCATCGGCGGCACCCGCTCCTGCCGTGGCTGGCCGACCTCGAGCGCGACGGCCGCGTCGAGCGCGTGGCCCTCGCACGACTCGATCGGGAGCGACTGGGGGCGCTCATCGCGGCGATCCTCGGTTCGACGCCACCGGAGCGCCTCGTCGGCGACGTGTTCGATCGCTCCGACGGGAACCCGTTCTTCGCCGAGGAGCTGCTCGCCGCCAGCCGACCCGGATCCGGGTCGCCGCGCCTGCCGCCGACCCTCAAGGAGATCCTCCTGGCCCACCTCGCCACCGTCGAAGGCCCGGCCGCCACCGTCCTCGGCGCCGCCGCCGTCGCCGGACGCCGGGTGAGCCACGAGTTGCTGTTCCAGGTCGTGGACCTGCCCGAGGCTCGCGTCCACGACGGCCTCCGGGCGGCCATCGGCGGGAACCTGCTGGTCGTCGAGTCCGATGCCGATACCGAGCGCTATGCGTTCCGCCACGCCCTGGTCCAGGAGGCGGTCTACGAGGAGTTGCTGCCCGGCGAGCGGCGAGCCCTCCATCGCGCCATCGCCGAGGCCCTCGCCGCCGGGCCGGCCGGACCCCGCGCGACAGAGGCCGGTCACTGGGCCGAACTCGCGCACCACTGGGCCGCGGCGCGCGAGGATCGTCGCGCCTTCGAGGCGTCCGTGCGGGCGGGCGAGGCCGCGATCCGGTCGTTCGCCTTCGATGCCGGTCTCCAGGACTGGGAACGAGCCCTGGACCTCTGGGACGGGATCGACGATCCGGCCGCCCTCGCCGGCACCGACCGGGTCGAGCTGCTGCGCCAGGCCGGGCTGGCGGCCTACCTCGCCGCCGACTACCGCCGGGCGGTCACCCATCGGCGCGCGGCGGTCGCGGCCGTGGACCGGTCGGGCGAACCGCTCCGTGCGGGCATGCTCCTCGAGGAGCTCGCCCGGGCCCTGTTCGTGCTCGGGGATTCCGCCGCATCGCTGGAGGCCTATCGCGAGGCCGCGGCGGTCATCCCGGCCGATCCGCCCACCGCCGAACGAGCGCGGGCCGTCTCCGGCATGGGCCAGATCACGATGCTGCTCGCCCGGTACGACGAGTCACGCACGTTGTGCGAGGAGGCCGTGGGCATCGCGCGGTCCATCGGAGCCCGACAGGCCGAAGGCCACGCCATGAGCACGCTCGGGCTCGACCTGGCCGTGCTCGGCGACCCGGGCGGCGTGGCGATGCTCGAGACGGCCATCGAGATCGCCCGCGAGGTCCGCAACGCGGACGACATCGGACGGGGCTACGTCAACCTGGCCGAGGCCTGCAACCTGACCGGCGACACGCGGCGGGCAGCCGAGGTCACGCGTGAAGGCCTCCGAGTCGCCGACGAGACCGGCATCGCGTCGTCGTACGGCCACTACATCCGGGCCGGCGGGATCGCCTTCGACTACCTGCTCGGCCGATGGACGGACGCGCGCCGCGCGCTCGATGCGTCGGTCGGCAGGACGCCCCCGGGATCCGGACCGGTGGCCTATCGCCTCGCGAACAGCCTGCCGTTCCTCGTCGGCAGCGGGGCCTTCGAGGAGGCCGACGACGGGCTGCCCCTCGCGCTCGACCTCATCCACGACGTCCTCGGCGCGCAGTTCACCGGGCCGATCCATGCCGCCGCCGCCGAGCGCGAGCTGTGGCGGCACGAACCCAGGACGGCCCTCGAGTTCATCGAACGTGGGCTGGAACAGCTCCAGGTCACGCACGACTGGTTCGAGACGGCTCGGCTCTGCCGGCTGGGGGCCTGGGCGGTGGGCGACCTCGCCGAGATCGCCAGGCAGGCTCGTGACACCGCGACCGTGGCGGAGGCGGACGCCTGGCTGACCGTCCTGCGCGGCCGGCTCGAGCGGGCGGAGGCCGCGGGGACGGCCGCCGGACCCGGTCCGGGCAGCGGGGCGGAGTGGGCGAACTTCGAGGCCGAGTCGGCACGGGCCACGGGTCCCGCCGACGCGGACGCCTGGCGGGCCGCGGCGCGACGCCTGGGCGCGCGCCGACCGGCCGTACTTCGCGGCGCTGGCTCGCTGGCGTGCGGGCGAGGCGCACCTGGCGGCGGGCGACCGGGCCGCGGCAGGGCAGGCACTCCGCGCCGCCCACGCGAGCGCCACGGCCCTCGGGGCGCGGCCACTGCTCGAGACGATCGAGGCACTCGCGCGCCGGGCCAGGATCTCGCTCGAAGCCGTCGAGACGGGCGCACCGGAGCCCGCGCCGACGAGCGAGATCGACCGCTTCGGCCTGACGCCGCGCGAAGCGGAGGTCCTGGAGCTGCTCGCCGAGGGTCGGACGAACCGGCAGATCGCCGAGACGCTGTTCATCAGCGAGAGCACGGCCGGCGTCCATGTCTCGAACATCCTCGGCAAGCTCGGCGTGGCGAACCGCGTCGAGGCCGCCGCGATCGCCTACCGGCTCGGCGTCACGCGCTGATCCCGGCCCGACCTCGACGCGGCCGGGACGACGGCGCAGCCGGGGTCGGATCGTCGGGCGGACCCGGACCGATGGCGGTCGTCCATGGCACCTGAGTCCCGTTGACCCGCGAAGCGGGTTCGGGGATGGTTGTCGAGCCCCACCCGAGGTCGAACCTGTGTCCGCCGCGCCCCGCAAGACAGTCCTCCCCTTCGCCTTCCTGGTCGCCGTGTGGCTCGTCGCCGCCTGCGCCCCGACCGCTGCGCCGCTCGCGGCCGAGCCGGATCCGCAGGCGGCCGGCACGGTCAAGATCCACGACGGCAACTCCGAATCCGATGGGAACGCGAACGACCCGAAGGTCTGCACGTTCCACATCCACTTCTTCCTCGGGAAGGACACCTCCGGGACGTGGCGGATCGAGACCCAGCCGGGCAGCGCCGTCGTCCTCGAGGGCGACTGGGACTCCGGCTCGGCCAGCGACGTTCGCGTGCCACCCGATCCCGACACCTTCTCGTTGCCCGACGGGCAGTACAAGCTCTACTGGGATCAGGCGGGCGCCTCCGGTGGCTCGAAGCAGAAGGTCTTCAAGGTCGCCTGCCCGACGCCGACCGCCACTCCGTCCGCGACGCCGACGCCAAGCCCGACGGCGTCACCGACACCGACACCGACACCGACCTTGAGCCCGACACCGACCGCGACGGCGACGCCCACGCCGACGCCCACGCCTGCCCCGACGGCCGCACCGACCGAGGGACCGACCCCGACGTCCGTGCCGACGCCGGACCCCTCCGCCGAACCCACGGCGTCAGCGACGCCGACCGCGACACCCACGCCGAGCCCTACTCCGAGTCCGACGCCGACGCCCACGGCGACGCCCACGTCCCAGTCCCACGCCCACGCCCAGTCCCACGCCGACGCCGACGTCCGCTCCGTCCGCAACGCCGGACCCGTCGGCAACGCCGGACCCGTCCGGAGGCGTCGACCCGGAGGAGACAGACCGACCTTCCGCCACGCCGGACGGATCGGCCGACCCAGCCGAGACGGACCGCCCGCGACCGCCTGGGACCGACACGGTCGCGCCCACCGCCCGCGTGTCGGACGTCCGGAGGGGCGCTCGGGGCGTTGCTGCTGCTTGTCTCTGCGGCGATCGGGTTCGCGCTCGGCTACCGGCGGGCACGGAGTCGCCCAGCCGCTCGTTGACCGCCTGGCGAGCCGCGACACCACCCACGATCGCCGTGGACGGATGACGTTGGGACCGAGCGGACGGGTCGGCCGGCACTTGTCCGGACTCGATCGTCTCGTCCGAGCATGACATCGGGGCCGGCGCGGGCCGGTCGCCGACAGGAGGTCATGCCATGCAACGGTTCGTCGGCATCGCCATCGCGATGCTCCTCTCCCTGCTCATCCTGGTCCCGGTGGCGCTGGCCGCTGACCCGACACCCGACGGTGACCGGGTCATGATCTCCGTCAACGGCGACCTGGACGTCCCTGCTGGCCAGGAGGTCGGCACCGTCCTCATCGTCAACGGGACCGCCACGATCGCGGGCACCGTCGAGAACGTGGTCGCGATCAACGGCGAGGCGATCCTCACGGGGGCCACGGCCGAGACGGTCGTCGCCTTCGGCAGCAGCGTGACCCTCGATGCCACGACCGTCGTGACGGGTGACGTCCGGACCCTGGACTCCACCGTGGAGCAGGCTGCTGGCGCCACCGTCGGGGGCGAGGTGCGCGATCTCGCGCCCGACATGATCACCCTGGGCCTGGTCCTCGCGCCGGCGATCCTGCTGTTCGCGATCGGGTTCGCGCTGGCCTCGATCGTCGCCGGGCTCGCCCTCGCCGGCGTCGCCTCCCGCCAGGTGCGCGAGACGGAGCGGCTGATCTCGCGTGAGCCGGGACCGACGCTCGTCGCCGGCCTGCTGGGCCTGATCGTGCCGCCGGTCGTCGCGATCCTCGCGATGATGACGATCGTCGGAGCGCCGCTCGGACTCGGGATCCTGTTGGGCCTGTGGCCGCTCCTGGCGTTCGTCGGCTATCTGGTCGCCGGGATCTGGATCGGCGACTGGGTCCTCGGTCGCCTCACCCCGAACGTGACGCGCGAGCGACCGTATCTCGCGTCGGTCATCGGGATCGTCCTGCTCCAGGTGATGTCGATCCTGCCGCTGGTCACGGCGATCGCCAGCCTGTTCGGGTTCGGGGCGGTCATCCTGGCGGCGTGGCGGTCGTTCCGCGGCGGGAGTCAGGAAGTCCAGCCGATGCCCGGATGCCGCGCCGGCCCCGATGGCCGTCTAGCGGTCGCTACCCGCGACGCATCAAGCGGGCGGATCCGGTTCGACGCCGGGTCCGCCCTTCGCTATCCCTCCCGGGTCGGCGTCACGGGCAGGATGAAGATCAGCGCGATGTAGACGACCGCGAGGATGCCGCCGGTGAAGATCGATCCGAGGACGAACCCCCAGCGCACCCAGTCGAGGTCGATCTCCGCGTAGTCCGCCAGGCCGGTGCAGACGCCGGCGACCGCCTTCCCCTCATTGATCCGTCGCAGACGGCGCTTCCGTCGGCGCGTCGACCGGTCTCGTCCGGGCCGGGGTCGCGGCCGGTGTCGACCGCCCCGATCTCCTCGAGCACGCCGTCGATCTCGGCGGCCGTGACCACCCGGTCGGCACCGCCGGTGATCGCCGCGAGCTTGTCGCCGAGCGAGCGCTCGAGGTCGCCCATCACCTCGGCGCGGTCGGGGTCGCCCTGCAGGCGGGCGCTGGAGCGATCGAGGTAGCGTTCGAGCCGGTCGTACGCGTCCGGGTCGAGTCGGAACCGGTCGGGCCGCCCGCCCAGTCCGACGAGGATCGTCTTGTCCACGTGATCTATCTCCCCAGGTCGTCGATGAGCTCGGTCAGGGACGCCCAATACGCCCGAAACTCGGCGAGGTGCTCCCGGCCCGATGCGGTCAATCGGTAGTACTTGCGCGGTGGTCCAGCCGTCGACTCGCGCCAGTCGTAGTCGAGCAGGCCCTCGCTCCGCATCCGGCTGAGCAGCGGGTAGAGCGTGCCTTCGCGGGTCGCGAAGTCGGTCTTGCCCAGGCGCTCCAGGATGTCCGCCACGTAGACATCGCCGGTCGAGACGATGTCGAGGATCAGGAACTCCAGGAGGCCCTTGCGCAGCGGCGCCAGCTTGGCTGGATCCATCGTTCTCCCTACTACCTTGTCAACGCAAGGTACCAGCATCCAGCAAGCGAGTCAAGCGGCGATCTTCGGGGACCGTGGCGTCGTGGCGGGCTGGCGTTTCGGCCCGGCGCTTGGAAGCGTGCGTTCGTTGCCAGATTCGCCTCAGGCGGGCGCTCGTCAGCCGGTCGACATGCGGCGTCGATCGCCCCGAGCACGGATCGGCCCGACATCTCCGGTCGATCCCGGTCACCCGACCGCGTGGTGATCATCTGGCACTGGATCCCTGACCAACGCCCGCCTCAGGGGCGACCGCCGGAATAGGCCTGGGCGGAGACGCCACCGCCTGTGCCCCGGCTCTGAACCTGAACCCCTATTCGAGGATCACCGCTGACCGCGGACCTCGAGCACCTCCCGCAGCGTCGCCGCGAAGCCGACCGGGTCGCCGGGCTGGCCGTATTCGTCGCCCAGGAAGCCGCCGTGGCCACTGGGGAATATGCACCGGCGTCGTCCCGAGACGCTCGGCCACGACGCCCGCGGCCCGGGCCGCCAGCTGGCCCGTCGGACTCGACCCCGACGCCGACGACGATCCGGGTCGAGGCGGCCCGGAGCGCATCGAAGTCGGGCTCGTAGTGCGTGCACGTGACGATGTTCTGGCCGAGCAGCGCGTCGGTGCGCGTGCCGTCGTCCTCGGTCGGCAGTCCGAACATCGCCGGGTCCGGTGCCGGCGCGCTGGCGAACTCGGCGGTCATCGGGCCCTGGTGGCTGACCGCGAGGATGAACTGCGCCATCGCCGGACCGAAGCCGCTTCGCTCGTACGTGTCGTGGATCGCCTGGGTGAACGCCATCGCCCCGTCCCGATCCGGCAGGATGGAGGCGAGGGGCGGCTCGTGGGCGACGAGCGTCCGAACGTCCTCGGGGTGCGCGGCGACCAGGGCGAGCGCGTTGACCGCGCCGCCGCTGCTGGCGAAGAGGTCGACCGGCCCGAGTCCGATCTCGGCGATCACGCGATGCAGGTCGTCGGCGTGCTGTTCGGGAGTCGACTCGGTGGTCGGATCGGCCTTCACGCTCCGCTCGACGCCACGCGGGTCATACGTGATCACCGTGCGATCGGTGAAGTGGCCGGCGAGCGTGCCGAACCCGCCGGCACCCATCGGCGAACCGATCAGGAGCAACGCGGGCCGATCGGTCGCGCCGGCGGTGGCTGGCCGGACGTCGTAGGTCAGGACGGCCCCGGGGACGTCCAGCGGTGCGCGTCGTCGGCTCGGTCAGCGTCGTCATCGTACGGATCCTCCCGGTGCGACGGCGTCCTCGGCCAGGATCGCGTCGATCTGTCCGACCGCTTCGGTCAGGCCCTCGGCCATCTGCATCCCGAGCAGACGCTCCATCGCCTCGGCGCTCGGGAAGGTGTTCGCGATCGACATCCGCGTCCGGCCGGCCCCGATCGATTCGATCGTCACCCGACCCTCGTTGCGCGGGAAGTCGTCATTCGGCGTGCCGTCGGCGTTGGCGAACCCATCGACGTAGGTGAGTCGGTTCGGCGGATCCGCCTCGACGATGTCCCAGAAGCCGTGCGGCTTCGTCGCCGTTCGGTCCGGTCATGTGATACGCCACGTGGCTGCCGGGCGCCAGGTCGTGCTGGGTGAAGGTCGCGGGCCAGGTGGGCGGGCCCCACCAGCGCTCGAGCTGGCGCGGGTCGGCCCACAGCTCCCAGACGCGCGTCGGCGATGCGTCGAACTCGGCGGTCAGGGTCAGGGTCAGGGCCTCGGGATCCTTGTGGACGGCGGTCACGGTCATGCGTCGGTCTCCTTCGTGTCGGCGATCAGGTCGGCCATCCGGTCGATCCGCCCTCGCCACAGGTCCTCGTATCGATCGAGCAGGCGACGCGCCACGCGAAGCCCGTCGACATCGCTGCGGACGATCTTGCGGCGCCCGCTCCGTTGCTTGGTGATCAGGCCGGCCCGCTCGAGCACGGCCACGTGCTTCTGGACCGCCGCGAAGCTCATCGGGTAATGGCCGGCAAGCTCGGCGACGCCCTCGTCGCCATCGATCGCCCGTCGGACGATGTCGCGCCGGGTGGCATCCGCCAACGCGGCGAAGACGCGATCCATGTCCATGGTGTCGAGCATGGATACAACCATACGGTTGTATGTCAAGCACGTCAATCGGCGATCGTCCCAGATGCCACGAGGGCCCCCTGCTGGTAGACTCCGGTCCGCGCCGACATAGCTCAGTGGTAGAGCAGCTGTTTCGTAAACAGCAGGTCCTCGGTTCAAGTCCGAGTGTCGGCTCCAGCTCCCTTTCCCACAGAATCGATGGTTCAGCCTGCGAATCTCGCTTCTGCCGTATGCCACAACGCTGAAGGCCTGCTAGCTGAGCGGTTTCACCAACGCCCTGCGCATGGTCCGGTCGCTCTCGAGGCTTCGCATCAGGCGCGCCCCTGGCAGCCCGCCCCTACTTCGCGGTCGCCAGGGCGAGGATCGCCTCGATCGACTCTTTAGCGACGGTGGTACCGAAGTGATCGGCCGACGGGATCTCGATGAGCCGGCTGTGGTAGCCGCCGGCCACGAGGGCGGCCTGGAATGCCCGCGCGCTAGCGGCATCACCGTCTGCGCCACCTTTCAGGAGCAGGATCGGGAGGTCGGTCGCGGCTCCGGCGTGATGGGTCGCAAGAGCGAAGGGATCGCCTGCGGCCCAGACTGCCGGCTCTGCATCCCTGGTCCCGCCGAAGAATGCCGCGAGCTGGCTGTCGTCCGGTGCGGCCTGGGCGATCGTGTCGGACGGACCAGCCAGGTCCGCCCACGCATCGGGACGGAGGGAACCGGCCGTCGAATCGCACGACCCGGGCGCTGGCGTGAACGCCGTCGCCGTCAGCCCGATCACCGCCACGGGTCGCGTCGCCATGGAGTGACCCACGAGCACGACTCGGTCGGGGTTCGCCCCGAAGGTTGGCCCCATCCGGCGAGCGACCCCGATGGCACACGCGACGTCCGCGAACGAGTCGGGCGACCGACCGGCCCACTGAACGCTCTGCCTCCACTGGCCCACCATGACGACCGTGCCTTGTCCGGCGAGCGCCGTTGCCATCTGGTCGAGGTAGTCCCCCGGCTGACCGGGCGGAAGGTTGCCGCCGGGCTCCAGGACGATGAGCGGCCACGGACCGCCCGACGTCGGAGCGTAGATCTCGAAATGCAGCTGACACGTCTGTCCGGAGAGCCCACATGGGATAGATGGTGTGAATGGGACGGCATGCCAAAGGCCGACATCGTGGAGTCGGCAGTTGCCCGAATCGTCGCACCCGCCCGCCTTGCTGACGTTGTCCGGCGATGCCGGGTCGATCACGTGTGACGCAGAAGGCGACGGGGACACCGGGGTCGGGGTCGACGCATCGGTCGACGCGCTCGGTCCGATGGGAGCCGTCGACGCCGGCAGTGACGAAGGCGAGATCGTCGCCGCGACATCGGCGCCCGATGGGCTCGCGGCCCCCGCGCAACCGGCGACGGCGAGAATGATCAGCGCCATTGCCGCGATCGACCGCTTCATCGGGTGAACTCGAAGCTGTCGACGATCCGCATCGCTTCGCTAACAGCAGCGTCCCCTGTCGCGTTGTCCTGCGCCTCGATATCGATGACGAGGTTCGACCCGTCGCCGCGATCCAGCAGGAGGTACCGAACGCGACGGTCAGCGGCGAGGATCAGGATGGGGGTACTTCGTAGACAACAGCCGGTCCCCAGAGATCGATGCCCTGGCTCGCTGAAGGTGTAGACGAACGAGGCGTAGTCGCGCGGGCCGAGCGGACGACCGGGTCCACCACTCTGCTCGTCGGGACACGTATTCGTCCAGCCTGGGGCGACGGACAGATCGACCATGACCCCGCTCAGGCCGCCCACCTTGACCGCAGTCGGTGAGGTCACGACGAGGCCAGGCAGGTCCGCCAGCCACGCAGCGACCGCCGCAGGCGTGCTCCCGACCGCCGGCCGGATGAGGGCGCATGCCGCATCCTGGGACTCCGGGACCACGGTCGCGAGCAGGCGGATCTCCGCTTGCTCGGAGGCGTTCGACCTCGGCATGATGGACGAGGTATTGGTCTCGTCGATCTCAGCCCAACCCGACGGAACAACGTACGAGAACTGTCCACTCGTGCCCCCATCGAACGGTGTCCACTGCGAGGAGACATGGCGACCGGGGGCAAGGTCGCCGATGTCCGTGCGAGTCCAGTCGCCTGTGAGGACGGTTGCGCGCTCCAGGCACGTATCGCTCACGGGAGTGAGGGTCAGGCGCTGATCCCCCGCCGAAATGTTGAAGGTGTATGTCCCCACATCGCCGATCTGACAGTGCCAGTACCACCCCATGTTGGACGCCCGAACATCGATGCGGTCCGGTCCAACGAACGACGCGGAGTTGAGGACGTCGAAGTGCCAGTTATGGATGGTGACTGTCGTCTGGCCGACGCTGATGTCGAGAGCGGGGGCGGGGCCAGACAGCCCGGGAAGGCCGTGTGTCCCGATGGGTTGCCACTCCGCCTGGAGCACCGCAGGAATGAGTGTCGGCCGCTGCCGGAGGAGGTACGAGCCGCCAGCGATGGCAGCGCCGATCCCGAGCAAGGCCAATGCGGTGCCGACCATCAGCCAGGCGGTTCGTGGCCGAGCGATCCCGGGGAGCGCAGGGACGAGGTGCCCCCGTCGTTGCGGCATGGTGGCGGCGGAGGAGATGATCGCCTCGACCATATCCTGGGGCGCACGCGAGCCCGCCCGCCTGTCGAGCGTCCGCTCGATCAGCTCATCCGTCAGCTCGATTCTTAGATGCCCGGTCATCGTAGGTCCTCCCCCTCGGCAAGGAGCGCTCGGCTGAGCGCGGCACGGGCTTCAGACAAGCGCCACTTCACGGTCCCCTGGGGGACGCCAAGCGCTCCCGCGATCGTGGCCACCAATTCGTGCTGCTGGTAGTGCAGGACCAGGATCGCGCGCTTGTCCGGGACAAGCCGATCGAAGGCCCGCCCAAGCACCTCGGTGTCGCTGACCTGGTCAGGTATGCCGGGACTCGGATCGGATCGATCGGGCGCTCCGTCCATCGCGACCTCGCGGACCCGACCCCGGACCCTGATCTGCGCTCGGCACGCGTTCACAAGGATCCGCCTCAGCCATGCGTCGAAGTGCTCGGCATCGCGGAGCCGCGGGAGCTCCCGCCAGACCGCGATAAACGCATCCTGGGTGGCGTCCCGGGCATCGGACTCATTGCCCAGGATCGAGCGGGCGAGCCGGAAGGCTCGATCCGCTCGGATGGTCACCAGGATCTCGAACGCTGCGCTGTCGCCGCGCGCCGCGCGCCGCACGAGATCCGCCTCCGTCGAGCCCGGCTGGAACTCGGCCGCGATCGCTAGGGGCGCCACTCAGCCCTCCACCCGGGAGCGATGGTGGAACTTCGGATCGGCGCGGCCCTTCATGCAATCAATGATGGCGCGACTGGTGTGCAGGTTGGGCCTATTTTGTTCAGACCAGACGCTGCAGCTTGGGCCATCGAGCGGTCCGCGGCATCAGGGGAGCAGGTGACGGCGCAGGGTCACCGCAGCAAGGCCCGAAACGAAGACCTGCTAACTGGACACCGTACGTTCGGCATTCCACGCTCATGCCACAACGCTTAGGCCGATCTAGTTCGTAAACAGCAGGTCCTCGGTTCAAGTCCGAGTGTCGGCTCCACTCCCGGTTTCGCGCTCAGGAAGGCCGGCTACATGGCGGGTAGCACGGTCTTCGTTGATGCCGGCCCTGTCGCCAAGACGTCCTGAGTGGCGAAGACCTGCTAACCGAGCACGTTTGGGTAACCCGCGAGTTGGCCCGAGGGTCAGGTGCGACGCGCTGGCCGATCTCTGCGCTCCCGGTAGGCCTCGAAGACCCGCTGTCTTCTACACAGCAGGGCTCGCGGATCGACTGCACTACCTGGTTAACCCTCAAGCGCTTGATCGCGTCTCAGCCGCCCAGCCCGTTCGACGTCGCGGAGGATCCGGTAGGCGAGCGCGAAGCGGCGGTGGCCACGGATGCGGATCAAGTCGGCATACGCCGCCAGGTCACGCTTCCGTGCAGCCTCGACGAGGTCTCGGTCCATCGGCTCCGTTCCTGGAGGCGCCTGTTGGAGGCGTCGACCAGTCCCTATGGGACCAAGTCGCCGAGAGGCGTTCGTTCTTGATGAACGGAGCAGTCGTTTCGACCCGGACGGAGCCATCCTACGACTGGGGGATCGCGTTGAAGAGGACGACGAGATCGTCGTCCCCGGAGAGGATGAGGTCGATCCTGCCATCGCCATCGAGGTCGGCGGCGGCGAGGATTCCGCCCAATCCAGGTCCCCAGATCGCGACCTGGGGCTCGAAGCTCCCGCCGGCGGCGCCGAACGCGATACCTATGCCACTGTCTTTGCTCGTGTGCTCGTCGCTTTCGTCCTGGTTTGGGGCGACCAGATCCGGGTACATGTCGCCATTCAGGTCGGTCACAACAAGCGAGTGGGCGTTGTTTCCGACGTTCGTTTCGACGGACCACGCGAAGGTCCCGTCGCCGTCGCCGAACAGGATGCTCACGTACTCGGTCGGCCAGCCATCGGGCGTCGCGATGTCGAGTGCACCGTCTCCGTCCAGGTCGGCGATCACCGGCAAGACCGGTTGAGGCCCGCCCACGGGGTAGACCCTTGGCGCACCGAACGTCCCGTCGCCGTGACCCAGCACGACCGAGACCGAACGATCGCTCCGCCCGCGCCCGATGAGCGAGTTCGCAGTGACGAGGTCGAGATTCCCATCGCCGTCCAGGTCCGCGACTGCAATGCCAGAGGCGAAGGGGGCAGAGATGGGTACGTCGAGCGGCTCATCGAACGTGCCATCGCCGTGACCGACGAAGACGGATGCGTGATCAGCATTGTTGGCCGTGGCGAGGTCAGGCTTCCCGTCATCGTTGAAGTCACCGATCGCGAGCGACGTCGGGCCGCTCCCCGCCGGACGCACGAGCCGCTTGAAGGTCCCGTCCTTCTTCGCGAGCAGCACGACGACGTCGTCGGAACCTGTGAATCCCGCATCGGTCATGCCGAAGTGCGTCAGGACGATGTCGAGGCGCTTGTCGCCGTTGAGGTCTGCCACGGCGAGTTGCGGCGGCCCTTCGCCACCCGGGAGGTCACGAGCACGCGCGAACGTCCCGTCTCCCGCACCAAGCCACAGCGAGATGCTCCCATCGCCCTTGGCGCCGACGATGTCCAGGTTCCCGTCGCGATCGAGATCGATGACGACGATGGGCGCGATCGGAGCGGCGATGTGCACGGGCGCTCGGAACAGACCCCACGCCGGCGTGGGTTCCGGTGTCGGGACTGCGGTCGGTCCGACCGACGGCCGCACCGAGGGTCGCACTGATGGTGGGCCCGAGCGCGGTTGGATGGTCGCGGTCGTCGGCGATGACGGGACTGGACTGCTCGCACAGCCTGCCGCGATGCAGGCGCAGATGACGAGAGCGGTCGCTCGCGGCAGGTGCGTCATCGCCTGAACTCGAAGGCGTTGACGATCGACATCGCAGCGTCGACCGAGTCCCATGTCGGCTGCCCGCGATTCCCGACATCGATCAGGATCGACTCTCCGTCGCCGCGATCGAGGAGGATCAGGCGCAATCTGCTGGAGGCGGTAAGCCACGATCCGCCAGCGAGGATCTCGATGCGTGATCCGGCGATGCGCGGATCACCGCACCCCTTCGTGGCGTCGACTCGCTCCGTGATATCGACGACCACGCCGGGCAGGCCCCCGACCGTGATCGGCTGCGGTGAGCTGACCTCCAGCGACGCGAAGGTCTGGATCCATGCAACGAGGGCGGCCGGTGTCCGCTGGGTCCCGGCGAACGGCGCTGCGCACCCTCCCGACGGTGGCTGGAACCCGGGCAGGATCCCGGACACGATGTAGATCGAAGAGTCGCCCACCGGGCTTGGCGGGCCGAATGGGTTGACGAGCTGAAGGCTGTCAGGCCCGATCCAGGTAACCGTATGTATTCCGACCGGGGCAGAGAACGTGCCCGTCGTCCCGGGCCCGAAGGGCAGGAAGCCCGGGAACTCAACGCGTTGGGCAGTGGCTGTGGCGGACGGCTCCGGCTGGCACGCTAGATAGCCTGACTCACAGACGGAGCGCGTCCAGTCCCCAGGCAGGAATGCGGCCCGTGGGACGCAGGGATCCGAAACCAGGCCCAGGGTCAACGTCCGGCCGTCCGCGGTCAGGCGCACGGTGTAGATACCTTCATCGCCGACCTGGCATGGCCATTGCTGGTTGGTTGGCGCAGGGCCAGTGATCCCGTGTCGGAACGTGAGCACGATCCGGGTGCCGCCGTCCGTCAATGAGAGTGTGCTCAGGACATCGCCGTGCACTTGCTCGATTCGGAGTCCCGTCGAGTCGATGTTGAAAGAGTTGTCGTCTACTCCCCAATCCCCAGGCGACTGGCGGTCGCCTACGGCCTCCCAAAGCGACTGGAGCGCAGGGACAGTCGCCGTTGCATCGGGGGACGATGTGGGCGTCGGCTGGCCGCCGACACCGGGTGCTCGGGTCATGACCACGACACCGGCGCCCGCGCCGATCGCGATGACCATGACTGCCGCGACGGCGGCGCGGCGAGCGGTGACGGTCATGGTGGGCAACCTCGTCTGAAGTCGGGCGAGGCGATGCTGCGGGGCACGGTCGATGCGCTCGAGCGTGTCGTCGAGGAAGCGGCTGGGCATCTGCGTCGGACCCTCTGCGAACCATTGGTCCAGGACGCGCTCGATGTCCTGTTCACGCGTCATGCCGGTCGTCCTCCGATAGCGATCACACGGGCGTCCGCATCCAGCGCAGCGCGCATCGCGCGGTGGGCATGGTGGAGACGAGATCGGACCGTGCCACCCGGGATGCCGAGGAGCGCGGCGATCTCGACCTGGTCACGACCCTCGAAGTGGTGGAGCACGAGCAGGGCCCGTTGCTCCGGTGGCAGGCGGCGGAAGCCCCGCTCGAGCTGGTCCCGGTCGGCGACGCTCAGGAAGTCGTCGGTCGCGGTCGGGACGTCCATCGGCAGGACGCGGAGGTTCGTGATGCGGTGGCGCTCGCGTTTCGCCTCGGCGAGACAGGAGCGGACGACGAGGCGGTGGAGCCAGGCGTCGAATCGGTCCGGATCGCGGAGCCCAGGCAGGTCACGCCAAGCGATCACCAGCGCATCCTGTAGAGCGTCCTCGGCTCGATCGACGTCGCGGAGGATCCGCTGGGCGAGCGCGTACAGACGGTCGCCACGAACGCGGATCAGGTCGGCATAGGCCTCCCTGTCACGCTTCCGTGCCGCCTCGACGAGATCTCGATCCATCGGCTCCGGCCTCGGTGGCACCCAGCGGGGGTGCTGTCCGGTCACTATGGGGTCGGGACGGCGACTCGTGTTCAATCTTCGTGAGATGGACAGACATCGGCGTCGCCTTTCGCGGACGCCCTGAGGCAGGTGGCGGCCCCAGATCGAATACCTGCTGACTGGTCGCCTTACGCTACCGAACCGCCGTACCGTCCGGCCCGCTGTGACGCACGCGCGTAGGATCGAGCCGGAGCCGCTGGTCGAAGGTGTTCGAGGGTTCGGTGTGAAGGTCTACTCGCTTCGTCTTGGCACCGTGAAGGTGCCGTTCGGGCAGTTCTACGGTGGACTGCACGGCTGGCGCGGCCTGCGGGCGCTGTATCGATACGCGACGGACAAGCGCCATTTCATCGCGGTGCCGATCCAGGCATACCTGATCGATCATCCGGCCGAGGGGCTGATCCTGGTCGACGCCGGCATCAACAGGCGCCAAGCGCACGAACACGGGTCGTACTATCGCGGCATCGCGCACTATCTCTTCAACGAGGACGAGTACGAACTCGAACGGTCTGAGGAGCTCCCGGAGGCGCTCGAGCGGGTTGGTCATCGACCGCAAGACGTTCGCAGGGTCGTCGTGACCCACCTCCACGAGGACCACATCGGCGGACTCGCGTACCTGTCGAACGCCGAGGTCATCGCAAGCCGCGATGAATGGCAGGATCGCGACTGGAAGCTGTTCCGCTTCCTGCCGATGGTCTACCAGCCGTCGCTCGCCCCGATCCGGACGATCACCCCGGTCGACTTCGACTCGGGTCCCTTCGAAAGCTTTGCCAGCAGTCGGGACCTGACCGCCGATGGCGCCGTCAAGCTGCTCCCGACGCCGGGCCATACGCCAGGGCACGTGTGCGTCCTCGTCCGGCTGGATGGCTACGAACTGCTGCTGCTTGGCGACTCGATGTACACCCTGCGCCATCTCGCCACCGACGATCTCCAGGCGTTCGGGGCCGGCCATTGGGTGGCGCTCCAGAACGAATCGATCAAGCGCATCGCAGAGCTGAAGCGTGCCATGCCACATCTGGTCCTCGCGCCCAGCCATGACCACACGACGTACGGCTCGCAACTCCTCGGCCCCGGCCTCGCGAAGGGCTACCTCACGGTGGAGGAGCGGGCACGGATCCGCGACTACGAGATCAGCGTCTTCACGGACGAGGGCCGCCTGCGACCCGGTCAGATCCCGCAGCTCGTCCAGGGATCGCCGCCCAGGTATGTCGGCACGACCAGGTGACGGCACCGCCTGCCGATGTACTGCGAGCGGAATCTCGGCAGGGCAGCGGCCCGCTGGGCAAGGGCATCGCCGGCCAGGGTCGCCTGCGTGGCGTGCGTCAGAGGCCGAAGGTCGGGTTGACCGGAGTGCTCGGCCCCGTCCCGGCCGGCTTCCGCCACCAGGGCCGCCAGATCGACCGGGTCAGATCGGGCGCCGCCACGAGCATGATGGCGACGGCGACGATGACGACGAGCAGCGCGAGCGGGATGCCGGTCACGATGACCATGCTCTTCGCCCCGGTGGTCAGTGCGCCATAGAGGACGGCCGCGACCACGACGCCGATCGGTCTCCGCCCCGCCAGCAAGGCCAGGGCGATCGCGACGTAGCCGAAGTCGTACGTCGGCGGACCACCCAGGCCCAGCGCCGGCCCAAGCCCGAAGAAGGCGCTGCCCATGCCGACCAGCCCGCCGGACAGCGACATCGCCAGGATGGTGGTCCGTCCGGTCCTGATGCCGGCGCCCCGGGCGGCGCCCCGGCTGAAGCCGGTCACTCGGAGCTCGAATCCGAGGGTCGTTCGGAACAGCAGGAACGACACCACGAGCGGCCATCGCGAGCGCGACGACGAAGCCGTAGTCGACCCGGATCGTCGGCAGGTCGAAGATGGGCGGCACCCCGGTGAATGCCGGCGGTAGCGCAGAGAGCCCGATCATGCCGACGATCAGATACGCGAGGTTCGGGGCGATCCCGTTGAGCATCAGGGTCGTGATCACCTCGTGCGCCCCGGTCCGTGCCTTGAGGAATCCGGCGATGAACGCGTAGGCGCCGCCGGCCACGATCCCGCCCGCCACGCCGACCGCCAGGGCCAGGAGCGGTGGCAAGACCCCCGCCACGAGTGATGCCGCGATCGCGGCGCCCAGGCCGCCGATGAGGAACTGGCCTTCCACGCCGAGGTTGAACAGGCCGGCGTGGAACGACACCACGAGGCCGAGGCCCGCGAAGATGAACGGTGTGGCACTGATCAGGGTCTCGGAGATGGGTCGGATGGCCGCCGCGATGTCCTCGGGGTTCCCACTCTGGATCGCGGCCACGATGCGACCCGGGTCGCCGATCGCCCCGAAGAACATCGCGGGGTAGCCCTCGAACACGCCACTGAAGGCACCACCGATCGCGGCGAGCGGATCAGTGCCGAGCAGTCGCAGGTGCTCGAAGTCGGTCAGCACGATGAGGACCGCGCCCAGGAGGAAGGCCGTGATCAGGGCGAGAGCCGGGAGACGGGCGCGGCCGAGCTCATGGTGGATCCGCTGCATGCCGCTCAGTGTCGCCGCCGCGCGACGTCGGCGTTCGGCAACGGGCGACCCGCAGGGTTCGCAGCCCGTCTGTTGCCTACAATGGAGCGGCCCGACGGCGTCGGGACTAGCTGAGCTGTCCCCGCGTGGACTCCAGGAAGGACGCAGACCATGAGTGAGCCGACTGGTCCCGCCAGCGGATCCGTCGCCCCGGCACCCGATGTCGCCTGGTTCGCCCTGACCCCGGACGAGGCCGCGGCCAGGCTCAAGGTGGACCCCGCGGTCGGCTTGACGACGGCCGAGGCGGATGCGCGGCGCGCGACGTACGGCGCCAACACCTTCGCCGAGGCGAAGAAGGCATCGAAGCTGCAGCTGTTCACGCGCCAGTACGCGGACCCGATGCAGCTCGTGCTGCTCGTGGCGGGCGTCATCTGCCTGTTCCTGCCCGGCCAGTTCTACACCGGCCTGTTCCTGCTCCTGCTGACCGTGTTCAACGCCTGGATGGCGATGAACCAGGAGGGCAAGGCGGAGGCGAGCGCCTCGGCGCTGGCGTCGATGATGGTCGTCAAGGCCAAGGTGCGGCGCAACGGCGACCTGGCCGAGATCCCGATGGACCAGCTCGTCCCGGGCGACATCGTCAACATCGAGGCGGGTGATCTCGTCCCGGCCGACGCGCGCATCCTGACGGCGGCGACGCTGGAGATCGATGAATCGGCCCTCACCGGCGAGAGCGTCCCGACGCCCAAACAGGTGGACTCGGTCGCCGCCGACGCCGCCCTCGGCGATCGGATCGACATGGCGTTCATGAACTGCCAGGTCACCCGTGGGGCCGGCACGATCCTCGTCACCACCACCGGCATGGCGACCGAGGTCGGGCACATCAGCGGCATGCTCCAGTCCACGACGGTCGAGAAGACACCGCTCACGAAGCAGCTCGACCTGCTCACCAACCAGATCCTCATCATCGCCGGGGTCGCGCTGGTGATCTCCACGGCCCTGGGCCTGTACCGCAACGTCGCGCTCCAGGAGCTGTTCCTGAGCGCCGTCGCGTTCGCGGTCGCGGCCATCCCGACGGCCCTGCCCGCGGTCGTCACGGCCATCCTGTCGAAGGGGTCGCAGACCCTCGCCGACACGGGCGCGATCATGAAGCGCCTGCGCTCGGTGGAAACGCTCGGATCCACCTCCGCGCTCAACTCCGACAAGACCGGCACGCTCACCCTCAACCAGATGACGGCCGTCCAGATGACCATCGTCGGCCGGCGCTACGCGATCAGCGGCGACGGCTATCAGACCACCGGCCAGATCACCCATACCGGCGGCCAGCCGGACGTGCCGCTCGAGCCGTACTTCCTGCCGATGGCCCTGTGCGCGGACGCCGAGGTCCGCGACGGCGCGCTCGTCGGCGACCCGACCGAGGGCGCGCTCGTCGTCCTCGCCGCCAAGGGCGGGGTGGATCCGGCGCTGACCCGTGAGCAGTACCCACGGGTCGCCACCCTGCCGTTCGATGCGGCCTACAAGATGATGGCGACGTTCCACCGGATGCAGGATGCGAGCGGCAAGGACGTCATCCGCGGCTACATCAAGGGCGCACCGGACCAGCTCCTGGCCCGTGCCATCACGGCGCATGGGCCGGATGGGACGGAAGTCCCCGTCGCCCAGATCAAGGACGCGTTCCTTGCCGAGAACGAGCGCCTCGGGACCCTTGGGCTGCGAGTCATGGCGACCGGCCAGAAGGACTTCGACCCGGCCACGTTCGACCCGAACGCGGACCTCCTGCCGGCCATCGACGGGCTGATGCTCCTCGCCGTCGTCGGCATCGTGGATCCGCCGCGACCGGCCGCCAAGGCCGCCATCGCCACGGCCCACGCCGCGGGGATCCAGGTCCGGATGATCACCGGCGACCACGCGGTCACCGCCGGGGCGATCGCCAACCAGCTCGGCATCGAGGGCCGGGCCATCACCGGCGCCGAGTTCCGGGCGATGAGCGATGAGCAGGCGATGCGGGAGATCGACGGGATCGGTGTCATCGCCCGGGTGTCGCCCGAGGACAAGGTCCACCTCGTCGACATCCTGCGCAAGAAGGGCCATGTCGTCGGGATGACCGGCGACGGCGTCAATGACGCGCCGGCCCTCAAGCGGGCCGACATCGGGATCGCGATGGGGATCACCGGGACCGAGGTCTCCAAGCAGGCCGCGGTCATGATCCTGACCGACGACAACTACGCCACGATCGTGAAGGCGGTCGGTCTCGGGCGAGCCGTGTACGACAACCTGATGCGGTTCATCCGCTTCCAGATGGCCGGGCTGTTCGGCTATATCGCCACCTTCATCGGGGCGTCGCTGCTCAACATCCTGGGCGGCATCCCGTTCCTGCCGCTCCAGACGATGTGGCTGAACTTCACGGTCAACGTCTTCCAGGCCATCGGCCTGGGCTACGGCAAGCCGCGCGACGGGCTCATGAAGGATCCACCGCGACCGAAGGAGACCAAGATCATCCCGCCGCCGCCTGATGCGCTGGCTCGTGACCTACGGGCTCGTGATGGCGGTCGGCACGCTGGGCGTCCTGGCCTGGGCGAGCGGCGCCTATGGCGACGTCATCGCCCGGACCATGGGCGTCACCACGTTCGCGCTCTTCCGGCTGTTCTCGTCGCTCGAGACGGCCGACGAGGAGGAATCGCTGTTCAGCGGCTCCATCCTCGGCAACCGACCGCTCCTGATCGCGACCGGCCTGTCCGTCCTGACCATCATCTTCGCCACGGAGCTCGGGTTCCTCCAGCGGATCCTGGGCACGACCAGCCTGACCGCCGACCAGTGGGCGATCTGCCTGCTCGTGTCGATGTCGCTCATCCTGGTCGAAGAGGGCCGGAAGCTGTTGAAGATCCGCACGGGCGACGAGCCCGCTGCGGCCGTGCCGGCGGCATCGATCGCCGCCGCTTCGTAGTCCGATCAACCGAAAGGATTACGACGATGTCCAGGAAGAAGGACGACGAGGCCGCGGCGAGCCCGTCGGAGCCGACGGGCAAGATGAAGACCAAGGACTACGAGCGCGAGATGGCGCATCTCCATGGCGAGCTCGTGGCGATGCAGGAATGGGTGAAAGCGACGGGCGCCAAGATCTGCATCGTGTTCGAGGGTCGGGACACCGCCGGCAAGGGGGGCACGATCAAGCGCATCGTCGAGCGGGTCAGCCCCCGGGTGTTCAAGGTCGTGGCCCTGTCGGCCCCGACCGATCGCGAGAAGTCGCAGATGTACGTCCAGCGCTACCTGCCGCACTTCCCGGCGGCCGGCGAGGTCGTGATCTTCGACCGGAGCTGGTACAACCGGGCCGGGGTCGAACCGGTGATGGGCTTCTGTACACCTGAGGCCAGCGAGAAGTTCCTCGAGAAGCGTGCCGGCCGTCGAGAGGGCGATGGTCGACGCCGGGATCATCCTGATCAAGTACTGGCTCGAGGTCAGCCCCGACGAGCAGACCAGGCGCCTGGAGGGTCGCATCCACGATCCCCGAAAGGTCTGGAAGTTGACCGACATGGACCTGAAGTCGTACAGCCGCTGGTACGACTACTCCCGGGCCCGGGACAAGATGCTGGCCATGACCAACATGCCGTGGGCGCCCTGGCACGTCGCCCACACGGATGACAAGAAGCGCGGACGGCTCAACATCATCAGCCACCTGCTCAGCCAGATCCCGTACGAGCCGCTCGAGCTCCGCGACATCAAGCTGCCCAAGCGCCAGTCGGCCGGCGGCTATGTCGAGACGGAGCTGCCGGCCAAGGACATCCCGACACCGTTCTGACGGACGCGGTCCGGTCTAGACGGGGACCGATGTGGGCGCGGCGACCGTTCCTGCGACACGACGTATCCCCGGTCCTTGCGGCCAGGGAGGCTGGTGGGAACCTGGAGCGGATCGCCCGGATCTGCCGCGAACGGCCGCGTGACGTGGCCAGCCTCTGCGGGAGCGACGTCTTTACGCCCAGACCTTCTGGTGGGACAGCACGCGGCTGGCCCAGGGCGGTGGAGGAGGAGACCGCACGGAGCCAGCCGCGATGGGAGAGTGGACGGCCACACGAGACCGCCGACCGACGCTAGGATAGCAAAGCGCATACGTTTGCATCCGTGGGAAGCGCCGACCAGCGGAGGGGCGACCACCGTGACCAGCTACACCATCGGGATCGACTTCGGGACCGCGTCCGGCCGAGCCGTGCTCGTGGATGTCGCCGATGGGCGGGTGGTGGCGTCCGAGACCTGTGACTATCGCCACGGGGTGATCGATGAGCGGCTGCCCCCAGACGGAGGTGGCATCGAACTGCCCCCGGATTGGGCGCTCCAGGATGCGGAGGACTATCTGCACGTCGTCCAGACGGCGGTCCCGTCGGTCCTGCGAGCATCCGGGGTCGACCCCGGATCGGTCGTCGGGCTGGGCATCGACGTCACGGCCTGCACGATCCTGCCCACGCTGGCCGATGGGACGCCGCTCAGCGCCCTCCCCGCGTGGCGGTCCGAGCCTCACGCGTGGGTCAAGCTCTGGAAGCACCACGCGGCACAGCCGGAAGCGGACCGGATCAACGCGACCGCCCGGGCGACCGGAGAGACCTGGCTCGACCGGTACGGCGGCAAGATCTCGTCCGAGTGGTTCTTCTCGAAGGTCCTCCAGGTCCTCGACGAGGCACCCGCCGTCTACGATGCGGCAGACCGCTTCATCGAAGCGACCGACTGGATCGTGTGGCGTCTCACGGGTGTCGAGACCCGCAACGCGTGCACGGCCGGCTACAAGGCGCTGTGGTCCAAGCGCGACGGCTACCCAGGGTCGAGCTTCTTCGCCGAGCTCGATCCGCGCCTGACCGACGTCATCGACACACGGCTCACTCGCGACGTGCGGCCCATCGGCGGCCGCGCGGGCGGCCTGACCGAGGAGGCGGCCGCCTGGACGGGCCTTCGGGTCGGGACCGCCGTCGCCATCGGCAACGTCGACGCGCACGTCGCGGTCCCGGCGGCGACGGTCACCGGCCCAGGCCGGATGGTCATGATCATGGGCACCTCCACTTGCCACATGGTCCTCGGGACCACCGAGCGTCTGGTTCCCGGGATGTGCGGTTCCGTTGAGGACGGGATCCTGCCGGGATACGTCGGATACGAGGCCGGCCAGCCGTGCGTGGGCGACGCGTTCGGCTGGTTCGTCGAGACAGCCGTGCCGGCCAGCTATCACGAGGCCGCTCGGGTCGCTGGGCTCGACATCCATGCGCACCTCCAGCGCCTCGGCTTCGAGGCACCACCGGGTGCGTCCGGCCTGCTCGCGCTCGACTGGTGGAACGGCAACCGCTCGGTCCTCGTCGACGCCGGCCTGAGCGGTCTGCTGATCGGGACGACCCTGGCGTCGACCCCCGAAGAGATCTACCGCGCCTTCGTCGAGGCGACCGCGTTCGGGACCCGGGTCATCGTCGAGGCGTTCCGCGACAACGGGATCGCCGTCGACGAGGTCGTCGCCTGCGGCGGGCTCGCCGACAAGAGCCCGGCCATCGTCCAGCTCTACGCCGACATCGTCGGCCTGCCGTTCCGCGTCAGCGCCTCCGACCAGACGCCGGCCCTGGGCGCGGCGATGTTCGGGGCGGTCGCCGCGGGGGCTGCCGCCGGCGGCCATGTCGACATCGAGAGCCGCCTCGCGGGCGATGGCCCATCTGCGGGACGGCGTCTTCCAGCCGACCGAAGCGCACCGCGCGACGTACGACGTCCTCTATGGCGAGTACCTCCGGCTGCACGACTACTTCGGGCGCGGTGGCAACGACGTCATGAGGACCCTCCGTGACCTACGCGACGTGGCGACGACGCCGCGACCTGTGGCAGCGGTCCGGGCATGAGGCTCGCCGAGCTTCGGGAGGGATTGGTGGCGCTTCACGCCGAGCTGCCCCGACACGGGCTGGTCGTGTGGACCGGTGGCAACGTCAGCGCTCGCGACCCGGCGACTGGCCTCGTGGCGATCAAGCCGTCCGGCGTGCGCTACGAGGACCTGACCGCCGCGTCGATGGTGGTCGTGGACATCGATGGGACGGTCGTGGACGGCGACCACAAGCCGTCGTCGGACACGACCAGCCACCTATACATCTACCGCCACCGCCCCGACGTCAACGGCATCGTCCACACGCACTCGCGCTTTGCGACCGCCTTCGCTGCGGCGGGCCGATCCATCCCGGTCGTGCTGACCGCGCAGGCGGATGAGTTCGGTGGGGCGATCCCGTGTGCCGGATTGTCTCTCGTCGGCGACGATGCGATCGGCCGGCTGGTCGTCGAGTCGATCGGACGATCGCCCGCCGTCCTCCTGCGGAACCACGGCGTGTTCACGATCGGGCCCACCGCGGAGGCGGCGGTGAAGGCCGCGGTCATGACCGAGGACGTCGCTGCGACGACCTTCCTCGCGCTACAGCTCGGGGAACCCGCCGAGATCCCGGCCGACCTCGTCGAGCGGTTCCACGAGCGCTACACGAAGGTGTATGGCCAATGAACCGGAGGCACCCCAGCCGATGACGACGCCCACCAAGCCCGCCTCACCCGTCGTCGGACTCGCGCCGGCCGAGGTCTGGTTCGTGACCGGCAGCCAGCACCTGTACGGGCCGGAGACGCTCGAGACCGTGGCCGCCGACAGCGCGACCATCGCCGCGACACTCGATGGAGCGCTCGACATCCCAGCCCGGATCGTGGTCAAGCCCGTACTGACCGACGCGGGCGGGATCCGTGCCCTCTGCCAGGATGCCGACCGCGATCCCGCCTGCATCGGACTGATCCTGTGGATGCACACATTCTCGCCGGCCAAGATGTGGATCGCCGGGCTGCAAGGACTTCACAAGCCGTTCCTCCACCTCCATACGCAACACCACCGCGGCATCCCGTGGGCGACCATCGACATGGACTTCATGAACCTGAACCAGGCCGCCCACGGCGACCGTGAGTTCGGGTTCATGGCGGCTCGCCTGCGCCTGGAGCGGACCATCGTCGCCGGCCACTGGATGGACTCGGAGGTCCAGGCGCGGATCGGCACGTGGACCCGGGCGGCCGGGCGAGGCACGACTGGGACGGCGGGCGGATCGCCCGCTTCGGCGAGAACATGCGTGACGTCGCGGTGACCGATGGCGACAAGGTCGAAGCGATCCGGCAGCTCGGCTTCTCGACGGACGGCTATGGCGTCGGTGATCTCGTCCGTCGCGTCGAGGCGGCCACGGATCGGGAGGTCGACGAGCTGGTCGGCGACCTATCTCGACGAGTACGACGTCGTGCCCGAACTTCGCCCGGACGGTGACCGGGCGGACTCCCTGCGCGACGGTGCCCGCATCGAGCTCGGCTTGCGTGGCTTCCTGGAGGACGGGCGATTCATCGGGTTCACGACGACGTTCGAGGACCTCCACGGGCTCACCCAGTTACCCGGCCTAGCCGTCCAGCGCCTCATGCGGGACGGGTACGGCTTCGGCGCCGAGGGCGATTGGAAGACGGCCTCGATGGTGCGCGCCATGAAGGTGATGGCCGAGGGGTTGCCCGGCGGCGTGTCGTTCATGGAGGACTACACGTACCACCTCGTCCCGGACGGTGACGACCTGGTCCTTGGCGCCCACATGCTCGAGGTCTGCGAGTCCATCGCCGGGACGCGGCCGCGCCTCGAGATCCATCCGCTGTCGATCGGTGGCAAGGCGGATCCGGTCCGGCTCGTCTTCGACGCCCATCCCGGGACCGGCCGTCGTCGGCTCACTGACCGACCTGGGTGACCGCTTCCGGCTCGTCTCGACGGTGGTCGACGTGATCGAGCCGCCGGCAGCCGCTGCCGCGACTGCCTGTCGCTCGGGCGGTCTGGAAGCCGCGGCCCGATCTGCGCCAGAACGCCACGGCCTGGATCCTCGCCGGCGGCTCGCATCACACGTCCCTGGCCTTCGGGCTCGACTGGCAGCACCTGGCGGACCTGGCCTCGATGTGCGGGATCGAGGCGGTCCGGATCGACGAGACCATCGACCTCGACGCGCTCGCGGAGCGGCTGCGCTGGAACGATGTCGCGTACCGCCTGACCGCTCGGTAGTCTCGCGCATGCGCGCCGCACGGCTCATCGGGGTCCAGGCGATCGCCGTGGGCGAGGAGCCGATCCCGGTGGCCGGGCCGGGCGAGGTCCTCGTCCGCGTGGACGCGGTCGGCCTGTGCGGCTCGGACACCCACTGGTGGGAGACCGGCGGGATCGGCGACACCCGGCTGGACCGCGGGCTGGTGCTGGGTCACGAGATCGTCGGGACCATCGAGGAGGCCGGGATCCTCGCGTGCCGGTCGTCGTCGACCCGTCGCAGCCGTGTGGCGCCTGCCCGACCTGTTCGGCCGGCTCCGAGGACCTCTGCCCGCACGCACGCTTCGCCGGGTTCGGTGCGACCGACGGCGGGCTGCGCGACTGGATGGCCTGGCCGCGCCACCTGCTCCTGCCCATCCCGTCCGACCTCGACCCGATCGAGGCTTGCCAGCTCGAGGCGCTCGGGGTCGCGCTCCGGGCCGTCGAACGCGCCGCCGTCGGACCGACCACCCGGGTCGCGGTGATCGGGACCGGCCCGATCGGCCTGCTCGTCGTCCGCGCCTGTCGCGCCCGTGGCGCGACGTGGTCCTCGCCACTGATCGGCTGGCCCACCGCGTCGATGCCGCCACGCGCGTCGGGCGCGACGTCGACCTGGGTCGCGGATGGCCATCGCACGCCGGTCGGACTCGAACAGGTGGACGTCGCCATCGAATGCGCCGGCGCCGACGATGCGGTCGCGACGGCGCTGGACGTGGTCCGGCCGGGCGGACACGTGGTCCTGGTCGGCATCCCGGCCGACGATCGGACGTCGTTCCAGGCGAGCGCAGCCCGTCGGAAGGGCGTGACGATCTCACTCAGCCGGCGGATGCGAGGGGCCGACCTGCGGGCGGCTGTGGAGCTCGTCCGCGCCGGGCGCGTGTCGCTTGGGCGGACTCGTCACCCACGTCGTCGACCTCGAGGACACCCCGCAAGCCTTCGCCGTGCAGGCCGCTCGTGCAGGTGTGAAGGTCGTCGTCGTGGCAGCGCAATCGTATGACCGCATCCGGTGCTAGGCTTCGAGGATGGTCACTACGATGCGCGACATCGCGCGAGTCGCCGGCGTCTCCCAGAGCACCGTCTCCCGGGTCCTGAACGACGCCCCGACGAGCGTCCCGATCGCGCCAGCGACTCGCGCACGCGTCTTGCAGGCCGCCGAAGAACTGAGCTACCGGCCCAACCCCCTGGCCCGCGGGCTGCGCGGCGCCCCGACGATGCTGATGGGCGCGGTCGTTCGTGACTT
This sequence comes from uncultured Chloroflexia bacterium, assembly GCA_963738475.1. Classification (GTDB taxonomy): domain Bacteria; phylum Chloroflexota; class Limnocylindria; order Limnocylindrales; family CSP1-4; genus SPCO01. The sequence continues at coordinate 124,786 of CAVTWU010000030.1, forward strand.
CAGCGACCCGTTCTTCGCCGGGGCCATCGAAGCCCTTGCGGTCGAGGCGATGAGCCACGGCTACAACATCGTCCTGGGCCATGCGCAGGGGCGGCTCGATGAGGGCATCGCATTGACAACGGTCCTCGAGACCCGGCACACCGATACGATCGTGCTCCTGGGCGACATGCAGGACCAGCCGCGACTGCTCGATGACCTGCGGCGCTCGACGGTCCCGGTCGTGGCCATGTGGCAGGGCTCGAGTCCGCTCGAGTTCCCGACCGCGGAACCCGATGACCGAGCCGGCATCCGAGCCGGCCTGGATCACGTCGTCGACCTCGGGCATCGGCGCATCGCGTTCGTCAGCGCGCACCTCCAGGGCGACTTTCGCCAACGCGAGGATGCCTACGTGGAGTTCATGGCGGAACGGTTCGGTGGCGTCCCGGACGGCTATCTCCAGCGCTGCGAGAACACCCTCGCGGGCGGCGAGGAGGCCCTGCGCGCCCTGTTCGAGCTACCGGAACCACCCACCGCCGTCTGCACCTCGACGGACCTCGTGGCCATCGGCGTGCTCCACGCGGCGCACGTCATCGGCGCCGACGTGCCGGGACGCCTCTCGGTCGTCGGCTTCGACGACATCCTCATCGCCGCCCATACGGTGCCGGCCCTGACGACGCTGCGGATGCCCATCGCGGCGATGGTCCGTGAGGCCGTGGGGACCGCCATCCGCCTCGCGAGGGAGCCGGTCTCACCGCCCGCAGCACCGACGAAGGTCGTGTTCGAGCCCACGCTGGTCGTCCGCGAATCGACCGCCAGGCGACCTGGTTGAAGGCTCGCGCCTCAGGTCGTGCCTGTCGTCGTCGCTGCTGTCGGACGAGGTCGGGATCCACACTCGCATGGCCTCGACTCGCCGGTTCGCCCAGGCGAAGTACGGGATCGCCCGCAGTTCGAGCGATGCGGCTTGACCCATCGTTCCCGAGCGGTCGGCGCGGGCGGGCATCGTCAGCCCGATCGATCCGGCGATCAGGTCGTCACGGCCTTCCGGCTCGGGCTGGGTGCGTGGATCGAGCGTGACGTCCTCGAGCTCGACGCCGTCGGGCAGGTCGGCGGTCTCGATCGCGTAGACGAGCGGCCCCCGTTCGAGCGCGACGCAGCCGCGGGTGGCATCGACCCGAGGGTCTGACGGCGTCACGCGTGGCGGTCAGGTCGAGGTCAAGGACGACCTCATCGCCGGCACGCCAGGCCCGTCGCTCGCGGACCACGTCACCGCGCACGGACCGCGGGTCCGCGCCGGGCAGCGCAAGCGTGGCGGCCTTCGCGCCGGGTGGGATCCGCAGGGACAGCGCCCACGGTCCGTCAGGCGTCGCCAGGATGCGGACCGCGATCCGCCCGGTCCACGGATAGCCTGTCTCGATCGCCAGCCGAACCTGCCCGCCGGCCACCGTCGCCTCGACGCTCGCGGTGGCGTACTGGTGGATCTGGACGCCGTCGTCGTCGAACGTCGCCAGGTACTGCTCCCAGGACGCCAACAGGCGCATGAGGTTGGGCGGGCAGCAGGCGCATGGATACCACGGCGGCCCGGGCACCGTCGGCGTGCGTCGTCGACGAGCGGTGACTTCGGCGCTGGAGCGGGTTGACGTAGAAGAAGCTCGTGCCGTCGAGCGACAGGCCGGACAGCACGCCGTTGAAGATCGTCCGCTCGATCTGGTCCGCGAAGCGCGCCTCGCCGGTCGCCAGCAGCAGCCGCCAGGCGAGCATGACGCTGGCGATGGCCGCGCAGGTCTCGGCATAGGCACGGTCGGGCGGCAGCTCGTACGGGTCGCCGAACGCCTCGTCGCGATGGCGGCTGCCGAGGCCGCCGGTGAGATACGTTCGGGTCGCCACCATGTCCGTCCACCGCGCGATGACCGCCTCCAGCAGAGCTCCGGTCGCCGGTCTCGACGGCGACGTCCACGGCCCCGGCGTCGAGGTAGAGCTGGCGCACGGCGTGGCCGGCGACGGTCGGAGCCTCGCGGACCGGCCGATGATCCTGCCAGTACGCCGATCCGAACCGCCCGGCCCCGAGGAGGCCGTGCCCGCGCTCGCTCGAGCTGGCGGCGCGCCAGGTCCAGGTAACGCGTCTCGCCCGTCTCGCGCCACAGCTCGACCAGCGCCATCTCGATCTCGGGATGCCCGTCGATGCCGTCGCGCCCGGCCGGCCCGAACGCGCGGTCCACGGCGTCGGCGGCGCGCTGCGCGATGTCCAGCAGGCGGTCGTCCCCGAGGCGGCGATGCCAGGCCACGGCCGCCTGGATGAGGTGGCCGATGCAGTACAGCTCGTGGCCCCACGCGAGGTCCTTGAACGGTTCTCCGCCGGCCACGACCTGCACGTAGCTGTTCAGGTAGCCGTCCGGCCGCTGGGCCGCCGCGACGACCGCGATCGTCTCGTTCGCCGCGGCCTCGAGGGCGGGATCCGCGCCCCGTCCCAGCTCCCAGCCGACCGCCTCGAGCCACTTGTAGACGTCGGTGTCGAGGAACGGGAACGCGGCCCCGGACGAGTCGCTGAGCGCCTGGTAGGTCCCGCGCTCCCCGGCCGCCAGGCGCAGGTTGCCAAGGGTGCCGGTCGCCTCGAGCTGGGCGAAGCCATGGGGGATCGTCCGCGCTCGGTTGATCGCCTGTCGATCGCCCCAGAAGCCGCCATCGAGACGCACCTCGCCGGCGTGCAGCGGACGCAGCCGACCGATGGCCCCGACGCTCGGCCGGACCACGCTCGGGCCGCCGGTCTGGCCGCCGGTCGGCTCGTTGACGCCGTCGCTCCGAGCGCCGAGCATCGGCTGGCGGCTCACTTGACGGCTCCGCTGAGGAGGCCGGACACGTAGTACTTCTGCAGCAGCAGGTAGACGAGGATGCACGGGATGATCGAGACGGTCACGCCGGCCTGGAGCATCCCCCAGTCCGTGCCTCCCAGGCTCGTCTCGGTGCGCGCGGCCGCGAGGATGACCGGCAGCGTGAAGGCCGAGGCCTTGCTCATCATCACGATCGCCCCCAGGAACTCGTTCCACGACGTGATGAACGCGAACAGGGCGACGGTCACGATCGCCGGCATCAGCGATGGCAGGAAGACCCGGACCAGGACCTGCACCGGGCTGCCGCCGTCGATGACCGCGGCCTCCTCCAGCTCGCGCGGGACCGTCTCGAAGTTGTTGCGCATGATGTACAGGCTGAGCGGGAGGATGATCGTCGCGTGGACGATGGCCAGGCCGAGCGCGCGTGTTCGTGAGCTTGAGCTGGCGAACATGAGGAACATCGGCGTCAGCAGCGCCTGGTACGGGACGATCAGCGCCAGCAGCAGGAAGACGAACAGGATCTCCTTGCCCGGGATCGCGAAGCGGCCGAGCGCGTACCCGGCCGGGATCGTGAGCCCGAGCGTGATCCCGATCGTCAGCATCGCCGTCACGAAGCTGTTCCCGACGTAGACCGGCAGCCCGTGCTGGTAGTCCCACAGCCGCTGGTAGCTGTCCAGGCTCAGCTCGCTCGGGAGGTAGGTCGGCGGGATCGCCGCCGCCTCGGCCGTCGTCTTGAGCGAGGCCAGGACCGACAGCACGATCGGCGACACCATGACCGCGCAGATGGCGACGCAGATCGCCGACGTGAGGTACCGGTTCCGCCCGGACCAGGTCCGACCGACGACCCGACGGGCCAGACCGGCGTCGGACCGCCCGGCCTGCACGGCATCCGCGCTCACACCTGGCTCCGGCGGCTGAGCGCGAGCTGGCCGACGGTGACCGCCAGGACGATCAGCGCCAGGATCAGCGACAGGGCCGCGCCATAGCCCAGCTTCAGGTACGGGAACGAGTTGAGGTAGACGTAGAAGAGCGAGGTCGCCGTCAGGTTCTGCGGCTGGCCGGCGGTCATGATGTAGAACTGGTCGAAGGCCAGCAGCGAGCCGATGATGCTGATGAGCGTCACCAGCAGGATCGTCCGCATCGTCAGCGGCAGCGTGACCCGCGTGATCCGCTGCCAGGCGCTGGCCCCGTCGACCTCGGTGGCCTCGTTGATCTCGCGCGGGATGGCCTGGATGGCGCCGATGAACAGGATCATCCCGAAGCCGATGACCTTCCAGGTGACCGAGGCGATGATCGCCCAGGTCGACCGGTCCGCATCGACCCCCAGCCACAGGATCGGCGTGTCGATCAGGCCGAGGTCCATCAGGATCCGGTTGACGAACCCGAAGTCGGGGCTGAACAGCCAGTACCAGAGCAGGCTGGAGACGCCCAGGCCGATGACGACCGGGATGAAGATCATCGTCGCGGGTGACCCGGCGCGAGCGGCGTGTTGCGGCGCGGTCAGGAGGGCCAGCAGGTAGCCGCCGACCATCAGGATCGGCGTGATGAGCAGGGTGTACTTGAGGCTGAACGCAAGCGACACCCAGAACTGGTCGTCGGCGAACGCCCGCTCGAAGTTGGCGATCCCGACGAACTTCGGCGGCGTGATCAGCGACCAGTTGTGGAACGAGATCCAGACCATCTGGACGAGCGGGTAGAACGTGAAGGCCAGCACGAACAGCAGCGCGGGCGCCAGGAAGGCGAATCCGATCGAGCTTGTCCCGCCGGGTCCGGTGCATGTCCGATCTCCACACGAGGTCGAGTGGTGGGCCGCGGTCACCCAGAGGATGAGCCGCGGCCCGTGTCCGCCGTCAACCTTGATCGGGTCACCGCGCAGGAGATGTCCTTCATCTGCTGCTTGGCGTCGGCGATGACCGTGTCGAGGTCGTCGTCCGTGTAGTAGGCCCGCTGGAGCATCTGCAGCCAGGGACCCTGCGGCGAGTTGATCTGCTCGAAGAACGTCAGCGTGTAGGGCGTCGGCCGACCGCGAGGGCCTTGGCGACGTCCTGGACGAGCGGCTCGGCCTGGAAGTACTTGTTGTCCGCCATGTCGGAGCGGGTGGTCAGGTTGAGGAGCTTGGCATAGACCTCGACCTGGTCTCGTCCGACAGCAGGAACTTCATGAACGTCCACGGCGTCGTCGACGCGCTGGCTGCCGTTGGGGATGACGACCAGGTCGCCGCCGATGAACGAGGCGGACGAGCCCGGCTCGACGCCCGGCAGACTGGCGATGCCGAACTCGAACTCGTGGTCCTTCATCTGGTCGCTGGCGAGGGTGATGTTGAAGTTGCCGGTCCCCATCATGCCCAGCTTGCCGGAGCCGAACTGGAGGTGGAAGGACGCGCCGTTCTCGGTCTGGGCGCTGGCCGGCACGTTGCCCGCCTTGACCATGTCCCGGGCGAACTGGAGGACTTCCTTGACGCCGTCACCGACGAGCGGCTCGTCGCCGCACTTGCCGGCCTCGATGGTCGCGCCCGACGCCCACATCAGCGGGCCGACGGTGAAGATGTTGCAGCCGGCGCAGTTGCCCGGCAGGTAGTAGCCCTTGGTGTCGCCGCCCAGGGCGGTGATCTTGTCGGCGTACTCACGCAGCTCCGCGAGGCTGGTCGGTGGCTTGTTCGGGTCGAGCCCGGCCTTCTTGAACAGGTCCTTGTTGTAGAACAGCGCCGAGACGTCGGCGTACAGCGGCACGCCGATAGAGGCGATCGTTGAACGTCGCGACCGTCATGTGGCCGGGGCTCGCGGTCTTCAGTTCGGGCCAGCTGGAGATCTTGTCGGTGATGTCGACGAGCTGGCCGGCGTTCTCGAACTGCGGCGCGTAGATCAGGTCCATGCCCATGAGGTCCGGCACGTCACCGGTCGCGATCCCGCGGGCGATCTTGTCCACCATCTCGGTGTGCGGGATGTACGACAGGTTGATCGGCTTGTCCGGCGTTCGCCTCGTTCCAGGCGCAGACCAGCATGGTCGACCATGCCCTTGTTGCCGCCGGAGCGCTCCCACATCTGCATCGCGTTGTCGGCGGTGCTCTGGGCGCAGTCGGCGGCGGGCTCCGGGGTCGGCGCCGCGCCGCGGCCGACGGCGCGGTGCTGGCGTCGCGTCGAGGCTGCCGGTGCGGAGGGCACCGCGGCCGATGACGATGGGTGCCTGCGACGCCGTACTCCCGCCACAGGCGGCGGCGAGCAGTATCGCCACGAGCGCGAGGGACGGCAGCCGGAGATGGTTCCTCATCGCGTGCTCCTCCAAGTCGACCCTTGAGCGGCCGGTCGGACATCACGACGGTCCGGCGGGCCACGATTGTGGCACCATAGCACAGGCGCAAGCGAGTGCAACATACGATTTCATACGGAGGGACGAGACCTTGGACGGCATCCGCCTCGGGGTCAACTTGTGGAGCCAGGCGACCGACTGGCCGTCATTCCTGGCCGCTGGGCAGGCCGCCGATCGGCTCGGCTATGACCACCTCTGGACGTGGGATCACCTGCTCCCGATCTTCGGTGAGCTCGACCAGCCGGTCATCGAGGGGTACACGGCCCTCGCGGCCCTGGCCCAGGCGACCGAGCGGATCCGGCTTGGGTCTGTTCGTCGGCGCCAACACGTTCCGCAATCCGGGCCTCGTCGCGAAGTCGATCGTGACCATCGACCACATCAGCGGCGGCCGGGCGATGTGCGGCCTGGGCGGGGCGTGGTTCGAAGCCGAGCACCGTGCCTTCGGGATCGACTTCGGTTCGGGCTTCGGGCAACGGCTCGACTGGCTGGCCGAGGCCGTACCGGCCGTCCGAAGCCTGCTCGATGGCGAGCGAGTGACGAGCGAGCCCGGCGGGCGCTATGCCTTCGACGAGCTGCACATCGTGCCGCCGCCGCTCCAGCCCCACCTGCCCATCGTGATCGGCGGGTCGGGCGAGCGGAAGACACTGCGCATCGTCGCCCGCTGGGCGGACATGTGGAACGCCTTCGGGTCGCCGGAGGTGCTGGCCGCCAAGGACGCCATCCTGCGCGACCACTGCGCCGACGTCGGGCGGGATGAGGCCGACCATCGAGCGTCGGTCGGCTGCAAGGTGACCATCCGGTCGAGCGTCGCCGAAGCTCGCGCGTCGTCGACGCGGCCCTCGACAACAACCGGACGCCCGCTCGCAGGCCGACGACGGACCACACCTTCTGGACGGGCACCCCCGAGATGATCGCGGAGACGATGCTCGCCTATCGGCGCATCGGCTTCGGGACGTTCATCGTCGAGCTGCCGGCGCCGTACGACCTCGAGACGATGGAGACCCTGATCCGGGTCGTGCGGCCGATGGTCGAAGCGGGCTGAACGCCGCCGCCCCGGCCTATTCTCGCCCCGAGCGATAGTTGACACCGACTGTCACGAATCGGCGCTACCATCGCACGCGATGCGTGCCAGCCGACTCGTCAATGTCCTGCTGCTCCTGCAGACCCGGTCGCAGCTGACGGCCGGTGAGCTGGCCGACGAGCTGGAGGTCTCGGTCCGGACGATCTACCGCGATGTCGAGGCCCTGGCCGAGGCCGGCGTCCCGATCTACGCCGAGCGCGGACCGCACGGCGGCATCCGACTGGTCGATGGGTACCGGACGCGGCTGACCGGGCTGACGGCGGACGAGGCCGAAGCGGTGTTCCTGTCCGGCATGCCCGGGCCGGCGGCCGAGCTGGGCCTCGGGACCGTGGTGACCGCCGCCCGCCTGAAGGTCATGGCGGCCCTCCCGCCCGAATTGCGGGCGCGCGCGGGTCGGGTCGCCGACCGGTTCCATCTCGACGCCCCTGGCTGGTTCCAGTCGGCTGACGACACGCCCCACCTCGAGCTGCTCGCCAACGCCGTGTGGGAGACCCGGAAGGTCCGGATGACGTATCGACGGAACGAACGCGCCGAACCGGTCGAGCGCGACATCGAGCCGCTCGGGCTGGTCCTCAAGGGCGGCACCTGGTACCTGGTCGCCGAGGCCGAGGCCGGCCGCTCGATCCGGACCTATCGGGTGTCGCGGATCCTGGACGCGACCGCGACCGGCGAGCGCTTCGTGCGTCCGGACGGTTTCGACCTGGCCGCCCACTGGGAGCAGTCGCGCCTGGCGTACGAGCAGGCGGTCGAACCCGTCGACGTCGTCGTGCGGCTGCGGTCTGCCGACCTGTCGAGGCTCGCCGGCGCGGCCGGCGATCGCGCGATGGCCACGTCGACTCGCTGGGACGATCCGATCGATCCCGACTACCTCCACGTCCGACTCGCCTTCGACTGGGATGACGACGCGATCGAGGCCGCGCTCAAGCTGACCGACCGGGTCGAGATCATCGAGCCAGCCTGGGCGCGGCAGGCGATCATCGATTCCGCTCGGGCGATCCTCGCCCGCTACAACGAGGGATCGGCGGTCGTGCGACCGGACTGAGCGGACCGACCGAGGATCCGACCGAACGTGCGATCGGCGTTCCGCGTCGGAGCCTGGTCCGGCGTCCCGTCGATCGTCGATCGATCGAGGAGGCGGACTCGCTGGGCGGCCCGGAGGTCCCGCTCGCGATCTGCCTTGATCACGGCTAGCAACTCGTTGGAATGCATGTCTGCCCCTTCCCGTCGACTCGACTGCTGTTCATCGATAGGTCGACGATAGAGGCGCGTACGTGTCAGTTCCTGTCAGGTATAGACTCCGAGCGTCCGGCTCACGGCTCGGCTGGGACCGGCGGCGTCAGGCCGCAATCGGGTGTCGTGCACAGTTCGAGTCCGAGCTGCTCCAGCCCTTCGGCGAGCGGGGTGAACCCGAGGTTCCCGCCGAGGCTGCGCGAGACGACCCCCGCCGGGATACCGCGGACGAGGACCGCGCCGCCGGAATCCCCCGGCTCGACCGGGATCCGCGCCGCGACCATGCACGGGAAGTAGTCGCCGTCCTCGTCGTGCAGGTACTGACCCGACTCGGCGACGGTGCCGCTGCGAAACACGTTGCGCCCGTTGATCTCGACGCCATCGCCGATGCCGATGTCCTCGCAGCCAAGGGCCGCGGTCCCCGCCGCGATGGTCCGATAGCCGCCCATCCCCATGTCCACGAGGTCGAGATGCCCCCACGGGATCCGGTCCTGGGCGACGACCAGGTAATTCATGTCCGACGACGCGCACTTGTGGCCTGGGTACGGGCAGGTCTCGTCCCGGGCAGCCGGGCCGAACACGCCGCGCACACCCACCCCGTCCGGGTCGTACGCCACCGTGCCGGCACCGGCACAGTGACCCGACGAGGTCAGCACGATCGTGCTCCCACGGCGGGCGTAGAACCCGCCCGCACAGTAGCCCCAGAGCTGCTGGCCGGCCAGGACGGGCGGGTCGAACGCCGCACTCGAGCGGGTCGGGGCCAGGCGGCCTCCCAGCACGTACACACCCAGCCCCACGACCAGGCAAGCGGCGATGGCGATCGCGATGAACGGTCTGCGCATGTCGGGTCGATGGTGCTACGTTCCGCTGACCTGCGTCGCGACGGAACGAGGAGGTCAAGATGGGACTCCAGTCACTGGGCGAGCACATCGACGGCGACGTCGTCCTGCCGGGCGACCAGGCATGGGACACCTCGAGGCAGGCCTGGAACCTGGCCGTGGACCAACGGCCGGTCGCCATCGTGTATCCCGAGTCCGCCGACGACGTCGCGACCACCGTCCGCCTCGCCGCGGACCTCGGCGTTCGCATCGCGTTCAACGCCGGCGGCCACAACGCCGGGCCGATCGACTGGAGTCACGACACGCTCCTGCTCAAGACCGAGCGCATGCGCGCGATCACGATCGACGCGGAGGCGCGTCGGGCTCGGGTCGAAGCCGGGGTGCTGGCGAAGCCGCTCGCGGTCGCGGCGGGCGAGCATGGACTCGCCTACCTCGCGGGCACGTCGCCCGACGTGGGGGTCCTCGGGTACGCGCTCGGGGGCGGGATCAGCTGGATGGTCCGGCGATACGGCCTCGCCTGCAACAGCATCGTCGCCGCGGACGTCGTCACCGCCGATGGCCGCCAGCTCCGGACCGACCACGCGACGGAACCCGAGCTGTTCTGGGCGATCCGGGGAGGCGGCGGCAACGTGGCGGCGGTCACCGCATTGGAATTCGAGCTGTTCCCGGTCCCGGAGATCTACGCCGGCGTCGCTGTTCTTCCCGATCGAGCGCGCGCACGGAGGTCCTGCACGCCTGGCGTGGGTGGATCGAGACGGTGCCCGAGACGTGCGAATCGATCGGTCGGATGCTTCAGCTGCCGGACGTCCCGTTCCTCCCCGATCCCGTCCGCGGCCGCTCGTTCGTGCTCGTGGAGGTGGCCTTCATCGGGTCGGCCGCCGATGGCGACGCGCTCATCCGTCCGCTCCGGGACCTCGGTCCCGAGATGGACACGGTGGCGATCATGCCCTCGAGCGAGCTGAGCGCCGTGAACATGGACCCCGACTTCCCGCTGCCCTACTCGGGCGAGGGCATCCTGCTCGACGCCTTTCCGCCAGCCGCCATCGACGCGCTGGTCCCCGCCTTCGTCGGGTCGCCGCTGCTCCACGTCGAGGTTCGCCACCTGGGTGGCGCCGCCGCCGTCCGCGCAGCCGATCACGGCGTCCTCGACGCGATCGACCAGCCGTTCATCTGCTTCACGTTCGGCCTCACGCCGGACGCCGACGCGCATGCCGCCGTGGAGCGCCACGTCGCGTCGGTCCTCGGGGCGCTCGAGCCGTGGGACAGTGGCCGCCGCTACCTGAACTTCGCGGAGTCGCCGATGGATCCGCGCTCGATCTATCCGGCCGCCGGCTACGACCGGCTGGTCCGGGCCAAGGCGACCTACGACCCGACCGGCGTGTTCGTGGCCAACCACCCGGTCACCGCCTAGAGCGGCGACTCGGCCGTCTATCCGGGATCCGGCTCGAACATGAGCCGGACGAGCTGACGCGGCAGGCCGCCACTGCGGGCCGCGGTCTGCAGGATCCGCTCGAACCCGGCCTTGTCGAACGTGGAGGCGATCCCGACGAAGGCCAGGGTCCCGTCCACGCGGCGGCCGGCCGGATCGATCGGGTAGGCCTCGACGCCGGGTGCACCCGCCGTCCGCGCGGCGGTCACCACGCCGTCGAGCAGGGCGCCGGTGATCCCGCGGCGGCGATAGCCGGGCCTGACGCGCAGACAGCCGATGGCCCAGACCGGCAGGTCGTCCACGGCCGGGATCGTCCGCGACCCGATGAGCCGTGGCGTCGTCGTCCGGACGCTCACGCCCGCCCAACCGACCGGGAGCTCGTCCAGGTACGCGAGGTAGCCGGGCGGCGGGACGTCGTGCTCGATCTGGTCGCGCAGGATGCCGGGCCGCGTCAGGCCGAGGGCCTTCCGGGCCGAGTCCGTCCCGCGCCAGGCCTGGCACCAGCAGCCCTTGTCGCCATCGCCGCCGAGCAGGGCCTCGACATCCGCCCAGCGCTCGGGCGTGGCTGGACGGACGTCGATCGTGGCGCGCTCGGACATCGGCGGCATCCGGTCGCCGGTCAGGCGCGGACGGGTTCGAGCAGCTCGCGATCCTGCGAGGCCGGCGCGTCCGGCTCCGCAGGTTCGTCGCCGGCGAGCGTCGCGCGACGGACCATCTCGTCCGCGAGCAGGGCCTGCAGCTGGGCCTGGCCCTCGCTGACCACGTGCGCGAGGAACGCCTTCGCGTCGGGGCTCTCATCGCGCTCGCGCTTGCTCTTGCCCCACGTGAACAGGACCCTGACCCGCGTCCCGCCAGGCGCGTCCTCCAGGACGAACGAGGACATGGCCTTGAAGCCGTTCGACATCGTCGAGCGGTGGGTCACGTAGTCCGTCGGACGCCAGTCGAGGATCTCCTCGACGATCATGTCGGCGCCGTGCATGCAATGGTTCGTCGTGCCGACTCCGCGACGGGGCGTGGTCGGCAATTCGTCGACCCCGGTCACGCCGGACTGCCAGCGGGGCCGGATGGCCGGGTCCGTCAGGAACGACCAGACGATGTCGCGCGGCGCCGGCTGGATCGACTCGTAGACGAAGCCGGCTTCACGCTCACTGATGATCCGGCGCCGTCGATCCAGCTCCGTGACCCACGCGGCCCCCAGGTCATGGACCCAGGCACCCACCTCGCCGAGGTCGTCGTACGTGTCCCGGTACTCGGTCATCCCGAGGGCGCCCGGATCGACCGCCATCGCAGCGACGCAAGCGTCGCTGAACAGCGCGTAGGCCGGCGTCCCGAGACGTTCCACGACGTGGTTCTTCAGGAACCGATGCGCGACGATCACGTCGGAGCCGACGAGTTCCTCTCGTCCGGCGACCTTGTGCCGGATGATCGACCCGTGGTGGGCGATGACCTTGAGGTCCAGTCTTGGGCATCAACACGCAGGCGTTGCAGACGCACGAGGTCGCCTGGGCGATGTCGCGCAACCGCCGGCGAAAGGCGAAGTACGTGCGTTCGACCGTATCGAGGAGCTGCGAGCCGTCGATCCGCTCGGTCAGCACGTAGACGAACGCGGCATCGCCCTCGAGCTTCGCGAGCCGGAACCCCGGTCGGAGCGACCCCACGACGGTCGTCATGAGGTCGGCCAGGATGTCCTGCGCGTGGTCGAGCTCGGTCCCGGCGAGGTAGCTGGTGTAGCCGCTGATATCGGCGATCAGCAGGCAAGCCGATTCGGGACGCGAGAGCATCGACCTTCCTCCACGGCGGGCGCCCTGAGCGACGCGGCCGTCATCATCGACCTTGGCGCGCGTGACGTCGAGTGCCTGTGACCAGATCGATCCGCCCGCCCGTTTTGGCGCAGGTGGACGATGACCGGCGCATGCGAGGAGGCCCAGGCTGCCGCCCAGGGTTCCCCGTCACGAAGGCGGGGACGGTCGCCCATCACGAGGAGGCGGAGATGCGGGTCTCGCGGCATACGATCGCAGTCGGGCTGGTCGCGGCGGCCATGGCCGCGTGCTCGAGCGCGCCCAGCGAACCGCCTGGCGGAGCAGACGATGGAGGTGGTGGGTCGAGCAGCGGCCCGGCCACCTCGATCGCACCGATGGTGTCGCCAGCCGGCGACGCCGGCGGCAACAGCGGTGGCGGCACCGGGCAGATCCACATCGACATCGGGGGGCCCGCCCAGTCGACGGTCGACCTGCCGTTCTTCTCGTTCGGCAGCCGGTTCGACGGCGACGTGGCCGGCGTCCAGCTCAACTTCACCTCGGAGGGCGCGACCGGGATCGCCTCCATCACGGGAGTCTCCGACTCGTTCGTGATCGGCTACGTCGGCGACGACCTGTCGGCCAACGCCCAGACCTGCACGCTGACCGACTGGACGATCGGAACGACCAGTGCGTCGGGTTCGTTCGACTGCACCGAGGGCTTCGGGACGACCCCCGACGGCACCTACCTGTCAGACATCACGATGAAGGGCAGCTTCGAAGCCAACCAGTGATCGGGGGACGCCGCGCGTGACTGGCCGGCCCATCGCTCGCCCGGTTCTGCTCAGGCCTTCGGCGGCGCCGTGCTGTCCCGGATGACGAGTTCGGTGGCGAGTTCGACACGGGATTGGGTCACCCGCTCGCCACCCGCGATGCGGAGCACCATCTCGGCGGCCTCGACGGCCATCTCGATCAGTGGCTGGCGGACGGTCGTCAGCGGCGGGCCGACCCAGCGGGCGACCGGCAGGTCGTCGAACCCGATGACGCTGACATCCTCCGGGATGTGCAGCCGGAGCTCGCGCGCCGCCTGGTAGACGCCGAGGGCCTGGAGGTCGTTGCCGGTCAGGATGGCGGTCGGCGGATCCGCCATCTCCAGCAGGGCCCGGCCTCGCTCGACGCCCTCGTCGACATCGAACTCGCCATGGCTGAGGAGCTCCGGCACGACCGCGATGCCGGCGGCATCCATGGCGGCCCGGAAGCCATCGACCCGGGCCCGGCTGCACAGGATGCCCGACGGCCCGCCGATGACCGCGATGCGCTCGTGACCGAGCGACAGCAGGTGCCGTGTGGCGGTCAGGCCGCCGTTCCAGTTCGTCGCGCCGATGGACGGCGTGTCGTGCAAGCGGCTCGCCGGTCGGATCGACGATGACGAGCGGGATGCCACGCGCCCGGAGCTGCGTCCGGACGGATTCGCTCAGCTCGGCGAACACGGCGATGACACCGGCCGGCCGGCGCGCGAGGACACCTTCGATCCAGCCGCGACCGGGTGTCCGTCGGCCTTCCATCTCCGAGATGACCACCGCCAGCTCATGCTGCCCGGCGACCCGCTCCACGCCCCGGACGAGTTCCAGGGCCCACTCGCTCTCGAGCTCGTGGAAGATGAGTTCGATCAGCCTGGATGACCGCGCGCGCCCCTCGGATCGGACGTAGCCGTGCTGGCGGATCGCCGCCTCGACCCGGCTGCGGGTCGCCGCCGACACGTCGGCCCGGCCGTTGATGACCTTCGAGACCGTCGGCACGGACACGCCCGTCTGCTCGGCGATGTAGGCGATCGTCGTCCCGCGGCGGTGGCGTACGACTGGCTCCGATCCGTCGACCATGCGTGGAGTGTAGCGAATCCCGCACGACTCCGAAAGTTTCGCCCGCACCGGCGGCGCACCCGGGTCGCCACCCTGGCGAGCGCCGTTTGGTGCCACATCGCGATCTACCCGAAACCCCTTGACGCCTTGTGCCGGGCGCCGTATGGTCCGGGTGTCGAAACACGTCGCGGCACGCTACGAAACTTTCGACACTGAGGAGGAGACGACACCACCGAACGGCGCCCCCCGGGCCACGCCCTGGGCGGACCGACGACCGACGACCGTGCGACCCGCCGCTCCTCCTCCGGTGGTTGGCGCGGTCGTCGGTCGAACCTCATGAGCCGACGGTCCGGCATCCATATCGAAGGCGAGTGCCGACTCGCATCGGATCGTCGATCCGCTCCCACGCCGCTCAGACCGGAGGAGATGTATCGTCAGACGCGGGAGGTCTACCTGCGTCATCGTTCCATGAGAGGAGGCCACCCCTTGGGATATCGAAGACTCGCCGCCGGACTCGCCGTCGTGGCGATCGTCGCCGGAGCCTGTTCGGGATCGACGTCCAGTGCGGCGCCGACCAGCGCGTCGACGGCTCCATCCGTCGCCCCATCCGCAGCGCCGTCTGAGGCGCTCACGCCGGTCGAGATCGACTGGTACCACATCCAGAACAACGACCCTGGCCTGTCCCTGTGGCAGGCCCTCGCGGACGAGTACATGGCCGCGAACCCGAACGTCAAGGTCAACATCACCGTGCTCGAGAACGAGGCCTTCAAGGCCAAGCTCGCGACCGACCTGGCCGGCGGCAACGTGCCGGACCTGTTCCAGTCGTGGGGCGGTGGCGGGATGGCCGAGCAGGTCCAGGCCGGACTGCTCAAGGACATCTCGAGCGACCTGACCTGCAAGGACGCGATCAACACCGGCGCCCTCGGCCTGTACGCCCAGGACGGCAAGCAGTACGGCGCCCCGTTCGACCTCGGCATGGTCGGCTTCTGGTACAACAAGGCGCAGTTCACCACGGCCGGGATCACCACCCCGCCGGCGACCTGGGACGAGTTCCTGACCGCCGTCGACAAGCTCAAGGCGGCCGACATCACGCCGATCGCCCTGGGTGGCAAGGACAAGTGGCCGGGCATGTTCTGGTGGGCCTACCTCGCGCTCCGCGCGGGTGGCAGCGAAGCGATGCAGACCGCGGTCTCGACCGGTGACTGGAGCGGGCCCGCGTTCGTCCAGGCCGGAACCGAGCTCAAGAAGCTCATCGACAAGGAGCCGTTCCAGGAAGGTTTCCTGGCGGCACCGTGGGATGGCGCCGGTGGGCAGGCCGCGACCATGGCGACCGGCAAGGCCGCCATGCAGCTCATGGGCCAGTGGGCCCCGGGCACCATGAACGCCAACTCCTCTGACGGCAAGGGCATCGGGGACGACCTCGGCTGGTTCCCCTTCCCGGCCCTGACCGGCGGTGCCGGCGCAGCCGACGATGCGTTCGGCGGCGGCAACGGCTTCGTCGTGGGCAAGGACGCGCCGCCCGAGACGGTCGACTTCCTGTGCTTCCTGACCAGCCTCGACGCCGCGAACCGATGGGGGGCCACGAACAGTGGCGTCCTGCCGACCACGATCGGATCCGAGCCCTCGGTCACGGACCCGAACATGACCTCCGTGCTGGAGGGCCGGGCGAAGGCCCAGTACGTCCAGCTCTATCTCGACCAGGCCACGACGCCGGCCCTGGGCGGCATCATCAATGACGCCATCCAGACGCTGTACGCCGGCACGGGCACCCCGGAGGACGTCGTCAAGGCGATCTCCGACGGCGCCAAGACCAACTGACCCGGTTGGTCGACGACCTGGGACGGGCCGGCTTCGTGCCGGCCCGTCCCATACCCGCCCGCTCCACGTCGGCTGATCGACCGTGACGGCCATCGAGGGGAGGGCGTCCCGGACCCGGCGCTCACGACGGACCTGGCTCGGGATCATCCCGTTCCTGCTGCCGGCGCTGGTCCTCTATGTCGTCTTCGTCCTGTTCCCCATCGTCCAGGCGGTCAGGTTCAGCCTGTACAAGTGGAACGGCCTGACGCCCCTCACCGACTTCATCGGTCTCGCCAACTACGAACGAGCGCTGGCGGACCCCGCCTTCCTTGGCGCGATCTCGCACAACGCGCTGATCGTCCTGCTGTCGATCCTCATCCAGATCCCGTTCGCGCTCGGCCTGGCCCTCGTCCTGAACCGCCGATTCCGCGGCCGGGCGATCCTTCGGCTCGTCTTCTTCGTGCCGTACGTGATCTCCGAGGTCATCACGGGCATCGTCTGGCAGCTCCTGCTCCAGCCGGCCGGTCCGATCGATGGCGCCATGACCGCCGTGGGTCTCGGCGACCTGTATCACCCGTGGCTGGCCGATCCGTCGACGGTGCTCCTGACCCTGTTCGTCATCATCTCGTGGAAGTACTTCGGGTTCCACATGATCCTGCTCCTGACCGGCCTCCAGGGGATCCCGCGAGAGCTGGAGGAAGCGGCCGCCGTCGATGGCGCGACGCGTCGCCAGGCGCTCCGCTACATCACGCTGCCCCTGCTCGGCCCGACCATCCGGGTCTCCATCTTCCTGTCGATGATCGGTGCCCTGCAGCTCTTCGACGTCATCTGGGTGACCACCGGCGGCGGTCCGGTCAACGCCTCGAACACGATGGCGACCTACATGATCGACTGGGGCTTCAAGCGCTATCAGCTCGGCTACGGCAGCGCGATCGCCGTCATCCTGTTCGTGCTCGCGTTCATCCTGGCGCTCGCCTACCAACGCTTCGTGCTGCGCCGTGACATCGACGGCGCCATGACTGGCGGAGCCGGCTGATGGCCGCCACCACGACCCACGCCGTGAGCCCGGTCCGCTCGATCGCGACGCGGGTCCGGCGCGTCGCGGGAACGTTCCTGCGAGCCGTCCTGATGGTCGCGGTCGCCGCCGCCATCGTCATCCCGATCGGGTACGCCGTGCTGGCCGGCTTCAAGGACAGTGGCCAGATCGCCGCGGATCCGATCGGCCTGCCGAACCCGTGGGTGTTCACCAACTACACCGAGATCCTGTCGTCCGGCGTGTTCTGGCAGGAGATGGGCAACAGCATCTTCGTCGCCGCGCTGTCGACCGCGATGGTGGTGCATCTTCGCCGCGCTCGCGGCGTTCGTGTTCGCCCGACGCAACTTCCCCGGGCGCGAGGCGATCTTCACCCTGTTCACCCTGGGCCTGCTGTTCCCGGCGGCCGTCGCCATCCTGCCGCTCTTCATCCTGGTCCGCGACCTGGGCCTGCTCGACAATCCGCTCGGGATCGTCCTGCCCGAGGCGGCCTTCGGCCTGCCCCTCACGATCATCATCCTGCGGCCGTTCTTCCGGGCCATCCCGATCGAACTGGAGGACGCTGCCGCCATCGACGGCTGCAGCCAGTTCGGGTTCTTCTGGCGCGTCCTCCTGCCGATGTCGCGGCCGGTCCTCGCAACGGTGGCGGTCCTGGCCATCGTCTTCAGCTGGAACCAGTTCCTCCTCCCCCTCGTGATGGTCTCGAGCCCGGATCGCTGGACCCTGCCACTCGGGGTCACCAACTTCTCGACCCAGTACTCGGCCGATACCGCGCGGATCCTCGCGTACACGACGCTGTCGCTGATCCCCGCCTTGATCTTCTACGTCATCGCCGAGCGCCAGCTCGTCGGTGGCCTGACTGCAGGAGCTGTCAAGGGATGAAGTCGATCACCGCTCCCTACAAGGACCCGGCCCAGCCCGTCGAGGTGCGCGTGGCCGATCTGCTCGCGCGCATGACCCGGGCCGAGAAGCTCGCCCAGCTCGGTGCCATCTGGGCCTTCCAGATGGTCGCCGACGGGCAGGTCGATCCGGAACGGGTGGCCGCGCTCGCGCCCGACGGGATCGGCGAGATCACCCGGCTCGCCGGCTCGACCAATCTGCGGCCCGTGGACGTCGCCCGAGCCCACAACGAGATCCAGCGCTACCTGGTCGAGGACACCCGCCTGGGGATCCCGGGCGTCGTCCACGAGGAGTGCCTGCACGGGCTGATGGCCTGGGACGCGCCTTGCTTCCAGCAATCGATCGGGGCCGCCGCGACCTTCGATCCGGCCGTCGTCGGGCAGGTCGCCGCGACGATCCGCCAGCGGATGCGGCTGACCGGCGCGCGCCACGCCCTGGCGCCCGTCTTCGACATCGCCAGCGACCCGCGCTGGGGACGGATCGAGGAGACCTACGGCGAGGACCCGTACCTGGCCGCCGAGATGGGCCATGCCTACACGGTGGCGCTCCAGGGCGACTCCCTGGACGTCGGCGTCGTCGCCACCGCGAAGCACCTCATCGGGCACGGCCTGGCCGAGGGCGGGCTCAACCAGGCCCCGGCCCACGTCGGCCCGCGCCAGCTCCGCGACGAACAGCTGTTCCCGTTCGAGGTCGCGGTCCGCCACAGCGGGATCGGCAGCGTCATGCCGGCCTATGGCGACGTCGACGGCGTCCCGTGCCATGCGTCGGTGGAGTTGCTCACGACGATCCTGCGCGACGAGTGGGGCTTCGACGGCGTCGTCGCCTCCGACTACACCGGCGTCGCGATGCTGGCCACGCACCATCGGATGACGACCGAGGCGTCGACCGCGGCGGTCGCTCGCGCTCCGGGCCGGCGTGGACCTCGAACTCCCGCGGACCGACGGCTTCGGCGCGCCGCTGCTGGCCGCCCTCGAGGACGGCCGCGTCGACGAGGCCCTGGTCGACCGGGCGGTCGCCGCGGTCCTCCGGATGAAGTTCCGGCTCGGGCTGTTCGAGACGCCGTACCTCGACATCCCGGGGCCGGCCGCCATCGAGTCGCTCATCGTCGAGGAGGCACAGGCGGCCCGCTCGCTGGCTGAACGGTCGCTCGTGCTCGTCAAGAACGACGGGATCCTGCCACTCCGTGCCGACACGTCCGCGGATCGCGGTGATCGGGCCCATCGCGGACAGCGCTCGCGACCTGCTCGGCGACTACAGCCACATGGGCCACATGGAGACCCTGCGCGAGATGCGGGCACGGGACAACGCGTTCGGCGTGTCCGGCGAGGCGCAGTCCGTCGTCGTCATGGATGAGACGACCGGGCCGACGGACCATCCTGCAGGCGATCGTCGAGCGATTCGCCGACGAGCGCCGTCGAGCATGCCGCGGGGGGCCGGCATCCTGGACGCCACCGCCGCCGAACTGGACGAGGCGGTCGAGGCCGCCCGGTCCGCGGCCGTCGCCGTGGTCGTCCTCGGCGAACGATCGGGCCTGACGTCGGACGCCACGACCGGCGAGTTCCGCGATCGCCGGGGTCTCGGGTTCATCGGGCGGCAGCAGGCCCTGCTGGAAGCGGTCGTGGGGACCGGCACGCCGGTCGTCCTCGTCGTCGTCAGCGGTCGGCCGCTGGCGATCGAGTGGGCGGCGGAGCATTGCGCCGCGATCCTGCAGGCGTGGGTCCCGGGCGACGCCGGGCCGGACGCGATCGCGGCTGCCCTGTGCGGCGACCTCAACCCCGGTGGGAAGCTGCCGGTGACCGTCCTGCGCGACGTCGGCCAGGTCCCGCTCACCTATCGCCACCACCCGTCGGGCGGACGGTCGAACTGGAAGGTCGACTACGTCGACGGCACGGTGACGCCGCTCTGGCCGTTCGGGTTCGGCCTGTCCTACACGGCCTTCGAGGTCTCGCGACTCCGGGTGGATCGCGCGGACGTCGCGACCGACGGCGGAGCCGTGCAGGTCCAGGTCGACGTGCGGAACGTGGGTGACCGGGCCGGCGACGAGGTCGTCCAGCTCTATGCCCGAGATGAGGAGGCGAGCGTCGCCCGCCCGGTCCGGGAGCTCATCGGCTTCCGTCGGGTCACGCTCCAGCCCGGGGAGACCCGGACCGTGACCTTCGACCTCACGTCGGAGACCTTCGCGCACACGGCGGCGGACCATCGACGGATCGTCGAACCGGGTCGGGTGCACCTCTCCGCCGGAACCTCCTCCGCGGACCTGCCCACGAGCGGTACGATCGACCTGATCGGACCCGTCCACCACCTCCGGGAACGCCACCACTACCTGACGGCCTCGACGGTGGAGTGACGGCCCGAGGGTCCAGGCCCCGGATCCAGCGAGGTCGCCCGTCCCGATGTCAGCCTTCGACCTGCCGCTCGACCAGCCCGACCCGCTCGGGCCGGATCCGCGACCCGAGGGGATCGCACTCGGGCGGGTGTGGCTGCCCGCGTCGCGCGACCGGTCGGGCATCGGCGGCCCGACGCCGGTCGCCATCCGCGATGGCGGCCTGTTCGACCTGACGGGCGGGGCCGCGACGATGTCGGACCTGCTCGAGCGACCGGACGTCATGCGGGTCGTGACGGATCCGAGCCCTGCCGCGCGTCGCCGATCTCGACGAGGTCGTCGGCCGGCCGCGCCCCGACGGATCCGCTCCGGACGCGATCTGGTGGCTGAGCCCCATCGACCTCCAGGTCATCAAGGCGTGCGGCGTCACGTTCGCGGTCAGCGCCATCGAGCGCGTCATCGAGGAACGCGCCGGCGGGCAGGCCGGCCAGGCGGAGCGACTCCGCGACCGGCTCAGCGACGCGATCGGCCAGGACCTGAGTGCCGTCCGACCGGGCAGCGACGGGGCTCGCCGCCTCAAGGCCCGACTCATCGAGGACGGACTCTGGTCGCAGTACCTCGAGGTCGCCATCGGGCCGGATGCGGAGGTGTTCACGAAGGCGCCGGTGCTGGCCTCGATCGGGACGCGCGACCGGATCGGGGTCCGCCGAGCGTCCGCCTGGAACAACTCCGAGCCGGAGGCGGTCCTCGTGGTCGCCTCGGACGGTCGGATCGTCGGCGCGACCCTCGGCAACGACATGAACCTGCGCGACTTCGAAGGTCGCAGTGCGCTCCTGCTCGGCGAGGCCAAGGACGCCAACGCGAGCTGCGCGATCGGCCCGTGGATCCGCCTGTTCGACGCCGGGGAGGGGTTCACCGTCGAGTCGCTGCTCGCGTCGTCGGTGGACCTGCACATCCGTGGCGACGACGGGACGGACATCCACGGCAGCAACCGACTGGCCGAGATCAGCCGCGATCCGCGCGACCTGGTCCGACAGGTCATCGGGGACACCCACCAGTACCCGGACGGCGTCGCGCTCTTCCTCGGCACGATGTTCGTCCCGACCGCCGATCGTGGCACGCCTGGAGCGGGATTCACCCACCACCCGGGCGATCGGGTCGCCATCTCGAACCCGCATCTCGGCCGCCTGGTCAACGAGGTCGCGATCACCGAGACGATCGAACCGTGGACATTCGGCATCCGAGCCCTGTGGGCGAACATCGAGGCACGCCGGTCGGCCCGGCAGACGGGAGTCATCGCCTGATGCGACTGGAGCGACTCGAGATCCTGCAGGTCGGGACGTCCTGGCGGAACCTGATCATCGCCCGCATCACGACCGATGACGGCGTCGTCGGGCTCGGCGACGCCACGATCCAGTGGGGCGACGAGGCGGTCGTGGCCTACCTGCCGGTCCTGTTCGAGCGGTACGCCCGGGGACAGGATCCGCGCCGCATCGAGGGCCTCTGGAACCGGATCTACCGGAACGAGTACTGGCGCTACGGGGCGACCTTCTCGACCGCCCAGGCCGCCATCGACATGGCCTGCCACGACATCGTCGCGCGATCGCTCGGCGAGCCGGTCCACACCCTGCTCGGCGGGCCGGTCCGCGACCACGTGCCGGCGTACGGCAACGGCTGGTACCAGGTCACCCGCGAGCCGGCGGCGTTCGCCGAAGCCGCCCGGAAGGCGCTGGCCGTCGGCTACCGACGACTCAAGTTCGACCCGTTCGGCGACGGCGACTTCGTCCTCGACAACGTCGAACTGGACCGATCGGTCGAACTGATCGCGGCCGTGCGAGACGCGGTCGGCCCCGATGTGGAGCTGTACATCGAGGGCCACGGCCGGTTCGGGGTGGAGGCCGCCATCCGTCTCGTCCGGGCGATCGAGCCGTTCCGGCCCGGTTGGATCGAAGAGCCCGTCCCGCCGGAGAACGTGGATGCGCTGCGCGAGGTGACCGTCGCCACGAGCGTGCCGGTGGCCGCCGGCGAGCGATGGTATTCGCGCCACGCGTTCCGCCGCGCCCTCGAGATCGGCGCCATCCGGATCGCCCAACCCGACATCGGTCACGTGGGCGGCCTCACGGAGGCGCGCAAGATCGCCGCCGCCGCGGACACGCACTACGTCTCGGTCGCGTTCCACAACGCGGCGAGCCCGCTGATGACGATGGCCGCCCTGCAACTCGGGGCGTCGCTCCAGAACTTCAAGGTCCTCGAGGTCTTCGACGAGTTCATGGAGCCGCACGTCCGGGCGGCGTTCATCGGACGTCCGTTGCTCGTCGACGGTGGATACGCGGTCCCGACCGAGCCTGGCTTCGGGATCACGCTCGACGACGACGTGATCCGGGAGTTCCCGCCGCGCTCGGCGGCCCTGGACTTCTGGCGCCCCGGCTGGGAGCGACGGGACAGCCATCGCGCGCCGGTGCTGGACGAGGGTCGGTCGTCATGACGACCGATGGCCTCACGTTCCCGCCCTTCGCGCTGGACGGCCCGGTGGATGTCGTCGACCTGTCCCTGCCGATCCACGACGGCGCGCCGTCCTACCCGTCCGATCCGCCCTGCGTCGTGACGCCCTTCCTGACCATCCCCGAAGCTGTGGCGAACACGCGGACGATCGCCATGGGCTCCCACCAGGGCACGCACCTGGACGCCCCGTTCCACTTCCTCGCGGATGGGGCGACGGTCGATGAGATCCCACTCGCGCAGACCACCGGCCCCGCCTTCCTCCTCGACCTCGGCGACCGCCCAGCCCGCTCTGCGCTGACGGTCGAGGACTTCGCGGGACTGGACCTGCAGGCCGGCGATCGGCTGGTCTACCGGGTGGGCTGGGACCGGCACCTGCACGAACCCGGCTACTTCACCGACATGCCTCGCCTGACCGTCGAGGCGGCCCGCTTCCTGGCCGGGCGACGGCTGGCGCTCCTCGGGATGGACATGCCGACCCCGAATCCCGAGGACATGGTCGAGGTCCACCAGGTGCTGCTTGGCGCGGGGACCGTGCTCCTGGAGGCGCTCGCCAACCTCGAACGCCTCCGACCCGGCCCGTTCTGGTTGTCCGCGGCCCCGCTCCGGATCGTCGGTTCGGACGGCGCCCCCGTCCGGGCGTTCGGCGTCCAGCCGAGGGCCTGATCAGCCCAGGAGCGCGAAGCAGCGGACCGGGAACGTCCCGAATCGTTCGACCTTGACCGGCACGGCGAAGAACCGGAATCCGGTGGCGGGCAGGGCCGCGAGTTCGGTCAGGTGTTCGACGATCGGGATCCCGGCCGCGAGCAGGCCGCTATGCGCAGGTCGCCGGCCGTCGGCGGTGTCGTCGATGTTGAGCGAGTCGATGCCGACAAGCGCTGCTCCGCCCTCGACGAGACGATCCGCTGCGTCCGACGTGAGGTAGGGGTGGCCGTGGCCGTAGGCGTCGGTCCTCCAGTGCCGGTCCCACCCGGTCTCCACGAGGACGGCCCGGCCCACGAGCGGGAGACCGTCGAACGCGTCGGGCCCGATCGCACGGCCGGCGGTCAGATCCGGGCGCACGACGACGCCGTCGAGGGCCGCCACGCGTTCGAGCGGCAGGCCGGCCAGGTCGACGCCGTCGTCATACCGATGGAATGGCGAGTCAAGGTACGTCCCGGTGTTGCCCACCAGCTGGATCGACCCGATCGAGAACGTGGTCCCGTCCGTGTAGTGGGCCCGCGAGTCCTCGCGCGTGAGGTGATCCGTGAGGAGCGGCCCGGGCAGGCCTGGATACGTGATCATCCCGTCCGCCACGCTGTGGCTGAGGTCGATGAGTCGGCCGGTGGTGCGATCCGCCGCCGCTCTCGGCACGCTTGTGGCGCTCGAGGATGATCCGCTTCGCGACGATCCGAACCTCGCCGACCATCAGCAGACGCATGTCGCGCACGATGTAGGCCGCCAGGGCCTCGTCGGAGATGGTGTCGCCGTCGATATCCAGGCGGAAGTCCTGCCCCTGGATCCCGCCGCCGTTCGAGAAGTCGACCTCGAAGTCGAAGACGACGCGGTGGTCGCGGAGTGGTTCGATCTCGGCCATGCGGCAATGGTCGCGCATCGGCACGACCGTCGGGAGGTCTTCCCCGCGGGCCCCTGGCGTCCGGCTGCGATACTGACCGGCATGGCCTCGACATCCGGACCGACCGCCGTCACGAACCGCTATTCGAGTGGCGCCCTGCAGTCGACCGGCTGGATGCTGGACGGCGAGATGCACGGGCCCTGGGAGTTCTTCCGCAAGGACGGGTCGATGATGCGTTCGGGCGAGTTCGATCGCGGCACGCAGATCGGGATCTGGCGCACGTTCGATCGCGCCGGTCGGCTCGTGAAGGAGACCGCGTTCGCGCCGCGCGGATGATGGCCCGATGACCGAGCCGCGAATCCTGGCGATCATGGGCTCGGGCGAGACCGCCCCCACCATGGCCAAGGTCCATCGAGCGCTGTTCGAGCGCCTTGGGCCGGCTCCCGTCCCCGCGGTCATCGTGGACACGCCGTACGGATTCCAGGAGAACGCAGACGACCTGAGCGCGAAGACCGTGCGCTTCTTCGCCGAGAGTGTCGGGCGACCCGTGACCGTGGCGTCGTACCGGTCGCGGGACGTGGACGCTCTGGCCGCCTCGACCGCCGTCGCCCGGGTCCGCGAAGCCCGCTACGTGATGGCCGGTCCCGGCAGCCCCAGCTACGCCCTCCGCCAATGGGCGGACGGTCCCATCCCGGCTGCGCTCGCGCACGTCCTGGCGTCTGGGGGGGTCCTCACGATGGCCAGTGCGGCGGCCCTCACGTTGGGCATCGTCACGATCCCGGTGTACGAGATCTACAAGGTCGGGGCAGACCCGACCTGGCTGGCGGGCCTGGATCTGTTGGGTCCCGCGACGGGCTGGCAGGCGGCCGTCGTCCCCCACTTCGACAACGCCGAGGGCGGCGATCACGACACGCGCTTCTGCTACATGGGCGAACGGCGACTGCGGGTCCTGGAAGGATCGATGCCGTCCGGATCGTTCATCCTCGGGGTCGATAGCCACACGGCCCTGGTCCTGGATCTCGAGCGGCGGACGGCGACGGTCTCGGGTCTCGGTGGGGTGACGGTCCGGGTCAACGGCACGGGCACGGTCTTCCCGAGCGGCAGCGAGGTTTCGATCGACACGCTCGCCGAGGTCGCCCGCGGCCTGGCGACCGGAGAGGTCCCCGACATCGGCTGGGAACCGGGTGGTGGTCAGGTGGGCACGGGCAGCCGCCAGGACAAGGCCGGTGCTGGCGCCGGCGGCCCGCTTCGCGACGCCATGGCCGACCTCGAAGGCGCATTCATCGCCGCCCTGGCCCACGACGACGGCCGGGGCGCCGTCGCGGCGCTGCTGGCCCTCGACGACGCGATCGACGCCCGGACGCGCGCCGGCGAGGACAGCCCGGACCTCGACAACGCGCGGGCCACGTTCCGGGCGCTCATCACGCGGCTGGGCGAAGCCGCCGACGCAGGCGGGACCGACCCGCGCGGCACGGTCGCGCCGTTCGTGGACGCACTCCTCGTGCTGCGAGCCCGGGCACGGGACGGACAGGATTGGGCGACGGCGGACCTCATCCGCGAACGACTCACCGCGGCCGGAGTGGAGGTCCGGGACAGCGCCGGCGGTTCCGACTGGACGTTGGGCCGGGGCTGACCCAGGAGCGCGACCGGGTGGATCGCGACCCGGTCAGCGGACGACGATCAGGCCGTCGACGTCCACCCTTGGATGGCTGGCGGGCCCGACCAGGACCAACTTGAGGGTATGGCTCCCGCCGGTCGGCCAGGCGTACTGGAACGCCACCTGTCGATAGGCGGACGACGTCTGGTACAGGTTGATGGTCCCCTTGTACAGGCCGTCGACGTAGACCTTGGCGCGGCCCATCCGCGAGCCCTTCGGGGCGACCCACGCGATCGCCCGTCCCGAGACCGTGTAGGTCATCGATGCCCCGATGCGCGAGGAGGTCTTCGTCGCACCACCGAGGCTGGTCGCGCCGGTCGCCCGGGTCCACGTCCCGGCGTACGTCGCCAGGGCGGTCCCCTCGGCGTACAGGGTCGGGCGGAGTTCCCCGGTCGTGACGGGGGCGCTGCGATTCCCGGCGAGATCGATCCCTTCGATCGTGTACTCGTAGCGATGGCCGGGGGCCACTGACACCGTGACCGAGCGAGTCGCGGCACTCACCGTGGCCAGGAGGGCCGAGGCCCCGCCGTCGACGCGGCGCCGGAGGTCGAAGCGGGCCAGCCCGCTGTCGGCGTCGTCGGCGGTCCAGGTGAGGGTCAGTCGCATCGAGGTCGCCGCCACCGTGCCGGTCCCCACCCGGACGGATGGGGCGCCGACGACGGGCGCGGTCTCGTCGCTCGCTCGGCTGATGAGGATCGTCACCGAATCCGAATGCCAGTCGGCGGTCGCGACGTCGAGGTCGCCATCACCGTCGAGGTCGCCCGTCGCGATCGAGAACGGGGTCAGGCCGACCGTGTGCGTCGTCGCCGTGCCGAGGGTGCCGGTCCCGGAGCCACGCAGGATGCTGATCGTGTCGCCACCGACCTGGCAACAGGTCGGGTAGCTGCCGGCGGTGTTCGCCGTGAGGACGTCCAGGAGCCCGTCGCCCGACACGTCGGCGATGGCGACGCCCTTCGGGACGTTGCCGGTCGGGTAGGAGACCGCCGCCGCGAACGTGCCGTCACCGCTCCCGGACAGGACGCTGACATCGTGCGACCCGTCGTTCGCGGTCACGAGATCGAGCGTGCCGTCGCCGTCCAGGTCGCCGGCCCGGATGGAGTGGGGCCTCGTCCCGACGGCGTAGCTCACCTGGGTCTCGAAGGACCCGTCGCCGACGCCGATCAGGATGCTCACGGTCCGATTCCCATGGTTGGCCACGGCGGCATCCAGGATGGCGTCCGCGTCGAAGTGCCCCAGGACGACCGAGTGCGGCGCGGAGCCGGCGACCACGTTGGTCTTCGGGCCGAGCGAGCCGTCGCCGCTCCCGAGCAGGACGTTGACGAGACCGCCCCAGCAGGCCGCCACGACATCGAGATCGTCGTCACCGTCGAGGTCGCCGAGGGCCACCTCGTGGGTCCCGTTGCAGGCGGCGTAGTCGACCTTCGCCACGAACCCGCCGGCCCCGTCCCCCAGGAGCACGCTGACGGTGTCGGCATCCTGGTTCGCGCTGACGAGATCCGGGTGGTCGTCGCCATCGAGGTCGCCGACCGCGATCATCTTGGGCGTCGTGCCGGTGGCGAACGTGGCGACGGCCCCGAACGTGCCGTCACCCGCGCCCAGCCACACGCTCGCCGTCGAGGATCCGGCGTTCGCCGCGACGAGATCGAGATCCGTGTCGCCGTCGAGGTCGGCCACGGCGACGCCATGGGTGTGCGAGCCGGACGGCAGCGTGACCGGGGGTGCGAACGTCAGCACCGGCGCGGCCGCGAGCACAGCGGGCGCGACGGGCGCGGTAGCGATGACGCTCGCCGTCAGGCAGGCGGCCAGGACGAGTCGTGCGTGGTTCCGGCGTGGTCTGGCGCGCATCGGGTGGGACCGATCCTCCGAATCAGGGTTTCAGGCTGCCGCCCCAACTGTCGGTCATCGGCGCCGGCTTGTCATCGGCTGTGGATCCGAACCCGTCGTCGCCGGTCAACGCAGACGGCGGACCAGCTCCAGGATCTCGTCCCCGTACATCTCGATCTTGGCCGGCCCGATACCCTTGACGCGGCGCAGCGCCGCCGCGCTCGGCGGCTTCACGTCCGCGATCGCGGCGAGGGTCTGGTCGTGGAACACCACGTACGGCGGCACGGCGTCGGCGCGCGCCCGGGCCGTCCGCCAGGCACGGAGCGCGGCGTACAGGGGATCGTCGTCGGCGATCCCGTACGGGTTCGCCGCCGCGGCCTTGCTGGCGCTCTTGCGGGCGCCCTGATCCGCCGCGAAGCGATCGGGGAGCTGCGTCACGCGGTGCTCCCCGCGCGGCCGCAGATCGGCCAGGAATCGACTGGGTTCGCGCCGTGTCGTCCGTCCGCGTGTCTCGCGCTCGGCGGCCCAGGAGATGGCCAGGTGTCGACGGGCCCGGGTGATCCCGACATACAGCAGCCGGCCCTCCTCGGCCAGCAGCTCGTCGTCGTCGAATGCCTGGCGGATCGGCAGGAGGCCCTCCTCCAGCGCCGGCAGGGCGACAGCGTCCCACTCGAGACCCTTGGCCCGGTGGTAGGTGAGGAGGTTGACCCCATCGGCGGAACCGGCGCGCTCCGCTCCGCCTCGCCGGTCCAGCTCGGCCAGGTAGCCATCGACGTCCATCCGCGAGTCCTTGCGGGTCAACGTGCTGAGGATGTCCAGGAGCGTATCGAGGGCCGCGGTCCGCTCGCGAGCCTCCTCGCCGGCGTACCCGGCGACGACATCGTCGTCATACCCGAGCTTGTCCGCCCACAGCGCGCGGATCGCGCCGACGAGCCCGAGCCCGGTCTGGGTGGGCCTGGCCGTCCGGACGAGGGCGATCGCCCCGGTCACGTCGGGTCGCTCGAAGAAGTGGATCCCGCGAACCTGATAGGGGATCTCGGCCCGGGTCAGCTCGGCCTCGATCGGTGCAAGTTGGGCATTGATGCGCACCAGGACCGCGATCTCGGACGGGGCCACGCCATCCGCGACGCGCTCGCGGATCCAGCGCGCCAGCGCGGCCAGTTCCGCGGCCTCCGTCCCGTGGCGGGCGACCGTGGCAGCGGGACCGGACGGCTGCATCGGGACGAGGCGCTTCGGACGCCCGGTCGAAGCGAGGAGGTTGTTGGCGAGCGCCAGGATCTCGGGCGACGACCGGTAGTTGTCCAGCAGCTCGATGACCTTCGCGCCGGCGTACCGGTCGGCGAAGCCGGTCAGGAACTCGCTCGTGGCGCCGGTGAACGTGTAGATCGTCTGATCCTCGTCGCCCACGACACAGACGTCCGATCGATCGCCGAGCCACAGGTCGAGCAGGCTCTGCTGGAGTGGGTTCGTGTCCTGATACTCGTCCACGCTGAACCACCGCTTGCGCGCGCGGACGGCCTCGGCGGCCTCGGGCGAGTCGCGCAGGATGTCGATCGTCCGGAGCAGCATGTCGTCGAAGTCGATCCGACCGGATCGGTCCTTGGCGCGTTCATAGGCGGCGAAGATGCCCAGGAACTGGTCCATCGGGATCGGCGGCCGTCGCACGGGGACCCTGGCGGTGCCGGTCACGGCGCTCTCGTAGGTGGCCGGCGTCAGGCTGCGACTCTTGGCCCACTCGATCTCATCGGCCACATCCTTCGTCGGCGTGAACCGATGGGGCATCGGCAGGGCTCGGACCAGCGGGGCCAACAGCGGCGCCTTCGACTCGAGCAGGTCCGGCAGCGGCGCGCCGTCGTGGGTCAGCGGCCAGAAGTGGCGGAGCTGGCTCAGCGCGTGCGCGTGGAAGGTCCGGGCGGTGACGCTGGGCAGCCCGAGTGCCTCCAGCCGGTCCACCATCTCCCTGGCGGCCTTCGCCGTGAAGGTCACGACGAGGACCTGGTCCGCCGGCACGACATCCGTCGCGATGGCATAGGCGGTCCGTCGGCTGATGACCCGGGTCTTGCCCGATCCCGCCCCGGCCAGGATGGCCACCGGCCCGTCCGTGGCGAGGACGGCCTCCCGCTGGGCGTCGTTCAGGTCGTCGAGCAGCCGCGCGGGATCCGGGATGGGCACGCTCCCAGTATGGACGTCATGGCTGCACCCGGGATCACCTCGCGACGCATTTGTGCTTCTCTCGCACAAACCCATCGGTGGTACCCTCGTACCAAGCACGGATCGCGCCCCCGACGCGACCGGTCCCACGACGGCAGGAGGTTCGGATTGAGCGAGGACTTCTTCACGGCGGTGTCGGAGCCGATCCGGTTCAAGGGCCTTGACTCCAGCGATCCGCTGTCGTTCAAGGTGTACGACCCCGATCGGCTCGTCCTCGGCAAGCGGATGGAGGAGCACCTCCGCATCGGCGTCTGCCTGTGGCACTCCTTCGCCTGGCCGGGGACCGACATGTTCGGGGCCGGCACGTTCGACCGCCCGTGGATCGGCGCCGCGGATCCGATGGCCGGGGCCCGGGCGAAGCTGGCCGCGGCCTTCGAATTCCTCGAGAAGATCGGCGTCCCGTACTACTGCTTCCACGATCGCGACGTCGCCCCCGAGGGCGCGACGTTCGCCGAGTCGGCCGCCAACCTGGACGCGATCGCGGACCTCGCGGTCGAGCACCAGGATCGGACCGGCATCCGGCTGCTGTGGGGGACGGCCAATCTCTTCACGCATCCGCGCTACGCCGCGGGCGCCTCGACCAACCCGGATCCCGAGGTCTTCGCGTACGCCGCCGCCCAGGTCACCCAGATGATGGGCGTGACCCAGCGCCTGGGCGGCACCAACTACACCCTGTGGGGCGGCCGCGAGGGCTACGACACCCTGCTCAACACGGACCTCGGTCGGGAGGGCCGGCAGTTCGCCCGCTTCCTCCACCTCGTCGCGGAGCACAAGCACAAGATCGGCTTCGAGGGGACGCTGCTCATCGAGCCCAAGCCGATGGAGCCGACCAAGCACCAGTACGACTACGACACCGCCACGGTGCACGGCTTCCTCGTCCGCAACGGCCTCGAGGATGAGTACCGGGTCAACATCGAGGCCAACCACGCGACGCTGGCCGGCCACAGCTTCCACCACGAGGTCGCCTACGCGGTCTCGCACGGCCTCCTCGGCAGCATCGACGCCAATCGCGGTGACTACCAGAACGGCTGGGACACGGACCAATTCCCGAACTCGGTGGAGGAGCTGTCGCTCGCCGTCTACGAGATCCTGAAGGGCGGCGGGTTCACGACCGGCGGCTTCAACTTCGATGCCAAGCTGCGCCGCCAGAGCGTGGCCAGGGACGACCTGTTCCACGCGCACATCGGCGGGATCGACACGCTCGCGCGCTCGCTCCTCGTGGCCGCGGACATGGTCACCGCCGGGCGACTCGATGCGCTCCGCGAGGCCCGGTACGCGGGCTGGGACGGCGCGCTCGGGTCCAGCATCCTGGGCGGCGAGGCCACGCTGGAGTCCCTGGCCGCCAGCGTGGCCGCGGGTGGGATCGACCCGAAGCCGGTGTCCGGTCGCCAGGAACTGCTGGAGAGCGTCGTCAACCAGCACATCTGGGCCGCCGACCGCTGACGTCGATGGCCCACGTCATCGGCATCGACTCCTCGACGACGGCCACCAAGGCCGTCCTGATCGACGAGGCCGGGGCGGTCGTCGGGATCGGCGTCGCCGAGTACGACTACAGCGTCCCCCGGCCGCTCTGGAGCGAGCAGGACCCGGCCCTGTGGTGGGACGGGACGATCGCGGCGATCCGATCCGTCCTCGCCACGACGGGCGTGGCCGGCGACGACATCGCGGCGATCGGGCTGACCGGCCAGATGCACGGCGCCGTCCTGCTCGATTCGGCGGGTGAGGTCCTGCGCCCGGCGATCCTGTGGAACGACCAGCGGACCGCGGACGCCTGCGATGAGATCCGAACGGCGATCGGCCCGGAGCGACTCATCGCCATCACCGGCAACGACGCGCTGCCCGGGTTCACCGCCCCGAAGCTGGTATGGGTCCGCGACCACGAGCCCGAGGTCTGGGCCCGGGTCGCCCACGTCCTCCTGCCCAAGGACTACGTCCGGCTGCGCCTGACCGGCGAGTACGCCCTCGACAAGGCGGATGGCGCCGGCACGATCCTGTTCGACCTGGCCGCCCGCGACTGGTCGCCCGAGATCCTCGCGGCGCTCGGGATCGACCCGTCCTGGATGCCGCGGACCTACGAGGGGCCGGACATCACCGGGCACCGTGACCGCCGAGGCCGCCGCTGCGACCGGCTTGCGCGCCGGGACACCGGTCGTCGCCGGTGGCGGGGACCAGTCGGCCAACGCGGTCGGCGTCGGGGCCGTGTCCGTCGGGACGGTGGCCCTGTCGCTGGGCACGTCCGGGGTCGTGTTCGCCACGACGGATCGCCCGACGACGGACGTCCACGGCCAGGTCCATGCCTTCTGCCACGCGGTTCCCGGGCGCTGGCACCTCATGACCGTGATGCTGTCGGCCGCGGGCAGCCTGCGCTGGTTCCGCGACGCACTCGCGCCGGGCGTCGCGTTCGGTGACCTGGCCGCGGAGGCCGGCAGCGTGGCGGCGGGCAGCGACGGCCTGCTCTTCCTGCCCTACCTCACGGGCGAGCGCAGCCCATACCCGGACCCACTGGCCCGTGGCGCGTTCGTCGGGCTCACGGTGGCGCACGAGCGGCGCCACCTCACCCGGGCCGTCCTCGAAGGGGTCGCGTTCGGCCTGCGCGACGGGCTGGACCAGATGATCGAGGCGGGGATGCCCGAACCGGCCCAGGTCCGGGCGTCCGGCGGCGGCACGGCGAGCCCGGCCTGGCGCCAGATCCTCGCCGACGTGCTGCGCACGGAGATCGCCACGGTCGACACCACGGAGGGGGCAGCCTATGGCGCAGGGCTGCTGGCCGCGGTCGGCGCGGGCTGGTTCCCGACGGTCGAGGCCGCCGCGAGCGCGCTGGTCAGCGCGACGCCGGTCGCGTCACCCGGCGCGGACGTCGCCCGGTACGTCGACGCGCACGACCGCTACCGGGAGTTGTATCCCGCCCTGGCGCCCACGTTCCACCGGCTCTGACCGCGGCGCGACGACGCGCCGCTCGCCTGCGGGATGCCGGCACCGCCGACCGGCCGATCAGCCGTGGAGTTCGGCCAGGTCCTTCTCGGAGACCTCGTCGGGAAGCTTGCCCATGATGATCATGGCCAGGACCTCGTCCTTGGTCACCTTGTTCTTGTCCACGGTCCCGACGAGCTTGCCCTGGAGCATGACGCTGATCCGGTCGGCCAGGTCGAACACGTCGTGGATGTCGTGGCTGATCAGGAAGATCCCGATGCCCTCTTCCTTGAGCTGGGCCACGAGGTCGCGGACCTGGGCGGTCTCGGCCGGCCCAAGGGCTGCGGTCGGTTCGTCCATGATCAGGATCCGGGCATTGAAGTGGACCGCCCGGGCGATGGCGACCGACTGACGCTGCCCGCCCGACAGGGACTTCACCGGAACCTTGAAGTTCTTGAACTTCGGGTTCAGGCGGCCCATGACCTCGCGTGTCGCCAATTCCATCGCGGCGTCGTCGAGTGACCCGACCCGTGACGTGATCTCCCGTCCGAGGAACAGGTTGGCCGCGGCATCGACGTTGTCGGCGAGCGCCAGCGTCTGGTAGATGGTCTCGATGCCGTAGGACTTGGCGTCGCGAGGGTTCCCGATGGAGACCTTCTGGCCGTTGATGAAGATCTCGCCCTCGTCCGCCGGGTGAGCGCCGGAGAGCGCGCGGATCAGCGTGGACTTGCCGGCGCCGTTGCCGCCGACGAGGCCGATGACCTCGCCCGGGAACAGGTCGACCGTGACGCCGTCGACCGCGTGGACGCCGCCGAACGCGATGCGGATGTTGCGCATCTCGACGAGCGGGACGCGCGGCGCCGTGGCGGCCGGGGAGGAGGCGGGCATCTCTTGGCTTGTCGTCATCTTCGTCCCCTGTGCCTAGGTCGACCGACGTCGGAGGATGGTGTCAAGGGCGACGGCGCTCACCAGCACGACGCCGACCACGACGTCCTGCATCGGCGAGTCCACCTTCAGCAGGACCATGCCGGATTGGAGGGACTGCATGACGACCGCGCCGAGGATGGCGCCCGGGATCGTGCCGATCCCGCCGGCGAACGACGTGCCGCCGATCACCGCGGCCGCGATGACCTGCAGTTCGGCGCCGGTGCCCAGGCCGACGGTCGCGGCATTCAGCCGTGCGGAGATGACGGCTGCCGCGAGGGCCGCGAGGATCCCCATCGCGATGAAGGTCTTCATGACCGTGAACTTCGTGTTGATGCCGGCGAGCTCGGCGGCATCCGGGTTGCCGCCGATCGAGTAGACGTAGCGACCGAACCGGCGACGCGTCGCGAGGAACGTCATGACCACCGCGACACCGATGGCGATCATGACCGGCATCGCGATGCCGGTCGGGATCTGCAGGCCGCCGGGCGGGATCGGGATCCCATTGTCGATCGCGTACTGCTCGGCGAGCGCCGGTGGCCACATGTAGCTGTTGGCGACCCCGACCGCGGCGACGATGGCGAGGCAGCCAAGGACACCGATGGTCACGTCCGCCCACCTCGGTCGGACCGGGAACCCGTAGCGGCGGCGGCGGCGGCGGCTCGCGATGAGGCTGTAGATGACATAGACGATGGCGATCCCCGCGACCAGCCAGCTCAGCGTCGCCCCGAGCGCGCCAGCGGGTCCACCGCCGAGGAGCTGGAACGTCGTGTCGAGCGGTGCGATGGTCTGGCCGTCCGCCAACTGGAAGGCGAAGCCACGCCAGACGAGCAGGCCGCCGAGGGTCACGATGAACGACGGGACGCCGACGTACGCGACGATGAACCCCTGCAGGCCCCCGATCAGCGCGCCGAGCGTCAATCCGGCGAGGACCGTGACGATCCAGGTGTAGGGCTGATCGAGACCCAGTCCGAGGGTGTTCGGGATCCACTCGTTCTGCAAGAGGGCCATGAACATGGCCGTGAAGACGACGATCGAACCGATCGACAGGTCGATGTTGCGCGACACGATGATCAGGACCATGCCGGTTGCCATGATCCCGACGGCCGCGGACTGGACGGACAGGTTCCACAGGTTCCGCGGCGACATGAACAGGCCGTCCGACACGTAGTTGAACAGGAGCCAGATGGCCCCGAGGGCGACGATCATCCCGAGCAGCCGGGTGTCGACCTCCATGACGGCCAGGAATGAGCGAAGCGACCGCTTCTGCGGCTCACTGCCGGTCGTGGTCTTCTGGGTCGCCTGCCCCACGGTCATCTCGACGCCTCGCTAGACGGGACGGGATAGAAGTGCGCCCTGCGTCGCGGCGGAGCCACGAGCGCAGGGCGCATGCCTAGACGGTAGTCAGCGATCGACTACGGGCAAGCCGGGACGGAACCCGCCGTGACGCCCTTGCACAGGGTCGCGACATCGATCCAGCCAGCATCGACGACCGCGTCGAGGTTGTCCTTCTTGATGATGAGCGGCTTGAGCAGGGTGGAGGTCACGGTGTTGCCACCGGGGGTCGTGAACGGCGCGGTGCCGGCGACCTTGGTGACGTCCTTGTCCGTGCAGAGCTGCAGGGCGGCCTCGCCAGCGGCGGTGCCGAGCTCCCGGGCGTCCTTCCAGACGCTCAGGGTCTGCGTGCCGAGGGCGACGCGGTTGAGGGCGGCGAGATCGCCGTCCTGGCCCGACACCGGCACCTTGCCGTCGAGGCCCTGGGCCTCGAGGGCGGCGACGACGCCACCGGCCATGCCGTCGTTCTCGGAGAGAACGGCGTCGACCTTGTTGTCGGCCGCGGTCAGGATGTTCTCCATGTTGGTCTGGGCGTTGTCCGGCTTCCAGCCGTCGGTGTACTCCTCGCCGACGATCTTGATGGCGCCGGCCTTCACGGCATCCCCGATGATCTCTTCCATGCCGTCGCGCAGGAAGCGAGCATTGGCGTCAGCCTCGTTGCCCTTGATGATCGCGTAGTTGCCCTCGGGCACCAGCGCGAAGATCTCGCGGGCCATCATGCGACCGACCTCGATGTTGTCGAAGGTCTGGTACAGGACACCCGGATCCTCGATGAGACGGTCATACGCGATGACCGGGATCCCGTCGCTGATCGCCTTGGTGACGGACGGCTTGATCGCGACGTCGTCCTCGGCGAGGATGATCACGACCTTGGCGCCCTGCGAGATCAGGTTCTCGACGTTGGTGGCCTGGGCCTCTGCGGACGACTTGGCGTCGTTCGAGATGTATTCCCCGCCGCCAGCCTCGATGGCTGCCTTGATCGCGGGCTCATCCCACTTGGCCCATCGCTCTTCCTGGTAGTTGTTCCAGGACATGCCGATCTTGCAACCGGCCGCGGACCCACCGCTCGGCGCGGCACTGCTGCCGCCTCCGGTGCTACAGGCAGCCGCGACGATCATCGCGCTGGCTGCGAGCACGAGTACTCGACTCTTCAGCACTCTTTCTCCTCCATGAGGTGCCCGGACCGTAGACCGGGCGATACCGAACTGACCCCATCTCCCATTGGTGTCGGCCGCTAGGCTACCACCCTCCCTTGTCCGTGGATACGACCATTTCGAGCCGGTTGCTCGGGTTGCGGGGTCGGCACGCTGGCGCTCACGCGCTCACCGTGATCCCGACCGCGGACCTGGCACCGAGCCAGGCCGCCGGGTCTGCCAGCAATGGTTCGAAGGCGAGTTCGGCGGCGCCGAGGAGCGGCGCGTCCATGCCCAGGGCGGTGGGCATGACCCGGACCAGCTGACGCGACGCGCGCAGGGCCCGTCGGTCGAGCTCCGCCTCCAGCGTCGAGCGCACGAACGGGTAGAAGGGCGCCAGCTGTCCGCCGATCAGGATCAGCTCCGGGTTCAGGAGGTTGATGAGGCCGGCGATCCCGATGCCGAGCCACCGGCCGGTCTCGGCGAGCGCCGTCAACGCGACCGGCGATCCCGCTTCAGCGTCGCGCATGACCGCGTGCATCGATTCGGTACCACCCTCGGGCGAGTACCCGGCACGGCGCAGCAGCGCGGCGCCACCGACCTCCGACTCCCAGCATCCGATCGAGCCGCAGCGACAGGGGAGGCCGTCCGGGTTGACCGGCATGTGACCCACCTCGCCGCCGTAGCCGGCTGCGCCATGGAGCGGCGAGCCGTCCACGATCACGCCACCGCCGACGCCCATGGAGCCCCACAACACGACCACGTTCCGGGCGCCACGCGCGGCGCCGCGGCGCTGCTCCGCGATGACCGCCAGGTCCGACTCGTTGGCCAGCGAGATCGGCACGGTCGTGCGCATCGCGACGGTCAGCCGCTTGCCGAGCGGCTCATCGCGCCAGCCCAGGTTCGGCGCCATCGACACCATGCCGTCGCTGCGCCGGACGACCCCGACGACGGCGACCCCGACACCGATGACGACATCGTCCGGGGGCAACCGATCACGCACAGTCGCAGCCAGCCCCGCCAGGTCCGTGGCGATGTCGTCGACGCTCGAGCGACCCCACGGCCGATCGATCCGGACTCGGTCGAGCACCTCGCCACCGAGACCGACGGCCGCGGCCGCCAGCGAGTCCACGGCCAGTTCGAGGCCGAGCACGACGGCGCCATGCGGATTCGGGCGCACCAGCGGCGACGGCCGCCCGGGGGTCCCGTCCAGGGCGGCGCGCTCCTCGGTGACGAGGTCGCCGGCGACCAGCTCGCCGATGAGCGCTCGGATGGCGCTGCGCGTGAGTCCGGTGTGCGCGACAAGGTCGGATCGAGACGAGGGGCCGGCGTCGTGCAGCTCGCGGACGATGGCGCTCAGGTTCGCCCGCCGCACGGTCTCGCTACGGTGCCCAAGCTCGTCTCGACCGACCATCACCGGATTTGTGTTCCTCTCTTCCAAACGTTTGTGCGAGACTCTTACAACCGGTCGGCCATGTCAAGAGTCGGTTGCACCCTGGCGCCGATCCGGGGTGCGGAGGAGGGTCCATGCAGTCCCTGGACGGTCGCGTCGCGCTGGTCACCGGCGCGAGTCGAGGCATCGGGGCGTCGGTCGCCCGAGCCCTCGATGCCGCCGGCGTGCGGCTCGGGCTGGCATCGCGCAGCGGGGACGATCTGGGCATCGCCGGAGCCGTCGCCCGGCCGGCGGACGTGCGGGACCCGGCGGCCCTCGTCGCCATCGCGAGCGAGACCGCACAGCGGTTCGGCAAGCTCGACATCCTCATCGTCAATGCCGGGGTCGGCGCGTACGGGCCGATCCTGGACCTCCCCGACGACCAGCTCGAAGAGATGATCGACGTCAACGTGAAGGGCGCCATCTACGCCGTCCGGGCGGCCCTCCCCCATCTCATGCGCAGTGACGCTGCAGACCTGGTGACGGTCGCCAGCGAGGCCGGCCGGCGCGGCCTGCCGAACGAGGCCGTCTATTGCGCCTCGAAGTTCGCCCAGGTCGGCCTGACGCGCGCCCTCGACCATGAGCTGCGCGAGCACGGCATCCGCTGCACCAACGTCTGTCCGGGCGGTGTGGCGACGGACTTCGCGATGGGCCGCGGCCGGACGCCGGACATGCCGGCACTGGCCGGGATGATGGCGCCCGACGACGTCGCCGAAACGGTCATGTTCGTCCTGACCCGCCCACGCACCCATCGCATCCTGGAAGTGGCCATGCGACCCGTGACAGAGCAGTCATGGGGTTGAGGCACCGATGACACTCCGCTGGGGGATCCTGTCCACCGCCGACATCGCCATCGAGAAGGTCATCCCCGGGATGCGCAAGGCCGCCCGCTGCGAGGTCGTGGCCATCGGCTCGCGGGACGGGGATCGGGCGCGCGCCGTGGCCGACCGCCTGGGCATCCAGCGTGCCCATGGCTCGTACGAAGCGCTCCTCGCCGATCCCGAGGTGGATGCCGTCTACATCCCGCTGCCCAACCACCTGCACGCGGAGTGGACGCTCGCGGCGGCGCGGGCCGGCAAGCACATCCTGTGCGAGAAGCCACTGGCGATGACCGCGGCCGACGCGGAACGGATGGTCGCCGGTTGCGAGGCCGAGGGCGTCGTCCTCATGGAGGCGTTCATGTACCGCCTCCATCCGTCGTGGGTCGCCGTGCGGGAGCTCATCGCGTCCGGTCGGATCGGCCGGCTGACCGCGGTGCAGAGCTGGTTCTCGTACTTCAACGACGACGCCGCCAACATCCGGAACATCCGCGAGGTCGGCGGTGGGGCGCTCTACGACATCGGCTGCTACAACGTGAACCTGTCGCGGATGCTGTTCGGTTCCGAGCCGACCGGCGTGTCGGCCGCCATCACGCGGGACCCGGTCAGTGGCGTGGACGTCCTGACCAGCGGCATCCTCGAGTTCGAGACCGGCGTGGCGACCTTCACCTGTGCCATCCGGGCCGAGACCGACCAGCGCGTCCACGTCTACGGGACCGAGGGCCGGATCTCGATCGAGATCCCGTTCAACATCCCGCCGGACCGCCCGACCCGCATCTTCGTGACGGCCGGCGGCGATCCGCCGGTCGCTCCGGCGACCGAGACGCTCACGTTCGAGACCGCGGACCCGTACACCGTGGAAGCCGAGCGATTCGCGGCCGCGGTCCTCGACGGGACGCCGGTCCCGGTCCCGCCCGGTGACGCCGTCGCGAACCTGCGGGTGATCGAACGGATCTTCGCGGCCGCCGAGGGCTGACGGGCGCGGCCGGGCTGGTCGGCGGGCCCGAGCGGACGCCTGTGCTGTAATAGCCGCCCGTGTCGCGCGTCCCGTCGCGGCTCGCCCGGAGGACACGACGGTCAGCCAGTCACCCGCCCCGATCGAGGCCGCCTC
Source organism: uncultured Chloroflexia bacterium (assembly GCA_963738475.1). GTDB lineage: Bacteria > Chloroflexota > Limnocylindria > Limnocylindrales > CSP1-4 > SPCO01. The sequence goes on from CAVTWU010000030.1 coordinate 164,532, forward strand.
GCCCTCGGACGGTGTCGCCGCGCGAGGGTCGCGTCGATCCCGGCGGATCGTGGCGGTCGTCGTGGTCGTGGTCGTCACCATCGTCGCCGGGATCACCGCCCTCACCGTGACCGGGACCGGTCCCTGGGCTGCCTCGGCGGGCCTGGGTCCGCCGCGGTTCGTCGAGGAGGCCGCCTCGGCCGGGCTCGCCCATGCCTATACCGGCGAGTACCCCTACGTCGTCGGCGGCGGGGTGGCCACCTTCGACTGCGACGACGACCGGCGACCGGACCTGTTCGTCGCCGGCGGCGAAGGCCCGGCGGCGCTGTTCCGGAATACGAGTCCGGTCGGCGGGGCGCTGCGCTTCGAGGCGATCCAGGACGCGACCACGGATCTGACCGCCGTGACCGGCGCCTACCCGATCGACATCGATGGTGACCGCTTGACCGACCTCGTGGTCCTCCGGCTCGGAGAGACCGTCGTCCTGCGTGGGCTCGGCGATTGCCGCTTCGAGACGGCGAACGAGCGCTTCGGCCTGCCGGATGATCCGGCCTGGACGGTCGCGTTCAGCGCCTCGTGGGAGACCGCCGATGCCGCCCTGCCCACGCTGGCGTTCGGGCGGTATCTGATGCTTGATGCCGCCGGCGAACCGGCGTCGGGCTGCGACGACGGCCTCCTGGTCAGGCCGGCCGCCGACGGCACGACCTATGCCGCCCCGCTCCCCCTGGCGCCGGGCTGGTGCAGCCTCTCGATGCTGTTCAGCGACTGGGACCGCTCCGGCCGGCGGGATCTGCGCGTCTCGAACGACCGCCACTACTACATCGACGGCGAGGAGCAGCTCTGGCGCGTGGCGCCGGCGAGAAGCGCCGCGCCTGTACACGCGCGACGAGGGCTGGGCCCGGCTGCGCCTGTGGGGGATGGGCATCGCCAGCCAGGACGTGACCGGCGACCGCTACCCCGAGGTCTACCTGACGAGCCAGGGCGACAACAAGCTCCAGACCCTCGCCGACGGCCCGAGCCGGCCGGCGTACGAGGACATCGCGCTCGAGCACGGCGTCACCGCCCATCGACCCTACGCCGGTGGCGAGGACCTCCCGTCCACCGCCTGGCATCCGGACTACGGCGACGTCAACGACGACGGCTACCTCGACCTGTACCTCAGCAAGGGCAACGTCGGCGGTGAGGTCGGGTACGCCGAGAAGGACCCGAGCGACCTGTTCATCGGCCAGGCCGATGGCACGTTCGTGGAAGGGGCGGAGGCGGCCGGGATCCTGCGCTACGGGATGGCCCGCGGCGCGGCGCTCGTGGACCTCAACCTCGACGGGGCGCTGGACCTCGTCCAGGTGCTGCGCAACGAGAACGTCCGGGCGTGGCGCAACGTCGGGACGGGCGATGCGACGACCCCGGTCGCGATGGGCCACTGGATCGCCCTGGACCTCGAGCAGCCTGGGCCGAACCACGACGCGATCGGGGCGTGGCTGGAGATCGAGGCCGGCGGGCGCACGATCCAGCACGAGGTCACCATCGGCGGCGGCCATGCGAGCGGCGACCTGGGCTGGATCCATGCGGGACTCGGGGACTCGGCCGATGCGCGGGTCCGCGTGACCTGGCCCGACGGCGAGGTGGGCCCGTGGCTCACGATCGCGGCCGACACCTTCGCCACCATCGAGCGCGGCGCCACCGAGGCGACGCCGTGGACACCGTGACCAGGAGGCTGCGATGACACGCCAGGCCCAGCGGACCGCCCGACTCGCCGAGGTGACGCTGCCCGACTTCGGCCGGGACGCGACGCGGCCAGAGCTGGAGCCGGCCCTCTACGCCGATCGGCTGGATCGACTGCGTGCCCGCATGGCGGATCGTGGCTACGACCGTCTCGTCGTCTATGCCGATCGGGAGCACAGCGCCAACCTGTCGTACCTGACCGGCTTCGACCCGCGGTTCGAGGAGGCGATCCTCATCGTGTCTCCGGACGGCGACCCGGCCGTCCTGGTCGGCAACGAGTGCTACAACATGGCCGGCGCGGCGCCCCTGCCGATGCGCCGCCATCGGTTCCAGGACCTGAGCCTGCCGGCCCAGCCGCGCGACCGGTCGCTGCCACTCACCGAGATCCTGGGCGACGAGGGCATCGGGACGGGGTCGACCGTCGGCGTCGTCGGCTGGAAGACGTACGCGGACCGACGTGCCATGGAGGTCCCGGCCTTCATCGTGGATGTGCTGCGGGACCTGGCCGGAGGGACCGGCACGGTCGAGAACGCCGGCGACCTGCTGATCGATGCGGCCGACGGCCTGCGGGCGATCAACGAGGTGGAGCAGCTGGCGACGATGGAGGCGGCGTCGGGCGTGACCTCGAACGGGATCCGCATCACTCCTCGCCGGACTGCGGCCCGGCCTCACCGAGCGCGAGGCGGTCGGCCTGCTCGGCTGGGACGGCAGCCCGCTGTCGTGCCACCTCATGCTGACCGCCGGACCGCGAGCGAGGCTCGGGCTGCTGAGCCCGGGCGATCGAGCCATCGAGCACGGCGATCCGTTCACGGTCGCCTTCGGCATCTGGGGCGCCCTGAACTGCCGCGCCGGCTTCGTCGTCGAGGACGCGTCCGAGCTGCCGGCCGAGATCGCCGACTACGTCGAGCGACTCGTCGGGCCGTACTTCGCCGCCGTCGTCGAGTGGTACGAGGCGCTCCACGTCGGCCAGACCGGCGGGACGCTCGCAGGCCATCATCGACCGCCATCTCGGCGACCCGTTCTTCGGCATCTTCCTCAATCCGGGCCACCAGATCCACCTGGACGAGTGGCTCAACTCGCCGATCTTCCCGGGCTCCACGATCGAACTGCGATCCGGGATGGCGTTCCAGTGCGACATCATCCCGGCGACCGGCACGCCGTACTTCACGACCAACATCGAGGACGGGCTCGCGCTCGCCGACGAGTCCCTGCGCGCGACGTTCGCCAGCCGCTTCCCGGCGGCCTGGGACCGGATCCAGGCGCGACGCCGGTTCATGCGCGAGTCGCTCGGCATCGACCTGCACCCGGACGTCCTGCCGTTCTCGAACATCCCGGCCCACCTGCCGCCGTTCCTGCTGCGGCCGGACCGGGTCCTGTCGATGGCGCGGGCTGACTCGAGGCGGCTCCACGCTCAGGTCGCACGGCGGTGGCGACGGCCGCGATCGGACGGCGACAGCCCAGACTGCGAATACCTGTCGGCCGGCGCGATGCGAGGTGCCACGAGATGCGGCCAGGACTGACCGAGCCGCGCCAGCCGATGTGTCGAGCAGGATGAATCCCGGCGAACAGACGCCAGCGACGAGCGCGCGGCCAAGCGCGAGCCGCGCCGGTGCGATGAGCGATACGCGATCGCAAGTGACGCCATCGCGAGCCAGGCCGCCGTGAAGAATCCGAGGACGTGACCAGGTCCGCCATGGAGCGCGATGCCCAGGCCGTCCTCGAGCGCATTCGCTCCACCGGCCAGGATGGCGGCGAGCGAGACGATCGCGGCCGCGACCACGACCGACCGGCGTCGGCGCGAGCCGCGCGATGAGCAGGACCGGTCGGCGCCATGAGGAGCCAGGCGATCGAATAGACCCAGATGGCCGCCCAGTCGAGCGTCGGTGACCGGTTCCAAGTACTCCGGGCCGGCGAACAGGCATCAGCGAGCGGGCTGCCCAGGCCAGCCCGGTCGAAAGCCACACGACCCGCGACAGCATCATCACGCGACGATCGCGTGCATCCGATCGCGCCGCGAACCCGCGCACGAGCGCGCCGCCGATGGCGAGCCAGACGAGGCTGAGTGGGGCGATGAGGAAGACCACCTGGATGTCGGACGAGCGCATGGCGTACCACGGCAGGACCAGCGCCGCGCCGAACAGGACACCCGGGATGGCCAGCGCGAGCGCGGTGACCACGACGGACCAACGCGGCACCAGCCCGGCACGGGCCGCTCCGACCATCACCACGACCGTCCCGACGACGAACGCCGCCCCAGCCGGCATCAGCCACGGCACGGCGCCCCAGAGCGGACCGGCGATCATGGCGATCGATCCGGCCAGCGCTGTCCCACCGGAGCCGGCCGGGAGGTGCGCCACGATCCGGTACAGGCCGGCCGAGAGCAGCACCATCGCGACGATGAGGAACGGCACGGCCGCCATGCCGTCTCGATAGGAGCCGTACGCGTCGTAGTGGACCGGGCCGGTCGCCGCCAGCGCGATCGCGACCCAGAACAGGACGAACCCGGAGAGGACCGCGAAGCCCAGGCGATCGCGGACCCGAGCCGGTCCGGGCACCTGGGGGTGGAGCCGCGCGTCGATGGCGCCGCGGACGATATCGGCCCGTTCCGCGACGGACGTCGGTGGCCGCTCGGCCAGCAGCGCCAGGAACTCTTCCTCGTAGCGGGCGCGCCACGGCGCGGGATAGAGGGCGACGAGGCGACTCATCCGGGTACGCCGTCCAGTCGTCCGAGGCCGGTGTCGGCGAGCCATCGGAGGCTCTCGAGCTGGGCCTTGAGCGCCGCCGCGCCGGCTCCGGTGAGGCGGTACGGTCGTCGCCGGCTGCCGTCCGGCGGCATCGGCTCGATCAGGCCCGACCGCTCCATCCGGGCGAGGGCCGCGTACAGCGTGCCTGCGCCGAGGGGGCGGCGGCCAAGCGCTTCGGCGTCCTCCATGATCGCGTAGCCGTGCTTCGGGCCCTCGGACAGGCTGACCATGATCAGCAGCGAGGGTTCGGCGTAGCGATCCAGGTCCGTTCCGACGTCGGCCATCCGGGTCTCCTACGGTCGTTGCTATATCGATGACCGATATACACCCATCGGCGGCGCCATGTCAAGCCTTCGCGTCGGCCTGCCGTGTCAATGCGCGGCGGACGCCTCGCCGTACTGCTCGGACAGGATGCGCGTGGCCGCGAGCACGATGGGGTCGAAGTCGCCCGGCTGCAGCGCCGCATGCGACTCGAGGCCGGCGATCATCCGCGGCTCCCAGAAGGCGTGCAGGTGGTACGCGACCTTCTCCGCGGCCTCGTCGTCGGTCAGGTACGTGAACTGCCGCGAGATCTGGTTCGCCATCCGGACCAGGTCCCGGTCCAGGCCGTGATCAGCCACGCCGCGCGGCGGCTCCACGCGCCGGTCGCGCCGACCTCCACGAGCGTCGACTCGAGCGGGACCTCGTGCATGATCAGCGGCTTCGTCGTCGGGGCGGGCGTGACCTGGACGGCGGTCACCTTGTACTCGGGGCAGTTGGTCGCCCAGTCCGAGTACTCGGTCGTGACGACGTTCGCGCCGGTCACCGGGTGGTGGAACGTGGTGTAGACGACGCCCGGCGGCATCCGCTCGGACAGCTTGGCCTTGAGCGTCGTCTCGCCGACCCGGCTCGCGAGCGACACCCAGTCGCCGTCGCGGATCCCGCGCATCTCGGCGTCGCTCGGGTGGATGTCGAGGACATCCTCCGGATGCCACGTGTTGTTCTTCGTCCGGCGCGTCTGGGCGCCGACGTTGTACTGCGACAGGATCCGGCCGGTCGTCAGCAGCAGCGGGAACTTGCGGTTGGTCCGCTCGTCCGTGGGCACGTACGCCGTCTCGACGAAGTGGCCCTTGCCGCGGACGAACCCGTCGACGTGCATCGTCCGTGTCCCGCTCGGCGCGGCGTCGTTGCACGGCCACTGGATGCTGCCGAGCTCGTCGAGCTTCTTGAACGACACGCCCGCGAACGTCGGCGTCAGCGCGGCGATCTCGTCCATGATCTCGGACTCGTCCGCGTACGACATCTGGTAGCCCATCGCGGCCGCGATGTCGACCGAGACCTGCCACTCGTGCTTGCCGGTCGCGGGCGCCATGACCGGCCGGACGCGGTTGATCCGGCGCTCGGCGTTGGTGAACGTCCCGTTCTTCTCGAGGAACGACGTCCCCGGCAGGAAGACGTGGGCGTACTTCGCCGTCTCGTTGAGGAACAGGTCCTGGACGACGACCAGGTCCATCGCCATGAGCGCCGCGGTCACGTGCTGGGTGTTCGGGTCCGACTGGGCGAGGTCCTCGCCCTGGATGAAGATGCCGCGGAACGTGCCGTCGATGGCGGAGCTGAGCATGTTCGGGATGCGCAGGCCCGGCTCCGGGTGGATCGGCGCGCCCCACAGGTCGGCGAACAGCTCGCGGACCGTCGGATCCGACACGTGCCGGTAGCCGGACAGCTCGTGCGGGAACGAGCCCATGTCGCACGAGCCCTGGACGTTGTTCTGGCCACGGAGCGGGCTGACGCCGACGCCCTCGCGCCCGATGTTGCCGGTCGCCATCGCCAGGTTGGCCATGCCCATGACCATCGTGGAGCCCTGGCTGTGCTCGGTGACGCCCAGGCCGTAGTAGATGGCGGCGTTCGGGGCGGTGGCGTACAGCCGGGCGGCGGCGCGCAGCTCGGCGGCGGGAACACTGGTGATCGGCTCCATCGCCTCGGGGCTGTTCTCCGGCAGCGCGATGAAGGCCGCCCACTCGGCGACATCCTCGCAGCGCTCGTCGACGAAGGCCTGGTCCATCAGGCCCTCCGTGACGATGACGTGGGCCATCGCGTTGATGACCGCGACGTTCGTGCCGGGCAGGAGCTGGAGGTGGTGGCTCGCCTCGATGTGCGGGCTGCGCACCAGGTCGATCCGGCGCGGGTCGATGACGATGAGCTTGGCGCCCTCGCGCAGGCGGCGCTTCATCCGCGAGGCGAAGACCGGGTGGCCGTCGGTCGGGTTGGCCCCGATGACGACGATGACGTCGGCCTTGGCGACCGAGGCGAAGTCCTGCGTGCCGGCGGAGGTCCCGAACGTCGTCTTGAGGCCGTAGCCCGGTGGGCGAGTGGCAGACGCGGGCGCAGGTGTCGACGTTGTTCGTGCCGAACGCCGCGCGGACCATCTTCTGGACGAGGTAGACCTCCTCGTTCGTGCAGCGCGACGACGTGATGCCACCGATCGCGCTCGCGCCGTACTGGGTGGCGATCTCGGTGAAGCGGGTCGCGGTGTAGGCGATGGCCTCGTCCCAGCTGACCTCGCGCCACGGCTCGTCGATCGTGTCGCGGACCATCGGGTCCAGCACGCGATCCTGGTGGCTGGCGTAGCCCCACGCGAAGCGGCCCTTGACGCACGAGTGGCCCTCGTTCGCCCCGCCGTCCTTGTACGGGACCATGTTCACGACGGTGTCGCCCTGCATCTCGGCCTTGAACGAGCACCCGACGCCGCAGTAGGCGCAGGTCGTCAGGACGCTCCGGTTCGGCGGGCCGAGCTGGATGAGGGTCTTCTCCTGGAGCGCGTCGGTCGGGCAGGCCTGGACGCAGGCGCCGCAGCTCACGCACTCGGACTCGAGGAACGGCTGGTCCTGGCCGGCCGAGACGCGCGAGTCGAAGCCGCGACCGGCGATCGTCAGGGCGAACGTGCCCTGGACCTCGTCGCATGCCCGGACGCAGCGAGAGCAGACGATGCACTTGGCCGGATCGAACGCGAAGTACGGGTTGCTGAGGTCCTTGGCCGCGTCCTGGTGGCTCGTCTCGGGCTGGCCGTAGCGCACGTCGACGAGACCCACCGTGTCGGCCAGGTCGTGCAGCTCGCAGCCGTGGCCGCCGCCGGCCCCGGTCAGGCAGTCCTGCGGGTGGTCGCTGAAGTACAGCTCCATGACGCCGGCGCGGAGGCGCTGGACCTTGTCCGTCTGGGTCTTGACCGACATCCCGTCGCTGCACGGCGTCGTGCACGAGGCGGGCGTCCCGCGCCGGCCGTCCACCTCGACGAGGCACAGGCGGCACGACCCGAACGCGTCGAGCGAGTCGGTCGCGCACAGCTTGGGGATGTCGACGCCGGCCGTCGCCGCGGCGCGCATGATCGAGGTGCCCTCGGGGACATCGACGTCGCGCCCATCCACCTGGACATGGACCGTCGCGGGACCCGGCCGTGCCTTGGTCCCGAAGTCCTGCTCCCGGATGAGCGTCATGCCTGGCCTCCACTCGTGGGCGCGGCCACGGGCCGCTCGAAATCCTCGCCGAAGTGTCGCACAGCGCTGCGAACGGGCATCGGCGTGAGGCCGCCCATCGCGCACAGCGACCCGTCGGTCATGACCTCGCACAGGTCCTCGAGCAGGGTCAGGTTCGCGTAGCGATCCTCGTTGCGGATGATCCGGTCGATGACCTCCACGCCGCGGACCGAACCGACCCGACACGGCGTGCACTTGCCGCACGATTCCTCGGCGCAGAACGCCATCGCGAACCGCGCCTGCTTGGCCATGTCGACCGTCTCGTCGAAGACGACGATGCCGCCGTGGCCGATCATCGCGCCCGCCTCGACGAAGGCCTCGTAGTCCATCGGCAGGTCGAACTGGGACGTGGGCAGGTAGGCGCCGAGCGGACCACCGACCTGGACGGCCCGGATCGGGCGCCCGGTCCGCGTCCCGCCACCGAAGTCCTCGACGAGCGTGCGCAACGGTCAGCCCGAACGGCAGCTCCACGATCCCGCCATGGGCGATGTTGCCGCCGAGCTGGAAGACCTGGGTCCCGCGCGACCGGCCCAGGCCGAGCGCCTGGTACGCCTCGGCGCCGTTGGCCAGGATGTCCGGGACGGACGCCAGCGACAGGACGTTGTTGACGACGGTCGGCTTGCCGAACAGGCCCTCGATGGCGGGGAGTGGCGGCTTCGGGCGGATCTGGCCGCGCTTGCCCTCGAGGCTCTCGAGCATCGAGGTCTCTTCGCCGCAGATGTAGGCGCCGGCGCCGACCCGGACCTGCAGGTCGAACCGCAGGTCCGTGCCGAGGATCCCGGCGCCCAGCCAGCCGTCGCGCTCGGCGGCGAGGATGGCGGCCCGCATCGTCTCGACCGCGGCCGGGTACTCCGAGCGGATGTAGATGAACCCCTCGCTCGCCCCGACCGCGTGGGCCGCGATGACCATCCCCTCGATGAGCAGGAACGGATCGCCCTCCATGAGCATCCGGTCCGCGAACGTGCCGGAGTCGCCCTCGTCGGCGTTGCAGCAGATGAACTTCAGCTCGCCCGGCGTGTCCAGCACGGTCTGCCACTTGATGCCGGTCGGGAAGCCGGCGCCACCGCGACCGCGCAGGCCGGAGGCGGTGACCTGGGCCACGACGTCCTTCGGGGCCATGGCCAGGGCCTTCTCGAGCGCGACCAGACCGCCGTGCGCGCGGTGGTCCGCGACCGACAGGGGATCGATGACGCCGACGCGCGCGAACATCCGCCGCTCCTGGCGGGCCAGGTACGGGATCTCGTCCGTCGGGCCATGGCGGAGCGGATGGTCGCCGCCGGTCAGCAGGCCCGCGTCGAGCAGGCCCGGGATGTCGCCCGGCGCGACCGGCCCGTAGGCGATGCGGCCGGCCGGCGTCTCGACCTCGACGAGCGGCTCCAGCCAGAGCAGGCCGCGGGACCCGTTGCGGACGATCGTCGACGTCGAGCGATCGGTCGCGCGCGTGGATGGCGAGTGACGCGGCGACCCCGTCCGCCCCGACGGAGCGGGCGGCCGTGTCGCGCGGGATGAAGACGCGGGTCGTCACGGCGCGGTGGCCTCGGCCACGAGCGCGGCGAGGCGCTCCCCGTCCATCCGGCCGTGGACCTCGTCGCCGATCATCACGGCCGGCCCGAGCGCGCAATCGCCCAGGCAGAAGACCTCGTCGAGGGTCAGCCGGCCGTCGGCGGACGTCTCGCCGAACCCGACCCCGAGCCGCTCGACCGCGTCCGCCGCGAGCGCATCCGACCCGACCGACTGGCACGCCTCGGCCCGGCAGATCCGGACCTCGACGGCGCCGCCGGGCGTCGTCCGGAAGTCGCGATAGAACGTGATGACGCCGTGGACTTCGGCACGCGACAGGTTCAGGACATCGGCGATGAGCGGCACGGAGCGCGGATCCACGTAGCCGAAGGTCGCGACGATGTCGTGCAGGATCGGCAGCAGCGGACCCCGCTCGTCCCGATGGGCGGCCGCGATCGCCAGGACGCGGTCCTCGGACCAGGCCTCAGGCTCGTGGCGGACTCCGGCGGGCATCGAAGGCTCCAGTGCGGTGGTGGCCAGCAAGCGTACTCACCCGCGGCGCCGTCGTCACGCGACGTTCCCTCCGCTGGCGCGCTGCCGCACCTCCATCTCCGCCAGGCGACCCTCCAGGAAGGCCCGCTCCGAGCCGTTGGTCGTCAGGGCGAGCGCCTGCCGGTACGCCGCCTCGGCCTCGGACCAGCGCTCCAGGCGGCGCAGCAGGTCGGCCCGCGCCGCCGGCAGGTAGGGGTATCCGTCGAGATCGCCGGACGCCGCGATGCCATCCATCATCGCGAGCCCGTACGCCGGGCCGTCGGCCATCGCCACGGCCGCCGCCAGGTTGAGCTCGACGACCGGCGTCGGGGTCAGCCGGACGAGCGTCCGATACAGGTCGGCGATCTGGGCCCAGTCGGTGTCGGCGGCGGTCGCGCGCTTCGTCGTGCAGGGCCGCGATCGCGGCCTGGACCTGGTACGGGCCCGGCCGGTGACGCTCGAGGGCCCGCCGGACGAGGGCCTCTCCCTCGCCGATCCGCGTCGCGATCCCACAGCGACCGATCCTGGGCATCGAGCAGGACGAGCGCTCCGTCCGCCGACGTCCGGGCCTCGCGGCGAGCGTCCGTCAGCAGCATCAGGGCGAGCAGCCCCATCGCCTCCGGTTCGTCCGGCATGAGCGACACGACGATGCGGGTCAGGCGGATGGCTTCGGCGCTGAGTTCGCGGCGGACCAGGGCATCCCCGGACGACGCCGTGTAGCCCTCGTTGAAGACGAGGTAGAGGACCTGCAGCACGCCGTCGAGCCGCTCCGGGAGCAGGCTGCGTCGGCGGCACGCGGTACGGGATGCCCGGCGTCGCGGATCTTCTTCTTCGCGCGGACCAGGCGCTGGGCGAGGGTGGGCTCCGGCACGAGGAAGGCCCGCGCGATCTCGGGCGTGGTCAGGCCGCCGAGCGTGCGCAGCGTGAGCGCCACGCGCGCGTCCATCGCGAGCGCCGGATGGCAGCACGTGAAGATGAGCCGCAGTCGGTCGTCGGCGATGTGCATCGGGTCCTCCGACTCGCCCGGGTCGATCGCCGAGAGGCTCGCCTCCAGCTCGACCTCGCGGGCGATCTCGGCCGTCTTCTCCACGAGTCGCCGTCGGCGGCGCAGCCGATCGATCGCGCGATTCCGCGCGGTGGTCGTGATCCAGGCGCCCGGGTTCGCGGGGATGCCGCGCTCCGGCCACGTCTCCAGGGCGGCGATGAACGCCTCCTGGACGGCTTCCTCGGCGAGGTCGAAGTCGCCGAGGACCCGGATCAGGGTCGCGACCGCTCGTCCCTGCTCCTCGCGGAACAGGCGGTCGACGACCTCGTGGGTGGCGGGCTCGGTCAGTCCGAGGCCACCGATCCGGCGACCGGCCGCTTCGCCCTCCATCGCGCCGAAGTCGACGATCGGTCGCACCTCGACGGAGCCCGTCTTCGCGCCGGGGATCATGCGCGGCGTACCCGATCGCCTCGTCCAGGTCGGCGGCCTCGACGATGTAGAACCCGCCGAGGAGCTCCTTCGTCTCGGCGAACGGGCCGTCGGTCGTGACCGTCTGGCCATCGCGGACCCGCACGGTGGTGGCGGTGGTGATCGGATGCAGGGCCTCGCCGGCCTTGAGCGCGCCCCGCTCGCGGACGTGGTTCGTGAAGGCGTCGTACGCCTGCCATCGTCTCGGGGGAGAAGTCGTCGGCCTCGGCCTCGGGGCCGTAGATCAGGAGCAGGTACTGCATGGTATGGCCTCCGGTCTGGTTCGGCCGCGTCGTGTCGCCGCCGTCACCGCACGACGAATGCGGACCGCTCGAATCGACAACCAGGGTCGTCGGGCTCGCCGCGCGGTCGACGGCCTGGCGGCCGCGAGGCCGAGCCCGGGGTATCGTGTCGCGGTGGCGAAGGAACAGGAGATCCTGCACATCGGCGGGCGGGAGGTGACGGTCACCAACCCGTCCAAGGTCTACTTCCCGGACGCCGGCTACACGAAGGGCGACGTCGTCCGCTACTACCAGGCCGTGGCGGACGGGGCGCTGGCCGGGATCCGATCCCGCCCGATGGCGCTCAAGCGCTTCGTGGACGGCATCGCCAAGGAGCCGTTCTTCCAGAAGCGGGCGCCGGACAACACGCCCGAGTGGCTGCACACCGCCGAGCTGACCTTCCCGAGCGGCCGCACGGCGGACGAGATCGTCGTCGAGGATGCGGCCGGGCTGGCCTGGATCAACAACCTCGGCTGCATCGACCTCAACCCCCATCCGGTCCGCGCCGACGACCTGGACCATCCCGATGAACTGCGCGTGGACCTCGATCCGGTCCCGGGCATCGAGTGGGCCCAGATCCGCGACGTGGCGATGGTCTGCCGCGACGCGCTCGAAGCCGTCGGGCTGGTCGGCTGGCCCAAGACCTCGGGCTCGCGCGGCATCCACATCAACGTCCGCATCGAGCGACGCTGGACGTTCCCCGAGGTCCGCCGGGCGGCCCTGGCCCTCGCCCGCGACGTGGAGCGCCGAGCGCCGGACCTCGCCACCAGCAAGTGGTGGAAGGAGGAGCGCCACGGCGTCTTCCTGGACTACAACCAGAACGCCAAGGACCGGACGGTCGCGTCCGCCTACTCGATCCGGCCGCTGCCCGACGCGCCGGGTCTCGACGCCGCTGACCTGGGACGAGGTCCCGACCGTCGAGGCGGAGGCGTTCACGATCCAGACCGTGCCGGCCCGGTTCGCGGCGATCGGCGATCCCGGCGCGGGGATCGATGACGCGGTCGGCTCGCTGGAGGCGCTGCTGGAGCTCAGTCAGCGCCACGAGGCCGAGGGTGAGGGCGACGCGCCGTGGCCACCGAACTACGCCAAGCAGGCCGGCGAGCCGCCGCGCGTCCAGCCGTCGAAGGCGCGCCGGCCGAAGGCCGAGTACGAGCCGGGCCGCGGCGAAGGCGGTGGCCCGCCCCCGGAGGTCGCCGCGGAACGAGCCGCGGCCGTGGCCGCCGGCGACCCGAACGCCGGCCTGCCGACCGAATGGGAAGGCTCCCGGCCCACGCCGACCGGCCGACGGAAGACATCGATCCCGGTCGTCGAGATCTCGCGGGCGGCGTCGAAGGCGGAGGCGCTCGAGGGCCTGGAGCGCTGGAAGGCCCGCCACCCGGGCGTCGTCGCGCTTCCTCGAACCGGCGGACATCCTCGTCGACGGGATGCGCGGCCGCTCGTCGCTCTGGTATCGCGTCCGGGTGAACCTCATCCACGTCCCGGAGGCGGACCGCCCCGGCCAGGAAGCGCTCGAATCCGACTTCGACCCATGGGCCGGGATGGACATCGAGGCCTGGCAGGCGCAGACGAACCGCTCCCGCACGCCGACGAGCCGCAAGCCGAAGCCCAAGCCGACCGCAGACCCGGCGCCACCGTCCCCGACCGAGGGATCCACGACGAGGCCGGCCGAGTGACGCGCGACGAGTTCCAGGCCCTGCTCGATCGAGCGGCGGCCGGCTGGGCCGACGGCGACGCGGCCGCGGTCGGCGACTGCTTCGCGAGCCGACGTCGAGTACATCGACCCGTTCCTGTACCGGTTCGACCGGCGCGACGACCTCCTGCCGTTCTTCGAGCCGCCGCCCGGCGGCCACCACGTCACGTGGCACACGGTCATCTGGGACGACGAGGCCCAGACGGCCGCCGTCGAGTACTCGTACGAAGGCCATCACCGCTACCACGGCACGGCCATCGTCCGGCCCGGGCCGGACGGCCGGATCGCGCTCTGGCGGGAGTGGCAGCACCTCGACGATGCCCAGGATTGGGACTCGCGGATCCTCGGGCCCGCGGCGGACGCGTCGGTCCTGGCCTCCATCGACCATGTCCAGCTCGGCATGCCGGCCGGCGGCGAGGACACGGCCCGCGCGTTCTACGGCGGAGTCCTGGGGCTGCGCGAGGTTCCCAAGCCGCCGCAGCTCGCCGGGCGGGGTGGCGCGTGGTTCGCCGGGCGGTCGGTGGCCGTCCACCTGGGCGTGGAGCCGGACTTCCGGGCCGCCCCGAAGGCGCATCCGGCGTTCGTGGTCGACGACCTGGCCGCCGTCCGCGAGCACCTCGTGGGAGCGGGGATCGACATCCTGGAGGACGACAGCGGCGTCCCGGTCGCGCGCTGCTACGTGCGCGACCCGTTCGGCAACCGGCTGGAACTCGTCGATGCCGTGGACGCCGGCTTCAGCGTCCGCTGAACGTCAGGCGGGGTCGGCGACTCGCTCCAGCGGCGCGGCCGCGCGCGGGCGCGGCGACCAGATGAGATGCAGCGGATCCCCGACGAGGATCCCGGCCGTGGCAGCTCCGAGGAGCGGGCCAAGGACGGTGCTCACGGCGAAGATCTCTGCGAGGTAGGCACCCGCATACCATCCGGCGAAGAACCACAGGACGGCAGAGGCGATCCGCAACTTCATGGCGGCATCCTGCGCCGGTCCGCGGTGTCTCGAACCTAGCCGATGGTCCTGTCCGGTCGCCCCATCCGCCGCGCCCGGAGCGGCCTCGTCACGACCCGAAGATCGACGCCAACAGGTACGGCGCGCTCGTCTCGAGCTGGTCGTAGCGGCACTCGCTGACCGGCTTGTCCGGGCGCCAGCGCTTGAACGTCGTCCCGTGCCGGAAGCGGTCGCCCTGGAGATGGTCGTAGGCGACCTCGGCGACCCGCTCCGTCCGGAGCGGCTCCCACGACAGGTCCTTGCCACGATTCCAGCGTGACGTCGCGCCCGGGACGCGCTGGCCGCTCTCGGCCTGCTCGGCGGCCCACTCGGCCCAGCCGGACCACGGGTGCCCGTCGAGGGCGTGCTCGCGCAGCGGCGCCAGCTCCTCGGCGAGCGCCGCCCGGCGATCCCAGGTGAACGACGAGGTGACCCCGACGTGGTGGAGCGTGCCCTCGTCGTCGAACAGCCCGAGCAGCAGCGACCCGATGTGCGTCCCGGGCCCGTTCTTGTGCCAGCGGAACCCGGCCACGACGCAGTCGGCGGTGCGCTGGTGCTTGATCTTCAGCATCGCCCGCTTGCCCGGCTGGTAGGTGCCGTCGAGTCGCTTGGCCACGACCCCGTCCAGTCCGGCGCCCTCGAATCGATCGAACCAGTCCGCCGCCGTCGCGCGGTCGAGCGTGGATGGCGAGAGATGGATCGGCGGCTGGGCGCCGGCCAGGACCGCATCGAGTCGGGCTCGTCGTTCCTGCTGCGGGACGTCGCGCAGATCCTCGTCACCGAGGGCGAGCAGGTCCCAGGCGACGTACGACGGCGGGCGACGCCTCGGCCAGCATCTTCACCCGCGACGCCGCGGGGTGGATCCGCAGCAGCAGCGATTCGAACTCCAGGACGCCGTCGCGGGCGATGACCACCTCGCCGTCGAGGACGCATCGCTCCGGAAGGGCGGCCCGGAGCGGATCCGCCAGCTCCGGGAAGTAGCGATCCAGCGGCTTCAGGTCGCGCGACTGGATGTAGACCTGCTCGCCGTCGCGGAAGACGAGCGCCCGGAAGCCGTCCCACTTCGGCTCGAACAGCCAGCCGTCGTCGGTCGGCAGCCCGTCGGACGCCTTCGCGAGCATGGGTTCGATGGGTGGTCCGAACGGCAGCTGGAAGTCCATCCGCCGAGTGTACAAGCCGTCAGCGGGCGGGCCCCAGCGCCTCCCGCGCCCGTTCGCGACCCAGGTTCCAGGCCCACGGGCCGCGATACGCCGGGTCCACCGCGAGCTCGACACGTCGCTCCTCGAGGTACGAGCGGATGGCGCTCGCGTCCGGCTCGGGCAGCCTCGGCAGCGCGGCGACGACGACCGGGATCGCGTCGTCCGGGCAGGACGGAGAGGTACTCGAGGTCCAGGCCGGCATGGCCGTCGGCCGGGACGAGCGACGGGATCCAGGACGCGCGCGATGTTGTGCTCCGCGACGACCGCGGACGGGGCGACCAGGTTGAGCCCGACGAGCGCCACGACCCCGATGACCGCCAGGGCGTGTCCCAGCCAGCGCGTCCGGTCGGCCAGGACGAGCGCCGCGGTCGCGACGAGCGCCATCCCGAGCGAAGCGATCGCGACCAGGACGTACAGCCGCAACTCGGTCCAGCCGTAGGCGTCCTGGTACAGCCGGAGACGCATGGCCGCCGAGATGAGCACGACGGCGGACAGGGCGACGAGCGCCAGCAGCGCCGCCAGGTACGGCCGGCTGCGGCGCTCGACCGTGGTCTCGAGGCCGACGACGACGGCGCACGCGAGGCAGGCCGCGGCCACGAGCTCGAAGAAGCCGCGCCGGGCGTAGTCGCTGTACGTCATCCCGATGGCGGCCAGCGTGTCCAGCCCACCGAACAGGTAGGCGAGCTGGAGGCCGACGAACGCGGCCACGACGAGATCGACGGTGAGGAGGATGACGAGGGCCTCCACGGCCCCGAGCCCGCGCAGTCGGTCGATGGGTGGGGAGGACGCCGCCGCGCCCAGCGACGAGCCGCGCTCCAGGGCCGGGATCCCGCCCGCCGCCACGGCCAGCATGGCGATCGCGAACCAGGCGCTCGCGACGACGAACAGCACGCGCCCGGGGAACGAGCCGAGATCGATCCGGAGCCCCAGGACGTCGTCCAGCCCGCGCCGGAAGATCGGGTCGGCCGAGGCGAACAGCACGGCGAAGATCAGCGCCAGTGGGACCCCGATCAGCAGGCCGCGCCCGACCGGCCCGATCCAGCTGGGAACCCGGGATGGCGGCGTGTCCATGGCGTCCCAGCCCTCGGCCGGGGTGGGCGGGGCCGGACGGGCCGCCGCGAGGGCCCGGGTCGGCCCCCACGCGAGCGCGCCGACGACCCACACGCCGATCCCCGCGATGACCGACGCGGAGCGGCGCGTGACCGGCAGTCCGGAGAACGCCGCCATCGAGGCGCCCGTGAAGGCGAGCGCGACGACGCTATCGAGGAGCGCCAGGAACGGGTCGCCACGGACCGCCACGAACCCGGCCAGGACGACGGCGACGACCGGCAGCCAGGCGTCCACCGGATCCGGCGCGCGACCCGGGCGGCGGAGCAGCCAGGCCACGCCGAGCAGCGCGACGGTCATGAGCGGCACGTTGAGCCCGAAGGCGGGCCCGTCCAGCACGAGCTCGGCGAGCAGGCCGAGCCCGAGGCCGGCCGCCAGGACGCGGCGGGCGATCGATCGGTCCATCGAGGTCCTCCACGGCCGGCGCGCGGGCTGACGCGGCGCCGGTCGGTTCGGGTCAGGGACGACTCGACCCCGCCGGATGTGTCGTCCGCGCGAGGCAGCCGACCTGGCGCGGAACCCGTGGTCGAGCGGAGGCGTCCTCGCGGTGCCGGCCCCGGCCGCCCAGGTCGGAGCGGCGATGGAGGTCACCATGCGAACCTTCCGCTCGATCCTCATCCTCGCGATCCTCGGGGTCGCGCTCAGCGCCTGTTCCAGCTCCGGGTCCGCGGCGATGCCCGATCCCGCCCAGGGCGAGGGCGGCGTCGTCCGTCCCGATGGCGGGGGCACCGCCGGCTACGACCCCGGCTCCGAACCGAACCCACCGATCGTCGACCCGGGCGACACCGGATGGCGGCAACGTCGTCGGGCGCCGTCGATGACGCGAAGATCATCCGGACCGGCACGATGGACCTGGAAGTCAGCGACGTCGCGGCCGCGGTCAAGTCCGCTCGCACCGCCATCCTCGCGATGGGCGGGTACGTCGGCGCCAGCAACGCGGGGACGAACGGCGACACGCCCTTCGCCGAGATCGCGTATCGCATCCCGGCCGACCGCTGGGAGGACGCCCTCGCCGAACTGCGGGTCCTGGGCGGCCTGACCACCAAGATCGTCTCGGAGCAGACCCAGGCCGTCGAGGTCACGTCGCAGGTCGTCGACCTCGAGGCCCGCATCCGGAACCTGGAGGCCAGCGAGGCCGCGCTGCAGGGGATCGCCGCCAAGGCGACCAAGATCAGCGACGTCCTCGAGATCCAGGCCCAGCTGACCGGTGTCCGCGGCGAGATCGAACAGCTGACCGCCCAGCTCAAGGACCTCAACGACCGAGCCGCCTACGCGACGATGACCGCCCGCTACAGCGTGCCGATCGTCGCCGTCCAGGTCGCGACGAAGGACTGGACGCCGGCGACGGCGGTCGACGAGGCCATGGCCAGCCTGATCTCCAGCCTGCAGGGCCTGACCGATGCCGGCATCTGGTTCGTCATCGTCTGGCTGCCGATCCTGCTCGTCCTCGGCGGTCATCGCCGGGATCGTCGCGCTCGTCGCGCGGCGGATGGGCGTCGGCCGGGGCCGGGACCTGCCGCCGAGCCTGCCGCCGACCCCGCCGGCCGGGGCGCCCGCGGCCGGCTGACCGCCGGACCCCACGTACTCGTCGCCTCGCCCGGTTCGCGGCACGGTCCGCGGGCCGGGCGATCCCATGTCAGGATGCCGGGATGACCGATCAGGGCGAGCGCTACGACCGGATGGCCGACGGCTACGAGCGATGGTGGGCGCCGGTCCTCGCCCCGAGCGCGGTCGCCCTGCTCGATCACCTCGATCCGGTCGTGGCCGGCGGCGCCGTCGATCTCCTCGACGTCGGGATCGGGACGGGCAACCTGGCCCTCCCCGCGCTGGCCCGCTGGCCGGCGGTCCGCGTGACCGGCATCGATGCGTCCGGCGAGATGGTCAAGACCGTCGTCGCCCTGGCCGAGGATCGCCTGCCGCCGGACGCCCACGCTCCGGCTGACGGCCGTGACCGCCTTCGCGGACAGCCTGCCGTTCCCGGACGGCTCGTTCGATGCCGCGATGTCGTCGTTCGTCCTGCAGCTCGTCCCGAGCCGGGCCCGCGCGCTGCGCGAGATCCGGCGCGTGCTGCGTCCGGGCGGCACCCTGGCCTACGTCACGTGGGTCAAGGATCGGCGCGTGTTCCAGCCGGACCGGATCTTCGATGCCCTGCTGGACGAGTTCGGCTTCGATGACGCCGAGGGCGACGGCCGGTCCGGCGACGTCCCGTCCGTCGCGACGGCGGCGGGCGAGCTGCGGCGAGCCGGGTTCCGCGACGTCCGGGCGACCGGCGCGGAGCTCGCCTACCCGTTCACGGTGAGCGGCTACATCTCGTTCCTGGTCGAGTTCGACGAGGAGACGCTGTTCGCCGAGATGCGCGTCGCCGAACGCCGCCGATTCCTGGCGACGTTCCGCGAACGACTGATGGCGCTGAGCGAGGACGAGCTGACGTTCCGCGCCCCGATCGTCTACGCGACGGGGCGCCGGGGCTGACGAAGGCCCGGGTCAGCCCTCGTCCGACCCGCTGTCGGAGCTGGAGCCGGCATCGGACTCGGCACCGGCGTCGGCCGCCGCTTCGGCGCCCTCCTCGGTCGCAGCCTCGGCCGGGACCGCGACTTCCTCGACGCGCGGCGCCTGGACCTTGGCGACGATCTCGTCTCCGTCGGTCAGCAGCGTCACGTCGTCCGGGATGGTCAGCTCGCGAACGTAGATGGCGGCATCGAAGTCGACCAGGCTCTCGATCGGGTACTCGATCGACGGACGGCAGGTGGTCCGGCAGGGCCTTGACCTTGACGGTGTCGGTCATGTGCAGCAGCGTGCCGCCCGCGGTGTCGACCGCCTCCGACGTGCCGACCGGCACGAGCGGGACGTCGACGGTCATCTCCTCGGTCATCCGCACGAGGAACAGGTCCACGTGGACGATCCGCCGATCCACCGGGTGGACCTGGACGCTCTGGATGAGGACCGGCTGGGCCTTCTTGCCGTCGACCGACAGGTCCACCAGGGCGTTGGGGCCCGTGTGGCGGCGGAGGAGCTCGAAGTCGTGGGTGTCGACCGAGAGGTTGCTCGAGTCGACGCCGTGACCGTAGACCACCGCGGGCAGGCGCCCGGCCTTGCGGAGGCGGCTGACGGCCTTGCCGGTGATGTCGCGATGCTCGGCGGCCAGCGTCGGGCGGGCAGTGGACATGGGATGCGGACCTCTGGATGCGGTTGGGTTCGTCGGTATGCGGGCTGCGGCTCGCGCGCACGTCTGTGGCGCGGGCGCCCGGAAGTGCCGCTCAGGGTACCACGCTCCGGCACGAGGGCCGGCGAGGCGGACGTCGCCCGGCCCCGACACCCGCCGCGATCCCGACCGCGACCACGCTCGGCCGGGCACTCGGTGTAGCATCCTCGCGTGCCAGCCACCATCCTGATCGTCGAGGACGAGCACGCCGTCGCCCGCGGCATCCAGTACGCCCTGCAGCAGGAGGGCTACGAGGTCGCCGTCGCGCGCTCCGGCGAGGAGGGCCTGGACATCGCCACCCACCAGGCGCCGGACCTGGTCGTGCTCGACGTCCGGCTGCCGGGGATGGACGGCTTCGAGGTCCTGCGCCGACTGCGCGCCGCCGGGCGCCAAGATGCCGGTCCTCGTCCTGACCGCCCGCGACGACGAGGTCGACAAGGTCATCGGCCTGGAGCTCGGCGCGGACGACTACCTGACCAAGCCGTTCGGGCTGCGCGAGCTGATGAGCCGCATCCGGGCGCTGCTGCGCCGGTCGTACGGCGACCTGTCGGACGCGGTCGGCGGCCGGGTCATCCGCCACAGCGACCTCGTCATCGACCTCGAGCGCCGGCGCGTCCAGCGCGGCGACCGCCGGATCAGCCTGACCCCGACCGAATTCGAGATCCTGCGCCACCTGGCCTCGCGACCCGGCCGCGTCTACACGCGCGGCGAGCTGCTCGAACTGCTGCGCGACTACGACGCGCTCGACCAGGACGAGAAGACGATCAACGTCCACGTCAGCCACCTGCGCGAGAAGATCGAGGACGATCCGGCCGTGCCCGTCTTCGTCCTGACCGTCCGGGGTGTCGGCTACGCCTTCGCCGAGCGCTGAGGGAGCCGGCGCGAAACGCCGCTGGCCGGACCCGCTGCGCCGGCTGCTGCCGAGGACCTTCCAGGGCCGCCTGACCGTCGCGTTCGTGGGCGTCGTCGCCCTGGTCCTCCTGCTCGTGTCGGTCGCTGGTCCTCAACCGCCTCGACGACTACTTCACCAGCCAGCAGAAGGCGGACCTGGAGCTCCGCACCGAGACGGTCGGCGTGTACGTGCAGGGCATCGCGCGCGCCGCCGCCGACGGCGCGCCGGTGGTCGCGCCGGACGGCACGCCTGGACCCGCGCGTCGTCGACGATCCTGTCCGAGCCGAGCCCAGCAGACGTTCATCGCGGACTACCTGGGCCGGGCGGACGTCGTCATCGAATTCGGGCTGCTCGACCCGGACCTGGCCGACCCGTTCATCCCGGCCACGCACGGCCCGTTCGTGATGCCGCTCCAGGTGCCGCCCCAGAAGGGCCAGACCCGCGAGGCCATCTCGAGCCACGACTCGAGGCGGGGCGGCGGCGTGTTCGATCCGTACGTCGTCCGCGTCGACCTGTCCGATCCGTACACCTTCCGGGCGACCGCCATCGCCAACGTCGCCGCGATCCTGGGCGCGATCGCGATGCTCGCCCTCGGGCTCAGCGTGCTCGTGTCCGCCGCGCCTGACCCGCCGCTTCACGACCCCGCTCCGCCGCCTCACCGAGGCGTCGCGCGGGATGGCCGCCGGCGACCTGACCGATGCGCGTGCCGAGCTCGGAGGAACGCGCCGGCTCCGTCGGAGATGGTCGAACTGGCGGTCGCGTTCAACGCCATGGCCGACCGGGTCCAGGAGAGCGTCGAGATCATCCGCCACGACCGCGACCGGAGCCGCGACTTCCTGGCCGACGTGTCGCACGAGCTGCGGACGCCGCTGGCCGCCCTGCGCACGTTCAACGAGCTGCTCAAGGAGCGGGCCGGCTCGGACCCGGAGGCCCGCGCCGAGTTCCTCGAGTCGAGCGGCCAGCAGATCGAGCGGCTGGACTGGCTGGCCCAGAACCTGCTGGAGCTCTCGAAGCTCGACTCCGGCCTCGTCCTGCTGGACCTGCGCCCGGACGACCTGCGCACGTCGGTCGAGTCGGCGGTCGAGCAGCACGCGGCGGCGGCCCGCAAGCGCCACATCACGCTCGCCGCGCACCTGCCCGACGTCGCCCGGTCCGGATCCGGCACGACCCGCCACGCCTCGGCCAGGTCGTCGGCAACCTCATCGGCAACGCCATCAAGTTCACGCCGCCGGGCGGCTCGGTGACGGTGGATCTCGCGGCCACGGCCGAGGGCGCCCGGATCGAGGTGACCGACACGGGCATCGGGATCGACCCGGCCGAGCTCCCGCACATCTTCGAGCGGTTCTACCGCGGGTCGCGCTCGAACGAGGCGCGCGGCAGCGGCAGCGGCCTGGGCCTGGCGATCGTGCGGTCCATCGTCGAGATGCACGGCGGCCGGGTCGCCGTCGAGAGCCGGGTCGGACAGGGCAGCACGTTCACCGTGACCCTCCCGCGCGATCCGCGACTGGTCGCCGGGCACGCCCGCCGCGGACCGGGCGGATGTCGCCTCGGCGTCGCAGGTGGATCCGCGCAACGTGACGGAAACTTCACCGTCCGGGGCGCCGAAGGTGAACCCGGGGAGCGCACCCTGAGCTCGACAGCCTGCCACGCCAAGGCCGCTCACCGGCCATCCCCAGAAGGACCGACCCGCGACATGACCGACGATCCGACCCAGCGCCACGACCTCCCCGCCGACCCCAGCGTGCCGATCTGGCCGAACTCGCCAGTCACCCGCTCGGCCGCCGATCCGGCAAGCCAGTCCATCGACCCGATCACGCCACGTCGACCTACCGCCACGTCGCCGGCATCCGCGACCGTCGAGGGCTACTCCCCGTCCCCGGACGCCCGTCCGGAGTGGACGCGATCGATGGACGGCGCCGTGCCGCCGACCCCGGAGCGCTGGTACGAACCGGCCCCGGCCGTCCCCGTGACCGCCGCCACGACCAGCTCGACCTCAGCGCTCGCGGATCGGGCATCGGGACGATCCTGGCCGTCTCGCTGCTGTCCGCCGTCCTCGCGGCCGGCGGCACCGTCCTCGCGCTCGGCGCGACCGGCAACCTCGATCGCGACCACGGCGATCGTGCCGACGACCGGCCAGGGCAGCAACGCCGGCACGGTCAAGCCGGTCACCCTCGACGAGTCCTCCGCGACCATCGATGTCGCCGCCAAGGTCAGCCCGGCGGTCGTCCGCATCACCGCCAGCGGGGCCGGCGTCCGGCGACACCGGGGTCATCCCGGAGACCGGCGTCGGCTCCGGCGTCATCTACGACAGCAACGGCTGGATCCTGACCAACCACCACGTCGTCGAAGGGTCCGAGAGCCTCCAGGTCGAGCTCAAGGACGGCCGCACGTTCACCGGGACCGTCTACGGCATCGACACCCTGACCGACCTCGCCATCGTCAAGGTCGAGGCGACCGGCCTGCCCACGGCGGCCCTCGGCAACTCCGACGCGCTCAAGGTCGGCCAGCTCGTCATCGCCATCGGCAGCCCGCTGGGCACCTACTCGAACTCGGTCACGAGCGGGATCGTGTCGGCCAAGGGCCGGAGCATCTCGACCGACAACGAGACCACGCTGAACAACCTCATCCAGACCGACGCGGCCATCAACCCGGGCAACTCGGGCGGCCCGCTGCTCGACGCGAACGGCGCGATCGTCGGCATCAACACGGCCATCGCCACGGACAGCAACGGCATCGGCTTCGCCATCCCGATCGACATCGCCCGGCCGATCATGCTCCAGGCCGTCGCCGGCGAGCCGCTGACCCGCCCGTACCTCGGCATCAAGTTCATCAGCATCGACAAGGCGCTCGCCGCGGACCGAGAAGCTCGACGCGGAGCAGGGCGCGCTCGTCGGTGGCCTCGACTCGCAGGGCAACCTCGTCCCGGGCGTCAACGACGGCACGCCGGCCGCGGCCGCCGGGATCCAGGACGGCGACATCATCGTCAGCGTCGACGGCAAGGTGATCGACGAGGAGCATCCGCTCGACGCGACGCTCAGCCAGTTCGCGCCCGGCCAGACGGTCACGGTCGAGGTCCTGCGCGACGGCGTCGACGATCACCCTCGAGGTCACCCTCGCGACGCGACCGCCGGACCTGTAGTCGATCGGGTCGGCCGCGGCGGCGCCGGCCGTCGCGGTCAGCCGCGGCGGTCCCTCGCGCCGCGGCGGCGCCGGATCTCGACGCCGGCGTAGTCGAGCGGACCGCCCAGCTGGACGGCCGGCTTGCGGACGCGGACGCACACCTCGTCGACGTCGAAGTCGGCCAGCAGCTCGTGGCTGATGGCCTCGGCGATCGCCTCGAGCAGTCGGTAGGTCGTCGAATTCGACGATCGCCCGGACCTTCTCGTAGACGGCGCCGTAGTCGACCGACTTGGTCAGGTCGTCGTCCACCCCGGCCGGCTGCAGGTTCCGGGTCAGCTCGACGTCCACCTCGAACGGCTGGGTCGCCAGCAGTTCGTGGTCGTAGTAGCCGTGGCGACCCTGGAATCGCATGTTCGCCAGGACGATCCGATCGCTCACAGGTCCCTCTAGCTGTCCGGGTCAGGGTGCCACGTGCCGCGCACGACCGCGTCGGTCAGGCGGGCGGCCCGGACGTTGGCCTGGACATCGTGGACCCGGACGAGGTCGGCGCCGCCCATGATGCCGATGGCCGTCGTCGCGATCGTCGCCTCCAGCCGCTCGTCGGCCGGCAGGTCCAGCACCCGGCCCAGCGTCGACTTGCGGCTCGCGCCGAGCAGGATCGGGCAGCCCGAGGCGCCGCAGGTCGGCCAGGTCGCGCAGGACGACCAGGTTGTGCTCGGCCGTCTTGCCGAACCCGAACCCGGGATCGACGATCAGCGTCCGACGGACGCACCCCGAGCCCGACCGCCCGCTCCACGGCGGCCGCGCAGGTCCGCGACGATCTCGCCCATCAGGTCGTCGTAGACCGGCTCGGTCCGGTTGTGCATGATCACGAGCGGGACGCCGCGGGCGGCGGCCAGCCGGGCGAGCGCGTCGTCGGGGCCGACGCCCCAGACATCGTTGATGAGGTCCGCGCCGGCGTCCAGGGCCGCGTCGGCCACCGCGGGCTTCGTCGTATCGACGCTGATGGGCGTGTCGGGCAGGGCGGCGCGGACCGCCGCGATGACCGGCACGACACGGGCGATCTCTTCGTCGACATCCACCGCCTCGTGTCCCGGACGCGTCGATTCGCCGCCGATGTCGAGGATGTCGGCGCCCTCCGCCACCATCCGCCGGGCCGCGGCGACCGCCGCGGCGACCGGGTCGTCGGCGGCGAGGAGGCCGTCGCCCGAGAACGAGTCCGGGGTGACGTTGAGGATGCCCATGACGTACGTCCGCGTGCCCCAGGCGAAGTCGGACGGTCCGATCCGGGTCACCGTGGGTCATGAGCCGGCATCGCTCCGGTCAGGGCGCCGCGGACCGCCCCGACCAGGTACAGCGAGCCGGCGACGACGATCGGGCCCGTCGGCCACGTCCATCGCCCGTCGCAGGCCGTCCGCGACGGTCCGTTCGACCAGCACGCGACGGCGGTCGCCCGGTCGCGCGGCGCGCCAGAGCGCCGGCCAGGTCCTCGGCCGGCAGCGCCCGCGGCACGTCGACCGCGGTGCAGACGATCGTGGCGTCGGCGAGGGCGCCGGCGCGGGCCAGGGCGGCCACGACCCCGGCGACGTCCTTGTCCGCCATCGAGGCGGTCAGCAGCGTGATCGGGCCGGGCGCGAGGTACGGGCGCAGGTCGTCCAGGGCGTCGGCGAGCGCCGCGGCGCCGGCCGGGTTGTGGGCGCCGTCCAGCAGCCACTCGCGACCGTCGACGTCGAGGCGCTCGAGGCGCCCCGGCCAGCGTGACAGTCGCATAGCCCGCCCGGCGAGCATCGGCGTCGACGCGCGCGATCCCGGCCGCCTCGAGGGCGTCCAGCAGCGCGTCGGCGACCGCGACGTTGGCGGCCTGGTGGCGGCCGCGCAGCCCGACCCGGGTCGGCCCGAGCCGGCCGAGGTCCACCTCGATCCCGTCGCGATCCCAGCCGAGCAGCGGCGCCGGCCGCGACCTCGGTCAGCGGGCACGTCGAGCCGGCGCGCGCGCCGCCGGATGACCGCCAGGGCGTCGCCCGATGCGCCCCGGTCACGGCGACGGTCGCCGCGCTCGATGATCGCCGCCTTCTCGCGGGCGATCGCCGTGACCGTCGAGCCGAGCCGATCCTGGTGGTCGAGGTCCACGTTCGTGACGACCGCCACGCCCCCGTCCCAGGCATGGGTCGCGTCCAGGCGGCCGCCCAGCCCGACCTCGACGAGGGCGACGTCGAGGTCCTGCTCGGCGAACCAGCGGAAGATGACCGCGGTCAGGATCTCGAACTCGGTCGGCTCGCCGAGCCGGGCCGGCACGCGATCGACCGCCGCGAGGACCTCGCCGACGAGCCGGGCGAACGTCGCCTCCGAGACCGGCCGGCCATCGACGACCAGCCGCTCGCGGTACGACACGAGGTGCGGCTTGGGCGTCTCGCCGACACGCAGGCCCGGCGGCGCGCAGCGCGGAGCCGGCCAGGGCCAGGACGCTGCCCTTGCCGTTCGTCCCGGCGACGAGCGCGCCGCGGAGGCCCAGCTGCGGATCGCCCAGCTCGCGCAGGAGGGCGCGGACCCGGCCGAGGCCCAGGTGGATGCCGAACCGACCGCGCTCGGCGATGGCCTCGAGGGCCTGCGTGTAGGTGAGCGGAGCCGCGATGACCGTCACTCCCGGGTCAGTTCGTCCTCGTAGAAGACGCACTGATTGAAGCGCGGCGTCAGGCACACGTCGTTGACGAAGCCCTGGTCCATGTGGACCCCGCCGCGCAGCTGGCAGCGCGAGATGTTCGAGTCCTGGCGGATGAGCGCCTTGAGCAGGTGGGGCGCCTGGATCGGGATCGCGCCGCGCGACCCGGTCATGTAGAAGTGCGGGCAGACGTTCCGACGCAGGTTCGGCAGGCCGAACCCGGGGCGTGGCGCGGACGACATCGCCGCGGCCCCGGACATCGAGCGCCCGGCTGCCGGCGCCGGAGCCGCCCGGGCGATCGGACCGAGCCCGAACGCCGGGCGCCCGGTCGCGCCGCTCGACGACCGTCCCGCCCGCTGATCCCGTCCGCCGCGCGGATCGCGTTGGTGCAACTCCATCCCTCGAGTGCGAGGCGCGCGAGGCGGTCTTGCCGCGCGCGCCGACCGCGCCAGAGTACAACGCACCACGCCGTTCCGACACGCCGCGACGCCCGGCGCGGCGCCGATCGCCGGGTCGCCGGTGGTGGCGGCGTTCGTGTCCTGGCGCGACCCGTGCGACAATCCGCCCGATGACGACCCGGCGCGGCGCTCGGCCGAACCACGTTCGCCCCCGACCCCCGGTCGGTTCCCGACCGACCACGACGCGGGTCCGGACCCCCTCCCCGTCGCCCGGCCGCCTGTCCACCCACCGGCCGATCGAGCGTGGCGGGATGCCGCTCATCGGTCGCCTGATCATGGCCTTCGCCCTGGTCGCCCTGGGTCTCGGCGTGCTCTACGTCGGCATGAGCGGCATCGGCAAGGTCGTCGGGGCGGTCGGGTCCACGGTCGGTGGCTTCGTCGACGGCGTGACCGCGACGGCGACGCCGGTCGCCTCGGTCCTGCCGATCAGCGACGCTCCGCTCATCGAGGCGCCCGAGGAGCCGTACACGACGGCCGACTCGGTCGACCTCGTCATCACCGTCCCGAGCGACCTGGCCGGCGACGCCGACTACCGCCTCCGGATCTACCTGGCGCTGAAGGACCAGGCGCCCGCCCCGATCGACGAGGTCGCCATCGCCGCCACGCCGACGACCATCGTGCCGGTCGAGCTGACCAAGGGCGTCAACGACTTCACGGTGACCATCGTCGGGTCCGAGCGGCGAATCCGAGCCGTCCGCGGTCGCCCGCTTCTTCCAGGACCAGGTCCCACCCAAGATCACCATCGAGTCACCGAAGAACGGGGCGATCGTCAACCGCAAGGCGGTCGTGATCACGGGCAAGACCCAGGGCCGCTCCACGCTCATCGCCCGCAACGCCGCCAACGGCGCGTCCATCACCGGCAACGCCGGAGACCGACGGCACGTTCAGCCTGACCCTCGCCATCACCGCCGGCGTCAACAAGATCACCATCGACGGCACCGATCCCGCGGGCAACAGCGCCAAGGTCGACCTGACCGTCAAGCGCGGGACCGGCAAGCTGACCGTCTCCCTGTCGGCTTCGTCGTACCAGATCAAGCGGAGCTCGCTCCCGGAGAGCATCCGGCTGACGTGCCTCGCGAGCGATCCGGACGGTCGCCCGCTGGCCGGCGCCGACGTGACGTTCACGCTGTCGATCCCGGGGATCCAGACGGTCACGATGGACGGCACGACGTCGGCGAACGGGACGGCGACGTTCAAGACGACGATCCCGAAGGGCGCCGACCTCGGCCAGGGCAGCGCCACCGTCCTCGTCTCGAGCGACGAGTTCGGGTCGGCGCAGGACTACACGGTCATCACGATCAAGAAGTAGCCGGTTCGACAGCCGCCGGACTCGCAGCTACCATCCGCGCATGGCGATGTGGCGCTGTCCACACTGCGGCACCCCCCAGGCGGAGACGGCCCGCTGCTGGGTCTGCCGCCGTTCCAGCACGTCGTGCGGGACGTGTCGCCACTTCCGCGCCTCGGTCGCGGCCAAGATGGGCTACTGCGGCCTCGACCGGCAGCGCACGCCGCTGAGCGGCGACGAGATCCGCGCCTGCTGGGAATCCGGCCCGGAGTCAGCGGATGTGTCCGCGAGTCAGGCCGCCCGACCTCCGGCACCCGGGCCCGTGCGAACGCCCGTTCCACGTCGCGACTTCATCGAAGTGCTGTCGAGCACCCGCACGGCGACCAAGGCTCCCGACGACCGGGGCGACCCGCCCGAGGTGGAACCGGCACCGATGGTCAGCGCGCCGCGCTGGAGCCTCTGGGAGGACGCCGAGGTCTGATCCGCCCGGCCCGATCCGGCTACGGCGACGGGGTCGGCGTGTCGCTCGGGGTCGGGGTCGGGGCTGGTGTCGGTGTCGGGGTCGGGGCTGGTGTCGGTGTCGGCGTCGGCGCGGGGGTCGGCGTCGGGGTCGGGCTCGGCGTCGGCGTCGGGGTCGGGCTCGGTGTCGGCTCGGGTCCCTTCGAGAGGACGTAGTCGACCGCCGTCGCCTTGGCGACGACGACGCCCGCGGCCGGGCTCTGCGAGATGACGGTCCCGATCGGGGCGAGCGGGTCGAACGCCTCGCTGCGGAGGCCGATCGACAGGCCCGCATCGGCGATCGCCTGGACCGCCTGCTGTTCGGTCAGCGTGCGCAGGTCCGGGACCGGAACGGTGCCGATCCCGGCGGCGACCACGACGTTGACCGTGCCGCCGGCCTTGCACCGTGCCACCGGCCGGCGGGTCCTGCGACGAGGATCGTGCCGACCGGCTGATCCGACTCCTCCGCGGTGGACGTCAGCGTGATCCCGAGGCCATCGGCGGTCCGGGTCGCGTCGGCGATCATCTGGCCGACGAAGTTCGGGACGGTGACGTCGGGCTCTGGCTCATTCCCGTTGCCGCCGGACGCGAGCTGGAAGACGAGATAGGCGATGACCGCCAGCAACGCGATCGCGAGCAGCCCGGCGATCCAGACGACCGGGCCGGGACCGTCGCTGGCGGATCGATCGTCGACGGGCGGCGGAGCGACCGGAGCCGGGGTCGGTGCCGGGCGCCGTCGCGTAGGCGTCCTCGGCGTACGGGACGGCGCCCGGGTTGGCATTGGCGACGCCGCTCGCCGCGGCGACCGTGGCGGCGGCGCCCAGGCCGGCGGCTCCGGCGGCACCGGCGGCCGCGAGACCGGCGGCGCCAGCGGCACCGGTGTCCAGGGTCGCATCGAGCGCGTCGGCCATCGCCGCCGCCGACGAGAACCGGCCGGCCGGTTCGGGGGCGAGCGCCTTGCGGGTGATGGCGGCGAGGTCCGGCGGGACGCTGGCCCGGACGAGCGACGGATCCGGGACGGGCCCGGACAGCCGGGCGATCCCGACCGCGGCGGCGCTGTCGCCCTCGTACGGCCGGACGCCGGTGAGCATCTCGTACAGGACGATGCCGAGCGAGTAGATGTCCGAGGACGCGGTCGCCGGTTCGCCGCGGGCCTGCTCCGGGCTGAAGTAGTGGACGGACCCCATCGTCGTCCCGGGCAGGGTCAGCTGCGCCTCGGCGATGGCCCGGGCGATCCCGAAGTCGGCGACCTTCACCTGGCCGTCGCGGCCGATGAGGATGTTGCCGGGCTTGACGTCGCGGTGGACGAGTCCGGCGGCGTGGGCCGCGGCGAGCGCGCGAGCCACGCGCGGACCCGATGCGGGCGACCTGGCGCGGCGGGAGTGCCCCGCTGCCCTTGAGGATGGTCGCGAGGTCCTCCCCGTCGACCAGCTCCATGACGATGTACGGGCCGGACGGGTCCGCGCCGTAGTCGTAGACGGTCACGACGTTCGGGTGGCTCAGCGAGGCGGCGGCCTGGGCCTCCTGGCGGAAGCGGGACGAGAAGTCGGGGTCGCGCAGGTACTCGGAGCGGAGCAGCTTGACCGCCACGTCGCGCCCGAGCTGGGTGTCCATCGCCCGGAAGATGGTCGCCATGCCACCCTGTCCGAGCAGTTCGATCAGTCGGTATCGACCGCCGAGGGTGTCCCCGATCTCCGCCACGTCCAGCTCACCTCATCCAGCGAACGGCCGGCGCTCGGCCGGACGTCGCGGCATCGTACCGCACCGGGCGGCGCTCGCTCGCGCTCAGAGCTGGAGCCCGGCCAGGTAGGCCCGGAACTCGGTGCCGAGGTCGGGCCGCTGGAGGGCCAGCTCGACGGACGCCTTCAGCCAGCCCATCGTGGTCCCGGCGTCGTAGCGGGTGCCCTCGAACTCGTAGCCGTAGACGTGCTGCTCTTCCATGAGCGCCGCGATCGCGTCGGTCAGCTGGATCTCGCCGCCGGCGCCGCGCTGGGTCTGCTCGAGCTTGTCGAAGATCTTCGGGGTGAGGACGTACCGCCCGATGATCGCCGAGGTCCGACGGCGCATCGGCCGGGGCCGGCTTCTCGACGAGCGACGTGACCCGGTGCAGCCGGCCGTGGTCGAGCGGGTCCTGGCTCGGCTCGGCGCCGATGACGCCGTAGCGGCCGGTCTCCTCGTGGGGGACCTCCATGACCGCGACGACCGAGGCGTGGGTCTGGTTGTAGACGTGGATGAGCTGGCCGATGCACGGCCGGTCGCCGACGACGACGTCGTCCGGCAGGATGACCGCGAACGGCTCGTGGCCGATGAGGTCCTTGGCCATCAGCACGGCGTGCCCGAGGCCGAGCTGCTCCTTCTGGCGGACGTACGCCACCTGGGCCAGGTCGCTGATGTGGCGGACCTGCCGGAGCATCTCGATGTCGCCCTTCTCCTCGAGCAGGTGCTCGAGCTCGTAGGAGAGGTCGAAGTGGTCCTCGATCGCCCGCTTCTGGCTCGAGGTGACGATGATGACCTGCTCGATCCCGGCGGCGACCGCCTCCTCCACCGCGTACTGGATGATCGGCTTGTCGACGAGCGGGAGCATCTCCTTGGGCTGTGCCTTGGTGGCCGGCAGGAACCGGGTACCCCAGCCTGCGGCGGGGAAGACAGCCTTGCGAACGCGCATGCGACCTCGGGGATGGCGGTTGGGCGGGACCGTCCGAGTATACCCGAGGGTCCCGTCCGGCCCGCCCGGCGACGCCTGGTCAGCCGGGTCGGCAGCCCCTCGGCGAAGCGTCGGACGGCGACGCTGAACGCGTGCGGGCGGTCCAGGTTGGAGAGGTGCGTGGCGCCGGCCAGCCGCACGATCCGGGCGTCCTGGGCGGCCGCCGCGAACTGGCGCTGGCCGAGCCGGAACGGGAGGTCGAACTCGCCGTTGAGGATGAGCGTCGGCCCGGGATAGGCCGCCAGCGACGGCAGGAAGCGGTGGCCCGCCAGCGATCGCAGGGCGGCCGCGCCGCCGGACGCCCAGAACCCGCCCGCGACGATCGGCTCGGCGATCGCCGGGCCGGAAGCGAGTCCGGAAGAACCACCGGTTGAGCCGGTCCAGGCCGCGCCCGTCGAACGTGTCCATCACCGATCGCCAGGGCCCGGTACGGCGCCTTGCGGATCCCGTCCGGCTCGGCCGTCGCCCCGGCCAGGACCAGGCCGCGGACCCGTTCGGGAGAGCGTTCGGCGAGGTGCATCGCGACATAGCCGCCGAGGGACAGCCCGACCACGATCGCTCGCCCGCCGGCCGCCTCGTCGATGACGTGCGCGACGGAGTCGGCCGCGGCGTCCAGGGTGAACGGCTCGGTGCGCCAGCGTGCCGTGGCCGGGCAGGTCCAGCGCGATCGTCCGGTACGTGTCGGACAGCGCGGCCACCTGCGGCGCCCACATCCCGCGCGTCAGGCGCGTCCCGTGGAGGAAGACGATGGGTGGCCCGTCGTCCGGTCCGGCGACGTCGTAGCCGATCACGCGGCCACCGACGCTACGGGCCGCCCGGGACGTGGAGCGCCAGGGCGTCCTCCTCGACCGGACCGCCGGTCTCTCCGCCATCCTCGCCGGGCCTGCCCTCGCGGCCGGGCGTCGTTCGCTGGAGGATGACCGCCGCGGCCAGGATCGCGGCGCCGCCGAGCAGCTGGATCGGCTGGAGCGCCTCGCCCAGCAGCAGCGCCGCGAGGGCGACCCCGACGACCGGTTCCCACAGCATGACGATGCCGGCCCGCATCCCGCCGATGATCCGGATGCCGATGAGGAAGCACAGCGACGGGCAGGGCGGCCGCGAACAGGCCCGTGTACAGGAGGAGCGGCCAGACCGACGGGTTCGTCAGCGGGAACGTCATCGCGCCCAGCGTCCCGGTGAGCAGGGCCAGGCCGATGCAGGCGAAGAACGCCGAGCCGATGATGACGGTCGTGGCCTGGTCGGCCGGGACGCGCCGGTAGCCGCTCGCGGCTGACGAGGACGAAGACGGTCTGGCACACCGCGGCGGTGAGGGCGAGGGCGACGCCGATCCCGTCGAGCTCCGACGCCCGCCGATGGATCGAGCTGCGACGCCACGACCGCCACCATGCCGCCGAGCGCGAGGGCCAGGGCGACCCACTTGACCCGGTCGAGCTGCTCGCGCCCGGACGCGATGTCGAGCGTCGCGATCATCGCCGGGTAGGTGTAGAAGCACAGCAGGGCGAGGGCGACGGCGATCCGGTCGAAGGCCACGAACATCGCGATGTTCAGGCCGGCGCCGCAGGCGGCGGCGATCGCCAGGGTCACCCGCTCGCGCCTCGCCAGCGAGCCCCAGCGGATGAGCCGCTCGGTGCCGTCGCCGGATCCGCCACGCCACGAAGGCCCCGACCGTCAGCGCGCCGAGCAGGGCGCGCCAGGCGACGAACGGGATCGGCTCCATGCCGGCCTCGTACACGAAGTGCGACACCGGCCCGAGGGTGCCGAACAGCGAGGCGCCGAGCAGGACGACGGCGAACCCGTACAGGGGTGGCCGGGGTCGAGGGGTCATCGCCCCGATGGTACGACCCGGGCCCGGTCGGTGCCGTGGAGCGGTCCGTGGCGGTCGCAGCGCGACCGGCCGACTCGACGCGACGTCAGTGACCCTCCGCGACCTCGGACGGCGACGCGGCCCGGCTGTGCGCGGCGGCCGCGACGTCGGCGGCGATCCGCTCCGCGGCCGGGGACTCGTGGCGCCCGGACAGCAGCCGGACGGACGTGAACGGGATCCGGATGTCGCGGAAGACCTCGATCGAGACGAGGAAGCCGGCGAACAGGAACACGACGCCCAGGAACTTGCCGAGCTGGAAGAGCTCGGTCGAGCCGAACCGGTTGAGGCCGTCGGTGAGGGTCGGGACGAACGCCCCGACGGCGATGAGGATGGTCGCCGGGACGCGGCTGTGGATCGTCCCGCCGAGCAAGCGCCCGAGATCGCGCCCGGCAGGGAGGCGACCAGGTTGACCGCGATCGCGAACGGCGCGATGAACAGGTTGAACAGGAACTCGTCGCCCGGCTGGTTCGGATCCAGCGAGTACGCCAGGACCCGCTTCTTGGGCATGAACACGTAGGTCGAGAAGACGGCGCCCAGGATCAGCGCGAACGCCCCGGTGATGTTCATGAACGGCGTGAGCAGTCGCAGCGACGGCGGGAAGAGCGTGGCGACCGGCACGCCGGTCGTCGGGTCGACCGCGTAGCCGGGCGCCGGCAGGACGGTGACGACCATCAGGACGATGCTCAGCGCCGTCGCACCGACCACCGCCGACGCGGCCAGCAGCGGCCAGCGATCGTTGCTGAAGTAGGTCTCCACCGCGACCGCCAGGGCCAGCAGCCCGGCGACGATGAAGTACAGCAGCGGCAGCGTGCCCGACGCCCTGGTACTCGGGCCGGTTGCGGATGAGGAAGGTGAACAGGCCGGCCAGGAACAGGCACAGCGCGAAGCTGTAGCCGAAGCGCGTCCGCCCGAGCAGGAACGCCGTCCCGAGGCCCAGCCAGCCGGCCGTCCAGACCGCGCCGGTCAGGTACCAGGTCCGGTACAGCGCCTCGTTCCAGCCGCCGATCGCCGCGAGGGCCTCGGCGCCGGCGGCGATGCCGTAGAACAGCATCCCGAACGCCCAGATGAGCTGGAAGCCGCCGCGGCGGACACGCCACTGGTCGAACAGGAGCACGGCGAAGACGAGCGCCAGGACGGACGTGAGGGCCGGCAGCCAGATCGTCGGGTCCACCTCAGCCGGCCGCCTGGTGGGTGGCGATGAGGCGCAGCAGCAGGCGGTCCAGCAGGCCGGACGCGTCCTCGTACAGGGCGGCCAGCCGGGCGGCATCGAGTGCGCGGCGACGCCCCAGCCCGGCCAGCTCGGCGAGGAACGGGCGACGGGCGGCGACGAACAGCCCGACCGACTCGGTCAGGCTCGTCCCGGACGCGGCCAGGCGGCGGGCCAGGTCGTCGACGAGATCCGCGGCGTCGGCTTCGGACCGCGCCCGCGCGGCGATGTCTCCCGGGTCCGCATCGAGGTGCGCGACGAGCGCCGAGACGAGGCGACGGCCCTCCTGTCGATAGACCTCGCGGTCGGCGTCCCCGACGGCGGTCCGGACCTGGTCGGCGGACGCGTCGGTCGCGGCGTAGCTCCGGTGGTAGACCTTCGACAGCCGTTCCGGCGTCGCGCCCATGCTGGCCAGCGGTCGCGCACCCGAACGGCGGCTGGCGACCAGGCGATCGACGTCGGCACGCTCGAACCGGCGGTGGCCGCCCGGGGTCGTGAAGGCGCCGATCCGCCCTTCGTCGGCCCAGCGGCGGAGCGTGTCCTGGTCCACGCCGAGGAGGCGGCTGGCGGGCCCGATCGATAGCCAGCCGGGGCGGGGATCCGACCTGCCCGTGTGGGAGGGCTCGGAGGTCACGGGCGCAGCCTCACACGACAAGATCTACGTAAATCTAGGTACGGCCGAAACGGCCTCGCCGGCGGAGGATAGGCGCGCCGATCCGGGCCTGTCAAACGGTCGCGGACGGCCGCGACGGGGCGGTGTGCGTCAGGCCGGGACGAACTCGTGATCGTCGCGGTGGATGCCGTCGCACAGGCCCCAGCGGACCGTCTCGCCGGGGATCGCGATCGGCCGCAGGATCTCGCGGACCTCGCCCCGGCGGCAGAACAGGTAGCCCTTGCCGGCCATCCAGCGACGGACGCAGGCGGGCTCGCCGTGGAACTGGAACGGGCCGGGGTTGATGGTCGGGCGCTCGGTCCAGGCGACCGGGGATTCGCTCGCGACGATGTCGAGCAGGTTCACCCGCCAGGGCGTGCCGTCGATGATCTCGAGGCAGCCGTCGCAGCGGCTGGCGACGTTGTCGTGCACGATCGTGCGGATCTGGACGCCCATGATCTCCATCGGCCCGATGGTAGCAGTCTCGATGCGCCCAGGGTCTGGCGCAGGAACCCCTCGTTGTAGGCGTCGGTGTCGAGCGCCATGTCGATGTCCTGCTCCCAGCGGCACAGCCCGAACGACAGGGCCAGGAGCGCGACCTCTGCGCGCCAGGCGACGGGCCTCGGCCGGGTCGTCGAGGTAGCGAACGAGGACCGCGTCGGCGAGATCCCACGAGGTGAAGTAGGCCATCGAGGCGAACTCCCACCCAGCCGCTCCCACGAACGTCTCGCCGAAGTCGATGAACGCCAGCCGCTCGCCATCGAACAGCATGTTCTCCTCGTGCAGGTCCGAGTGGACGAGCACGAGCGGTGGCCGCGCGATCGCCGCATGGACGGCCGCCGCGTGGCGCTCGACCCGGGCTCGCAGGGCCGGTCGGTCGGCGAGGGCGGGATGCGCCGCGAGCGGGCGGCCGCCGATCGGCCAGATGCCGGCATCGAACCGCTCGATGAGCGCCGTCCGCCGGTCGCCGGTCGCCGGCAACGCGTGCAGGATGCGCAGGAAGGACGCGACCTGCTCGACCAGACCGGCAAGCGCCTCGTTCGACGTCGGCGATCCCGCGAGGTAGGTCGTCAGCGAGTAGGCCAGCGCGGCGTCGGCCTCGACCTCCCAGCTGCCGGCGACCGGCGTCGGCACGACGGCGCCGCGCTCGACCAGCGCCGCCATGCGCTCGTGCTCGAGCCGGTAGCTGTTCGGGTAGCCGGCGTCCGGGCGCTCGATGCGAAGGACGAGCCGCGCGTCGCCGTCGCGCACGAGCCAGGCATCGCTGGCGAACCCCTCGCCGAGGTGGGTCGCCGTGGCGGACGGCCGGCCCAGGGCGACGAGGACGGATCGAACCGTGTCCGCATCGAGCGGCATCTCGCCTCCGTGATCGGTGGATCGCGGCCGGCGGGAGTGGTACCCCCAAGGGGATTCGAACCCCTGATCTCCACCTTGAAAGGGTGGCGTCCTAGGCCTCTAGACGATGGGGGCGCCGGACCCGGGGAGTCTAGCAGCCAGTCTCAGGTCGGGCGGAGCATGAACCCGATGATCGCGACCGCGAAGCAGCCGGCGGAGACGATCGCCGCCGTCCCGCCCACCAGCGCCAGCGCCACGGCGCGCCCGTTCCGCTCGGCGATGCCGGCGCGCCACGTCGCGCGCAACGAGTAGACCGCCAGCGCCGCGAACACCAGCCCGAGCACGACCGCGCCGGACGCGAGCAACGGGATCTGCGATGGATCGCGGACCGTGATGGCGTACAGCAGGTAGGCGACCGAGCCGACGAGGGCGACCGCCAGGATGACCACGCCGGGCGAGATCCGCCGACCAGCCGGCGGCGCTGGAGCGGCCGGCGACGGGCTCGGTGGGCGCGCGGCGCCTCGTTGGCTCATGCCGCGTCGAACGTGCGGTGGTAGACGGCCACGTTGTAGGACAGGCGCGGACGCGTCAGTCCGGCGCCGAGGGTCTCGCCGGCGGCCCCGAACGCCTCGGTCAGGAAGGTGCGCGCCTCCTCGAGCGAGTCGAACGTCCACCAGCTGTGGACGACCCGGATCTTGAAGCCATTGCCCAGGAAGGGGCCGTCGCGCCGGCTCCAGTCGCCGTATTCGGGCCGCGGACCGGTCAGGCGCGACACGTCGTCGCGACCGTAGTCGTGGATCACGAGCAGGCGACCGCCCGGTCGCAGCAGGCGCCGAGCCGCCGCCAGCTCGGCCGGGGTGGGGCCACGGAACGCCGACCAGGCCACGACCAGGATGTCGGCGCGTGCGGCCTCGGCCAGATCGCCCGCGCCGCTCTCGGTCAGCACGTCCGGCGTGATCGGCGTCACCCGTGCGCCAGACCCGGCCAGGCGCGCGGCCGTCCCGGTGGTGGTCCCGTCCAGGACCATGACATCGCGGTCGGCGAT
The DNA here is from genome assembly GCA_963738475.1 of uncultured Chloroflexia bacterium. Lineage (GTDB taxonomy): Bacteria > Chloroflexota > Limnocylindria > Limnocylindrales > CSP1-4 > SPCO01. Next base: position 202,150 of record CAVTWU010000030.1, read on the forward strand.
CGGCCCGAGGGCGTCGAGGGCACGCGTGATCTTGGCCTCGCGATCCAGGGCTCGCCCCAGCCGCTCGGCGAGGTCGCCCGAGAGTGCGATCGGTAGGTCTGACACGAGGGCCCAGTATAGGGCCGCTCAGTCCCCGATCCGGCCGAGGATCCTGGCGGACCGAGGACCGAGCCGCACGACGAGCGTCCCGTCGGGCCCGACGTCGACCGCGTCCGCGATCGGTCGCGATGAGGTCCTCGAGCGCACCATCGGTCGCCCCCACCAGCCCGAACCCGAGGGCGGCGTCGGATGGTCCCGCGTTGACGGCGACGACGATCGTCCGTCCGTCGAGGCGTCGCTCGATGGCGACGGCGTCCCCAGCGGCCGCGATGACCCGCGTCGTGCCGTGGCGCAGGGCCGGCTCGGCCGCGCGCAGGCGGATGAGCTCGCGAACGAACGCGAGCAGCGGCTCGTCCCACGCCGCCCCGGTCCCATGGGAAGGCGCCCCGGCACGCCGGATCGTTGCCGCCGGCCAACCCGATCTCGTCGCCGTAGTAGATGCACGGGGCGCCGGGCAGGGTCATCTGGAGGATCGTCGCGAGGCGGACGGCCGCGTCGTCGTCGCCCATCACGGTCCGCATCCGCGGGGCGTCGTGCGAGCTCAGCAGGTTCAGCTGGGAGGTCACGATCGCCGGGTCGTACGCGTCGAGTGTGGCCTGCAGCTTGTCGGCGAACCCGGCCCCGTCGAGCGGCCCCATCCGAAGTCCGTACTCGTGGTGGCTCCGGACGACGTCCATGTCGAGCGACGGCCCGCCGGCGAACGCCATGATCGCCTCGGCCAGCGGGTAGTTCATCAGGGCATCGAAGCGGTCGCCGCGCAGCCAGTCCGGGCGCCAGATGCCAGATCTCGCCGACGAGATAGGCATCGGGCCTGATGGCCCGGCAGCGCCGGCGGAACTCCTGCCAGAAGGCCTCGTCGTCGATCTCGGCCGGGACGTCGAGCCGCCAGCCATCGATCCCGAACCGAAGCCAGTGCTCGGCGACGCTGAACAGGTACTCGCGGACGTCGGGATCGTCGGTGTTGAGCTTCGGCAGGGCGGGCAGGTCCCACCAGGCCTCGTAGCCGAGGCCCGTCTGCCGTCCCTCGGTCGGCGGGTAGGCGTGCAGGCGATGCCCGGCCGCCAGGAACGCCTCGTCGACGTGGAACCACGACCGGTACGGCGAGTCCGCGCCGGTCTCCAGGACATGGTGGAACGGCCAGAAGCCGCGACCGGTGTGATTGAACACGCCGTCGAGGACGACGCGCATCCCTCGGGCGTGGGCCGCGTCGAGCAGCGTTCGCAAGCCGTCGTTCCCGCCGAGGAGCGGGTCGACCGTGAAGTAGTCGTACGTGTGATAGCGGTGGTTCGAGGCCGAGCTGAAGATCGGCGTCAGGTAGAGCGCCGTGACGCCGAGGTCGGCGAGGTACGGCAGCCGCTCGGCGATCCCGACGAGATCGCCGCCCTTGAAGCCATGCGTCGTCGGGGGCGTGTCCCACGGCTCCATCGGGCCCGGCTTGTGGACGCGCTCGGACGCGGCGAACCGGTCCGGGAAGATCTGGTAGAAGACCGCGTCGCGCACCCAGGCGGGCGTGTCAGCGGTCATCGCGGACTCGTTCCATACTCGCTCCCGTGCTGGCTCTCGATCCCGTTCCGTGGCGCCGCCCCGCGGCGGCGATGCTTGCCCTCTGCCTGATCGTGGCGGCGTGCGGGCCGGCACCCGGCTCCCCGTCGCCGTCCGTCACGGGCACCCCGCTCGCGTCCGTGACCCCGTCCGTTGGTGCCCTCGCCTGCGATCCGACCCCACCCACCCAGGGCGCGCCGATGGCACCGGCCCCGTGGTGGCGAGATCGGGTCTTCTACGAGGTGTTCGTGCGCAGCTTCGCCGATTCGGACGGCGACGGCATCGGCGACCTGCGCGGCCTGACGGACCGGCTGGACTACCTCAACGATGGCGATCCGGCCACGTCCGACGATCTCGGCGTCACCGCCCTGTGGCTGATGCCCGTCGCGGAGTCGCCCAGCTACCACGGGTACGACGTGACCGACTACAAGGCGATCGAGGCCGACTATGGCACCGCCGACGACTTCCGCGCGCTGATGACGGCCGCCCACGAGCGCGGCATCGACGTCGTCGTGGACCTGGTCCTGAACCACACCTCCAGCCAGCATCCGTGGTTCCAGGATGCCCGGACGCCGGGCTCCGATCATGACGACTGGTACGTCTGGTCGGACGCGGCTCCCGGCAGCGCCGGGCCGGGCGGGCGCGAGGTCTGGCATCCCGACGGTGATCGCTGGTACTACGGCTACTTCTGGGAGGGCATGCCGGACCTGGACGTGGAGCACCCGGACGTGGCGGCCGCCCTGGACGACGTCGCCGCCTTCTGGCTGCGCGACCTCGGCGTCGACGGGTTCCGCCTGGATGCCGCGAAGCACCTCATCGAGGACGGCACGACCCTCGAGAACACGCCGGCGACCAAGACCTGGCTCCAGGGCTTCCGGGACCGCGTCCAGGCCGTCGATCCCGACGCGATGCTCGTCGGCGAGGTCTGGGACGCGACGTCGGTCTCGTCCGCCTACGTCCGCGACGGGGCGCTCGACATGACGTTCGGGTTCGACCTCGCGGCGGCGACGCTCAGCGCGATCCGGCTGGGCGACGCGACGTCGCTGGCGCAGGTCCAGGCCGACGCGAGCGCCGCCTACCCGACCGACGGCCTCGCGACGTTCCTGACCAACCACGACCAGGACCGGGTCATGGACGTCCTCGGCCGGGACGTGGACGCCGCCGCCCTCGCCGGGACGCTGCTGCTGATGGGCGCCGGCGTCCCGTTCATCTACTACGGCGAGGAACTGGGGATGCGCGGCCGCAAGCCGGACGAGGACATCCGGACCCCGCTCGCCTGGGACATGACCGAACCCGGGCGTGGCTTCACGACCGGCGAGCCGTGGGAGCCGTTCGCGCCCGGCGTCGAGTCCGCCAACGTCGCGGGCCAGACCGGCGATCCGGCCTCGCTCCTCAGTCACTATCGATCGCTCATCGCCCTGCGGGCCGCCCACCCGGCGCTGCGCAGCGGATCCGTGACCCAGATGACCGAGCTGACACGCGGCATCCACGCCTACCTTCGAACGGACGGCGATGAGATCATCGCCGTCATCGCCAACGTGTCCGACGAGCCGATCGACGGCGCCAGCCTGACCCTCGACGCCGGCCCGCTGTGTGGCGCCCCGACGGTCGAGGTCCTGCTCGGTGACGCGACCGTGCGCAGCCCGGCCGTCAACGCGACCGGAGGCTTCGACGCCTATGTGCCGATCGAGCACCTCGAGCCCAGGCAGGCGGTCGTCTTCCGGCTCAGCCCTTGACGCCGCCGACCGCCAGCCCCGAGGTGATGTACTTCTGGGCGAAGAAGTAGACGACCGCCGGTGGGATGGCGAACAGGATCGCGAACGCCGAGAACTGCGACCAGGGCGTACTCGCGAACTGCCCCTGCATCGCGTAGAGCGACATCGCCAGCGTCTGGTCCTGCGGGTTGATCAGGAACATCCACGAGAAGTAGAACTCGGTCCAGCCGCCGATGAAGCCCAGGAACCCGGTGACGGCCAGGGCCGGCATCGCGAGCGGCAGGATGATCTTCACGAACGTCTGGTTCGTGTTCGCGCCGTCCACCCAGGCCGCCTCCTCGAGTTCACGCGGGATCGTGTCGAGGTAGCCCTTCAGGTTCCAGATGGCGAACGGCAGCAGGCCGGACAGGATGGCCAGCCCGACGCCCATCAGCGACGCTCGCAGGTTGAACGCGCCGATGATCGGCAGGTCCACCTGGACCTTGTTGAGCAGCACGAACAGCGGGGTCAGCGTCGCGACCGCCGGGAGCATCAGCACGCCGAGGATCGCGAGCATCAGGAACTCGCGGCCGCGGAACTTGAACCGCGCGAACGCGTAGGCCGCGAGGACGCCGATCAGGACCGAGATGATCGAGGTGCTGACGGCGATCTTGAGGCTGTTGAGCGCGAGCTCCCAGAACGAGATCGGGTTGTTCGTCGGCTGGGCGATGACCTGGCGGTAGGCCTCCAGGGTCGCGTTCTGCGGGATGAGGTTCAGCCCGTCCGGCCGCGACCGGTTCAGCGGGTCCAGGGACAGCGAGACGACCCACAGGACCGGGAACATGACCGTGAACAGGATGAGGATGATGAGCACCTGCAGGCCGAGCTGGCGCGACAGCGACAGCTCGCCCCGGCGGCTCTTGAACAGGGAGGGCCGCCGCGAGCGGCGGCGGGGCGTCTGGGTGGCCGGCTGGAGGGTCCCGGCACCCATGCCCGCGATCGTCGTGTCCTCTCCAGCACCGTAGGCAGTCATCGCGGCGTCCTCACTGGTCCTGGTAGCTGCCGGTCGCCTTGGCCATCCGGTTGGTGATCAAGGTGATGGTCAGCAGGATGAAGAACATGATCACGGCGAACGACGCCGCCGACGCCGTACAGCCGCTGGTCGTTGACGAGGCGGTACGCCTGCGTGACGAGGACCTCGGTCCGGCCCTGCGGTCCGCCGGCGGACATGAAGTAGGCCAGGTAGAACAGGTTGAACGTGATGACGAAGCCGTAGATCGCGTACGGGATCATGGCCGGCCGCAGGAAGACGAGGGTCACGTTCTTGAACTGCTGCCAGCGACCGGCGCCGTCGATCTCGGCCGCCTCGTACAGCTCGCCCGGGATGCTCTGCAGCGCGCCCGGTGGCGACGACCGCGTTGAGCGGCCAGCCCAGCCAGGTGTTCGTGCCGAGCATCGCGAAGAAGGCGAGCGGCAGCGGGATGAGCGGGAACGGGTCCTGGATCTGGCGCAGCCAGTCGATGTCGAACGCCGATCGCGGGATCCCGAAGATGCCGCCGATCGCGGCGAGCAGCTCGTTGATGGCGCCGTGGGTCGGGTCGTACATGTTCTTCCAGACCGTCGCCACGATGATCGGCGGGATGACGACCGGGATGATGAACAGGGAGCGGTAGAACCGCTTGAACCACAGGCCCTTGGTGTGCAGGAGCAGGGCGATCCCGACGCCCAGGATCACGTGGATGATGACGTTCGAGAACGCCCAGACCAGGTTGTACAGCAGCAGCCGGACGAAGTCGTAGTTCGGGATCGAGAGCTGGCTGGTGATGATGTCGATGTAGTTCTCGAGCGCCGACCCAGGTGGGCGGCGCCGAGCCCTCGCGCAGGTTCTGGATCCCGAAGTCCGTGAACGACATCCAGACCTGGTAGACGAGTGGGTAGACGGTGATGACGCCCATCACGATGAACGCCGGGACCAGGTAGAGATACGGGGCCCGCTGGCGCCGTCTCGGGCGGCGGGGCTGAACCGTCGCGCGCGTCGTCGTGGCCTCGGTCGCCGCCGCGGTCATCGCCATACCTCCTGCACGATGGGGTAGGGCGACCCCGGCCGCCGGTGGCGGTCGGGGTCGCGAGCGCTATCGGGTCAGGCTATAGGCCGTTCGCGGCGTCCATGGCGGCGCACGCCGTCGGCGACAGCCGTGGTCGGATCGACCCCGGCGGTCATGACGTCGGTCCAAGCCTTGTCGAAGTTGGCCCAGTAGTTGTTCATCTGCTCGGCCTGCGGGCGAGGATCGCCCGTGTTGATCGCCTCGGAGAAGGCCTTCACCAGCGGATCGATGATGGTGATGTTCTTGTTCGATGGGACGTGGCCGGCGACGTCGACGTAGATCGTCTGCGAGGCCTGGCTGACCAGCTCGTCGGCGACCGAGATCGCGAGGTCCTGGTTCTTGCTGGCGGAGTTGACGTACCAGCCGTCGACACCGGTCATCGTGGCGGCGGCGCCGCCGGGACCGGCCGGGACGGGAGCGACACCGAGCGCGGGGCGCGCGGCCTTGTAGTCGCCGAGCGTCCAGTTGCCGTTCATCATGACGTCGATCTCCTTGTTCAGGAACGCGTCATTGACCTTGCCGTAGTCGGCGTCGACGAGAGCACCGGCGGTCTTGAGGTCCAGCACGTACTGGAGCGCATCCGCGACGCCGCTGTTGGCGGTCGCCGCGCACTTGCCGTTCGCGTCGAGGATCTCGCCGCCGAACGCGCCGTACCAGCCCCAGCCGAAGTAGGCGCCGGTGATGATGCCGACCTTGCCGCCGCCCTTGACGAACGTCATCAGGTCATCGGTGGTGGCCGGAGCCGTCGGGACGATCGCGGTGTCGTAGTACATGGCCACGGCCTTCAGGCTCTCGGGGACCATGTAGACCCCCTCGGTCCCGTTGACGGTGACCTTGCTGCCGTTGACCGAGATCTCGTTGGAGTTGTCGAGGACCGTGTCGATCTTGCCGGTCAGGTCGACGAGGAAGCCGCCCCGCGCCTGCGAGCCGACGCTGTCGTTCGGGCCGATGTACAGGTCGGGGCCACCACCGGCCGCCGACTCGGTCTCGAACTTCTTGAAGATGTCGCTGAACGGCACTTCGAGGACGGTCAGGTTCAGGTCCGGGTTGAGGGCCTCGATGCCCTCGATGATCCGGCTGAAGGCCTTGAACTCGGCGTTGCCGCCGGACGAACCGTAGGCGTGCCAGATGGTGAGGTCGCCGCTGAGCTGGACGGGCAGCGCTGATGTCGTCGCTCGGGGCCGCCGTGGCGGCGCCGGTGCTGGGCGCCGTCGACGGGCGCGTTGCTGGCCGTGCTCGTGGCGCAGGCGCGGCCACGATGGCCACTGCCGCCACGAGGCCGGCGAGTCGAAGGTGTCGATTCATCGGTATCCGGATCTCCTCTCTGATCCGATCGGAACGTCCGATCGGCCGTGTGTACGTTCTCGTTCTGGTTCGCCGGTGGATGACCGGCTCGTCGCGCCGGGGGTCCCGGCATGTGGTCGCCGCGAAGGGCGGCCGTGTCGCGGTACGGTTCGGTGGCGAGTCGCACCGGACTCGGGAGCTCGCCGCGTGGACCTCAGTGCTGTTCCCCGGCCACCTCCTCCCACCGAGGTGGCACGGGGCCGGTGGAGCCACGCACGATCAGTCGCGTCTCCAATCGACGGTGCTCGGGCCTGGCTTGATCCCGTCGTTCGACGACGGTCAGGAGCAGGCGGACCGCCTCTTCGCCCTTGCGACGGATCGGCTGATGGACCGTCGTGAGCGGGGGATCCACGTGCGGAGCGAGATCGATGTCGTCGAAGCCGACGACGCTGACGTCCTGCGGGACGCGCAGGCCGAGTTCGCGCAGGCCGCGCATGGCGCCGATGGCCATCACGTCGCTCATGGCCAGGACGGCCGTCGGCCGGAGGCCGTCGTCCCAGGCGCGCCGCAGGGCGGCCAGCCCGCCGTCGATGGTGGCCGGGCCGATGATCAGCCGCTCGTCGGTGATGGTCACGCCGATCGCGGCGAACGCGTCGCGATAGCCGCGCAGGCGTCGGCCCATGACCCCATCCGGGTCCAGTCCGATGGCCGGGGCGGGCGGCTCGACGCCGATGACCAGGACGTCGCGATGGCCGAGGCCGATGACGTACTCCGCGGCCGCCCGGGCGCCACCCGGCGTCGTCGATCTCGATCGAGCCGTGTTCCGGCAGGGCCGTCGAGTCCACCAGGACGATGGGCAGGCCGGCGCGCCGGATCTGCTCGACCTCCGGGTGGTCGTCGGACAGGCCGATGGCGACCACGCCGTCCACGGTCGCCCGGCTCATCGCCCGGGCCAGGCTGCCGTGCAGCGGCGAGATGAAGTGCAGGCCGTAGCCGAACTCCTCGGCCGCGACGGCGACGCCCTCGCTGAACGCCCCGAAGAACGGGTTCGAGAAGATGACCGACAGGGCCTGCGGGGTCAGGACGCCGATCGTCAGGGTCTGGCCCTGGGTGAGCATCCGGGCGACCGGGTGGGGCCGATAGCCGAGTTCGTCGGCGACGGCGCGGATGCGGCTGGCGGTCTCGGGCGCCAGCCGGTCCGGGCTGTTGAACGCGAACGACACGGCCGTCTTGGAGACACCCGCCTCGCGCGCGACGTCCGCGATCCGTGGCCTGCTGGTCCGCTGTTCCACACGTGCTCCGACTGTGTTGGTGACGGCCATCCGGCGGGTCGGCCCACTCCCGGCCGACCACAGCTGCGGCACCGAACGGAGGAGGAACGGCGCCGAAGGAGGGTTGCAAACCGGTTTAGCAAACCGGTTTAGCTGAAGATACGAGCGTGGCCGAGCGGTGTCAATACCCTTGTGTCTCGGCGATCATCGCGGGCTTCCGGTACGATGCCGCGGCATGTTCGCTCGCCTCGCGGCGATGCCCTCGGGCATCCGCCTGTTCCTGGTCTACGCGCTGATCCTGTCTGGCCGTCATCGGCCTGAGCCTGCGCTTCGTCGATCGACCAGGCCATCGCCGCGCCGGTCAGTCCCGCTCGGTGTCGTCGTCATGGTCCTGCTGGCCTACACCATCTTCACGACGACCCTCGTCCTGCAGCGCAAGCAGGCCAGCCCGGACCCTCGCCATCGGGCTCGCCAGCCTGACCGTCCCGCTCGTCCCGTTCCTGCTGCTCGGGGGGTTGGTCGTCCAGGCGATCTTCGTGGCGGCCCTCGCGCGCGCTGCTGTTGCGAGGGCTGCTGCGGCCCGGAGGTCCGCGCCTACCTGAACGAGGCCTGACCCGGCCCGGACCACTCGTCGAGCGCACGACGGCGCGCGGGGCGGTACCCTCACCGCACGCGGCCCCCGTCGCCGCCGAGGACGACCGTCACCCCGGCGACCCCGCCGACCGCATCGAGGAAGACGTGAGCAAGGAATCACGCCGGCAGCAACGAGCCGGCACCACACCGAAACCGGCCGCGGCCGACTCCGCGACGAAGGCTCCCCAGCAGCCCCACCCCCACGACGGGCGGCCGACCCGCCTCGCACAGCCCCTCCGGGATCGCCTCGCGCCGGACGGCGCGAGCGGTCGCGCTACGCCGGTCGGACGACGAGCCGTCCTTCGTCGAGCGCTACCGGACCGCCATCGTCGGCGTCGTCGTCGTCGCGGCCGTCGCCCTGATCGGCGGGTTCGTGTTCGTCTCCGCCTCCGCGGCCGCCTTCACCTGTACCACCGTCTGGAGCCCGCAGCCCACCCCCAGTCCGGCGCCGGGCGCGTCCAACGCCCCCGGCTACACCCAGCCCGAGATGGGTCGCCGCCACGTGCCGTACGGCACGGCCGTCACCTACCAGTACTGCGCCCCGGCGTCCGGCTCGCACTACAACCAGGCCGGCGCCGGCCCGATCCAGCCGCGCGTCTACGGGCCCGAACGACAACGTCATCCCGCAGGGCTGGATCCACAACCTGGAGCACGGGGCGCTCGTGGTGCTGTACACGGGTTCCAGCGACGGCGCCACGCCCGAGGGCCAGCAGCAGCTCAAGGCGTTCTACGACTCGTTCCCGAACAGCCCCGTCTGCAACATCGAGCGAGGGACGACCCAGGGACCGGTCATCGCCCGCTTCGACCAGATGGCGACCGACTACAGCGCCATCGTCTGGGGCCGCGTCCTGCCGCTCGACGACGCTCGACACGAACGCGATCCTCGAGTTCTACGCGGCCTGGGGCGAGCGGACCAACCCGGAGCAGCAGTGCACGCCGACGCCGAGCCCGTCGGCCTCGCCGCAGCGCCAGCCCGTCCGCGTCGGCCAGCCCGACCGCCAGCCCGACACCCGCCGCATCCCCCAGCGCCAGCCCGACCGCCAGCCCCAGCTGAGCGACCGCGATGCAGGCGCTGGTCAAGACGGAGCGCGGACCGGGCCTGACGCTGCGTGACGTCCCGATGCCCGACATGGGCATCAACGACGTGCGCATCCGGGTCCACCGGACCGGCATCTGCGGGACGGACCTGCACATCGAGTCGTGGGATGCCTGGGCGGCCGCGACCATCGTCCCGCCGCTCGTCGTCGGGCACGAGTTCGTCGGCGTGATCGAGGCGGTCGGGTCCAACGTGACCGACTTCCACCCGGGCGACCTGGTGTCGGGCGAGGGCCACGTGGTGTGCGGACGCTGCCGCCACTGCCTCGCCGGGCGACGCAACCTGTGCGCCAGCACGATCGGCCTGGGCGTCGGGCGGGACGGGGCGTTCGCCGAGTACGTCGTCCTGCCGATGACCAACATCTGGCATCACTGGCCGGGCGTGGACCCGGAGATCGCCGCGATCTTCGACCCGTTCGGCAACGCGGTCCATACCGCCCTCGCGTTCCCGGTCCTGGGCGAGGACGTCCTGGTCAGCGGGGCCGGGCCGATCGGCCTGATGGCGACCGCGGTCGTCCGCCACGCCGGCGCCCGGATCGTGGTCGTCTCGGACCCGAACCCCTACCGCCGCGCGCTGGCCATGGAGCTGGGGGCGACCGTGGCGGTCGACCCGCGCGAGCGCGACCTCGGCGAGGTGGCCCGGGAGCTCGGGATGGTCGAAGGCTTCGACGTCGCCCTGGAGATGTCCGGCGTCCCCAGCGCCATCCGCGGCGCCGTCGAGGTGATGGCCCACGGCGGCGGCATCGCCCTGCTCGGCATCCCGACCGAGGAGATCACGATGGACCTCAACGCCGTCGTCTTCAAGATGCTCACGCTGCGCGGGATCTACGGCCGGGAGATGTACGAGACCTGGTACAAGATGACGGTCATGCTCCAGTCCGGCCTGCGCATCGACCCGGTCATCACCCATCGATTCGACCACCGCGACTTCGAGGCCGCGTTCGCCGCCGCCCGGTCCGGCGAGTCCGGGAAGGTCATCATGGACTGGACGACATGACCGACTGACCGACCCGCTGGCCTTCCTGGACGACGAACTGGCCGAGCTCCGGGCGGCGCCACCTCTACCGGCCGCTGCGGGTCATGAGCAGCGCCCAGGGCCCGATCGTCTCGGTCGATCGACCGACGCCTGATCAGCCTGTCGTCGAACGACTACCTGGGCCTGACCCACCATCCGCGCATCCGCGAGGCGGCCGTCGAGGCCGTCGCGCGAGTTCGGCGTCGGCAGCGGCGCGGTCCGGACGATCGCCGGGACGATGGCGATGCACGAGGCGCTCGAGGCCGAGCTGGCGGCGTTCAAGGGCACGCCCGCCGTCCTGACCTTCCAGTCCGGGTTCACCGCCAACACCGGGGTCATCCCGGTCGATCACCGGCGAGGCGGACCTGATCGTGTCCGACGCGCTCAACCACGCCTCGATCATCGACGGGATGCGCCTGTCCAAGGCGCCGCGCCGGATCTACCCGCACGCGCGACGTCGGCCGCCCTGCGACGACATCCTGCGCGAGGCGCGCGCGACCGGCCGGCCCGACGGCGCCGGCCCGTACCGCCTGATCCTGGTCGTCACGGACGGCGTGTTCAGCATGGACGGCGACATCGCGCCGCTGCCCGGCATCGTCGAGGCGGCCGAGCGCCACGGCGCGGCGGTGATGGTGGACGACGCCCACGCGTCGGGCGTGCTCGGACGCGACGGCCGCGGCACGGTCGACCACTTCGGACTCCACGGCCGGGTCGCGATCCAGGTCGGGACGCTGTCGAAGGCGGTCGGCGTCGCTCGGCGGCTACGTCGCCGGCAGCCAGGCCCTGCGCGACATCCTGACCCAGCGCGCCCGCCCGTTCCTGTTCTCGACCTCCCACCCGCCGGCCGTCGTGGCGGCCTGCCGCGAGGCCCTCCAGGTCATGCAGGAGGAGCCGCGAGCTGCAGGAGCGGCTGTGGGCCAACACCGCGCCGGTTCAAGGCCGGGCTGACCGGCCTCGGCTTCGACACCGGGCGCTCGGAGACGCCGATCACGCCGGTCATGATGGGCGACTCGGAGACCGCCGGCCGGTTCAGCGACCGACTGCTCGACGAGGGCGTCTTCGCCCAGCCGGTCGTCTTCCCGACGGTCGCCATCGACAAGGCGCGCCTGCGCACCATCGTCACCGCCGCCCACTCGGACGAGCAGCTGGACCTCGCCCTCGCGGCGTTCGAGCGGGTCGGGCGCGAGCTGGGCCTGATCGCCTGATGGGGTCGCCGCGCCGGGCCGCGGGCGTGACCGCGGACGGCGACGAGGTCCTGGACCTCCCGCTCGACGCCCACCTGCACACGGACCTCTCGCCGGACAGCGACGTCCCGATCGACGTCTACGCGGCGCGCGGCCGCGGCGCGCGGGGTCGCCGAACTGGCCATCACGGACCACGTCGACTTCGAGCGCGGCGCGCCCGGCCTACGACTACACGACGTTCGACCAGCGCGAGCGGACGGTCCGCGCGGCCGCCGAGCGCTGGGCCGACCACGGCGTCACCATCCGGTTCGGCGTCGAGCTGACCTACGACCGGAGCTGGGAGGCCGACATCCGCGACCACCTGGCCCGCCACCGGTACGACTTCACGATCGGGTCCGTGCACGACCGCGTCGAGTCGCCGTACAGCCCGCGACGCGTCGCGGCCTGGGTCGGCGGGCGATCGCTCGCCGAGATCGTGGCGCCGTCCTTCGACGAGGTCGCGGCCGCGGCCCGGTCCGGCCTGTTCGACGCGATCGGCCACATCGACGTCGTCAAGCGCTACCTGTGGCCGCACGTCCTGCCGGACCGCCCTCGCCGGCCGCGCCGGAGCTGTACGACCCGATCCTCCGGCCCTCGTCGAGAGCGGGACGGCGCTGGAGGTCAACACGAGCGGCCTGCGCCACCCGGTCCAGGAGACCTACCCGTCGGCGGCGATCGTCGCCCGCTTCCGCGAGCTCGGCGGGCGAGCGCGTGACGGTCGGATCGGATGCCCATCGATCGCACCACTTCGGCGTCGGGCTGGCCGACGGCTACGCCTATGCCGCGGCGGCCGGGCTCGAGCAGCTGACCTTCGGCCGGGACGGGCCGGACCGTCGGCCATCCCGCGCGAGGTTCGGCGCCGATGACGGCGCGGTCGCCGGGCGGGGTTCGAGCTCGACGTCCTCGGCGCCGGCCCGGCCTTCACCGACCGCATCGGGCGCGACCGGGGCGGCGTACCTGGTCCGCCATCCGCGACGGGACGTGCTGCTGGACCTCGGCCAGGGCTCGTTCCCGCGCCTGGCCGCGCGAGTGGAGCCCGAGCGACCTGCTGGCGGTCGTGGTCTCGCATCTCCATCCCGACCACTTCGTCGACCTCGTCCCGCTCCGCCACTACCTGCGCTGGCACCTGGCCCCGCCGCGCCGGGTCCGGGTCCTCGGTCCGGCCGGCCTCGGCGAGCGCCTGGACGGCCTGCACGCGGAGCCGGGCTTCAGCGCGGCGACGCTGGACATCGAGCCACTGTCGGTCGGGATGCGCGAGATCGGACCGTTCACCGTCGAGGCCGCCTGGTGGCACACACGGACGAGAGCTACGGGTTCCGCGTCGCCGTCGGCGACGGGCCCGGGCCTGGTCTACTCGGGCGACTGCGGCCGCGCGGAGGACCTGGACCCGCTCATCCGGCCGGGCGACACCCTCCTGTGCGAGGTGTCGTTCGGGGCCGGTCCCGTCCCGGCCGACGCCGCCCACCTGGCCGGGCCGGACGTCGGAGCGCTCGCGGCCGGACGGACGCGGGCCGCGGTGCTGCTGACCCACCTGCTGATGGATCATGACCGGGACGCCACCATCGCCTCGGTCCGGGCCGCGTTCGACGGACCGGTGCGCTTCGTGGACCCGGGCGACCGGATCGAGCTGCCGACGACATGCGAACGGCCGGGCCACGTGGGGCCCGGCCGTCTTCGGGGATCGAGGGGTCGGAGCGCCGAGCGCTCCGGGATCTGCCTAGTCGCGGTTCCTGGCGCGCTTGACCCCGAGGGTCGCCGGCGTCAGGAGCAGGACCGCGGCGAGCAGGCCGCCCATCGCGAGGATGGCGACGGGAAGGCCGCCGGAGCCGCTGCTGGACCCACCCGACAGGCCGTCGGTCGGCGGGAGGGTGACACTCGGGGTGCCGGTCTCGGCTTCGGTCTCACCGGTCGGCTCCTCGTCGCTCGGGGAGGCGGTCTCCTCGTCGGTGGGGCTGGCGGTCTCTTCGTCGGTCGGGCTGGCGGTCTCTTCGTCGGTCGGGGCTGGCGGTCTCTTCGTCGGTCGGAGCAGGCGGACTCGTCGTCGGTCGGGCTGGCGGTCTCTTCGTCGGTCGGGCAGCCGACTCTCGTCATGGGCGAGGCGGTCTCCTCGTCGGACGGGCTCTCGGACTCTTCGTCGGTCGGGCACTCGGACTCCTCGTCGGTCGGGCTGGCGGTCTCGTCGGAGGCCGTGGCGGTCGGGCTCCTCGTCCGTCGCTCGTCGCGGTCGGGCAGTCGATCTCAGGCGCCCTGCTCGTTCTGGCACCGCCGGTTCGCCGGCGAAGACCATGCCAGTCGCGCCGAGCGACAGGGCAAGAGCGCAGATCAGCGCTGCCAAGGTGCGAAGTTTCATCGATAGGTTCTCCTGATCCCACTGGATCGCGATGGATGGGGTGACCTGGGATGACTCCCGGGCCCGGATGGATGGCCTTCGACCTGGCGCCCCCACGATGATCTGTCGCCCGGTCCAAGACCTGGGGATAGTCGCATGTCGTACTAGTCCGCGTCTAGTACTTTCGACCACACCAGACCGCACCCATCTGGCCCGGACGGCACCGGAACGCGTGAACCGGTGCATGCCGCCAACAGACGCAGCGTCTCGTGGCAGACAGACGAAGACGGGCGTCGGCCGGTCTTCAAGGTTCGGGGGGAGTGCGGGACCTAGCGGCGGTCGATGCGCTTGCGGCTGGCGGCCAGGGCCGACGTCGGCGTGGCAAGCTGACGATCGGCGATCAACCCGGCCAGGCCGAGCAGGGCGATGGAGATGCCGAACCGGTCGAGCCGGTCGAGTCGCCACCGATGGCGTCCGTCGGCGGGAGCGTCACGCTCGGCGTGCCGGTCTCGGCCTCGGTCTCACCCGTCGGCTCGTCGCTCGGCGTGGAGCTGGGCTCCTCGCTGGCTTCGTCGCTCGGCGTGGAGCTGGGCTCTTCGCTGGCTTCGTCGCTGGGCGTGGAGCTGGGCTCCTCGCTGGCTTCGTCGCTCGGCGTGGAGCTGGGCTCTCGCTGGCTTCGTCGCTCGGCGTGGAGCTGGCTCCTCGCTGGCTCGTCGCTCGGCGTGCTCGACGGCTCTTCGCTGGCTTCGTCGCTCGGCGTGGAGCTGGGCTCCTCGCTGCCGTCCGGGCCGACGCAGATGTGCGAGAGGTTCAGATTGCCATCGTTCTCGATGTCGGAAGACGCGGAGACGAGGGTGTCGTGTCCGGTGATGATCTGCCAGTGCAGGACCTTCCCGGAGTGCTTGTACGAGTCGACGGTGACTTCACCGGCGGTCGTGAAGGTCGCGGTCAGTTCGCCCGAGGCGACCTCCGTGCCGGTCTGGACGAAGTGCCAGAGCACCTGACCGGCCGACAGGTCGACATCCTTGCAATCGTCGGCGTACCGCCAGCGTTCAGACGATCGGCCGCGTCTGATGGAGGTATTCGCGGCGACCGGCGATACGGCCGGGATTAGGAGCGCCTCAGCGACGAGGCCGGCGGCGACGAGCCATGGGAGACGGCCGGCGAGGCCGTTGCGGCGTTGCGAGGATCGACGATGCATGTGGAGAACCCTTTGATGAGAGGCGGGTAGCGCCTCGGCCCCGGATGCGATGATGCGAAGCCCGAACGATGTGGCTTCGAGGGCGATGGTCCCATGAGTCGGGGAGGACCGTCCAGTACCTTCGGACCGACCCAGAACGCTCCCGACGCCACCCGACCGCTCCATCGGTGTTGCATCTGGGCAACACATCGTGTCGCTGGGGTCCTGGGCCAAGGGTCCTATGACGCGTTATCGGCCCGGCGGTCGGCGCCGGATCCCGTCGGACGGGGTCACGAACAGCAGCGCGGTCAGCACCGCGGCCAGGATCATCAGCACGACCGAGACGCCGGTGCCGATCGGCCCGGCCAGGGCATCCCGGTCAGGCCGTCGGTCGGCGGCAGCGTGTGGCCGGGCGTCCCGGTCTCGGTCTCGACCGTGCTGGTCGGCGTCGACGTCGGAGTGGTCGCTCGGGGTCGAGCTGGGTCCGCCACTGGGCGGAACCGCTCGGGCTGCCGCTCGGCGGCGTGCTGGGCGACCCGCTGGGTGGAGTGCTCGGCGATCCGCTCGGCGGCGGGCTGGGCGGCTGTCGCACTCGGCGGAGGGCTCGGGCGTCGCCACTCGGTGGTGGGCTCGGGGTCGCCGCTCGGCGGCGCGCTCGGGGTCCCGCTGCGGCGGGGTCGTGGGCGTCCCCGGTGGCCGGTCGCTCGGCGTCCCGGTCGGCTCGTCGCTCGGGGTGCCGGTCGGCTCGTCGGTGGGCGTGGCGCTCGGGTGGGCCCCGTGGCCCGCCGCGACCGGTGCCGCCGTCGGGACGAGGAACGCCCCGATGACCAGTCCCACGACGACCAGCCAGGCCAGGCGTCGCATGGGGCTCGTCCGGCGTCGGGCTGGGCGGGAGGACATTCGGTCGGAGGACCCCAGCTGGGAGGCGACTCGCCTCGGTCGAGATGGATCGGACGTCGGGCTTCGAGCGACGCCCGGCGGACCTCGCCATCGTCCCATGGCCCGGACTGGGACCGTCCGATCGCGCTCCGCGCGCCGCCACGCTCGGATCCCGCTCGACGAGGGCAGGTGTTGCCTGAGGTCAACACTTCTTGTGCGGTCCGGTGCGGTCTGGAGCTGTCCGGGGTGGTCGTCGAGCGCCTGCCCGCGGCACGCGCCCGGCCCGGCTAGGATGTGCGTCCCATGTCTGCCGACCCGTCCATCCGCGACCAGGCCCGCGACGCGGTCGAGCGCGCCTGGGGACGAGCGGTCGAGCGCGGCGCCCTGCCGGCCCTCCCCGACGATGCGCCCCGCCCGACGGTCGAGGTCGAGCGGCCGGCCAACCCGAGCACGGCGACTTCGCGACCAACCTCGCGATGAAGCTGGCCCGGCCGCTCCGGCTGGCGCCGCTCGCCATCGCCACGGCGCTGGCCGCCGAGCTGGACGCCGACGCGGCGACGGACCCGGCTTCGACGCCGATCCAGCGGCCGACGTCGCGCCGCCGGGCTTCCTCAACCTGCGCCTGGCCGACGCGGCCCTCGAGCGGATGATCGGCGCCATCCTCGCCGCACCCGCCGACTGGGGCCGGGTCGCGAGCCCGAGTGACGCCCGGGTCGTCAACGTCGAGTTCGTGTCGGCCAACCCGACCGGGCCGCTGCACGTCGGCAACGCCCGCGGCGCGTTCGTCGGCGACCTGCTGTGCCGCGTCCTCGAGGCCGGCGGCCAGCGGGTCACGCGCGAGTACTACTTCAACGACTCGGGCGGCCAGATCCGCAACCTCGGCGCGTCCGTCGCGGCGCTCCGGCGCGGCGAGCCGGTCCCCGAGGACGGCTACCAGGGCGACTACGTCGGCGGACCTCGCGGCGGCGCTGCCCGACGACGTCTGGGCGGCCGCGACGCGCCGCCGGGCGCCGACACCGCGGACGTCGTCGGGCGCTGGGCGGCCGGCCGCGTCCGCGAGGGCATCGAGGCGCAGCCTCGAGGCGCCTCGGCGTCCACTTCGACGTCTGGACGAGCGAGGCCCGGCTCCACGACGAGGGCTGGGTCGAGCGGGCCGTCGAGCGCCTGCGCGAGCGCGGCCACGTCTACGAGCAGGACGGCGCGCTCTGGTTCCGCTCGACCGCCTTCGGCGACGACAAGGACCGGGTCATCATCCGCTCGAACGGCGAGCCGACCTACTTCGCCGCCGACATCGGCTACGTCACCGAGAAGTTCAGCCGCGGCTTCGACCACCTCATCTACATCTGGGGCGCCGACCACCACGGCACGGTCGCCCGGGTCCGCAACGCCGCCGAGGCGATGGGCTACGACCGCGAGGCCGTCCAGGTGCTGCTCTACTCGCTGGGTCCGCTTCGTCCGCGACGGCGCAGGAGGTCTCGATGAGCAAGCGCGCCGGCGAGTTCATCACCCTCGACGAGCTGCTGGCCGAGGTCGGCGTCGGACGCCGCGCGCTGGTTCTTCGCGTCACGCGGCGCGTCACGTCGGCGATCGACTTCGACATCGAGCTGGCCAAGAAGCAGTCGAACGAGAACCCCGTCTACTACGTCCAGTACGCCCACGCCCGGATCGCCTCGATCCTGCGCAAGGCGGCCGAGGCCGGCCTGGCGCCGGCGACCGACGTGGCCGGGTGCGCTCGGCGGGCGCGCCCGAGGCGGCCCTGGCCCGGGCCGTCGTCGCGCTTCCCCGAGGTCGTCGAGGACGCCGTCGCGGCCGAGGAGACGCAGGGCATCACCGCCTACGCGACCGAGCTCGCGACCGCGTTCCACGCCTTCTACCGCGACGCGCGGGTCGTGGACGCCGACGGAGCCCGGAGCGGTCGGCGGCGCGGCTGGCCCTGGCGCGGCGCGACGCAGGATCACGCTGGCCAACGCGCTCGGCGCTGCTGGGGATCTCCGCGCCCGAGTCGATGTAGGCGGCCGGCGCGCCGACGTCGGCGAGCCCGGCCGGCCGCTCGACGTCAGCCGGCCAGCTCGAGGACGTTCGCGACGCGGCTCGATCGTGGCGGCGTCACTCGCCGACCAGCGACCCAGCGGGTCGTGCCGCCCGTCGCCGGGCACGACCTGGCGCGACGCCGCCGGCCTTCGCGAGCGCGGTCGTGGCGGCGGCCTCGAACTCGGCGGCGTCGGCCGTCGGTGTCCCAGCGGTCGTGCCAGGCGACGGCCCAGGCGCCGTCCGGGCCGTCGAGGACGGCGAGCCGGTCGCCGCCCCAGCCGGCGGCGGCGTCGCGCGGCCGTCGCCTGCGCCACGCCGCCCTCGCGCAGCCAGATCCCGAGCTGGAGCTCGCCGAACGTGTCCTGGAGCGGCGACCGTCCAGCCGGTCCCGAGCCGCGCCGCGAGGTCGGCCGGCACGTCGACCGTCGACGGGCGCCTCGCGGCGGCGTACTTCTCCGGGTGGAGGATCTGCTCGGTCGAGCGGGCAGGCCGGTCGTACAGCGCGTCGACGCGCGGCCCAGCCGCCCTGCGCCATGAGCGCCCTGGACGAACGCGAGCGCCGGTCGTGTACGGGAACAGCGAGCGTCTCGCGCAGGATCGCCGGGATCCGGCCGAGGACGGCCTGCTGCCGGGTCGGCGGCCCGGCCGACGATCGTCCGCAGCTCCGGCCGGCGTCAGGTGCTGCGATCGCCCACTGGGTCATCAGCAGCGTGGCGTCGCCCTCGTACGACGGCCTGGCGGCGCCAGCGATCCGGTCGCTCTGGTCGAGGACGTCGTCCTGGTCCTTGAACACCGGTCGAAGTTCTGGTCCTGGAGCGCGTGGTCGAACTCGTGGGCGAAGGTGAACCGCTCGTTCGCCGCCGATCCCGCCGGAGCGCGAGACGACGTACAGCTTGTCCTCGTCGTCGCGTAGAAGCCGGCGACCTGGCCGCTCAGCAGGTCGAGGTAGAGGTCGCGCAGGCGACGCGTCCTGCGGGCATCAGGCCGAGCGCCTTGTACAGCCGCTCGTTGGCGGCGAGGTACGCGGGCGGGTTGTCCTCGTCGAACTGCTCGGTCAGCAGGTCGCCGGAGCTCGCGCCTCGTCGATGACTGCGCGCTCGACCGGCTTGGTCGGCTTCGAGGCCGCGGATCTGCGACGACCTGGTCCTCGATGGCGTCGTAGATCGCGGTCGGCGTCCTGGCGTCGGCGGCGGGCGTCGCGGACGCGGTCGGCGCCGGCGAGGCGCGTGGGCGCGGCCGACGGCGTCGCGGCGTCGGGCGTCGCGCTCGGCGGCGGCCGACGCCGCAGGCGGCGAGCGACCGACGAGCAGCGACGAGCAGCGAGGCTGCCGCGGCGAGCGCGGCGGACGGCAGCGAGGCGCGTTCGGAGGTCGGTCATCGGCCGGATTGTCGCACGGGTCGCCGATTCGGCCCCTAGGACCGATCGGTCGGTCCGGTGCGGGACCCGGCCCGTCCGAGCGATGTCGCTTTCTTAATCGCTTGCCGTCTCGACCCTGAATCAGCGCGCCCTAGCGTGTTCGTCGGACGAACCCACAAGGTTCCATCCTCCCTCCCTCCGACCGGAGGCGCCGATTGGGCAGGCGCCTCCGGTCTTTCCATTTCCGGGCGTCCGGCGACCGCGGCCGGCCGCGTGAGCGGCGATGCAGCGCCGCTGTGTCAGAATCAGGGCGATGGAACTCACCTGGTACGGGCGGACCTGCATCCGCCTGCGCGGCAAGGACGCCGTCGTCGTCGCCGACCGCTACCCGGCGGTCGTCGGGCCGACCGGGCGCGGGATCACCGGCGACATCGTCACCTTCAGCCACCCCGACGACACGCCGCTCCCGAAGGCCAAGGGCAAGCGCTCGCGCGACGGCCGGACGCTGCTGCCGTCCAGCCTGGAGGACGCGTTCGTCCTCGACGGCCCGGGCGAGTACGAGGTCAAGGACGTCCTGGTCACCGGCGTCCGGACCTACCGCGACGACGCGCGGGGCGCCGAGCGCGGCAAGCAGGTCGCGTTCGTCGTCGAGCTCGACGGCCTGCACACGATCCACCTCGGCGACATCGGCCACCTGCTGACCGAGGAGAAGCTCGGCGACATCGGCAGCGTCGACATCGCCTGCGTGCCGATCGGCGGCGCGCTGTCCGCGACGCAGGCCGCGGCGCTCGTCGCCCAGCTCGACCCGAAGATCGTCGTGCCGATGCCGGTCTGCGAGGACGAGGCCGACTGCGCCGAGGCGCTCGCGAAGTTCTTCCACGAGATGGGCGCCGAGCCCGTCACCGCAGCCGAAGCTGTCGGTGACGCCATCGAGCCTCCCGACGAGACGACGACCGTCCTGCTGGAGTCGCGCGGCAAGCAGGTCTGACGCCGCGCGGGCCGGCCGGCTGCCGGCCGGTCGAGGCACCGACGCCGGCCGCGCTTGACGACCGTCCGGACGAGGTCCGCGCGCCGGCCAGTACGGGATCTGGTCGATCGTCGGGCACGCGCCAGACGACGAGGTCGGCCTGCCTTGCCGGGCTCGAGCGAGCCGATCTCGTCCTCGAGCCCGAGCGCCTGGGCGGCGTTGATCGTCACCGCGGCGAGCGCCTCGTCCGGGCGTCAGCCGCAGCTCGAGGCAGGCGACGGTCATCGCCAGCGGCAGGCTCGGCCGTCGGCGAGGTGCCCGGGTTGAAGTCCGTGCCGAGGGCGACCGGGACGCCCGCGCTCGATGAAGCGTCCGGGCCGGCGCGTCGTGCGTCCTTCATGAGGAACCAGGTCGTCGCCGGCAGGAGCGTCGCGACGACCGGCCGGTCCGTCGGCCGCGGCCGCGGCGAGCGCGTCGATGCCCGCCGTCGACGGGGCGGCGAGGTGGTCCGCGGACAGCGCGCCCGAGCTCGGCCGCGAGCTCCGCGCCGCCCGACGGCGCCAGCTCGTCGGCGTGGAGGCGCGGCGCCATGCCGTAGCGCGCGCGGCCGCCTCGAGGATCCGCCGCGACTGGTCCGCGCGTGAACACGCCGCGCCTCGCAGAAGACGTCGCAGAACCGGGCCCGGCCCTGGGCCGCGACGCCGGGCAGCTGCTCCTCGATGACGCGACCGGACGTAGGCCTCGGTCGCCGTCCGGGCCGGGCCCGGAACTCGGGCGGGACGGCGTGGGCGCCGAGGAACGTCGGCACGACGTCGACCGGGCCCTCGCTGGCCGAGCCGGTAGGCGACCTCGAGGAGCCGGAGCTCGGTCTCGAGGTCGAGGCCGTAGCCGGACTTCGCCTCGATCGTCGTGACGCCGTGGCCGAGCATCTCGTCGAGCCAGCGCC
Source organism: uncultured Chloroflexia bacterium (assembly GCA_963738475.1). Lineage (GTDB taxonomy): Bacteria > Chloroflexota > Limnocylindria > Limnocylindrales > CSP1-4 > SPCO01. Next base: position 223,800 of record CAVTWU010000030.1, read on the forward strand.
GGCCGTGCGCGGCGAGCGTCCTCGCGCCGACGCCGCGCGGGTCGCGGCGACCGTGGACAGGATCCCGCCGCCGGCCGCGAGGATCTCGAGGTAGCCGGCGCCGCGCTGGCGGAGGACGCAGCTCGCCCTCGCGCGAGCCGGCGAACAGCAGGTGCGTGTGCGGGTCGACGAGCCCGGGCGTGACGACGCCGCCGGCGGCGTCGAGCCGCGCGAACCGCGCGAGCGGGTAGCCCTCCGCCTCGAGCGCCGCCTCGACCTCGGCCGCGCGGCCCGACCGCGACGATCCGGCCCTCCCAGCAGGCGACGACCGGGCGCGTCCGGCGCGCCGGGTCCGCCGACCGGCGCCGGCGTCGAGCCGGCCGACGTCGCCCTGCGCGGCGCCGCGCCGGAGGCCGCCGGCGAGCGTCGCGACCTCGGCCGCGCCGACGATCAGCAGGCCCGGGCGTCGGCTCGTCGCTGCGGCCGCCCTCGATGAGCCGGAAGCGTCACGGCCGCTCACCGCGACGCCGTCCGGCGCGGGCCGCCTCGAGCCGGAGCTCGAGGGCCTGCAGCGGCGAGAAGTCGCGCAGCCGGAGGAACGCGGCGGCGGCCGCGAGGCGCGTCCTCGACCGGGGCGTCGGCGGGCGCGCCGGCGTGGTCGGCGACGTCGAGGAACGCGGCCAGCGGCGCCAGGCCGATCAGCTCGGACTCGGCCAGCTCCACGCCGTCCTCGGCGGCGAGCTCGCGGACCGTCTCCCAGACCAGCCAGAGCGGCGTCGACCGCGAAGTCGAGCAGGTTCATCGAGACCTGGGCGCGGCGCGAGCTCCTCGATCCAGAACCCGTTGCGCCTGGACCTCGGGCAGCCCGCCGCCGGACTCGCGGACGCGGCGGGCGATGCGCTTGGCGAGCTCGACGTCGTCGGACGTCGAGGTTGATGTTGTAGGCGATGAGGAACGGCCGGGCGCCGACCGCCACCGCGCCGGCCGCGGGTGCATCCGGGCCGGCCCGAAGTCCGGCTCGCGGCCGTGCTGGTCGATCTCGGCCTTGAGGCCCTCGTACTGGCCGCGCCGGACGTCGGCCAGCTTGACCCGGTCCGGGCGCGTCGCGGCCTGGGCGTAGAGGTAGACCGGCAGGTCGAAGCGGGTCGCGATCCGCTCGCCCGAACGCGCGGGCCAGCTCGACGCAGTCGTCCATCGTCGTGTCGCCGAGCGGCACGAACGGGATGACGTCGACGGCGCCGATCCGCGGGTGCTCGCCGGTGTGGACGTCCATGTCGATGTCGTGGATCGCGGCCGCGACCAGGCGCTCGAGGGCCTCGCGTGACGGCGTCGTGCTCGCCGGCCAGCGTGAACACGGAGCGGTTGTGGCTGGCGTCGCTCGTCCGGTCGAGGAGGAAGACGCCGGGCGACGCCGCGATGGCGTCGGCGAGGCGGTCGACGACGTCGAGCCGGCGGCCCTCGGAGACGTTCGGGACGGATTCGACAGCACCCGACGATGCTAGTCGTCCGGCCGTGCCGGCGTGGCCGCCGCGGAGCGCCGGTCGACCGGACGACGGCGACGCGTAGACTGCCGCCGATGACCCAGCCCCGCGAAGCCTGCTTCGCCACCCCGACTTCCTGAAGCTGTGGACGGCCGAGACCGCTCAGCCTGTTCGGGACGCAGATCAGCCTGCTCGCGCATCCCGCTGATCGCGGCGACGATCCTCGAGGTCAGCGCCGTTCGAGGTCGCGCCTGCTCGGCACGATCGAGTTCCTGCCGTTCATCCTGTTCAGCCTGCCGGCCGGCGCCTGGGTGGACCGCCTCCGCCGCCGGCCGATCCTCATCGTCGGCGACCTCGGCCGGGCGCTCGCTGCTGGTCTCGATCCCGATCGCCTTCGCCTTCGACGTCCTGACGATCTGGCAGCTCTACGTCGTCGGCTTCGTCACCGGCTGCCTGACCGTCTTCTTCGACGTCGCCTACCAGTCGCTACCTGCCGTCGCTCGTCGAGCGCGACCAGCTGGTCGAGGGCAACTCCAAGCTCGAGATCACGCGGATCGGCGCCGCAGATCCCGGGCCCGGCCCTGAGCGGCGGCCTCATCGGGCTGCTGACGGCGCCGTTCGCGATCCTGCTCGACGTCGATCAGCTACGTCGTCTCGGCGCTGCTTCATCTTCCTCGATCCGGCGCCCGGAGCCGACGCCGGATCGCCACGTACGACGAGCACGGCCAGGCCCGCGAGCCGTCGCTGCGCAAGGAGGTCGCGGTCGGGCCTGCGCTACGTCCTCGGCCACCGCTGCCTGCGCGCGATCGCCGCCACGCACCGGGACGTCGAACTTCTTCGGCAACATCGCCGTTCGCGACCTGCATCGTCTACCTGGTCCGCGAGCTCGGGCTGTCGCCCGACGGAGATCGGGATCGTCTTCGCGATCGGCAACGTCGGCGTCGCTCGTCGGCGGCGCTCACCGGCGAACCGCCTGAGCACGCGGTTCGGCGTCGGCCGGACGATCGTCGGCTCGATGGCCTTCAGCGCGCCAGGGTCCTGCCTCGTCGCGCATGGCGCCCGACGACGTCGCCGATCCCGTTCCTGATCGCGCGTCGGGCTCCTCGGCGGGCTTCTCCGGCGTCGTCTACAACATCAACCAGGTCAGCTTCCGCCAGGCGATCACGCCGCCGACGGATGCAGGGCCGGATGAACGCGACGATGCGCTTCATCGTCTGGGGCACCATCCCGATCGGCGCGATCCTCGGCGGGCATCCTCGGCGACGAGCGTCGAGCCTGCACGCCGCGCTGTGGGTCGGCGCGCATCGGGTCGGTCCTGGCGGTCGTCCCGCTGCTCATCTCGCCGGTCCGCACGCTCGACGACGATGCCGGAACCGGTCGACGATGAGCCCGGCGCGAGCCGCGTCGGCCGACCGCCGAAGCGCCCGAGCCGTCGACCGGACCTGCCGCCCGACGCGCCCGAGCCTGATGCAGCGCTGGGTCAGTCGTCCGTCGAGCATCGGGACGCGGACGCCGCGCTCGCGGGCGACCTCGATCGCGTGCTCGTAGCCCGCGTCGACGTGGCGCAGGACGCCCATCGCCGGATCGGTCGTCAGGACCCGCTCCAGCTTCTCGGCGGCGAGCGCCGTGCCGTCGGCCACGACGACCATCCCGGCGTGCTGCGAGTAGCCGATCCCGACGCCGCCGCCGTGGTGGATCGACACCCAGGTCGCGCCGGCGGCGGTGTTGACCAGGGCGTTGAGGAGCGGCCAGTCGGCGACCGCGTCGGAGCCGTCGAGCATCGCCTCCGTCTCGCGGTTCGGCGACGCCACGGAGCCCGGCGTCCAGGTGGTCGCGCCCGATGACGATCGGCGCGCTGACCTCGCCGGTCCGGACCAGCTCGTTGAACGCGAGGCCGGCCTCGTGGCGCTCGCCGTAGCCGAGCCAGCAGATCCGCGCCGGCAGGCCCTGGAACGGGACGCGCGCCTGGGCCATCGCGATCCAGCGGTGGAGGCCCGGCGTCGTCCGGGAACAGCTCCAGGACCGCCCGGTCGGTCCGGGCGATGTCGGCCGGGTCGCCGCTCAGCGCCGCCCAGCGGAACGGGCCCGCGGCCCTCGCAGAACTGCGGCCGGATGAAGGCCGGGCACGAACCCCGGGTAGTCGAACGCGTCCGCGACGCCCGCCTCCTGGGCCTGGGCGCGCAGGTTGTTGCCGTAGTCGAAGACGACCGCGCCGGCCCGCTGGAACGCGAGCATCGCCCGGACGTGGGCGGCCATCGCCCGGCGCGACCGCTGCTGGTACTCGTCGGGCAGCGCGGCCCGGAGCTCCAGCGCGTCCGGCAGGGTCATCTCGTCCGGGACGTAGCCGCCGAGCGCGTCGTGGGCGGACGTCTGGTCGGTGACCAGGTCGAACCGCTCGCCGGCCGCGGCCCAGGCGGGCTCGATCTCCGCCGCGTTGCCGACGAGGGCGATCGAGATGGCCTCGCCGGCGGCGGCCGCGGCGCGCGCCCAGGCCAGCGCCTCGGCCGGGTCGTGGGTCAGCCGGTCCACGTAGCCGATGTCGAGCCGCCGCCGGGCGCGGGCCTCGTCCACCTCGATGGCGATGCACACGCCGTCGTTCATCGTCACGGCCAGCGGCTGGGCGCCGCCCATCCCGCCCAGGCCGGCGGTCAGCGTCACCGTCCCGCGCAGCGTCCCGCCGAAGTGCTGGCGCGCCAGCCTCCGCGAACGTCTCGTACGTGCCCTGGAGGATCCCCTGCGTCCCGATGTAGATCCACGACCCCGCGGTCATCTGGCCGTACATCATCAGGCCCTGCCGCTCGAGGTCGCGGAAGACGTCCCAGGTCGCCCACTTGCCGACGAGGTTGGAGTTCGCGATGAGGACGCGCGGGGCCCACGGGTGCGTCCGGACGACCCCGACCGGCTTGCCGGACTGGACGAGGAGCGTCTCGTCGTCGGCCAGGCGCCGGAGCTCGCGGACGATCGCGTCGAACGCGGCCCAGCTGCGGGCCGCGCGCCCGGTCCCGCCGTAGACGACGAGGTGGTCCGGGTCCTCGGCGACCTCCGGGTCCAGGTTGTTCATGAGCATCCGCAGGACGGCTTCCTGCTGCCAGCCGCGGCAGGTCAGCTCCGTCCCGCGGGGCGCCCGGACGGGGCGCGGCCCGTGGGCGACGTCGGTCGGCTCGTGCATGCCCGAAGCCTACTCGCGGAGGCCGGCCATGATCTGCTCGCCGAGCCGCAGGTCGCCCACCGACGTGACCGACACGACGACGGACGCGTCCTCCAGGTACGCGTGGTAGGTGTGGGCGCCGGCGGCGCAGGTCCCGATGTAGATGTCGCGTCCGTCGATCTCCGCCTGGGCGTTGCCGGCCACGCCGCCGGCCGCGTCGCAGGCCGCGGCGTCGTACGAGTCGCGCCAGTCGCGGAAGAACGCGTCGTCGAAGACACCCGGCCGAAGCTGGACCACGCTGACGACGGCCACGTCGTCGCCGTCCGACGTCCGACGCGCCGGGCGCGATGGCGAAGGCCACGGCGATCGCCGCGGCGTTCGTGGCGAGATCGGGATCCGTCGCGATGTTGCCCGGCCGTGTCCGGGTCGCTCACGAGGGCGATGCCACCGACCTCGACCGGCAGGTGGTCGAGGAGCGTCTGGTCGACGAGGATCCCGCTCGAGGCCACCGCCGTCGGGACCGGGCTGTGGCTGGCACTCGGACCGGGAGGCGACGTCGGCGGTCGGGGTCGGCGCGGGTCGATCCGCAGGCGCCGAGCGCCAGTGTCGCGACCGCGCCCAGGACGACGGCACGAACCGTCGGCGCGCGGCGGGCCGGCCGGCGACGGATGGCGCGCCGGCGGAGCGACGCGTGTCTCACCCCAGCTCGCGGCGCATGACCGGGAAGCGCGGGTCGTCGACCGCTCGGAGGAACCCGGCCGCTCCCAGAAGGCCGGCAGTGGCGCCGCTCGTCGCGTCGAGCCGCGGCCCGACCTCCGGGTACGCCTCGACGGCGGCGAACCCGCGAGCCGCGAGGTCCGCGCAGACCTCGTCCACGAGCCGGAGCCCGATCCCGAGCTCGCGGGCGGCCGGGACGGTCGCGATGCAGGTGATGACGGCCGGCAGCGGCGAGTCCGGGAGCTGCGGGTAGAGGTCGCGGGTCCGCTGGGCGCGCGGGTAGGCGGTGAGCGGCCCGAACTGGCAGTACGCCAGCGTCTCGTCGCCGCGGACGAGGACCTTCGCGTAGCTGCCGACGATCCCCGCGCCCGAGTCAGGAGCCGGAGCTTGCGCGGCGCCGTCGGCGGCACGACGGGACCCGCCTTCGGGGGCGGCGCGAACGGGTTCTCGACCGCCGCGTCGTCGTCCAGGAACGGGTTGGCCAGGCCGGCGGGCGCGGTCCGGGCGAACGGGTTGTCCGGCGGCCCCGACGCGTCCAGATCCGCGAGGAACGGGTTGGCGGGCGTCGTGGTCGCACCGCCGGGCGTCGACGCGGGCGGCGCGGCCGTCGTCAGCCAGTCCAGGCGCGCGGCCTTCGAGCCCCGGGCGTCGTCCTCCCAGTAGTCGCAGGAGCGGTGATCGAAGCCCGGATCGGCGCAGGGTGGCAGGCGTCCGAAGGTCGCCTCATCCGTGACGTCTAGGGTGCGCAGGTCATCCATCCGTACCTGAGTCTACGGCGACAGCCGTTTGATAGAGTGCGGCGAAGCGACCCATCCCGGGTCGTGGGTCGGTCAACGGATCGGCAGCCAGAGACCGATCCGGAGGTCATTCGGGGAGATGGTGGTCACGAGTACGAGCGACCCGTACGCGATCCTCGGCGTGGATCGGTCCGCGACGCGACGATGTGATCGCCGCGGCGCACAAGAAGCTGGCCCGCACGTACCACCCGGACGTCGCCGGCGACGGCGCGACCGTGGACATGATGCGGATCAACGCCGCCTTCGACCGGATCCGCGACCGCCGACGACGGGCCGCCTACGCCCAGCAGGAAGCCGACGAGCGCTACGACGAGACCGTCGCCCAGCGCGGCTCCCCGACCATGACCCAGGACACCCGGACGTACGCCGCCAACAACGGTCTCGACTGGGCGCCGGAACGAGACGGCACCGGTGGCGCCGGCAAGCCGCCCGGCCGGCCGTCCGGCTCCGTCCTCCAGTTCGGCCGCCACATCGGCTGGTCCATCGGCGAGATCGCGCGCGTGGACCCGGGCTACCTCGTCTGGCTGGAGGACCGTCGCGACGGCCGTCCGTACCTCGACGAGATCGACAAGACACTTCGCCTGGTCGGGTATCGCAAGCCCGAGGATCCGGGCCCGGTCCGAACGAGCCGCTTCGGCCGCTAGCGGCGCTCCCGGCCGGCGCCGCTCGGTCGTCCCGGCGCGGGACCGTCAGCCGGTCAGGTCCGCCAGGATCCCGTCGTGGACGATCGCCGTCGCGGCGGCCAGGTCCGGACCCGGCTCCCGATCCGCGTCCAGGTGGTCCACCCGTGCGCGGATGCGCGCGAGCGCCTCGGCCACGCCGGTGCCCGGCGCCGCCCCGGGGACCAGCGCCAGCCGCAGGTCCAGCGCCTGGGCGGCGAGCAGCAACTCGATGGCCACGATCCGCTCGACGCCCTGGAGCACGGCTCGGGCGTGGCGCGCCGCGATCGACCCCATCGAGACGTGGTCTTCCTGGTTCGCGCTCGTCGGGATCGAATCGACCGACGCCGGATGCGCCAGGACCTTGTGCTCCGACGCGAGGGCGGCGGCCGTGTACTGGTAGATCATCATCCCGGAATCGATGCCGGACGAGGCGGCCAGGAACGGCGGCAGCCCGCCGTTCAGGCGCGGATCCACGAGCAGCGCGGACCGCCGCTCGCTGATCGAGCCGAGCTCGGCGAGGGCGAGCTTGGCGAAGTCGAGCGCGAGCGCGATCGGCTCGCCGTGGAAGTTGCCGCCGCTGATGACCCGGCCGCCGCCGGTGGCGAGGGTGTCCGCGGACGCCACGCCGCCGCCCGGCGAAGACGAGCGGGTTGTCGGTCGCCGAGTTGAGCTCGATGTCGAGCACGCGGCGCAGGTGATCGAGCGCGTCGCGCACGGCGCCGTGGACCTGCGGGCACGCAGCGCAGCGAGTACGGGTCCTGGACCTTGTGGGCGGACGCGTGGTGGCCGGTCTGGAGCGTGCTGTCGCGGAGCAGGTGGCGCAGCTCGGCGGCGACCGCGATCTGGCCGGGATGCGGACGGGCCAGCTGGTAGGCGGCGGCGAACGCGACATCGGTGCCCAGCAGCGCCTCGACGCGACATCGCGGCGGCCACGTTGGCGGTGTGCATCAGCCGGTCGGCGTCGGCCAGGAGGAGCGCCCCGATCGCGCTCATCATCTGGGTCCCGTTGAGGAGCGCGAGGCCCTCCTTGGCCTCCAGGACGAGCGGCGCCAGGCCCGCGCCCGTGCAGCGCGGCCGCCGCCGGGACGACCGTGCCGCCGACCTCGACCTCGCCTCGGCCGATGAGCGGCAGCGCGAGATGGGCGAGCGGCGCGAGATCCCCGGACGCCCCGACGCTCCCCTGCTCGGGCACGACCGGGTGGATGTCATGCGCCAGCAGGGCCAGGATCGCGTCCACCACGGCGGGTCGGCAGCCGCTGTGGCCGAGGGCCAGCGTGTTGGCCCGCAGCAGCAGCATCGCCCGGACGACCTCGCGCGGGAACGCCGCTCCGACGCCCGGCGGCGTGGCTCATCAGGAGGTTCTGCTGGAGCTGGCCGGCCTGGTCCGGCGGGATGAACGTCGTCGCGAGGTCCCCGAACCCGGTCGTGACGCCGTACACGACCGCGCCTTCGGCCACGAGGGACTCGATGACGTCGCGCGCTTCCTGCATGCGCTCGCGGGCGTGGACGTCCAGGGCGACCGGCGCACCCCGACGCGCGACGGCCTCGACGTCGGCCACCGTCAGGTCCGCCCCGGTCAGCACGACCGGTGCCTCCGGCTCGCGGGCACCGCCACGGTCCGGGTAGAAGTGCGGGACGTTCGGGTCGGTCACGGTTCCGAGGATAGTCGGCTATGCTCCCGGCCGTGTTCGACTTCCTGAACGGGCCGGTCCGCGACCTGGTCACCCAGATCTACGACGCCGTCGGCTACCTCGGGGTCGCGCTGTGGGTGGCCCTCGAGAGCGTCATCATCCCGATCCCGTCCGAGCTCGTGCTGCCGTTCGCCGGCTTCCTCGTCGGCGAGGGCCTGGCCCTCGAGCCACTCACCGGGCAGCCGTGGAACTACTGGCTGACCGTGCTGGCGGGCACGGTCGGGGCGACGGTCGGCGCGCTCATCGCCTACGGCATCGGGGCCTGGGGCGGTCGGCCGGTCCTCGAGCGCTGGGGTCGATACATCGGCGTCACCCCGGCGGACCTCGACAAGGCCGACGACTTCTTCGCGCGCCACGGCGAGGCGGCCAGCTTCTTCGGCCGGATGATCCCGGTCATCCGTTCGCTCGTCTCGTTCGCGGCCGGGATCGCGCACATGCCGCTCGGCAAGTTCACGGTCTTCACGTTCCTCGGCTCGTTGCCATGGACGGCGCTGCTGGTCTTCGCCGGTGTCCAGCTCGGCGCGAACTGGGAGTCGGTCGGGGCCTGGCTCAAGCGCTTCGAGTACGCGATCATCGGCGTCCTCGTCGTGATCGTCCTCGCCTGGATCTGGTTCCGGATCATCAAGCCGCGGCGGGCGGCCCGGGCGGGCGGCTAGCGACTCGCCGGACCCGGGTCATCGTCTTCCTGGGCCCTCCGCTCCTCGGGCGGACGCACGTTCCGGAAGTCGCGGTACAGCAGCAGGTCGTACAGGATCTTGAGGCCGCCGGCGAGGTAGAACGGCAGGGCCGCATAGCCCACGCTGGCCATCATCACGCTCGAGAGCGACGGGGAGATCGCCGCACCGGTCGTCCGGGCGACCCCGGTCACGCCGGCCGCCGCGGATCGCTCGTCCGGTTCCACCACCGCCATGACGTAGGACTGGCGGGTCGGCACGTCCATCTGGCTGAGGCTGTAGCGCAGCAACAGGACGAGGATCGCGAGCGGCAGCGTCGGCATCAGCGGGACGAGGATCAGCAGGATGTTGGACGGCAGGTGCGTGAACACCATCGTGTTGATGAGGCCGAAGCGGGCCGCGATCCGCGCCGCCGACAGCGACGACACCGCCGCCAGCAGGTTGGCCCCGAAGAAGATCGCGCCCAGGACCAGCGGGCTCGACGCCGAACTGGACGTGGAACCAGTACGCCATGAGGCTCTGCGGGATGAAGCCGCCGCCGAAGGCATCGAGCGAGAACAGGACCGACAGCCGAAGCACGACCCGCTTGGACTTGTGCAGGCCGAGGCGGCGCCGGATGCCGTCGTCGACGACCGCGGCCGGCGGCGCCTCGACGGCCGGGCTCACGGCCCAGAACCCGACGACCATGACGATCCCGATGAGGGCGTACCCGATGACGATCGCCCGGTAGGCGTCGAGCGGGGCCATGCCGCCGTCCAGCAGCGCCTGGCTCACGCAGGCCCGCCCCCAGCGCCCCGGTCGCGGTCGCGACGTAGCCGGCGAGGTTGTACCAGGCGAAGGTGGCGGTCCGGCGAACGTCGTGGACGGTCTGCGACAGGGCCGCCTGTTCCACGGCCAGGAAGGGGCCGACCTCGTTGCCGGTCGGCGAGATGACCCCGATGGCGCCGGCGAGGATCAGCAGCGGCAGCCAGCTCGTGGAGGCGAAGACGAACCCGGCCAGGACCATGAGGGCGGCTCCGGCGACCAGCACCCGACGTCGCCCGAACCGGTCGGCGTGGGTGGTCAGCCAGAGCGAGATGATCGTGTCGCCGATCAGGGTGAGGGTCAGGACGATCCCGACGGCCAGCGGGTCGAGGCCGGCGGCGGCCAGGTACAGGACGAGGACGACGGCGAGGAACCCGTAGGCGAACATCCGGGCGACACGCATGGCGAACAGGAGGCGTCCGTCCCGGTCCAGCCCGCGCAGGCTGGCGACCAGGCCGGCGTCGATCGGTGCCGTGGTCATGCCTCCGAGTCTAGGCTCGTCGGGTGCCACGACGACCGGAGCGGTCTGCGAGAATGCCATCGGAGGTTCGAGACCGAACGATGAGCACCGACCCACACGCTAGCTGACGCCCCCGGACATGCGGACGCGGTCGCCCACCACGGGACCGACGACCACGGCGACGACCACGGGCATGACGACCACGCCCATGGCGAGGAGCCGCTCGGACCGATCGACGTCCGGGCCTGGGGTGCGGCGATCCTGGGCGTCGCGCTCGGCGCCGTGACGGCTGCCTGCTTCGTGGTGGCGACGACCCAGGGCTGAGCGTGGCGGCGGAACATCTGCCGCTCCGCGACCGTCCGAGCGACACGCTCGGAGTGATCTCGATGCCCACTCGACGACTCCGATCCTCGCCCGCCCGGTCGCCGCGCTCGTCAGCGCGTTCCTGGCCGTCGGCTTCCTGCTCGCCACGGCGATCCCGGCGATGGCCTGCTCGTGTGTCGGGCCGCAGCCGATGGCCGCCTACGCCGGCAGACCCGGACCAGGTCGATCTTCACCGGCGTCGTCGATGGCCCCGACGGACGCGGCGTCCCGGTGCAGGTGACCCACTGGTTCCAGGGTGCGGATGTCGGCCCCGGTCGTCTGGCTCGATCGACTCCGGGTTCGGCGGAGACGGCGGCGTCGTGCGGGACGGCGCTGCCGCCGGCCGGCGCCGAGTGGATCTTCGTGGCATGGCAGTCCGAGGAGTCGAGCGAACTCAGCGTGAACCTGTGCACGCCGCACGCGGCGGCGTCGGATCCGACCGGTCAGGCGATGTTCAAGGATGCCGTCGCGACGTTCGGCGAGGGCATCGTCCCGGGCGAGGCGGCTCGTCCTCGGACGAGCGACCGTCGCGCGACGGCACGGCGGACGTCCCGATCGGCGCTCTGCCGGCCGGCGGCGCCATCGCCCTGCTCGCTGGTCGCGGTGGCGCGGTCGTCGCTGCTGGCCGGCGCGGCCGTCGCCGGCTCGAGGACGCCGGCCGGACGACGCTCGCCCGCTAGAACAGCCCGACGATGTTCCCGTCGGCGTCGATGTCGATCTTCTCGCCGCCCGGTCGCGACGGCAGGCCCGGCATCGTCCGCATCTCGCCGCAGATCGGGGTGATGAACCCGGCACCGGCCGACAGCCGGATCTCGCGGATCGGGACCGTGAAGCCGGTCGGGCGGTTCTTGAGCGCCGCATCGTGGCTGAGCGAGTACTGCGTCTTGGCCATGCAGATGGGCAGGTGGCCGTAGCCGAGGTCCTCGTACTGCTTGAGCGACTTGCGCGCCGCCGGCGTGTACTCCACGCCGACCCCACCGTAGATCTTGGTGACGATGGTGTGGATCTTGTCGGCCAGCGGCATCTCGTCCGGGATAGAGCAGCTGGAAGTCCGCCGACCCGTCGTGGGTGGCGTCCCAGACGGCCTCGGCCAGGTCCGTGGCACCCTTGCCGCCGTCCGGGAAGTGCGTGGCGACGACCGCGGCACGAGCGCCCGCCGCCAGGGCGACCTCGCGGATCGCCTCGACCTCGGCCGGCGTGTCGGTCGGGAACGAGTTGATCGCCACGACCGCGGGGATCCCGAAGATCGTCACGTTCTCGATCTGCTTGGCGAGGTTCTGGGCGCCGAGCCGGACCGCCTCGACGTTCTCCTCGAGCAGCGCCGGATCGAGCGGCTTGCCGGCCACGATCTTGCCGACCCCGCCGTGCATCTTGAGCGCCCGGACCGTGGCGACCACGACGGCCGCATCGGGCGACAGGCCGGACGCGCGGCACTTGATATCGAAGAACTTCTCGGCGCCCATGTCGGCCCCGAAGCCCGCCTCCGTGCAGACGATGTCGTTGGTGACGAGCGCCAGGCGGTCCGCGATGATCGAGTTGTTGCCGTGGGCGATGTTCGCGAACGGCCCGGCGTGGACGAACGCGGGCCCGCCTTCGAGCGTCTGGAGCAGGTTCGGCTTCAGGGCGTCCTTCAGGAGCACGGCCATGGACCCGGCCACGCCGACGTCCTCGGCCGTCACCGGCTTGCCGTCGGTCGTGGTCGCGAGGACGATCCGCCCGAGGCGGGCCCGCAGGTCCTGCAGGTCCGTGGCCAGGGCCAGGACCGCCATGACCTCGGAGCCGACCGTGATGACGAACTCGGTCTCGCGCGGGACGCCGTCCTCGCGGCCGCCGAGGCCGATGATCACGTGCCGGAGCGCACGGTCGCTGATGTCGAGGACGCGCGGCCAGAGGATCCCCTGCGGATCGATGCCGAGCGGGTTCTTGTGGTGGAGGCTGTTGTCGAGGAACGCGCCGGCCAGGTTGTGCGCCGCCCCGATCGCGTGGACATCGCCGGTCAGGTGGAGGTTGAAGTCCTCCATCGGGATGACCTGGCTGTAGCCGCCGCCGGCGGCGCCACCCTTGATCCCGAACACCGGCCCGAGCGAGGGCTGGCGGATGCAGACCGCGGCCTTGCGCCCGATCGCGTTCAGGCCCTGGGCCAGCCCGACGGTCGTCGTGGACTTGCCCTCGCCCAGCGGCGTCGGCGTGATGGCCGTGACGACGACGTACTTGCCGCGCGGTCGCTCCGCTTCCAGGCGCCGGATGGCCTCGAGGGTGACCTTGGCCTTGGTCGGGCCGTACAGCTCGATCTCGTCATCGGCCAGGCCCAGGTCGCGGGCGACATCGACGATCGGACGCGGCTTGACGGAGCGGGCGATCTCCAGATCGGACGGGAAGGACATCAGACTCCTCGGCTGGATACGGGTTGATCGTCGGCCTGGCGTTGGGCGGCACGGACGAGATGGCTCAGGAGTAGCGCATTGGTGAGCGGCCCGACGCCGCCCGGGACCGGGGTGATGGCCGACGCGACCTCGACGGCAGAGGCGAAGTCCACGTCACCCACGATCGCGCCGTCGACGAGGTTGATCCCGACGTCGACGACGACCGCGCCGGGCTTCAGCATCGCACCGGTGATGAGGCCGGGTCGGCCGGCGGCGACGACGACGATGTCGGCCCGCGCGATGTGCGCCGCGAGGTCGCGGGTCTTCGAGTGGCAGACCGTGACCGTCGCATCCTCGCGGACGAGCAGGAAGGCGGCCGGCATCCCGACCACCGGCGACCGGCCGATGACGACCGCGTCACGACCGGCCATCGGGATCCCGGATCGGCGCAGGATCTCGACCGCCGCGTGGGCCGTCGCGGGCAGGAAGCCTTCGTAGCCGAGCCGGAGGAGGCCGGCGTTGAGCGGATGGATCCCGTCGATGTCCTTGACCGGATCGATGGCGTCAACGACCGCTCGCAGCCGGATCGCCGGGCGGGAGCGGCATCTGGACGATCACGCCGTCGACGCTGGCGTCCTCGTTCAGCTCGCGGATGGCCGCGCTCACGGCCGCCTCGGTCGCCTCGCCCTCGAGCTCGACGAAGCCGGAATCGATGCCGACCTTGGCGCAGCCCCGCAGGATCCGTTCGAGGTAGACCATCGATGGGGCGTCGCGCCCGGCGATGACGACGCGCAGCCCGGGCGGCCGTCCCTCGGAGCGGGTGAAGGCGGCGACGTCTGCGGCGACGCCCTCGCGGATCTCGGCGGCGATGGGACCGCCTTCCAGCAGCCTGGCGGTCAACTCTCGGCCGGCGGATCGAGGGGGTCGCGCGGATCCCCGTCGGCCACGACCTGGCGAGCCGAGGCGGCCAGGCGCTCCACCTCGTCGAGGAGATCGGTGACGCGGATCATGACGGAACCTTCCCAGTCCGGATCGCCCACGGACGGCAGGTTGATGAAGACGTTCGCGGCGGCGCCGCGGGCAGCGGCCTCACCGAGGAGCGACGCGACGGCGAGGTCACTCGAGGCATTGACGTTGCTCCGACCGGCCAGCGCCTCCGCGGCGCCGACGAGGCCCACGCAGGCCTCGACACAGGCCAGCGGGACCTCGGTCGCGACTCGGGCGGCCGCCTGGAGCGCGACCTTGCGGGCCGCCTGCTCGTCGGGTGTCTCCTTGGGCAACTTCAGCGCGGCCGAGAACCCGGCGTACGCGGTCGCATCCTCATCGGCCAGCGTCAGGAATCGATCCGCGAGGGCGTGGCACGAGTGGCGAGCCCAGGCCAGGAGATCGGCATGCTGGGCGTACTTCGGGCGTCCCTCCGACAGGGAGGCGACCATCGCCACGAGGCTGGCGCCCAGGCTGGCCGCGACGGCGGAGGCGCTGCCGCCGCCGGGGACCGGCTCCGAGGATGCGAGCCTGGCGACGAAGCCGTCGAGGGTCAGGTCACGGAACCGGGTCGATGGGGTGTCACTCACACGGACGATTGTAGGTCCGCGAGATGCGTGGCGGGCCGCCGCGTGTCAGGCGTCGGAACGGGGCGAGCGCGGTACCGGCGCGCCCGCCCCGCCTACCGACGAGGGTGCCGACGCGGTCGGGAGGGATCCGACGCCGGCCGAGGGATTCGGTGTCAGGCGGCCTTGGGGGCCTCGTCGTCCAGGCCGGTCACCGTCCAGCGCCGCGATCGGTGCTGATAGGTGAGCGACAGCCGAGCTCGCGAGGTCTCGACCTCGAACAACGTGCGGGGACCCGTGATGACGGGATAGGCGGCGGCCTCCTCGCGAACGGCGACGAGGCGCGTGACGGTCAGTCGCTCGTCACCCCAGGTGACTTCGCGGGGACGACCGTCGAACCAATCGGTCCGGACATGGACCGCGACCGGCTCGACTCGGATGAATGCCATCAGGATGGCTCCTTTCCGGGGGGCGGAAACGCTGGGTCATGTCGTCCGGGGCACTCGTCCGACAGAACGTCTGTTCGATTACGACGTCACCGTAGACCGAACAGGTGTTCGATGTCAAGCGTCGTCTGGAGGAATGTCGTCGAGGTCCGTGTCACCTAGGCTGTCACGACCTGCTTGACTCGCCGCCGCGTCCGGATCGACCTCGGTCGGGACGCCTCGCGCGCGTCGGTCGAGGGGATTGCGCGGGTCTCGTTCGAACGGCGCCGGCAGTCTCGCGTCGAGCAGGCGCGCCCGGGTCATCGGCCTCATCGCCATACCGTCGCCGGACCGCATCGGCGGCCTCGATCGCCCGCCGACGGCGCGGGTCGTCCGAGTCGAACAGGGACAGCTGCTCTCGCTCGCCCAGGTTCGAGGCGGTCACGCCGAGCAGCCGGACCTTGCCGCCGCGCGCCCGGATCGCGGCCACCTCGGGCCGTGCCAGCTGGAGGGCGACCTCGAAGATGCGCTCGGTCATGTCGGTCGGCTCCGGCAGCGTCTTCTGCCGGCTGAGCGTCTCGAACGAGCTGTCGCGCATCCGGATGGCGATCGTCCCGGCCCGGATCCCCGCCGAGCGCAGCCGGCCACCGACGCCGTCGGCCATCGCCAGCAGCGTCCGCTCGATGATCTCCCGGTCGGTCGTGTCGACGTCGAACGTGTGCTCGTGGCCGACCGACTTCGCCGCTTCGCCGTCGTGGACCGGGTCCGCATCGATGCCCGCGCGCTCGCTCGGCCAGCGACGACCCGTGCTTGCCGAAGCGGCGACTCGACGACCTCGGCCGGGAGCGCCGCCAGGTCGCCGATCGTCCGCACGCCGATAGTCGGCCAGGACGGCGGCCGTCTTGGCCCCGACCCCCCACAGACGGCCGATCGGCAGCGGCGCCAGGAACGCCGCCTCCTCCCCGGCGGGCACCACGACGAGACCGTCCGGCTTGCGCAGGTCCGAGGCGACCTTGGCGACCAGCTTGTTCGTCGCGACCCCGACCGACGCCGTCAGGCCGACGTCCTCGCGGACCGCCGCCTTGATCCGGCGCCGCGATCGTCGGGCCGTCGCCGAACAGGGCCGCGGACCCGGTGACGTCGAGGAACGCCTCGTCGATGGAGATCGGCTCCATCTGGGGCGTGAACCGCCGCAGGATCGTCATGACGTCGCGGCTGGCCTGCTGGTAGCGCCGACCGTCGACCGGCAGGAAGACCCCATCCGGGCAGCGTCGGCCCGCCTCGCGTCAGCGACATCGCCGAGTGGACGCCGAACGCGCGAGCCTCGTAGCTGGCCGCCGACACGACCCCGCGCCCGCCGGGCTCGCCGCCGACGATGACCGGGCTGCCCGCGCAGTTCCGGCCGGTCGCGCTGCTCCACGGACGCGAAGAACGCGTCGAGGTCGACGTGCAGGATCGTCCGGTGAGCCATGGTCGCTATCATCGTCCCGCTGTGGAACCCCCTGCGCGGACGGTCGGCCTGCTCGCCGCACTGGTCGTCGCCGCGCTCGTCGCGTGGTTCGTGCCGGCGACCGCGATGGTCCTCGTCTGGCCGATCCTGTTCGTCGTTCCCGGCTGGGTGATCGTCCGGCGCGTCGCCCCGGACCTCCCGACGCCGGGCGCCGTCGGCGCGGCGGTCGTGACCAGCGTGTACGTCTCGGCCCATCTCGTGGACCTCGTCGCGCGGGTCGGTCGGGTTCGGACGCGCGTCCGTCCTCGTCGTGCGCCCTCGGACTGGCCGTCGCGACGGTCCTGTTCGCGCGGATCCGCCATCGCTGGCTCGCGCCGTTCGAGCGCGCCGAGCGTGGCTGGCGATCAAGGCTGCGTGGCGCGCGGACCGGCCGGCCTGGCTCATCGCGGCGGCCACGAGTCTCGTCGTGCTCGTCGTCCTGCTCGGCAACGGCTGGTCGCTCGGGCCCGGACGGCTGGGTCTCGGGCGGCTGGAACTGGAGCGACCTGCTGGTCCACGTCGCGATCGGCTCGAGCATCGCGGCCGGCAACTTCCCGCCGGAGGTCCCGTACTTCGCCGGCGAGCCCCTGACCTACCACTGGTTCGCCGACTTCCACGGGGCGATCGCCGCGACCGCCGCCCAGGCGTCGACCTCATCCCCGACTACTTCCTGAGCAGCGCGCTCTTCGCCGGCGGTCCTCGCCCTGGTGGTCTGGGCCCTGGCGTGCCGGCTCACCGGGGAGCGGCGGGTCGCGACCATCGCCACGATCCTGGTCGTGCGCCGGCGGCGGGCTGGGCTGGATCCGGCTGGTCGGCGACGTCATCGGCGGGCGGCAACCCGCTGGACCTGCTCGGCAGCACGCCGTACGACAACACCTGGACGGACAGCTGGCCGTACTTCCGGATCGCGTCCATCTTCGGGACGGGCTTCCTGCCCCACCGGGCGACGACGTTCGGCCTGCCCGGCCTGGTCACGGTCGTCCTGCTGGTGGTGGCGTGCCTCGGCCGCCGGCCGCAGGGGGTCCTGCTGGCCGGGATCCTCGCCGCGCTGCTCGCCCCGTTCCACTTCTTCGCGTTCCCGGCCACCTACCTGATCGTCGGGCCTGTACGTCGCTGACGACCGGCTCGTGGCGGGCGCCGCACCGTCTGGCGCGATGCCGGGCTGTTCCTGGCGCCGGTCGTGCTCGCCGCTCCCGTTCATCGCCGGCGCCGTCACGCGGCAGGGCGACGTCGGGGCGTTCCGGTTCGTCCTCGGCTGGAGCGAGGCGCGCTTCCGCGACGGGCCCGCTGGCGGCGATCTTCTTCTACCTGACCAACCTGGGCATCCCGTTCGTCCTGGCCATCGTCGCCGGCGTTCACCGCGCGCCGGCTGCCGGGTCGCTGGTTCCTCGTCGCGTGGGCGATCGCCCTGTTCCTCGTCCCGAACCTCGTCGTCGTCAGCGCGGTCGAGTTCGACATGAACAAGTACTTCCAGATGATGTGGATCGCCGTCGCGATCCTGGCCGCGTGGCTCATCCGGGCGTGGCCGCGACCGGTCATCGCGGCGATCCTCATCGCCTCGGCGCTGTCACCGGCGCTCATCGCCGTGTGGCACGTCCGCTCGAACGTCGTGACCGTCACCGCCGCGCAGGAGCGTGCCGCCCGCTGGATCGCGGCGAACACGCCCGAACGCGCGGTGTTCGTGACGGACGCGTTCATCAACAGCCCGATCGACCTGGCCGGGCGCCTGCGGATCTCGACCTTCGGGCCGTACGTCTCGAACCTGGGCTACGACCCGGCGCCGCGCGAGGCGGACATCAAGGCGATCTACTGCGACGGCCCGGAGGTCGCGGTCGAGCGCATGGCGAGCTACGGCGCGACGTACGTGCTCTCGAGCGGCGGCGTCCCGTGCGATCCAGGCGTGCGCCGACGGACTTCGACTCGAGCCCCTGTTCGAGACGGTCTACGACGCTCGAAGGCGTCACCGTGTGGCGCGTGCTGGACGACATCCCGTGACGGGCGAGATCGATCCGGCGCACTCGACCCAGCGCCGCGCGACTGGTTCGCCGTGGCGCCTCCTCGGACTGGTCGTGTCTGTCCGGATCGCTGCAGAGCCTACGACCTCGACGCGGCAATCCACCGGAGCTCTTCGAGGATGAGCTGTCCGGCGTCGTCTCGGCCTGGTCGATCGCCACGACGGGCCACGACGTCGGATCGGACGGTCCTGCCGTTCCTGACGACCGGGCTCGAACTGAAGCAGCCGATGTACTTCGCGGCGACCGTGCCGTTCCAGGCCGTCTTCGGCAACGGCGTCGTGGCGGTTCGCGCTCCGGCCGTGCTCTTCGGTGTCCTCACGACGCTGCTTCTCGTCTGGCTGCTCCTCGTGCTGCACACCGGGCGCCGGGTGGCCCTGATCGGCGGCGCCCTGTTCGCCGATCAGCCCGTGGGCGATCCACTACGCCCGGGCGGCGTGGGAGCCCGCGGCCTACCTGCCGTTCGCGGTGGCCGGCATCGGTCTGTTGTGGGTGGGCCTGCGAGACCATCGTCCGCGATGCGACGATCGGGGCGGCGGTCGTCTTCGCCTTCAGCGCCTACACCTACCATCCGGCGCTCCTGATGGCCGTCGTCATGGCCACTGGCGGTCGTGGTCGATCATGCGTCGCGACCCTGCGCCGAGGCGGACCTGGTCGCCCTGGCGATCGGCGCCGCGGTCGCGATGGTGATCCTCATCCCGTACGGCCTCGCCCTCTCGGATCCGCTCTTCCTCCATCGGACGGCCGCGCTCTCGGTGTTTCGCGATGGCGTCACGCTGGAGGCGCTCCAACTGGCGTGGTCGAACTACTGGGCGCAGTGGTCGCCGGCCTATCTGATCGGCGGGGTCGGCCCCGAATCCGCGGATCAATCCGGGCGTCCTGGTCCATGCGTGGACGCTCCCGTTCCTGGTCCTCGGCCTGGATCGGCTCCTGCATCGGCGGCGGCGGGAGGACCTGCTCCTGCTTGCCTGGTTGGTCCTCGGAGCGCTACCGGCGGCCTTGACCGACGACCGCACCACGCCCCATGCCGCCCGTGGCCTGCTCGTGGCTGCCGGCCCTCGTGGCGATCACCGCGATCGGCCTTGGGCGCGGCCTCACGTGGGTGAGGACCGCACGGACGCGACAAGCGCTGGCAACCCCTGCCGATCGTCGCGGTCGTCGCCATCGCCATCCTCGCGACGGCTGTCGTCCTACCGCACGTACCAGAGCGACTACATCGTCCGATCCGCGAGCTGGTGGGGATACGGATCGGGCCAGGCGCTTCGAACGGCGGGCGCGGCTGGTCCCGACCGGTGGTCAGCTGTGCATCGCCACGAACGACATCAGCGGGTTCACGTTCACGCAGCAGGTCATGTACCACCTGCCGGTCCGCGTCGTACACCATCACGAAGGGGCTGACCGCCCCCGTCTGCTCCGAACCGGGGACGATCCTCCTCGCCTTCACGTCGCGCGAACTCGGCCTGGCGGTCGAGCCACTGGCGTCGATCCCGGATATCAAGGGCGAAGCCCCTCTTCCAGGTCGTCCGCGTCGTCGGCCCGGCGGCCGGAGGCTAGATCAGCGACCGGCGTCAGCCCGGTCGGGACTAGCCCTTGGGCTCGACGACGATCGTGACCTCGGGGGTCATCCCCGAGAAGACCTTGATCGCGACCTTGTAGGTGCCGAGCGACTTGAGCGGCTCCTCGAGGTCGATCTTGTGGCGATCGATCTCGATGCCGCGGCGGGCCAGCGCGTCGGCGATGTCCTTGGACGTGATCGAGCCGTAGAGCTTGCCGCCATCGCCGACCTTCACGCCCATGGTCAGGGTCGTGCTGGCGATGCGGGTCGCGGCGATCTCGGCGTCGGCGCGCTCGCGGACCCGCTTGTCCTCGCGGCTGGCGATGTCGTGCTGCCAGGCGCGATAGGCGCCACCGGCGGCCGGGACGGCGAGCTGACTGCGGGATCAGGAAGTTCGTCGCATAGCCATCGGCTGACCTGCTTCATCTCCCCGCTCTTGCCCAACTTGGGCACGTCCTTCGTCAGGATGACCTTCACGCGATCGATTCCTCCTTGTTGATCCAGGCCCGGATGCGAGGGCCGAGACCGAGTCGTTCCGCAGCCAGCCGCGCATCGGCAGCGAGGGCTGGGATCCGGCGGATGGTCCGCCGGACGGGGCCCGGCGTCAAGCGCCGGATCTGGGCCATGTCCTGTTCGAACGACGCCCGGTCGATCCCCAGCTCGTCCAGTTTCTCATGGAGGAGCGGTTCGGGGACACCATCGAAGAAGAACTCGACGGCGAGGACCAGGACGATCAGGTCGTCCAGCCCCCCGATGATCGGGACGTCGTCCGGGATGAGGTCGCGCCCGAGGGCGATGTAGGCGGCGGCGGCCGGCAACAGCGCCTTGCGCGCGGTGGGCATCCGATCGTCGAACGCGAGTGCGGCGGCGAGCCGTGCGTACAGCGGCGCTCGACTGGCGATCGGCAGGAACGCCATCATCGTGAGCGATCGGCCGATGGCGGCTCCACCGGTGGATCTCCTGGTTCGCTCGTCGTGCGCGCCATGCGCGTGCTGCCTCCTCGTCCGGGATGGCGGAGTCTACCAGCCATCGCGACTTCCTTGACATCGAACGTCCGTTCGGTATGATGGACGGCAGCCGAAGGAGGCGCGAGTGACCAAGCACGACGCCGAACGCAAACTGAAGATCCTCGACTACATCGCCGCGACCCTGCGCGCGCGCGGCTATCCACCGTCCGTCCGCGAGATCGCGCGCGCCGTCGGGCTCGCGTCCACCTCCGCCGTCCACCACCACCTGCAGATCCTCGTGCGCGATGGCTATCTCCAGCGCGACGAAGCCGTCAACGGGGATCTCGGGCCGGGCGCCAAGCCCGGGTCGCTGTCACGAGCGATCCGGCTCACGCCGTCGGCCGCGCTGCGCCTCGGGCTGACCACGGAGCTGGTCCCGCAGGCGGTCGCCGCGGACTCGCGCATCCTGCCGATCATCGGCGAGATCGCGGCCGGCGGCCCCATCGAGGCCTACCAGGACGCGTCGGAGACGATGGCGGTCCCGGACATCCTGGCGCCGGGCGGCGACGCCTACGTGCTCAAGGTCCGCGGCGACTCGATGATCGAGGCCCACATCGCGGACGGGGACTTCGTCCTGATCCGCCCCCAGGAGACCGCCCGCAACGGCGACATCGTCGTGGCCCAGGTCGAGGAGAACGCGGTCACCCTCAAGCGCTTCTTCAAGGAGAAGGACAAGATCCGACTCCAGCCGGCCAACCCCGCCTACCCCGCCCAGTTCTACGACGACGTGAGGATCCAGGGCAAGCTGATCGGCGTCATCCGCCGCCTGGACTGACGGCAGGCGGCATGGCGGCACGATGCCGGCGTTGTCGGCTCCGCGCCGTCGCTCACGCACCTCAGGTGCGCTCGCGTCACGTGCTCGCCCGCCGCCTTGGCCTCGGACCGCCTCTGCCGCCTGATTCTCGTCACGCCTGCGGCCTCGGTGGATATCCACACGGCGTTGTCCACAGTCGAGCCCACAGCGGCCGATATTCCGTGGACGCGACTCGGTCGTCAGTCGGCGCTTCGGTGACCGCGCCGGGGCCGCCCGGGCCGGACAATGAAGCTCCCAGCCGACCTGCCGGAGTCCTGCCACGCCGTGATCGACCGTTTGCCGCCGCAGAGTCTTGAAGCCGAGCAGTCGGTGCTTGGCGCGATCCTGATCGACCGGGACGCGGTCGTCGAGGTCGCCGAGTTCCTGCGACCGCAGGACTTCTACCGCCAGGCGAACGCGCGGATCTATGCCGCCATCCTCGAGCTGTTCGACCGGCGCGAACCGATCGACATCGTGACCGTCGCCGAGACGCTGGAACGCAAGGATGAGCTCGAGGCGATCGGCGGTCGCGCCTACCTGTCCAGCCTGTCCAACGAGACCCCGACCGCGGTCCACGCCGCGCAGTACGCGCGGATCGTCGAGCGCAAGGCGGTCCTGCGCGGCCTGATCGGGGCCGCCGGGCGGATCGCGGGGATCGGCTACGAGGACCCGGCGGAGATCCAGGAGGCGATCGATCGCGCCGAGGCGGAGCTCTTCGCCGTCAGCCAGAAGCGCATCGATGCCGGCTTCAGCCCGCTCAAGGCGCTGCTCCACGACGCCTACGACCGGCTCGACTACCTCCACGCCCACCGCGGCGAGATCAGCGGCGTCCGGACGGGCTTCACGGACCTGGACACGCTCACCACCGGCCTCCAGAAGAGCGACCTGATCGTCCTCGCGGCCCGGCCGTCGGTCGGCAAGACGAGCTTCGCGCTCAACATCGCGGAGCACGCGGCCGTCAAGGAGCGCAAGAGCGTCGGCGTCTTCAGCCTCGAGATGAGCAAGGAGCAGCTCGTCCTGCGCCTGCTGTCGAGCGTCGCGAACATCGATTCGCAGCGACTCCGGTCCGGGCTTCCTCGAGGAGATGGACTTCGCCCGGATCGCGCCGGCGATGAACGCCCTGTCGGAAGCGCCGATGTACATCGACGACACGCCGAACATCTCGGCGATGGAGCTGCGGACCAAGGCGCGTCGGCTGCAGGCCGAGAGCGGCCTGGACCTGATCATCGTGGACTACCTCCAGCTGATGCAGGCCACCAGCACGAACCGTGACGCCAACCGCGTCCAGGAGGTCTCGGAGATCTCGCGCGGCCTCAAGGCGCTCGCGCGCGAGCTGTCGGTCCCGGTCATCGCCCTCTCGCAGCTCTCGCGGCAGCCGGAGATGCGCGAGTCGAAGGAGCCGCGGCTCTCGGACCTGCGCGAGTCGGGCGCCATCGAGCAGGACGCGGACCTCGTCATGTTCCTGTGGCGCGAGAAGGAGCGCGGCGCCGAGGATCAGGAGACCGACGGCGAGGTCATCAAGCTCAAGCTGGCCAAGCACCGCAACGGGCCGACCGGCGAGATCGGCCTGTGGTTCAAGAAGAAGCAGACCCGGTTCGTCGGCTATGCCGGCGAGCGGTACGCCGAGGCCGGCTGAGCGCCCGCGCTACTCCGTCTCGTCCGGGCAGGAGCGGCCGGGCCGCGAACGAGTAGAGCTTCCCGTCGCCCGGTCCGTTGATGATCACCCCCTGGAACCCGCCTTCGGGACCATCGACGCCGAGCGCTTCCACCTGTTCCGGCGTCAGCGTCCGCGTCGCGAGCTGGAAGGCGTTCGGGTCCGCGGGGCCCTTGAAGTCCGACGGCTTGAGGTCCTCCCACGGCCACGCGACGACGTCCGGGACGACCATCCCGGTGCCGTCCATGAGGATGCCGCGGTACGCGGTCGGCTCGATACACGTCGGTGGCGATCGAGCCACCCTGGTCGAAGTTCCCGAGACGCTCCGCGAGCGCGCCGAAGGCCTTGCGCGCCGCCTGGTCCGGGACGCCTTCGACATCGAAGCCGAGGGCGTAGATGCTCACGGTCTTCTTGATCCCGCCACCGTCGATCTCGAAGGTGGTCGTTCCGACGTCGGTCGACCATCGGGTTGTCGTACTGCGCGCGGGCGACGCCAAGGCCGCCTTCGCCGAGCGCCAGGACCAGCAGCTCCTGGATCTGCTCCTCCGTGAGCTTGGCGGTCCGCAACGGGTTGGTCCGCATCACCGACCCCTGCATCTCGGGCATCTCCTGGGTCTGGTTGCGGAAGACGACCGTCCCGTCGCCGTAGAGCGTGAAGATCGGCACCTGCGACGCGGCCCACCCGGCGATCATCAACCCGCCGCCGACGTCGTAGCGGAGCAGGACGTCGGTGGCGCCGGTCGGGTGCTCGAGCGCCCCGAAGTCGGGCGGCGAGGCCGTCGGCGAACCCGACGGGGATCCGGCAGGACTGCCGTCTGGCGCGGTCGATGGGGACGCCGCACCGCTCGAACCGCTGCACGCGGCGACGAGGACGACGAGGGCGAGACTGAGCGTGGGGCGCATGAGGTTCGGCATGGGCCATCCGACGCTTCGGCGTCGCTCCGGGTTCCACGCTCGTCCGATCAGGCGCCACGCGGGCCGCGACGGACACCCAAAACGCTTGACGTGGCTTGTATGTTCTGCGCAATGAGTTCCGGGCACAGCCCGGGAGTACCGGGCGCGCATCAAGATCCCCAGCGTCCCCAGCGTCCCCAGCGACTCCTCGCGTGCCGGACCCCGAGCTCGGACCCGCCACTCGCCATCGTCGTGCCCATGACGTGGAGGGTCTTGAGAGGGTGTACCAGGACCGGAGCGCTGACCTGCCGTGACTGCACGGAGGCCTTCATCTTCTCTGCCGGCGAGCAGACCTTCTATGCGACGAAGGGACTGACCAACGACCCGCAGCGCTGCCCGACCTGTCGAGCGGCCGCGAAGCGGGCTCGCTCGACCGACGGACCTCGCGAGTTCCACGCGGCGATCTGCGGCGCCTGCGGAGGGCAGGCCGTCGTCCCGTTCGCCCCGCGGAACGACCGACCCGTCTACTGCAGCTCCTGTTTCGACAAGGTGCGCGCCGGTACCATCACCGCGGAGGCACCGGCCACCGCCTAGCCAGAGCGATCGGAGGAGCGACCCGTGGGCGTCATCATCATCCGGGAGATGGTCGGGACGAGCCCGCGGTCGTGGAGCGATGCCGCGCGCCAGGCCGTCGCCACCGCGTCGCGGACCGTGCGCAACATCCAGACGGTCGAGGTCGTGAAGTCCACCGCGGTCGTCCGCGACGGCGAGATCGTCGAGTACCGCGTCGAGGTCAAGATCGGCTTCGAATACGAGGACTGATCCCCGGCACGGG
This sequence comes from uncultured Chloroflexia bacterium, assembly GCA_963738475.1. GTDB lineage: Bacteria > Chloroflexota > Limnocylindria > Limnocylindrales > CSP1-4 > SPCO01. The sequence continues at coordinate 249,153 of CAVTWU010000030.1, forward strand.
GTCGCAGCTAATCGGCAGGTGAGCGGCGAGCGGCACTATGCCGCGCATGGCTCCGTCAGACCCGGCCGTCCAGTCGCCGCGCGAGCAACACACCCACGAACGCCCCGATCCCTATCCCGATCCGCGACCTGGGCCATCGACCGCCCATCGCCGTCGGGCCGGGTCGGCCCCTCACGTTCGTCTCGTCGACCCTGGCCGCGGACCGGCCGCCTGAGGTGGTGACGAGCTTCCCGATCCAGTACGCCAAGGTCCAGCCGCCGCCCCTGCGCGACGAGACGCTGGCCCGGGACCGCCTGCTCGACTGGCTGCACGTCAAGATCCACAGCCGGGTCGTGCTGATCCTCGCGGATGCCGGCTACGGCAAGACCACCCTCCTGGCGGACTTCGCCCGGCGCACGCGCCTTCGGACGCTCTGGTATCGGCTCGATGACGACGATCTGGACTGGACCGCCATCCTCCACCACCTGGTCGCCGCCGGCCGGGAGCACGATCCGACGTTCGCTCCGGCGACGGTCTCGATGCTGGCGGAGACCGGGATCAACGGGCCGTCGCGCGAATCCGTCCTGGACGTCTTCATCCGCGAGCTCCCGACGATCGCCCCGAGCGGCGCGCTCCTGATCTTCGACGACTTCCACCTCGTCGATGAGGCACAGGACATGCGGTTCATCGCCCGCGAGCTCGTCGCCCGCGCGCCGGAGCGCCTGTCGCTCGTGTTCGCGAGCCGACGCGCGCCCACCATCCCGCTCGCGCGGCTTCGGGCCAACGGCGAGGTCGCCGAACTCGCCACGGACGACCTTCGCTTCGATGCGAGCGAGACCGCCCGCCTGTTCAGCGAGACCTATGGCCGGACGCTGGAGCCGGACGTGCTCGACGATGTCGCGCGTCGGACCGAGGGCTGGGCGGCGTCGCTCCAGCTGGTCCAGGCGGCGTTGCGCGATCGGAGCCCGGCGGAGATCCGCCGGTTCGTGCGAGGGCTGACCGGCGCGGACCAGGAGCTGTACGACTACCTCGCGGAGGAGGTGGTCGGGGATCTCCCCGGCGACCTCCAGCAGTTCCTGATGCAGACCTCCATCCTCCAGGTGGTGACCCAGGAGCTGGCCGCCGTCGTCACCGGCATGGATGCCGAGGACGTCGTCCGACTCACCGCGGCGGCCGAGCGGCTCACGCTGCTCGGGCGACGTGCCGGCGGACCGCGAACGCAACTGCGGTACCACCCACTCGTCCGCGAGTTCCTCGAGTCGCGGCTGGATCGGGACATCGGGGCGGCCTCGGTGCGGGCGCTGCACGAGCGGGTCGGGCGATATGCCGAGCGATCCGACTGGCGCACGGCCGCTCACCACTACTCGATGGCCGGGGACCGGGCGCGCGCGTACGAGGTCATCGATGGGGCAGCCCAGGACATCGTGGCGAAGGGCGAGTACTCCTTGACCGAGGCCTACCTGCCGAATGCCGACGAAGGCGTCGAGCGGGCCAGCTTCGAGGTCCTGCGCTCGCGCCGCGAGTTCAAACAGGGCGACGTCGCCGGCGCCCTCAAGCGTGCCCGCCGCGCAGTGGAGCTCGAGCCGACGTCGTCGATCGCGCTCATCAACCTCGCATCCCTCGCCTACAACGTCGGCGAGTTCGACCTGTCGATGGACCTGTCCCGCCGCCTCGCCACGACCACGACCGACCCAAGCATCCGTGCCATCGCAGAGGCGTTCGTTGCGCTAATTGAGACCTCGGTCGACGGCAACCTGGTGGCCGCAATTGACGTTCTGATTCGCCTCGCGACGGCGCAGATGCAGTCCGGCGAGACGCACTTCGCAGGAGTCACGTACCTGAACCTGGCGAACCTGCTTCGCGCTCAGGGCGACAGCGTCCGCTCGCTCGAAGCTGCCGACGAGGTCCGTCGACTTACTGGAGTCGAGTTCGGCTGGGCCGGAAGTCGCGTCAGCCCTGGTCGCACGGGGCTGGGCACTGGCTCAACTGCACGGGCATCGAGGCCGCCTCAGAAGCGATCTCGGCAGCCGAACCGCTGGATCAATCCGGGACTGCGCTGGGAGATAACTCTCGAGAGCGCTGAGATCGAGACACTTCTATGGAAGCGCGGAGCGAGCGTCCGATCACATCGCCGAAATCGAACGAGCCCGCGAGGAGAGCCCCTGGGCCACGTCTCAGATCGATGCCACTCGAGCGCATACGAATTGAGGCTGCGGGAACCTCGACGGTCGCAGAAACGCTCCTTGACTGGCATCCCAATGTCCAGCCCATCAAGCTCGACCGCACACAAGGCGCACGTCCTGGCGCTCCGAGCACACTTACTCGTGGCCGACGCACTCAGCGGAGAGCGCCGGACGCCATCGAGGCGGCCATCCGCCAGGCGCGGAGTCAAGGCGCGGGCTTCTGGCTGACATACTGCGGGAAGTGCTCGAGGCGATCGCCGGGACCGGGAGACGAGATGCGTCGGCTCGTCAGGGCCTCAAGTCGCAACCACCTCGCTGCCTTGAGCTGCCATGGCTGAGCTCGCGTGCCTCATCTGGAGAGCTTCTCGGCCTGCGGAGATGTCCGTGATCGAGGCCGAAGCCGCGGCGACGACCCGAGCGATGGCGCGATCCACTCCGGTCGGCCGTCGACTCCAATGGGACGAAGGCCATCGCGGCTGCCCGTCTGCTTGAAGCCATCGGAACGCAAGGACGACGTCCCTCGTCTTCGAGCGCTCGCTAAAGGCATGCGCGGCCGACCTGAGTCCACACTTGGGCGCAGCGCTGGCCCGACGAGTCGCCTCGAGGGTCATGGTCGAGGACAAGGTCGAGGTCGCGATCGCGATTGGCGCACGCCTCGTCGACGGATCAGCTGTTCGGCGCAAGGTGCTTGGTCTGCTTTGCTTCTTGGTCTCGAGGCCGCGCCTGTCCGCAACCCGCGACGAGGTGCTCGATGCGCTGTGGCCGGACTTTGATCCGGCTGATGCGCTCAACTCGCTGAACCAAACTGTGTACTTCCTCCGGCGCGTCTTCGAGCCCTCGTTCTCCGAGGACCTATCTCCGGGATACGTCAACCACGAGGGCGACGTGGTCTGGCTCGATCCGGAGCTGGTCGCAACGAGAGTCCAACGCTGTTGGGACATCATTCGGGGCCTTCCGGCGGACCCGAGCCCCGCGGCGGTCGCCGAGCCTCGCCGAAACCTACCGAGGCCCATTCGCGCTCGACTTCGCCTACGAGGAGTGGGCGTCGGCCTTCCGATCCAAGCTTGCAGTCCGTCATTCCTCCAGGTAGTCGAGAAGTCAGTCCGCTCTGACATCAGAGAGCGGCCACTTCGAGCGTGGAATTCTCCTTGCTCGCCGCGCCCTCGAGGCCTGCCCGGACGCAGACAGCATCGAGCTCTCGCTGCTACGGCTGTACAAGCTGAGCGGGTCACACGCCGCAGCCGCGGAGCAGTACGCCCACTACTCGGTCTGGCTGCGCGACACCCTCGGAATCGAGCCGCCCACGCTCGAATCCTTGTAGGGATAGGTAAGGTGCCGTATTGACCGTGGTAGTCCGGCGTCCCTATAGTCCGCCCACTTCCTGGTACTCCCGTACTGGGAAGCAATGTGAAGTAGCTCGGACGCGGCGACGCCCCACCTGAAATGGGCACTTAGGGTGGAGCTGAGCGACTAGTGCACCCGACCGACCAAGTAGTCTGGTCCGTTCCGTGCTCTCAGGAGCACGGAGGGCCGGAAGAGGAGGTTCGATCGTGCAGGCCGAGTCCCAGAACAAGGGCTGGTAACAGCCATGAAGTCCCGCTTCACGCGCATCCTCGTGACGCGTCTCAACCGTCGCGATGATTGCCGTTGCAGGTGGAGCGTCCTTGAGGGTCTTCTAGTACGTTAGTGTCATCGTTCGGCTGATCTCCGACAGGTAGATTGGCCAGGAACTGGTGGCGACTAACGGGGCATCGATGCCAAGGTCTCTCAAGGCATATATCGCCGGAGTCGTGGCCCTGAGCGCAATCGCGCTCGTGGCCGCGACTCTTGTGTTTCCCGCCGATCCAGCAATCGCGATACGAATTGGCGGCGATCAGACGGGCAGCCCCCTGCCCAGGTCGAGATTCTTGCGGGCGTGGCGTTCTGGATTCTCCTGACGCTTGTGAGTTGGGCACTACCCGTCACCCTTGCGCATGGAACTCAGCAAGCCGTCGCCAACGCCCCGATGCTCGCCGCGATCTTCCTGGGTGGACCGGCAGTCGGCGGGTGGGTCGCCGTAATCGGAACCACCGAGGCTCGCGAACTCAGGGGCGAAATTCCGTGGTACGGCACGCTTGGCCAATCACGCCGGCATTGCCATCCCGGCCATCGTGTCTGGCGTCGTCTACGAGGTACTGCCAGGGCAAGGCGGCGGTCTCTTCGCCGACTTCCTTCGGGCAATGATCGCGGCGGCCGTCTTCTATGCGGTCAACGTGGTTCTGGCGGGAACGCTGCTGGCGCTGCGAACCGGCAAGCCCCTCAGCGTTGTCCTTGTCGGCGACTCGCGAGGAACTACGGCCCCAAACCTGGCCCTGGGCCCCCTCGGCTGGCTGATGTCCTTGATCTACTCGGTCGAGTGGTGGGCAACGCTGCTGTTCGCGTTGCCGCTGTACACGACGCGGATGGCGTCGCAGCGGCTGGTCGAGATGCGCGACATGTTCACGCAGACCATCGGGGCGCTCGCGGAGGCCGTGGACAAGCGCGATCCGTATACCGCCAAGCACAGCCACCGGGTCAAGGAGATCGCGGTCGACATCGGCCGGGTGATGCAGGTGAGCGCCGGCGAGCTGGAGGCACTGGAGTGGGGCGGCCTCTTGCACGACGTCGGCAAGATCGGCGTCCCGGACAACGTCCTGCTGAAGCAGGAGCGACTGACCCGCGAGGAGCGCATGATCATGAACGCGCATCCCGTGCTGGGTGCCCAGATCATCGCCCCGGTCACCAAGCTGGCCCCCGAGCTGCCGATCATCCGCCACCACCACGAGTGGTACAACGGCTCCGGCTACCCGGATCGGCTGATCGGCGACGAGATCCCGAAGCTGGCCCGCATCCTCCACGTGGCCGACGCCTTCGAGGCGATGACGGCCGCCCGTCCGTATCGGATGACGCCGCTCACCGCCGAGCAGGCGCTCGGCGAGCTCCGCAAGTTCGCCGGCGTCCAGTTCGACCCGGTGATGGTCGATGCCTTCGTCCAGACCCATCACGTCGATGGCGTGCCGGATCCGGGCCGAACGGTCGAGACCGCGCCCGATCCCGCTCCTCGCCCAGGCCGCCACCCGGATGACCTCCAGCGCCGTCGAGCCGACCGCCGCCGAGACGACCGCGGCCCAGTCGGAAGCCGTCGGCCGCCGGCACCGCGAGCCACTCACCGGCCAAGCCCGCCTGATCGTCGCTCGACACGCCCGGCATGATGCTCGGGTGCACTCGCCGATCCAGCCCCAGGTCGCGCACGCCCTGACGCCGCCCACCCGATGCTGATCGGCGGCATCCTCCTCGGGCTGCTCCTCGGCCTGCTGGCCGGCGGCAACCTGACGAACCTCGCCGCCATCCGCCTCCGCTGGCTCGGCGTGCTCCTGGCCGCCATCGCGCTGCGCTTCTCGACCGACTGGCTCCTCAACGCCGACGTCGCCATCGTCGACACGCTGCGGCTGCCACTCCTGGCGACCGCGTTCACGATGCTCCTGGTCGGCCTGTGGGCGAACCGGGACTACCCGGGCCTCAGCCTGGCGTTCGTCGGAGTCCTGTCGAACACCGCCGTGATCATCATCAACGGCGGCTACATGCCGATCTACGAGCCCAGCCTGATCGCGGCGGGCTTCACGGCAGCCGACGTGTCCTCGGCGATCCACGTGATCCTGCCGGCCGGCCTCGACGCGGCCTTCCTGCTGCGCCTCGGGCCGCTCGGCGACGTCATCCCGATCCCGGTGCCGATCATCCAGAACGTCATCTCGATCGGTGACGTCTTCCTCAGCGCCGGCCTCGCCTTCTTCCTGTTCGCCAGCGTGGTCCGCTCCCCCGAGCGGCAGCTCGACGAAGGCCCGAACCGCTCCCCCGGCCGAGACGGGCGTACTCGGCCGCGCTTCACCGACACCGCCGCCCTCGAGCGCCCGATCATGCTGGGCGGGACACGCCCCGGCATGGCGTCTCCGTCCCTCGAGCCCATGGTCGAGTTCGGCGAAGGCGGCGTCGGTCCCGCTCCGACCCGAAGCGCGCCGTCGGCGAGCGCATCCGGGAGCACCCGTACGTCCGCCTCGCCCTCAACGGGTCGTTCTCGGGACTGTGGACCGGACAGCTCATCTCCCTGTTCGGCGACCGGATCCACCAGCTGGCGCTGGCCGGGATCGTCCTGTCGGTGACCGGTTCGATCATCGCGACGGCGTTCTCGTTCTTCGCGTCCGCGCTGCCGAACCTGTTCCTGTCGCCGGTCGCCGGGACGTTCGTCGACCGCTGGAACAAGAAGGAGGTCATGGTCGTCAGCGACATCCTCCGAGCCGCCCTGATCCTGCTGATCCCGGTCGCCGCCGTGACGAACGTGCTGCTCGTCTACCCATTGAGCTTCCTCGTGACCGCCATCTCAGTCTTCTTCCGCCCGGCGCGGATCGCGATCCTCCCGCAGATCGTCGATGAGGACGAGCTCGTGACGCGCCAACTCGGCCCTGTGGCTTGGCGAGACGATCGCCGACGTCGTCGGCTATGCGCTGGCCGGCCTGCTCGTGGCCGCCCTCGCGTCCGCGCTCCCGCTCGCGTTCTGGCTCGACTCCGCCACCTACCTCGCCTCCGCCGTGCTCATCGCGGTGACGGTCGTCAACCCGGCCCGGAACGAGGTCGAGGCCGACGACGAGCGACGACGCCGAGTCGATCGGCTTCTTCGGCGAGATGCTCCAGGGCTGGGACTTCCTCCGCCGCGAGACGGTCCTGCTGGCCAACACGCTCCAGGCGACGGTCGGCCAGTTCGCCATCGGGATCCTCATCTCGCTGACGGTCATCTATGCCGAGCAGTCGTTCGACGACGAACCGGGCGGCTACCTCGCCGTCTGGGGGTTCATCGAGACGGCGATCGGCCTCGGCAACCTCGTCGGCGGCTTTGCGATCGGCCTGATCGGGGCGCGGCTGGCCAAGGGTCGGATGGTCATCTTCGGATACGCGTTCTGGGGCCTGATGGTGTTCCTGTTCGCGATGACGGACCACCTCTGGCTGGCGATCGGCCTGTCGTTCGGCCAGGGCGTGTCGAACATGATCTTCGTCATCCCGAGCCAGACGCTCTTCCAGCAGCGCACGCCGGCCGCGTTGATGGGTCGCGTCGTGGGGTTCCGGTTCTCGCTCGTGTTCGGGTCGATGGCGATCGCGATGGCGGTCGGCGGCCTCCTGACGCTGGTCCTGCCCGTGCCGACGATCATCGCCACGTTCGGCCTGCTGACGACGTTCGCGGGGCTGGCCGGGCTGCTCGTCCCGGCCGTCCGCGACGCATGACGGGCGCCCTTGGGTACACTGTCGCCCGCGTGCCCGTGCACCTGATGGCCGACACCGCACGCCAGGAGTGACCACACCGGATGACTGACCGACCCGAGGGCGCGCCCGAGGAGCTCCCGACCGACCCCGACGCGGCGCCGCCGAGCCGAGTCGAGCCTGAGCCGGAGCGACCCCAGCCGGCGCCGGAGCCCGAGCCGAGCCGCCGCCGAGCCTGACGCTGCGGTCGAGCCCGAGCCCGAGCCCGAGCCCGAGCCGGAGCCGGAGCCCGAGCCCGAGCCGGAGCCTGAGCCCGAGCCGAGCCCGAGCCCGAGCCGGAGCCGGAGCCCGAGCCGGACGCCGAGCCCGAACCGCGACGACGAGCCCGAGCCGGTCGCCACGTCCGCGAAGGCAGCCGGCGCCGCTGGCAGCCGCCAAGGCGGCGACCCCGAGCGCGCCGTCGGACCGTCAAGGACTCCGCGTCCGGGATCTTCGTGCTGGCGACCGTGGCGATCTTCGTCGGGATCTTCGCCTACGGGATGCTCGCCGGGAACGGTGGCACGTTCACCGGAACGCCCACCCCCACCCCTGCCCCATCGGTGACGCCGGCACCGTCCAGCAGCGCGTCGGCGTCCGCGAGTGCGTCGGCGTCGGCCATCGGCGTCACCGTCGGCTCCGTGGCTCCGTCGCCAAGCGCCGCCCCGTCCGTGTCAGCCGCCCCGAGCGACTCGGCCGCGCCGTCTGACTCAGCGGCACCCAGCGCCGCACCGTCCGAGTCGCCGTCCGCCTCGCCTTCCTGAGGCACTCGACGTCGGCCGCGTGTACCGTGACGCCGTGATGCTCGACGCGCCCGACGCGGCCTCGACCGGACTTCGTCAGGCGTGGTTCCGCGCTACTGGCTGCCGTCTGGTTCGCGTCGATCAGCTGGTCCGAGCTCGGTCCTGGTCGGCGATCCGGCTCGACGGCCGCTCTACCTGCGGCGACCGGGCGTGGCTCGACGGCCGACCCTGGATCGTCATCGACCCAGCGTTCGCGGCGCCGCCACGCACTGATCCCGCTGGCCCCGATCGCGCTGCTGCCCGAGGACCTCGGCGATCGCATCCTGCTGATCGCCGCCGTCGTCGGTGCGATCGCGACGATCCGGCTGCTGCACCTGCCATGGTGGTGGCGCCTGTTCCCGCCGCTGATCGACGGCGCGTGGAACGGCAACCCGCAGACGCTGCTCGTCCCGCTGATCCTCGTCGGCGCCGGGCCGATCGCGGCGTTCCTGAAGGTCTACGCGCTCGTGCCGATCGCGCTGACGCTCGATGGCGGGCGCTGCTCGTCACCGGCGGCTGCTGCTCGTCACGGCGCCGTTCCTGCCGTGGGCGTCGTACATCGCCAGTTCGGCGACCTGTCGCAGTCCTGGCGACCCAGTCGGACGGCGGTCTCTCCGCGACGGCGATCCCGTCGCTGATCCCGATCGCCGTCGTCGCCCTGCCTGTGCGGCCGCGAACGGGCGGCCTGGCTGGCCGTCCCGGTGCTCTGGCCGTCGACGCAGTGGTACTACTCGACGCTGGCGATGCCGGCCTGACGGCCATCGAGCGGCCCTGATGGCCGTCCCGGTGCCGGGTTCGCGGTCGTCGCGGCGGCCATCGCGTCGCCGCCGAGCATCGCCGATCAGCCCGACGAGCCTCGTGGCGCGACACGGACAGCCCGGTATACTCGCCCGGCCATGACCCATGTGTTCGTCGCGCCCCATCCGGACGACGTCGCCCTCTCGTGCGGCGGCCTGATCGCGTCCCTTCGAGAGCTCGGTCAGAACGTGACGATCATCACGGTCTTCTCCGGGGACGGCGCCACGGATCGGCTGACCGGGTACCAGCGCGAGGCGCTCGGATTCGGGTCCAAGGCCATGTGGCCCGCGACCGAAGCCTTCAACCGGAGCTCCGTCCTGGCCGACTATCCGACGGCCGCCCAGGTCCCGTCGTGGGCCGCCGACGAGGCCCAGCTCGACGCCACCCAGGCCGATGCGGATGCCGCCGCCAAGCGGTTCTGGCAGCGCTCGTCGTGGTACCGCCGGGCGAGCGTCCGCAACGGCTCCATCGCCGACCAGCCGGTCATGGACGACCTGCCGACCCAGGGCGCGATCCTCACCGACGAGGTGATGGACGATGCGGCCGCCGGCGACCTGATGGCGCGACGACGGGTCGAGGACGAGCGCTTCGCCTACTTCGCCGAGGCGTCGATCGTCTTCCTGGACCTCCCCGACGCCGTCTTCCGCGGCTACGAGGGCGACGAGCAGCTCCTGGGCGCACCGCGACCCGACGATGACGCCCCGTTCGACCTGCTCCGCCGCGAGATCGCCCGGCTCGAGCCACAGAAGGTCTACTTCCCGCTCGGCGTCGGCGGGCACGTCGATCACCAGCTGTGCCGCGAAGTCGGCCTCGGGCTCCTCCGCGAGGGACGCGCCTGGGTGATGCCGGGGCCCGACTACGCCGGCAAGATCGCCTTCTACGAGGACTTCCCGTACGCCTGGTGGACCGACTTCCGGCGCCTGGAGGACCTCGGGCCGCGCGGCCTCCACGGGGTCCCGGACGACGTCAGCATCTCGCCCGTCTACGCCGACATCACCGACCAGATCGAGCGCAAGATCACCGGCGTGACGATCTACGAGAGCCAGCTCGAGCGACTGTTCGACGGCGACCAGGAGATGGCCGCCGCGGTCCGCGCCCACGGCCACGCGATCGCCGAACTCGGGTCCGTCGCCGGCGCCGCCGAGCGCTACTGGGTCTCCGGCCGCGCCTGACGCCGTGACCTCCGGCACCGTCGAGGCGCCGTCCGGGGCCGCGGGCTGGACGCGCCGTCAGCAGGTCACACTGCTCGTCGCCCTCATCCTCGGGGTCGTCATCCGGCTCGTCCTGCTGCCGACCGACGGCTTCCGACCGGACCTCGACCAGTTCGTCCTGTGGGTCCACGGGATCGCCGTGAACGGGCTGTCGCCCGCGTACGACATGGACGTCACCTTCGGGCCGGTCATGGCCTACATCTGGGGCATCCTGGCGGCGATCCAGCCGGCCTTCCAGACCGTCACCGATGCGTCCGATCCGGCCATCCGGGCCTTGATGAAGACACCGGCGTCCCTGGCCGACCTGGGCCTCGCCGCGCTCGTGGTCTACGCCCTGCGCGCGCGCCCGACCTGGGCGGTCGTCGGCGGGGTCGCGATGCTCCTCCACCCCGCCGTCTTCGACATCTCCGCCTGGTGGGGCCAGTACGAGTCGATCTACCTGCTGTCGGCCCTGGGGGCCGTCGTGTTCGCGATCAACGGCCACAACGGGCCGGCCGCCGCCCTGGTGGCGGTGTCGCTCATGACCAAGCCACAGGCGCTGCCGTTCATCCTGCCGTTCGCCGCGTGGTTCTGGGCGACCGGCGGCTGGCGCGAGGTCGTCCGGAGCGACGGCCGATCGGCATCGTCGTCATCGTCGTCCTGTGGCTGCCGTTCATCCCGGCCGGCGGGCCGGCGGCGTACCTCCGAAATCTCGCCGCACTACCAGAACGACGTGCTTCGCGATCCTGTCGCTCAGCGCCTGGAACTCGTGGTGGCTGGTCCAGGAGCTGGTCGGCCGGCGGAGAGTACGTCGCCGACGACGTGTCCGGTCCTCGGGCCGCTCACGCTGCGGTCAGGTCGGCTACCTGATCACCGCCCTGACGTCCCTGCTCGTCGCGCTGGCGATCGTGCGGGACCCGCGCCCGCGGACGCTGGTCCTCGGGCCTGGCCGCTGGCGACGCTCCTGGCGTTCTGCTTCCTGACCGCGATGCACGAGCGCTACTCGTACGGAGCGCTGGTCTTCCTGATGCTGCTCGTGCCGGACGTCCGGATGCGCTGGCTGGGTCTCGCCTTCGGCGTCGTCTTCACGCTCAACCTCCTCGCGGCGATCCCGCCGACGCCGCGAGATCGGCGGCACTGCTGCCGGTCGCGGGCCCGCTGGGCATCGCCGGTTCGGTGGCGATGCTGACGATCACCGGCGTCCTGCTCGTCCTGCTGCGACGCTCACAGGACCTTCGGGCGGAGGTCGGAGCGACCAGCCCGGGGCTATAGTCCCGCCGTGCTGACGCGGACACGCCGACCGGACCTCGCCGACGCCATCGTGGCGGTCGCCGTCGTGGTCGGCGTTCCTGGCCCTGCTGTGGCTGGGTCGCGGACTGACGTTCTTCGCCGACGAGTGGGCGGTCATGGCGGACCGCACGATCTCGCTCGACAGCTTCATCCAGCCGTTCAACGAGCACTGGCTGGGGGTCACGATCGTCGTCTACCGGCTGATGCTCGAGACGTTCGGGCTCGGCACCTACATGCCGTATCTGGCGCTGCTGGCGGCCCTCCACGTCGTCGTCGTGGTGGAGGTGTACGCCGTCGCCCGCCGGTCGACCAGCCCGTGGCTCGCCGCCGGCGGCCGCGGTCGTCATCGCCTTCTTCGGCAGCGGCTTCGAGAACCTGTACTGGTCGATGCAGATCGGGTTCCTGATCTCGATCGCGCTCGGCCTGGCCGCGCTGCTCCTGCTGGACGACGACCCGCCGCGGTCCCGGGTCGCGCTCGCGACCGGCCTGCTGACGCGTCGGCATGATGACCTCGGGCTTCGGGATCTTCATGCTCGTGCTGGTCGGGCTGGACCTGCTGCTCGACCGGTCTCGCTGGCGAGTCGTGCCGGCGATGTTCGTCCCGGGTCTCGTGTACGTCGCGTGGTACCTGGCGTTCGGCCGGTCCGGCGTCGCGACCGCGCGAGATCCGTTCACCCTGGATGCGGTCCTCGGGATCCCGCGGTTCCTGCTCGAAGGGCGTCGGGACGGCGTTCGGGTCCGTGACTCGGCGTCGGGCCGCAGGTCGGGATGCTCGTCGCGCTGGCGCTGGGCGCCGGCATCGTCGTGCAGCTCGTCCGCCGTCGAGCGGTCTCGAGCCGCGCCATCGCCTGCTTCGGCGCGATCGTCTTCATGTACGCGCTGCTGGCGCTCATCCGAGCGCAGCTGTTCGACGGTGCCGCGTTGTACAGCCGCTACGCCTACCTGTCGGGCATCTTCGCGATCCTGGGGCTCGCCGCGCTCGTCGGCCGCCGGCCGCTGCCCGAGCTCGCCGGGCCTCCGACTGGCCACGGTCGCCGGTCTGGCCACGGTCTTCGCGCTCGCGTTGATCTGGAACCTGTGGCTGCTCGTCGCCGGCCGGGTCATCTTCGAGGAGCGGGCGGCCTACACCCGGGCCGTCGTCTCGGTCGTCCTCGGCGACCTCGATCCGACGATCGATCCCGACAAGGTCGAGCTCCTGGACCGGACGGTCACCCGCCTCCGCGAGGTCCTCGTGGAGTTCGGCTCGCCGCTGGAGGACTCGCTTGCCGGCGATGCGGTCCCGCCGGTGGACCCGGCCATCGTCGAACGGGTCAGGCAGGACCTGCTGGACCAGCAGGCGGCACCGTAGCGAGTTGGCGAGCCACCCACGTTCAGGACAAATTGGGTCCAAGCTGAAGGGCCAAGTACTCTTCGTAGTCTCGGATGTAGTCTTCCGCGTCGTACGGGTGCGAGGCGAATACGCCCAGGATCGCGTCCATCGAGAAGCGGTACTGCGTCCCCCATACGAGCGCGGGGATGTGGAGTCCGGCGGCGGGATCATCCAAACGCACTTCGTCCCGCTGGCTGCCGTCATCGACCACGACCGACACTGAACCAACGAAACATACAAGGACCTGATGGCAGGTTCGATGAGCATGTTCGCCACGGACGCGCGTGGACGGGACTCCGAATACCGTGAAGAAGCGCTGCGGCACGAAGGGCAGGTCGTCCGAAAACTCGATCGCTGCAAGACTCCCGCGCATGTCCTCAGCACGTCGGAGACCGATCACTTGAGACCCACCAGCCAGGACGCGCGGCTTGATGGGGGGAGTGGCCGACTTAGGGGCCGCAGGATCTGCGCGCTGATACCCTTGGATTCGCGCTGGGTTGCCGTAGACCCACTGCGTTCGCGGGGACATCCTTCGTCACCACGGCGCCGGCGCCGACGAGGGCGTTCCGACCGACTCGCAGTCCCGGCAGGCACGGTGGCATTGGCGCCTATAGAAGCGCCGTCGGCCACGATTGTTTCCTCAAACCGACCTGGACGGATTCGGCTTTGGGGATACTTGTCGTTCGTGAATGTCGACATTCGGGCCGACGAAGACGTCGCTGCCCGAGCCGGACGCCATCCCAAAGTTGGACGCCGGACTTGATCGTGACGCGGTCGCCGATCACGACGTCGTTCTCGATGAAGACATGGTCGCAGATGTTGCAGTCGCGACCGATTACGGCACCGGGCAGGACGTGAGCAAATGCCCAGATTCTGGTCCCTGGGCCTACGTCCTCGGTCTCGCAGATCCCGGCCGAGTGTACGAACACATCCATCGGTGCCTTCATCTCGGACTCTTCCCGTCCACTACGCGAATCGTCGGCAATCGGGTCGCGAGACTTCACCAAGACCTCGTGTGTGGCCGTCAACTCCAGTGGCCGGCCTTTGCCGTTCTCATATCCTCGCCAGACATACGACCCGACAACCCCAAGCGCGAGCAATATGGCCGAAGTCGAGGCGAGGATGGCGATCATCAGCGGGGTGTAACCGGGTTGCTTGATCGTTCCCATCAGCCATGCCACGAAGACCACCACTCCTACGATGGCGGACAGGACGAAGCCGATAGCTCCAACGACCTGGAGCAATATCACTGGCAGATCCGTGAAGGCATAGACGCTGTCGAATAGGTAGCGAACCTTGCGTCGCAACGTCCATCCGCTCTGGCCCGAGTGACGCGCGGCCCGTTCGTAAGGGATAAAGCTTCGCCGGTATCCGACCCAGAACAGGAGTCCAACCAAGCTCGAGTGCGTCTCGGTGAAGGCGACGACTTGTCCGCAAACCTCGCGAGTACAACCGAAGACATCAACTCCGCCAACGGGCACGTCGCGGTTTACGAACCGTCTGTACAGCCACCAATAGCCCCGTGAGCCCCAGGTCCCAACGCGGGGATCCGACCTCTTGGTGCGCTCGCCAAATACGATGTCGCACGTACCCGATTCCAGGACGTCGAAAAAGGCTGCCACGACCTGGACAGGTTCCTGAAGATCTGCAGCCATGACAGCCACGAAGTCGCCACGAGCGACCGCCATCCCGGCTCGGATCGCTGAAAACGATGACCGAAGTTTCTCGACAGGCAGATGATCTGGGCGTGAAGCGAACCATTGGACAGGGATCCACGGAGGACTTCAAGCGAGTCGTCAGGTGACCCGTCGATCACGAATACGGCTTCGAGTTCACCCGACCTGTTCGACCCCAATGCGGCCAATCTCTCGACGACGGACGGCAGCGAGTCTCGGTTCCGATAGACGGGCACGACGACCGAAAACCGAACTCCAAGCGGCTCAGTCATCGTTTCGACCCTCGTCGTAAGCCAGCGCACACGCGATCAAGCTCGTGCTCCCGTCATCGATGGGAAGCAGGGCACCGTCAGCACCTGACCGGCCGCCCGCTCCGTTTCGACCAACGGCCGCTGACGTGCCGGTCGAAGGCAAACCCTTCTGTAGGTGGTCCGGGATCGGGTAGTGGATATCGGTCTCAACCCCTACCGCGGCGAGCGACGCCTGAAGGCCGAACCGGTCGTCGGCTCGAACTACGGCCAAGTGCGCGACGAACTCGGGCGTAACCCCGGAGACCAGTCGTACCGACCTGCCCGTCAGGGCCTCCGCATATCGACCCACGATCTCCCGGCGTCGCTCGTTCGCGCTATCGAGACCAGGAAGGCCGACCCGCAGGATCGCAGCCTGGACCTCATCAAGTCTGCTGTTGATCCCGTCCGGACGATCAACTTGGTACTTGGGGCCCCAGCCGTACTGTCGAAGCGATCGCACCGTTGCCGCAACGTCGTCATCGGCTGTCGCCACCGCGCCACCGTCCCCGGCCGCGCCGAGGTTCTTGGTCGGGTAGAAGCTGAAGGCTGCGACGTCACCAATCGTCCCGACGCGTCGCCCCTGCGACAATGCGCCCAATGATTGCGCGCAGTCCTCGATCACGGCGATGCCTTGGGGTCGACAGACGGCCACGATCTCTTCGACCTTCGCGACATTCCCATATAGGTGAGTGACAACAACGGCTGGGGTGGCTGGGCCGATAGCATCCAGCACCGAGTAGGGGGTCATCAGTAGGCTATCCGAGTCGACCTCGGCATAGCTAACATCGCATCCAAGGCGTGCTATGGCCGAGCTCGCATAGCCGCCAGCGTTCGCGGCGGTCACGACCTCGTCTCCGGGACCACAATCGACGGCCAGCAACGCAAGCACGAGAGCGTCGGAGCCGGAGGCGACTCCGACCACGTGGGATACGCCAAGAAAGGCGGCCAACTCTGACTCAAACAGCCCGTGCTCAGGCCCCTGGATGTGCAGCTCGCAGCTCCTGCCAGCACTCTTTGAACTGCCGTTCGAGCCTCGGCGGAGTCGGCAATCCACCCTCGCGAGAGAATCATTGACGGGAATCCTGGGGAGGATGTCTGACACCTCTCAGCGGCCCAGGGCAATCGGCGGGATTTCGGCTCAAGGAGCCTGGAGGTGCACCCCGGAGCAGCCTCGCGAAGTATGAGCTGGATTTGCCACGTCGGTGTGGCCCGCGGCGATCTGGATTCGCGCCGCACGAGTGGCCCTGAGTGGCTCCCCATCGTGCCTCAGGTCCACTTCAGCAGAGAGACCATCATGAGCGTACGGCGGCGACAGGACACCTGGCTCATCCTCGGATTGCTCTTGCTCGCAGTCGCGCTGCCGCTGTCGGTGAGCGCGGCGGCCGGCTCGCTCGAGATCCCCTCGCAACGACGACTGGTCCTACCGACGAATGCCGTCTGAGATGGCTCGGACCGGCACATTCGCACTCGACGGTATCAGCGAGACCATCGACGATCGGCCAGATCATCGTCACCCAGCCACTGCTGTGGCTGTCTGGCCCGCAGCCATGGGCATTCACGGCGGCCGGCGTGGTCTTCGCGATCGCCGGCATCATCAGCGCCTACATCCTAGGGAGACAAGTCCTACCGCCGCGGCCGGCCGCACTAGCGGCTGCCCTTCTTGCTCTGTTTCCCGGATATCTCGCATTTGCGACGTCCTACATGAGCGACGTGCCTGCCCTGGCCGCCCAGTTTCTGGTGCCTGTCACTGGGTGCCCTCGCAATCACCCACCAACCGGTCAGGTTTGGCTTGCTGATCGCCTCCGCAGTCGCAGGCGTGTTCGCATTCAGCATCCGCGAGTTCGCGGTCGCGGCTCCGGCAAGCGTGATGTGGGGCGCTCGTTGCCGATCGTGGCGGCCGCCGAACTTGGCTGCTTTCGCTCCTGGTGGCTACTGCTTGCGTGGCCATCCACATGTGGAAGTCGACGCTCATCGGCCAACTTCCTCCGATTGGGCCTGGACTGGATCCTTGCCGGCGTGCCACAGGCGCTCGCGAGTATCTGTCTTGTGGTCGCTCCTGCCGCACTGATCGCAACCTTGAGATGGCGGGCCTACATGCGTCGGTCCGACGTGCTAGTGGGTCTGTACGTCGGCGTGGTGATTGCGACGGCGCGCCTTGTCCATGGGCGATCGACGGGGTGACTGCACCGGTCATGCTGGAGAACCTCGCCTGCAGGTGGGGTGTCATGGACGCGACGATCTCTGGAGGGAGGCGCCTCTGCAGGACGCGGGCTGGACGGCGTTGAGCCTCGGTGCTGGCTGCACAGCGGTCGTGAGCGGTCGGATGGTCATTGCAGGTGACACATACGGCGATGGAATTGGTCGCCGCGCGCATTCGTTGGTCGACTCGGCACCCCGAATGGCATCGTTTTTCTGTTCTCGGTGGCCGTCATTGGTGGACTCATCGCATTCGGGATGAGCCGGCCAATCTTTGACCGATACTTCTGGCCCGTCATCCCGCCAATCGCGATCCTCTTTCTCTACCTACCTGCTGATCTCGCAACGAACCAAAGGCCACCTTCGCATCCACGAGGTGGACTTTGCCCTCAGGTCGTCAGCAGTGCTCATTGCGTTCGCCTTGACGGCGGTTTCGGTCATGTTCCTGCTCAACTCCCATGCGTTCGACTCCGCCGAGAATTTGGTCAGCAGGAGAGCGCCTAGCCAAGGATGGGATCGACCCTGACTCGATCGATGCCGGTTATGAATGGGTCGGATTCCACGCTACGACGCCAGGCGACCCGACGATTCGCACGTCGACTGACACGTTCTACCGCAGCTGGTGGCCGTGGTTTGCGGCATGCGGGGCTAGTCAGCTCCGCAACCGTCGTCACTCCCCGGAGTCACACGTGTCGGCACCACGGACTACGCTCTCTACCTCTTCGGCGGTCCGGCCGAGACCCGTACCTCTATCGGATCGACTCGGGTGAGCAAACGCTAGGGACGCCGCCACCGCCCGACGAACGCCACGCGGTACCAGTGCAGGTAGTGGGGCAGCCACTTGCGCAGCTTGAAGTTGCTCTGGCCGGCGGTCCGGTCGCGCCAGGTCGTCGGGACCTCGGCGACGCGGCGGCCGGCGAGCGTCGCCTTGACGGTGAGCTCGAGGGCGAGCTCGAAGCCGGCCGTGCTCTCGATCGTCGACCGCGTCGAGGAAGCGGCGCGAGTAGAGCTTGAAGTTGTTGGTCGGGTCGTGGGTCGGCACGCCGGCGAACCAGTGCAGCGTCAGCCCGGCGGTCCGGCTCATCAGCCGCTTGAGCGGCGGCCCGCCGACCTGGTGGCCGCCGCGCATGTAGCGCGACGCGGAGACGACGTCCGCGCCGTCGCGGGCGAGCGCGACCATCGGGTCGACGACGTGCGGCTCGTCGGAGCCGTCGGCCATGGAGATCAGGACGTACGGCGCCGCGTCGACGCCGGCGATCCCGGCCTTCATCGCGTTGAGGACGCCGCGGCCGAGGTCGTTGCGCAGGCCGCGGACGGCCGGGATCTCGGCCGCCAGGCGCGCGATGACCGGGACCGTCGTGTCGCCATCGAAGTCGTAGACGACGAGGAGCTCGTGCGGCGTCGCGACGCCGGCCGTCAGCGCGCGCAGGACCGGCTCGACGCGCCTCGCCCTCGTTGTAGACGGGCAGGACGATCGACAGCTCGGGACGGTCGCCGCCGCGGCGAGCCGGTCACAGCCGGCCCGGCCTCCGACTCGGCGCGGATCCACGGGATGACCTCGTCGAGCATCGTGTCGAGCGTCGTCGTCGCCTCGAAGCCGAGGACCTCGCGTGCCTTGCGGACGTCCGGGACGCGGAGCTGGACGTCGTGCTCGAACGGCGGCGTCGCTGACGTAGCGGAACGGCCGGCCGTCGGCCGTGGATCTTGTGCCAGATGGCCTCGGCCAGCTCCAGGACCGTCGTGGACGCCGCGGTCGAGAGGTTGAAGTCGTCGTTGACCGCCGCCGGCGACTCCATCGCCAGCCGGATGCCGTGGGCCAGGTCGCCGCCGTACGTGTAGTGGCGGACCTGGTTGCCCGTCGCCCAGGATGTGGAGCGGGTCCTGGCCCTTGAGGACCTTGAGGACGAGGTCCGGGCACGACGTGGCACAGGGCCAGCTTCACGTTGCCGCTCATGATGTCCGTGTCGCGCAGCGCCCGGCGCTCGCCGATCCCGACGCAGTTGAACGGCCGGACGATCGTGTACGGCAGCTGGTACTGCTCCCAGGCGCCCTTGGCGAAGTACTCCGAGGCGAGCTTCTGGAAGCCGTAGGTGGAGATCGGCGGCGGCGAGGTCAGCTGGGCGCCCTCCGGCGTCGGGAAGACCGTCGCCGACTCGTAGACCATCGACGAGCTGACGACGATGATCCGCTCCAGGTGCCCGGTCGCGGTGCGCGGCGATCGCGGCGTCGAACGTGGCCGCGAGGATCCGCTCGTTCTCGGCCAGCAGGTCGTAGGCGAACTCGTGGAAGTAGCTGATCCCGCCGATCATCGCCGCGGCGGCGACGACCTGGTCGCAGTCGGCGGCGAGCTCGCGCATGAGCGCGCGCGTCCTTGGCGTCGCCCTCGACGAACCGGTAGCGCGGGTGGTCGTCGTAGGACTTGGCCAGGCGGCCGTACTTCAGAAGTCGTCGAGCCGATGACCTCGTGGCCGGCCTCGAGCAGCTCCGGGACGAGGTAGCCGTTGATGAACCCGGCGGCGCCGGTGACGAGGATTCGCACTAGAGCCGGATCCCTCCGCCGAGGGCGCCCCAGACGTCGACGACGTCCTTGCCGCCCGAGGTCGAGGCCGCGGTAGGCGCTGTGCGGCGCGCCGAGGACGAGGATGTCGCTCTCGGCGAGGACGTCGTCGAGCGGCGACGAGGCGGTCGTCCGCGACGTACGGGTCCGTGCAGAGCACGCGCGCGCCGGCCCAGGCGAGGAGCTTGCGCAGCTTGTAGCTGAGCGAGCGCGGGGGTCGTCCGACTCGGCCTTGAAGGCCATCCCGAGGATGCCGACGGTCTTGCCGCTGCAGCCCGCCGTAGCGGCGCTCGAGCGCCGACGACGATGTACGCCGGCAGGCCCTCGTTGACCTGCATCGCCGCCTGGCCCAGCGGGAAGTGGTCCGCCGTGAAGGCCGCCAGCTGCATCGTGTCCTTGAACAGGCACGGTCCGGCGGCGAAGCCCGGGCCCGGGCAGGTCCGCGGCGCGCGGGTAGTCCTCGCGGATGGCCCGCAGGACGTTCGTGTAGTCCACGCCGGCCTGGTCGGCGATCATGAAGAACTGGTTCGCGACGGCGAACTTCATGTAGCGCCAGGTGTTCGTGAAGAGCTTGGCGAGCTCGGCTTCCTTGGTCGTCGTCCGGATCGTCTTGCGCGGCCAGGCGCCCGAAGAGCGCGGTCGCGCGGTCGCGCGGCGACGTCCGTCGTCCGCGCCGATGATCTGGGGCAGCGAGTGCAGCTCCTCGAGCGCGTGGCCCTCGGCGATCCGCTCCGGGCAGAAGGCGACGTCCACCGCGGCAGCCGCGCTCGCGCAGGTGCTGCGGCGACGTACGCCGGTGGTGCCCGGGTAGACCGTGCTGCGCAGGACGACGAGCGCGCCGTCGCGCAGGTGCGGCGCGATCTGGTCGACCGCCTTCTCGAAGATCGTCATCGATGGGCCGAGGAACTCGTCCACCGGCGTCCCGATGACGACGACGAGCTGCGTCCGTCCGCGCGATCATCGACGCCGTCGCGTGCCGAACGTCGAGGCGGCCGGTCGGCAGGATCTCGCGCGAGCAGCTCGTCGGCGCCGGTCTCCAGGAACGGCATCTCGCCGGCGGCGATCCGGTCGAGCGTCGCCTGGTTCGTGTCGTAGATGCCGACCCGCAGGCCGGCCTGGGCGAAGGCGAGGCTCAGCGGCAGGCCGACATGGCCGCCGCCGCCGAGCACGACGAGGTCAAGATCGGCGGGTGGTTGGGTCATGGCCCGACTCTAGCAGCCCGGTGCGGCTGGTCACCGGCCCGATGGTCGCGCTGGGCACTGGTACTCCCAGCGCCGGCGGGTCCAAACGGATGCAGTGGTCGATGGCATCGAGCCAAGGGCATCGATAGACGGCAGTACCCGTCGAGCACGGACGCTGGTCGATCGCATCGGGACCGGCTCGTGGCCGCTCGAACATCCAGCCCCAACGGTGGGCGTAGTAGAGGATCGCCGGCGTCCAGTCCCGCCCGACGATCGCGACCGGCTGGTCCGGCCGTCGTCTCGCGTTCGATCTGGGCTGCCAGCGGCAGGACGCCCTCCGGGTCGCGGTCGGGTCGAACATCCGTATCCAGTAGGGGACGCTGCACCGACCACACGCGGCCACAGACAGGCGACGGCCCCGGCGACCAGGACAGCCCGGCGAGCCCGCCACGGATCGAGCAGGCCGGCGACGCCGAGGCCCGACCGAGGAGCGCCACGGAGCCCGACGACGCGATCGCGTAGTAGTCGTGCACGAAGTACAGGTTGAAGAACACGAGGATCGGGCCGATCAGGGTCACGACGATCCAGGCCCAGAACCGGAGCTGGCCGTCGGCGATGGCCAAGCGGACGCGGGAAAGCCAGGAACGGCAGTGCGACGCACCCGGCAGACGAGGACAGATCGGAGCTCGAACTCCACCGCGCCCAGGCGTCAACGTCCAGCGCTGGGCGATCGTGCCGAAGTTCCAGGTCGCAGGGCGCTGCTCGTCAGCCAGGCGGTCGCGTCGGAGGCGGCCTTGATCGCATCGGCGTGGCGGGTCCAGGCGAGACCGGCCAGGAGCGGGCGACCGACAGCGACCAGCTCGCGCCAGGACGTCCGGGTCTGCGATCGTCGTCTCGACTGACGGCGAGAAGGCGAACGGCGCGACCCAGAAGAGCGCCGTCGTGATCTTGACCATCGTCGCGACGAGCCAAGGACCAGGGCAAGACGAACCACCGGCCGTCGCCGCGATCGCGCCACCGAAGGCCGGCGATGGCGAAGCCGAGCGAGGCCGCGAGAGCGGCGTACTCGATCAGCGCGGCGCGACCCCACGCGATCCCGAGCGGCGAGAAGAGGAAGACGCCGAGGGCGACAGTGGCGCCCAGCCGGCCGACCTGCCGCGCGACCAACAGCCAAAGCAGACCGCCGGCAGGAGGAAGGACAGAAGCCCCGTCACCCGGAGCGCGTGTCCTCCGGAACGCCGCGTCCATGACCATGGATGCGCGCGGCCTGGAAGAGCCGGGAACTCGAACGGGACCTCCCACGGCGGTCCCAGGACCGGCAGCTTGGGGTGGAGGAGGTCGATGCCCTCCTCGTGGAAGATGCGCGCGGTGTAGGCGGTCTGCGTCTGCGGAATGGGTGCCGCTCGAGCAGCGGTTGCTCGAGCGTGGGTAGGTGGATGACGGACGCGGCGACCAACAGCGCAACAGGAAGCCAGCGAGCAACGCGATGCGTCGGGGTGGGCGTGGCGGTCACGCCACGTAGGCTACCGCGGTCGGGCGCGTCGAGGGTGCCCCCAGGCCAAGGGTCCACACGCGACCTCAAGGCCCCGGGGCCTGTACGCCGAACCGGAAGGAGCGCCATCCGCTGCGGTCGCCCCGCGCAAAGGTGACGAGCGCCAGGGCGCCGAGGGCAAGCAGGCCATTGCCTGGACCGGGAGCGCGATGATAGCCGTAGCGATCTTGCTCTTCGTCGGCATGGCGATAGTGCCGTAGTAGAACTGCTGCGAAGGCCAGAGCGCCGGGACGACCAGCCACGCTGCCCGCTCCCGCCCGATGATGATCAGACCGACCAGCACGAAGGGGGCCAGCAGGACCAGCAACCCCACGGGCAGCGTGTAGCCGGACTGGTCGGCAAGTCGTTGCGAGATCAGGGCGAATTCGTCGAAGTATGTCGCCCACGGGAAGCACCGGCGCCGTGACGATCAGGATGCCCGCGGCTAGGACCAGCGAGCGCCATCGACCAAGGAGCGCGAGAGGCAAGCCCGCATAGACCTTGAGCATGATCGCAAGAGCGCCCGCAGGCACAAGGATGAGTGGCACGAGCAGTGCCTGGACATTGCCAGAAAGCACGCACTGGACGAGCGGCGGGAACATGAGCCACCACCACGGCAGTCGCAACAGGCGAACGGTGGCCAGAGCACCAGCGCAGACCGCCAGGACCACGACGGCAACCCCGAGCTCGGGCGGCAGCAGCGCGACGGGAATGAATGGCAAGAGCGTCGGTGGTGCGGCGAAGTAGTTTCCATGGAGCTGGACGTCCCACGGGTCGCTGCCGGCCAACCAGGCGCGGGTCGCTTCCACGTACAGCCGGGCATCGAAGAAGAGGTACCGGGGGATCCTCGCGACCACAGGGTCACCGAGGATCGATTCGACCCCGAACCAGATCGGGAGGCCATAGCGACCAGGAACCTCGCCACCCATGCAGAATTGAACGGCGGTTATTCGAAGACTCGCCGAAGCCCTGGCCGGCGCAGGCACCCCGCACGGGATCGGGTCGAGCTGGTTCATCCGGATGTCACGACCTCAGGACCCAGCAAGCCCAGATGGAGCCGGTGTCGCCGGCCACGACCTGACGCCACCCTGCCGACTCCAGACGCGCCATAAAAACGCGGCGTCCACGCCCTC